>JBEKXL010000086.1:0-1015 GCA_049512075.1 Bathyarchaeia archaeon | reverse complement strand
CACTCTGCTCTTTGCGCAGAAGATTCTACTTCTTCTCCGAATAACACTTGCTATGAAGTAGTTACTTTTTTCCAGCTCTTAAACGAACATCGCTCAGCGGCCATTTGAACCGTCGTCGTTTGTCGGTGTGTGTGGGTAGGCTGGTGCGCACACACACAAATCAAACCAAAAACGACGGCTCAAACTACGATGCTCGGACCAAGATACATGTGACACACATACTAGTGAAACGACGACGAACGACGGGTTAGCGGAAGAATACCCTAACAACTACTCGCCAAGCAAGTCGAAGCCATAGTCATCCATGGCACTTGAACAAATTCTTTCGCTAATCTGGAACGAGATGAATGAGCAGTAACACAAACATTCCCCTCTATTTGCATGAACAATGCCAAGAACTCGAAAGAGAATTCCAGGTTTCAACAACCAGAAGAGAAGTATTGGGAGAATGGACATGGAATTTAGATTAAATGCATGAGGGGGAATCTGCATGCAGAAGATTATCCCATTCTTGTGGTTCGATAACCAGGCCGAAGAGGCAGCGAAGTTTTACGTGTCGATCTTCAAGAATTCCAAGATTGGCAGAATTGCCCGCCATGGAGAAGCAGGCGCAGAGGTCTCTGGAAGAACAAAGAGGGAGGTAATGACCGTGGAATTCCAGCTTGAAGGACAAAACTTTGCAGCATTAAACGGCGGCCCAATCTTCACTTTCTCTCCAGCCATATCATTCCTCGTGGACTGCAAGACTCAGAAAGAAGTAGACGAACTGTGGGAGAAGCTATCCGCAGATCCAAAAGCGGAACAGTGCGGCTGGCTCAAAGACAAATACGGCGTATCCTGGCAGATCGTTCCCACCATCCTAAACGAGATGCTGGAAGATAAGGATCCCAAGAAATCGGAGAGAGTCATGAAGGCAATGCTTCAAATGAAAAAGATCGACATGAAGATTCTGCAAGAAGCCTATGATCAAAACTAACCCGCAAAGATCCATAAGTAGTATCCATGATGAGGAGAT
>JBEKXL010000085.1:0-1033 GCA_049512075.1 Bathyarchaeia archaeon | reverse complement strand
CCTGTCTTGGCTTTCCGCTTCCGCTCCCTTTCCGCCAGTGTGTGTGCGCACCAAGACACCACACACAACAAAATCTTAAATAAATTATCAACAAAATAACGAAGAGAGAGGTGATTGTGTTGGTTGAAGTGAAGAAGCGTTCGGGCGCTAAGCAGGGGTTTGACAAGCCTAAGCTGAAAACTTCTTTGAAGAAGGCTGGAGCCAAAGAGGAACATGCAACAAAAGTTGCCGATAAGATTGCAGGCAAAGTAAAAGAGGGAACCACAACTGTAGAGATTTGGGAGTGGGTTATCTTAGAACTCAAGCCATTAGATCCGAAGGTTGCAGAAGCATACCGAACTTACAAGAAACCGAAGAAGTTGTGAACTAGCTAGCCAGATACTGCCAAGGAAGAACTCAGGCGCGCGCTCCTGAATTTCATGTTGATTCTTTTTTTCTAGGCGATGGTCAAGCGCATGCGAAATCTTGATCCCACAGATTGAAGATAGGTGGATCGTGTAATTCTTTGCCTATCTGGGTTGAAGGGCCACCGAATGGGTCGTGAGGACTGTATGGCAGCACGAAGACAGATCATGCTTAGACCATGGCCAACATTCCCGTGTAAACTTCAATACATACGTATACGCGGACCGATCGAAACGGATATGTTGTATATCGCAGCAAATTTGTAGAAAATCAATTGTTGGAGGGAATACGTTTCGGTTTTCGAAAAGGTAGGGATAGAGCGGGAAACAGGTAGCGCTCTATTGGCCACTTCTCCTGCGCCTGATCAATGTCATTGCTACGAAGCCGCCTGCAAGTCCGGCTAGGATGGCTTCGATGGGGAAGCCAGGGATGCCTGTAATGCTCAATCCCCCAGAGGTCTTCTGGGTAACTTGAATAGAGTATGATGCGACAAGCAACTGTTGGCCTGTATCTACCACGTAGTAGGTCCAATCAAGAGTGTAGGATCCGGGAGCCGCATCTTGAGGAACCCTCATCGTGAAGGCGTTCTCAATCGTTTTCTCCTGCCCTACTGCGACGACTCCGAAAT
>JBEKXL010000084.1:0-1040 GCA_049512075.1 Bathyarchaeia archaeon | reverse complement strand
AATCTGACGCTGCCTAGCTACGTGATTGAGTTAGAACAACTTGGCCTTACGTGGAATGAAGTAGAATCTGACTGTATTTCCCCATCGCAAACAGGGCGCGGTCTAGTCTACGAAATGGTGGATACTCTGTGGAATCTTTAGTCTTACTCGGCACCTGGGTGACCCAGTGATTGAAGTCGATTCGGTAGGATTCGTACTCACTTTCGTCTTGGATTAGCTTACTTGTCTGATCAACCTCATGCTCACGACCAGAGATCAAAAGATGCGCCTTGAGCACATACTGATCCCATACCGGATACTTGCGTGGGTTTATGATGTGACATACGAAGAAGCGTTTGACCAGTCCCCCCTTAGAAAAAAACCGCGCGAATTCGGCTACAGAAGGACCTTCCTTGAACCTCAACTCGTTCAGCTCACGTAGCCGCTTGATGACGGGGCGAGGGTTCCAGCTAGGGACCGGCCTGTATTTCCAGCCAAACAGATATCTGATGTCGTCAGCAGTGAATTTTCCACCCTTCCACTTCAAGTGCGCTAGAAACTCTGAATCTGGATGCTGCTTGCTATCTTCGTAAAGCTGCTCCCAATATTCCACAAGATCACCTAAGGAATTGCACGCTTTCGTTGAAAGTACGGTGAACACGCAACAGGTCCCTCCCAGATCCGGTTGTGCTAGAATCGTCTCCTAGCTATTGAAGGACTTTCCGAATCATGTGAAGAGTAGAAAACCTGCGATCGCGTGACAGGTCACCGCAGGGCCTATGAATAATCAGCCGATTCCATAGAAGAGACCCAAGTAGAGTATGGGCAGGAAAATCAGGATGCCCACCAAGATGGGAACAAGATTGACGAGCAAACCTTCTTTCATCTTCCACCTGAGAAGCATGAATCTTAACCTGATTGCGAAGTGGACAGCGAATAGTGCCATGATTGGAATCGCCAGGTCCATGTGAGCAAGGAATCCCCAAGATCGGTCGATGAAACCTCTCGTAAGCATATAACCACTCAACATCATCAGAAGAAAAAGCGCCCAAAGCGACCAA
>JBEKXL010000083.1:0-1045 GCA_049512075.1 Bathyarchaeia archaeon | reverse complement strand
AGGAGTTGGCTTATGACTCGTTCTGAAACGCCGCTGTCAGACATACCCATGCCACGTCTAGGCGTGATCGAGTCTATTTCATCTAGGAATATGACGGCAGGCGCTGCCATTCGGGCTTTACGGAATACTTCGCGTATGGCTTTTTCTGATTCTCCAACCCATTTGGAGAAGACTTCAGGACCCTTGATTGATATGAAGTTGGCTTCGCTTTCTGTTGCCACTGCTCTGGCTAGGAGGGTTTTTCCGCAGCCTGGTGGACCGTATAATAGTATGCCTTTTGGCGGTCTAATTCCAAGCCTAGTGAACATTTCAGGATTCTTCATTGGCCACTCAACAGCTTCTTTGAGGTGCTGTTTTACATCGTCGAGTCCACCGGTGTCATCCCAGTGAACAGTGGAAACTTCAATGTAGACTTCACGCATGGCCGTAGGCGTGATTTCCTTGTATGCGCCAACGAAATCGTCCATTTTAACCTCCATTTTCTCTAAGACGGCTGGTGGAACGCGTTCTTCTTCAAGGTTTATTTGTGGTAGGTATCTGCGGAGGGCTTTCATGGCTGTTTCTCTGCCTAGCGCGGATACATCGGCGCCTGTGTAGCCATGGGTTATGTCAGCGAGTTTTTTGAGGTCAACATCTTCAGCGAGCGGCATTCCTCTTGTGTGTATTTGGAGGACTTCGTATCTTCCTTTCTTGTCGGGTACGCCGATTTCTATTTCTCTGTCAAATCTTCCAGGTCTGCGCAGTGCGGGGTCAAGTGCTTGTGGACGGTTGGTTGCGCCGATAACTATTACGTTTCCTCTTCCGCTTAAACCATCCATCAATGCGAGGAGTTGTGCAACGACGCGTCTTTCAACTTCGCCTGTGACTTCTTCTCGTTTAGGCGCTATGGCATCAAGTTCGTCCACGAATATTATGCTTGGCGCGTTCTGTTGGGCTTGCTGGAAAATTTCGCGTAAGCGTGCTTCGGATTCACCGTAGAATTTGCTCATTATTTCTGGACCATTGATGGAGTAGAAGTTGGCTTCTGACTCGTTGGCGACTGCTC
>JBEKXL010000082.1:0-1049 GCA_049512075.1 Bathyarchaeia archaeon | reverse complement strand
AATTTATCTTGAAGGACCAGTATTAGAAAAGCGATAACCATTTGGGCAACGTTAAGCAGTAAGCCAGCAAGAAAGTACTGTTTCCAACCCATCGGATGCTCTGGATCTATGCTGCATATTTTGTAAATAAATTTCTCAACTGGGTTTAGGACTTTGTCTAGACGGCTTGGTGATCTATTATAAACTCGGACAAGGTAAGGTGCGATGAGTCTCGCTATAAGTATGGTTATTCCAAGTATGAGGACAACTGATATGGCCTGAATTGCATCGATCATCTATTCCGAGACTCCAAAAGACAGCAAGCTGACTCACTATGGCTCCTTTCCGCTCCTTCCTATTTTAACGGTGAAACTCTGACGTTTTTCTGTTGGCATTTGGGTCCCTTGTGAGAATCCAAGATTATAGTGGTTATTGTGCTTTTATGTCTTTAATCTTCATTATTGTAGGACATCCCTGAACTCTTCAAGGCAAGATGCCGAAATCAGAGTGCGGAACTCTGCCCGTTATTCCGTATCCTAGAAATAAAGTAAAGGCGTCAGGGGCATTCTGAGAGTCGATCGGAAGTTTAGGAGTCATGGTTCTCAAGAATTCAAAACAGCTTATAAGAAACGGGTGGTCATGGAGCGAGTTTTCAGCAGACTCAAAACTTGGCAAGTCTTACGTAGCATAATCTCAGAGGATTAGCCAGGTAACGTTTCATTCTCATCTCTGCATCATTGCGATGCTTCTGACAGCTCAAGCAGCTGTCAACACGCACAAATTAAGCAAATCCAGAAGCATCAGATATTTCGCGAACTAATTTCGGAACATCTATGCGCGGCGCGCTCATCGTTTGGCGTCAGCGAAGGGATATCGGCTCATGGCCTCGAGTATTTCTTCACTTAAGGTTTTTTTGCTGAGGTGTCGAGCAAAATCGGAAGTGGCTATTATACCTACCAACACGTTTTTCTTCGTAACGGGAAGTCTCCTTATTTTGTACTTGACCATTTTCCTCGCAGCATCTCTGATTGAGGATTCCTCCTCAATTGTTATGAGCGGATCTGACATTA
>JBEKXL010000081.1:0-1078 GCA_049512075.1 Bathyarchaeia archaeon | reverse complement strand
AAAGTTTTAGCCTCGTGAAGGAGTATGATGAATCAAGATGAGCTCGACCAGACGTTCAGTAATATCCTCGACAATATCGTCAGGTACACCGTCGAATGTTTTTGATTGTAGACGTAAATCAATCGGATCATTGACGTAATCTACAATGACAAAACGGCCATCAGAAGTAATGGTAATTTCAGTAGAGAACAATGTAAGTCCACAGAGGTTGGCGACTGAGGAAGTGATGCTACGTAACGAACCAAGGTTATAGCAAGTCTCTTCATTAGAAGTAACATGGGTATAAATATGCGTGTGATTATCCCACCAACATGGGTAAACCTTTCCTGCACAATAGATGACTCGAAACCAGGCCATTCGGGAACCAAGGTGGGGCGGAATGATATAGCCCTGCAAAAGGTATCTTTGATTGGGGAACTCTTGCCGAGCAATAAGCACCTGACTCAGTGTGGTGGCTTCGTTGATTACACCATCTCCACCTCCTCCGTATGCGGGTTTTATGGTGAAACTCTCACCCAGAGAAGATAGATCAATTTCTGGGAGCAAGGGTTGTTCATTATAGGAGGGGAGGGTGATGGTAACCGGTGTGTTCATACTGACGCTGATAACTTGATGCATAGCAACCTTATCCCATGCACGGCATGCGAGTTTGTGAAAGTTGATATGATGAACGACATGATTGCAAGCCCATTGAACAACTGGAATAAACCGTCCGTCTGTATCGGATGCCCTATCAAAGAAAATCTGGAAAAGAATCTCTTTGTTGGTAATGGACTGCACCATATCCAAAAGGTTTTCAGGGGTAATTTGTAACAATGATAGTCCGTGTGATTGACAGGCAAGGTTAAGCAGCTTAACAAAGTCAGCGTCGTATTCCCAGTTCCATGTTAGACAAAGATCATAGTTTCTCATTGATCATACCATTTCTTTCGCACTTTTTTGAGGCTGATGGTTCCAAGAAGTTTAATTAAAATATTAATATTTAGATTTTAGAAATTCAATGTAAACAGATATAAAATAGGTCGCTACCACTTCCTCCCTGTAATGTTGTTTTTACATTTTTGTTCCACAATGCAAC
>JBEKXL010000080.1:0-1101 GCA_049512075.1 Bathyarchaeia archaeon | reverse complement strand
AAGATGTGTGAATCTGCCAGTAGTGTCGCTCTGTCTGTTTGGTCGTCTCCATTGAAAGGCTGACTGCACGATACCAGTTCCTCAATAGGGGCAATGTAGAGTTTACCGTCCAAGCCAAAGGCCACTACGATGAAAGTAGGTATACCAGTGCGTTGCATACGCGGGATACCTTTGTCCCTTATGCCAGCGTTAATCCTGATGGTTCCCTTTCTCAAGAAGCCAGAGTCGTAAGCATTCAATCCTTTGATGTCAAACCGCTTTTGCGCCGTTGTATCTAGCCAGTCGTCATCGGGTGTGAGAGTAGTGTTTGTCGTCCTTTCATACCATTCTTTGAACTGGAACTCTGCTACATTTCTCCATTTGCCAGTCTCCTTATCTTCGGCAACCGTCTCATCCATGTGCTTCAAACCACTACCGTTATATCCATAGGGGTCGCTCATCCAGATAACAACCCTATAGACTTGAACTTCTCAGATGCCCCAAGTAGTTTGTTGAAAGCATCAGCGTCTATTGCCCTTTGCAACTTTGTAGCGGAGTCTGACAAGGCTTCCACAGTCTTGTCGTAGTCCTTCTGAACGAAAGCACCCATCGGAGCGTATTCTCCTTCTATTGGTTTCCCATAGAGTTCTGGCGTTGGAGACTTTGGGCCGAACCATGTGCCGCAATACTCACAGTGCCTTGTAGATGGGTTGAAGGGCGCACCGCAACAAGAGCAATGCAAGGCCACAAGTTCTTCCTTTGGTGCGGCCAGTGGTGTCGAAGCCCTTACTACTGCTTCATGTGGAATGTCTTGCCATGCAAAGTCTTGCCACCACGCTTCGCCTCTCTCAGTCTCAGTAGGCTTCTTGTGTCTGAAGAAACTCATGGGTCTATAACCTTCCCTATCCACTTCTTTCTCTCTGCCTCTTCTTGTTCTTTTTGCGCCCTTTCTGCCTTTCGAGCCTCAAACCATCGTTCATCTGAATAGGAAGACTCAAGCCGTTCATTGTAACTCTTCATGAACGCTTCTTTGAGTTTCACATCGTTCTGAAGGTCTCTCTCCTTTATGTAGATTGTGACATTGGTTACTCTAGGTTCCTTAGTTAGAGGGTTTACGACACT
>JBEKXL010000079.1:0-1107 GCA_049512075.1 Bathyarchaeia archaeon | reverse complement strand
CGATCACTATGCCGAATGTTCTTCATCCAGTCAGTCTCTGAGCCCTCATGGCTCAAGTACACCTTCCCATCTTTCACGGCGAACCAGAGTTCCACTGTGTGGGGCTTCCCAGTCTTTCGTCCCGTGGTCGTAACATGAATGAGTCTCTGAGATGCGACATTCTGCAATTCCTCGCCTAACATTCGTCTCACTCTCTTTGCCCGTTCCCTATTCGTCGCTATTGTGTATGATACCCTAGCGCGCACACAGAACAACTACCCACTTCAGGGTTCAAATTACGATGCTCGCACCACGAGACCCACACACACTTCATCAACGGCTGAGCATCTTGGAGAGAGAATCAAACGATACTAAAATGGCAGCTACATCTACTACGAGCGTAGATGTCCGTAGATGGCCCAGACCCTTTTTGCGTGGATATCAGAGAGCTACCGTATTTGTACAGCGCAAGATGGCTAAAGAGATAGAGAAAATCGGACATGGGTTTTGCGATGTGGTTTCAATGAAGAACGATGAGTGTGTTATCAAGATTATGAGCAAACGCGGAAGCCTATTACAAACGTACCGTAGAGAGAAGGATGGCTGGATTCAGATTAGCCCCAATGGCACAGTTAGACCATGCACTGCGGAACAGTTGTTGTCTCACATACTACCCCCTCTTGCTAGTGTAAGTCAAAGTAAAGTTAAGGTTGAGAGAAATGTACGTCTATAGGGTTTGTTACGGAAGCTATGAGGACAGTGCAGAGTACAACCGAGTTTGCGGCTAGTGTGTGTGCGCACCAGCCGACCCCCACACACACAAAAAAAAATTGACGAAACGAACGACGACGGTTCAAATTCGGGTGCTCGCACCAGCCTACCCACACACTTTTCGTCAGAGATCACCAACTCGACATCTGGGACACCCAATGTCTCCAGACATAACTCGTTCTCCCCCCATTCTTTCAGAAGCCCTTCTTCGAAAAGGAGTTAGGGACCACAGAGGTCTAATGGAATTCGTTTCTCATCCCTTAGTATGGTCTGTAACCATTTTCTGCGGGCCGACCGAACGCTGAACCAAGAATGTTACAAGAGTGATTAGGATTGAAGGTGTGGGCGAGATTCAGG
>JBEKXL010000078.1:0-1120 GCA_049512075.1 Bathyarchaeia archaeon | reverse complement strand
CATATTCTCCAACGGATCCTTCAACTCGATCTCCTTGGCCACGGTCACGCCGTCTTTGGTGGACGTGGGGGAACCGAACTTCTTATCCAGAACCACGTTGCGACCCTTTGGGCCCAACGTGACTTTTACAACGTCCGCCAGCTTATTCACGCCCCGCAGAATAGCTTGGCGGCTATCTTCACCAAGTACAATCTGTTTTGCATTTGCCATCTTTAACTCCCTCCAAATTTTTGGCTCCGCCCTGCTTCTCGGCAGGTCGCGGACTTTTTCGAGCCCGTATTTGCTTCAGCGGCACGTCGTGCCTTGCGGCATGCCGCAGCGCGCTGTTAGACCGGTTTATTTCTTCCCGGCAGCGGCAGTTTGTTTTGCTGCTTCAATGATCCCCAGCACTTCGTCTTCACGGATGATCAGGTACTCTACGTCGTCGATCTTGATTTCGGTGCCAGAGTACTTTCCGAAAAGGATGCGGTCTCCTGCCTTCACGTCGAGAGGAATGACCTTGCCTTCCTCGGTCTTCTTCCCGCCGCCGACGGCGATCACTTCACCCTCCTGGGGTTTTTCCTTGGCTGTGTCGGGGATGATGATTCCACCTTTCACAGTTTCTTTCTCTTCCACTCGCTTGATCAGAATCCGATCGTGAAGGGGCTTTACCTTCATATTTGAATCTCCTCTCGTCTACAAATGTTTTTGATCACTCAATTCCAAAAAACTTATCGTGGTCAACCCAAGCTTTAAACCTTGCCGCGCAATGCCATCCGCGCCTGGTCCTTCCGGGCGCCTGCCGGGCGGCCTTCTCATCGAGCTTTTGGCACTTGGACTCACCGAGTGCTAATTTAGCTGTTTGGGAGGAATTTGTCAAGCCTTAAAGTGGGTCTGAAACTCACGAAGTAGCACTTTCCAGCGTCGGGTGCCAATTTGAGATTCGCGAAACCCCGTAAGGACTTCAGTGGAGTGGTGTGCTTGATGGAGAAGGATCTGCCAAGATTCATCAGGGCTATGTGGCATTTGCGCGACCTAGTCATTCCCGTCCCGCAATGGCGGGAGGAATCTACTCCGCAAACCTTTGGAAATGTGCTGTCGTCGGACTGGATTCCTCCCGCCATTGCGGGACGGGAATGAC
>JBEKXL010000077.1:0-1121 GCA_049512075.1 Bathyarchaeia archaeon | reverse complement strand
GCGCGCCAGTCCGTTGCTAAATTATTTGGATTGACATTTTCTTGCTTTATCAATTTGTATTCGATTGAATAAACAGTCTAGTATGGAGAAGAATGAGGGTTCTTGCTTCATTTTGCGCAGTTTGAACTTGGATAATATAGAGGAGGTTGTGTCTGAAGCCTACCATCAGGAAGGTGCAGGGAGACCTCCGAGAAAACCTATTGGAATTTTCAAAGCGTTGATAGTGAAGAGGGTTAAGCAGATTCCAAGCGACAGGGAATTGTATCGGCGGTTATGGTATGATCAAGATTTGCGTGAGGTCTGCGATATTGAAGCTGAGCAGAAGCCGTATCATCCTTCACAGATGACGAGGTTTAGGAATCGCGTCGGAGTAGAAAGGCTTGAGCGAATAATGAACAGTTTAGTCGATGAACTGCTTAAGGGCAGATTGATCATTGGCAAGACCATAGTGATGGATGCCACTTTCATCAAAGCGTACAGCAAACGCGATCCTCATGAAAACGGCCGCGGATGCGCCGATCCTGAAGCCAGGGTGGGCAGGAACGGCAAAACTTACGAGTTGGGCTACAAGCTGCACATTGCGGTAGACGCGAAATCTGAATTGCCTTTGGCAGTTATTGCGGCTCCAGCTAATGATAACGAGAAGAAACATGCTCCTGCACTCCTTGAAAAGACTTTGAAGGCAACCAAAGGTCGTGTAAGACTGTTTGTTGCCGATTCGCAATATTCTAGCAAAAACCTAAGAGAGCAGGCTTCCTCTCAGGGAATTAGGGTGGTGATTCCTTTTCCAGCAAATCAGCGTCGAGGTCAGAAAGGATTGTTGAGAGTGGACCGGTATTTTAGAACTCATGGGCCAACAGACGAGAAGCGGCTTTACAGGTTGAGGTCTTCGGTTGAGCGGGTTAATTCTAGGCTCAAAGAACAGCTATGTTTAGAGAAACATCGGGTCAGGAGTATAGAAAGGATCACTGTTCATGCATTGATGTGCATGATAGCTATGCTACTCAACGCAGTTGCTGCATTTCGATTAAACAGGGTAGAAAAAGCACGGTCCATAACCTTACTCGCAAGATGAGCAGAAACTAAACACAAAAATGCTAAATTAGCAACGCACTGGCGCG
>JBEKXL010000076.1:0-1145 GCA_049512075.1 Bathyarchaeia archaeon | reverse complement strand
TTTCCAAGTCTCTCCATGACCATCCAAAGGCATTGCTATTTAAGCCGACTAAAAGAAATGCCAATAGGGAAATTGAGAACGTTTTGTAGATTCTCATTGGGTTCTGCCCTCCTGAAAGCGACCCTTCAATATGGGTTGGCACTATATTGGCACCGTTATTTTTTGTCGGCGTCTGATATGGACCGAGAGGAGATCTCTTGCTACAGCGCGAAATAGAGACTTGTTTTTAAAAGAAAAAGAAGATTATTTTTTTACCCAATCTATTTTTGTTCTTTAGGCTTCTCCTGCGCCTTAGGTTCTTCCTGTTGCGGTTTGGGTTCTTCTTTCTTTTTAGATTTACCACTGAAGAAATTCTTAATTTTCTCTAAAATTTTATTCATTTTCAAACCCCCTTTTGGTAACGAATTAGCTTAACCGCCTGGATGTCCAGGATATCTTTCGATTTATTAGTGATCTTGATGCTACCCTTGAGGCTTGGCCTCTCGACGATCTCTTTGGAAGCTATGTCTACGATCGTGAAGACTTGAAGATCGCTAAGTTCCACAAGAAAATTCTGGCCCTTAAGCTCAGCCTTCGGGGGAACCAAATTCTTTGTGATTCGCTCCTGTTTGGGATCTTCCACCTTCTTTTCCTTAGCACAACCAAAAAATCCAATGGCCAGGCATAAAGCTATAAATATGAAGATCTTTTTGAAATGCATACAATGTCCCTCTTTCTTGGGTAGTAAAAGTTAGTAGGAATATCAGACCATTAGATCCCGCACCTCTTTTTAGTCCCCACACCTCCTTTCCCATTTTTTGCCAGCTTTTGGTAGATCCTGGTAAGAGTTTCTTCGAGGCTTGATAAAAAAACCCGCAAAGAAGCTGTTTGGAGTTCTTTGCGGGTTTCTCTCACGTCCTAAAAAGGGCGGGTTTCTCTCACGTCCTAAAAAGGACTCTTTGCAACTAGATTTGACTTTTGTGTATACTATTCTCTTCTGAATGTCAAGATAAATCGTTAATCTTCAAATAATCCCTTAGAAGGCCTGAAAAAATTGGATTTAACAAACCCATAAATTTTAAAGTTAGGTTCAAATTGCAAAATCAATCAATGGACAATGTGAAGGAGGTGCTTTGATTCTAATAAAGCCGTTTTTGGTGCGGACT
>JBEKXL010000075.1:0-1171 GCA_049512075.1 Bathyarchaeia archaeon | reverse complement strand
AGCGATCATAATAGCAAGCTCCTTGTTGCTCACACCAATACCAGTTCCAACATTGTAAACTTGACCATTAGCGTTTGCATTTGTCATTGATAGCATATAACTGTTCACGTGGTCATCGACGTACATGTAATCCCTTACCGAACCAGGAGAGCCTATGTATACTTTCTGGCCCTTCAACATTTGAGTAACTATATATTCTACTATGAAGCTTGTGTCGAATTTCCTGCCGTATGAGTTTGTGGGCCGCAATATGGTGCCGTTCAAGTTGAAAGAATTAAACATCATTCGCAAGTAGAGGTCGGCTGCAGCCTTGCTCACTGCGTACGGACTGGAAGGGTGCAAAGGCAAGTTTTCTTTTAATGGTACGTTCGGTTGTATGCCATATACCTCAGCCGTTGACGCGGCTATAAGCTTTCTAGTCTGTGGATCTTGAAGCTCAAGCAGCGAATGCGCAATGTTCATGGTTCCAATATAGTTGGCGTGCTGGTATTCAAAAGGGCGCTCGAACGAATCTCGCACGGGTGAAAGTGCCGCTAAATGGAAAATCACGTCAGGATTAGCTGTCTTAACAGCGTTCAGAATAGAAACATAATCCGAAATGTCGCCTGAAATTAGAGTAGTGTCCTGCAATAAATTGTGAATTACGTCCATGTTTCGACTAGCTACTCTTCGGACGACACCGTACACTTCAACGTTCTCATCGACGAGTTTCTGGGCTAAGTGACTACCTATGAAACCCATGATTCCAGTTATTAACACCCTGGTCATGCTTGGAATCTCCGTAACATAGCGAACTCTTTTTCTGCAACAGATAAGTCCTTAACGCTATTAATAGTTAACCATAACTCCTCCGGTTTGAGTCTACACGCTTTCAAAGCTCGCTTCTTAGCAAGCAACGGAAAGACCATTTTTTCGATGGAACCAATCTCTGGGATGTAATCGAGTATTTTTTGGTTGAAAATATACACACCAATACTGACGAACATGTTTTCAACCAAAGGTTTCTCCTTGAAAGACACAATGTCATCACCTTCAAGTTCAAGTATCCCGAAAGGTGAACGCATGGGTGCAACAGAAATCGTAGCTACAGGTTTATTCATCAAATGTAACTCTTCGAGGCGCTCCAAGTTCAAACTAGTGATTTCATCTCCATTCATAGCCAAGAAATCAT
>JBEKXL010000074.1:0-1189 GCA_049512075.1 Bathyarchaeia archaeon | reverse complement strand
CGGCCTAGCTGCGAATCCACATATCTGCATCAAGTTGACCTTGCATTCTCTCGGCGCACTCTGAGCAAGCGGCACATGTGACTTCATGTGTTTCATCATACCTCCCTGAAATTCATTTGTGCAATTCAAGGAGACAAATTGGGCAGCTACAAAGTTGCCGCCAACCGGAGAAATAGCGATGACAGGGAATTCGGAGGGCCTACTTATTCTTCCTTTGAGCTGAAACTTCTTACTCCACCTTGCGTGCACCAAAGCGACCCACAACGACTGTTGTGGGCAAACATGGAAGCGGCTATGTGTCGCAATTGAACGATTAAGGTTGACCTCGCGATCGTGTCATTTGTTGTCGTTGTGATCGATTCCAGGAAAGCACTCATCTGCCCTTCTTGCTCGAAAACGGCTCCCGATTAAGAAGAGAATATCAAGAACCAAACTTGTCTATCTTCCAATCAGCTTGTCGCGATTGTTCCGCGCATGCGTGCTTCATCTTCGATCTTCTTGAACCCCACAAAGCCTACTACTAGCATGCAGACAGAAAGCAAAATTGCGATAACAAATTCAAGGGTTCCCGGCAGGATTGTTGGCGTCGCAAGAGCCGCATGCCGCACTATGTCATTGAAGTATGTGAACGGAATCATCATGCAGAGATAGCGAAACGGGACCGGTATTACACTGATTGGAAAGAGAGCCCCGGTCAAAACCATGTAACCAAAGAAAACGAGGTTGGAAATTGTGTTGTAGGATCTGATGCGCATGGTCAGTCCGGCGAAGAGAAGCCCGAAACCTATCAGTCCCAATTCGTAGAGGCCGAGCGAGAATATGAAGAGCCCAGGGTCATTGAGTGTCACGATGCCACCACCAATCAGGTAGAGAAGTAGCGTTGTGTAGCCTATGATCAGTGTGTCTGTGAGGAACATGCGGGCCCATCTTCCTATGATTAGCGTGACTCGACTTGCCGGAGTAAGGAAGAACTGCTCCAGCGTACCAGCCATCTGTTCGTTTCTTACGGTCTGCCCTATGCCCCACATGCCGGTGCCGAAGAGGATTATGAAGAGAAATCCGAAAAAGAAGAAACTGATTCCACCCCCCTGTGGCGAGGTGGAAGAGGGGGATGTTGGCGCGAAGAGCGTCACACCAAGAGCGAAGAAGAAAAACCATAATGGCGTGCTAATGAATTCGCCCACGATCC
>JBEKXL010000073.1:0-1201 GCA_049512075.1 Bathyarchaeia archaeon | reverse complement strand
CACGCCATTAAAGCAAGAAAGACCACAATGATAACCCAAAAAGGCCAATCTTCGCTCATGGACTCTCTACAATCACGACAATTCATTATACTTCTCCCATTAGTGTGGCTGGCTGTGCTTTGTATTCGTTAATGACACATTCCATAGAGTCATAGTATCGGCATCTCTTTCCAGTCCTAAAGAAGATTCTAACTTCGATTGACCCTATTTCATTTACGATGTCTTGACCACACCACGCGCATATCTTGTTGCTCATTTCGCTTCCTTCTCCTTCATCTTTGCCTCAGTGAACTTGTCCAAGGCTTCTATTAGGGCTTCGTCATAGATGGTGAAAAGAGCGCATCCTAGCATTTCATCTGTTACGTCTTTTACTCCATCCAACTGATAATCGCGGGTAATAGCGCAATAGAGCAACTGGCCTAGCCTCAGACTAGGGTAGGCATCCATCGCCCTCACAAGGGCCGACAGCACCTTCCCTGTCATGTGAACGTCTCGGTGGTATCCCTTCATGAACTCATGGAACATTCGGTCTTCTTCTGCAATGTCTTTCTCTTGTGTAGGAGCGACAGCGAAGGGAGTCACACACATGGCTGGCCCCAAGTCTTTCTCTGCTTCGATGTCTTCCACTTGCGAAGGAAAGACCCTTTTCTTTCTCATCTCTTCGTCTATTTGATAGGCCATGAAGTCTGGCTCTTCCTCTTCATCTTGGTCTTCGCTCAATCGAATGCACCATGCTCTGATGCTTCGACAAAGGCCCAGATTGTGAACAGGATTGAAGAGAGGAATCCGATTATGGCACAGAACCATCCAATCATAATTATGACTATGCCGATGCTAGACGGAATGTCGGTTGGGTTGTAATTGGCCATGTAGTTCCATCCGCCTAGACCGACCATCACGCCCACATACGCGATACTAAGCACTGACAACAGAGCCAGCAATGCCACGACTATTGGATGTTTCATAACACTACCCTAGTCTTAAGGCTATTTAAGGATTTTAGGTCGGGTGTTATTCTTGAACTCGACCCACCCTTTGTTGATGTCTTCTGGACTCATCTGCCCCATCTCTTTAAAGATGTGTGAATCTGCCAGTAGTGTCGCTCTGTCTGTTTGGTCGTCTCCATTGAAAGGCTGACTGCACGATACCAGTTCCTCAATAGGGGCAATGTAGAGTTTACCGTCCAAGCCAAAGGCCACTA
>JBEKXL010000072.1:0-1244 GCA_049512075.1 Bathyarchaeia archaeon | reverse complement strand
CAGACCGACTCGCCTCCCGTATCCTCTCCAGCTCTTCTTGCCGCAGATGACGCTTAATCGTTCGACCCGACTTGTTCTTCGTACATTGCTCTCTTAAGGTGCAACTCGCACAGATCTTCTTGGGTGCCGCATAGTCTCTGCTCTGGCGACCGAGATGAAGCGATTTGGGTTTCAGCTGGTTCCCCGCCGGACAACGATAGGTGTCGCTTGGGGGATCATATTCAAACCGATCTTCGGTGAAGATCTTCCGTTTTTCTGCTCGCTTTACGGAGAATTCTCCTAAGTCCGGCAGATGCGCCTCTACCCCTAAATCATGACAGGCTAAGTAGTTCTCAATGGTCCCGTATTTGCTGTCCCCCACCACGGTCTCAGCCATGACCCCCGTGTTGGCATGATGGCTCTCCAACAATGGAACCATCACATGGGCCTCATTCACATCTCCAGCTGTCGTCTCCGTAGCCGTGATGATCTCACTCCTCCCATCCACTGCTCGATGAACTTGATAAGAAAGTTTTGGCTTGCCCCGATTCACAATCGCGGCATCAGGATCAGTGGTTGACATATAACGACTGTTCTTCTTTACGTACCTCCTAGAGGAATCCGAACTCTCATTGGCCTCTTCCAGACGAGCTTCTAACTTCTTATAGTTCTCATGTAAATGAATCTTGAGGGACTGAGTGTCAATCACAGAATTATTCGACGCATCCGCATCCACTAGACTCGAATCCACAAAGATCTTACTGCCATCCACCAAACCCGCTTCCACACATTGCCAAATAATACGCTCAAAAAAACTCCGAAATGCCTCCCCTCCCCAACGCGCCCGAGCCTTGCTCAATACACTATGATCAGCAACCTCACTGTCCAAGTCATACCCTAAAAACCATAGCCAATCTAACCGCATGGGAATCGTCTCCATCAACTCTCGCTCGGAACGAACATTATACAGAATCAATAGAAGCATCATCTTCAGGATTACAGGAGGGGGAATGGAAACGTTGCCATTGTCCCCATAGGTTTCTCTAACCTCCGCATAAATAAAGTCAAAATCAATCTTCTCTTGAATCTTTCTCAGTAGATGATCTTTCGGAACTCTCTTCTCAAGGTTGATCTGGTGATAGAACAACTTAGACTGAAAACCGTTTTGATAACCCATCATGGCATAGCTCCCTCCGTCACGGCTAATGCCACTCTTATACCATTAAAGTAGTATATATGCAACTATTATTTGGGCAACAGCCCGT
>JBEKXL010000071.1:0-1256 GCA_049512075.1 Bathyarchaeia archaeon | reverse complement strand
CTTGCGTGTGCCCCGTACGCCACACGCACAAAATTAATCAAAAGCTACGACGGAAAGAATGTGTTCGGGGAGGAGTCCCCACACGGGCCCTTTTTTCTCTCGGTGCAGAGAAACACGAAAAACGAACGAAGACGAGGTTTGTGATCATGTGGCTTTGGGGCAGACTCGGGAAGTATGACTTGGAACCTGATGCGCGCCGTGCGTAATCGTACCGTATTATATCGAGGCCCTGAACTACAATTACCGCGTAGTGTGTGGGGTCATGTCCGAACACAAGATAGAGATGACAGGTCCCGTTCCTTGTCCGAAATGTGGGGAGGGTCTCATGCTCGCCTTTGCTCGACCCTATTTCAAGACTGGAGAAAAAACGAACAAACAGTTCAGCCATTACGAGAACTACTACAAATGCTCCCGGTGCGGATACGAGATACATGGAAGGGAGGGGAAGGGGGACATGAAAGCGATGAAGGAAGGAGAACACGAACCCGATCGAGAAGCAGAAGACAACGGAGATAACGGAAACGGCAATGGGGATGAAGATAGAGAGGAGGTTGACTCTTGGCAGAGACGACGGGACCTCAAGTGAAGGAAGTGAGGTTCCATCATGTCAATGAGAACAAGGAGATTGAAAAAAATACGAAAAGAGACGCAGAAGACCAGAAAAGCAATACAGGGGCGACGCCAAACAGAGAGAGCAACAACGTGGAAATCTCAGAGAAGAAAGAGAGAAAGAGGGAGTAGAGCAGGGGTCCCTAGTTCACAAAGTGTTTCTGCTGTGAGCATAAATAAGATCATGTTTGCAGCTGGATTAGTAATGGCAATAACAACAGCGGCTTTAGTTTCCTTGGCACCGTAGAATCAATGCTAGAAATAGCGCGGGCGTGAGCACAGATGATCAAGTGACCGTGAAGACGGCTGAGCGGCTAGTCTTGGGGTGGCGAGGCACTGGCAGCTGACGAGCGCGTCCGACACTCTAAGAGGAGTTTCTGATTCTTTCCAAACTCGAACTTGAAAAGTTGAGGCCAATTTGGCTCATCCTCTCGTCGAGGCCTCCACCGAAACAAGGCATACAAACTCATCCAAGATTTGAAGTCCTTCTGCAAGTGGAAAACGCTCTTGAAGCAGAGCGTACCCGCAAAGGTTCTCAGCAAACTTGATTTACAAAGATACGTCTGAGAGGGAAGTGCGCCTTCAAGGAGCCTGCAGAGGTCAATGTGCTCTCCCAACCCCGACAACAAAAAGGAAACACGCACAAA
>JBEKXL010000070.1:0-1266 GCA_049512075.1 Bathyarchaeia archaeon | reverse complement strand
GACAAGATCGACGCGCGGGTACTCGCCGAGCTGGCCCGGCGGGAGTTGGTGCCGGCGATCTGGCTACCCGATCCATCGGTTCGCGCCGAGCGCGAGCGGGCTCGCTTCCGGCTGTACCTCGTTCGCTATCGAACCTCGCTCAAGAACCGGATCCACGCCACGCTCATCGCGTTTGGCCAGTCGGTGCCGGTGTCCGACCTGTTCGGGATGCGCGGGCGCGAGTTGCTCGCCTCCCTGCCAATCCCCGAGCCCTGGGCGACGACGCTCACAACGAGCCTGCGCCTCGTCGACGAGCTCGAGACCCAGATCGACGAGCTCGAGGCCGAACTCCGCGCCACCGGCGCCCACCATCGGTACGTCCCCCTGCTCATGACTGTACCGGGCATCAGCTGGGTGCTCGCGTACACGATCGCCGCCGAGATCGGCGACATCGGACGGTTCGCGGGTCCCAAGCGGCTCACCGGGTACACGGGGCTCTGCCCCAGGGTGTACCAGTCCGGCCTAGCCGACCGACGCGGCCCCCTGGCCAAGACCGGCCCCAAGTACCTGCGCTGGGCACTCATCGAAGCCGCCACCACCGCTGCCCGTAATCCTCACTACCACGATCGCTACCAACGCACCAAGCGCCGGCTCGGCAAGCAGCGAGGCAGTAAGGTCGCCCGGGTCGAGCTCGCCCGCGAGCTCGCCGGCGCGATCTGGTACATGCTCACGCGCCAGGAGCCGTTCCGAGCGGGAGGCCCCACATCAGGTCTGGTCGCTTGACGACCCTCAATGACTTGGGCCGCCGCTTTCTCCCACCCAACCGAGTCCTCCCCTTGCAGGAGGCCATAGAGACATGAGAAGCGCATTCCTCTCGCCCAAACGGGCTCCCCCCGCGCGAAAGCCCTTGACACGCAGACCCTCTGCATAGAGACCTGATCGTGTCCCCTGGCGGAGCTGGCCTAGTATTCGGTTCGTGGATCCCTTCACGGTCCCGACCAGGTACTGGCACCGCCTCGACGACGGACGGGTGCAGTGCGATCTCTGCCCGCGCGAGTGCCGGCTGCACGAGGGCCAGCGCGGCCTGTGTTTCGTGCGCGCCCGCCGCGACGACGCGATAGTCCTGACGAGCTACGGTCGCTCGTCGGGGTTCTGCGTCGATCCGATCGAGAAGAAGCCGCTGCATCACTTCCTGCCAGGCTCCGCGGTGCTGTCATTCGGCACGGCCGGCTGCAACCTGGCCTGCCGCTTCTGCCAGAACTGGGACATCTCCAAGTCGCGCGAGCT
>JBEKXL010000069.1:0-1311 GCA_049512075.1 Bathyarchaeia archaeon | reverse complement strand
ACCTTTACCCCCAGCGACAAGACCTCCATCATTTTCGTTATGACGGAAGGCCCGGAGTTCCCGACGGGCGTCGGGCACAACCTGCCTAAAGGCGACGCCCACCACTGGTGGACCGCGCTGGACCTGGTTGCCACCCAGAAGATCACTGAAAAGTTGAGCCTCGGCTTGGGCATTGACTACGTCGATGCTCCGCAGATCCCCGGCTTAACAAGCGGTGCCAAGCAGTGGGGAGGCGTGGCTGGCTACGTCAGCTACGCATTTGATCCGCACTTCACGCTCAACACCCGGCTGGAGTGGTATAGAGACGCCGCCAATGGCTTCTCCACCGGTGCGCCCGTCAGCGCCAACTACTACGAGGCCACGGTGGGCGTGGCCATCAAGCCGTTCTTAACCGACAAGATCCTCTCGAAGTTGCTGTTCAGACCGGAAGTTCGCTACGACCACGCTGATCACTCGCTCTTCAACAGCGGCGACAGAAATCAGTGGACATTCAGCGTGGACGCCCTCTTCACCTTTTAGGATCGCCGTGGCGGTTTCGCACCCGCCTGGGCGTGCGGAGACGAGGGTATCAAAAAACTGTCTTCGGGGAGGTAGAAAAGATGAAAAAGATTGAAGCCATTATTGACCCTTCTAAGATGCAAGAAGTAAAGAATGCTTTGACTAAGATCGGGATCCGGCGGATGACGATAAGCAAGGTCGATGAGTTTGGGAACCAAGAAGCTCACAAAGAGTTTTTTTCAGATTCCGTACTTCTTGCGGTGACGCCAGAGAGTAGCCTGATCGATACCAAGGATGCCGGCGGCTGATTGTGAGGCCGGAGTACAGGCACGATTGGTCCAACAGGGACGGTTTTGATTCAGAGCACGTGACGTTTAATAAGAAGAGCCAGGATACCATTGATATTGGTATAATGTATACATGGTAATTGGCCCGTATAAAACGATAGATCAGATTACGGATGAAAAGCGACTTTACTGTCGCTGTCCAAAAAAAGGATTCCTCCGTTCTTTCCCTCGCATCAATCCCTACAACCAAATACTCCTCCGTACACCAAATCTCTCCCTTTAGTTGACGAGACTACTCACGTCTTTTACCTTTTACCTCGTCCGTGGGGACTCTCCTCCTTAAGAATTTGATTTTGTTGTTCCTCAAGAAAAATAATATTCTTTTCGATCTTATTCTTTAGGTTATAACCCCTTTCTGCTATAATACCTTACGATTCCACGGTCTTGTGGGCAACTGAGATGTTGATGTCATTTTGGTTGTGTTGGTTTTGGTCTTTTTGGGATTCTTAATTTGGCATATCTATGC
>JBEKXL010000068.1:0-1340 GCA_049512075.1 Bathyarchaeia archaeon | reverse complement strand
ACGGGGTCGCGTGGATGAGCTGGGTCTTGGTCGGCCCAACGTCTCGTGTCGTAATGTGCACCCAAGATGATGATGGGGCCTTTACCCAAATTCGCGCGGCCAATCACGTTTCGAGCTTGAGTGCCTCCATATGTGAAGTTCTGAAATTCAACGGACCAGCCGGCTTGTCTAAGTTGTTCGGCTATATAGTCACCGCACTTTCGGTTGCCTTCCGTGCCAGTGATGCGTGGGCCAAACTGCATCTGCGCGAGGACATCATTGTATGCTTGTTTACCATCGAAACTTGCCTTGACTTGGCTAGACTCATTCGTGTGCCAGAGAAGAACCGAGCACAAAGCGAGTACTATCATGACGAGTGCGATCACGTACAGAAATCGTCTGCTCCGCATGACTTCCGTCATCTTCTATGCCAACCAATTCGAATTGAGTTACGACCAGATCTGTCTACGGGCACCAAACAACTATCTCACGTGCACTTGTCATATCCTTACTCCCTGTGGTCAAACTTCAAATGAACCAACATCATCTCGTGATGGTCCTACAGCAATCATAGCCGCGCACATATCATATGAATGGAAGGCAACCGCCGATGGCATCTCCAACAAAGAGCGATCAAAAGTGGTTGTGGATCTTTGTTCCGATAAACGCAGCCATTGTTGGATTCAGTACGCTTCTTCCACTGTACATCATCGACATCGGCGGAACAGTCATTGATGTCGGCAATGTAGTCTCGGCCTACAGCCTCACTCTAATCCCAACATCTATCCTGTGGGGGATCGCAGTAGACAGGAAAGAGAAACGCAAGCCCTTCGTGACCTACAGTTACTTGGGAATCACAGTTCTCCTCGTGGCAGGGTTCTTCCTGACAAGCATCCCTTCATTGTTGTTGCTATACGTTTGCTATGCTGGCATCTCCACCATGTCGAGCCCGGCTGTCAGCATCCTCCTGATGCAGTCTTCGCCGAAGAAAGAACTGTCGATGACTTTCGCGAAATACTCCTCCCTGAGTCTTCTCGGAGCGGCTCTTGGGACTATTCCTGGAGCATTTTGGACACATTATTTGCCGCTCAGAGCGTACTTCCTTCTCTGTGCCATTTTTTCCGGCACCTCAGTCGTCCTTGCTGCAAGATACCTTGCTGAGCCTGTGTTTCCGATTGAAGGAAAGGTTGTCGCTCTGAGTCAGGAAAGTCTCGTGACGAAACTCAGGACTGTAACCATGATCTTCATCACGATTCCTTCACTGGAGGATATCAAGTCATTCGGCAAAATGATGCGAAGCGTATTCACGAGGCATCTCCCGTTGCTATACTTATCATTCTTTTTCTTCTTCACAGCAAGCA
>JBEKXL010000067.1:0-1363 GCA_049512075.1 Bathyarchaeia archaeon | reverse complement strand
ATTCCACAAGCCAAGAATGAAAAGTAGCTGGTTGTGCCGAAAAAACTCTGCAAAATCGCGTTTTGTTGTGCTGGTGAGGCTCCTGAGCCGGAAATGAAAGACCCAAAGTTCAAGGCTTTCCCGAACAACGCGAGCCAGACTATCGGTTGGATTAACGACACAATGAGCTGGACTGGGTTAGTGTACCACTTTCTCAAGTCTCTGTTTGTTAGCGCCCATAAACCATGCAGGGGACTCCTGTTAAGCTTCGGAGGGGTTCTTAATGTTCTGTCTTTCCCTGCAGAAACTTCGGTATGTTTTTCTTGAACAGTGAGACCTTCTAATGGCATTTCTTTTTTTGATTCAGTCTTGTCCATGGCTTTTCACTTCTACGATCTTGCTCTCCTTATAGTCACACGTTGACGAAACATCTGGAGCTTGTCAACTTCTTCTTCCCTTAGGCTGCGCCCTGTAAATTCTAGGTATGCCTCGTCCAAGGTTGGCTTTGTTAACGAGACTCTCGTTACGTGAAGCCCCTTGGATCGAATTAGATCCGTGATCTGTGGCGAGGCTTCCTCTCCAAGCTCCGCCTTGATGCGGTAAGTGTTATTGTTTTTCTTAACGTCTTTTACCAACTTTATCTGTGCAATATCGGATGAAATATCCGGCTCCAGTTCCTTGATGACTACAACAATTACGTCCCCTCCGACGCTTTCCTTCAGCTCTTCGGGTGAACCAATTTTTATGATGTGACCGTGATCGATTATCGCTATTCTATCGCAAAGCGAGTCAGCTTCTTCGAGGTAGTGAGTTGTCATTAAAAGAGTCATGCGATATTCCTCTTTCAGCGTTTTTATGTATTTCCAGACTGCGGTGCGTGTTTGAACGTCAAGGCCAAGCGTTGGTTCATCCAAGAACAACAGTCTCGGATAATTTATCAAACCGCATGCGAGCTCCAGTCTCCTGCGCATTCCTCCCGAGTATGTGCTGACCTTTTTGTTTGCAGCGTCTTGAAGCTCCACCAGTTTTAGCAGCTCTTCTGCATGTGGTTTTGAATCACTTCTGGGTATGCCGTAGAGATCGGCGCAGAGAAGGATGTTGTTTTTTCCTGTCATGTCTTCATCAGCTGTGTACTCTTGCGGCACAACTCCGACGTTTCTTCGCACTTCGTTTGCCTGTTTGAGTATGTTGAAGCCACAAACTTTCGCGTCTCCAGAAGTAGGCTTGAGCAGAGTAGTAAGCATGTTTATAGTGGTGGTCTTGCCAGCTCCATTGGGGCCGAGTAAGCCGAAAATTTCTCCTTCTTTGATCTCGAAGCTAACGTTGTCAACGGCTTTCAAATTGCCGAAGGTTTTTGAGAGTTTTTCGACCTTCACAATGGCCG
>JBEKXL010000066.1:0-1374 GCA_049512075.1 Bathyarchaeia archaeon | reverse complement strand
AGGGCCTGTGTATGAAACATCCCGACCGAGGTTGACGTCGGTGTGTCGCGATCGCACGATGTCGGTGCGAGGTTGAGGAGAGGACAGTCGGATGTTCCGTCGGGTCGCGCTGGGAGCCATCGTGGCGCTCGCCGCGGCATCCTGCGGCGGGCCAACGCCCACGCCGTCCGCAACGGCCTCGCCGCCGAGGACGCTCCTGTCCACGGTCAGCGTCGCCAACGGGACGACCGTCCCCGTCGCCATCGCCGTCAACGGCACCGTGCTGGAGACGGTGCCGGCGGGCGCGACCGAGGACCCGATCCGCGCCGTCCTGCCTGCCCGTCCCTGGACGGTCGAGGCGCGCTCGCCGAGTGGCCGCGTGCTCGCCACCCTCGCGGTGAGCGCTCAGGATGAACTCTCAACGACCTCGGGCGTGGCCGTCCGCGAGGACCTGGCCTGCGGGCGGCTCGAACTGTGGGCGGGCGGGCCGCACGGCGGCGAGCCACAGGTCGTCCCGGTCCCGTCGGTGCCCTGCGAGTGACAGCCTACACGCGCCCGAGCAGGTAGCCGAAGGCGGCGACTTCGAGCCAGGCCCGGGCGCTCGCCTCGGTCCCCTCGTAGCAGCGCGACAGCCGCCGCCAGCGACCGAGCTGCGCGAAGGCGTGTTCGACCTTGTAGAGCGGCGCGAGCGGCGTGAAGCCGACCGTGCCCCTGGGCGGGACTTTGATGTCCAGCTTGATGTGCTTCCGGTCCGCCAGGGCAGCGAGGCCGCGGTAGCCCCGGTCGGCCACCACCGCCCGGACGCCGGGCAGGGCTGGGAGCCGCTCGGCGAGCAGGGCGCGGCCCACCATGACGTCGTGCGGTCGGGCCGGGTCGACTCGGGCCGCGATCGGCAGCCCGAGGATCTCGACCAGGATGCTGCGCTTCGCGCCGATCGTGTGCCCGCCGCGGCCGCCGGCCTCGTGGAAGGTCGGCCCTGCCCGGCCGCCCTTAGCAGTCTGGGCGTCGATCATCACCATCGAGGGCATCGGCTTGCGGCCGTGCTGGACCCGGACGAGGGCCGCCAGCCGGGTCATTGCCCGCGCCCATACACCGCTCTCGCGCCAGCGCCGCCACTGCTGCCAGACGGCGGGCCACGGCGGGAAGCGGTCGGGGAGATAGCGCCACTGGCAGCCCGTCCGGGCGAGGAACAGGATCGCGTCGACCACGTCCCGCCGGGCGTAAGCGGCCGAGGCGCCGCGCCTGCCGGACGGGTCGAACAGGTCCGAGACCAGCGCCCACTGCGCGTTGTCGAGGGCGATCACGGCGGTCATGGGCGCAGGCTGCCAGCCCGCCGTGACAAGTTCTATGGCACGGGCGGGGCACGCCGAGCGCGAACTTTCATTCACAGGCCCT
>JBEKXL010000065.1:0-1406 GCA_049512075.1 Bathyarchaeia archaeon | reverse complement strand
GTGGTGGTAGTATAGTCTCAAAGAACGCCCATTCAGACGGAACGTGGCTAAACGGAACTCCTGCAAACTATGAACCGACTGGCCTTTCCAATGTTTGTAGATTAGTAATCGTCCCTCTGCTCTCTGGAAAGGTGGGTGTTGTGTATACTTATCTCAATGGTTCTGTCATCTGTATGAATGTCCAAGTCTGGAATGGGGCTTCATGGAACAGCCCAATTTCGCCCACTGCCAATGTCATAACTGATGCCCCTTCGTTTACAGCCGTGTCTATTGGTGACATAATTCATGTGGCCTTCTTAACAGGAACGCCTTACAACATCGTCTATGCACAATACGATGCGGCCTCAAACACCCTTGTCTCTGAGCAAGTCCTTCTTGCCACTAACGATGCTAACGCAAGGCCGACCATCAGCAAAGACTCAACTGGTAGAATCTATGTGTTCTATCCTGTTTCAGCAACGAGCACTATCAGGTATCTTGTGCGGCTTACTACAGGAGTCTGGTCTACCGTTCAATCGTTCCAACCTGTGGTCGGCGCGTTCCCTTCCGACAACCGTATTGAAGCCACTTGGGACGACACTGGCGGCTACATTCAAGTCTTGTTCCTTGCTCTATTGAGTGGCCCAACGTATAGGGTATGGAGTGGATTCTTGTCAACCACATAGACTAGAATCCTTATAAACCAGAAGGGGATATATCCCCATATATGGACTACTACCTTGTCGGCACAATAGCATTCGGAGTGGGAGTCGTGGTTCTGACTCTTCTAGTCATAGGTCTCATGGGCTTGCTAAAGGACGTTGTGAAGCACCAGAGGCTTCTGCTGGCCAACTACAAGGCCGACTTGGAGATGGTTATGCTCAACGTCCATGATATGGACGAGTTCTTCAAGACGAATCAAGAGGCCATAAAGAAGGCCGACCAACAGCCAGTGGAGACCTATTACATTACCTAAACTAGAGGGTCGTCTGCTTCGTCTTTTCCTTGGTTGGCTTCTCTTTCTTATACTTGGTGATGGCTTCGATGATGCCAAGTCTCCACACGATGGGGTCAATCTGCTTCGTGACATACCACTGGTAGTCTATCTCTCCGGGCTTGACTAGGTTGATGAGTTTCGGTATGTTGTTTCCTGTCATGTAGTATTGGACGACCCCATATTGCACCATGTCGTTGGGAACCCACCCTGTCTCAGTGGCATTCTTGAAAGCCTTAACGTGCTGTGGAATCCCTGCTTTGTGCATCTTTCCAGACTTGCCCATCTTCTCCTTTCCATACTCTAAGACATCCTTGCTCATGTGCTTCTCAAGCACTAGCAAGGGGTCATACCGCCCTTTGTAGAGGTTGACCTTCGTTACCTCATAGAAGTTCAGCATCCTCTCCTTTGGAACCCCGTTGACTTGCATCTT
>JBEKXL010000064.1:0-1533 GCA_049512075.1 Bathyarchaeia archaeon | reverse complement strand
ATTGTTTCAGTGGCTGTCGGCAACGAGCAGGCTTACGGGTTCTATTCGCGGTTTGGCTTTCTTCCCAGAAGGACTTTGCTTGAACAGAAGAAACAGTAGAATGCGTGTGTTTTATCTAACTTTGCGAGGAAACGTAAATTAACCTTAGAACGGAAATGTTTTTAGCTGTGAGATTATGAAGGTTGCTGTTTCTGGTAAAGGCGGCGTCGGCAAAACCCTGATTGCTGGCGGTTTAGCTCGCGGTTTTGCTGAGCGTGGATTAAAGACGATGGCGATTGATGCAGATTCTTCTCCGAATCTCGGCTTGACGTTAGGCTTATCCGCTGAGGAAACTCGCAAAATCGTTCCTATTTCAGAGAACAAGGAGCTTGTGGAATCAAAAACTAGCACGGGTTACTCAGGAGTTTACCGCTTGCAATTCACTGTTGACGACATCGTCAAAGACTATTCAGTTAGCACTCCGCTTGGCGTGAACTTGATTGTTATGGGTACAGTGCAGTCGATGGGTGCAGGCTGCATGTGTGCTCCAAACGCTGTTATCCGTGCTTTGCTTAGGCACCTTGTTGTGGAACGAAACGAAGTAGTTGTTTTGGATTTGGAAGCTGGCGTGGAGCATATCGGCAGAGGCACCGCCAGACATGTTGATGCACTGCTCATTGTTGCCGACTCCAACCTGAAATCTCTGGAAATTGCCAAGCACATTCACGATATGGCTGCTGCCGCCGGCATGAAGCAGCTTTATCTTGTTGGCAACAGAGTAATGAACGAAGCCCAGAAAGAGGCTATTCAAAACTTCGCAGACAAAAACGGCTTATCCCTGCTTGCTTTTGTACCCTTTGACCAGAAAGTGATTGAAGCTGACATGGTTGGTGAAACGCCGCTTAAAAACAAGGAAATCTCAGCGGTTAAGACCATAGATAATATATGCGAGCTTTTGCTTAAGAAAACCGCATAACAGTTTGAGGTTTATTTGAAAATGAAAACTCTGGTAACGGTGGGTCGTGGCGGAACAGGAAAATCCAGTTTCACCGCTCTAATGACAAAATGCTTCATCGAAACTGGACAAGCACCCTTATTACTGGTTGACGCAGACCCAGACCAGAACCTTGCCGAAATGCTCGGAATAGACCTCAGAGAAGCTGGAAAATCAACCATCGCCGAATTGCTTGTCAGCACATTCATCGAGAAAGGAGGCACCACAGTAGGAATTCCTCCAACGGAACGAATAGAAAGTAGAATTTGGGAAAACGGCTTATACGAGAGCAAAAATTTCGACTTCCTTGCAATCGGCACTAAATGGGTTGAAGGTTGCTACTGCATGCCCAACTCCGCTTTGAAGGCAGCACTGGAATCTTTGACGAAGAACTACAAGTACGTGCTCATCGATTCTCCCGCGGGGCTTGAACACTTGAACAGGCGCATCGCGTCAAAGGTGAATGACGTTTTCGACGTTCTTGACCACTCAAAGAAGAGCTTTGAACATGTCAAACGAGCGTACCGCATCGCCAAAGAAGTCAACATGGAATTTAACAA
>JBEKXL010000063.1:0-1549 GCA_049512075.1 Bathyarchaeia archaeon | reverse complement strand
GGCGTACTCGCACGAGATTGGACGGTTTCCTCCGACGGGATGACTTACACCTTTTCACTAAGGCCAGACGTGACATTCAGTAACGGCGATCCCTTCAACACGTACGTGATGTGGTTCTCGATGTACAGGGCTCTCCTGATGAATCAAGGGCCTGCTTGGATTCTTGGTCAGAATTTGGCTCCCGGAAATGGCGCGAGTTTCAACGTGACTGATGGGATGTTGAATTCCATGAATTACACTAGCCCGTCACCGGACGATCTTGCCTACATGACTAATCCCGATCAGTCCGTTCAAGTGGGCGTATCGGATCAGCTGATAATACATCTGGGATACGGTTACAACGGGCAGGCACCTTACTCGGCATTTCTAGCCACCCTCAGCACGCCAATAGCTATGGCCGTTGACCCCAAGGTTGTAGAAGCAAATGGCGGAGTAGTTGCGGGAGAACGTAACAATTGGATGGAAACCCACGCTCTTGGAACCAGCTTTTACGAATTGCAGTCCTGGGTTCAAGGACAGAGCATAACGCTGGTCAAGAACGGGAACTATTGGGGGACGAATGTTCCAATCGCCGAACGCAACAATGCAATACAACCCGCTATTCTTGACACCATAAACTTCTACTATAAACCCACGTCCACCATGATTGCCGACTTGAGGTCTAATTCTGCTCAAGTAGTGCTTGCTCCTTCATCGCAGCTGGGCGTTTTGAAGCAGATTCAAGGCGTTACGGTGTCCGTTTTGCCGACAGTATTCGGTTCATCAGAGGGCATCTTCTTCGTTTACATGGATCCGTATGCGTTTGCACCTTTCCAAGATCTTCGTGTTAGAGAAGCGATTGCCAATGCAATTGACTACAAATCCATAATTCATACAGTATTCAACGACTTAGCGACTCAATGGATTGGCCCAGTTCCTCCTGGCTTCCCCTATTACAACGAATCCATAGCAGGCTTGCAACCTTACGACTTTGATCCCGTTAAAGCTGCCACCTTGCTCGCTGAAGCCGGCTACAAGTCTACTCTTCCAGACGGCACGCACCTGAATGGAGCTGGCAAAGTATTCCCTTCTGTGAACTTCGTCTACGACTCGGATGCATCTTCGGAATCGCAGGTTGCGGAAATCATATCAACGGAGCTGCATTCCATAGGAGTCAACATCAACCTTACGCCGCTTACCTTCAAACAGTACTCAAACGTGATAACCTCCACAGAAAACCTGAACAGTACTGTTTACCCATTTGGTATAAGCTACTACAGCGAAGACTACACTGCAAGCATAGACTACGTCTCCGCGATCACCACAACGGGACAGATAGGGTTCTCCGCGTATTCTAACGACACTGTTACAGCCTGGACTATTGCGGCAGCCACCGCTCTCGACGAGAAAACCATAATCCAAAACTTCCGCGACATCACAGGAGCCATGTATTACGACCACACAGACATATGGTTGTACGTGGCTTACTTCATCGCAGCGAATAGGAGCAACGTTGTTGGTATGATTCCCAACCCAGCAGGATCTGGCGTAGGATACTTCATGTTCTACA
>JBEKXL010000062.1:0-1715 GCA_049512075.1 Bathyarchaeia archaeon | reverse complement strand
AATAGGAGGTGGGTTATGACGAAAAAATCTAAGAAAAAACCTAAGGTAACTGAAAAGATAAGGAAAACAGGTTTTAGCTTATCAGCACCTCAAGCACAAAGTGTGTTCTTATCCGGAGATTTTAACCAATGGGATCTCTCTTCACACCCCTTGAAGCGTGATAAGAATGGGATGTGGAAAATATCACTGAATCTCAATCCTGGGCAATATGAATATCGATTTCTGGTCGACGGAGAATGGCAGAATGATCCCAGCTGCTCAGATTTTGTTGAGAACCTTTTTGGTACATCGAATTGCTTAAAGATAGTGGAATAGGATTAGAGCATCTACGGAAAGTTGCCGGAGAGGAGGCCGCATAAAATTTTTTGATCAATATAACTATTTATGCAGATATAAAAATATCATACTAAAATTTTTCTACTTTTGTCCTTAAAGATGGCAAAGAATTTCGTCGAGAAGGAAGGAGGTGTTTTGTATGGATTTCAAAGCCAAGATCGAAGGGTTTACAACGCACCAGGTGATCTCTCTTATTCTCGAAATGCTTAACAGAATTTCCGACGAAAACCTGATTCGGCTGACCTATCTGGGGGAAAAGCTCACCTCAGATGAGGAGGTTCTTTCTGGCATTACCGGGGTGCGCCGTCTTCTTCAGGATCCCCGACATCCTGCCAAGCATCTTTTCAGGCGAGTCCTCAACTATATGCCCCCTCAAAACAGTCGATCCCTCTTTGAAACCCTGTTTTATAAGGCATGGTTTCTTGGAGGAAAGAAACGGGAGCAATTCGAGTCTGAACATGGATTCTGGCCTCCTTTTGTCATGATCCTTTCACCGACGCTCCATTGCAACCTCCGATGCAAGGGATGCTACACCTTAGGATATGGGACCAAACCCGAGCTTCCCTGTGAACTGGTCAAAAGGGTCCTGGTAGAGTGCCAGGACATGGGAATCCATTTTATCACAGTTCTTGGCGGCGAACCTTTTGTCTATCCGAATCTCTTTCAGATGATAGAGGAGCATCCTCAGATCTTCTTCCAGGTCTATACGAACGGAACCTTAATGACCCGTGAAAAGGCAACCCGCTTATCGGAATTGGGAAATGCCATGGTTGTAATCAGCATAGAGGGGTATGAGGAAGAGACAGACCGCTGGCGAGGGAAAGGAGTATACAAAAAGATCATGAATGCTTTCGACGATCTCAGAGAGGCTAGGGTTCTCATCGGAACATCGGCAACGGTCACCAGGCAAAATGTGGAAGTTGTGGCTTCAGAGCCCTTTGTAGATTTTATGCTTGAAAAAGGTTCTTTTGCCCAGATGTACTTCCTTTATATCCCTGTCAACGGACAGGCCGATTTTTCACTGATGGTTACCCCCGAACAACGTAATTATCTTCGTAAACAGGTTATGTACTTCAGGCAGACAAAGGAGATGTTCTTCCTGGACTTCTGGAATGATGGTCCCCATGTGAATGGCTGTATTGCTGGAGGTCGCCGTTATTTCCATCTCAATGCTAAAGGAGACATAGAACCCTGTGTCTATACTCACATTGCAATGGACAACATTCGTAACACCACACTCGCCAAGGCTCTGGACAGCCCTCTTTTCAGATCGATTCGGGCAAGGCAGCCTCACAATTCGAATCACCTCAGGCCTTGCATGATCATCGACAATCCCAATGTGATGCGAGAGGTCATTGAAGAGACAAAGCCCTACTTCA
>JBEKXL010000061.1:0-1741 GCA_049512075.1 Bathyarchaeia archaeon | reverse complement strand
ATGTTACCAAGCATCATCATCTACGGTTTAGTGAATAGTGTCAATTTAGCCCTGATCGCCATAGGTTTCAGCCTCACCTTCGGCATCAGTGGGGTGGCTAATTTTGCCTATGGAGGTTTTTATATCTTCAGTGGATTCCTTGTTTGGATGCTCCTCAATTATCTCAAGTTTCCTTTTATCCTCGCCATCATTGTGACCATAGGTATTGTGGGACTTTTAGGATTTGTTACTTACTGGGTCATCCTTTTAAGGGTACGGGGGATACCATTATCCGAGGTCATTGCCACCTTCGCCTTAGGGGTTGGAATACTTGAGTTATTCCGCTCGTTGGGGTTTGTGACATACGAGTTCACGCTACCCTATTTTAAAAAAGGCATGGTGATGATAGCCGGAGTCCCTATCGACTATCAACGTCTTTTCATGATTGGAATTGGACTGGCATTAGTCCTCTTCCTTTACTTTTTTACGCATTACACCAGAATTGGCTTAGCATTCAGAGGGATCGCCCAGAATGAGCGAACAGCGATCTCACTTGGTATCAAATCGGATTTTACCGCTGCCCTCAGCTTGGCCTTTGGATCGGCAATGGCCTCTGTCGCTGCCATTGTCATTCTTCCTCTCGGTATCATTTCAATCAATACAGGATATGAGGTGTTGCTGGTCGCCGTCGCAGTTGGGATTGTTGGAGGACTGGAAAGCGTTCCGGGAATTCTTGTAGCAAGTCTTATCCTTGGATATGCTCAAATCATCACCGGTACATACTTTAAGCCTGAATGGATGATGGTTGTTTATTTGGCAGCGATCGTCTTAGTTCTTGCGATTAAACCATCAGGTCTATTCGGCAAGTTCAAAGAGCTAGAGGAAAGGGTCTAACCATTGCCGAATGCAGAATACGGAATACGGATTGCGGATTGCGGAATGCAGACCAATTCATAGAATTGGCAGAGGGCAGAGGTATGTACCCTAAATAAAGCCATCCCTGCTCCTTTGGATGAAAAATCGATGTTCTCCCTCTTTAATCTGGGTGCATTGACCAAAGCTTCAAAGGGAATAGCAGACTTTTATGAGGAAGTTCGGGATGAGGTGAGAGACCGGGTTGCCAGAGGAATTGCTGCAGTGGGAAATGAAACATTCAGGTACATGACGGATGCTGAACCTCCGTGGTCATTCCTCCGGCTTTGGCGATATTTAGAAGAGTACGGAGGTGTTTCGATAGGGTCTATCTATTCCCACAGCCTCATTGGTATGTGGGAGGATCAAGAGGACGGCAGTCTGGGACCGAGGGAAACCCCCCGGCAGAAAGCCATTCATATGAAGGGCAGAGATCATGCACTGCGTGTCTTAGCTGACTGGCAACTTGCCTTACCGGATTGGCAAGCCTACTACGATGTCCGATTGAAGAGCGAGCACATGATAAGGATAGCGAGAGAATGGCATTGTGACTATGCGTTAATGCACTTCAACCGCGGGTGTGAAGGGACGAGTGTTGGTCTGCCCGAGAATCGGTCAGCACTCATCAATGCCGGAATTCCTACCCTTGCATTTGAGGGGAATATGGCAGCAGATCCCGGGGAAGTCGACGAAGTTGGGATATTACACAGAGTGGATGTGTTTATGCATGCTCATGGGCATAAAAGGTTGGGGGATTGACATGCTCGAAAGCGATAAATTTTTGTTAAAATATACCCCTGTTTCCTCTTTTAATCCCATCCCCTTCAATTCTGTCGGTCCATCTTCTTCT
>JBEKXL010000060.1:0-1776 GCA_049512075.1 Bathyarchaeia archaeon | reverse complement strand
AAAAGCTCAAAAGAATATTTTGATGCCTGTTCAATGTGCTATATGGACGCAGAAGAGATGAAGAAACTCGGCGTGAAAAATAACACTAATATTTTAGTGACAACTGCTGACGGCTCGGTTGTCCTTAAAGCCGTAAAATACCCTCGCGCCGCCACCCCAGGATTAATCTACATTCCCTATGGACCATGGGCAAACGCTGTCTGCAGCGACAAAACTACCAGCATTGGCATGCCCTCATTCAAGGGAACTCCAGCTGAAGTTGAACCAGCCCCCAGTAAACAAGTTCTGAGCTTGGAGGAACTTCTTAAAAGCGAATTTGGGAGGTAAAAAAAGTGTCAATAGTTAAATCTGTAACATGTCCAATATGCGGCTGCTTATGTGACGACATCGAATTAACAGTTGAAAACAATGAGGTAACCAAGGTTAAGAACGGCTGCGCCCTCTGTGAATCCAAGTTTCTCGGTTACAAAGGCGAACACCGAATCCATACGCCACTCATCAGAAAGGATGGCAAGTTGGTTCCAGTCTCAATGGACGAAGCCGTGCATAAAGCTGCGGAAATTCTTGCTAACTCCAATTATCCAATACTGTACGGTTGGAGCTCAACTAGCTGTGAAGCCCAACGCGTCGGCGTAGAATTAACCGAAGAAGTCGGCGGCGTTCTAGACAACACATCCGTTGTATGCCACGGTCCATCTATCTTGGGGCTTCAAGAAGTAGGAATTCCAACGTGCACTTTGGGGCAGATTAGGCACCGTGCAGACCTCATAATTTATTGGGGATGTGACCCTTGGAGTGCACACCCAAGGCACCTTGAAAGGTACACCAGTTTCACGGAAGGCAGGTTTGAGAAAAGCGAATGGAAAGCATACATGCAAAAGCTAAAGGCTCAGGCTGGTCAAAAGAAAATTCAAAGCGCCATTAGAGGCGGTTTCGTAAAAGGTCAACGGTCAAAGCCTCAAGCTTGTTATATTGGTGGTGTTCCTCCTGCAATGGCAAAGGGCGGGCGCAAACTAATAGTAATCGATGTTCGGAAAAGCATGTCGGCTGAAATGGCTGATTACTTCATTCAAGTTGAGCCTAACAAGGATTATGAATTGATGCAAGCGTTAAGAGCGTTGATTCAAGACCAAGAGCTTGATGTTGACCAAGTCGCCGGTGTTCCAGTAGAATACCTCAAAGAAGTAGCTGATGCGTTGGTAAACTGTGAGTTCGGCGTTATCTTCTTTGGCATGGGCTTAACGCAGACCGCTGGCAAATTCAGAAACGTAGAAGTCGCCATATCGCTGGTTCGCGATTTGAACATGCGGACAAAATTCTTGATCATGCCCATGAGAGGGCACTTCAATGTTACCGGCGCGAACGTGGTTTCTGCTTGGCAGAGCGGCTACCCATACGGCGTTGACTTCTCAATGGGTTACCCACGGTATAACCCTGGAGAAACCACCTGCATGGATGTTCTCTTGCGTGGAGAAAACGACGCTTCATTGGTTATTGCGTCTGATCCAGCTGCAAACTTTCCTAAGAGAGCCGTTAAAAACATGGTTAAGCACCCATTGATAGTTATTGACCCGCACATGAACGCTACAGCCATGCTTGGCGACATCGTGTTTCCAGCTGCGTTTGTCGGCATAGAAGTTGAAGGAACAGCTTACCGCATGGATAACGTGCCACTTCCGCTTAAGAAAGTTGTTGAACCTCCGGGGGGAATACTTTCTGACGAGGAAATCCTGAAGAAAATTCTTGAAGAAGTCAGAGTAATAAAATCTCAAAAGA
>JBEKXL010000059.1:0-1905 GCA_049512075.1 Bathyarchaeia archaeon | reverse complement strand
ATGCCGTGCATTCAAGGATGTAGTCGCCGGTGACGTGCTGGTGCATGTTTCCCTTCACCACCAGGTCCACGTCCCCGTTGATCTCCAGCCTGAGCCCCTTCTTGGCGCTGCTCTGCCCGATGGTCAGCTCCACGCCGCCGTCCAGCGCCCCCGTGAGCGACCGTCCCTGCGAGTCCTTGCCCGCTGCCAGGACCACGCCGCCGTCGAGGTCGAAGAGGAGCGACTGCCCGGACGACGGGTTCTTGCCGATGCGCAGGAGGACGTCCCTCACGGCATGCAGGTCGAGGGAGAGCCCGTGCTTGTCCATCCCGCCCGTCACCGGGCTCCCCAGCCAGGCGTTGTACGGGACCATCTTGACCTGCGGGGAGCCCGACAGGGAGAGGTCGTGGAACCGGTAGGTCCCGTCCCCCGCCCCGTAGGCCGGGCGGCCGGGGCTGTGCGAGTTGCTGCCCCCCGCCTGCTTCCCGGGGCCGTCCGAGTACCCGTTCATCAGGTGGCGGCGCTGGGCATTGGGGTTGCGGGCCCCCAGCCTGGCGACCATCGCCCCGTCCGCGGCCATCCTGATGCTGACGCCCTCCGCCCCCGCCTTGTTCTCAAGGTCCACGGGGTCGCCGGGGGAGAGCTTGGCGGACGTCCAGTACTGGAGCGTCCTTTTCTGCACGGCGTCCTTGCCGCCCCGGGACTGCGTGAGCACCGTCCTGCCCGCGTCCGGCAGGCTGGCGTCGTCGCACCCGAGGCGGAGCACGGTCTGCCCGAGCGCCTGGAGGTCTATGGCGTCCTCCTCGTCCCGGTTCTTCCCCACGACCAGCTTGAGGGAGCCCACGAGGTGGGCCTCCACAGAGCGCCCCGCCCCGTGCGGGTGCTCGTATCCCCCCGAGAACTTGACGTTTTCCTTGGGCAGCGTCGACCCCACCTCCAGGGTGAGCATCCCCTCCTTGGACACGTCCCACCGGGTGGTGCTGTACTCGTTCGGGAAGCGGACGGAGAGGCAGGAGGCGGCCAAGCGGGCCTCGGCATGGTCCGCCGAGTCCGCCACGGGGTTGTACCCGCTCTCGAAGTCCGCCCCGAACCTCCCGAGGCGTTCGAGCTTCGAGAGGACGGGCTTGAGCACCTGCCCGTACGTGCCCTTGTCGAACCGGTTGTACCCGACCAGCGTCCCCTCGCTGCGCTCCAGGATGAACCCCTTGCGGCGCGGCGTGGCCCCCTCGTTGAGGGCGGGGCCCAGCGGCTTGCCGCCGCTGTCCGTGGGGTGGTCGAAGTCCTGGTCGGCGAGGTACGTCTGGTCGTCGACCTGGAACTTCCCCTGCGTGCTCACGGAGGTGCGCTGCCATGGGTCGGCGGTCGTGCCGAGCACGCTGTCGAGGAGGTCGGTCTGGAGGACCTCGGGTGGGAGCGGGTAGTCGAGGGAGAACTCCTGGACCCTCGTAACCCGCTCGGAATAGGACACTACGTCCTGTTTACCATTAAGGTAACGGTCGGACGTCCGGGCCCCGGGCTGGAGGTAGACCGTGTATTCCCGGCTGCCGTCCGGCATGACCGTGGGGGTGACAGAGGGGGCGTCGGGGCGCACCGCCGGGCCCTCGAAGGACATCCCGGCATCGGAGTACCTGACGTGCCGGGACGTGACCTGCCGCCAGGTGCGCCGGTGGGCGTCTACCGTCTCCCTGTCGAACCCCCGGGACGACTTCTCCCATCCGGCGTTCGTCCTCTCGGAGTACCCCTCCACGTTCGACGAGGCCCGCTGGCCCGGGTATGCCTTGCGGAAGTTGCCCCGCTTCCGCTCGTTGAGCCCGGGTATGCCCTCGAACTCCTTCATGGCAATGGCGTCCAGCGCCCGCTTGGCGTCCGACACGACCCATGCCAGGATGGCGATCTGCGAGTGCCCGCCCACGTAGGTCACGGGCA
>JBEKXL010000058.1:0-1927 GCA_049512075.1 Bathyarchaeia archaeon | reverse complement strand
TGGTCATTAATTAAGTAGCATTTTATTTCAGAATAGTGTATGCTTATGAGCATGAAACGTGATGCTCGTAAGCTCCAACCGATTGTTCAGGAAGAACTCCGTCGCCGTGCGGTTGCTGCAATTCATGGCGGCATGAGACAGGTTGAAGCGGCTGAAGTCTTCGGGGTCGCACGTAAGACCGTCTGGCAGTGGCTTACGGCTTATACGACGTCCGGCGATTCGGGTCTGGCCGCTCGGAAGCGGGGTCCCAAGGGAGGAGGGGGCAAGCTCAAAGGGTGGCAAGCGGCTGCCATCTGCAATCTGATCCGTGACCATCACCCGGAACAGTTGAAGCTGCCCTTCGTGCTGTGGACGTCGGAGGCCGTTCAACGGTTGATTGCCAGGAGGTTTGGTGTCAAGCTTTCGGCTCGGTCGGTCCGGCGCTATCTTCAGGGTTGGGGGTTTACCCCGCAAAAGCCGGTTCGGCGGGCCTACGAACGGGATCCTGTGGCTGTCACCCGATGGCTCGATCAAGAGTACCCAGTCATCCGGGCGCGTTCCAAAGTAGAGAAGGCAAAGCTGTATTGGGGGGACGCGATGGGGGCCCGTTCGGATCATCAGGCGGGACGGTCGTATGCCCCGAGAGGGCAGACTCCGATACGACCCGGGACAGGCAACCGTTTCGGGGCAAACGTCCTTTCGGCGATTACCAATCGAGGTGATCTGGCGTTCATGGTGTTCAAGAGGCATTTTACGGCGAGGGTGTTTGTTCGTTTTCTGCGTCGATTGGCCAAGCATACCGAGCGAAAGGTTTTTCTGATCGTCGATGGGCACCCGGTGCACCGGAGCCAAACGGTCCGCAACTGGCTGGATCGACATCGTGCGTGGATGGAGATGTTTTTCCTGCCAGCCTACAGTCCGGATCTGAACCCGGACGAGATGCTTAACCAGGACATTAAGGCCAATGCTGTTGGGCGAAAACGGGCGCGCACCCAGTCGGAGTTGATGCGAAACCTGCGGGGTTATCTGAACTGTCGCCGGGATAACCCTTCGATGGTCATGCGCTACTTTCATGAAAAATCCGTACGATATGCCGCAGTTTGAAACTTATAGCCCGATGTTACTTTAATTATGGCCAACGTAATAAGTTCCCTCCCCTGCCCTTCCACAGCCCCCTACTCAAACTATTCATATACAGAATTGGTTCTCCGAGACTTATCCATCCTTATGTTGTTTAAGAAAATTAACATAATAATTACTTTATATAATTATTACAAAATATAATAAAATTGTCAAATGATTTTTTGGGGGGTTTCTCCATCGATAAGAGTGAATATCTTTTCCAAAAATTAATAGAGTCACTTAGACCCTTTTTAGTAATCTTTTCCGTTGATAGTCTTTTAAAAAGAGGGCTCAGTGTCACATGGATTGAGACATTAAATTTCCTTTTATAAAAGAGTTTGGCAGAAGTAAAAATTCAGAATATTGTCTTTAAAAACGTTATTGGGAAAAAGGATGCCTATCAACTATTAAAGGGTCATAACCAAAAAAGAGCATAAGTCCGTAATTCCTTTCACACTTAAACCTGAGAGTGTCACAAAATGGAAAAAGATATTTTTTTATTGCTTTATGAAAAAAAATTATGTAATAGTTCTTATATGAAAACCAAAATTAGTGAGAGGAAAACGTTCTCGGTAAGATTAAAACCGCAAACCATGAAGGCTATTCGGCTCCTCTCTGTCGAGAAGGAAAAGCCCTTATCTGACCTCCTCGAAGAAGCTATTTTAGACTTATTGAAAAAGCATGTGCGAAATACTAATCTGGTCATTAATTAAGTAGCATTTTATTTCAGAATAGTGTATGCTTATGAGCATGAAACGTGATGCTCGTAAGCTCCAACCGATTGTTCAGGAAGAACTCCGTCGCCGTGCGGTTGCTGCAATTCATG
>JBEKXL010000057.1:0-2128 GCA_049512075.1 Bathyarchaeia archaeon | reverse complement strand
GGGTAATTCGAATTTCTCGATTTTTCTTGCTGGAGAGTAGGGTTTGATGTCTAGTACCGGCGTTTCATTAAGAGCATCTATCCCTTTGACATGAAGGATTTTGCCCTTCCTCCATAGCAGTCTCACTGCAGACAAGCCTATAGGATTTGGTCTGTTAGGCGAGTCCAAGCAGAACACTCCAACCAAGGGAACCTCTTCCAGGTTCAGTCCATACCTGACAACGATTCTAGGCTTGATCTTGAGCCGTTTTCTGTTTTCCGCGGTGATGTTGTGCATGTAAAAGAGAATTAGCAGATGAGAAAAACCATCAATGGCTTCTAGACCATCGGCGTATTCGTCGAGAATTTCAATATCCGCTTCCAGTTCCTCAACCGGCTGATTTCTCATCTCTTCACCAGCAAATTTCGTTTTTACAAAGCCTATCAGATTTAATTGGATGCTCAAAATGCCCACCTTTCAGACGTTATTCCTTGCTTCTGGGAGTAAATCTTGAGCCTCTTATATGCTTAGCGCGCGCGAATTTTCTTTCACTACTCCTCCAACTTTTTTTAAGTTTTGGCGAAATTTTGAGGATGATGGAGAAACGTCAAATCCTAACAAAACCCTTTGCGCGCGGTAGAAAAGGCCTGTCGTTTAAGCCGAATTTGGAATGATAAAACGGCAGCATTATCAAGACAAACTTAAAATAATCCTGCGACCACGTTACAGCCTCTGAAAATCTCCAGGTTGGTTTCTAATTGAGCAGAAAAGGCGTCAAAGTAAAGATTGGAGAATTGAAGACTGATGTTGGAACTATCAAGAATCTTGAGCTTTCTGTCGGCAAGGTTGTTGACGAATCATGGGCTGAGCCCATGGGACCAACTCCATTTCCATCTATGACCGCTCTCAGAGAATGGGACATGAAGCTTCTTCAACGGTACAAGCCGTTCTACATGCCCTTCTGCGACGTGTGCTGCCTCTGCACCTACGGAAAATGTGACTTGACCGGAAACAAGCGTGGGGCCTGTGGAATAAACATGTCTGCGCAGCAGTCGAGAACAGTTCTGCTGGCTTGTTGCATCGGAGCGTCGACGCACATTAGTCACGCTCGTCATCTCGTTGAACACCTGATTAAGAAGTTCGGACGGAGGAAAGCCCTTGACGTGGGCGGCCTGAACGTCAAGGTTGAAGCCCCGATTATACGTCTTGTCTGTGGAACGAAGCCTCAGACGTTGGGGGATCTGGAGGAGGTTTTAGATTATGCTGAGAGCCAGCTTACTAATTTGCTTGCGGTCACGCACACGGGTCAGGAAGGGAACAGCACCGATTTTGAGTCAAAGGTTCTCCACACCGGTATGATAGACCACGTCGGGATGGAGGTCGCGGACATCGCTCAAGTAGCAGCTTATGGCTTTCCAAAAGCTGATCCAGATTCTCCTCTCGTAGATTTGGGGTTTGGAACTATAAAAACAGAGAAACCCGTGATCCTTGTCATAGGCCACAACGTTGTTCCGTCCATCGGAATAGTAGACTACATGAAAGAAAGCGGAGCAGACGGCGAAATTGAGGTGTGCGGCCTCTGCTGCACGGCACACGACATTACTCGGTATCACAAGAAGGCCAAGATTGTGGGTCCGATTTCTTGGCAGCTGCGCTTCATAAGAAGCGGCGTTCCAGACGTTGTCGTGTTAGATGAGCAGTGCATCAGAACCGATGCTCTAGACGAGGCTCACAGCATCAAGGCACCCGTAATCGTTGCCTCTGAGAAGAACTGCATGGGCTTGCCAAATCGCACCAACGATCCTGCAGACGCGATTGTCGAAGATCTTGTGAGCGGGAAGGCGATTGGAGTACTGATTCTTGATCCCGAAAAAGTCGGAGAAGTCGCAGTGAAAACCGCGTTGAGAGTTGCTCCCATGCGGAAGAAGTTTAAAACTATTCCAGAGGCTGAAGAGGTCGTCCGAAGGGCGAAAGAGTGCAAACAATGCAACGACTGTAGAAGGGCCTGTCCACAGGACCTTGACATACCAGAGGCCATAAAGGCCGCTGGCAAGGATAACTTGACGATGCTGGCAGATCTGTACGAATCATGCGTCGGGTGTGGAAGATGCGAGCAGGCGTGCCCGGTCGGCCTGAAAATCCACAGTTT
>JBEKXL010000056.1:0-2144 GCA_049512075.1 Bathyarchaeia archaeon | reverse complement strand
AACAGAGAACTCACACAGCAAAAACATAAACGACTCGAGAACCTAGCCAATACCACTTGAACGCCACGCAGAAGAGCCACCCCCAGAGAAACACCCACGGGGCTACAGACTTTTCATAGGTGGGTAGGCTGGTGTCGAGATGAGAATCCTGGACGTCTGGAAGCTCTCTTCTAGCTAGCTTCTCGAATTGATGTGTGGCCGGCCAAGCCCGAATGCCCACTGAGCCGCCTCACGGCTCGTTGGTGAATGGGCTCAGACTCAGGGACTACTCGAACTGGGCTCCACGACACGTGGAGCTCGAATTGATGCATGTCGCTGTAGGTCAGCCAACACAGGAGGCATACCGAACCCCCATGAATAGTGTAGGACTAGATGTGCGCGGATCGTCATCGTTTGAGCCGTCGTCCGTCGTTCGTTTCAGATCTTGGTGGTGGTGCGCATCACATAAGCTGTAATGAAAAGCACAAAGTAGGCTGGGAGTTTCCAGCCTCCGTACACGGTTGGAAAGACGAAAAAAGGTGGCACTGCAGCTACATTGACAACGATCAGGGGAATCGCAAGCAAAAAGATGCCTCTGCGCCTATTGCAGACAGCGTGAAGTCTCAAGAGCTTGTTCCGGTTTCCTTCTTTCATAATCCACTTGAAGAAGTGAACCGTGACGATGGAGAATGCGAATAGCCAGAAAAGATACCAGAGGTAAACCCCCTGATTTGAATCTGCAAAATACGTAAGTGAGAAATTTGTGTCGAAGGGAAAGAACTTGGTGAAGTACGACCCAAAGTAGAAGTGCATAAAATCTCCGGCAAAATTGCCGTGGAATACTGCGTCATAATATCCGTTCACGGACAAGACAACAAGTAAACCGACAAAAACGAATGGAATCATAAGGCGTTCCAATCGGTCCCTAACGAATTGTGAAGCACTCCGCCTTGCAAGAGAAAAGTAGGCTGAGATACCTGAAATCACGAAGAACAGAGGCATGGCCCACCCCAAAAGGAAGAGACCGAAGACAGTGAACCCCAAGTTTGGCGTCGGGTTATTGATATTCCATGGAAAATAGGAAAAGGACGCGCTGCTATGAAACAAGAAGATCGTGCCCATGGCAAGCACTCTAAGCCAATCGAGCCAATACCATCTTACGCGCATGACGCTTCATGCACGCCAAAGGACTTTACCTTTGTCATACTTTCGGGGAGAAGGTGTGCGTGAAAAAGTTCCACCTTGTGTTCTCGTCGCGACGCCGTAATTTGAACCGTCCGCCGTCGTTTGGGTGATTGTATGTGGGTCTCGTGGTGCGCACACACAATGGTTCAGATTCCCAACAGTAGAATTGCGCCAACAACTGCAACAACACCTATCCAAACCGATATTTCCACAATCTTCCTCCCTCGTCCATGTAGCAGAAGCTTGAGCACTTCCTGTATGAGTCATCGAATCACGCAATTATCTTCGCGTGCAACTGTGTTGCTGGTGCTGATACTGCAGAGAATCAAACGCAGCCTGAGCTGAGAATACCAAGTATTCGCAAATCATGATAACCCTCCGACATAGTACGACCGGCAAGTATGAGGTCTGCTCGGACTTCACTGGTTACTGTGATCTCCTGCGAATACTCGAAAGGCAATAGAACATGGACGGTTTGCTCCGTGGGGAGGGGAAATAGCAGTGGCAAAACGGCAACGACTTTTGCGGCTTCAGCCTGTCACTATTGTGGGAGGGCCTAGACGAATTCGTTTCCGCATGCCTTCAGGCGAATCTCTCTTCGTGTAGAGACTCTCCAGCCACCAGGTCATTCCTGCCTCAGCAAACTTAGTCACCCTCTCTGCGTTCCTCTTCCGATTGGTTCCGGAAGTCCAACCGATCTTGACGACGTCAAAATGACCTCGGGTAGCTCGACTTGCCTGGATGAAATCTAGGATATCGCGTAGATCTTCTGGCTGAGGAAGTCTTTCTGGGAGCTTCAATGGGATCACTCCGTCCCATCTGGAGGCTCGCTTGAAAGGTCCCTTGCGAGGCCAGAAGCCTGCAACCCATATTGGAATTCTCGGTTTCTGTTTCGGACGCGGCAAGAAGACGGAACTTCGCATCTGATAGTGTTTGCCGTCATAGCTGAATGGTTTACCGGCCCATAGCCCAGTGATTAT
>JBEKXL010000055.1:0-2221 GCA_049512075.1 Bathyarchaeia archaeon | reverse complement strand
GACACCTGTTGTCGCCCAAGGTAGGAGCAAGTAGGCCAAACAAGCAATAAAGCCGAAATGCCCGGTGTGCGATTGCACATCTGGAAGACGACCCCTGCTTTTGGGTGCTCCTCTACTTTTCAGAGTCAGATGGCATCGGATGGGGCGGTAGTAACTACTGGTGGCGATAGTGGCTTTATAAGGAATCCGATAGATGTCGGACTTCGGAAATCTAGAAAGTCGCGTCCTAGCCCAAGTGTCGCACATGGAAAAAGTTGATAAACTTTATATAGGTTCGAGAGCAAGGCTAGAAGGATGGCTGGAAACCCACACGGTTCGCAATGTGTGGCCGACCCATCTAGACGGCAAGATACAAGCCGGGGAAGGTAGTTTAGTGTGTGCCTACGTTAAGCGACACCGCGTCAAGAACGCCAGCCACCAAATCTTTATAAACGGCAGACCCGATGCCTTGGGTATGGAGTTCGAGATAAGGAGCGTAGAACCAGAGTTCTGTGGAGACGGGACTGACATCAGAGCCATCGCACATGACAGCCGCCACACTGTAGTTTGTGTCCGTCTGAACAAGTGGACACTGGCCAACAACCCTAACTCTGACACTCTCAGCATCCTGTTGGATGCCTTAGACCAGAAGTATAGGGAAATCCAAGCCAGTCGGAACGTCTACCGGGCCTTCCATTCCTACCTTGGAACGAAGGTGGCAAGCGGCAAAGAAGCCAAGAGGATTGCTCGAAAGGCTGGAATCAAGGTCGGAAAGAAATGAGTCTCAGTTCCTTCACCGAAGCCCTAGTGGGCGGATGGGCGAGAGAGTTCGCCAGCAATAACTCCAAGACCACCTTCTTCATAGTCTGCAACTTCGACAGCAAGAAGTTCTTCAATTACGAGAGCCTTGAAGACCACTTCAAGAAGGAACACATGGATAAGGTCACGAAATTTGCCCTCAGTCGTGGTGTTGCGGCAGATGTCTGGAATGAGGCTCTTAAGAGGATGACGAAGTAGTTCGCAAAGAGCGAACCCTTAAATAGCCTAGCGAACAAGGGTATGGACAGCGTGGAGTGCCTCACCTAGAACTGCATCATACGAATGGGGTTCCCTATGTCCTGTGCAGAGGACGTTTAAAGGGCCACGCTAATTTCATAAGACTAGAATCCTTAAATAGCATTTCAATCTTATGCAATGTGTGAGCCAAGAAGAAGAGGACAAGACCGAGTATGTGGTGGTTGATTCTTCGCCTAAAGGATACTGCCACCAAAGGATTCACGTTTCTAGAGAGTTGATAGAGAAGTCCATGAAGAAGGAAGAGGAGCCAAAGATGGAGACTTGCACCTGCAAGTTCGATGGACATGGCCTTCAGGTGAATCCCAAATGTCCTCTTCATGGGCAGGTATGTAGTGGCATGGGGCTTACTCGCATAGAGAACGAGCAAGTGATTCCGATTGATTCCATGAAAGAAGGTGTCCCGCCTATCGAACTCAAGATACATGGTTCGGCAGACCCAAAACTCAAGGTCGCAATCGAGAACGCTGTGAAGAAGGCGATGGAGAGGGTTTCGCGTTGCACCTGCACTCCTGTTTCTGAGATTGAGGACAAACTCGACCCGAACTGCCCGATTCATGGCGAGACGAAGGAATCCTAACCTTTATTAACCCCAGACTCTATACCCATACTGTGACTTCATTTAATGCCTAATTAATGAAGCAAAAGTGTCCAGTATGTGGATACCCTCTACGAGTGAGGCACTGTCACGGTGGCGGAGACCGACCCGGCAAACTCTCTGCGTGCCACCACCCCTTCAGGACGCGAGTATCTCGATGCCCAAGGGGATGTGTCAAGGCCACGAACACCCGAAGGGCAGAATGGGAGCCTTACACCAGATAGTATCCAAAGTATCCAAAACAGTGAAAGACTTAAATAGGGTTGAGTGCATACCCTAGATGCCAGTCGCCGTCCAGATGACGGCTAATGACCGAATGACAAAAGGGCTATCCGGCCCTTCTCTGGCACGAATAGATTTCCAAGTATCTAAAGAAGAGACCCCAACCTAGTGCATCGGCAATAAGCCAGAGGATGGGAAAGTGACCTATAAGGAGTCCCAAGGCGAAGATGCCCAAAGACAGGGAATACCACATCATACCATAGGGTTGAATCTCCTTCCTTAAGAATGTTTATAAACTAGGCTTCTATAGAAAAGGTGATGCACTCCGAAATATGTCCTGTTTGTCAT
>JBEKXL010000054.1:0-2231 GCA_049512075.1 Bathyarchaeia archaeon | reverse complement strand
CCCATGTATGGAGTTGGCCTATCAAAGACAACCCTTCCCTCAGCAAACATTTCATCCGGGCATACTAGGATGTTGCCGCCGGGGATGTTGGCTACGTTTCTTCCGTGATCCAAATCTTCAGCGTCAATTATGCAATCTTCCGAGTAAGCTTCTCGGTCTGCTAGTCGGAGATTCAAGTTTGTTCCATTGGGGGAAGTAATCTTAACTTCACCGTTCTTCAGCGAAGGAGTGAGTTTAGTGATTTGGTCTTTCAACGCAGCGAAATCGACAGTGGATGCGGCGATTACCATTCGCTGCCACGCGGCGAGCGAAAGCCTGTATGAGCGAGCTCGATTAGGGGTGGCATAGCCTAAGCCAATCCGGGCGGCTTTCAGCCGATATCTTTTGGCTCTCTCATACCATTCCTCATTGTAGCTAGTAGACGCCCTGAACTTTGAAGGGTTCTTCCAGACTTTGGAGAACTCATCTGGGCCGGGGATGAAGATGTATCCCTTAGCTTTCTCTATCGCAGCCCATTCATGTTCACCCACTTTGCCCAGCTTATCTTCTGGAAGTGATTCGACAGATCTCCAGAATGCTTTCTCGTGCTCAAGCAATAGCATTGGGCGTGCGCCTAGCTCGCGAAGTCGATAAATGAAATTTGCTGCGATGGGTAAGCCATGATCCCACGTTTCGACAATGACGTCATCACCTGACTGAATCGCAAGGGTTGAAGAAAGGACGTTACGCACTAGACTGTCGTAATTAGCCATGATTCATAACCAAGCGAACACCCGTCCTTAAAGATTGGCTATCAAGACATTGGAACAATAGACGTGCCCTAGCTTCTGATTCCGTTGACATTGCTTTGCGACTTCCCACACGTAGTCATAGCTGTCATAGCACTAGGGTTAATTGCCATTGTCTAATGTCTATGCCGGGAATCGTTCACGGCCCACCGATGAGACTCAAACCGCCCAAACAATGGAAAACTACTGCTCACTTTTCGCTGGACCAGAGTATCGTTCGGCGTTCATTGCCTGCTTCTCGTTCGCTTTAGTTCTCAGGTTTCTGTCACAAGAGAACTAAGAAGCGGCCCCCCTACTCCAGAATTTGACAAGCGTGAGTCCGCTGCTCCGATCCTAGTCTTGCTGCGAGGTGCAAGCCCGAGGACGCCGCAACATAGAAAAACATGGGTAGGTTCCTTGGGGCGGCTGGGTTTCTGTGGAAGAGCTTTCGCGGCACTGCTAACTTACTTACTTGAACCCTCTCGTCGCCGCAAAGGAACCCCTTGGTTCTTTGGTTACTTTGGTTTCTTCTTTGGTTTCTTCTTCGCTTTCGGCACAGAAATCACGTGTAGATCTAGTGTCGCTATTGCAGGTTTAACACTTCCGACAGCCACGAGGTCTTGTCCGCGCTGCCAGGCTTCCTCGTCCTCTTCGTCTTCTTCCTCTTCTTCCTCTTCGTCTTCTTCTTCTGCCAATTGACACACTGCCCGCCCAGTGCCGCTGTTCGGCTATAATACGCTTCGCGTTTTCGCTACGTCTCGGACGTTCCTCATTTTTCTTCGTCAAGGTGATTCGTTTGGTAGTGTCCAACGTAGAAGATTCGTTCAGTTGGAGAGAGCCCCGTGCCTATCCGACATGTGGATCGGCCGCTTCTGGTACAGGCACGTCGGCAGAGCTAATCGTCGTAGATCTAGATCAGGAAACAATTGAGGATGCACATTTGAGGACGAACAAAAATGAAGAAATTCCGGTCAATATCGGTTCTAGGCTGTTTGCCTAATACCTTCGGTGCTTCTGGTAGCAGTCTCTACAGTAGACTGGTCTGCCCGTCGTCGGCACAAACGGCACTTCCGTCTCTGCGCCGCAATCGGAGCATTTGACTTTCGTCATTTGCCTCGGGGCACCATAGCGTCGATTCTCATAACCCATTTCGCTTTCCACCGTCCCTATTATCTAGTTATACGAAAGATGATACTCGCCGCGATAATCGGCACGAGCCACGCAGCCCTCCCGTCATCCACGCAGTAAGATCTCCAGTATACTGGTCACGCAAGGGGCAAGACTACTATAAAAGGTGACCTAATACTTGTGGCTGTACGCACCAGGAGACCCGACGAGCAAAAATGAGGGCTCAAATTCAGTTGCCCGCAGTATGAGCTCGACGACCCCATTCATCGTGCGGCCAATCGCGCTCAACTAGGGGTTCAGGAGCTTCTTGTGTGCACCCTTAAGCCGTATTCATAT
>JBEKXL010000053.1:0-2291 GCA_049512075.1 Bathyarchaeia archaeon | reverse complement strand
GGCAAAGCGCAAGGAAGAATACGAGGAACGAACGAAGCAAGCCATGGCTGTTCTTAACGAAGTGTCTCAGGACACAACTACCCCTAGAAACATAAGGCGCGCCGCCAAGACCGCTATGGACTCGCTTCAGACGCCAGGTGTCAGCTTAGGCGTGAGGGCAGCGAACTCCATATCAACCCTCGACGACATCAGCCAAGATCCAAACATGCCACAATACACTAGAGTGAAGATTTGGAACGCTGTAAGCCTACTTGAGGCAATCAAGGACTAACACATCACCACGACGACCGTACTGTCTCGGCAGTTCGTGCTTCGATAATATGCTCAGATCACAGGCTTTCTAGCTGCAATGAAGGCTCAAATTCAAACGGCTCACGTAGACGACGGTAGTCCCTGGAATAGGCTTCTATGTCTACTACTACCTGCAGACTTGGCCGCGTAGATGGGTGACAGCAACTTGGGCTCTTCCCTAGTGTTCAGCTTTTTCCAGTCTTCTCCACACGTTATGCTTTTCCTAGTTGCCCGAACCCGCATTACCAGTAGCCATGTTCGAAACGATTCTATCTGTTGCGAGTATGGGACGTATCTTGATAGCACTAGTCTGGGTTGTCATTGGGCTGGGGCTTCTGTGGAAATCCATCCTTGAGCTTGGTGGCCCCGTCCGCCTCAGAAAACCACACCTGACGCTTTCCGACTTTTCCTGACAAATGCAGGCATCGTCCTTGAAATTTGCGAATGGAAGTTACTTGCCATGAAAACTTCGCGCTTGGACTGGTTCCGGGTTTAAGTTGAAACACCCACTCTCCGGACCGTTGTAGTGGAGGACGAAAAAATGAGTAAACAAGTAGTATTGGCCTTAGTAGTGCTCTTTGCAGTGCTCGGATTGGCGGTCTACCCAAAGGCTTACGCATGGGACTCATCTCCTCAGATATCCAATTCTCTTGACGACTCCGGAAACACAATTCTCACGATTCAATTCAACTTCTCTCAAATGTCAGATCCGCCTACGGGAAGCCACTACCCAACTGGCTTCCAAGTTCGCACATCAACAGATGGATCTTCATGGACTGAGCTTTCCCCTGTTCAGATATCACCCACACCAACAACAACGATATTCACCGTAACAGAGAATATTGGACATGTGAGCGGCACAATTCAAGTCCAAGCAAGACTCAATTGCAGCATCCATGGCTGGAGCAGTTGGGGACCAGATCCTGCAATTCCGGTTCCGGAGTTTCCCTTTGGAATGGTCACAGTGACCTCAATGCTGTTCCTAGCGGGAGGCCTCTTAGTATTCCGCAGGAAACACCTAGCATATCCGGCCTGAATGTCGAAATCGGAAAGATGTGCATAAATCCCATCTTTCTTTATCTGCCTCTGACCTAATGGTGGGATGATTGTCGGCTCGCACTACGTGCTGAGCTGCCGCAGTCTCTTGGCGGCTAGCCGGCAGTAGTCTTCGTTCATTTCCACACCTATTCCGATTCTATTGGTCTGTAGACATGCGATAAGTGTGGTTCCGCTGCCGAGGAAAGGGTCCAACACGACGTCTCCTTTGAAGCTGAACAGTTTGATGCACCGTTTCGGCAATTCGGTGGGGAATGGCGCCGGATGGCCAATCTTTTTCTTGCTTTCGCCGCTGAAGTTCCACACACCGTTCGTCCATTGGATGAACTCATCCCGCGTGACATCTGACTCTCCTTTTCGCATCTTTGCCCACCTGGTTTTGTACATGACCAGTATCGTCTCAACTGGAGCGATCACGTAGGGCGCGGAAGCACTCATCCATGAGCCCCATGCCGTTCGTCTAGAGATGTTCTGCTCATTCCAGACAATTGTTGAGTGATACTTCCATCCAACGTCCTTCGCGATGGTTGTGATGTCAGCGCACACGCTCTGTTGGCCGCCCTTGTTCTTGTCCAGCGGGATGTTCAGGCACAAGCGCCCGTCAGGTCTAGCCAAGCCACGTATCTTCGAAAGCCACTTCTTAGTGAAATCGAGGTACTGATCGTACGGGAGATTGTCGTCATAGTTCTGATACTTGATGTCGATGTCGTACGGAGGCGATGTCACGATGATGTCTATGCTTTCGTCTTCTATCGCATCGGTCTCCAAGATGTCCGTATTGTAGATGCGTACTGAATTCATCTTGAAGAACGGTTTGGCGGCTTTCACAGGTGCCATTTGCTTCAAGCCTCTTCGAGCGATGCATCTGTTTGCTGACGACTTTACCCGTGGCAACGTCAAGGTATAAGAGTTTGACAAGGGCTCTGGGGCGTTCATAAACTTCA
>JBEKXL010000052.1:0-2479 GCA_049512075.1 Bathyarchaeia archaeon | reverse complement strand
TGGCCTGTTTGGGTTGTAGTTTGAGTAGGACGTGTATGTGGTCGGGGGAGACTTTCAGCTCATCCAGAGTGTAGCCGTACTCATCAGCGACTCGACGGATAACCTGCTCAGCCCTTTCACCCACCTTCCCCTGCAGTATGCTCCGCCGGTACTTTGGAACCCAGACGACGTGGCAGTAAAGGTTGTGTACTGTGTGCGCCCCGGCCTCCATCTCCAAAGTTATCTCCACATTTTCGTAACACACGCTCAGTATAAAGGCTTAAGTGGGGGAATTCACCGCCCGGGGCAAGCCCCGGGGTTCTCTTCCCCCACACCCTTGAAATAGAGGTTCTGTTGGGTTCGCTACGGCACTTTTGGCGGTGTTCTTTTTCTCGCTAGGTAGATAAGCACTCCGATGCTCATGATCAGGAAGCCCACTGCGAAGATGAGCCAGGCGTATCCCTGCATCGTGAGCAAGTTGCCGCCTCCCTGCAGTATGCCCGCGATGGCATCTTCGAACGTCGACCACTTTGCCGTTTCACTGGACCAGGCCTGTTGTATATAGTCTAACGAGCTTTTGTAGTAGGCCGCGGACGTGCTGAAGTCTCCTCGCGTATAACTATCGCTTGCCAGCGTCTTGGCAACGTTTGACTGCTGCAGGAGCTGCCTCGCGTTCGCCGTCAGAAATGGGATGCCGTTGAGATTGGTGGTCGGGTACGCATCGAGTTCCTGCTGGAACATGTGCGCGGCTGCTTGATCTGTGGAAAACACGGCGAAACCGCTTCCATTCATAGTCCAACTGCTTATTATTCCTTTGTTTCCGGCGGTGCTGTTCACGCTCTCCACGTAGATTATGTAGCCGTGCGGCACCAAGTTGGCGTGCGCGCTAGTGTGGATACTGAAAAACCCGATTGTAACGGCGCCAATCGTGGGAGCTTCAAGCATAGAGCAAGTCGAGGAAAACTGTCGATTAACCGAAATCAACGTTGAGGACGAAACTTATCAGAGACTGAATGGCCTTACAAAAAAAACGTGAGCGTTTCCTTGTACTCCTAGGCGCGTCATACATGCGTTCTCACTCTTCAATTTCCAATCGCACGACGCGCTAGACTAGGACGAAGAATCGAGTCTCAAAAGCAAAGAAAAAACGTTTTTGACATTGTTTGACTGGCATTATAGGTGCGCGCCGTAGTGCACGGCGAAAGTCACGAGTTCAACCAAGTCTATTACGCCTTGGCTCGCAACATCGCATTGCGGGTTCCAGTTGGAATCGCCCGGACTAGCACCCAAATGGGTTCGAGTCCAACATTAGAAGACCGCTAATATTGTCCAGTGCTTAAGTCTCGTAGGTTCAAATCCCACCCCCCGCACTCAAATCGGAGCCTATTTTGAGCTTATTTCAACTAGATGAACCCATTCTAAGACGCTGTGAGTGAGGGTTGAAATTCGAACACTGATTTGCCGGTAAAAAAACAGGGTTTAGCGATTGGTCAATAAGCCTTCGACTTAGGACAGCGTGCGATTTGGTTAGTGATGATGCGCGTGATGACAGCCCTCAGTGAGTTCCTGAAGTGCACGCGCGTTGGACTACATGCGCTTCGTTTGCTTTGAAGGCGAAAGCGAAAGACTTCAGGTCGAAAATGCATCCTGAAAATTTGAGAAAAAAGAGAAGAAAGCAAAGATGATTAACCCGGCAATTCTAACTTCAGCTGCCTTTTTAGGGTCTTATAGCGGTTTCTCACCGTGACCTCAGTGACACCTGCTGCTTCGGCTATGTCCTTCTGTGTCTTCTTCTCGTTGCTCTGCAAACAAGCAATGTACAGTGCTGCAGCAGCCAATCCCATAGGGTCCTTTCCGGCAGCAGCCCGCTTCTTTCTAGCTTCTCGAAGAATTTGTATAGCAATTCCCTGCGTCTTGCCCGAAATTCCTGTTCTTTCAGCGATTTTCGAAACGTACGTGAGGGGGTCAGGGATGGACATGTGCATGTCAAGTTCACGTAGCAAAAGCCGGTAGCAACGGGCAACGTCCTTTTTATCAACTAGGCTTGCCTCTGCGATTTCATGAAGTGCTCTTGGAGTTCCACTTCCACGGCAAGCCGCATAAGCCGCAGCAGCCGTTATGGCTGCGATAGACCTTCCGCGGACTAGGCTCTTATCTAAGGCTTTACGGTAAATGACCGCAGCCTTCTCTTTGATTGGCCGTGGAATGTAGACCTTGTCTGAGAGACGGTCAAGTTCAGCCATTGCCTGGGCAAGGTTTCTGTCAACTGAAGAATGCGCCCTAGAACGGATCTGCCATTTCCTCAGGCGCCACATCAGCAGGCGCGTTGATAATGGAAGTTTTCTTCCAAAGGCGTCACGGTCAATCTGGCTAATGGCCGTTGACAAGCCTTTATCATGGACAGAATAAGACGTTGGCATCCCAACGCGGCTTCTTGAGGCTTTCTCTTCCTGGGTGAAAGCGCGCCATTCCGGCCCTTTATCCATCATTTGCCCGTATA
>JBEKXL010000051.1:0-2631 GCA_049512075.1 Bathyarchaeia archaeon | reverse complement strand
CTAACAATTGAACACATGTTTACCGGTAAAATACTAAGGTTATCCCACATTTTATTGACGAGAATTTATAGCGCGCGCAGTCTCCATGCGACTCTGATTGTACGCACACTGGAGACCGAGTAACTCAATTTTGTAGTGTTTCAGAGAAGAAGCTCACACTATATATGAGCGGGTCCGGTGGGATTTGACCCCAAATGCGCGCGCGCAAAGTTTTAAGAGCTTTGCCGAGGAATATAATATGTCTGTTCGAGTTTCTGAGTATTAGGAGGTTCAAGGTGATCGTTAAAGTTCGGTTGAAGTTTAAGTTGTTATCGACAACGAAGATTGCAAGTGACCACTTGTTGACGTTGAACCTGAAAAACGTTGGAAGCAGCATCTTGAAGAATTTGGTTGTGCGGCTGCACTCCCCAGATCTGGGGTTTTCAGTTGATTGCGCTGGGTGCTTTGTCTACGCTTTGATGCCCAGCGCAGATGAGAATGTTAAGTTTCGGGTTTCTGTCTCTTCATTGGCGCGGGCTTACTTTTCGGTCTGCGGGTATGCAAGCGGGGACGCGTATTTTTCCATAGAATCGCCTGTAATGGCGGTTCAGACAAAAGACTCCATGGAGAATAGCATGTTGTTGATGTGACGGTTGCCGCGCTTCTTAGCTTTGGTTCCGGTGGTCGTCAAGTTCGGTTGAGCGTTTGCTTAGTTGGGGCTTTATTTTTTGGGCATTAGTTCGTTTAGTTCGTATGTTGCAACGCACATTACGCTGTCGGCGCCTCCGTAGTACACTAGGACTTCGTCGTTGATGAGTACGTTTCCACAGCTGAACACCACGTTAGGCACTTTGCCGAAGCGCTCGTAGTCGGTGACGGGTGTTAGTATGGGTGTTTCGGAGCGGTAGAGAATGGTTTCGGGATTGTCTCTGTCCAGCAGGATTACGCCAAGCGAATAGACCTTTTCGAAACTCACGCCGTGGTAGATAAGGAGCCAGCCCTCGTTGAGTTCGATGGGGGGTCCGGCTGCGCCTACTTTCCAGCAGTCCCAGCTTTTCGTTCTTGGTCTCATGAAGGACCTGATGTCGTACCATCTTCTGAGGTCGTCGGAGTACGCCACGCACATGTCTGGTTCTAGGCGATGAAACATGACGTATTTGCCTCCGATTTTTTTTGGGAAAATGACGGCGTCTTTGTTGCGTATGCCTCTGAAGGGCAATACTCGTTCGTTCCATTTCCATTGTTTGCTCAAGAAATCGTCAACTGCGATGGATGTTAGTGAGATCTGGTAGAGCTGTTCGTGGTCGATTTCGGAAAGGGCTGTGTAAGACATTACTATTTGGTCGTCGAAGAGCGCTAGTCGGGGGTCCTCGCATCCCCAGTGTTCAGCTTCGTTGTGGGGTTCAAAAACGGGGACTGGTGACCGCTCATCGATTTTGTATCCGTCAGAGGAGGCGGCGTATCCGAAGCGGGATATACCGTCGTTACCTATTGCCCGGTATAGTATGTGGACTCGTTTGCCGACTCCTATGGCGGCAGCGTTGAATACTTCTTTCGATTCCCAGGGGTTCGACGCTATTGGCTGAAGGATCGGGTTGTCTTGGGACCGTCTCATTTTGTATGTATCCTAGCAGTATTTTGACGTGGTCAATCCGAAGAGTTCATCCAAGAGTTTTCTGACGGAGAAGAGGCCGGTTAGTTCTCCTTTGCGGTTTACGATTGGCAGGTGTCTGATTCCGTGTGAGATTACGAGTCGTCTTGCTTCCTCTAGCGAAGCCTCTTCTCCTATTGTGGCGACATTCTTGGTCATCACTTGATCGATGGTGGTATCCAGTGGGACTTCTTGGGCTATGATTCTTATGGCGTCCCGCTCGGTGAAGATACCCACGCATTTTTGGTTGTCGTCCGTTATTACGATTGAGCCCACGTGTTTTTCTTGTAGTGTTCTGATGGCGTCTTTGATTGTGATGTTAATATTGGCGGTTACCACGTCTTCGATCATTATGTCCTTTACCATTAGCACGTTCTGGTTTCGCCTCTGTCTCAGGTTTGGTTTTCTTGACTAATAAGGCGAACTGTTTTAGGATTCATAAAACGCGTGTGTGGGAGACTTTCCGCGCGAATGAAGACAATATTGTTTGCTGTTCTATGGTAGTTTGAAGTTCGATGCGGGCGGAAAGGTAGCAAACGGTAGCTTCGGCTCCCTGGTTGTAGTTTAGTCCTTTTTCGGTTATTCCGTCGTAACAGCTGCCTGTGGTGGAATTGTAAACAAAGGAGTTTTGAGTGTTCTTCCCGAGAAACCAGTTGAAGATTGTTCGTGCCATTGTTTTGTACTGGCGGTTGTCTGTTTCGCGGTAAGCTGACAGTGCTGCTTCCGTCATTGAAGCTGCTTCCACGGATTGCTGATCGTATATGGGCCGCGGTTTTCCTTTTTTGTACCAGCCGTGGTTGCCTATGGGTACGAATTTGTTGTTTAGTATCTGAACTTCAAGGAGGAACTTTAGCGATTCCTCTGCGACTCGAAGGTATTTGGCTTGTTTTGTTTCTCGGTAGGCTTCGAAAAGGGCTTGCGGGAGTCTACCGTTTACGTAGGTGAGGTAAGGTTCAAACCAGCGCCAGTCGCTGGAGCGCGTGTTTTTGTAGTATTCGAGC
>JBEKXL010000050.1:0-2846 GCA_049512075.1 Bathyarchaeia archaeon | reverse complement strand
GCTCAACGATAACATCTTGGGCTGAGGATTACTGGTAGAAATCACGTATCCCAGGTGAATATATGAAAATCAGATCGTTACTTTTTTGAAGTATCGGAAACAGATGATAGATAGCAGATATTGAAACTTCTTCAATATCGTAATTCGCAGTCCATAAAAAAGGCAGTTGCGCTTCGTCCCCTTTGGTTATTGTTTCTATCTCCTACTACTCTTCATTCCAATACTATTTGAAGAGCTTCTGCAGCTCCTTCAGCCCCTCCCCGACGCCATGTATTGCCCAGCCCCCCTGGATGATCACCGTCTCCCCCGCCTCTATGACGGAGAGCCCAAGGCTTTTGGCAAGCCCGATCGTGAAGCGTTTGGCCAGGCTTCCCTGGATTTTAAATTTCGGGTTTTCAAGGCTCCCTTCAAGGATATAATCAAAAACGATCTGGTGGTTGTTTGTCTCCAGCTCTTTCACGATCAGTGACCTGGGTATGCCCAGAAACTCGTCTTTCAGGCCCTTGCCGGTAACAAACGCCAGATTCTTGATAACGATGTGCGTTGGCGCATAAATCATTTTTTTCTTTATGCTGAGGTCTATGCTCAGGTCGAGAAAGCCCCGTGAAACGTCGATGTCCCCCTGTTTCACCAGGTACGGTTTCAGGCTGGTAAGGTCGAGATCGCGAAGCGAAACCTTGCTATTCGTGTCGAGCGTTTTCAAGGCTGTTCTTCCGGACGAGGTCAGTACGCCCGTGCTCTGGTTTCCGGGTATGTGGACGGAAAGCTGGTACGTTGTATATCGGTCTTCGGGAGGTAAGGAAAGGTAATCCGCGTTGAGCGCAATGTCGGTGAGCCGGACGGGATATGGTTGCCTCGCGATCTTTCCGTCAAGGTAGATCAGTTCCCCGCCTGCAATTTTGAGGTTCTTCACTTCGACCTGCACCGTGGTCCCTCGCTGCTTTTCAGCGCCAGTCTGTTTCGGTGTGACGCCCGGGAGCGGACTTATAATATTTCCTTTCCGATCACTCTCCAACCGGACATGCGGCTTTGTCAAAACGAGATCCGAGAAGAAAAAGGGTTTTGCCGGAATTCCTTCCGAAGTCGCCGTGAAGCTTATGCTCTGCACACGGGATACCGGCCCAGTGGCACTTGTATCAAAAAAGGCCATGTTCTCCCCTACAAATTTGATGTTGATGCCTTTTGTTCCAAAATAGAATGTCCCGCTACTGGTCACGGACCCAGAAATCAACTTGCCGACCAGTTGGAGCTGCAGTGTAAACTTCGAGGGCACATTCTTGAACGGGATGGAAAAATCGTCCAGGCGTACATTGATCTTTTGCGCCTCGGCGCTATTCGGGTCCTGGAGCCGGTGATCCTGAAAAAAGAGCGTGCCATCTTTGACCACGATCTGCTTGACATACAGGGGCCTGGGCTTAGAGGTGGATGGGGCTTCCTGTTTCCTTTCGATGAAGATCGATACCACCCACTCCCCGCTCTGTCTGACCTCCAGCTTCATGGAAGGTTCTTCAAGGACTGCACTGGAAATGGAGAAACCCGGTTTTAAAAGGGTGAGAAAATGAGCCTTCAAGATGATTCTCTTCGCATATGCTACAGTTTGGCCGTCCTTTAGAAACCTTGGTTCGTAGACCTCGACACTGTTCCAGCTGTGGGATATCCTCTCCACTCTGAAATTGGCTCCCAGTGCCCGTTCCAGCTGCTGCTTTATGATACGGTTCGACAGGCCGACGAGGAGAACTACTGCCATCACTATCACGAGCACAATGGCGGCGGAAATAATTATGAGCTTCTTTCGAAAATGAGGATCCATGTTATCGAAGGACCAGTTCGACCCTGTTCAGGCCTTCAGGCAGTTGCTCTGCCTTGAAAGCTGACTTGCAGCAGAGATACAACGTCCTTCTGCTTTCTGAAGGTTAATTAGGGACAGGTGGACAAAACAATTAGAAAATACTATTAGGCGCATTGACCGTCAAGGAAAAAATTTCCTCGGAAAGTTTAACCCCTCTTGCTGATTTGTGGTTGAAATGTTGCATAGAAGAGTAGAAAGTGAAAAACAACATTTCAGGAAGCAACATGCAATATTGGGCTTAAAGTAGGTCTGGACTCAGGACAAGTTGATACTCCATAAATCAATAGCAGAGGACCAAAGCTTGTTTGTTTCTTTTCATAATCGATATCATGGTGATACGTAATATCCCTCAGAAGGCCGCTATCATAAAAGTTGAAATGATGATTTCAAAGGGAAAGTGTGGTTGTGAGGTTCCTATTCTGAATGACCTCGGTTCATAGAAGTATCCCCTATTAAATGCAAAAGAACATATTGATCACCACTATTTCCCAAGAATAAAACCCCTTGACTTTCTTTGTCTATGGACATAATTTGGTCAAATAATTTCTCGAAGGGAGGAGGTATTGAATATGGCCAAGATGTCAAAAGAAGTGATGGATGTATTTAATGATCCTAAGAGTGTTAAAGTTTTGGCTACAGCTGGCACCATTTTAGAAATCGATGCAGTGCCAAAAGGAAGTCTGAGGGCTTTAGATCAAGAGCTAATAGCCTTTGCCGACATATTCGGAGACAAAACCAATCAGAACTTGAAAGTTAATAAAAAAGTGGCAGCCTTAGCCATTAGGATGGACCCTGTGGCAGGTTATCAGATAAAAGGCACCTTTCAAGGGTTTCAGACCTCTGGGGGACTATTTGATAGATTTGCCAAAGAGGCGAAAGAAAAGATAAAGCTGGATATAAAGGCAGTCGGAACTATAAGAGTGGATGAGGTTTATGCGGTAGCTCCACCTGAACCTGGTAAAAAGATTGCTTAATAAAGACTTGAATTGACAAACAC
>JBEKXL010000049.1:0-2892 GCA_049512075.1 Bathyarchaeia archaeon | reverse complement strand
GATTCATTCTCCTGCGTTAGCGCCGTATAGCCTACTAGGTCAGTGAACATTATGGCCGCGAGTTGCCGCCGTTCTTCCGGCACAACTTCTCCAGCGCTGGACAAGAAACTCAGCCCAAGCCTCGCTAAGAGGCTATGTGACCACACATTGATTAGTCATACGCAATCAACCAACACCTCCGGCACCTGAAGGGGTCTTAGACTTAACTTTCGCTTCGAGTTGGTTGTTTGAACTACGCGTGGTTCAGGGGATTGCCCTGTGTGTAAGCTGGTGCGGGCGCCGTAATTTGAACCCTTGAATTTGTGTGTGTGGGTCCCTTGGTGCGCACACACACAAAAGCGGCCAGCTCCCCGTACGTTTGGGAGAGTATCTCCTGACATTGCGTGCTCAAATTGCAACTTGAGCTAAATTATTGCGGCGAACCTAACCCTTTAACGCAGCTTGAACCTCTTGTAGCGGTGCATGCTTACCCGCTAACGCAGTCATCGTCTGGAGCTTCTTTTCCGCGGTATTGCGCGCTGCCTCAGCTTTGTCTTTCCCTGCGGAACCGACTGAATTGCCAAAGAAGACTCCAACCAAGGTGCCAATTATGCCGGTTACCGAACCCACAACTGTGGTCACGTCCGCAGCTGTATTCCATCTTACGACGGCTGCAACATAGACTAACGCTACTAAGACAAGGCCAGTAACAACGACACCAAATCCATAAACCGTCCGCATCTGGTCAGCCTGACCAGCTTGCGCGTTTTCTGTTATGATAACTCACCTCCATCATCATTAGTCTGAAGAGAACCTTCGACGGTACGATTTTTCGCTCAACAGCGCTTATATCCCTTTCGTAATTTTCGTAATTTGAACCGTCGTCGTTGAGGTAATTGTGTGTGTGGGTCAGCTGGTGCGGGCACCCGAATTTGAACCATCAAGAGGAGGAGCCGTTTTAGTCGTCGGGTCTCTTGGTGCGCACACACACATTTCAAAGGGCTATTCCTCGACCACTTATTTCTTCTTGGACTCACTCCTTCTTGACAACATATGCGAAACGAAAAAGATCAGAAAAGAGGAATACCAGAGAACGAACCTTAGATGACCGATCTGAGTGAGTACCCAGAAAACCGGAGTGGCAGAAACTAGGAACAATGCTCCCACGATGTACTCCGCAATCATCATGTGTCTGAATCTCTTCAGGACTATGGGGTGCAGCTTCGGTCGTTGACCTATCATGCCGGCCCTCTCTTGCTTCAGAACCAGTGAAGCCAGCGTAGCGAGAATGACATACATGATACCTACGTCGGGCGCGTAGCCAATTGAAGTATAATAGAGAAGATTTTGAGTCGCTCCATTCATCAACAGGTAGAAGAGGTATGGCTCGAGCGCCACACAGAAGAGCAAGGCTAGATTAAGAAACAATGCAGAGGGGACTTCAACTGGAAGGACGGAGATGGTCCGCGAAAACAAGAGCCAAGTCATCGCGATTACTAAGAAACTGAATCCAAACAATAGGACGTTCCACGCAACATCCTGCCAAGTCAGCACTTGACTCTGAATTAGAATCAGCGAGCCGATCGAAAGCGCAAGTCCGAAGATTATGTCCGAGAAGGACTATGGCGCTATCCTGACCTTGATCTTCGTGTACTCCCGTTCTCCGGCCTCATCCGTCAACAATCCGGCCGCTCCGCCTGTACATTACCAGATTCTCCTGATCTCAGTGGTATCAATGTTGCGAGCATCGAAAATTGAACCGTCGTCAGTCGTTCTTGATTTGTGTGTGCGCACCATTAGTGTGTGGTTAGCCTAGTGCGATGCTCGCACCAATGATTGATCCTGACGGTTAGGGGGAGATTCTCCTGGCAACCCATCTTAATCATCCTGATTGAATATGGGCGATAGGTAATTCCCTGTAACCCCAATAACGCTCATGTCATTTCGAACGCGTGCGAAAAAGGCCGTGTAAGATACTCCCCACGCACCACCTGCTCCAAGACGGACGTGCCCGACGACATTCTCTTCGTGGAAGACTCGGATTTGACAAACACCCAACCCGAGGCTGAGCCTAATTCGCTATATCACTTCTGCCGATTCAAGGCCCGCTGCGATGGAATCGAGCAAGGAGTCCTCTGATCGTCTGTTTCGACTTTGCCACAGCCGCAATGGGCAAAGCGATGTACACGCTGATCGTCATGACTGCTGCTGCAACGAATGCGAACACTGAAGCCCGATCCGTCTGTCCCGTCATAAGCGCCACGGTCCTGAAGATCATAGCACTGACATGCACTATTCCTACCAAGGGCAACAATATGATACGGAAGATGGCCCTTAGAAGCCCGTTTCCCGCGATCACTTCAGCGACCGCAGGGCTCCATGCATAGTAGAACGTATTGAAAGCCTCGATTAGTGTTCTTCCGGATGGCGTGGAGCCGATTAGCTGATCACGGACGTAGCGCATGTAGACAACTTCTGGCGCCAACACTGAGCCGAATGTCGCAGTCGCGATCACACAATGCGGAGGAGACAAAGGCAGCGATAAGGCGACATTAGTTGTTGTCTCCGCGGTACTTACGATAGAAGTTGTACTCGTCGGACTTTGGACAAAAGTCCCGACAATCGTAGTTTGTGTTTCACTAGTACTCGTGGTAGCCTGTGTCTCACTAGAACTCGTGGTAGCCTGCGTTTCACTAGAACTCGTGGTAGCCTGCGTTTCACTAGAACTCGTGGTAGCCTGCGTTTCACTAGAACTCGTGGTAGCCTGCGTTTCACTAGAACTCGTGGTAGTCATGGATGTCGAGTGGTCTTGGAGTGTGAAGTCCAGCTTGATGTTTGCGTCGGTGAGCGAGACCGTCTTTGAGATCGAGCCAAGGCCAGAACCTGAGGCTGTGATAGTGATCGTCCCCGACG
>JBEKXL010000048.1:0-2915 GCA_049512075.1 Bathyarchaeia archaeon | reverse complement strand
ACTCTCCCTTTTTTCTCACATTTTCGGGACGCCTTTACGTTAAAGCAGACGATATTCTGGTGAAGCCGCTGATGGTCGCCGTGTTTCATAGTTAGGTTTGACTGCTACAACTGTTTTGTTTGCGCGCGGCGCGCGCTAATGTGGTCGCGTCTTGCCTAGCGTTCTTATGTTGATGCCATCTAATCTACGTAACCTTTCAGCCAGTAGGAGGAGACCTCAACGCATGTATGGCGGTCAACTCTGTCATGTATGCCTTCAAGAAGCGTTGAAACAGGCAGTTATAAGAGGCTTCAGCCTATGACTGCAAGACAGGCTCAAAGAAAGTCAGGTTGGGATACAAATCGCGGGAAAGAGGCTGGTGGGAAACAACCGAGATGTCGACACACGATTCGAAAAGCAGGTTGACGCAGAACTTTTGAGGGGGCATATTTGGTTGAATTGATATTAATATTTGAACCAGAAGAGAACATGGCGAAATAGATGGAAGGATTGATGGTTAAGGAAATCAAGCCTATAAAAGGTATCAAAGGAAGAGAGCAATACAGAAGGGAAATAGTTAAGATGTTGGCTGAAACAAATGAGCCTATTCCACTATATGAATTGCCTGGATGGTGGCGAGACATAAAGGATCTACAGAGTCAAGGACTTTTCATTATAGACAATAGTAAGGCACCTAAAATGGTTAGTTTAACAGAGAAAGGTAAGAGCTATGTGGTTTATGGAAAAAGTAGATAAAACCCTCCTACAAGGAGTCCTAGCTCAAGCATTGAACCTGAAACAGCAGAGACCTGACTTATTCACCCTAACTGGTCAACCCCGAAAGAGAAAAGAATAGGCGCCGGTTAAACCGCAAGAGAAGACAGGAAAAGGCTCTTTAATGTGCCCTCATCATTTTGGATATTTAGCGAACCGTCCCAAAAATGCGTCCATCTCTGAAGGATGCTTAATCTGCTCCAAATTATTGGAAGGTATGTATGCTAGAAACTTCTAACATCATTTGGCTGGGAGAGTGGGACTTGAACCCTCTAATGAGTGGCGATGTCTCGCGCCAACTCCCCTTTTTTCTGTTTTGGCGTTGGAAGGGGCGTGGTGGATATGCGAAACGGGAAATGTGTGTGGACTGTGCATTTTTGGTTGATCAACAGCAACGGTGGGTGGGTGTCTACTATTACCAGAAGACCAATATTTCCTGAGGTCGGATAGATTGGATAGTTGAAGGTTTTAGCCAAGCCAACGTAAGGCGCCGTTTTGAAGGGCTTCAACAATGGTATCTTTGGTTAAACCTGAGTAAAGGTTGGAGTTCCACGTAAACATGTATGTATACTGTGGCTTTCTTGAATTTGAGAAAAAACGCGCGCGCGAATCAAAAAGGTTGACTAGAGAGAGGCGTGAATTGACGTTTATCTGTTGCTTCCGGGATTACACTACAAGAGGCGTAGGCTTCTGCATCCTTCGAATCTGGTTTATGAAGCTCCTGTACCAATTCTCAATTTCTGGCGATATGCTTGGCGGAACCTTCTCCATAGCTTTCTCAAAATCGCTGAAGGTAACCTCTTTTGCGTTGATGTCTCTTCTCAAGGCGTTCATGGCGGCCTGTCTGCATACGGATGATATATCGGCGCCAGAGTAACCTTTCGTCATGCGATGCTCCTTAATGTCCACATCATTTGATAGTGGCATGTTCTTCGTGTGAATCTTGAAGATTTCAAGCCTGGCAGCTTCGTCGGGTTCTGGAACATAGATTAGCCGATCGAATCTGCCCGGCCTTAATGCAGCTGGGTCGACGATGTCGGGCCTATTTGTCGCGGCTATAACTATGATGTCTTCTAAGGGTATTATTCCATCCATTTCTGTTAAAAGCTGGCTGATGACCCGTTCAGTTACGCCGCTGTCGCCGTAACCCAGCCTCCTCCTTGGAACAAGAGAGTCAACCTCATCGAAGAATATGACGGCTGGCGAAGCCATTCTAGCCTTTCTGAATACCTCTCGAATAGCCCTTTCAGACTCGCCAACCCACTTAGAGAAGACCTCCGGACCCTTAATCGAGATGAAGTTTGCCTCGCTCTCAGTTGCAACAGCCCTAGCCAGCATCGTCTTCCCACACCCGGGCGGGCCTATTAGCAGTATACCTTTAGGCGGCTGAATCCCCAATCTCTTGAAGATTTCAGGGTTCTTCAGCGGCCACTCAACAGCCTCCTTTAACTCCTCTTTAACCTCCTCCAAGCCTCCCACTTCATCCCAATGAACAACCGGGACTTCCACAGCGACCTCCCTCATAGCTGTAGGCGTAATCTCCTTGAAGGCGTTCACGAAATCATCCGTCCGAACCTCCATCTTCTCCAGGACGCTGGGACGTATTCGCTCTTCCTCCAGATTTATCTCGGGAAGATATCTATGTAGAGCTTTCATAGCTGTCTCTCTACACAGGGCGGCCAAGTCGGCACCTGTGTAACCGTGCGCCCGCTCAGCAAGCACCTTTAAGTCAACATCACCGGCTAGGGGCATGCCTCTGCTATGAATCAACAATATTTCATGACGCCCCCGCTTGTCTGGGATCCCTATCTCTATCTCGCGGTCAAACCTCCCAGGCCTCCTAAGAGCTGGATCCAAGGCATTCGGCCTGTTCGTTGCACCTATTACTATGACATTTCCTCTACCAGACAATCCGTCCATGAGAGCTAGAAGCTGAGCGACAACCCTTCTCTCCACTTCACCTGTAACCTCCTCACGTTTGGGCGCTATGGAGTCCAGCTCGTCTATGAGTATGATGCTTGGAGCGTTCTGTTGGGCCTGTTGAAATATCTCTCGAAGCCTCGCCTCCGACTCCCCATAGAACTTACTTATTATCTCAGGCCCGTTTATTGAGAAGAAGTTTGCATCCGACTCATTTGCTACTGCTCTAGCTAGGAGTGTCT
>JBEKXL010000047.1:0-2998 GCA_049512075.1 Bathyarchaeia archaeon | reverse complement strand
ATTACATCGTGCCTCACCTCGGGGGGCTCCCATTTGTTGAGAAGCCACCTGGCTTCCCAGCCGTAGTAGCCACAGCGTACCGAATCGTTGGCAAGCCGAGTGCCGCAGCCGCACGTCTTACCGCGGCGGCCTTCGCTCTCGCGTCCCTCACTGCTGTGTTCCTTCTTGGGTGGCGTATCTTAGGGGTCGAAGGAGGTTCTCTGGCGGCGGCCATTCTGGCTTTCTCCCAGCGGTTCTGCCGAACCGCGCACAACGTCCTTCTTGACAATGCCCTGACCGCTGGGGTTGCCTTTACTGTCCTCTTCACCTGGATCGCTCTCGAAAACACTGACGTACGCAAAAAACGCCGTGCCTATGCTGCAGCGGGTTTTTCACTCGGGGCAAGCTTTCTTGTCAAGGGGTTCGTCGGCCCCGCCATCTTCGGTTCAGGATTCCTTCTCTATCTTATCCTGAGCAGGCGGTTCGGTGAGCTTCGGCAGATTTTAAGGCCGTTTCCTGTCATTGCTTTTCTGGTTCCAGTTCTGAGTTGGGTCTTCCCGTTCCTTTTACAAGCTTCGTCTAACCTTATTCAGGAATTCTTCATCGTGAACCATATCGGCCGCTTCCTCGGATACCTGAGCCACACACGGGCTATCTACTACTACCTCCTCAACATCTGGCCGGCATTTGCGCCAGGGTCGGTCTTGCTCCCATTGGCGATCTGGATGGCCTGGAAGACTCGGAAAGAATGGCAGAATCGAGCTGGGATCTTCTTTCTCGCCTTCTTTATTGGCCCTTTAGTACTTCTTTCGACCTCTTTGGCCAAGGATTCGGTTTATTTTCTTCCTGTACACCCGGTGCTGGCCATGCTTGTTGCCTGGAGCATCGCGAAAGGATGGATGTCTTCGGGACGTGGTGTCAAGATTCTTACCTGGATCATAACAACGGCGGCTATCCTTATCGCCGGCGGTATGGTGGGGGTGACTGGTATCCGGGGAGGATCAGCTCTTTCCGTAGCAACAGCCGGTGCTGTTTTTGTGCTCGCCGTCGCGGGTTGCGTACTCTCAATCCGACGAAACGATCTTCGTTGGACTTCTACCTGTATTGCTGTCCTCTTTGCTCTGGGATGGAGCCTCTGGTTTACTGGACCAATGAAAGAAGCTGATGTCGCGAGAAGCAGTATACATCTACCCATGGTGGAGGCCCTCAGCTTAGTAGGCAACCGCGAGATCATCGTCTATCAGCCACATGATGGGTTCCCACTGGATGGCCCCCAAGGAGAGGTTAGTTTCTACCGGAACCGGACGGCGCAGAAAGTGAGAACATTGGCAGCGCTAATCGACCGGCTTGCCGATAATCCCAACCAGACCGTAGCGTTGTTTTACTTGATCGACAGAGAAGCGATTCCGCCTGAGTTAGATAAGGCTGCGCAGGCTGCAGGTGGAGATGTTCAGATCGAAGCCCAGGTTCCCTTCGCCCGCGGATACCTCCTTTTTGTTTCCATGGGATTGCAGAAAGGAGGCGGGACAATATTTTCCCCCTTTTGATCATGCACATTTCTACCAGTAAACATCAACTCCAAGAGCAACTTTCTATTGAAGATAAGTAGGTGTAACAGCCAAAAGGTGGTTTGGCACCCTCTGTCAGATTAAGTATCGTTCCGGACAATTTAGCTTTTATTCTCCGAGGAGTTCTTTCAAAATGTCTTTTGACTTCTTGGAGGGTTTCCCTGACTCCTTGGGCGTTCGTTCGAAGAGACGCTTTTCGATCTCTTTTGTCAAACCACGGCCTAATTGTTTACCTAAGGCTTCCTCATCAAGATTGACACTGGGCTTCTCCGTCGTGCCTTTGATCCTGAGGGGGATGACTTTCCACCCCTGCTCATCGTCGAGGAGTTTTATTGCAGCGAGCTTCCCCTTTAGGTTTCCTGTAAGGCTCGGCGAGAGCTTAAGTTCTGTTGGTACATCCAGCCTCTTCTCAAAGTCAACCACACCCTTCGGACTGACCTTGAAAAGAGGGGAGCGTATCCAGCCATCGAGAAATACCCTTTCATCCTTCACCTCAAAATTGAATAGGCCTTCGTCAAAACCAGGATTCTTCAAGGAAGGAACGCCGGTGAGCAGCGCAACGGCATCAAAAATTTGAGACTGTTTGATTTCCCCCCTCCCAAGTTTTGCCACGGCTGTCCCTTTCAAAGTCTTTTGAATAGTAGATGTCTCCTCTATGGCAAACTGAAGGTTCCCATTCAGAGATCCCTCGGCCGTGAAGGACCCTTCTCCAGAAAACTGTAGTCCAAGAGGATCGACCCTCACCATCCCTTTTGCATACTGGTAATGGATGCGGACATCTTTCAGGGTGTAATCTTGATATCTGGCTTTATCCACCACGATCTCCCCTGAAGCTTTGAGTTTCTGCATCATGCCCCCTTCAGAGGGTTCTGCTTTTTCCTCCTTCCGTTGAGGATGATCTCCCTGCACTTTCTTTCCACCGCTTAAACCCATCAGCTGATGAAGGTCGAGCGTTTTGGCGTGGATATTGGCGACGATATCGGGTGCCGAACGGTAATCTTTGACCGTTGCAGAGAGTTCAATGTTATCCTTTCCGATCATGGCCTGAAGATTGGCTCGGAGGGCCTTCGCATCCATGTCGATCTTACCTGAAACCTTAATTTCCTTATCCTTAAGCTTAGCTTTGATTTCCTTAAGGGAGATGAGCCCGAAATCCATACGCGGGGTACCATCCTTTTCCACTGATCCCCTAAACTCTGCATCTAAAGTAATGGAGACATCGGGTAATGCTTTCTCTTCATCGACAAACGTCAAACTGGCATTTCGGATAAACAACCGATCTGCAATGATGGAGACAGGAAGCGCTTGACGTTCGGGCCGAGAGGGCTTTTGGGGTTCCTGGGAGCGCTTTTCCGTGATGTCGCTGAAGTTATATCTTCTTTCCCTCTCCTTCTTGATGGAAAGCGAGGGAGAAACAATTTCGATCTTGCTGATGACGAGTTGTCTCTTCA
>JBEKXL010000046.1:0-3110 GCA_049512075.1 Bathyarchaeia archaeon | reverse complement strand
TGAACCGCCCGACACGGGTGACGTGACCGACTCGGTGATGCCTGAACCAGAATCAAACCAGCCGCTCACAGGACTCGGAGAATCATAAGCAGAAGTCACCGTCAAATAATACTGAGTCTTGTAGTTGCCAGTCATGGTGCTGGGTCCTGTGACTGTGAACGGGGAGGATGGACCACTGAACGTGCTGAGTTTGAACTGTTTGCCTGAGACAGAGCTTGTCACAATGGAGCCGTATGAATATGTGACAGAACTGCCACTGTCTGCCCACAGCGTGTATGTGAGGTCTCCGTAGGTTTTCGTGTTGCTGTTGACCGTGAGCACGGTTCCCGTGGCTGTGGAATCCAGACCTGTTTGGCTGAAAGTGAGTTGGTACTGGGCCACGTAATTTCCTGTGACTGTTTGGCCCGCTATTACCGTGAGTGGTGAGGATGAACCTGTAACGCTCGAAAGCCTAAACTGCTTGCCAGAAACAGAGCTTGAAACAATTGAGCCATAAGAGTAAGTGACAGAGGTCCCAGTGTCCACCCAGAACGCATACGGCAGGGTTGAATAGATCTTGGCGTTTCCGTTCACCGTTATGATTGTACCGGTTGCGGTAGAATCTAATCCGGTTTGGGCGAATGTGATTAGGTACTGGACAACATAGTTGCCCGTGATTGTTGCGGGACCTGCTATCGTGAGTGGTGACGATGAACCTGTAACGCTCGAAAGCCTAAACTGCTTGCCAGAAACAGAGCTTGAAACAATTGAGCCATAAGAGTAAGTGACTGAACTGCCACTGTCAACCCATAAACCATACGGGAGATTCGAATAGGCTTTGGCATTCCCGTTTACTGTCACGACGGTTCCTGTAGCTGTGCCGTCCAGACCGGTCTGAGCAAACGTTACAAGGTACTGAGTCACAAAGTTGCCGGTAACCGTAACAGCTCCAGTGACCGTGATAGGTGAGGCCAGACCTGAAATGCTGCTGAGCCTGAACTGTTGACCTGAAACCGAGCTGGCAACAATCGAATTGTAGGAATAGGTAACTGAGGCGCCGTTGTCCACCCACACAGTGTACGGAAGGCTGGAGTAACCTTGCGCTCCTCCGCCTATTGTCACGACCGTTCCAGTTGCTCCTGTCGATAAGCCTGTCTGGCCGAATGTTACAAGATACTGCAGTACAAAGTGGGCAGTTGCTGTGTGGTTAGCGTTCATGGAAACTGTGATAGGGTTTGTGCTGCCTTGTGATGTTCCGTCAACGTCCCAGTTGTTGAACCTGTAACGAGTGCTGCTTGAAACATTCACGTAGCTTGGAGCCGTCAATGAAGTGGTTGTGCCGTTACAATAGAATCCTTGGCCGGGAATGCTTACAATTCCCGATGGATCTGTCCTGACAGTGAGATAATACTGCTGCGGATTCTGCGGAAACGGCAGAGGAACTATTATGGGGTGATCCTGCGCTGGCGCAACTCCTTGGTCAGCAATGTTTTCAACCTTTATCACATATGTTCCTGCAGCGGCATTCCATACTGCTCCGTGGCCGGACAAGTAATTGTGAGTCTCAACTTGTCCATTCTTGTAGGTATAAACCAGCGATGTGTTGTTAGGCCACTTGGCGGTCATAACGCCTATCGAGAAAGTGAAGTAAACGTAGAAACTGCCACTGTGGGAATCAAAACCGATGTTGCTGGCGTTGCAGAGCAGGATTGACGCCGTATATCCAGGGTTTCGGTATTTCTGGGCACTTGTGCTTGCAAGTTTGGGTTGGGTCATATTGTCATATTTTACTTCAAAATCGCTGCCTGAAGTAGGCGCCTTCGCCCACGTGCCCGTCTTGTTCGTGTAAACGGTCACGACGACGTTTGAAACTGGAGTCAACATGTCGGGTTGCGTGACTCTGAAGAATTGGACGCAGTTCACCTGAACCACAGCCGCAGTGGCAGCTGTCAGTCCAACATTGTCCGTGACGATGAGCTGCACCGTGTAGTTTCCATCTAGCGGGTATGAATGTGTGACTGTTGGAGAGGTTAGGACGGTTGCGTATCCGTCGCCGAAGTCCCATGTATAAGTCACTATGGCACCGTTGACGGAAGAACTTGAGGAAGCGTCGAAAGTGATCGTTTCCGTCGGGGTGGGCATACCTGGCGAATAGATGAACGATGCAACAGGATTCTGCCCAGTGGATGATCGGCTGATTTGGATTGCCAGAAAAGATAGAGTAAATAGCAGAGATAAAACTATGAGTATGATAATACCTTGTTTTAATTGGCGCATTGTCTCCTCTCTCCCTCGACACGAGTACTTGCGTCTGTGAACCATTTAAGGATTATGGAACTCTGTTCTATGCACGCTGATTTTTTGCATTTGATTCTATTCAAGTTCCCGAACAATGAACATGGACGAGTTAGCGCTTAGCGCTGGCAAGGAGACCGCAATTAAAGTTGGCCAGAAGAAAAACTTGTTCTGCCTTCAAGCATCGCTAAAAAAAAGTGGGGGTTTCAGCGCGCGCGAACTGGCTAGTGCGAGCTGTTGTAGTAGACGGCAAGTGTGACCAAGTCTGCCAAGTTTATTCTGCCCTTGTTGCAAAAGTCAGCGGCGCTGGGAGCACACCATGGATCGACAGCTACGTTCCAAAGCGAGGAAGAATTGGTCATGCCATACCACTGGGCGAATTTCGTAAGATCGAGCAGTTTGGCTTTCCCTGATGGATCGTTATTGAGGTTTCCGAGCTTGGAAAACGTGACAGTGACGTTCTTGTCTCCGACCATGGTGATGTTAATAGGATTCAACCCGCCGGACAAGTCGCCGCTCCAATGGTGGAACATCCAACCAGTGGCAGGAGTGGCAGTCAAAGTAACGTTGGTGCCGATCAGATAGGTTGCACTGGAAGGTTTCTCAGCCACAGAACCGCTCCCAACAACATTCACAGTCAAAGCGTACTGTTGCCCCGACGTAACGACGAACGTGGCGGTAACAGTCTTATTCGCGTTCATAGTGATGCTCACCGGATTCTGTGAACCCGTCAGGTCGCCGCTCCAACCCTGGAACAGCCAACTAGAAGCCGGAGTAGCAGTCAAAGTAACGCTAGTACCGCTCGGATAAGTGGCAAGGGAAGGATTCTCAGCCAC
>JBEKXL010000045.1:0-3427 GCA_049512075.1 Bathyarchaeia archaeon | reverse complement strand
AAAGTTACAGAGTACCTAAAATGGTTGAACTCAGACCAGCCAAAGCTATTGGCTTCTAAAATAGAGAAGGAAACTGGCATCAAGTACGTTAACACCTACACCACGATTCTAAGCTTTGGCGACTATGATGCCGAGGATTGGTGGGTGGTACCAGACTGGGCCTCCTTAGACAAGCTGCGCGACTGCAACGCTTTAGCGGAATGGACCCTCAACACTTGGGACATGATCGACCAGACACGGCCTCAAAAATCAAGGATGATGCGAACGGTCAGCGAAGTCAAGACCATAGAGAAACCAGAGAAGTGGACTGAACTACTGTAGGACAGAACTAGTGCCCAATCGTCGGATCAATGTAATAATATCTGCCCCAAAATCCGCCGTGTGTGAACCCTACTCGATCTGATAACCCATCAGTTCGAAATTGGAGATGATACCTTCGAACTCTCGAGGGGTCAGGTTAGACAGTATACTTGCTCGCGCATTCCCTCTAGTTGTATGACGCAATTTTAGAGCGCGTTTTCGTCAGAGGCAGATGCGTATGATAGTTAAAGAAATGGTTTATTGGATTGTTATCTTTGCCCTTTTCTTTTCAGGCTTGAGCTCGAGCTTGGGAAGTTTTATTTCGAGGATACCTTCATTCATGCTAGCTGATACTTTTTGTGTATCTATGGTTTCGGCGAATCCTATGTATCTCCGGAATGTGGAGAAAGCTCTTTCCCTGTGCAAATAGGTTTTCCCCTTCTCCTCCTTCTCAACATCTGATTTAGCAGTCAGTGACAACTCGTTCGTTCCAACTTCAATCTCCACGTTTTCCTTTTTCAACCCTGCAAGCTCTGCCTTCACAAGATACTCGTTGCCAGAGTCGATGACATCAACAAGGGGTATTCGCGTCGGGAGCTCATATTGAACAGGTCATTCGAATCCCCGGAAGGGATCCCATATCGTGTCTAGTAGTTCTTGGATCGAACTGGGTTGAGGTTCCCCAACGGCAGGCACAGGCTTCTCTGCCTTCCTAACGGCAAGGGTTCCCTTTTTCTCTTTAGGCATAGCCACTCCCTAATGTGTAGAGCTGCTTTCCTGTTACTAATCCTATTCGGTTTCTTGAGAGGGGCGTCCAATAAGCGGCTGAAAACGAATGGCATAGCCCGAAACACGGGAGTACGATGAACGAGATTCCAGTTTTCCGCCAGAACACAGCATGCATGACGGTGCCGCCGCCTGACTAGCGAGGCAACGTATTATACCTCGGCGGCTCCATCTGATTCTTACGCGATTCTAGGGTCTTAGAAATGCAGAGAGGTGAGGTAGCAATCCCGGTAATGTTGCTACTCATAGTCATCGCGTGGTTGGGCTACACACTCACAAGAATACCCCCCGCGGTTGAGTCCGTCGTGCAAGAGGCGCATACTAACACTACAATAGTTCTGACAGAAACATATGAAGCGCGCAACTTTCAGCCGCTAGGTTGGCTTACCTTTGTGGCAAGTGTAATCGGTATTATTATCGTGGCGCTATGGGGATTCGTAACACACCGCACCACACCGCGTGATAGCTCAATACTCGCTAGCTCAAGCAAACCGAAGAGAAGTTGAACAGTTGCATTTGAACTGTCAGAAAGGGCGCGGTTTTTCGTCGTCGTCGCTCTGAAAGGAAGACGTGAGAAGTAGGGCGTGTGAGATGGCCGTTCCGTGTCGACTTTGCAACGACGCACATGAGACTAGTACCTTTTCGTACGCAGACGCTTTCTTCCTCTCGCTTCTTTTTGTTCTCTTCTAGCTCGTGCGAAGGTCCTAGGCGACTGCATACGCACTGCAGTGGAGCTCGTTCTTCTCTTTGAGCTTGTTCTTCTTCTTGTCATAACATATCAAGGACACGCCCCCCGCAATATCGATATATCGATAGCGCCAAGTTTTCTTGAAAGCCGTGCGGAAATACGGCTAGAGAAGTAACTTGCACCCAAAAAAGATAGAAGATAGGAAGAGGGTTTTGCCTGTTTAGTCTAGCCTGTAACTGTTAGTTTGTTCTTGACTTCAGAGACGCCGGGAGCACAATAAGCAGCGTATTCGGCTTCCTCATAGTCTGCCCAGGAGCCTACGCTGCCATGGAGAGTCACTTTGCTATCTGAAATTTCCACTCGAATCTTGTCGGCAGCTCGAAGCAATCTGGCATTTCGTTTAAGTGCGTCTTCGATTCCGTTCTTCACCTCGGACGTTTTCACCGTTGGCACCGGTGGTTTGATAGTGATCGAGTTGGTGACTCCCAACACCCCTACCAAGTGGCGTACTGCATTCTCCGCATGTTCTTTTTGGTAATACCAATCCACATCGCCAGTCAGAGTGATCCAACCGTCCTGCACCCTCACCTTAACGCGGTCACGTGGTACCCAATAATTCCAGTTGAGAACCTTTGTCGCCGACTGGGCCATATCTTCGTCGGCGCGCTTGTAATAGTCAGGCGGGCTGACCTTGATATCTTCAGCTACTGCCTTGACGCCTGAAACCCGCCTGACAGCACGCACGATAGCCCACTTCTTACTGTAGCTGTCAACATTGCCGTTCAGCGTCACGTCTCCATCCTTGACACTAACACCAATCTCTGCCGCCTGGATGGTCGGCTCCCACTTGAGCTCAGTCATAACATCTCGTTGCAATTCCGTATCCGTCTTCACAACAATTCACCTCCCTCATCGCGCTCTCAGTGCGCGTTGTGGACTATGTTAATACCCCTGTCTCTTAGGGGTTCTCGGCTGTGCACGGGGCTCTACTGTGAAGTTGTCACTATCTGATGGGCACGGATTTGCCTGTACGATCTGGACCCATCACGGGCTAGAACCATGGGCCAGTTCCTTGGACGTCTAACAGAGGGAAGGATCTACAATGAATGGAAGAACCCACAAGTGAAATGATCAAGGAAGTGAAAGCCACCGACCCTTATGTTTTCCCCGTATGGAAACACGAGTATCCTAGGATTCAGATACTTACGGTGGAAGACTTGCTGAAAGGCAAGAAGCCAAACATGCCACCGACAATCAGTCCATTCCACGAAGCAAACCAGATAGATAAGCAGAACCGCTTTGTTCAGCGCAAGCTACCAATCTAATGGTAAGCGAAAGCTGAAGCAGCGAAGAGAAGACGCGTTCCCGTAGTGTCAAGTAGCTGGTTTTCCACAATAGTCTTGGCATCCGGGATCTCATTCTTGTCGATCATCAAATCGCCTTCACCCCCCATTGTGTGTGGGTCTCCTGGTGTGGGCGTCAGGATTTGAATTAGTGTATGTGGGTCTCGTGGTGCGAGCGTCGTAATTTGAACCGTCGTTCTTGGTGGTGGTGCGCACCGAGAGACCGACACACAATTCAATAGACGAACGAGACAGGTCTATTTACTGCTGCATCATTTCTAGGCCGAGGAGAGTTAGATCATGGTCTTGC
>JBEKXL010000044.1:0-4585 GCA_049512075.1 Bathyarchaeia archaeon | reverse complement strand
CCTTCCCCCGCAAGATGAATGACACCAGATAAGCGTTGATTCCATTTGGATTCAGCCGAGGCAACCACCCTTCTCAAACCCGCAAGATCGCACACGTCAATTGCGTCATAGACAAACTCACCTCCGGTTGCTTCTATTTTAGAATAGTTTTCGATCCGCTTTGCGACTGTTGTTTGCTGTCCCAGATGGAGTGGCCACTCAACGCGATCAGGCAGAACTGTCCTTCCGATGATAATAAGTTTAACCTGATATTCCTTTATCAGGAATTCGGCAAGGCAGGTGCCGATCCCGCCCAGCCCGCCCGTTAAGAGGTAAGTGCCGCCCTGTTTAAGAGGGACCTCCCGGGTTTGCTGTCGCAACATGTTTACTTTCGATATGACAGGAATAAAACGACGACCGTCCCGATAGGCCACTTCCGCTTCTCTTCGCAACAGGCAAAGCTCCCGGAGGATGTTTTGGATGTTTTCAGCCGTTGAACCACCAGACAGATCGAGGTGAGAACATTGCAGCCAGGATAGTTCCAAAGGAATAGTCTTAATCAAACCCACGAGCGTGGATTTCTCATAAGCGATTTTTTCAGTCGGTGAAATTGGTTGGGCGTGACTGGATATGACCAGTAATTGAGTGGGTCGGCCACCTTGCACCTTTGCCAAGGCCTGGACGAGGAATAGTACACTGTAAACGCCGCAGCTTTGAGCCTCCCTCAGCGATTTCACACTGGAAACTTCCCCACGATATTCATCATAGGCCCCGAGGTGAAGAATTTGATTTACGATAAATCCATCTTCCGATAAGGATACCAGCAACTTTTGGTAGTCATCCGGCGCCTTGCTATTAATGCGATATCTGTTGGTGGATAGTTTAGTAAACTCTGTTCCAGTTTCGACAACTATACAGCACCGATTGACTCCTTCCAACCTTTCGGAAAGAGCATTTCCCAATCCCAATTTGTCAACAAACACCAGATATGTTCCCTTCATCGGTTCATCTAGAAAACCATTCCCGTCTTTTCGTCGCCAGACCTTTTCATAAAACCAATCGGGAATTGTGCGGTCGTTTTCCAGTTGAATATCGATCCTTTTGATCTCAGCGTCGAAGATACCCCCTGCCAATGAATTCTTAAGTTGGGAACGTTGGATTTTTCCACTTGTCGTCTTCGGAAAATCCTTTTTCGCCAGCGGAATCACATAGGTGGCGGAAATCCCCAAATCCACAGCGACCCGGGCTTTGATATTTTTAACCAGGTTGATTTCCTCTGTTGTCTCCTTCGCGACAAAAAAGATCGCCAACCCTTCAGACCCTGAACTCGGATCATTGATCGCACAGGCCGCTGAGAAGGTTGGTTCCATTCCTTCGACCTGATTGACAACATCCTCAATTTCATAGCAGTAATAATTGGCGCCACGGATGATGATCATCTCCTTTTCACGTCCTGTCAGCGTAAGCCGGCCATTAAGAATGAAACCCTGGTCTCCTGAATTGAACCAGCCATCCCCCACAAAGGCTTCGCGGTTGGCCACCTCATTTTTGAAATATCCGGGCGTTATCACGTCTCCCTTGATCTGCAACCGGCCAATAACGTCTTCAGGTAGCACAGCATTGTTCGCGTCTACTATGCGGATATCAACCCCGGCTATCGGAGGGCCCAAGTCGACAAAGGCAACCGTGTCTGCATCATCATGTCCTGATGTTTTCAAGATGCCACCCAGACTGGATTTCAAAATCCGGTGCACACCCCGAACATCGTCAAATTGGTTTGCATAACTTATGCACGTGCAGGTTTCCGCCATTCCAAAGGCAGGAAGCATGACGTGCGGAGGCACGCCAAACCGGGAAACCCCCCGCAAAAAGTCTTGCACGACTTGCAACGTCACCTGTTCTCCAGCGTTCATCAAATATTTGATCGAAGAAAGATCCCAAGTTCTGTCCCTGGCCTGCAAGAGGCAGTCGCTTACCAGCTTGAAACCAAAATTGGGAGACCATGAATAAGTAACCCGGTGAGTTTCGATCAGATCCAGCCATTTCAACGGGTCTCCAAGTATCACATCAGTCTTCACCTGAATCTGCCGGCAACCCAGGTAAACATCTTTGAGATGACAAGTAAGAATGGGAACCACATGATCCACCGGCAGCCAGTTCAGTGAGATATCCTCCTGCACATACCCGTTGAACTGCTGAGAACCATGAATGTGCGCAATGATTCCTTTGTGTGTTATTTGAATGCATTTTGGGGTGCCGGTACTGCCAGAACTTAATTGAAAAAATGCCGGGGCGATCGGATCACTCTGGTAAATCTCTGTTGTCGGCAAACATTTTCTCAGCTCCTCAACCTTTTCAATCTGAAGTCCGCTTATCCCCCAGACCTTCTCAAGTCCATTCAACTGTTGCGTTAAATGATGATTGGTTAGTACCAAAGGGCGGCCAAGCAGTTCCCAGACACCTCGTAACTTATTGGTCACGCCATTCGCCTCCCGGTAGGACGGCGCTATTGCCACAGTCACCGGTATAATGCCGCCTAGAACACAAGCCCAAAAGGTTGTGAAATGATCGCGCAGAACTTCAATTTGAAAAATTACCTTGTCACCCGGCTTCAGCCCTCTGGCATGTAACCCTGCCAGCACGCATCGGGCTTCTTTAAGCAGGGAATCATATGTTTGAAAATCTTCGGATTGATCCGCCGCTTGAACGTACAAAACACCATCGTTCGGATGCTCGGCAGCTGTTCGAATCAAAGCTTCCCCCAGCGTTTTGGGAGCATGCTCCGGTATTTCCAACCGTCCTCCTGAACTAAAGGCCTTCCGTCGTGCACCGGTTTCTTCCGGCTCCACACTTCGGGCTGATGGCGTCGATGCCGGCTCAGAAAGAACCGTCCCGGTTGGCTGTTTTGGCAGAAGGTCTGATAAATGCAAGGCTTGGAACTTCCTGTTCTTCTTTTTCACCACCACCGCCACATCCAAGACTTCGGGCAATAATCGCAACCGTTCTTCCCAACGCTTCACCAAGTCCGAGTCAATGACTTCGAGATTGTTCAGCGTTGCTTCATCGATTTGGCCGGAGGCGTTCAGCGGCAAAGCCGAGAGAAAAACGTATGCATCAGGCAGTAGATGCTCAGGCAAGCTCTTTTTTAACCGCCCCTGGAGCTCTTCCAGCACGAATTCTCTTTTACTAACAATATAAGCGACAAGCTGGGTCTCCCAGGTTTCTGTCTTCCGAACAGTTAAAAAGCATTCTTCGATGTCTGTTTCTGCCATTAAAGCCGTCTCCAACTGGTTTAAATCAGTCCGAATGCTCTTCAGGTAAACCTGCCGACCACTCGGTTTCAGGTACTCAATATTCCCATCAGGCAAATATCGCACTATATCGCCGGTCCGATAAAGTCGCCCTCCCGGCTTTTGGCTGAAGGCATCAGGAATAAATTTCTCTGCCGTCCAGTCCGGATGGTTGACGTAACCCCGGACCAGACCATCACTCAAATGCAACTCGCCTGGCACACCAATGGCGGTTGGGTTACCGGACCGGTCGAGGATATAGGCCTTCGTGTTCGAAATTGGACGACCAATCAGGGTAGTATTTGTGTGATCTACCAAATAGCACAGGTCAAAAAGGCCCAATTCAATCCTGCCGTATACGCGCAATAACTTCGCTGGAGTACTCCGCTCCAAAACCCTTTGCACTAATTCCGGTTCTGGAGTACCCCCACCCAACAGCACCTGCCTGATTCCACAGCAAAAGGAGGGATCCGCATGTGCCAGCTGATTGAATAGAGACGTTCTCAAAAATAGCGTGGTTATCTCCGCCGCTTTAAGCCGGGCAATGAATTCAGCAGGCGACTGCGCGCCGCTTTCACGAATGCTAGTCAGCCGGCCCCCGTGCAATAACGCACCCAAAATCTCAAAGTTCGAGACCCCCAACCATATCGGCGAAATCTGCGCCACGTTATCGTCAGGATTCAACTTAAAAATGTTTCCGCCGCTGAACAAACGGCTCAACGCGCCATGCGACACACCCACACCCTGAAATCGGCCGTTCGGACCGAGCACATACGCCAAATACGCCAGGTTCTCCAGACTGATCCTCTTGTCCAAATTTCTTTGGCTCTTACCCGCAATCGTCGCTACCGGTCGGTCCAGGCAAATGATCGTGGCGTCACTCTGCGGCACAACTTGCCGCAAACGTTCCTGCGTCAGCAAAATAGTTATTCCCGCATCCTTTAATATGAAGGCCAGCTGCTCCTGCGGATAATCCGGATCCAATGGGACATACGCTCCGCCTGCTTTCAGCACACCCAGGAACCCGATGATCATCTCCGACGAACGCTCCATGCAAATCCCTACCCGCACCTCCGGCCCTACTCCCAGCTTCCGTAGATAATGCGCCAACTGATTCGATTTCCCGTTCAGTTCCCTGTAGGTCAGTTGCTCCTCCTCATATACCACGGCCATCGCATGCGGACTTCGTTTAACCTGCTCCTCAAAAAGTTCCGGAATACACTTCTCCCTTGGATACTCTGTTTCTGTGCTGTTCCACCCCACCACTATCTGCTCCCGTTCCGCCGCACTAAGCAGCGACAGTTCTGACAACCGCT
>JBEKXL010000043.1:0-4617 GCA_049512075.1 Bathyarchaeia archaeon | reverse complement strand
TTCTCTCTTTTCTAGACTCCACTTGGAGTCTTCCTTCTGGTTTGATGTTTGGAACTTACTGCGCGGAGGCAGAATATGTTCGAGCTTGATGACATTTCTTAACCTTGCGATTTCCATTTTGCGACCATCTATTCGTGTCTTGTATGTGTCTAAGCTCCTTAGTAGATCCTGACATGCCGCAACTCCGAACACTCCATGGAAAGCTGTAAATGCTTTTACCATATAACATTCAGGGTAATCGCTTTGAAGTATGAGAGCTGCGTCGATTCGTTCGCGCACCCTCTTGCTGAACTCTTCGATTGAAAGTAGTAGGTTGTTTTCAGCTTCTTCGAATTTCTCAGCGAAGTTCAAGCAGGGGCACTTGCTCAACTCGCAGAAAAGGGTCTCGTACTTTTCCTTGTTTATCTTGAACAGAGTCTCGGCAGGAAAGTATTCGATTAATGTCATTCGGTCAAATTCCCGGCAGGGTTCAGGCATATCTTCTGTATTCGTTTCTTCTATTGCAATCATTGAATGTTTCCTGTGAATCATATTGAAGTCGATATTGCTCTCTCGTCTGCGAGGCTTACTGACGCAAGAGACTTCATGTAGACTCAAGATTCCCGTTATAGTTTTTGCGATCTTTTTGTCGTGATAGTTGGCCTTGTCTTGCCCGTTTTCAAAAATGCGGAAATCAGATGAAGAAATCCTCTGCGCAAAGAACAACCTGTCCGCCACGAGTAGGTTGATTCTCCCTTTTTCTTGTCCCTTGACCTTGTCTTCATAGGTCTTCCTTTCAGATTCAACTTCTTCTTGGAACCCTGCAAAATCTCTTTGAAGAACCTCTATCCGTTCATAACCCAATCTGAACCATCTGGTCGCTTCTTCAAGCATCCTCTCCCGGATTTGTAACTCTGAAAGTTGAATTTCAAGTAGAGCCTTTCGAGCTTCGAGTATCTCGGATTGAAGATCTTCTTGGATTTCTTTTATTCTCTTTTTTTCTTTGGCACTCTCAATTTCTAGAGAAAGATAGGGCGACAACTTGAAGTCAGGAGTTGATCTGTCGAATAGATAGTAGACGATGAGAAAGGGAAGAAATGCGGCTATGGAATCTTGGAGAAAGTTTAGCCCAAAATAGACGGCTATCTCTACAGTGGCAAAGGCGCCTACAATTGTGGGCAAAAGATAAGCAAATCCGGCCAATGTTGCTGCTTTTCCAGTGGGATATCTTTCCATCAGAAGGAAGAACAGCCACCAATAAAGCAAAGCGAAAAGGATCGTTGTGACTATTTCGACAAATATTCCCGACATCGTTAACAAAGGTCCCGCAAGTCTTGACTGCGAAGGAGTGAGAATCATTGCTGCTAGCCCGACTCCAGATATTGCAGCAAACATAGTCAGATATCGGTCCACATCCTTTTTGGCCAGCTCACATTTGGACACCATAATCCGTCTCAGATCAGGTTTACTCTTGCTGTGTTCAATTTTCTTGATGACTTGGCTTACATAGTAGATAGTTCCAAAAAAGTATTCGACCAACAAGAAGCTAGCTATAATGTCGGAAAAAGCGGTTGATGCGAAGTAGAAACGTGAAAGTACAAAGATCGAGAATAGGAGGAGCAGACTCGTAAATATCCTATGGCTGAATAACCTGAGTATCTGAACTAAAACCCTTAATGCTATGTTCCGAGATGCAACTCTCAGGTTGAACAAGAGCTTCACGCTTTCGGTATTCTATTCCTCGAATTGGCATCTTATAACTTGCGGCAAGGTGCTTTGTCGCTCCAGTGGTGTCTGCTGCACAATCCCCACTTCCGCCTGCAATGGATTTTGGCATCAAGATTCTTTATTCAGAGAAGCTGAAGCAAAACACACTCGTTCTTCCAGACATGTCGAGACGTCTTGAAGGTCACTCTAGGCATCAGGAGGGCTTGGCGAGATCTCCTGCAACAGGTCTGCAGAATTCTCGAAGCAAAAAAGGCAGGGAAAACCCTTGGTCAGAGGGCATGCAGAACTCGACGCTTTCGAAATATGTGAGAATCATCTCGAGATGTCTCGGGGGCGTTCGCAAGTCCTCGAGGCTCTAGAGGCCTAAAGACGCTAGAACCCCATGAATTCTCGAGAGCTGGCCTGATGTTCTCCGGAATTGTCGCTGCTTTGACATAGAGGCTGTTCAAGGGCATGGTGCAGGCGCTGGCATCCTTTGCGAATACCATTGAAGGGGATGGAGAATTATGTGAGCTTGGTGATTCGCCGTCACAAGATAAGACCAAGGCACTGTTAAGTCATTTGTCATGACGGTACAAAACTTTTTATTTGTGAAACGAGTGGACATCGAACAGGAATGGTGATAGTTTGAACCGAGCTAGAGATCAACTGGACTCAGGCTATCCTAAAGTGATAACGTCTCTACCAGAAGCAGACATTCAGTTCAGAGGCATAGCGCGCGCGCTGCTTAGAATACGCGAGGTACGTGATTACTGAGTATATGTTTATTATGATTATATAGAGAGAGTAGGGTATTCGAGGTATTCGACGTTTAGGGGGTAGGCTAGGTATTCGAATACCATGTAGAAGGCAGGCTGAAAAGAAGGGTTAAAAGGGTGGAAAAGGGCGTGAAATAGACTACAAAAGGTTATTTTGGCGAGAATTGCATCAGACTCGAAATGTCGATACTATATTATCGAACAACGCTCTTGAGGAATCGAAGGTTTCTCGTGAACAAGTAAAAGAGATAGTGAAAATATTTCTTCGATTTTTGTCTGCTACAAGAATCTGGTAACAGGTCAACATTCTTCCATCTTTGCCTTCATAATCAATCTTCCATCTAGTTGCGGGAAGCCCATTAAGGAGAAATGTTTCTTTGAAAATCAACTTCGACGTAGGATTAACAGAGAGAGCGCATTCTAACGACGTCTGAAAGGCATCGTCCAAATCAGAATCGCTCTTGATGTTGGAGAGCTGGTCGATGTTGACGTTGAGGTTTCTATTAAACTCAGGTTTTTGTGTTGCCTTGTTGTCTATTGCAATGCCATAAAGCACTGTTCGTGGTCGGCTCAATGTCCAATCTTGAGGGTAACAAAATCCAAAATTGAACTCTTCCGAAACCTCTGGTTTGTAGCCTTTGGGAACTGTGAAATTATCTAGTTTGCTCATCTCTAACTGGTCTATTTTAGCCTGAAGCAGTTCAATCTGTTCTTCTGATGACTTCCCTTCAAATGACCTCTCAGTAGATGTTACCTTGAAATACGTATCTCTTAACAGAAGGAAAAATATCACAAATCCAGCAGCTGCACCTCCTATGCTAATGCCTTTGTTTTGAATTTGGGCATAAGAATTGAGAAAGTAAAAGAGAATAAAAGCAGCGACCAAGCTTCCGATTAACAAAACTACGACAATGAACAAGTAGCTTCTCATCTCTGCTGAACGAGATTTGACAGACATGTCTTCTCTTCACCGTTCTGATCAAGTTGGTTCTGCTAATATATTTCTTGTGTAATTTTGATGGACAAAAAGACCGACGCTTTTCCTAGGGCTATTCTCTATTCTAGGCACAAATTGACGTTAAAAGTATAAAAGAGCCGAGAGTCTCGTTCTTATAGGTAGGAGGGGAGGAGAATGAAGAGTAAAACGTTAAAGATAGCCCTAGAAGGCTTCGGATCGTACTTAGGGATGCAGAAAGGCTCTTTCGTAGTCCGAGATAAGGACGGGAAGGAAGAGAAGTATCCATTGTTTGAGAGTGACATAGGAGAGGTACGGATCAGGAGCGGTAATACGGTAAGTGCTGGAGCGTTAGCGAGTATCGGGTTCTGGCAGATAGATTGTCTGCTCCTGAGCGGTAGAGGTCGCCCGATAGCGATCCTCAGGTCTCTGGATGACGACAGTCACGTTTCGACTAGAATAGCTCAGTACGAATCTCTGAACAACGGCAAGTTCTCAGAAATAGCGAAGCAGTTCGTCCTGTCAAAAATAGAAGGACAGAACGAGGTACTCAAAAAATACGGTCTCAGACGATTGGACTATTCTCACATCGAGAAGATTAGATGTCTTCAAGAGAATGACATTCGAGCGTTAAGGGTCAAGCTTACGAATATAGAAAGCCACTGTTTGAGGCTTTATTTCAATCAAGTGTTCGGAATGTTCTCTGAATTGTTGAGACCTAAAGGAAGGCAAGCCTTCAAAGCTTACGACGGGATTAACAACCTTTTCAATTTGGCTTACGAGGTTCTTTCTTGGAAGGTTCACCTTGCTCTCCTTAAAGCGAGATTAGAACCTTTCTTGGGATATCTGCACAGCCTAGCTTGGAGTAAACCTTCTCTTGTGTGCGATTTCAAGGAGCTTTATCGGTACTTGATGGATGACTTCGTAATCCAGTACGCTCACAGATTGAAGCCCAGAGACTTTATCCTGAAAACAGAAAAATATGCGAACCGCAAAGGAAAGCGAGAATACCTCAACGACCTCAAGACTAGAGGCTTTATGAAAGAGCTTTACGACTACTTTCTTGCTGAAGTTGAGGTTCCCAGATTTAGAATGGGCAAGAAACAAGAACTGGAGACGCTGATAAACGAAGAGGCTCTACTGTTCGCTCAATATCTAAGAAATAAAAGAGAGTCGTGGATGCCAAGAATTCTAAGT
>JBEKXL010000042.1:0-4907 GCA_049512075.1 Bathyarchaeia archaeon | reverse complement strand
TTTTTATGTGTTGATGTAAAACTGAGAATGCACGTGCCTCGATAGCTCAGCCCGGTAGAGCGGCTGCCTTGTAAGCAGCAGGCCGCGGGATCAAGGCCCGCTCGAGGCTCCTCTAAAATTTTATTCTGGGCGTGTATTTAGTTCTTGTTTTTTCTCCTTTTTAATCAATAAGGATAACGCTTTGTGGTAAAGTTATCTTTATGTCTCTTTGAGGGCTGAAGCCTATCTGGAGCATATTTGGATCATATCTTAGACCCGTGGGGTAGGCTGTGCGCACACAAACGTCTAGGACAAAAAACCAAGAGCTAAATGTTTTATTCTGGTAGTTCTTCTGTTTCGTCTTCTTTGGCTGAGGGTTGTTTGCCTGTTAGTTTGTATTTGCGGGCTTTTGTTTCTATGATTTCGTGTTGGAAGAGTTTGCGGAGTGATTTGAAGACTTTTTTTGATGGTTCGCCTGTTTTGTCTGTTAGTTCTTTGAGGGTTAATTCTTTGCCTTCAGCCTTTAAGGTTTTAACGACTAATTCATCGGTTTTGTTGAGTTTCACATTGACCACTGCCTTATGATGTTTCTCTGTTATGGCACAAAAGGCTTATTCAATTTTACGGTTCTAGCATAAGTAAAAAAGCAAGCGCCCTGCCAAGTGGAACAACATAGTAAAACATCTGTTTGCAAATGCAAAATAGGTAAATTTAGTCGACAGAAGTTACCCACTTTATGATTAGGTTGCTCTCTCTCCGAATATAGGCAAATCCAGAGTTCTCATCTGGTTTGGAACGCGCGGAACCCGCTGCGGGTTTTGATTGGGGCTGGGGAAAAAGCGTTTTTATGAAGGCAAGCCTAGACGGAATATCAAGCCAAAAAGCGTCTGCATACTTTGATTTGCAATTCTGCTTACTGTTTCATAAAAATTATAATTAATTAGCTCAGTTGTATATTTGCGATGGCTGATGACAGTTAATGAAACACTTGCGGGTCGATTGCTCATAATATTCCACACTGTAGGCTTAAGCTGCCTCGGAGGCACAATATTCTTCCAAGTACTCGTCTTCTCAAACATCGTACAAGGCGGATGCTTCGAAGCATTAGAAACAAGCCCAGTCATGTTCACTTCCGAAATAGCGCTAACCTTTTTTGTCTGCGCCTATTTCCTGTACGTTTACCAACGAATAATCCGCCAAGTCAAATAATCTGCGCTTTTAGAAAGCGGCATAGTTATAATGTTTGTTTCAAATTCAATAAATGAACAGAAACGCGCAGACCGATATTGCCAAAAGTTGTATCACGCTTAGTTGTCCACTTAGGGTACATCTACCATTATCACCTTTTTCGACATACATTTAAATACTATTTGCATGTAGTCTTTTTGCATTTACAGTAAATTCGAGTCTTGAATTCCCAGGAGAAGGAGGAGAGGGCGATGAAGAAGGAGCAGTTAAAAACTTACTCTAGCTTGAGCTCTGCGCTTAGCTTGGAAACTCGGGAATATTTTTATTTTCGACATATTTTCACTGTGGAATCTCATGTCTTCCGACATATTTTGGCTACAGAAATCTCGCTTATTAGGCAAAATGCATGTCGTCAATCTAAAGGGAGCAGATAATAAATGAAATCAAAACGAATATTATTAATAACTATAATTTTAAGTTTAGTAATTGTAAGCTCAATTTTGTTTTCTACATCAATTAAGGTTGCCCATGCAGCCACCATTGGCGTAGATACTAACTGTATGGGATACGGCTCAGAATCTAGTTCAGGCAGTAGCCCAATTACCACAACTCGCATGACGGCACAAACGAACGAGTTGATAATAGTAGTAATCACGCAAGGCAATTCAGGCTCCTCAAGCATTCGAACATTTACACTCTCCGATAATTTCAGTAGCCATCTATCGTACACGCAAAGAGGAACCACCCTAAGCAGCGGTTCGAATGCCGAAGCGATATCAGAGTACTACGCGGTTACCGACTCATCACACACAGGCTCTTTTAACATAACTGTAACCCCGAGCACTTATACCCGAGATTTTGAAGTGCAAGCTTTCGGAATCTTAGGCGCAAACACAACGAGCCCATTTGACTCTCACTCTGGTTTGCCCTATACAGGTTATTCCACAGGTTCGAGCATACCTACCGTCACGGGCGTATCCACGTCCAACGCTAACGACATGATTCTAGGGTTGGAGGGACATTATAGCAGTACTGCAGAAACAACTGGAACTTTCTTCAATGGCACCATACTGCACAACGATGGCACTGCGGGAAACAATGTAGGGTATGCTACAGTAACTTCAGCTCTTTCAAGTAAGAGTATCGCTTTCGGTACCAGCGTGACTGACTGGGTTATGTACGTTGACGCAGTGAAACAAGCGTGCTCTGTTAGCATAGCGCCTACATCAGCGACTTTGGATGTAGGTCAATCTCAGACTTTCACCGCAACGGTTTCTGGCGGCAACTCCTTGTCATATCAATGGTACCTGGACAGTTCAGCTGTTGGGACAAATAGTGCGAGCTATTCTTACACTGCTTCAGGAACTTCACACTCGGTCTATGTCATTGTAACGGACAGCATTAACGGGCATTTCACATCCAATACGGCGAGTATTACGGTGAATCCAGCTCCGACTGTTACTGTGTCGCCGTCTTCTTGGACTATGGATGTTGGTCAGTCTAAGACGTTTACTGCTACTCCTGCTGGTGGTTCAGGTAGTTACACGGGTTATCAGTGGTATGTGGGCGGCGTAGCTCAGAGTGGTCAGACTGCATCAACGTTTAGTTTTGCTCCTGGGTCCTCGGGTTCTTACTCGATTACTGTGACGGTTACTGACAGTTTAGGTGCGACTTCAGCTCAGTCTTCTGCTGCAGCGGTTACGGTGCATGCGGCTCAGACTGCTTCTGTGACTCCTGCTTCGGTTACTATGGATGTTGGTCAGACTCAGACGTTTACTTGCGCTGCTTCTGGCGGTTCAGGTACTTTGTCTTATCAGTGGTATGTTGCTGGTTCTGCTGTTTCAGGTCAGACTAGCTCGACATATGCTTATTCTCCTTCGTCTGCTGGTTCTCCTACTATCTATTGCAAGGTAACTGATTCTGCTTCGACTCCATATGTGGTACAGTCTAACACACCAACGGTTACGGTGAATTCTGCTCCGACAGTTTCTGTGTTGCCTACTTCTTGGACTATGGATGTTGGTCAGTCTAAGCTGTTTACTGCTAATCCCTCTGGTGGTTCAAGTAGTTACACAGGTTATCAGTGGTATGTGGGCGGCGTAGCTCAGAGTGGCCAGACGGCTTCGACATTTAGTTATTCTCCTAGTTCTACGGGTTCTCCCTCGATTACTGTGACGGTTACTGACAGTTTAGGTGTGACTTCGGCTCAGTCTTCTGCGCCGTCTGTTACGGTGAGTGCTTCGCCGACTGTTTCTATCAGTCCTGTTGGCCCACTCACGATGTATGTTGGTCAATCTCAGTTGTTTACTGCTACTCCTTCTGGCGGTTCAGGTACGATTCATTATCAGTGGTACTTGGGCAGTTCACCTGTTGGCAGTGACTCTAACACGTACTCTTTCAGTGTGGCGGCTGGTTCATACTCAGTTACTTGCAAGGTGACTGACAGCGCCAGTACTCCGGTTACTTCTGCTGCTTCCAATGCTGTTTCGGTTACGGTCACACAACTCACTATCACTGCTTCTTCTGGTTCTGGCGGCTCTATCAGTCCGGTTGGATCTGTCAGCGTCAACTATGGCAGTGACCAGACCTTCACCATCACTCCTGACCTGCACTATCACGTAGCGGATGTCCTGGTGGACGGCGTCTCTGTCGGCGCGGTTACCTCGTACAAGTTCACTGGCGTTACTGATGCTCACACTATCAGTGCGACTTTCGCGATTAATCAATATACAATCACTGTTACTCAGGGTGCTCATGGCACTATTAGTCCTGGTACGGCTACTGTTAATTATGGTGGTAGTCAGGCTTTCTCTATAGCGCCGGATGCTGGTTATCACATTGTTGACGTTCAAGTGGATGGTGTTTCTCAGGGAGCGATTAGTTCTTATCCGTTTACGAATGTTCAAGCTAACCATGCGATAACGGCGAGCTTTGCGATTACTCAGTACCAGGTAACTTTCGCTCCGTCTGGTCTTGATGTCACGACTGCTTCCGGTACTATTTTGACAGTTAACGGCACAAATGTTGGGTATTCAGGTTTGCCGTACAGTGTTTGGGTTGACAGCGGGGATAGGCTGGTTTACTCTTACAACGCTACTGTTTCAAGCAGTACTACAGGTAAACAGTTTGTGTGTGGAACTGTTAGTCCTTCTTCGCCTTTGGTGGGTATTACGAGTCCGCAGACGGTAACGGCATCCTATACGACTCAGTTCCAGGTGACTTACTCGGTTAGCGGCAATGTTGTTGATGTGACTGCTCCTTCAAGCGGGTGGGTTGCTGAGAATGGCGTTGCTACTGGAGTGTTCCCTGTTCAGGTTACGGTTGGCGGTTCAAGAAGTAACTTTGCCAGCGATAACCGGACTGCGATCACTGAGCCTACTCTGATAGTTGGCGTCTACAGTAATGAGTTCCAGGTGACTTACGCTGCGAGTGGTAATGCTAACTCTGTGGCTGTTCCATCTGACGAGTGGGTTATCGCTGGTAATGCTGCTACTGGTTCATTCCCGAGTGGATTGACGGTTGGCGGCGTCATGGACACTTTCCTAAGCGACAACAGATCTGCATTGATCACTGAGCCTACAACTATCACTGGTCTCTATCAGGTCTCGTTCCTGGTGACTTACGCTGCGAGTGGTAATGCTAACTCTGTGGCTGTTCCATCTGACGAGTGGGTTATCGCTGGTAATGCTGCTACTGGTTCATTCCCGAGTGGATTGACGGTTGGCGGCGTCATGGACACT
>JBEKXL010000041.1:0-6519 GCA_049512075.1 Bathyarchaeia archaeon | reverse complement strand
ACATATCTTGTAAGTCGTCTTTCCACTTCTTGGACGCACGAAGTGATGATTGCCTCTTCCGCAATTCAACTTCTTACGATAAGCTCCCCAATTCCGCACCATGACTACCACTCACAAGGCTTGATTACGACTGTTCTCCTGTTGCGCATATAAAGTCAGAAGCCCAAATCCGGACGCCCGCACCAAGGGACCCACCCCCCAGAAGAAAATACGACTCCAACTCCTCTCGTGATCCTGACGCCTCACCGTTGACTCTAGATAGGCTTAGAAACGTCAGTCACTTACGGCCGTTCAGGAGAAGACTAGCATGCGATATCGTGCATTTGGCAGAACAGGCTGGAAGGTTAGCGAGATCGGATATGGCATGTGGGGAATGGCCGGATGGACTGGGTCAGATGACAAAGAATCTGAGCGTTCGCTTGATCTAGCCGTGGAACTTGGCTGCAATTTCTTTGATACGGCTTGGGCTTATGGAAGTGGAAAGAGTGAACGACTATTGGGAGATCTAGTAAGAAGGCACGCTGAGAAAAGGCTCTATATTGCGACCAAGATCCCACCGAAGAACTTCATTTGGCCTTCCAAACGGGGATTTACCTTGGACGAGTGTTTTCCGCCTGACCACATCATCAAGTACACGGAGATGAGTTTGAAGAACCTTGGAGTTGAAACAATAGACCTCATGCAGTTTCATGTCTGGGAAGACAGTTGGGCGACTGACGAGCGCTGGAGAAAGACGATGGAGGATCTGGAAAAAGCTGGAAAGATCCGGGCTGTCGGAATCAGTCTGAATCGCTGGGAACCCAACAACAGCCTGGAAACCCTCAAAACCGGACAAATAGATGCTGTGCAGGTCATCTACAACATCTTCGATCAGGCACCAGAAGATCACCTCTTCCCGCTGTGCAAGAAGCTGAACGTCGGGGTCATAGCCAGAGTACCCTTCGACGAAGGAACATTAACTGGGAATTTAACCAGAGACACGGTCTTTCCAAAGGATGATTGGCGAGGTACCTACTTTGTGCCTGAGAACCTGACGGCCAGCGTTGAACGTGCGAATAGATTGAAACCGCTTGTCCCCAAAGGGATGGCGTTCACGGATATGGCGTCGCGTTTTATTCTCTCTAACGACATCGTCAGCACGACCATTCCTGGAATGAGAAAGGAAACGCATGTCCACGCAAATATCGATACGAGCGATGGCACAAAACTTCCTCAAGAGCTATTAAATGAACTTAAGAAGCACCGATGGGATCGAACACCCACCGTATGGTCACAATAGCCACAATGCAATTCAGGAATCATGCGAAAAAAACAAACCTGAAACAAAGCAAGTGTTGCGATTGGTACCGTAAGCGGTCCCAACGCGACTTGGCCGCTACCGTAAGAAGACAAGACGGATCCTCATTAGATGTTTCTCCAACTGCCGTGGCGAAAGGACGGGCCGCTCTCGGAGTCATGTTATGCTACATCTTCCTTTAGATTCTAAGGCCTCTAGGTCCATCATGTCGTATGGTCTAAACGTGCTTCTGTTTGACGCGTTCTTGCGCAGGTAGTGTATCGTGCTCTTTCCGATTCCAAGCCTCCGAGCCTCCGATTGAGAGAGGCTGAGGATTCGTCTCCGAAGCTCTAGGTCATCTGTTCTCTTCTTGTCAGATGCTCGAAATCGAGCATTTGTCTGCCGAAAAGGACGCTGGATACAAAACCGAGGCTTCGCCACGTTTCATTGCTTTTGCGAGGGCTAGGCTACGATTAGGCTAAGAAGCGAAAGTCGAGTCCGGGCTCAAAACACGACTTACATGCCCAAAGGATTCAAAGAAAATACCTGATGCTATCGAAGGCAAATATCCTGGAAGACAACTTGCTCTTGCCAAGCCTATAGGTCAAGAAGGAGTCTCACAAGCTACTGCAAGGAGCATAGTCAAAGAGGCTGCTGCTTACCCTGGAGAGTCTATAGCGAGGTCATTCGAAGAGTAGTTGAGGCTGCTCCTGAACCACGTCTTTCACCTGAACATGTTGAGATAGTCAGGATGGGAGGCCAGAGTCAGGTAAGTTTGACTAAGTTTGATCCAAGGATCAAACCAGGTCAAAGGATCGATCTTCACACTAAGTTCGCTGAAGTCAAGGTTGTCTCTATAGAAAAGAAGATACATTAGAGGGCAAGGATGCAGTTTGCCTTAAGTTTGGTCAGATAGTCAAACCAAAGTCTCTACAATGGGCCTTGTTCCTTGTAGGAGACGCTACAGACGAGATCATAGCATCCTTTCCACCATCGATCATGAATAGACCTACTGAAGGCATGATCATCGTAGCTCAAGGGTTACTAGGTGAGAACGAGGAGTTCCTAGTCTACAGGTGGACTCTACCTGCTGACACTAAACCAGGTGCTAGTAGCAGTGAAACACCACTACAGAGCTTCTTCACCCCTAGTGCTACCCCTTCAACTACCACTACCCCTAGTGCTACACCACTCACTACAGTCACTACACCATCCACTACTACTACATCTAGTCCTTTGTCACCAGTGACAGCTACAGTGACAGCACCTGCTAGCACTGCTATACCCACTACTCTGATGTGTGATCAGTGTAGTGCAGGGCCCTTTGATACTCAGCTAGCATTGACAGGTCACAAGGTTACTGCTCACGCTAAGAAGACAGTCAAGAGACTAAAGAAACCAGGCGTATCAGCCTATACTCCTGTAGTAAAACAGCCAGTAGCTAGTCAAACGACAGCTCCAACAACCCCTACTGTCACCCCAACTACACTTACTACTACAGATTCTAGAGAAACGACAGCTAAACTAGAGGTGACAGCTACTGACAAGCCAAATCAACCAACTCCAGCACCTGTAATTGAACCTGATTCCAGGCCCATCAGCTTGGTAGCAGGGGCTGATCAGACTGTCCTACCTGAACAAAAGGTAGTTTCACCTGAACAAACTGTAGTTCAGGCTGATCAGAGACTAGTTCAGCCTACACAAGGGGCTAGCAATACCTTGATCACTGCTAGTCAGAGTCAGTCACCTGTCACTACCGTAGTTCAGCCACCTGTCACCACTGTCCCTGGGACACCTAAGGAAGAGCTGAAGGCTGTCGATGGTGCTAGTTTAGCTTCAGTCAAGTACACCAAGCTGTCAGGGCTGATAGCTAAGTCACTTCAGGACTTCAAGCTCCAGTTCGAGGCTTCCTTCCCCAAGGATGACATGGCCAAGGCGATAGAAGCAGCTCATTGTAGCATAGTAGACAACAAGGTAGTGTTTACTGGAGGGTAAACGAGGACAGTAAACAAGGAGGGTAAACAATGAACTTTGGCAAGGTTGGGGAGCAGGTCAAGGTCCTCCGAATCGGAACTCAAAATGCGACGATCGAATTGGACGATAAGGCATTTTGAAAGACAAATCGACCAATGCGTCTCAAAACGTGACGATACGCTTCCACGAGAGTATCGATGGATATCCATCCTTACTCCTGCATATTACACCTGCATTGACTAGGATCAACTTCAGGTACTGCATTGATGTGTGATCAGCGTACTGGAGGACCCTTTGAGAACTTACTTAAGCTCACACGTGGCGCGAACAATCCTATTCTTCTTCAAACAGCATCAAACAATGGCGAGCAGCCTCAACTAGAACAGAACATCTCCGATCTGGGGCACATCAAACAGCATCAAACTGTCGCGCAGGTCAGTCGACATCAAACATTATCAAACAGGGTCGCGCAATCTTCTCAGAAGGCCCCCGTACTTGGAAGTGTCCGTCGACCCCAAGATATTGGAGAAATCCAAGCTCACGCCAAGACAGAAGGACATCCTGAACAGAATAGATATCCTAAAGGAACAGTTGACAGAGGTCGCCAAGCACTATGGTGTGACGAAGGGCACTATGAGCAAGTGCCACAGCACCGCCTTGAAACGGTACAACGAGTTCGCAAGCTTGGTCAAAACGCTCGTGGCAGACGAAGCGGAGAAGCTCCGCGCAAAACTCGAACAACACGATTCACAATTGGCTTCCATCTATCATATCTTGGAAGACCATGCGAACATCTTTTCAGGCTTGACGCTCGTGACGGATCAAATCGGTCCTTTTCGAGCGAAGAATTGTGTGCACAACGTTAGCGGCAAATGTAACAAGTGGTCCTCGTTATTAGTCGGTCCTAGAATCTGTGGAATCTGCGTGGACTTTGTAGACAAATCGGAAATCGCAGACTTCATTGATGATGGCAGATATTGAGATCTGAAAATGCGGACCCTACCGAGCTGCCCAACCGCGCCCGGTTGCCGCATCAGGAGTCGCTTGCTGTGAATTGTATGCGCAAGAGCACCAAGTGACCACACAACGAATCACACTCCAGGAGAAGGTTCGAGCCAAGACGGCGGCCAGTTAGGGATCTCTTCGGGGGGCGCACCATGGGAGCCACACGCACGAAGAAGATTGTTGAATCAACAACTAGAAATCACAGCATAGTCTCTTGAGAATGGGGGACGATCATGATGCCAACCACAAGCGGACTTGAGTTTGGAATACACGCGCCACCGGAAGGCAAAGATTTCGACACCATGAAGAGACTCTGCCAAACAGCGGAGAGACTGAATTACGACCTCTTCACTGTCACAGATCATTTCATGAATATGGGCAACCCGGCAGGTTCGCAGAATCATCCGTTGGAAAGTTGGTCGACCTTGGCTGGATTGGCTGCGGTGACGAGTCGCATCAAGCTTGGTCCGCTGGTAAGTTGCGTCAACTACAGGCACCCCACGGTGCTCGCGAAAATGGCCACTACGGTTGACATAATCTCCGGAGGACGCCTGCTCTTCGGCATAGGAGCCGGCTGGCATGAAGCGGAGTTCGACGGATACCTTGGCAGGTTTCCCTCTGCAAGGGCTAGGCTTGACGGTCTTGAGGATGCAATTCAGATCTGCCGAAGTATGTTCACGAATGAACATACCACTTTCAAGGGCAAGCTCTACTCTGCGACCAATACGTTGAATTCCCCTGAGCCGACCCAGAAATCCATACCGATACTCGTGGGCGGCTCCGGAGAGAAACGCACCCTCAAAATCGCAGCCAAATATGCGGACATCAGCCATCTCTTCGCAACCTCAACCGACGAGCTCAAACACAAAATCGACGTCTTGAAGTCACATAGCAACCGTGTCGGGAGGAAAGCAGAAATCAGAATCGCAACCGGGCATAGCCCAATAATCGATCCGTCACCCAGCAATATCAAAGCCCAGGCAGAACGTCTAGCAAACATACGATTTCGAGGACAACTATCACTGTCGGACGTAGAAAGAATGGTCAGCAAAACCGCAGGACCACAGAACATTATCGCCTTGATGAAAGACTACAGACGACTAGGGATATCCCTGGTGACTTTGAACATCTCAGATACTGAGGAGATGAAATCCTTCAAGGATCAGGTCATCTCCAAGCTACGTGAATGACGACGCCTCATCGCGGATCAGAACATTAGATGAACTGTACGCGGGACGAGGCTAGATACACAAGAGGAATTGTCCGTCTCGCTAGTGCTTTCTCTTTTCTTCTGAGTAGGCTAGGTAAGGATAGTACGGAGCCTTGAGGTTCATCTTCCAGAACTCTGCAAAGATTTCGCCGAAGTGGTAGATGGCTTCTATTGGTAGTTGGTAGAGCACTTGCTCGAGCTCAAAGCTTTCCTCGCTTCCATCCCGAGTGATCCTCTTTATGGGTCTTCTTAGATCATCTTTAGTGATTCGCGCGAACAATTTGTCTGTCTTGGCATCCACTTCTGCGATATACTTCTTGATGTCCTCTAGGTTCCTGAACTCCTCGAACCTGCGGGTAGTGCTGTTCCCTAACCCGGGCAGTCTATAATGCAGCCAGGTGTCCTCGTTCATCACCGTATGAAGTAGAACATCCTTTATGCTCTCAAAGCTAAGCCCGCGGCTCATAGTGAACTGTTCGATAGGTAGACGCTCAAGCTCTTCGATTAGTCTCCCGCGGGCCCTTTTGAAGTAGTCGAATAACTCCTTGTAACTCAGCAAACCAGACATAGCCCAAGTACTCAACGGTACTCCAATTTGATGCTTTTTCTTGCAATGGCCGCTACCTATTACTTCTCGGGTGGAAATCTCTTGGTGCCTGCACTCGTCCACGGGGCATACGACGCAACCGGGTTTTTAGGTATGGCAACCTCACCAGGATTGGGTGCCACGCTCAGAGGTCTCATGATACTGGCAGGGCTGATTGTTGCACTCGCTCTTTTCATGAATAGGAAGAGAAGAAGGCTGGGTCCTGAGCCCTCAGCAAAGATGGCGTCTGTCCGTTTGCCAGTAGTGGACTAGAAGTTCGCAGTTCTCTCTTGAAGCTGAACCCACCATCTTGGTCCGACAGCGCGATTGGTGCATCGGCGAACTCACTGGGTTGAATTAGCAGGTTTTCCTGATGCTAGGGCTCGGTGATCTTTATCGCTTGGACGGGGCATTGGACTTCACATGCCCTGCAGAATATGCAATCCTTCTCATTTATCGGATCTGATT
>JBEKXL010000040.1:0-6736 GCA_049512075.1 Bathyarchaeia archaeon | reverse complement strand
TAGGGTCTCGTGTTCATCTTGTCCAGCTAAAGGATTCACCTCCTGTGCTTGGACGTAACACAAAATACGAGACCCCACTTCTCAAAATAAACATTAAGCTAATTTAGGGACAAGCCAGCGCGCTATTTCAAGAACACTTTCAACAGCACAGCTATTTGCTCCAGACCGGACAGAGTGAACAAGTCTGGCCTCTGCATTTTCAAGTTCATCAGTGCTTGAGCCAGAGTTTCTTCTAAACGAGCCTTAGCGCGCGTGTTCTTCCTCCAGACTTGAACTTCACTAAATGGGTTGTGACTGAGCGTCTTCCGTCCTATATTCCGACAGAACGTGAGCTTTTGGAACTAATCGCAAACAGCAACTACCGGATTGCGCCGTTTCTTCAGCTCTTGTTTGAGACTGGAATGCGAAGCGGTGAAGCATGGGCCTTAAAATGGGAAGACTTCGACTTGGAAAAGAAGACTGTGACGTTGAACGCTGAAATAGTTGAGAAACATGGCAGAGCGAGACAGTTCAGGGTTTCCGACAGACTCATAGCTATGCTCAGTCGATTGCCGAAGAAGGGTGGCAAAGTGTGGTATGGCGTCAAGAGCCTTAAGGTTCTAAGGTCAAGCTTCAGCGCTCAGAGGCAACGTTTGGCCTTCAAACTTGGGAATCCTAACCTCAAAAGAATCACGCTGCACACGTTCCGATATTTCTACGCGTGTAAACTCTACCATGATACGAAAGACATTCTTTTGGTTCAGTCAAAACTCGGACACAGAAACATTCAGAACACGATGGTTTATACTCAGCTTGTCGATTGGGATGAGCCGAATCAGTGGATAAGCAGAAGGCCGACAACAACCAAGGAAGAGGATGAGCTAATCGAAGCCGGGTTTGAGTACGTGCGCTATGATGATAAGTTAAACGTGCCTATCTACCGGAAGAGAAAATGACCGTGAAAACGTTAACCCTTAGCTTGAAACGTGAACCTTTAAACCTTGCGCTCTTGGGCCAAAAAGCGTTGCAACAACAAATCTGTTCAAGCGCGAAGCATCACGTTCTCGGCATACCTTTTCATGCTTTCGGCAAAGCCTGCCATACTCTCCCTCGAATACGGCTTAAGAGAGTTTAGCGCCTTATCCAACGTATCGTCTGGCACGAACTGTTGCAGGACAAAGCTCTTCACGCCCTTGACGAGTTCGCCTATCTCAATCAAGTCTTCTTCACCGACGAAACCCGGCACAACCGTCGTTCTGAACTCGCACTCGACCTTCCCAGTCTTCAGAATCTCAATAGTGTGCACAAGCTCTGCTGTGTCTCCTGCTCCCAAGCGTCCGTATTTTCCAAGGCTAGTCTTCACGTCCAGTGCCACGTAATCCACGTAGGGCAAGCACTCTTCCAGCGCCCACGGGTTAAGGCCGTTCGTGTCAAGCTTGACCATGAAGCCCCTTTCCTTCAACCTCTTCAAGAACCTCGGCAGTTCCTTGTGAATCGTGGGCTCTCCACCTGTGACGACAACAGCGTCTACGAACTTCTTGCGTTCCTCGAGAATTTTGAGGGTCACTTCGTCGTTCAGAAAGGGCGGCTTGGGGTCTACGACTATTCTCCAGTTGTGGCAGTATGGACAGCGCAGGTTACAGCCTGGAGTGAACAGAACTGAAGCCACGCGATTCGGAAAGTCAACCAAGCTCGTTTTTTGGATGCCGCTGAACTTCATAGATATTCTCACTCAGGCAGCCACTGTCTGCATGACCGCTGACTTGTCGAAGGTTCGGCGAATGGCAAACTCTGCCTGTTTGCCGTCGTTCCACTGGTCAACCGGTCTCAGGTATCCAACCACTCTCGAGTAGACTTCGCATTTTGACCCACACGTGGGACACTGTTTCTGCTCCCCGTTTACGTAGCCGTGCGTTGGGCATATGCTGAAGGTGGGCGTCAGAGTGAAGTAGGGCAGGTGTGAGCTCCACGCAACCTTCTTCACGAGTTCGACAGTGGCCTTCCACGAGTAGAGTCTTTCTCCGAGAAATATGTGGAACACCGTGCCACCCGTGTAGAGTGTCTGTAGCCTGTCCTGATGCTGCAAGGCCTCAAACAGGTCGCCTTCATAGTCCACGGGCAACTGCGAAGAGTTGGTGTAGAAAGGTTCTGCCCCGCTTGCCACGTTTCTCTGATTGGCAGCTGTGATTTCCGGATATTTCTTCCTGTCAATGCGTGCAAGCCTGTAGCTTGTTCCTTCCGCCGGCGTGGCCTCGAGGTTATAGATGCTGCCTGTCTGTTGCTGATAGTCCGACAGTTTTTCGCGCATGAACGCTAGCACTCTGATAGCAAATTCCGTTCCGTCCGTTGAAGCTATGTTGACGCCGAACAGGTTCAGGATAGCCTCATTCATGCCCACTATGCCTATGGTCGAAAAGTGGTTTTTCCAGTAACGGTCAAACCCTTCCTTTACGTTGTGAAGATAATGTTTAGAGTACGGATACAAGCCGTTCTCGGTGAACGATTCTAGCACCTTCCGTTTTGTTTCCAGGCTGTCGCGCGCCGTTTCCATGAGCGTTTCTAACCGCTCAAAGAATTCGTCCTCGTCCTTTGCTAGGTACCCAACCCTGGGCAGGTTCAGAGTGACGACTCCTATGGACCCTGTCAGCGGGTTAGCCCCGAAGAATCCGCCTCCCCGCTTACGAAGTTCTCTATTATCTATCCTCAAGCGGCAGCACATGCTTCGAACATCTTCAGGTTTCATGTCGCTGTTGATAAAATTTGAAAAGTAAGGCACACCGTACTTAGCAGTGACCTCAAATATCTTCTGGCACGCAGGCGTGTCCCAATCGAAATTCTTAGTGATACAGTACGTGGGTATCGGAAAAGTGAAAACTCTTCCTTTCGAGTCTCCTTGACTCATCACCTCAGCATAGGCAGAGTTAAACATGTCCATCTCCGCCTGCATGTCACCGTACGCACCATTCATCGTTTTTCCGCCCACGACCACCGCTTCATTTTTCATAAAGTCTGGAACCGTTAGATCCAGCGTAACATTTGTGAACGGTGTTTGGAAGCCGACACGAGTAGGAACGTTCATGTTGAAGAAGAATTCTTGCAGTCCCTGCTCGACCTCTTTCTGGTTCAGCCCGTCGTAGTGTATGAACGGCGCAAGGTAGGTGTCAAAGGTGCTGAACGCTTGGGCTCCAGCGGCCTCGCCCTGAAGAGTGTAGAAGAAGTTCACAATCTGTCCCAAGGCTGTTCTGAAGTGTTTGGCAGGCTTGCTTTCGATTTTTCCCGAAACGCCTCCGAACCCCGACGTGAGCAGTTCTCTCAGGTCCCAGCCCACGCAGTAAGCTCCCAAAACGCCGAGGTCGTGGATGTGCATGTCCCCGGAAAAATGGGCCTCAGCTATTTGTGGGGGGTAAATCCTGCTAATCCAATACTTGGCTATGACCGTGGACGAGAGATAATTGTTCAAGCCTTGCAGAGAATAACTCATGTTAGAGTTTTCCCGCACGCGCCAATCTTCAATCTCCAAATACTGATCCACAAGGTCCGCATCGCTCAGGAGTGCAGCCAACTCTCTTTGATCCTGATGCTGTTTTCTGTAAAGAATGTAAGCCTTGGCAGTTCTCGCGTGGCCATTCTCTATGAGCATCCTTTCAACAAGATCCTGAATCTCCTCGACCGTTGGAACGCCATCCTCTCCAAAACGGTTCCCGAGTTCAGCCAGAACCTGATCGCTTATTCTCCCAGCCTGTTCACGGTCTTTCCCGCCCACAGCCTTAGCTGCTTTCCAAACGGCGTTTGTTATGCGCTCCTGATCAAAGGGTTCTAATCTTCCATCACGCTTTCTAACGGATCTCATGTTTTTACCTCTCTGAGTAATCTCTGAAAATCTTCAGGTTCCTCAAACTCTCTGTAGACCGAGGCGAACCTGATGTAAGACACTCGATCAAGTTTTTTCAGATATTTCGTCACTAGATCTCCGATTTCCCGGGAACTGACTTCCTCTTTTCCAAGAGCCATCAAGTCTTGCCTAACGTGCTCTGCCAATTCATGGATTTGCTCCATAGTCACGGGTCTTTTCTCGCAGGCTTTCTGCAGACCTCTAACGATCTTGTTGAAATCAAAGCGTTCAAGCCTGCCGTCTTTTTTCTTCACCATCAACTCAACGGTTTCCACGTATTCGTACGACGTGAAGCGCTTTCCACAGTCTTCACATTCCCTACGTCTCCTAACCGTGTTGTCTAGCGAATCCCTTGTTTCAAGCGTCTTGAGGTTCTCAGACCCGCAATATGGACATTTCATCATGACCACAATCGTGCGCTTCACAGCTCTTAGTGTTTTTATAACTAAAGTAAACACTAAGCATAGGGTTTCATTATTTAAGCCCTTCTCACAGTAACATCGAAATCGCCAATCGAACGTGCAAGGAAAACATCCGGAAATATACATAATCGATGAAAAATAGCAGTAGCAAAACAAACGTCTCTGAAGGAAACGGCTTCAATTCTTGACGATGCAACATAAGTTTAAGATTTTCGAACGAAAACCTCGAACTTGAGAGATGTGGTTGAGTCTTTTCGGACTTTCTTGGCTAGAATTAGAGTTCTTTTCCTTTCTTCCTTCTGTGAAAAACCGTTCTTCTTGTAGAGGTTCCGAGCTGCAAGGTTTTTCTTCAAAACTGAAAGCTCAAGGTACTCCTTGTCCAGCCTCTTGGCCGCTCTTTCTGCGTAGTGCAAGATGTAAGAAGCTATCCCAAACCTCCTTAACTCTGGGGCAACAGCTAGACTGCTGATGTGCAATGCGTTGGGTTCTTCAATGAGAACAAGCAAGCCGATTACGCGGTTCCTTAACTTCACGAAGAAACGCTTGTTTCTGAGGAATATCAATTCGGCTGCAAAAACGTAGGGCACCGCAAACAGCGGAGCGCACTTGAAGTTTCCGAAGGGCATTGCAGTTCCCTGTTCGCTACTGTTGAAGAATCTGAACTCATAAAGATTAAGAAACAAATGTTTTTGATTTCTCACTGGTTCGATGCGGAGCTCTGAACGAATGTTCTTCGAAATAAAGTCACCGCCTTTTCCCAATTTCGGAATAGTTCAAATACTATGTATGAAGAAAGCATTACAATGGCAAAGGAGAGGAAAACGCCAGTGGAATGGAGACTCGTCGCAAAGATTAAGCCACTGATAAATCCGCCAAGTGTCTGTCCAACATCCATCATTGTGTCCAAAAACCCCATCGCGGCTCCAACAAGTTCCTCAGGTACGAGTTCACAGATTAGCGCCGATGTTGTTGAAGTTACAGTTGCGAAGCCGAAACCATAGATTACGAGCAAAACGATAAGAGTTGCGAAATTGGTTGTGTAAGGGACTGCGACGAAGACAAGAGCGGAAAGGATGCATCCGAGAATTATTGGGGCCCGCCGCCCAATCTTGTCTGAGACTCGGCCCATCGCGGGTCTCGCGAAAATGGCTACGGCCAACACGCTTGATGCTATTAGGCCCTGACTTAATGTGTTGTAGTGGAGACCAATTATCATGTATTCTGCAAGATAGAAGTCAAATGCACCAAAAACATAGTATTGGCCTGCCTGAATGACGCTGACAGCCAGGGCGCCACTGTTACCCGCGATTTTTCTCCATCCGGAGAACATTTTTCGGACGGTCTTTTCGACAGTCTCGACTGCCGGTCTCTTAGCACCATTCAGTTGCCCTTTTTTGGGCAAGAATGGTAACGCCGTGATAAGACCGGCGACTGCGGCCACGGCCACTGCCAGATAGACTTGATGGAAACCTTCGTTGGTTGCAAAAAGTATGTATCCTCCCAACGTGGGTGCGATTATTCTTCCCATGTATGTCGCCGAGGTGAAAAGCGAGATGCGCTCTCCGCGCTTAGTGGGAAAAAGCTCTGCTACTGAAGCTTCGGCAACAGGAACAAAAATGGCTGTCGCAAACCCGTGGTAGAATCGAACAAGGATGAGTTGCCTCCAGTCAGTTATGAGGAGATAGAGAAAAGGTGCTGAAGCAAAGATGAGTCCAGACAGAAGCAAGAATCTTTTTCTGCCGAAGGTGTCGGAAAGTGAGGCAGCAGGAAGACTTACAAGGATACCTGGGATGGTTGACGCGGCGAGAAGAGGACCTGTCCATGCGTCTGGTATTCCGAGGCTTTTTGCGAAAGGTGACAGAACTGAGCCGCTTTTGGACATTGTGGAACTTAGAATCATCAGTCCTCCCATTAGACAGAGGCTCCAGAAAACTGTGTTTCTGCTGTCCGTTTTGCCTGATTCCATGGGTAACCCTGTACTGTTTCTCAGGACTAATAAAAGTAAAGTAGAGTGTGAAGCCAGTTCTTCCTGTCTGGGCAAGTATTTGTACTCGCCTGCCTATAGCCAGTAATTCCTTTTGTCTCTCTGGACCACGACCTGGCTGACCCTGACGTAATCTATTTCAAGGGTGTGGGGGAAGAGAACCCCGGGGCTTGCCCCGGGCGGTGAATTCCCCCACTTAAGCCTTTATACCGAGCGTGTGTTACGAAAATGTGGAGATAACCTTGGAGATGGAGGCCGGGGCGCACACAGTACACAACCTTTACTACCACGTCGTCTGGGTTCCAAAGTACCGGCGGAGCATACTGCGGGGCAAGGTGGGTGAAAGGGCTGAGCAGGTTATCCGTCGAGTCGCTGATGAGTACGGCTACACTCTGGATGAGCTGAAAGTCTCCCCCGACCACATACACGTCCTACTCAAACTACAACCCAAACAGGCCA
>JBEKXL010000039.1:0-8477 GCA_049512075.1 Bathyarchaeia archaeon | reverse complement strand
TATTCGCAAGCGGGAACCTTGTCTGCACCGGAGCCAGAAGAGAACAGGACGTCTATGACGCCGTGCACAAGCTTCACGAAAGATTGGAGGAACAAAACCTCATATTCTACGAATAAAAACTTCACACGTTTATCGCCCGTCGCGCGCGCCTATTTAGAAGCAGAAGAATCACACGCACGCAGCCAGTCTTTTTCCTCTTCGAAGTTTTCGTCCTCGTTCAATTCAGTTTCTTCGTCAGGTTCGTCGAACAAACCTTCACCTCCAATGCTTTCTCTCTAAGCTGCGTGGGGCGTGAAACATAAAGATTTTCTGTAGTAATGGGGCGCGGGCGTCTGTTGATCTCTGATTCAGACTCTATGAGCCTAGACTTTATGATTTATGAGGCACTTTGTTTATAAGTATCGGTATGAAGGGTAGGTGCAGCGTGTAAGAAGTGATTTTTGCACAGCAGCCATAAAAGGAGTTGAGAGAGTTGACGTATGAGAGAAAAGAAATGCACAAGGCAGTTTGCGCTGAATGCAAAAAGGAATGTGAAGTGCCATTCAAGCCTGATGGTAGCAGACCTGTATACTGCCGAGAGTGTTACTCGAAGAGAGCACCTCCTAGAAGAAATCAATTTTAGATCAAGCCAACGACTCTAATCTGAGATTGGCTTTCTCCTAGTTTCTATATTCTTTTTTCAAATCACTTGGGTGGATATTGTTCTTTCATATTAGTGTACATAAGCTCTAGACCTGTAAGCACCATGTGTCTACTGTTTGTTCAAGAATCAAGGAAGTTCTCTCTCTCGCGCGTGCGTACGCGGTACCTTGTGCGGTACCTTACGCGCGCTGCCTTGTCCCTTTATTATGTGTTGAAGTAGGTCGGTGAGACGGCTTTGTCTGGTCTTCCCGTGTTTTGGGCTGCTTCTCTGTTCAGAACTAGGCACAGTATGCTGAAGAGGGCATAGGACGCCACGTTCTTTGCGCCTCTGACCTTGTTGATGGCCATGCTGTACTGGGTTTTGAGGAAGCTGTAGACCGCCTCGATGTGAGGCCTCTTATGATACTCCTTCTTCTGGTCTTCTGGTCCGTAGGTTCTGAATTTCTTGTCCACTCTGAGCAAACCTTTGACGCCGCGTTTCTGGTTTGCCGGGTACGGAATCACCGTCTCGCAAACGGCGTTTCTGAGCTTGCCGTCGCTGTATTGACTGTCGGCTATCACGCTTCTCAGTTTGGCGGCGGACTGTTTGAGGATTAGCTTTGTCTTCTCCAACATGCTTGGCGAGTGTTTCTTCTCGTTCTGGTTTGCAGAGGCAAAGACGCTCGTTAAAGGAAGCATGGTCTGAGAGTCGATGGAGAGGTGCAGCTTGTAGCCCAAGCCGAAGGTTCTGCCTGCTCTTCCAACCCTTGCGTCACCGTCGGAAAAGCCTCTCTGGTTGTCCAGTGGATGTCGTGTGCTCCAAGCCTTGATGAACGAAGCATCAAACACGGCGTCAACGTTTTTTGCATCATTCCGTTTCAAGAGTTTGACTACTTTCTCCTCTATTATTTTGGTGAGTTTGTCTTCTCCGACTTTTCGGATGAACCTGCTCAGAACGCTTCTGGGATAGCCTGCTTCGCCTGGTTTGATGAGGCACAGTTTTCTGAGCCGCAGGTCCGTGTCGAGTAGTCTTGTCATTTCTCTCAGGCTGCGAACGCCTTTCATTCGCATGACGATAAAGGTTCTGAAAACGCCTAATGGGTCTCTAGGAGGCCTGCCCGCACCGGAAGTGTGAAAGCATCCGCACAAGACGTCCCTAGCAAAGCTTAAGTCTACGTTTTTGAAGAGGGTTTCTAGGGTCTCGTGTTCATCTTGTCCAGCTAAAGGATTCACCTCCTGTGCTTGGACGTAACACAAAATACGAGACCCCACTTCTCAAAATAAACATTAAGCTAATTTAGGGACAAGCCAGCGTGCGTTTTCTAAGCATGGCTGCAACTGCGACGATGCTTATTATGGCTATCGCGGTTGCTGTTGTGTGAAGGGTTTCCATTGGCGAGAACAGGCTTGACTGAAGTTCTAAATGTGATGCCTGCGAAGAGGGCGCAGCATATGGATTTGAGGTAGATGTTGACTTTGAAGGAGTTGGCGGGGGAAGGGCTATAGTGAATGACTTAACGGTGGAATAAGCGTTGAATTCAGCCCAATATTGATCTTTGTCTTGCCATACGTAGTAATGTTCGAAAAACTGGAATGTGTGTCTGCCTGGAGCCGTTAAGGCTGGAATTGCCGCCTGCCATGTGTACCAGTTACGTACTACAGTATCACTGGGGACCGTTTCAGTTATTATACCTTGGTAAGTCATAGGAGTGAGTGGTCCTCCATCAATACTAACCGAAAGAGTCGTATTGGTGTTGACTGCCGTGGTTTGCATTAGGAAATGGTCAATGAACCCGTACGTTCCTCCGTTATTTGGATAGTAATTTGCCATCGCGATGGACCCTCCACTTGCAGAGACCGGTTTAGTTGATATTGCAGAGAAACATAGGAAAATCGAGACTACAGCAAACACAGCAATCCTGAAACGAAAAACATAATTCTTCAGCAAATAAGTCTCCACTTCCAAACTACTTTTTGCCAGAATGTTATTTTCTGCGAAAAATCTTGTTCCAGTCGCATGTGTGGCATCAAGCTTCCTTCGGGTTCATATCTACACCCAATTTTCCGCACACTGCAAACCGAGCATTTCAAGTTTAATACTTCTCCTTCCAGGTTAGCGAGTGGTTTCCAGCAATATCCTTTTCAGAATAGTTGCACCGTGCTTTATTTTCAGTTTTTTCTCGCCCAGTCTTATCCGGTACTTAATTGGCACTTCGATAATTTTGAACCCGTGCCTTTCCACCTGATGGTTTAGTTCAACTTCAACATCAAAACCTTTTGATCTTACCGCCCAATCTCGGAGAATTTCTGCACGAATAACACGCAAGCCAGTCAGCGGATCGTTCAAGGTTACGCCGTTAAGCAGGTTGTGGGCAAAGGCCAAGAGTTTGTTTCCAAAATAGAAGGAGCTGCGCACTGCTCTTTCGTCTATTTGCCTGTTAAATCTGTTTCCGCAAACCATGCCCACTTGCGGGTTTCGCTCCAATATCTCGATCATTTCAGGCACATACTCTGCCGGATATGTGTAGTCAGCGTCTGTAAGAACAACGTAATCCACATTCTGGTTCAAACATTTTAGCGCTTTGGATATAGCGTCTCCCTTGCCAGCACCATCTTGAAAAACGATGTCAGCACCGCAGTTTCTTGCGATTTCCACGGTCCTATCACGGCTGTTACCATCAACTACAAGAACGCGGTGAGTGTGCAGGTTTTCTGAAAGCTCGGTTATCGTGAGTCCTATGCCTGGTTCTTCGTTTAATGCTGCAATTATGACTTGCGTTAGGTAAGAGTGGCTATTCCCTTGGCTTATCAAGTTAGATCTCATAAACATCTTCTCTGGCCGCTAAGCTATATCGCATATATTGTGAAATGATATAAACGAGGTTTCTGAGACAAGAACAAGTCAAAAAGCGTAGTATAATTCAATAGCACACGCGCCTTTTTGATTCTGCATTCTTCTTTCACTTCCGAGTTTCGCATCCAAAAGCGCACTCACAGTTATTAAGCGGCTATCGAATGACAGCTATAGTACTGAATTGCACCTAGTGCGACTGCAATTGAAGTCAAACTCGCCTTGTTCAACTCCAAGTAATTACCCGAGAAAATCGATCGCCACGTCTGTCTTGGGTTTGGGGGTAAAGTTTTATCCAAACCAAAACCAAACCAAAACCAAACCACGACGACGGTGACCTGCCGTGGAAAACGCAGGCATTCTCAGGCAGTATACATGGTTCAGGATACACTGTCTTAATGGAGGTCAGGATAAGGGGGTATAGTAGAATTCAAGGCATAATAGGGTAGGGATAGGTAGTATCGGAATCGAGTATACGATCCCGTCAATTCCTTTTCAAAAATCTATCATAGGATGGCTGTATCTTTTTTGAGACGTCTTTATTTTTTCTTATTTGCTTTTTTAGCGCATTGGGCACTGCAATATTTGTTTTTGTTATCTAATGTCGTAAAGACTTTTCCGCAAATTGAACATTTCTTTTGAATGATTCCCATTCAGTAAACCTCATCACTACAGTTACGATTCAACAAATATAAGATTGCGTTGGGTGAGGGTAAAGTTATATCCTTAGATGATAGGCGCGCGCTAGTTGTTGTTTTTGAGTTTTTGTGGGTTGGAGCGCGAGCGTGATGCGAGCGCGACATTAATGGCTTGAAGCAATTGAGATGAAGAGTCAGAAAGAAAATAGCGCGCGCGCTAACCGCATTTCTCTCCAGCTTGTGTTACCAGGTTTCTTTGAAGAAGACGCCCAAGTTGCGGGGAAGCCTGCCAAGGTCCTCGACTAGGCTTAGACGTTCTAGTTTTCTAAGTATCGTGGCTGGCACCTTATCATGCGGCACACCCTCCAAGAGCAAAGCAGTTTCCTCCTCGGAGAACTCCTCTTCCTCTCCAAACCACCCTATGAAATCCTTGTTCAGTGGACAGACTCTCTGGCAATGCATACATCCAACCACGCAGTTATGCCAAGAAGCAGCCATCCAGTCTGGAAATGGAACGTCGCCCTTTTTCTCATTATGAAAAACAATGCATCGCTCACCCCGCAAAAGAAAACGATCTGATGAAATCGCACCAGTAGGACAAGCTCGACGACAAAGCTCACATCCCTCACAGCTCTCCATCATCACAGGTTCCCGCCAACCATCTTCCTCGCAACGCAAGTCAGAGTAAACGGCAACAAGCTGAAGAAAGCTCCCAATACCAGAAACGTAGCAGATGTTATTCCTCCCGTACTGACCCAGACCACTTCGAACAGCTAACTGCTTAAGAGGCAGCATAGTTCTCGCGAATGAGAACCCTTTTCTGCCAAGAATCTCAGCTATAACGTTCTCAAACTGCTCTTGTACACCGTCATATGAAGTGTAAGTAGGCGGAACAATGAGAGCCCGTCGATCCCCATTCAACGTGAAAATCGCTCGGGTCTGAGGTCTAGGTATGGCGGCAACAATCACAGACTGTGCTCTTGGCAAGCTCTCAGGAGCCTGAAAACGAAACCAAGCCAAACGTTCTTGAAAGAAAGCATCGTCAAACAAGTCTTTCTTGCGCAAACCATCAAGCTGTTTGTGCAGCAAAGCTACGCGGTCAATGGAAACCAGTCGTGCTTGATAACCACGTCCCCTCAAATCAGCAAGCAGTTCGCCAATAGACTTGTCCATACCAATGACAACGTGTCTGGAAAAATAAGGATAATGGTCTGGTCTAGACCAGAATTCATAGCTTTCCACATTCGTCGTCTTTTTAGTTGGTTGGGGCAAAGTCTTGTCTTGGGTTTGGTTTGGGGTAAAGTTTTATCCAACCAACGACACTAGACGCATGTCTTTCTCCATTTCTATCTCAACTCCCACCCCCTACTCCTACACCTATACCTACCCACAACACACACTCACACGCCGTGTGTGTGAATGAAGCGCGGGGCTACAACTATGGTGAAAGGATTAATACGAAAGAACACGCTTTCCTGTATTCGGAGACCGCACTTATGATCAAGAAACCAGAATGGAAGCTTAACACTACTGTCACAAAGAAAATTCGGGTCCTAGACAAGGTTGAGGAAGAACGAGAGATCAATGCGTTTGACTCAGAAATGAATATGCCCTTTATTCTGGATGTTCCAGAAGGAATTTCAATGGAGGAAATAGAAACCAACAGATGGTATCGTGCGACATTTAAGGTTTACACGGCCAAATTGATCCCTGAAATAGAAGAAGAATGGTCTAAGATGGCAAAGACAACTGGAGGTATTCGTGAAGGGATAGAACGAATGAAGCAATCTGGAGGGCACGGGACCTTATATAAGTTCGAATTGGTTTCACTAAAATCAACATAATCATTAACAGAGGCTTTCGATAGACTTCATGCTCCTTTTTTGAATTGCTTGCATTTTGAACTAGGGTAATCCACTTGTTTCCTTCTACTTTGATTCCGCAGGCTTCAGCAGGAGTCTTACCAGCTATCCTTCATGTGGCCTTATGAAGCTCTGAAACGAGCCCATATGCAATTTTTCTTTTGCGAGCCCACCTGACTTACTCACATAGCGCGCGCGCTTGGTTCTTTCACAAACGGTCTTTCAGCGTTTCAGGAGAGATAGCAAAGGTCTACAGCGACTTGATTACACACAGAGATAATTCAAATCTGTCTGTTCCCTGTCTCAGAGAGTTTGATGGCAGTAAGGTAATCTGTGAGGTTTCTAGGTGGCACCTATATGGATTCGTGAAAGGAGATCATGCTAAGTGGGCGCGGAGTTAGAGCGCCCACTCAAGAGCGAGCTCTGGCCTTGTATTTTATCTCCATTATAGATTGCTTGTCAGGATGACGAACAAATATAACGGAACAAGCGCTATTTTCGCAGCAGTACTTATTCTTGCCCGTGCCCTTTTTCAATGGTTTCCCACATTCTGGACAATTAACCATCTTCAAATTCCCTCTTGGATAACTAGAGAAGATGATGTAAAAATGTTATGAATCTCGGATAGTGACGGGAGCTCTGTTTCTGCTAGGTTTGGGTTTTGGGGGTAAAGTTTTATCTTTCTCTCTCTACCTCTCTTACTCTACTCCTCTTCTCACAAAACTACACACAAAAGCGCGCGCTTCAGACTTCTTAGCCAAAAAACTTTAACTTAGTTAGATCGATATCTAAGTTAAGGTATCCCAAATGGTCGGGAAATATTATGAAGAAAAGTGTCACGAAAGAGGATATTAAGCGATTTTTAGCATCTTTTGATAGGGACCCTAAGAATCTTCTTGCGTTGAACGCGGTGACCCAGAACGGTATTGCAGCTGTGGCTTTGAGTCGAAAAGAAGTCGATCGAATTAACTACACATTCAGTAATCTCATAGAGTCACCGGAGGCTACTAATCAAGAGCGGTCAGGGCGGTGTTGGTTATTCTCCGGACTTAGTCTCCTTTGCCTGGAAGCTATGAAAAAGTTGAACCTTCAGACCTTTGAACTCTCCGAGGTCTACCAGATGTTCTGGGATAAATTGGAGAAGGCAAATTATTTCCTTGAGAACATCATCGAGACCAGGGATGAGCCACTGGACAGCCGGATGATTCTGGCGCTTCTCTCTAATCCACTTTCCGATGGTGGACAGTGGGACATGTTTGTGAATCTCGTAGATAAGTACGGGGTTGTGCCGAAGTCTTTTATGCCGGAGACAAACAGTAGCAGCAATTCCGATTCTATGAACACTCTGCTAGTCTCCAAGCTGAGGGAATATGCGAAGTTGCTCAGGGACATGTATGCTCAGGGTTCTTCTGCAGAGGAATTGCGAAAGTCAAAGTGCAAGTTACTTGAGGAGTTCTATCGAATGCTTGCAATTCACTTAGGGAAGCCTCCGTGCAACTTTTACTGGGAGTGGCGAGACAAAGACAAAGTATTCCACAGGGATGGTGATATGACACCCAGAGAGTTCTACAAGAAGTATGTGGACGTTGACATGGATATTCTAGTCTGCCTAATAAACGCCCCAACCAAGGACAAGCCCTATAATAAAATCTACACGGTGCAGTATCTTGGTAACGTCATCTGTGGACGTCCGGTTCGTTACTTAAACGTTGATATGGAGACATTGAAGAAAGCTGCCGTCGACATGATAAAGGACAACCATGCGGTTTGGTTTGGCTGTGACGTTGGCCAGATGCTTGAAACAGAGATGGGTGCAATGGATTTGAACGTATATGATTATGACATCGTCTACGGAACAGATTTTAAGCTAGATAAGGCCGGAAGATTGGAATACAGGAATAGCGAGATTACACACGCTATGGTGCTAACAGGTGTGGATCTTGATGAAACAGGAAAACCGAGAAAATGGCGGGTTGAAAACAGTTGGGGGGCTATGATTGGGGACAGAGGGTATATGTATATGATGGATGAGTGGTTCGACGAATACCTGTTCGAAATAACTGTTAGAAAAAAATACCTCTCTCCAGAGCTCTTGAGTGTTCTCTGCACCGAACCTGTTGTTCTTCCACCTTGGGATCCTATGGGAACGTTAGCAAGGCAAAATTGAATTATTCAACTCTATAGCTACTTCTTCTAAGTCGCCATTTTTCATTTGAAAGACAGCTAGTTTTCCATCGGTTAATGATTGCACTAGCCAAATTGCATCACCCGGAGAGATTCGAACTCTCTTGAAGCATATCGTAAGCATTTTTTTTACCGGTAAAATAGGGTGGGGGTCCCACCCCCCGCATTCTAATTTTAGGCTTATTCTGAGCTTAATTAGCCGAAATAAACTCAATTTAGGACCTTAGTGTGCGGGGGCTAACAATTGAACACATGTTTACCGGTAAAATACTAAGGTTATCCCACATTTTATTGACGAGAATTTATAGCGCGCGCAGTCTC
>JBEKXL010000038.1:0-8729 GCA_049512075.1 Bathyarchaeia archaeon | reverse complement strand
AAGCCAGTACTGCGGATTACATTGACTATTCAAAGCGCAAGGAACCTGAACAATCTCAAATGTACCCACCATATCAAATTCAGGGCCTGTAAATGTGATAGTGGTCTGTTGTCCGAGAGCTGGATCGCCAAGTGAAGCAACAGCAATTATGACTACAGCTATAAGAACCGCCACAATTAGCAATCCTGAGCTTGAGTTCTTCTTAGGCATGATCTCACTCATCAAGGAGAAAATCCACCGAAAATACATCCTGCCCGAGTATTAGTCTAGGCATTAGAACAGTGCTAGAGCACGACCCGTGGATTTGTGGATCTTCCTACCTTGTTTTTCGATGGCAACTTGGCTGTTTCCCTTCTTCATGTTTAGTCGTTTGAAGGCCTCTTCTCGGAACCGCTTCTCAAGGTTGTCGTTGAGTGTCGATTGAAAGACCTCACTCAAGTTTTTTCACAATCATGGCTCATAAGCCCAGTCCGTCCAAACACATCATCGCCTGCTCGCAGCACGAATAGGAGCAGACCAACAATGCCGGGCAATGATGATAGCGAGTTCGATGTACTCTGAACCGATGAGGAAGCCACGCTTGAAGAAACTGGTAGGCCTGCAAGACCGACTAGGAAGATAAGCAAGTATGGTAGGTATGAGGGCAATGAGCCTCTACCAAACAAGTCCTATACGCTGCTGATCCAACACTGGTTTTCTACGGAATATAACATGTTCCGAACGTGTATGTGAAGAGGGAGCGAAGCCAATTCAGAAGTCGTTCACCTGTGGGGTAAACGGTACTAGTAAACCGGTGCGCGAATCCCACCCCCCGCACCAATTCACTGGTGATTCGTGCGTCCCAAGAACTTGCCTCTGGCGGTTTGAGTCCCGGCGGCCGCACCACTTCTCAGACTGGAATCCCATGAATAAATACGTTCGAAACGAAGATAGAATAGTGAGAACCTGAGAATCGGTTTGTAGACGACCTCTACGGAGTAGAAAGAAGACTCGAATTAGTGAAAAATCGGATCAAAGAGTCGAAAGAAATCACCCCGCGAAACAAAGAACTCATTTTCAAATACACCGACAATTGTAGTCTCCGCGGCTTGAGCAAGCTTCGAGTCCCATTTTATCTCAATAGGTTCTGGAACATCGCAAGACTCGCAGAGAAAGACTTCGATAAGATGGATAGGAAAAGAATAGAGGAGCTCGTCAGAAAGATCCAGATGCGAGGATTCAAACCTCGTACCGTTTCAGACCATCTTACGGCCATCAGAACATTCTGGAAGTGGCTTGAAGGCAACGAGGACGTCTATCCAGAGAAGGTGAGGTGGATCAAACCGTGGCGCAGCGACAAAACCCGCAAGCTCCCGGAACAACTAGGGCTTCCTCGAACATTGATCTATATAGGTAAACTTGGCAACGCAATGTATGTCCTCCCACAGAATTCGGATCAAGTTCTAGCGATCTGTTCAATTCTTCCAAGGCACTGTCATACTGGCGAGCAAAAGTGTGGAGGATGCCCGCATACGCATGTATCTGTGGTGATAGGGGATCAAGTTCCTGCGCGGCCTTCGCTTCCCTCATTGCTTCGTCTAGGCGTCCAACGGATAGAAGGAGGAGGGAGCGCCATTTCTAACATAATCACGAGTCGAGTCTAGTAGGTCCCTGAAACGCACAACCTCTTCCCCAATGCAATCAAGATGCTGATTGTACCCAGGTTCACATACCATCCTGATGCCGAGATCAGTATTGCACAACATTCCGGCGAGTAATGAAGGCTCGACCCATACGCCTGTTCGAAATAGCTCCACTGTGCATTGTCCGCGCTGGAGCTCTGTCTCGGTTATGCTTCCTTGGAGGCTGATGGCGGACACATTCACGACCACAATCGGGGATCACATCACCTTTCAACGGACACCGGAGCTGAAATTGGGACGATTGGCGAGACTAGTTGTTCTTGCAAAATCTGGTGAAACGTCAGATGAAGGTCTTAGGCTCCAATTGTTGCCGGAAAGGCTGAACGGTATCCGAGGTCAGTTGTCTACTCGCAACCCCTTAGCGCGGCAGCTCGTCGCCGGGACCGAAGAACAAATTGTATGTTAGGCCAAGAAGCACGATGATGGAGCCACCAATACAATAGTAGCTTGAAAAGGGAACTCGGGGAGGAGCTACGACGCACTGAAGAACGGACTTGCTCAAATCATTGAGTGAAGATTTGAGGGTAAGCTGGTAGGTAGAAGAAAGCGCCTCCTAGACATCATTTCGGGGTCCCTGACGACTCCGTTACGACGGTAACTCGAACCCAGTTCTCGTTTGCAGGTCGGTATTCTATGACTTGACCATCAGCTCTCGACTTAGCATGGAACTCATGTTCTCGACGCCGGTGTCCGTAACCACGATGTCATCCTCGACGTTGAAATCAGCGGTCGAGCCTGGAAGGAGGATAGGCGTCTCAAGTGTAAACGTCATACCGGCCTCGAACATGATCTTGCCTTCCCTATTCTGAAACCGCGGTTGTTGTGAAGAGAGAGTCATGTATGGCTGCTCATGGGGTTCCAACCCAATGCCGTGACCACCAAATAGCCCGCCGGCCATTTCTTGCATCCGGCAGCCACACTCTTGCACATACTGATTGACTTTCATCAGAACCTCGTCCATAGATACGCCGGGCTTTATCGCTCTCTCCATTACTTCGTTGACACCCATCCTGCACTTATAGAGTTGCTTCTCGTCTTCAGTGGGCTGCCTCCCGAGCATCATCCCACGATTAATGTCGGATATGTAGCGCTTGTATCTACAGCCGATGTCCAGACTTACGCAGCCTTTCTGGATCTTTCTGTCGAGCGCCGAGCAGGCAAGGAAAAGCGGCCCCTCACCTCGCGCCATTACCTGGTTATGTGATATCTCGTCACCCCCCTCCTCCAGCATGAATATGCTCACCTTTCTCGCCAGGTCGAGTTCATTCATCCCTATCTCTGCAATGTCGTAGACCCGTTGCATGGCTCTAGCAGCCGCCACGACGGCCTTCCTGATGCGCTCTACCTCCAACTCCGATTTGACCGACCTCATCTTCCATATCGTCGTAGTCGCGTCCACGAAGTCTGCATGCAACTCACTTGATACCCGTTTTCTCAAAGCCTCGAACACAGTTGCGGTAATTCCGTGCGACGTACCTTGGCCCCATTCAGTTCCGACTCTATCTCCTTTTCCGATCCCATACTTCTTCATTATGTCGGCCAGTTCAATCTCGCTGCCACCGTCATAGTATTCCAATGTGTCAACCAAGGAAGTATCGAGCCCAACTGCATCGGTGTCGTACGGTCCGAACCTACCGCAATAAATCACGTCGTCTGGCGTGATAATCGTCGCCGATTGCGGAAAGACGGTACTATGGAGATCTGCATACACGCTTACGAATCGCGTCCCCGTCGTATAAAAGACGTTCACATTTCTTGCGAGCATCAGCGCGTCGAGATTGTCCTCCTTCATCATCCTCCGCGCTCTATTGATCCTCCACTTGTGTTCGCTTACCGGATGTTCCGGATACAGCGCCGGACTTATTCTCTTTACACTCCTTCTAGGCAACCTGCCACTCCACTCGCACGCGTCAAGAGGCTGAGATCAGCAGTATTTAACAGTTATTAGCGGGCGATCTTCGGTTCTTTGCATCCGGAACTTGCGTCACAAACGTAACAGATAAGTCCGTGGACTTGGCGTGACGTAGAGTCCCTCGGACTGGAGAAAGTTTCAGAGTCCCCTTCCGGTCCTAAGGATACCGAAGCACCTGCTCGCGCTCGGAGTTCGTCAATACATGGGAAGTTGCAGAATCTCTCAACCGATCACTTCAAACAGAGAACCAGTATAGTCCTCTCATGAGGCCGACGATAACTATCACCGCACAGAAAACGGCGCTAGCCACCATTATGGCATAGTCGACGCCCCTCATGGGCACTTCGATCAACCGGGTTCTATTCCTCTTTTCGAGATCAAGCCCCCGGGATTCATAGACAAGAGTCATGACATCAGCCGTCTTGATGATTACGACCAGCAAGGGAATGACGAGATTCTTCAAATGCCTTAATCGGTCCACTAACCCCCCCTTTTGTAGGTCAAACCCTCTAGCCCTTTGAGCATCGTAGACCGTCGTGAATGCGCCGGTCACGACAGAGACGCAACGGATGGCAGTTGTGAAAATCATCGCAACGACGTAGGGTAAGCCAACCTTATAGAGAGAATACGCCATGTCCGACAAACGGGTCGTCTTCAGTACGATGATAATGAGAAGCAATATCGTGAGGAACAGAAATGCCCTTCCCAAACCAAATGCTAGACTCTCCTCCGTCAAGGTGGCCCAGCCCCATTGGTAGATTACATGCTGCTGCGTCGCATACCATAGACCAACGTTCTGGAAGAATAGATTCAATACTGAGATCGTACACACAAAAAAGACGACCATTGGCCAGTTCCTCTTCAAGGCCTCGACTAGCGGGACCCTTCCTATAATGGCGATCACTAGGACTCCGAGGAAGAGATACAAACTGTACGTCCAAGGAAAGACTACCTTTCCAGTTGTCGTAGTGCTCAGGAACATCCCCGATATTACTACTGCGACCGCGAATGTCAGCTTGGTCAGAGGATTAAGTCTGTACAGAAGAGCATCTTTGTGGATATACTTGGTGAAGTAAGTAGCTATGTCGAGAAGAGTGTCTATTATTCCCAAATGCATTCCCTTATGATGTTGACAGCATCATCTACTGTTCTCGGGAGGGGCGCTTCCTCTCCAAACAAGAGGTTCATCAGTCGTGCAATGGCAGGCTGGTTGACCCCGCACCTCTCCAGGAGAGCCCCCTGTCGAAACACTTCATAATAGGATCCGTCAGTTAGTATCTTTCCGTCTGCCATGACTATCACTCGATCACAGTATTCAAGCGCAAGATCTGTATGATGTGTTATCAGTATTACAGTCTTACCCTCTTCTCGATTCAGCGAATATACTAGATCCATTATCGGGCGCAGATGTCCCGGGTCCTGCCCGATAGTGGGCTCGTCTAGGACAATAATGGATGGATCCATGACGAGTACGGAGCCGAGCGCCAGCCTGAGCCTTTGTCCCATACTCAGGCTTTCAGGATCTCTCTGCTCTAACCCCTCCAGTTTCGTGAGCTCCAAAACTCGTTCGATTCTTCCCCTTGTTTCTTTTTCGTCTGTACCTACGTTCCTCGGCCCGTAGGCAAGCTCGTCATATACCGTTGCATTGAAGATCTGATGGTCCGGGTTCTGAAAGAGATATCCCACCATTCGCGCCAGTTCACCAACTGACAGAGATGCAACGTCTTTCCCGTTGACAAAAACCGAGCCTTCGCTAGGATTGACTAGGCCAATGAAATGTTTTGCCAGCACGGACTTGCCAGATCCTCCCGCACCCAACAATGCCACATACTGGCCCTTGTCGATCGTGAGATTTATGCCGCTCAGAACCTCCTTTCGAGTAGCCGGATACTTGTATGATAAGTTTTCAACCCTCACTGCTGGCGTTGATGAGCACCCGCTTTTCCCCTCACCGACGGCATGTTTCATCGGCGGTGGGCGAGTTTTTATTATCCTTCTTGCCGACATCACCGTTGCCAGATCGTCAACAGTTAGCGGCAGATCCTCCTTGAGAAACTGGAATTTAGGTTCGGCCTTTGCAAGCATATACGCCATCCGTATCGCTATGGGCACTCTCAAGCCGATTTCTTCCAGCTCCTCCACGTGACTAAAGACTTGCTTAGGATCTCCGTCGTGATAGAGGGTGCCATCTGCATTCAGAACCACCACGCGATCGACGAACTTCAAAACGGTTTCTATTTTGTGTTCTATTAATACCGTCGTCTTCTTCAGATCGGTGCACATGTCCCTGACGGCGTTTAGTATTACTTGCGTGTTAGGAAAATCTAGATAGGCGGTCGGTTCATCAAAGATCATAATTTCCGGGCCAAGAGTCAACATCGCGGCTGTTGCTACACGCTGCTTTTCGCCTGCACTCAACTCCATGGGTGCTCTTTGCTGCATTCCGTCCAGCTTTGCGAGGGATATTGCCCAGTCAACTCGCTTCCTAATCTCACCCGGGGCGACTCCGAGGTTTTCCAACACCATTGCTAGCTCTTCTTCCACGGTCAAGGCGAACAGCTGAATCTCCGGATCCTGGAAGACCATTCCAACATGTCTTGCCAGTTCAGAAACGGAGGACGTCTGGGTGTCGATTCCGGAAACCGTTACCTTGCCAGAAAGCTTCCCCTCCACTAATTGAGGGATTACGCCATTCGCATGAAGAAATAGAGTGCTCTTGCCACATCCGCTCGGTCCCATGACTAGGACGAATTCACCGGGCTCGATTGACAGATTTATGTTGGATAGTACGTTTGTCTTTGCTTCCGCATACCTAAAGGATAAATCCTTGACGTTGATTTCTCCGAGCGAAGACACGAACGGCCACTTAGTCCACAACCCACAAGGGGTTGCGTAGTATGCTGGATCTCTTGACGAAATCTGGTCCGGAAATTGGTACTTTGGGAACGCGTCTTCTAACGCTAGGAACTGTTAGCAGCGCCTCAACAAGTATGGCAGCAAGGGTATAATCGGCGCCCACAATCCAGAATCCAATGAGCCATGTATAAGCCCATGGCAAACCTAGAAACACATTTAGAACGAGCCAATTGCAAACGAGGCCCAATGTCCAATATGCAATCTCCGTGGAGATGAGCGGTCTAAGGCCTAGCTTTGTGCAAAGCCAGCCTATTAGGGCTCCCACGGGGCCCGTGAGTATGAAACACCACGGGTGCCCCCAAAGAATTGGTGTGTACAGTTGCCCAATTATCCCGGCAATCGCTCCTAGAAGTATTCCGCAGCTAGCCCCCACTATTATCCCAGAGAAGACGTATAGGTTCAGGTGAGTCCCCGGAGCCACAGGTATCGCAATCAAAGTGAATATCATCCCAACCGCTCCCATCAAGGCCGTGTATATGGCGGCTTTGACAGTAATATGACCCTCTCTGAGCGTGGCAGTCATGACTATTCTCCCACCAACCCTGCGAAACTGTTCGCAATATATATAACATTTGCCTAATCTCACACGATATTTGACACTCGACATTATATTCCGACGGTCCAAATCGACTCTGAAGAACTGAGGGTCACCCCTACGTGAGTGGTTAGCCTGACCATGATCTCCGTCCATTTCACGGAGTTCCGCTCACGTCCTAGTGATCATCAGGTTTGGTAGGTTCCTTTTGGTGAAGAGTCGATTCTCGTCTCTTCAACATTCTCTTGTCCCATCTTAGAGGATTCTCGGAAGCTTCGTCTTCGTCGCCACGCGAGCAAGCCTCTCCGCATCCCCCTTGATCCATTCCGCATTTGTAGCAGGGCACCTGACACACTCGCGAAGAATCCGTTTAGGATTGGAGAGCCTCTCTAGAACTAGGACCAGACGAACGAACCTACGCCGCGTCGCAGAGGAAAGACCGAACGACGGACGTGAACCTAGTGTAAATTGGCGAATTGCGACCGCGATTGTCCTGTAATGTGCTGTACCACGACTTAGCTCTTAAGATCGGGGTGGGCAAATTTACCTTCTTCAATAACCAACTGATCGTCAAGATGCATGGTCGCATTCATTAGGACAATATCCATGTGTGACTTGGCTGTGTTTTGTCCTTTGAGAAGTCTGAACATATTTGAGCCGAACGCAACGTTTACGCCTCCAGCGAGACTTTCCCATTCTGTAAATTCCATGGAAGCAACTTCGGCCCTTGGGTCGCCCCCAAAGCCTGTGTGGCCAATCACGTATGAATTCGGATCGTTAAAGGATGAAAGCCATTGCTGCATTAGCATAGCCTCGGTTCCTCCAGTTATTGAAACTATTTTTCCCTTTCTAACGGCGATTCTAACAGGCGTCTCGCATATGCGTCTGTGGGGATGCATGTATATGGTATCTCCGCGATTTACTACGATCGTCCCGTCGGCTTGATCTTCGATGGGTGCGACAGCAATAATAGCGGTCGTGGCGTTGTCCCACTCTCCAGGTTCTCTTGCTACTCCGTCTTGGCCAAGACCCGGTCTTCCTTGACAGCCCATTGTGATGTTCGTTCCTGCTTCTGACACTACGTGGACGGAGTTTGCTTTCTCGAATAATGCTGCGCCCATTTTGCTTCTCTGAATGATCTCATCCGTGGGCGGTAGTTTCGCCACCGATTCAGCAGACGCCACAACATTTAGCATGCGGACGCCTGAATCGAGTATTTCTTCAAGGCCATTTGTATACATCCAAGGAACCGTAGGCAAGTCTATGACAATATCAGCTTGTTTCATCAGCTCGATGGCCATTCTAGATGGTTCTTGCAGGAACTTTCTGGTAGTGACTATGGAGAGAATAGCGTCGGTGCCCAATTGAACCGCTGCCGCGTAGAACGCGTCCACCAAATCTTTGTCTTTGCTTGCGTAAGCATAGACGACCAATTTATCTCCGGACTTAACTTTTGAGAACGTCAGAAATTTCGTAGCGGTTCCTAGAAGATCCAGGTATCTATAGCTCATGTTCAGCAGCCGATTCTAAGCATCTATTTAAGACTTTGCATGACACTGCTGTGTTGCATGACTAGGTCTTGAGGGGTTCTTTCCTTGAGGGTTGTCGTCTCAGGTTATGGGTTCACGGTTAGTCCTGTGAGGAGGTTGTACAGTGAGGCTTTGAGCATGATCTCGTTCGCCAT
>JBEKXL010000037.1:0-9335 GCA_049512075.1 Bathyarchaeia archaeon | reverse complement strand
CCAAGAAACTCTTAGCGGGCCTGCCCGTCTAGTTTTCATGCGATTGAAGAATTGAACTCTTGATTTGGGTGCGCAGTCGTTCATCGCCTTTTTTGTGTGTGGGTAGGCCTCGTACATGAAACAGATTGCGGAAACGATCGTTCTTACTGTGGCTCGACAGCAAGGGTGAGGCTGCGTGAAGGAAACATGGAGCCGCTGATGTAGACACTGCCGAAGCACTTCCTAGCTACTATTGAAGAACTACGGTTCAAATTACGATGCTCGCACCACTAGACCCACACACACAAATAACGAAATGACGACGGACGAGGGTTCGAATTATGACGCCCGCACCAATGGTACACACACACAAAACGAATACTACCCTTGACACCCCCACCCCTCTGACACCTAGGACGTCTGGACATCCCTGTGTCTGTCGGTCGTTCAAAATATGCGGTAAATTCTGCTTTTCAGGAAACCATTTTCAATGGCTGTCTACTTACGTCTCTTCCACGGTTTCACAACGACGAATGCTACCGCGACGCATCCGAGTATTGTGAACCATGTCGTCAAGATGCCAAGCTTGTTTGTCTCCTCAATGAAGCCACCCACTGCTTGAGCGGCGACATTCACGAAATAGCCGTAGATAGTGTCGAATTCGGTCACTAGTTGTGTGACTGTGCCAGCCGAAGTCCAACTTGTAGTTGAATAGGAAATCGCCGTTGTTACTGTGACGAAGCGATTGCCCGTACTCAGCGTACCCGTATTCACCGTACTCACAACTGTAGTGAAAGTTACAACCCCTGGTTGGAAAGCTGCACCAACTTCAACCCAGTTCTTGTCATTCCCGCCGGAAGCTGAGAGTGTTGCAGGGAATGTGGTTGGACTGGCAACTCCGGAAGTCGAGTACTGAGTCATTGAAAGATCATTATACTGATCGTAGGATGGGTTCGGAGATAGAGTGAAACCGGTTCCAACAGCCCAATTACCGGTCAAAATGTCCTCAGTTGCGATGGCTACGAGGAAGGCTCCGCTTTGAAAAGCAGTGGATGATGTGGAGATCGTGCCGACACCGGAAAGCAAACCGGAGTCGTTGCCGGTTGTAATGCCTACGGTGCTCACGCCTGAAACCTCAAAGATGTGCAAGTATGCGATCCCCGTGCCGCCCAGTGGGTCATTAGGATCTTTGTAGGGCACCGCGCTGAAGGTTGCTGTGACCATGTCAGGTCCGCTGGAAGAGAGAATGGCATAGTAGATGTAGGCGTAGGCGTAATTATTTGTCATCGAGTCTGACACAGCCTGAGTGAATGAAGAGCCTCGGGAATCACTTACGGAAATTACCGTGACCGGAGGGTTACTCCCAACCGTCACAGCTACAACCAGTAGATTCCCGCTTGTCACGCCGTTTGCGAAAGAAACCGAGAGCGTTGCAGCGTCATTGCATACATCATAGCCATGGAAGGTGTTGCACCAAGTCGAATTTCGTTGGACAAGGGATGACGCGGCGTGGACGGGTAATGGTTCCGCGACGAGCAGAACCGCGAACATAACTAGCAGAAATGCAACTGTGAACCTCTTGCGGGGCATAACTTGGCACTGAGACGAGAACGTAGATTCGTGATGATAAAAGAGTTGTTGATGACAACTGACTTTTTCGGTCTAGTGGTGCGCACACAGACGAAAACGACGAACGAGGGGTCAATTCACGACGCCCGCACCACCAGCTGACCCACACACACAAACCGTCCTTGATAGAGGGCAAGAAAGTTGGGTGCAGGGGAACCGCTCCTTCCCCTGCCGACACGCTCATCGCACCTACGGTCTACCAGAGTAGTGATGGGTCGTAAAGCTCAGTCCGGATGTACCTGAACACTGAGTTGTCACGGCTGAAAGTTGTGTCTCCGAACGGGACACCAGTTATCGTCGGTGGAAGCAGGCCACCCGCGCGTCGCGCGGTAACGCCAATGAACTGCGCTGCCGGATTGGGTGGAGTGTTGCCTAAGCCTCCATTCAGCTTAGGGGCGATATCCACGGTTGTGTCTGCATTGAACTCTGCCGTGATGGATATCTTGCCCGTGCGAGTCCAGGCCGAGACGCTTATGCTGAATTGGTCTGGCGACGAACTGGTCACAACAATCAACGCCATGGTGACGTCATAAGAAAAGACGTCCGTCGCGTCCGTGTTCAGCCTGACGTACAGGAGCGCATACTTCTGCCCAGCCAAGACATTATCCGTGTACCAGTGATCCACACAATGCCACACGCCGCTAGCATCCTGTTTTCCCTGTTCAACTAGTAGGAATGCGAACGGTCCGTACGTGCTACCGAGACCTACACCGGCCTCTACGGCGATGTAGTCGTTATTGGGGCCGTCATATTCAGCATAGATACTTGGTGCGAAGGTGAAGAATATCCTGGTCTTCTGCGGAGGGAAGAATCCCGAATACGCGAACGGAAAAGCACATAGAGAAATGAGAACGACGGCAAACGCTACTTTCAGTATCGTTTTCTTCATTGAACTCTTCACCTCCTTCCATTGTAGCGTATTCTTGTCATCGCGCCCCTCCTTGGCGCTCTTGCAGAGCAGAGCAGTCCGTGAACTCCGCACAGGCATGCAGTGAATCTCAAAGAATAGTGATAACATGCAGTTGGGCCTGAGTATGGATTTTAGGCTTCGTAGAAGAAAGGATTGATTCTTCTCGTTATCGGAGCTATGCTCTTCTTGGCAAACGCTCCCGGTTGCCGCGAACGCAACGGCAAGCGATGTGAAACGGTCTGCGAAATGCAATGGTGGCTCAACCCAGAGACCGATCCACCAGTCGGTTGACGGTAAGGGCGTGTCCCATTAGCTTGTCAAAGTCGGAAAGACGTGAAGTTCCAAACTGAGTGAATCAAGAGGAAGAAAGAGAGAGCGAGCCCCTAGGGAGGCTCGGTCTAGCGAATGTGCTTGGTCGCACCGACGATTAGCGCATATGATACGTCCTTGGTACCGTCGTTGAAGCTGAACATGTACGTGCCCGGTAAGAGTTCCATGTCCTGTGTGTGGGTAGGCTGGTGCGCACACACAATGACTCCTGACGACGGTTCAAATTACGACGCCCGCACCATGATACCCTCCCCCCGAAAAAATAACGGACGAACGACGAACGGCCCCACGCCCCCGGCCCCCCTAAGAGAATGAGATGTGATTGGCATGCGTCGGAATCAAAGCACTGAGTCCTGTCCTAGTTCCCCGAGTGTGGTGAGATTGTATGAAAGAGATGTGAAGGCGCTACTAGGGGAGATGCCTTTTGACAGACCCCATAATACGCCAACAACTCTCATTGTCGTCGTGCTACACTTCTCGAAAGCTCTTCTATAGATTACCATCGAACTATCACTATCCTCGCCATCAACGATCTCAGTCCAGAGTTCTGGCCTGTAACGAGCTAGGTGACTCGCAACAAAGAGAGCCACATAACAGTCTAAGTCTACTTCCGTGTTGCCAAATCTTGAGCCATCCTTCGCCAAGTCCTCCCCGAATATCTTCTTGAAAGCGCCAATGTCAATAGTGTATGGGCAGCTGATGGGTTTCTGGATGAATTTGGACTTAGCCGGATCCCAGTCTATGATCGAGTACTGGGATGAGATTCCAAATATTGAGAACAGGTTGACCAGTCGAAAGAATGATCCACGACCTGAAAACTTGATCTGAAGCTGTGGGCCTTCTAACACCTTCAATCCGTGAGATTGGGAGAGACTGCCATGCTTGACGCAAGACGAAACAAAGAACCCCCACAATTGCGCGATTCCATAGTAGAGCAAAATAGGCTTGATCTCATCATCTGCCTTGGCAGCCATATCTAGGAATACTCGGCTCTGTCTTAGCTTGCGTGTAGCTCTCACTTTGAAGGATTTCTGATTCGCTGTAGTTTGGTCGATAAGTGCAGGCATCTCGAAAATGACTCCAGAAGGAATAGCATTCAACCGGCTTCCGAGACCAAGCCGCGCGAGATGATTCCTAATTTGATCGTGAATCGGTGCATAGAAGTTGGGTAGCTCCATGTCTCTGGAGATTTCTTCTAGAATTTCCATGATTACTCACACGCAACTAGCGCGTTGCGAGACTCGCACCACGTCGCTTTCTTTTCTGTCTGTCCCTTTTTCTCCAAAAATCTCGCTCGGCAGTCCGGACAATTTGCTTCATCTTCTCAAATCCTTCTTGGCAGACTTCCTCCACGGAATGCCCTTCAATATCCTCGAAACGCGTCTCGGTCTTTCCTCCTACTATTGCAGGGCCAGATTGCGCCTGCCTCCGAATTATCGCGTCATATAGTTCTCGACCTTCTTTGACAGGCGTGAGTAGCAGCTTCGTTTCTCCCTTGTCTTCAATGAACCAAACTTTGACGCGCCTCTCATCGCCTACCACTTCTTGGATCAGTGGCGTCGCTTCTTCTGGATAGACTATGGCCAAACCTGTCTCTGGATATTTCCTGTGGACGATCATGTTCCTCTTAGGATATAGCGGATTCCCGCTCACTCGCCTCTCTTGTTTTCTCCACCAACTCAGAAATCTAAGGGCTTGACCTCGTTTCAGTGCTTTGGCAACAATCCTGAATGTCTCGAAGGTCACGTGGTCTTCAGGACCGAAGCCTAGATGGTACTTCTGAGCAAAATCAAACAACATTACGTCGAGAATGCTCCTCCAAGCGCTTAGAAAAGCGCTCAGATTGAAGAGGAACGTATCGTCAGTAGTATTCTTGATCGCCCGCAAGAAATAACCTGCTTCATTGAGCTTGAGGTTAGCCGTCATCTCTCGCTTCATCTTGGATCACTCCTAACGCTCCTAACGCCGCAACCTGCTGAGGACTTTGCGATATATTCTGAATGACCGCCGACTTTCAGCATTCTTACGCAAATAGTGGAGAGTGCTCTTTCCGATTCTCCTTCGTCTAGCCACCGCCGGAGACATTGCGAGAATTACTTCGCGGAGTTCGCGATTGCCAACGGAGTCAAGTTCAGGCAGAGGCTCCGAGAAATCTAACCTATCACCTCGCCCTGTTAGGTATCGACCAAGTTCAACCGTCTTCTCCTCGATGACCGTATCCCACTTCAATCCGCGCCCCTTGTATCTGACCCCTGAATTGAACTGCTCGCGGAGGAATTCTAGGAACCGTTCTTTCGCCTCTGGTTCAAAGCGGTACCAGCAATCGTCCCCCGTAAAGTAGAAATCCGGCAAATCCAACACTCCCGACTCCAAGGCATCCATAACCGCCACGTCGGCGATCCAACGGAACGGTTCCTGCAAGTCATACACAAGCGACTGCTTCGTCTGATAGTGGCTAGTCTCATGCAGGAATCCTACGGATGGCTCTAGACCTACAGTGTTGATTGCTGCTCGACACTCGCCCTCCAAGACGCCGTACGCATAGTTCAACGCCAAGTTCACTGGGTCAGACGCATTGTTCTGGTGGCTCGTTGTCATTCGTCCGTGGAAGTCGAAGCATTCAGGAATCACCGAAGCATACGCCTGCCAATACCGAAGTGCAACGCGACCCTCAACCGTTCGGAGATCCACCACGTTATGGGCCTTTCCGAGACGAAGCGCTTCGTGCTTGGTCAGTTGAACCCCTCTCTCGATGTCGTAGCGTTGGCCGAGCCATTCGAGAACCTGTAGATTCCTCGCAATCTTCGCTTGAACAATAGACCTTGCAACTGAGAACTTCATCTTGCTGTCCTGGCTTGCTTTGATCTGTGCAGCACGCAGGTCAGCTTTGATTGGTGCGGGCGGCAGAATACTGCTGATCAGCGAGCCATCGAAGTCCAGTATGAAAACCGGAACCTTGTTGCGAGAGAGCCAGTGTAGCGCTTGCAGGGAGATGTATCCGCTGTGACCATCTATCATGATTGAATCATGTGGGATTCGTCTCGGTAGAAACTCGTATGTTGGCGGTTCTTGGTCACGGATGCTGTCTCGACCGTCAGTAACATGAAGGTTCGACAGGGAAATTGCGAAGTCAGCTGCCCAGAATGCTACTCCGCCCGCTACAGTCAGTTTATACAGTTTCTTGTAGAACTCGTGTGACGTCTGTCGCTTACTTCGACCTGAGGCTTGGGTTTCCATGGTTGTTTAACTATCCACTTGAGGAGACTTGGAAGCAATTACGGATGGATTGAATCCTTTGACTATCAGCCATACCGCAAGAACATATTCTTGAGCAGCTATGAAGGGAAAATTCAGAACTATCTGAACAGTTGAGAATGTACCGATTATATTGAACATCACCAATATGGCCGATGTCATGCACAATGTTACTCCAACAAGACCCCAAATTGATAGCCATCGAGGAATGAGTCTTGTCTGATAGAATATGTAATAATACATCAGAGCACCTAAGCTGAAAGCTATTGGTCCAGCCCCAAATGATACCCAGTCATGACCTGATAGAAACACTGCACCTAAGGTTTGAAAGTAGGATGAAGATGGAGCACCAGCTTGAACAAATTCTTGACTTAAAGTCAATAGAAAGATTATGGTGACTACACCAACGATGTAGAGAACTGCTTCAATAAGTCTGAAACTAACAGCTCCAATAGCGAGACTTTGATTGAATTTTTTTAATACAGGATATAGCGAAATTGCAATACTAACACTCAATATGGCAGCGATGAACACAAGAAGTGCTCCTATTAACGCTTGGTTTTGGTTTGCCGAAAACTCAGTAAAATTCAAAGTTGTGATAGGTGCCAAAAATGGTGAGCTTAGTAAACTTGCAGCCGTTGCAGATATTAATAATACTCCCGCAACTCTTGCGTTATTTCTGTATGAATTCATTTTGACCCCTTTTCTTTCAAGAGCCCTACTTCTGGAAAAGCTTGAAAGATCTCACATGCTCTTGATAAGCAGTGAATCTCGGACAGGCTTTAAACTCGCTTCCGTTCTTACAAAAGAGCTTCTGGTCTTCATCGGTCGGCTTGTAATGTTCCCTCTTCACGACAGAAGCTGGTTGCGCTAGGCAATCACTCCCAGATAGATAGATACAATCCATTTGATTATCCTCGGCTTCAATCTCTGCGTATAGCAGATGAGAGTTTTTGGGGTCTCAATGATAAGAGTTTGCCACCTACGCGCCACGGAAAACATGCCCCAAATTCAGAAGGGGTACTGGTGTGTGAGCGCACCATGAGTACCACACACACAAAACTGAGGACTACTACGACGACGGTTCAAATTTCATCGTCCGCACCGAAGTTTTTTATCGATCCATTACGCAGCTTTAGCTGGGTTTGATGCAATGAAAATGAAGTTGATGGTTCTTCTTTCTGTTGTTGCCGGTTTGGTGATTACACTGATCACTAGTTTGATTGATGTGACACCTATGGGGCTGGTGGGTGCAACTTGGCATGGTTGGCCGCTCCCATGGTTCTACGTAATCGTCTACCCAGGTTCACCCATCTCCGTAATTGGCTCAACTTAATCGGTGATATCATCGTCTGGTTTGTCATAGCCCTCGCAGTCGTCTTAGTGATTTCTAAATTCAAGAAGACGTCCAAAACCTAGGATACATTCGGTGTAACGATCGGAATCCGCTGAGCCCACGGCACAATTCTTCCCGAGAAGATTAAGGCTCATAGAGGGGCAGAGGATTCTGACCCCAATTTAGCGGTACACACAGCCTTACAGTGAAGCAACGGAACAATGCGAGTTCAAATTCCGTTGCTCGCACCAGTAGTATCACACACACAAAACTACGTTAGCGACGACGTCGGTTCAAATTCGTCTTGGGTGGCAGAAAGCTTCGTAGCGTGGTCTGCCATTCAGCATCTTTCACAGGTTAAGCGCAAGCTCAGCCTGCTCTGCTGACGTTTTGCTGTTTTGCTCAGATCGTGGCGTGAGACTTAATTTGAGCGGCTGATTTTGTGGTGAACTCATGAAAGCGATTGTGTACACAAAATACGGATCGCCTGATGTTCTTCGACTCGAAGAGGTGGAAAAACCGACTCCCAAAGAGGATGAAGTACTGGTAGAAGTTCATGCGGCATCCGTAAATGACTGGGACTGGGGGCTCCTGAGAGGTAAGCCGTTCGTGAACCGCCTACTATTTGGGCTTCGAAAACCAAAAGTCAAGATACTCGGGTGTGACATAGCGGGGCGGGTTGAAGCGGTTGGCAGAAACGTAAAGCAGTTTCAGCCAGGTGATGAGGTATTCGGGGACATATCCGGGTGTGGGATGGGCGGTTTTGCCGAGTATGTATGTGCTCGTGAGAATGTATTGGCGCCAAAATCTGCCAGTATGACCTACGAGCAAGCAGCGGCCGTACCTCAAGCGGCAGTCCTCGCCCTGCAGGGTCTTCGCAAAGGACAGATCCAGCCGGGCCAAAAGGTCCTGATCAATGGTGCGGGTGGCGGTGTGGGTACGTTTGGGATGCAGATTGCCAAATCATTCGGGGCTGAAGTAACTGGCGTAGACAGCACGGGGAAATTAGACATGGTGCGCTCGATCGGTGCAGACCAGGTCATTGACTACACGAAAGAAGATTTCACCAAAAGTGGGCGGCGTTATGACCTGATTCTTGATGTTGTCGTATATCGTTCGATCCTCGATTACAAGCGTGCACTAAGCCCCAAGGGCATCTTTGTCATGATCGGAGGGTCCATACCTCGAGTCTTTCTGATCGCGCTCACAGCACCATTGATCACAAGGAGCAAGAAATTAGTTATCCTGGCCCATAAACCGAACTCGAAAGATCTCATTTTTATGAACAACCTTTTCGAGGCCGGCAAAGTTGCTCCGGTCATAGATAGACGTTACCCGTTAAGTGAGGTTCCTGAAGCCCTCCGCTATTTTGGAAAAGGACACGTCCAAGGAAAAGTGGTAATAACTGTTAGATGAAGATTGAAGACCCGGTCAGGGGGGATCGCTCGTAACCGACGTCGTTCAGTTGATTTGTGTGTGTGCTCGTCAGGAGTAGTCCTGTGTGTGTGCGCACCACTAGACCCACGACCACCAAAATTACGATGAACGAACAAATTCTCCACCCGAAAACCATTTTAGTGACGTGTATCCTTTCGGATATACAATTTAATCGGGAATCTGATGTCCTATGCCAACAAAATTCAAGGTCAAACTAACCAAGATTGGAAACTCGCTGCGCATGACGATACCGAAGCCTGCCGTGGATGGTCTCGGCTGGAACGAGGGCGATTCTCTCAGTCTCACAGTAACGGATCACGAGATCAGGATCGGAAAGGCGACTGGTAGAGATTGAATCCGCTACACTGAAAGACCCGGCCCTAAACAGGACAATAAATTTCATGTACCGCATCTCACCACTGTGGCTGTGAATTGGAAACCATGTCGACGGATTTACTG
>JBEKXL010000036.1:0-10104 GCA_049512075.1 Bathyarchaeia archaeon | reverse complement strand
GTGTGAAGTTTTTATTCGTAGAATATGAGGTTTTGTTCCTCCAATCTTTCGTGAAGCTTGTGCACGGCGTCATAGACGTCCTGTTCTCTTCTGGCTCCGGTGCAGACAAGGTTCCCGCTTGCGAATACGAGTATAACCACTTTGGGCTCGTCCATCCTGTAGATCAAGCCTGGAAACTGCTCCGGCTCATACATCGTTTTTCCAAGCGTGGAAACTGCTTCCAAATCTATTTTTCCGCCTAGGCTTGCAGAAGCAACCATGTTCACAACCTTCAAGTCCGGCTTGCTGAGGATGATTATTCCGCCCTTCTTCAACTCTTTAACAACTGTCATAACAGCCCTGCGCGCTTCCTGCTCTGATTTGGCGCCTGTACAGACCATTTTTCCAGAATTGAAAATCAGCGTGGCTGTCTTCGGTCTCTTAAGCCTAAACACCAAGCCTGGAAACTGTTCTGGCCGATATTCAACCCCTGGAAAACTCTTCACGACCGCGTTTAAGTCAACTTTCTGGTTTAAGGTGGCAGCGGCAACGACGTTTTGAATGTTTATTATGGCTTTAGTCTTCGGCATTAACACCGCTTCCTATGGTGCGAGCGCGCATTCGATGACGCTTAAGCTTCCGCTTCTCCCCAGTCGCAACTGCCTTTCACCGCTGAACCAAGCTACTGTACCATTTTTGACGTCAATTACGTCGCCCTTATGCACCGTGTTGATCTGCTGGTTCCATAAACTCATTTTCATTGAACCAGTTTCGTCTCTGATGAGCGCGTTTGATATACAAGCCGTTGTTCCGTATCTCGTGTAAACGATTTTAGATTCTGGAATCTCAAGCACCTCTGCTTTGAGGCTGACCTTTTTCATTCCAACTTTCAAGTCCCCAATCTTAGAGTTTACACCCTCAAAATTCTTGACCGAGGAAATTCTGGCAAAAATGGTTTTCGTGTAGCTTTCAAGCTGATTCTTTCCTTGCAAGATGCTAATCGATATTGGAAATTGAGCTACAATCTTACAACCGGTGGTGAAGAGAAAAATCGCTGAATTCTTCGTCCTCTTACGACATTCTATAACCAACTGCTCACATTCTGACCCTTCGTGATTCCAAGCTTCCACAATGCGATTGAAAAATTCACTCGCATCAACCTTATGCAGCATTGCGATTCTGGCAAGGTTCTCCAGAATCCTTCCATCTTTGTATGAATACATGCTCGGAGGCCTGCCTCTACCTCTCCAAATATGTTTCGCCATCTAACTTGTTTCCACTCTGTTGTTTTTGACGCGCAAATCCATCGCTAAAATAATAGAACTGGAACGCGCATATCAGTATTCTCAACATCACTTATATAGCTTAACTGCCAGGCATACCTGCCTATAGTTATTGAAGTCCTTTGAGGAATGCCCTAACGTTTAGCATACGCATTACCATTTGATAGAGTCCTTACACCGTAACACTTAAGACACATACGCGCGCTGATGGCAGTCTTCGCATAGCCAATATGATCGAGAAAGCACTCTCATAGAGGTATTCCGTCTACGATCTTTTTCTTTGGCTTCACTTGATGCACCCTTTGCATAATGGCACTTAAGAGAAAAAATGGACTAGGTTGTCGGTACCAAAAGCTCTTTTAGTCCCAGAACCCACTTGAGAGCGTCTTTCTGCGCATAGAATTCGTATGCAAGGCAACCGTAGAATCGCGGATTTGTCTTCATGATCTCCTCAAACTCTTTCAGCTTGTCTTTTATTTCTTGCTCAGATCTCATGATTGCTCACCCTTCGGGTAAAGACTACTAACCATGAATTTTGCCCTCCCCTAACGGATCATCGGGTCCTAGGCAAGGAATGATATGATATTAGGGTTGCAAGAAGACAGACGCATTTATGTCTTGAGTCAAGCGCGCGCGCTTATTCAGAGGCAGCAAAGGCACTTAGAAGCAAAGAGGTTTTCGTGGGAAGTGCTCCATGTGGAATAGGCAAGTCTCTTGCGTCGTTGCTTGCAGTTTTGCCTCAGCTCGAGGAAAACAGATTGATGATCTGCTTCAGAACCAGAAGCCAGCTGCACATATACCTCAAAGAGTTGAGAACACTCTCGAGAGACATTAACAGTGTCTCTTTCTTTAGCAAACAAGACATGTGTCCGTTGAAGTCAAAAGGCGATCTCTCCTACGTTGGCTTTTTTGAAGAGTGCAAGAGACTGAAGGATAACGGCGAGTCTTCCATCAAGCCCTTCTGTAAATTCTATATGAATATCTCCAGAGGGAAAAAAGAGGCGGAGGAATTGGCTTTGGATTGCGCCCAAAGGATTCTTGCGTCAGAGGAATCGGTTGAGTTCATGTCTGGACGAGGATTCTGTGCTCGCAAAGCCTTGAAGAGGATTCTCCCCAAGGTGAATGTTTTTCTTGGAACATATCACTACGTCTTCGATCCGAGGATTAGGGAATCAATACTAAAGAGCTTCGGAGTCGGTCTTTCGAAGGTCTTTTTAATCGTGGACGAGGCTCACAATGTTCCAACATTCGCCAGAGAATTACTTTCTGATCAATTGACTGAGAGTACAGTAGAAGGAGCCCTAAGGGAGACTGGAATTTTCGAACACGAGTCAGTCGGATCTATTAGAGAATGTCTAAACGTTCTCTTGGAAGAGGTGTTTCAGCATGCTCGGCAGACATTAAGAATCGAAGATCTTAGACAGCTTAACCTCCAGGAACTCAGTGACTTGTTTCTGGCTCACAACGACGTATCTGGTCTTGAAGCTGCCGCAACACTTCAAGAATATGGCGAATTTGTGAAAGAGAAGCGACTTGAATCTGGTTCTGAGAGAATTTCAAGTTACAATTATCGAATTGGCATGTTCATGGAGAGATTCTTCAAGAACGTTGAGCCGAAGTATATGCATCTGATCGAAAGAGATCAGAAGAACAGGGTTGCTTTGGAAGTCAGAAGTTTCGATGGAAGAGAGATCGTTGATCCAGTTCTGAGAGAAGCACGAGGAACCATCCTCATGAGCGGTTTTCTATCTCCTCCAACCGTTTACAGGGATTTGATGCTCTATGAGCCGAGCAACGTTTGTCTGACAGAGTTTGACCCTTCTTTTCCACCTGAGAACAGAGTTATCCTAGCTGCTGAGGATGTGTCGTCAGAGTTCAAGAGAAGAACCGATTTGATGCTTGAAAAGTCGAAAAGCTACGTTGAAGCAATATCCAACGCCAGTCAAGGCAATATGGCTGTCTTCACGAGCTACGGACTAATGCACAAGGTCGTATCATTGACAAAAACAGACAGAAAGATAATCATGGAAGAGTCGAACACGAAGAGAAAGGACGTGATTGAGAAGCTGACAAGTTCGTCCAACTACGTTCTGTATGGAGTAATGGGAGCTAAACTGAGCGAGGTAATGGACTACCCTGAAAACATCCTCAAATGTGTTGTAACCATAGGATTGCCATATGCAACGTGGGATGCTTACAGGAATCACTCATAGATTATCTTGAACAACAGTTCCCGGGGAATGGGAGAACTTATGATTATTTGACCCCAGCCATACTGCGGCTAGTTCAGGCTTGCGGACGTGCCCACAGGTCAGCAAAAGACAGAGGGTGCATAGTGATGTTGGATGAACGGATTACCCAACCTCACATCAAACGACAACTTCCAAGCTATTACCCGAAAGAGATGATAACCGTGGGAAGCCCATCTGATTGTGCCAAACGAATAAAGAGTTTTTGGCAGGCGCCTCACAGACCATGCAAGCCCGCGCCGTGAATTTGAAAAACCCTAAAACGATTGATAAGGTGTAGCACGCGCGGTGTTTTTTTAAACTTTCGAAACAAGCGCGTCGATGTTGGCTAATGCGCACGTATCCCTCCACCAAGCACTTCGATTTTTTCTGTGCTCAGCCCACGACAACCTAGTTGCAAATCTAGCTAAGCCCATACCCAAAAGAGATTAGACCTCTAGGGAATTAAACCCAAAAGGGTTCGGGCCCGGATTATTACCGCAACTCTTTGACGGGCAAAATTCTCATAAGGCTGCTGGCCCACTTGGGATCCTTATCAGTTAATCGTACATCGTGTAGAGGCGGAGCCGCTGGGATTTGAACCCAGGATCGCGTGGAGATATCTCCCGCGTCTTTCCCTTTTTTCTGTTTTGCTGTGACTGTTTAGGCGTTTCTCTTCTCTTCGGCGTATGTCTTCTGTTGGAGGTATGTGGGTTTTGAATTTTCGTCTCAATTGCAAACGAAAGAAGATTGGGGGCCGTTCCTGAATATGGACTTTAGATAGATTATTGCACTTTCAATTGGGTTAGCGCGAGCAGTAAAATGCGGAACACTTAAGCCACTGAGGGACGATAATCATATCATCATAAAAGCAGAAAAAGGAAGATGCCAATGAGCCCGCGAAAAAGAAGCCCGAGAAATGCCAAGAGCAAACGTGGCAGAGGCGTTGAGAACTGCCCAGTTGAGACTGGAAAAGAATACGAAGTGGATATAATCGAAACAAGCCCTCAAGGGGAAGGCATAGCCAGAATCAAGGGTTTCCCAGTTTTCGTTGGTAACGCAAAGCCCGGAGACCATTTAAGAATCAAAATCACGACATCAGGACCTGTAGCCGCAGGAGCAGAAATAGTCACTAGCACCTAAACGCTCTTTTCAGCTCGACCGATTTCACACCTCGCACGCTCAACTCTCATCACTGGTCATTCCAAAACAAAAAACTTGCTAAATAATGAAACTATCTTAGGATCACGCTGTTGCGCTTTGATCTTTACCTACACTTTAATCTCTATGCTCGTGGGATTCTTCTTCAGCTTCATCTCCCTCTTCTTCTTCAATCTCGCCCGCTTCTTCTCTTGCAGCATTTGCTTTGCCTCCCGCTTCACCTTTTGGCGGATAAGCCTCATCTAACCAATCTTCAAACTGTTCCTTGCTCGCAGGACCAGAAAAGGCCCATTCGCACAGTTCACTGATCACGTTGTTTAGGTTAATTTCGTGATCGTCGGCTAAACGTTTCAAATACTCTGCCCACTTTGCAGGTAAAGATGCCATAAACCCAACCATCTAATATTCTCTCCACCGTCTTGTACATTCAAGTCATATTTAGGCTTCAAATCAAATATGCACACGCGTGTTTGGCTTATTTTAGTAGTTTCATGCTTTCTTCAAGACTCATGGCTAATTTAATTGCACTCGTGTTCCAAGCCATCCATTTTGCCATGTCGGGTTCCATGGAGAATTCCTGGAGGGCCTCTGAACTTGGGGCTGAGCAGTTATTTATGAGCGACAAAAGGGGTTGCCCTAGCCTGGTAGGGGGCAGGGTCATAGAGATCGGGTTTAAACCATTTGGGCATGGGGACGGGCACCCCCATCATGGGACGTACACACACGAATATAGCGGAGAGGAAAATAAGTTTCAACTTAAACATTAAAGACGAGGTTATGAGAAAGATTCTAGACTGTTTTAAAGTAAATCAAGTTGCGACAATTTGGGGGACCTCTCAATCAAACTTTGGAAGAGTGTTGGTTGAGAAAAGCTTTTTAGCAATCTTGTTCTTAGGACTGCAGATGCTTAATGTCTGTTATTTCAGAAATAGGTGCTATCAAGAAAACTGTGGTCTATATTTATTCAGGTGAAGTTCATGGCGTTCATCCTCTGGGCACTGGTTTTTTTTGTCTCCGTTCCTCACCATATAAATAAAAACGTAATTTGGCCATACTTCGTGACGGCAACACATGTGCTAAAAGATAACCCAGGAAAATACCTTGCAGAAATATTCTTAAGAGTAAATCTGAAAGGCTGGTCCTCGAGCAGTAACCAGGCGGGAGTCAGTTTTCTTAGATTGCCTATATTAGACGGAGAAGGGAACCTGCAATGGACTGTTCATTCCAATCCTGCTGTTGACCTTGCACTCATCCAAAGGTTCCAGAATCTTGAAACATACGAATTTAGCTCAATTCCAGCAACGATGTTCGCTACCGATGAAGTCATTCAAAGAGAAGGAGTTGCTGAAGGTGACGAGATATTTTTCCCATGTTTTACTCCCGAAATACAACAAGAAAGACGAAATAATCCTGTCATTAGATTTGGGAAACTTGCTCTTATGTCTGAGGAAGACATTCCAATGCCGGAAGGAAGCACAAAGTTCCATTTCGCTGAGTGCTTCCCATTTGGGGGAAATAGTGGTTCGCCTGTCTTTTTGAAATTTGGCCCTACAAGAAGATCAAACCAGCTAGTGGTGGGCCCAGAGAGATACTTTTTGCTCGGAATCATGAAAGGACATTATGGGCCCAGCGAAATAAGGTATCACATAGGAATTGCGGCTATAACACCTGTAAATTACCTAAAAGAAATCTTGGAAAGCGATACCCTGCGGAGACAACGGGGTGAAATTCAGTAAAAGCAACGTCTTAATGTCCAGCATCATCTCAATCCAGTCAGACAGCTCGTGGAATTTGAACTATCAATTTTCTGTGATAAATAGTTGGTATGAAATCGTCAATTGATCTGGCAACTTAACGCGCTACATACAAAACGTCAGGAAGATGCGGTCACGCTCAAACTTATGGTAATCGGCTAATCTCTATTCTTTCCTTTCCCTTTCCGGGTTTCTTTCCTCTTTTTACTTTAATCTCCCCGATTTCACTCGAATCTTTAACATGGGTCCCTCCACATTTCATTGCGGGAAAGAGCTCCATTTTCCAATATTTTTTGCCGTTCTCACTCCATGTTTTGATCTCATAGCCCTTTTTTTATGATTTGATTGGTAATCTCTTCAACCAACTTGAGTTTTTCCTCGTCTAACTTCTCTTCGAAGAGATAATCTGACCTCTCTTTCTCTTCGTCCAAAAGACCTGAAGAGGCTGGTTTGCAATCTTCTCCAAAAACCTCTTGCATGAGAAAATAGACTATGTGAGCCGCAGAGTGCAGCCTCATTATCTTATACCTTCTTTCCCAATCTATTTTCCCATGAACTAAGGCCCCAACACTGAAAAGCGGCCTTATTTCAAGAATGTGAGCGATGTCTGTTTCTTCGCCTGGTTGTGTGTCAACTACCCTGATTCCATTAAGGTATCCTGTGTCCCCAACCTGGCCTCCGCCTTGCGGATAAAAACCTGTAGCATCTAGAACAACACTGTTTCCAATAATCTTAGTTATGGTTGCATCGAACTCAACTTGATATTGATTCTCCCAAAACAACTTCTTTGTCATGGCTTTTCCTCCAAATTTTCGTCTACACATTTTTACTACTAATCTTAAACTACGCAGATTAATATTTGGCTAAAGTGATGAGCGCGCAGGAAAGGCGAAACATTATAGTGGATACCCACGCTCATAATCAATGGGCGAGCTTTGGCAAAGACCAGGAAAAAGTGATAAGTCGAGCCAGAATAGTCCACGTTAAATATATAGTGAACATTGAATTTGACGTGCCAGGCGCGCGCGTTAAGGCTGACGTTGTCGATCGCTGCGCTGACTGCTAAGAATCCTGGTGCAATCACAGCTAGAATAACCGTGATTGTTGGCAGTGCTTTCTTTAGGTTCATTCAGTCACCGCCTATGTTGTTTTGAAAAGAAAGAAGACCTAGCTCTGTTTCGAGGGAATTAGCGTGCTCTTAGGAACACTTTTATTTAGGAACCCTTCAGCCTTGGATGGGTTTCCCGGTTCAATCCAACAAATGCAACTGGTGCCTGTCAGTTTGCTACAGGGTTGGATCGTTGGAAACCCTCTCTTTCCTTTTGAGGAAACGTGCAGGAGTAAAGCTTGCCTAGCTTGGGGGCATTTAAGAAAGTTGGCACCTAGAAAGAGTCCTTGGTAACAGGATATGCTCTCCAAGTTGCCTGTACCTAAGTCACTTCTCTGAGAGCGCACGCTTCGCAGGTGGACTAATACCTGGAAATGTTTAGGCTTCCATCGTACTTATGCTCAGAAGGGTTCAGGTCCGATAATGGGGCTGCCCGTCCCCATACCCAATTGGGTTCAAGTACTGTTAATGACCATGTTTGGGACAGATTTTGGATGATGTGTTAAGATAACGAGTGCATACGAAATCATATATATATGGAAATCGCTGAATATTATAGATTTGAGGTCTCGACGTGTCTAAGAGTCCAACCGGAAAGAAGAAAAAAGGAAGTAAAAAGAAAACTAGGTAGAGAGCTAACAAAGATATAGGTTATTCTCCTTTTTTTCACATTTTCGGGATGCCTTTACATTAAAGGAAACGATAGTTTGGTGAAGCCGCTGAAAGTCTCCGTGTTGTGTAGTTAGATTTGACTGCTACAGCTTAGAATGCATGCGCAGATTTGAGGCGTAAATTATTTAGCGAACTTCTTTGGATGGCATTTGAATTTTTTCTTGCAACTCGCAGAGCAGAAGTAGTATGTCTCTAGAAATTTATCTTGAATTTTGCTGTTTTTTCGTCGAGCACAGTGCCGCACACAGGATCTCTCAATCAATAGCCCCTACATTCTTTGATGAAGGTACAACATAAGATAGAATGGTTTCAGTAATGCTTGGCAAATGCGGGATAGAACAATTCTCTAACATTTCAACTCTCACAGAACCTTTATTTGTTCAATTTTTCTGGTTAGGATTTCAGCACTCAAGTCGTTGTTGATGTGGATCATTGGTTTGTTGCAAGCGGGACACTTAAAGAGAAGCTCAAACGCCTCCTCGAAGGGATATCGCTTGCAGTCTAGCGTTTGGCAGGTGTAGAACTCGTGGCTTTTCTCGTATTCAAGTCGGGTTTCCAGTTTTTCGAGAACACGGCGCTTTTGGTTTAGGATAAAGCCTTCCAGTTGGTCTGGTTGGAGTCTCCAGTTGAAGACAAACCAGCCTGTTTCTTTGTCGCGGCATCGCCTGAGGGCCCCGATGGAGTGGTCGTAGAGCCTGTAGACTGCCTTGCGAACCAGGTTGAGGCGTATTTGGGTTTTATCCGCTATCTCATTATCTGTAATCTCGTGAACCCCTTTGAGGACCTCAACTACTCTCACAGCATCCTCTCCGAACAACGCGGCCACCTTCTTTAGCGTCTCGTCATCCGCAATGAACAGTTTTGAAGCGCCTCCGTTTAGACAGCGCGCAGACGAACTCCGCCAGAAGAGAATATCTGGAATACCACTCTCGAATTTCCATTCGCCAGTCTCTGCTTCCCCTGTATATCACCCTAATAGATGTGGCCTCTTCAAGCTCTTTTTTGAGGCTCTTTTGCTCCCCTACTTGGTAGCGCTCAAGGCGATTAACCCTTTCCATCCTAAGAAAGCTATAAGAATGCACGCGCTGAAGCCAAAAATCTTGCAAACGTCAAAACTCTTAAATTCTGCAATTTCAACTTCGTTCTCGCAAAAATAGCCAGCTTTTAAAGGCGCAGGTTTGAAAAGGCATATACAAGTTTTCTGCACCGAATCATAACGCATCACTTAAATGCGAAGTGAATGCTGCGCCTAAAACCGGAATCTGGGGCAAGGGAGCCGCACGAAAATATCCTCACGATGCTCTGTTGTTTAATCGGTTTATAAGGAGGTTTGCGCATTATGGGGCAGTAGCGTTCTGTTGTTGAAGGACGAGAAGAACACAGCAACGTTACACGTTACAATCAATGATGAAAGATGTGATGGAAAATGTCGGAAAAATCGGGAATAGTTTTCATAGGAAGCAAAACACCAATGGACTATGTTATGGCGATTATCACAAGCCTATCCGCGAGCAATGCTAAAGAAATAACCTTGAAGGCCAGAGGACAAGCGATCACCACGGCAGTTGACGCGGCTGAAATAACCAGAAATCGCTTCCTAAAAGACCTAAAAGTAAGCAAAATCTCCATAGGAACAGAGGAAATGCCACCGAGAGAAGGCGAGAACAGAGCAAGGATGGTTTCAACAATAGAAATAACGCTTACAAAAGAGTAGGAAAAGCCCTGCTGAACAAAGCGTCAACCGATAATATCCTTCCTTCTAGCGCGCACTGTGGACTAACAATCAAATCGTTCAAATTCTGACGCGTAATATGAGGAATTGCGTTTTGTGAAGGTTATCTGTTATGACCCTACTCCATATGATAGAGACAGAAAAGATGGAAAAAAGAAAGAAAGTGGCACGGTCTCAGCAAACGTTG
>JBEKXL010000035.1:0-17793 GCA_049512075.1 Bathyarchaeia archaeon | reverse complement strand
GGTGGAAGCTCTGAATGTTGAGCCATCCGTGCCGTCTGAGGTTGAAGATTTTGCTGTAAGCCTCGTAGATTTGTCTGTGGCGGTGGGGCCAAATTCCCGTTTCGTCGAGTTCTAGTAGTGGGTGCATGCCCGTTCCAAGAAGATATGCGTGAAATTTACGTTGCAGGAAATCCTGAATCGTCAAGATGGCTTCCTGCATTGTTTCCTCAAACTCCACCGGTGTCTTGAAGGGAGCGTTGGGCTTGAATTCCATGACGTGCAGCTGAAGCTCTTTGCCAAAGGTATAGCTTGGCTGTTCGACGAAGTTGACAACTCGGCCATGGAAATCTTTTATGATTTTGTCTACGATGGGCAATGCCTCAAGCTCGTCATTCACAATTGAAAACTCGTGCTCTGGGCCTAGGACTTCTAGGGTTTTGTACGTGAAGGCTCCACTCTTGCTGAAGCTGTTCTCCACGATTGAATATAAAGCTACAATCAAGCGCGCGCGCTTTGCAATCGCTTCTCCTAAATGATAGCCGAAACTTGCACTTTTATAAGCCTTTTCGCAACATTAGAAACGGTTGCCTATAAGAGCACATCCACTGACGGTTAGAATCGTGCGTAGCGCTCTAAGCACTGATGCCTTAGACTGCATATGGGTCATGGCCATTTCTCATTCTCGCAATTGACCTTGAAGAATAGATTCTAAGCACAATGAAGGCAGTTAAAAACACCACTAAGATTCCTGCCGCCACGTAGGGAAGATCGCTTGCGGATGTGATATATGAACTTGGGTTGAGGTAGGCTCCAAGCCCAACCCCAAACGCGATTAAGGATAACGAGAGAAAGAATGATAGCTTATACAGCATCGGCGGTGCCCGAGAAGCTCTTTTCGCCTCTCTGTGCCTCTTTATTTCACCTACGCCCAAAACTAGAGAAGTGCCCAAAACACCGATTGACAAAGGACCAATAAAGTTGAAGCTAAATTGGGGTTGGTAAAAATCGATGAAAGTCCTAACCCCAAACACAGACAGGAGAGCCAAAAACAGGATGAGTACAGTTGAACCAACAAAAATTCCTATGTCCAGGATACCGCCAGAATAGAAGGGACCGTATATCCTTCGCCAGGGCCTGAGAGTAAAATCTTTCATATCCTCCGCGGTTTTTCTAGTGAGCTCGACTGGGTCGTTTTGATACATATATACCTTAGTTTTGATATCGAACGCAATTTTTTTACCTTCGTGATCATACCTAGCTTTCCTCACTAGCCTTGAAAAAGGATAAAGCCACTCCACCCCGCGATCTTTTGCTGTGTTGATACCATCAAGAAGAGTATGACAGAAAGCACCCAGTGCAAGGTAAGGATTAATCAGAAAAACGATCCCAATGAAAACGAAGTTGTGGTATAGCGCCCGATGGAGCTGATGGTCGCGGAAGTAATCTTTGCTGAAAAAGCCATACTCCCTATCCATATCAGGGAGGACTGACCCGATGGCAACAAGCAAAATGATGTCCCACCTCCCAAAGAAAAGAGCTCCGATTAGCGCACCAAACATTATATGCGTAGGAAGATTCATGTGAATTTACCTACTCACGATTCGTCAAGGACCTCAATTTGAGAAAGTCCAAGATTTTGCTCACCTTAGCCATTCGAATCTAAGCAATTTATACGCTGCAACTCGTTAATATTATTTTGCGCGCGCGCCGACGTGGGGAAACACGCAGTTCGGATCATGCTGCATGTAAAGTGCGCGTGTGCCGGCGAATAGTTGCCATACACTTCGGTAAAGCCCAAGTGGAGGGGCTCTTGCCGTGGCCGCTGAAGCGATTATTTAGGAGCTTTAGGAGCGTCGGGAGCGTTGGCATATCCGGTTGAAAAAGGTGCTTGGAATCTGCCCACGTTCTCTCTGATGATGCCATACCCCTTTTCTGCAAGGGAGGTTGGTAACTTGCCCAGCTCTAGTGGTTCTCCATCGCGTTTGAGTGTAAGTTTGATTGTTGATCGCATTATTCCCTTGTCCAACGTTACACCCGCGATGTCCGAGTAGCTGTAATCGGTGAAATCCTTCTTCAATCCGAGCGCGTGGGGGTGTCGCAGAAGTATCCGTTCGTTCGTAATAATCAAGGAATCGATGTTCAGCTGAGGATGGTAGATTTTCTCCTTAATATACAGCTCAACCTTTTCGTTCGGGCCAAGTATGTTCTTTATGTCATCAGGCGTAGCCATTACCATCAACCATCTTAGATGAGCATTCAGCTGGAATACTGGTAGCAGCTTGGACGATAAATAGTTTATGTGACTTGGAGACTGCAGCGACATCTTTGCGCAGACAATTCCCTATCGCGCGTTATGATTGAACCGTGCTAACAAAAATATGCTGCAAAACCGTGTTTTGCATCCAAGTCGTCAGTTATCATAGCGCGCGCGGAAGATCAGCGAATCCACAGATGTTGTTCAAGATATGCAAGATTGCATGCTATTTAGACGGCAAAATTTTTATCCCAAGCTCAGATTTTGTGCCCTATGAACCAAGCGCGTTTAAGAGCCCGCGCGTAGCGCTTGGGAGAAGCGAGTAGCAAGAGTTGAACAACTAATGCCTGTCATGAATTATCTTGCAGTCCGCAAGTCTTTTCTGTCATGATTGTAGGCCTGTCAGTTTTCATTCTATACCTTTACTTCTTTGCGGGTTTTAACAAGATACTCGACTTGATGCAGAAAATCAATCAATCTGAGTTTATTCTCTTTTTCTCCCTGACAGCCGTTTCTATGTTGTTGAGTATGTTCTTCACTTCTATGGCATGGTACGAGCTCCTCAAAACTCTCTCAATCAACATAAGTCCACGCAAAGCATTCCTTTACAACTGGGTTGGAAACTTCGTCGATTTGGTAATCCCCTGCGAGACCATCTGCGGAGAGATTGCCAGGCTGTACTTGGTTTATGAAGAAGTCAAGGAGGACTTCGGAAAGACCGTTGCATCAGTCGTAAGCCTCCGCATCATCACAACTGTAGCGATTTTGGGCGTTTTGACGTTTGGGTCTGTCTCAATCATCCTCAATTCTCAGACCAATTTTGTCATCATCGACATATTAGTGATCACATTGGCTTTATCTATCATTCAAGCAGTAGTTCTGCTCTACGTGGCTATAAAGACAAAAGCATCAAAGAGACTGTCAAAGTTGTTGGCAAATTTCGCGAGAATCTTTGTCGGGAAACGTTTCAAAACTGATGATTTGCAGAAGAGAACTGAGAAAAACCTGGCAGTTTTTCATCAAGGTTTCGAGACTTTGAGAAGACATCCAAGACACATAATCAAGCCGCTCATCTATTCAACTCTCGGATGGCTATTCCAGATGTCTGTATATTTCTTGGTCTTCTATGCCCTGGGCTTCAGGGACATAGCGTTCGGTCTAGTCATACTAGTGGCTTCAATAACCATGTACATACAAGGGCTCTCGGCGGCATTCTCTGTTGGCATTGTAGAGATCATTATGACAACCCTCTATGCGTCATCCGGCATTCCAACCGCAATCGGTGGAGCAGCAACCGCGCTGATCAGAATCATGATTTTTTGGTTTCAGATCCTAGTTGGCTTCGTCATCATTCAGTGGATCGGGGCGAGAAAACTGCTCAGCAGCACTCCCACTCCCGAGGTTACTTCTTCGGACCTGTCGATGACGGAAAGCGAAACCAAATGACAGTGCGAGCTTCGTTTTCTAGCGCGCGCATGTGCATTTGAAGATGTTAGAATGATTTGGCATTCTACCTTAAAGATATGATAAAAAATCAGTCAAACCAAATCAGTCTGTGTATGATAGAAATGCAGATGCAAGCACTTGCTAGACAAGCCTCAACCTGTTGTCGTTACCCAGTTCTGTTTGGGTTCCTAACTCATTGCTTTCTCTGTCAAGTGTTCTCTTCAACCACAGAGTGTCTTGGCTCGATGCTTGATTTTGTCTGAAGCGTTTGATTTTAGTCGCAATCATTTAAAGTGAAAGCGCCTTTCCTTTTGTAGGTTCCACTGTGGCAAAGTACATCAGTCCTGCCTGAAAGGTTCATGAGTGCTTATGCCTTCGTAATTGTTTAGAATATCACCGCAACCGTAGAGGATGAGTTTATCTCTGCAGACTTCGATTCCTTTGACGTGATGGGAGGAAACGCGCGCTTGTGTTATTCGATCGATATCACGTGTTTTTCAGACAGGTCTTTCTTGCAGAACTGGCGCGCGTTAACATCAGCTCTTCCCCTTCTTTTTCTGCTTTTTCGCCTTTGATTCATTCTATCACTTTAACTTAGCACGCTTCACGAGAAACATCGAAAAGCAATGGTCTTGGGTGACAATTTTGCAGCGCGCGTGTAAACGGACAACTCGATCAACTTACACACTCTTCGCCTAGAAGTGATTCATGATAAAATCTCTAACGATTCTATGATTAGCCATGAGTTCGGCGATCTTTTTTGTAGCTTTGGTTATTTGCGCATCAAATAGTCTTGTTATGACCAGCGAAAATACAAACACAAATATGCCGAATTCAAATCCCCTAATAACGTCTATTGAGCCAACGTACCATATGAAAAGGAATGTAACGGCCCCACCTATCTCCCCCATGATGAAGAATCTCATGATGAAATAAAGTCTCTGCACCCACGTAGAAAACAACAGAACCTTGATCACTGCTCTTCTCTCGATATCATGTTCAGCTCCAGATCTAACACTTCCTATCTGTTGCAGCACTTTTTTTGCGTAATGAACGTCGGATAACCGCAACATCATCTTTGCATAATGGCGTCAGATAAATCCTTGGAACTTGCGCTTTCAAGCTCTAACAAAATTCTTTGAGCTATTTCATCTATTTCGTCATCTACACTAGACCCCACTATCTCACCTTCTAAGCCTTCTAAACACCTTGGTTACCAAGTCGTTTTGTCTCCCCATTTTCACGAAGAATATGGTAACTCGACAGTCGTTCATGTTTCTCACCCTCTTCTTAAAGGAAGTATAAGGCGATTAGGGTAACTCCAACCCCCGCTCGTATGACTCTTATTAGATGTTCTTGAAGTGTCTGCTTGCGGTATTCGAATATGCTGTAGAGTCCATCAATGACTAACCATATGCCAAGTCCCACGATAACTATCGCAAATTCCATGTTCTCACCTCGGGTAGACTATACCAAGCATTCGCTGTAGAGTTATTTATGGAAATCGTTGTCCAAGTATCCCTATTTTGAGTTGACCCATTTGCATTACTGCTTATTCAGGACTTTGCGAGTATGCTAATAGTTTTTGCGACCTTCAGCACGCTTGGCTGTTCCTAAACCGGCCAAAAATGGTTTGGAGTCTGCCCTCACTATGTTGGTCTATAGATCCGTTTGACGAGCGTATTTGGCGCCCGCACCCATTGTATTATGCGCAAGCAGATTGTTAGCAGAGATTATCCTCATGCGCCATTTCCATTTTGACGTGAACTTCAAACTTGCCAAACGAGTTATTCGAGGGTGCGATCCTGTCTGTGAACACTATCTTTTTTCTCCACTCAAGATATGTCTTCCAGTCAAAAGCCGATAGACTGCTATAATTACGGCAATCACAAGCTGTATATGTATCAATTCACCTACGCCAGGCAGAGCAAAGAATCCCACTGCCACAGTATCACGAGAATAAAAACAATCGTCCAAAACGTATCCATACCTAACTCTCTGAGATAAATCGCCATCCATCATATATGGAACTTTGCAGAACCATGCTAACACGACACGCGCGAGGAATCATGTTATGGTGCGCAAACTGTGATGGCCCACCCTAAAGCCCTTTTTTTGGTTTGGGGTAAATTTAACTAGTAGTGAGACGTTTGAATAGTTGGTCCCGCGAAAGCGAGTGGAGTAAATTCGCAAGATGAAAGGAGGTGAAAAAAGTGTTGAGATATAGGCACCCTATTGAGTATGAATTCGATCCTACAGAGATAGACAAAGGAATACAATGGTTAACATTGAAACTGAAAAACACAGGAAAGGAAACTCTTAAGAAACTTGACGTGCAATTGCACTCTCTAGACACTTTCTATCTTTCTCTTCCCTATATGTATCAAGGACACTACCTCATAGAGCTTAAGCCAAATGAAGAAAAAGAATTGGTTTTCCGGGTTAACGCATACGGATCAGCTGATGTGTATGCCACTATCACTGGACGTAAATTTGGTGGAGACTCCTTCTGGTGGGAATCCGGTTGGACGCATATCCATGTAAGCGAGGAAAAAGCAGAAATCGAGCGTTTACTAGTGCTTTCAAACCCGTATGCGGCAATTGGAAAGGCCATCGAAGCCGAGGCAACCATTAAGGGCTTGGAAAAAAGTACAGAACTCAAACTGGAATTCTGGGTGGAAACCCCCTCAGGAAAGCTTGAAGAGCAGGCCAAACTGAATATAAAGGAACTTTCCGTTGGAGAGGAAGCCCGCTACTCCGCTGAGTTTACACCAAAGGAAACAGGGTACTACACCATATACGCGTATTTAATCCATGAAGGAAGAAGAATAGGTTGCAAGACAGAGTCCATCTATGCGCAGAAAAAATAGCAATCACCAAGCCTACTTGGAGATTCCCAACTGTTTTTCTGATTAGTAAATGACTACCGACTATCGATAGAGCGCGCGCTAGGGTGCAATGTTGCGTCTATCTATAAGTTTGAAGGACGAGACGTAGAAGCCCAAGCATTAGGCGTGCACATCTGCAGAGCGCGCGCTTGACTCGAAAAGGTCAAAGCATGAAAAATCGATGTTGCGTCCATTGTCTTTTTGGAAGTAGGGAAAAACCTGGATTGTTGCCTTTTGTTACAACAAAATTGTTCCTCTTTCCCATCATTTTCCGCTGTTTGCTGTACTGCGCGCGCTATCGGAAATCTCGAAAAGTCCGATTAATAATAAGGGCTTCGGGAGAAATACAGCCCGCACGTCCATTGTTTCCATCAGAGGCGTTGTATCCCTAAAATAGAGGTTCTTAAGGTAATCGTTTTGAATGTAGAACTGGTCAGTGCGGGCTGCGGCAAAAATTTTATATAGGAGTTTCCAAAGTTGCTTGTAGATAAAAAGAGCCAAAATTTCGGGGAGAACTATGTCAATTCCACCTGAGATCGCCTGGCTAATTCCGGTCGTCCTGCCCTTCATCATAGGTTTGCTGGTAGGTGTTATAGTTAAGAAAGGTTTCAAACTTCTGATAGCCGTTGTCGCACTCATCATAGTCCTCGTCGCCACCGGGATCCTGAGCTTGACCTTCACCAGCCTTTTCGATCAGGCCATGAAGTTTTTGCCCAAGCTCTACGATGCCGGAAGCGGATGGCTCAACGTCTTACCTTATTCTTCCGTTGCATTCCTGATCGGCCTCGCGCTGGGATTTCTGTTTGCGTGAAGTTACCCGCCGCGCGCGCCTCGGAACAGTGTTTTTTCTGAGGATCCACCGTGGCAGAAGAATCAAATGAGCTAGTTGAGACGCATCTTTAGATTGGAGGTGAAAGAATGCCTGAAAAAAAGGAAAAGAAGGGCAAAGCTGAAGAGGCTGCAGAGAAAACCGGAGAAGCAGTCGGTAAAGGCCTTAAGAAAGGCTTTGGAGTTGTGAAGGGTGTTGGAAAGGGAATAAAGGAAGGGATTAAGGGAGAAGAAAAGAAGAAAGACTGATTTCCTTCTCAACATTAGACATAGACTTCGAACGCGCGCGGAGTATGGTTGGTCACAGAGTTAGGTTGGTGACCGTAAGCAGGGGGTTGGTTGGGGGTGGTTGGACAAAACTTCGCGCGCGCTGGATCTGAATATCGTATTGATTGAACTGTGGTAGGCTCTTCTCGTTCCTATTGGATCCTTCAGTACTGAATATCTGTCAAGTTTACACCGTCTGGGATCTGGTCCACTGGTCCTAAAATCTAGTAATGCATTACTAACTTTAAGCAGTACTAAAGAATCCTAGCACTAAAATCTCCATTGAAAAGTGTATTTGGCATAAGAGTACTAAAACCTAAAGACTAAGGATCGAGAACCAGCTAAAGAACTAAGAGACTAAGAGACTAAAAAAAGAGAGATACTAACTTTACTTCTAGCTTAAACCTACTCCTACTATGGCAAGAATTAGAGCCACAAAAACTAACACTATTCCTATTTCAGAGAGAAGCATAGCGTAAGTGGAGTCAAGAAGAGTAGGGAGATTAGCATTGAAAAGAGTATTGCAGAGAACAGGATATACAGCAAGAATTTCGCTGATAAAACTGCATAAGAATAATACTAAGGCTACTATAACTAATTTCTTTCCGTTCTTCATTCTATCACCACCTTTTCACTCCATACTAAACTAAACCAAAAAAAGAATATGTCGAAAGTGTAGAACAGAAAAAGAAATTAGGAGAGGGAAAGCGTAGTCTTTTTGGGTTTTGGTATGGGTTTTGGCATAAATTACAGTCTGTGAACGCTATCTTTTTTGTCCACTCAAGATATGTCTTCCAGTCAGCAGTCGATATACTACTATGATTACGGCAATCACAATCAGTATATTTATTAGTGGACCTATGCCAGCAAAGAAACCCAGTGCCCACAGTATCACGAGAATGACAACAATCGTCCAGAACAAGTCCATAGCCAATTCCCAACTAAGTTTCGACTACTGGTTTTAGGTATGCGTGAAGTTCTGTTTTTGGGATCCTTAAGTTTAGTCCTCTGTCGTTCCAGCTTGCAACCCCACTCTCTAGGGCTGAAGTGGCTAACATGTTTCGCACTCCATGTTTCTTTGCGCCAAGCACAGATTCAGCTGCATCCCTGGTCAATTCGACTTCAAGATGAGTTACTTTCCAATTTTCTAGATTTATTTCGATTTCTTTGACTTTGCCGATTTTCTCGTCTTCAGCATAAACATCTTTGTCCATAAACTCTTTGCCTTTCATCCTCATTTTTCCTCCTTTTTGAAAATACGCTATTTAGAGCACATGCTTTAAGCTTTTTGGCTTAGGTGCTATTGACAGAATGCCCAGAAGATGAACTGTGTCATTCAATCACCAAAAAAGAGGAAAAGTTATGTCGAAAGTGCAGCGCGCGCGCTAAATGAGAATTGTTCTGTATCAAAACGCTATGCATCGTCGTCGTTCGTCGTTAACAAAAATGAGAGAGAGAAAAAGATAAAACTTTACCCCCAAAGCGCGCGCGCACTAAATTTAAATACGAAGTGCTCAAAATACTGAGCAGCCGCACAGTGAAAGGATGAAGTAGGGGGTGAAAGGATATGATAGATAAAAAAATAGAGGAAGAAGAAGTAGTTGATGAGGCTATAGGCAAAATAGACCAGATTAGAAAAGCAGCTGGCGACTTCAGGAAAAACGTGGCTAGTATAGCAAAGAACATGAATGTTGAATCAAAAGATTGGCATTTTAACGTGGAAAGTCATGAAAAAGGCGTTACAGTTGACGTTGCAATAAAGCTGCTCATAACCAAAAAGAAGTAGACCTCGAAACACGAAATTGATGACGTTATGAAACCAAACCTTGAACTATTCCTCCCAATTCTTGTGAGGTTCCTTCCTATTTTTATACGTTTATTGCCAATTTTCATTAGAGTGTTCCCTATCTTTGAACGGTTCGTTCCTGTTTTTGTCTCATACTTTCTAGAGAGATCATTGAGGGGATTGAAAACCGAAGGATCAATTGATGATTACCGTACAAGAACCGTAAGGACTGACAAGTATCATTACAGAATAGACATAAGAATCGTTTTAACTGCAAAACAGGCAAAAATCATATTAAACGACTTGGTAGCCAAAATACTCAGAATATTTGGTGGGAGTAAAAATTGAGCACTAAAGATGAAATCAGAAAAGCAATAAGAGATTCAAAAGTTCTGTATCTTGGCTTGAGTGGTGTCGAGGGACAGACCGTTTATGCACGAAATCAGGCTTGGAACCTAAACAATATGATAGATGGATGTGGAAACGGATCACACCATTTGGGTTAGTGATGGAGAAGTGGGATCCTCGAGGTGTTGTAATACGTAAATCCCAGTGTGAGGCTTCACGCCAAACATCAGAACGGTGCCATCTCTAACGAACAATTTTGCGTAACTGGAACTCATCGAGAGGATGCGCGACCGGATAGGCGAATCCTTTGCCAAGAAGAGAATGTGCGCATCATGCGACTGTGCGAGGGTGATTATCTCTTGGGAGGTCACTTCGAGCAGTGAATCCAAATCCGAAGCGAACAAGTTCTCTAGAGCACTCACGGACTTTACGAGTAACACGGACTTGTCCTTCGATTTCTCCCGCAGTCTTGTCGTCTCTCTAGTTACCATTTCATGGATTTCATTGGGCGTGACATTTTTCAGCATTTCCGTGGTCTCAAGGTCGCTAGTTCTGACTACGTTGAGAATGCGGAGTCGGTCGCTTACAACACTTTTGCCAACCGTTTTGGTCAGAATCGAGTTCGTTCGCTCGTCATTTGCGCCTGGTAATGGGAGAAGGATCGCACTCCTTCCCATCGACAGAAAGTTGATGATGGGAGGCAGCTCGATCGTTCTGAGCGCAGGGTAGGGAACATTCTCATCATATTCGATAGCCAGGGTGCTCCCAGGAATTATGCCTCCAAACAGTCTATCCAGAGCCCCACTCCCGAAAGAATAGGATCCATCGATGTCAGGCCTTCGAACAAACTTGTCCACCTTCGAGTAATCGGGAATGGCGTAGGGTCCGAAGAAAGTGAATTTTCCTTCTAGAAGTGTAAAGAGATACTTGTGTTGGGGTATCTTTGTCCCACGCAGTTTGTGTATGATGAATTCTCGTACCGCACGGTCTTGTTCTTCAACCCTCACCAACTCGAGGATACCATCGACGAGATAGTCTATGGTCGTGGCGCCGGGTTCCTCGCTGACAAAGACAAGTTGGGCGCCGGAATTATTTGCAAGGGCCATCATAGTCTTCTCGGCTCGTAACCTTTCCTTGTGGTCCAATTCCTTCGCGAGGCCATCCCAACTATCAAACACAATGGTTCTGACTTTCTTGGGCCCCGTCAGTTGGATGACAAAATCCAGTGCTGTTGTCGCGTCCTCGAGCCTAATGTCGTAGAACTCTTGATTCTGTAAGGTCTTCTGCATGGCTGGTATCTGCATTTCAAGGAGTTCTTTTGGAACTCTTGAGGATATGTACGCGCCTTTCCCTTTGCCCGCTGCCTTGAGAATTTCAAGGGCGATTGTTGTCTTGCCAGTACCTGCGAGACCTTTGACGAGTAAGGTTCTGACGGGTCGCTGCGTGAATTGTTTCAGACCAAGTACAGCAGCTATCCGTGTCTCCGCCAGATCATCTGCTCCAGAACCAGCAATACCCCCTTGGCTATCCACCTGAATAAGGGGTTTCAATTCTGGGCTTTTTCTAGTCGTCATGCTTTCATACCCTTCTTGATCTTGAGCATGGCCGTGTTGAAATCGAAGGATCCGTCTATGCTCAAAAGGTCTAGCGCCCACTTGAGCCTCGTCACAAGATCCTTAACTATCGCTCTTTCCAGCGAAAGTGTTCCTTCTTTGCCGAAAAGTGTGAGCAACTTTTTATGAAATTCAGCCGGGTCGGGAAGATTACTAGTCATCTTCATGTGAGTTAAGACCGCCGCCCTCCCGCTCTGACCTAGAACCTTATCCAGTCCACCGTGCACCGCATTTGCAAACGTGGTTGCAAAGTCATCCGTCCCTGAAGTTGCTGACAATGAATTCAACGTCCAGCCTTGCACTTGTTCTTGGTGGATGAACGGGCGATGGTCTTAGAAAGACCAGCCGCAGAAACACGAATCAAATTTGTTCTATTGATTTTCATTCAGCTCTAGCCTCTATAGGTTTAGTACAGCACCAATAGCAAATTATGCCAAAGAATACAAACAACACAACTATTTCAGCATTTTGGCAGCGTCAGGATATTGGATTGCGCGCATGCTGCAATGTTGATGCGTAGACTACACTATGCTTGACTCCTTGCTACATTCTGAAGTACCCTGTGGGCATTTGCGCGCGCGCCCGTATGATTGGCTTCATGATAACCTTCGAGAACGCCCTCGCAATGATCAGCTTCGCTGGAAACCACGCGTTCTAGATGATTCCCGCGGGGTAGAAGTACTACGGCCTCAATGCGTGATTCCTGCTCGTTGTTCTTGCTCTGAAATGCTCTGCTCTGGGATGTCCCTTTCTATCCCCCATCTTGCAAGAATCCCTTGGCATCCTTCTGGTGCTCCACTTCACGTGGCTTCTCGGCATGCTTCGTATTCTTGAGCACGAAGAACAGAAACACGATACCAGTTGTCGCTAGTAGGACTTGATAAGCGGCGACTCTCCATATTATAATGGACGCCCACGAGGAGAATCCATAGATTGCAATCAGGTAGCCCTGCATGGTGAGCTCCGTGAGTCCCGCGCCGCCTATGGATACCGGGAGTTGAGCGATGGTGTCCACACCGTGGACTACAATGGTACAGGAGAGCAGGTCGATCTTCAAGCCTGCGGCGTTTAGCACAAACCAGAGACCCGCACCGTCCAACAAATTCTCAGCGATGGTCAGAACAACAGCCTTTAGCGCTAAGGGTATTGTACCTCTCGTTAGAATTGCGCGCGCGGAAACTGAAAAATTCAGAGAGCCGACGACAGCGTGAAGATAGAGGGCTGTAGCTCTTGGGCCACCTACCAGATACTTGGCAATCGTGAAAACAAAATGAGGAACCTTGATGGCTCTCCTAGCCGGAATTATGAAAATGATCGTGTACCCAGCAATCAAGACCAGCGCAATCACAACAATTGTTGACCCCAGGACGACCGCGCCCTTCAAGAAGGCGTATGCGCCCGCGGCAATTCCGAGACCAGCACCAACATATACCTCGATGAGTACCTCAAAATAGCCAATCCAGAGCGCCTTGCCGCCGGTCACCCCCTTCTTCGACAGCCAGGCAGAGCGTATAAAGACGCCCGTACTCGGTGTGGGTGTAGATATCGAGAGGAACTCGCTGCTTACTCTGGTAAGCGCCAAGCCACTCAAATCCATTTTCGGGTCACCAGCCAAGCCTACCGTTATCACTCTGAACCGCACGATCTGGACGAGGAGCTTGGCCACAGATGTAGCAGCTGCTAGGCCGAATGTCAAGTAACCGATACTTTCAAAATCCGAGAGCTTCACGCCCGAATATAACGAGATAATGATAAGAACGGCGGAGGGTAGAACCAAGCCCGCGGCTACCCACTTTATGACCGATCTGGGCAGCTGAAAGCCGCCCGTCGGTGCCTCAGTCGGGTCCGCGGTCTCCTGACTCATGCTTCAGACCTCACCCTACATATGGGGGGACCGTTGCAAATAGACGAGAAGTCGTCCACTTTATCGGAGGAATCGATCGATCGACCGACTTCTTCATCTTTTCCATACTTATAGATTTCTCAGAGTAATCTTCTGCCATCATGGTTGTATCAACTCCGATTGTAGGAATGTGCCAAAGACTCGACTTGGGTCCGTTAATTGTTCATATTCCGTCTGCAACAAATTAAACGGGAGTCTTTCTTTATAAATTGTATTGCTGGATAGGAAGATCTCACCTTCTTCACCCGAAAAGTAGTTGGACAACGAAAAGTCTCTTTCACCTTTTTTATATGCTAGCATAATAGCCATTGGGTTCAGCACTTCTTTAGTAATTTCATTGATTCTTGCCATAGCGCGCGCTTGAACTGATGATATGAATGAGCGTATTGATGTTGGCGCTAACCCTTTTGCTTGCAGGGCCACGCTGAAGTCTCTCAGAGTGTTTTGAGCTACCTTCTGTTTTTCTTTCCAGTCATGTCTGCTTCATATCTTTCTGCACTCGGTCTATGAATTGGCTGATTGTTCCTTGGGATTGATAGAACTGCTGGAACTCTTTAAGTCCATACGTGTAGAGGGCTCTGGTTATAGGCGCGCGCGCGAAGGAGAAGGATTTAATATGAGTGGAATTGAAGAATTGAAGAAAGTCTGTGATGAGTTTCATGATTTGAGTGAAATCTTAGTTTCTAAGGCGCGCGCTCTTATGAGATTGGTGCTTCATTGAACCGTTAATGTTTAAATGCGAATAGAAGAAGCATCTATCAGTCCTCTTAAAGCGCGCGCTTTGCGGAAAAGTTATAGCTGAACCGAGTTTGTTGTTGGAGAGAATTTTTATCCAACTAACCAACTTGTGTAAACTGATAGGATGTGATTCTGAGTGCCAGAAAACTTAGAGAGCGGCCAGTAGAGCAACCAGAACAAGACTAAATAGCAATCCTTTCTGTTATTTCACGCCCCTCAAAGATAGACAGTCTTGGTTTCCCGCGCTCAGTTCTACGACCGTGTCATAGACAGATGAGTCTGTGACCCAACAGCCGGAGTTCACGACGTTCTCAGCTTCGCGCGCGCATCAGGTATCCAGCGTTGAGGATGATGACATCGCCTGGCACAATTTTTTCGACTGGTATTTCCTTTTGATTTCCATCGCGAAGTACTGTTGCTTTGGTCTGGCGCGCGCATAATCTTCACCTAGAAGTGATTCATGATGAAATCCCTAATAGTTCTATGATTGGCCATAAGTTCGACGATTTTTTTTGTAGCTTTGGTTATTTGCGCATCAAACAGTCTTGTTATGACCAATGTGAACAAAAACACAATTATGCCGAATTCAAAATTTACAATAGCGCTTACTTGGCCCATGTACCATATGAAAAGGAATGTAACGGTCCCACCTATCTCCCCCATGATGAAGGATCTTATGATGAAATAAAGTCTCTGCACCCACGTAGAAAACAACAGAACCTTGATCACTGCTCTTTTCTCGATCTTACTTTCAACTCCACTGCTTTGCTTTGTAACGCTTGCTATCTGTTGCAGTACCCTTTTTGCGTAATGGACGTCTGATAAACGCAGCATCATTTTTGCATAATGAGCGTCTGACAAATCCTTGGAACTTGCGCTTTCAAGCTCTAACAAAATCCTTTGTGCTATTTCGTCTATTTCAGCATCCACTCTATCTGTTTCAGCAACTTTAGTGACCATTATCCCACCGGGACATTCTAAGTATTTTGGTTACCAAGTCGTTTAATATGATTTTTGCCTGCTCTGCAGTTAAAACGAGTCTTATGTCTATTCTGTAATGATACTTGCCAGTCCTTACGGTTCTTGTACGGTAATCATCAATTGCTCCTTCGGTTTTCAATGCCCTCAACGATCTCTCTAGTGCGCGCTGTACTAGGCTCTTTTCTCAGTCATCTAGAGAACTATCTATAGCGCGCGGGGTGTGGTTTAATCCCTATCTTTTTAAGGAGACTACTTTTTCAGTTTCACGTGGCAAGCTTAAGTGAGAACGTTCGTGTGGAATCAAACGAACTTCGCCAGTCCTTGGTTATGGAACGCCACTCGCGCGCTTCAGTATGTGGATATAATGAGTCACTAAGTGCCAAGTTCCCAAGTCATATACAGTGATATCCAGTCTGCTGAGCAGAGGTCAAGGCTGAATAGTCCAACAGCATGGACATAAAGCAGGACATAGACAAATACCGCGCGCGCATTAAGGGTTGTTCCACTCGAGAGTTACCTCCAAGCAGGAAAAACCTCCTCCCCGAATCGTATATGGACACAGCAAGCGAGACAAGAACGTCAAAAGTTTTCTGCTAACTCGAAAAATGATTAGCGCGCGCTTTAACAATGCATTGATTATCATCATTCTTCTACTCAAAAGAAAGAGCGTAACCAGTAGTAAATCATGTAGCCAAAATTTCTGAAACGTAAAAAAAGACGAAACTTCGTTTTACCCAATCGTTTTTTGAATCCCACGGGCACCTCAATGCATTTCAGCCCAACGTCCAATGTCGACACGAAAATCTCCATTTCTATCTCGAATCCCTTAGCCTTCAACCTTGGGTAAAGAGTTTCAACCGCTTTCCTGCTGAATGCCCAATAGCCTGTTTGTACATCTGTAAAAATTCTTAGGAATCGCAACCCAAGAAACAGCGACACAATGACGTTGGAAAAAATTGTAAATAGAGTCATAGCGCCTTTTTCTCGTTTCCCCCTTACCCTTGAACCAAGCACAACCTCGGCCTTTTCATCCTTCATGGCCTCACTCATCTTTGGCAACTCCTCAGGATCATTGCTTCCGTCGCCATCAATCATGCACAAAACGTCGTATTTACTGCTGAGAAAGAATTCCATCCCTGTCCTTACACCGCAACCCTTACCTCTCCCGAACTTCTGTCTAATCACTCTAACTCGATATTGCCTTGCCACTTCGACGGTTTCATCTGTACTGCCACCGTCCACAACCAAGACATCGCTATCTTTTGGCACACCTTTTAGAACCCTTCTTATCCCTCTCTCCTCGTTTAAGGTTGGCACCATCACAAGAACGCTTCCAGTTGAACCCTGACTCAACTAAATCCCTTCAACTATAGTTCATTCATCAAGACTAATAAGGAGCTGTTAAGCGCGCGCGCTCCTACTATGAGAGTAGTAAGAATGGGTCTAATTCCGAAAAACTATTAATTAGCCGCTGCGCCAAATAGGTGTTGGGGTGTCAATTTGGTAACTGAGAAAGTAGTGCATTTTCAGGGAAAAAACAAGGACCTGAATCAACTATCAGCATATCGTTCAGCAGCTGACAACTGAAGGCTACAAAACCCAGTAGCGCGCGCGCTAGAAGTCGGAACGTTTTCCTGATAATCTCAAAAAAGAGAATTAGTTGTGGGAGACATCGCCACTTTGACCTAAAAACCTCACCCCGGCCATTATTTTCCATACTCCGCCTACTTCACACACGTTCATAATCGTCAAAAATGCTTTTCTCTGGAAGAAAAGAGGGGATTGTGCGGGTGATGTCGCCAACAGTAATTGATTAAGGCGCGCTAGCCTGTTGCTAAATTGGTCAAAAATGGTATTTATTCGTTTTTCAGGATTTGGAGGCAGTTTTGAGGCGCACACTTGTTTCTGATTTTCTTGCAGTATCCGCCTTTCTCGAATCTGCACAGATGCCGTAGCTTCTGGAAGGTCAGGCTGACAATGGTGGTTTGGGGCTCCGTGACGACCAGATCAACTCGTTGCCTGATATTCGGAGGCAAGGTGTAGGTGAAACTGGGTCTTCCAGGACTATTCTTAGCCGTTTCAGCTTTCACGATGATGCCTTGACGTTCCAAGCTGGCCAGGTGCAGCCTCAAGGTGTTGTGCGAAAACCTCACTTCCTTTAGGATCTGATGGAAATCCGCTGATTTGCCGTCCTTCAGCACGGCTAGGATTTGTCTATCAAACGAGTCCATATTAGACACGAATAGGCAAAAGGAGAATAAATACCATTTTATACCAATTTAGCAACGCCCTAGCGCGCTATTACAGCATGAACAGGGACAAACAGAATATATTGACCAACTTTGCTCATTATGAGCGACATGCGCTTAGGCAATTGATAAGGGCGTTTGGTTAATGAGAAAGCGAAAGCCTGTGGAAGATGCTAGAGAAGATTTGACCTTCCGCCTCCGAAGAGGCGCGCAAAAGATGATGTCGAGATCTTCTAAGTTGGTGGGACAGAGGTTCAACCCGGGCGATTTCGATGTCGTGAAAGTTAAAATCAATATCCCAGGGCTTTCGACCCTCTTCCAAGGCTACCGAATAGTGCACATCAGCGACATCCATTACGGGCAATGGATCTCTGCAGATCGCTTGAAAGGCGTTGTTGGCTTGATCAACCAGCAGGAGCCGGACATCGTTGCGATCACAGGGGATTTTGTATCCTACTCAGGGAGGAATGTCGAGGACCTCATCCCCGCGCTCAAGGGAATACGTGCGCGAGA
>JBEKXL010000034.1:0-18094 GCA_049512075.1 Bathyarchaeia archaeon | reverse complement strand
GTGACTTGACCGACGTTAGATGGCAATACCTCATGATTCCACAACACGAATTCAAACAATTGGAGCCGAACGAATTCTCTGGCCTGATTGTCTTCAAGTATGAGCAACAGACCCTATGAACCAGTTTTCGAAAGAAGCGACTCAGGCGCTCCCTTGCACTACATAACTCACGCGTAGGCTGAGCGGTCTCACGCGCCTTTGAACCTCTTCCAGCGCATCTCCTTGGAAAGGAAGTATGGACCTTTTCACTCACCATACTTCTGCAAATTGTGGGAAGGACATGAGAACGGTGAAAACTTCGCACAAATGAGTACGGTGGGTCTCGTCCCAGTCGTCTTATTCACACTAACCACGACAGAAGTGACATAAGGTCCCCTGATGGCTTCTGATGGTCTGGGGTTGCATTGTCGCAGCAGGCTACGGCAGAGGTTCCTCAGAGAGTTGCCGGCTGGAACTTTCTGGGGTTCGGCTTCACGACGGCCGAGCTTGAGGAGTACTATCAGAACCGCTCACCTCAAAATGTGTCGTGCCAGAATCCCTCATGCAAGACCAAGGCTAGAACGTCCTCAAAGCTGAATGCAAAGTATCTCTGCCCGCCGTGCTGGTACCGCGAGAAGCACAAGGAGCACCCCCTTCGGAAAATGCGAGAGCTCTACTACTGCATGGAGTGCTCAAAGGCGCATCCATCCATCGCTACTTAACCTTCACCTTATCGAGAGATGCCTCTTCACCCGTTAGGCTTCCCTATGGGTTGTTTCTCTCAAGTTTTGACGAAACTGAGTCTCATATAACCGTGCATACAATCCCGCTCGTTTGAGGAGTTCGTTATGAGTACCTCGTTCGACAATCTGTCCTTGATCTATCACGAGGATCAAATCCGCGGCCAAGATGGTGCTCAAACGGTGGGCGATCACAATAGAGGTACGTTTGGCCATAACCCGCTTGAGGGCCTCCTGAATCAAGGCTTCGGATTCGCTGTCTAAAGAGCTGGTCGCCTCATCGAGCACCAAAATGCGTGGGTTCTTCAGAATCACCCGCGCCAGTGACAACCGCTGCTTTTCGCCACCACTCAGTCGATAACCGCGTTCCCCGACAATTGTCTCATACCGGTCCGGCAAACCTATCACAAAATCGTGGATATTGGCCGCTTTGGCTGCATTTTCGATCTCGTCTTGTGTGGCATCCGCCTTGGCATACCGCAAGTTCATCCGGATCGTGTCATGAAACAGATATGTCTCTTGCGTGACCATGCCGATCTGTGCTGTGAGCGAGGCGAGCGTCACATCGCGCAAATCGTGTCCATCTATCAAGATGCGACCGGCAGTCGGATCGTAAAGACGTGGGATGAGATAGGTGAGTGTTGTCTTGCCTGCGCCACTCGGCCCCACCAATGCGACCAGATTCCCCGGTTCGGCTCGGAAGGAAATATGCTCAAGCACCTCGTCACGGGTCTGACTGAGGGCGGCCTGTTTCTCATCCTCAGCTACGTTGTCGAAGTTTCGCTGCTGTTTCATCGAATCGCCAGAGAGAACTGCTTTGACATCTTGCATCTGGCCAAAACGCCGCACATCCTTGAGCAGGCCCTTCTCATCCACCGTGTACCGGAAGGTGACGTCGTCAAACTCCAACACGCCACGAACGTCCTGCAATACATGTGCTCCAGATTTTGAGGCGATCTCCAGCGGCAGATCCAGTACTTCAAAGACGCGCTCGAAACTGACCAAGGATGTGGCAAAGTCTATCGGTGCGTTGGTCAGGCTCTGCAATGCGCCATACAGGCTGCTCAAGTATAGGCCCAAGGCAACAATTGTACCGATGGTAAGCGTACTCTGAATAACCAAGTAACCACCGACGCCATAGACCAGCGCCGTGCCGATCGCGCTCAACAACCCCACGCTGACAAAGAAAAGCGTACCCGACACGGCCCGCGCGACGCCGCTGTCGCGTACCCGTGCGGCGCGTTCTTCGAAGCGTGTATCTTCCTGGGCAATGCGCCCAAAGAGCTTGACCAGCAATGCGCCACTGATATTGAGCATCTCGTTCATCATCGCGTTCATGTTTGCATTGAGATCCAATTGCAGACGGGCAATCTTGCGCATACGATTCCCCAAATGGCGTGCGGCAACAAGGAATAATGGCAAGATTGCAATGCTGATCAACGTCAACCGCCACTCCAATGCGAACATCACAGAGAGCAGCACCACTGCCTGGATGAGACTCGTGACGATGTTGACGAAGGTGTTGCTGATAGCATTCTGTGCCCCAACCACGTCGTTGTTAAGGCGGCTCATCAATTCGCCAACTTTGGTATGGGTGAAAAACCTCAGAGACATCCGTTGCAGATGAGAAAAGAGCGCCGTGCGCAGATCATAGACTACGCCTTCGCCCACCCGGGCATTGAGCTGCCGTTGCCACACGTTGAGGGCACCGGTCAAGAGGGGGATCGTCAACAGTCCAACGATGAGCACGATCAGGCGTGACACATCGCGCTCCGGGAGGGTCCGGTCGATCAGGTCACGAAGGATCAAGGGGGTCAGCAAAGAGAGGCCCGTGGTGACCAAGGTAAGGATCAACATCCAGAGAATCCACCAACGGTAGGGGCGAGCATAGTTCAAGACGCGTCGCAGCAAACCCCAGGTGACTTTTGATCTCTCGTCGGGGGAGTCCGGAGAATAAATCCTTCGACCAGCGCGTATCATAATGATTTACCGAAATTTCGTCGCGCGCGCTACTACATAAACAACTATCTCTTTTCGATTGCACCTTGACAGTATTCGTTGCATCGTTCACCTACTATGACAGGTTCAGTGCCTGAAAGTCTTTGACATGAAGACAACTTGCGATATTTCCGGATCTACACGACACGACAACCCGCAAAGAGTCGAATTCTGAATCCGTTTTGCCAGATTTGAAGCTGATGAACAGACATCGGTTGAAAATGGCTACAGATGACATGTACTTTGCCTTCTGCGGGTAACTGTATGAAGCTCCGCTCAGAATCAAAGCAGATTCTTGCAGACCTATGACTTGTCCTGGTGTAGGCTCAGTTCTTCATTGTTGGGCGCTGGACCCTCACGCTACTTGATGTGGTGCAAGATACATCGGCGCTTTCCTCATTCAGCAGCGTTTTTTTGGGCGAGAGCGATCGTGTTTCCTATTCCGTAACCAAGTTCACGTCGATCTCTTGCCCTGAACTGAATAGTCTTGTGGGAGAAGCTGATTATGGGGGAGAAGCGGGCGGTCGGCCGCCTGTTCCAAACTGTAGTGACCTCACTAAGACTTATCTACAGATTTCGAACAATTGGCATCCGGGTGGTCATATGGCTGTGAAGATACTGGAACTGATAGGGAGCTCTGAGAAGAGCTGGGAAGACGCAGTGCAGGAGGCCTTGAGAGATGCCGCGAAAACTGTGAGGAACATCGTTGGCGTAGATGTGCTGGGATTCAAAGCAGATGTGAAGAATGGCAAGATTGCCAGATACAAGGCCCACGTCAAGATAGCCTTCACCGTTGAACGATAAATACACTATTCCTTACGAGCGCACGTTCAGTGCGACTTGACATGAGCAGACATTCGTAGCCTACCCGCCTCTCTCTTTCAGGCTTTGCACTTGAATGTTCAATAGCATTTCCAAGCTCCGCTCAGCAAAGAGCAACATGCCAGAAAAAGAGAACGAGAAGGTGGATGACTACTTGGACCTGTAAGTGTCGTAGGCCTTGGCTGCCTTGGGATCGAGTTTCTTTAGCTGATCTGAGACCTGTCTCCTCAACTCTAAGGTTGACATGGCCTCGCGAATCTTGACGGAACTGACGATTTTGTCAGCTACGTCGCAACTTGCTCCGGCCGATACGATAGAGCCCTTCAGCTTTTCAGCCTTGTAGGTATCTCCTCTTTTGATGAGTTTGGCCAAAATTCTTAAGTGAATATTCAAGAGAATAACGAAGAGAGAGGTGATTGTGTTGGTTAAAGTGAAGAAGCGTTCGGAGGAGTTTGACAAGGCTAAGCTAAAAACTTCTTTGAAGAAGGCTGGAGCCAAAGAGGAACATGTAACAAAAGTTGCCGATAAGATTGCAGACAAAGTAAGAGAGGGAACCACAACTGTAGAGATTTGGGAGTGGTCTATAGCAGAACTCAAGCCATTAGATCCGAAGGTTGCAGAAGCATACCGAACTTACAAGAAACCGAAGCGATCAACTAGCTAGATACTGCCAAGGTGGATCAGCATAAATAATGTTGAAGTCTCCCGGTGGAAGTGGGGCCATATGGCCTTGCGCTTGCTCCGCTTCCTTCTCCCTAATGCGCCTAAGTACCTCTGTGCGCGTTGGTAGGTCATCTTCCCCTATTGGTTCAAAATACGTTGCTCGCACCGCTAGACCCACACACACAGGTCTCGTGGTGCGAGCGTCGTAATTTGAACCGTCGGTTTTGGTTTGATGTGTGTGAGGAAGGTGGTGCGGCCGCCGGGATCTATACCCATTCAGGTTCAAAACCACACACATTACCTGAAACGACACACACCGCGCGGAAAACCCTCCCACTTCAAATTGCTGTCTCTCACGAGAGTTCAAATTATGACGCCCGCACCGGCCTACCCACCACCCACCACCAAGGGTTCAAATTTATCCGCCCGCACCAGCTGACCGGGGATATTACATAAAGCGCTGTTTTTCGTGTCCACGTGGATGTGGTTTGGGGGACGTGGAAGTCCACGTGTAAGGTCACGGGGGACCAGGCGCCTCCCGAGATTCTGCACGTTAGCCAAGAACACATCTTCATTCAATTGTCAACTACAGCGAAAGTTCCTCCAGAGCTGAGAAGTTCAGCTATTCGTCAATGTTCATCTCCTGCTGGTTGAGCGCACTATCTGACGGTAAAACGAGGGCTAACCTCTAACCTTGCTCTATTTGACAGGCAAGACTTTTCCGTCTCACAGCATCAACTGAAGAGTTAGGAGTCGTTGAAGCCTGTGGATCACCTCACAGTAGACTTTGGACAACTCACACGGTTCTTTGCCGATGAGCACGGGAAAGGGTGGCTCGGCATCCACGTTCCCAAGCAATTCGCAGCTAAGAGGGCGGGCCCGTTCGGGATGCCCTGCCAAACCCTCTGTGGACTGAATCTACACCGCTTTCATCTGAGCTGCTCGTCTTGTCGGCTACGGCGTGTCTGGCTTGGCGAGATGCCTAACGTGATCCGCGTTCACGTTCACTCCATAGCAATCTGGAATGACCGACCGCAAGGTCGGCTGAAGGACGTGCTGCTGAAGAAATTGATTTCGGTCTGCGAGTGGCTTGCGAATTAACGCACTATCTGACGGGGATTCCTCGCGAACTATCACACGTGTTGGAATGAGCTTGAATGTGACCTTCTTGTGCTCATTGTCAATTTCAAGCTCAGGGAGGTCTTCTATGCGTAATCCGTCGTTTCCTCGATGGTTGCCGAAGACTTGGGGGCGGAAACCTCAACTATGCGCTGAAGCGCTTACGCGAGGAGCTGGAGAGGGAGAAACGGAAGACCTGAGACCGGGTCTTCGGCTATGGCCTTAGTTTCTTCTCGAACTCGCTGACCTCTCTCACAAGTTTGTAGAGCCCGACGATGTCCTCCCAGTGGATGATTCTGATGTGGGGCTTGATCTCGTGGAATGTTCCACGAGTAGGCTTCTGGTTTCATCCTCAAACTTCTCTGTGGTGACTAGGAAGGGTTCAGCTCCTCTTTGGAACTTCGGCGACCGACGGCACCTTAGGCTTGAGGGCTGGTCTCACCTGGTAGGGGATAGACGGCTTAGGCATCTCCTCGAAGATGAGTCGGTAATCGCTTTCCGGAATCCGCCGCCCAAAATTCGCGAGCGAGCCTCTCAAGTATATTGACCACCAATCCTTGTTCTTGACGAAGGAGAGCTGCCTCGATAGCTTGCGAGCGTCGACGGCGCCAAGCCTCAGCGGAGTCAACTGGAACCGCCAAGGCCGGATTACTCTGCCCTCAGCCTTCTCCTCGGGCCAGAATGGTTCCTTCGCCTCCTCCCAAGGCTTCGCGATTTCGTGCGCGCCGACGAATACTGGCGGATCCGATCGGACGATGTAGCATATTGTCTTGTCACCTGGCTTGATCTTGTCTCTGTCTGCCTCATGTTGGAAGGCGTAGACGTTATAGGTTCTGACTAGTTCCCAGCGTTCCGCGGTGGTCGGAAAGATCCAGAAGTTCACCACTTCATGTCACCGCAGATCATCACGAGATGCACACGAGGATCGGCTTGAAGCTTTCTCCCTCAACGGTTGAAGCAGTCGATCGTATTCTCCGAGGCTTCGAAGAGCCATCGCCAAGACTCGAGACAATCCGCTTGCTACAGACCGAACGGGCAAAGACAAGAGACCGCCTCCGATACTCTACTGGTGATGGCTCGACTGCGTTCTTGTAGACAACTTGTACTCTACAATGGCACGCATTCTCTCCTCGGGGTCGGGCATGGCCGCGATTCGCGTCTTGAGATCCGCCGGCAACTCTAAAGCGTGGACAAGATATGCTGGCTCTGGCTTCCTTTGGAGTATAGGTTTCACCTTTTCGAACACGCTCTCCAAGCTTCGCTCCGCGTCCAACCTCCTTCGATGCTCTATCTCAGCTATTGCGAGGAGGTCTGGGTCTCGGCCAGAAAACATGCGTGGTGGTTTTCGGTCCGTTCTATGGGGCGGAATCGATAGGATCTTCTTCAAGACGGATTGAGCCGCACCCATATTTTGCCACACACGTCCTAGTTATCAAAGTCCTGCAATGACTGCCATTCGCCCCAGTTTGAGCAAGGCCCGCCATCAATACTGCGCATTCCTAACCGGGTATCGTAGCCTGCATTGGCTCTGAAGGGGTCAATGGTGCATTGCAATGGGGACAGAATCTCTTCCGTAAGCCCTTTGTCTTGATGTAGTCGTGGACGTTCTTTGTGATCTCAGTGAAACTTACAAGCGTGCCCCTCGGGCGTCCAGTCAACATGGAAAGCACATCATCAACAATGATGCTTGGCTCAGTCAACGGATTCCGCTTACTCACAGAGACTTACCTCGGACAGCGTACAAGCGTTAGCGGCGATTTGAGAGTTCAGTATGTGATCACTGTCAACGACGGGCTGTCGAAAGCGCCTGTTTAGGCAGTTTTGGTTCTTAAGCGCGCCCGCACATGATCCTAGCTACACTCCGGTCTGGTTGACATGATACCGTGACATGCCTCAAAAGAGGCGCTGCAACCTCTAGGAAAGACGATAGGCTCGTCGTCGCGCACCAAGAGACCTCAACGACGACACCATTCATGGTGCGGCCAATCGCGCTCAATCAAGGGTTCAGGAACTTCTCGCGTGCTCCGCAAACCGTGCTCATATAGGCTTCCTTCATAAAGCGCACCTCAAGTATCACTCAGGTGCGCCCTCTGGCCAAAAACGACGCGTACATCAACATAGAGAACGTCGTCGCGTCGGCCACACTCAACCAGAGGATAGATCTCAACGCGATTGTCCGGATCTTTCCTGGCGTCGAATATAGGCCTGAGCAGTTCCCCGGACTCGTGTACCGGCTGAAGAAGCCGAAGACCGCGACACTGATCTTCAGCTCGGGAAAGATGGTGTGTACCGGAGCGAAGTCCGAGAGTCAAGCGAGGAAGGCCGTCACGAAGGTTGTCGACGAACTCAAGAGGGGCGGCATAGTCATCCTTGCAAAGCCGGAAATCCAGGTCCAGAACATAGTAGCCTCAGCTGGGCTGGGAGGCCGCATCGACCTAGAAAAAGTAATTTACTCGCTGAAGAGGACGATGTACGAGCCGGAACAATTCCCTGGCCTCATCTACAGAATGGACGACCCCAAAGTAGTCATACTCATCTTCGCCAGCGGAAAACTAGTGTGTACAGGCGCCAAGAAAGAAGCAGAAGTACCCAGAGCCATCGCAAAACTGAAGGAAGCACTTGAAGAGAAGGGACTCATAACCTACTAGTAATCCCGAGCCCGGTCACGTTTGTCGTACAATGGAACTGGGGGCTCTGTTGTGCTGGGTGGCCGCTAGGTTCGTTTTGTCACCGTGATCTCGATCGTTGAGACGTTTCGCACTTGTCCTTCCTCACCCAGCTGCTCGGTTCCGATAGTGATTTTCTCCACGTGAAGTTTGCCTTCGAAGAATCGTCTTCTGCACACTTCAACGACGTCGACGGCTGCTGATATGGCTCGCCCTCTCGCTTTGATTGAAACCTCATTGCTGCCACTGGTCAATTGCATCATGAGTGCTGTAACATACGCCATGATAGGCTTCTTTCCAATGAAAACGGTGTTAGAGGGGATTCCACTCTGAGTAGTTAGAACACCGGTGTATGGGAAAGCGATTCGGAAAGGTAAATCCGCTGCAACCTTCCTTAGTAGGGTGTAAGAGAACAATGTGCCGGATGATGGCAATCATTGGCGACTCTTCCATCAAGAAGTCAGATCTTCTTCTGAAGTTCAGATGCCTTTCCGCATGTGGAAAGGTCAGGACAGGCGCGCAGCCAGGTCATGAGGACGGCTGGGGGATCTTGTCTTACAGAAACAACTCGCCCGAGTACCTAGGCAGGTCTACAGAGCCCGCTTGGAAGAACGGGGAGTACAGGTTGGATTGCGAAAAAATCACAAATACGGACCGAATTGTCTTGGCGCACCTCAGGAAGACGTCTTCTGGAGCGGTATCCTTAGAGAACACTCAGCCACTCGTCTCTGGGAAATGGAGCTTTGGGCATAACGGCACAGTATACTCGCCCAGCTTCAATACTGGCGGCGTCCAATCAGACAGCCGAGTCGTTCTTGACAAGCTCGCGAGGGCAATTGAAGAGAGCGAATCCTCGATCGAGCAGGCCATTGCGAAGAACGTAGGACTGATTCATGAGGAGATTCTACGCGAGCCGGACAAAAAGGGCAGAACCTACTCATCACTAACGTTCATGCTGTCAGATGGCGAATCCCTCTACGTTCTCAGAGATTTCACAGAGGAGGAAGACTACTACACAATGTACTACTTCGAGTCGCCTAGCGGTGTAGTATTCTGCCAGGAGAGGATTTGGAGTGCACCCTGGAAGCCTCTTGGAAACAGGAAGTTGGCGATAGTGAACAAAGATGGACGAATACGAATAGAGACATGTGAATAGTCGGTTTCCTAGTAGTCGTTTTTCCCAAGCAAGGCTATCGCATGCCAAGTGAAGCATAGAGAATCAACTTGTCTAGATGGATCCTCGTGTGTGTGGGGTCTCATGGTGCGGGCGTCGAAATTTACGTCCTCCATCCGCGTTGCATGACCCCCGCGCCCTTCAGAAAGCCAACGCTTGCCCCGCCACTTTTGTGGCCTCTCGCAGCCGGTTAACTGGAGCCAAGAAGTGATTCATCAAGCGTCGGCGGGGCCAATATCCTGATATGAGGCTCACTTCCCAATTTCTGACTGAAGAGCTGCTGGAATGCCTCAACATGTTTTCTGTGACGCATGCGGCGCCGTCCTCTACGATGGACTCGAGCTCGAATCACCTTCTGAGATAATTCTGCGATACAACGGGAGCTGCCCGAAATGTCGGAAGAGACTCTCATTCGACCCCGACACAATAAAGATGCTACCCTACGAGGAAAATCTCAGCCGGTTAAAGGCCGACACAAGTGGGTTTTCTGAGAGTCGGAGGTAGTCAGAACCATTCGGGTCCTGCAACGCTACGAGGGAGGTTGAGGGCAAGTCCTAGGTTCCTTCCATGAAGAATCCCGCTCGTTTTTTCTCCACGATTACATTGATCAGGCAGTGCGTCAACACGCTCTGCTTCTTCGATCGAATCATGAAATCAGCAAAGGTCAGTTTTTCCAAAATCTCGAACTTTGCGTTCTTGTAAAGCACGATCTTGTCTCCTTGGAGCCCAAACATTCCGTGGGCGACAGCGTTGCGGAAGTTGAGGTCGAGGTATGGCCTGAGTTTAGCAACGGCTTTGGGTGCTCCGTCGTCGTTTTGCAGCTCCCTCAGCAGCTCACCAATCGTTGCAGTCGGCTTGAGGCCTTTGGAATGAAATAGCAGGGTTGTCCTGAACATTTCGGTTGATAGTATCGTACCAAGGACGCCTACCTGGATGAGCAAGTTGAATGCAGATACATTGTCGAACCCGAAGGGCGTGAGTGCCTGGGTGAAGTTCATAGCTTTCTCGTGGCTGTCGGTGGCATTCAAGATCAGATTGTAGCTTCTCCCGCAGTCTTCCAGAGAGTGTACGACAACCCTCAAGTCATCCAGTTCGGCATTCACATACACAGTCTCGATCCTGTTGTTTGTCTTCAGTTCATCTAACAGTTCACATAAGATGGGCTCCAACGTCGAATAGATTTTCTTCTCAGCTTCACCGAACGCTTCAGGATTCGCAGCGAGGTCCTTCCAGTCCCTAGAAGCAATCACTAACTTGACTTCCCATTGTCATCATAGCACCGCAAGTTTACGCTCTGCCATCTTGTAGTTACTGAGCAAGTCAGCGTCCGTCCATGCGTCATACGCGGTCACACGGTGACCGAGCATGTACTCTAATAGATCCTTGTCATTCACCCCTCCTAACTTCATCTGCCGTTTCCAATATCGTCGGAATACATGCGGATGAACCCCATGCCACATCCAACCTCGAAATGTCCGCTCGGTCTCATACTGAATTTCGCAGGTGTCTGCGGCCTCATCTACGATACGCGCGATCGTCCTCACCGCCATCTTATCCTTGCCTTTGGCAGTCTTGAATACCCTCCCGACGTGCGGGCGCGGTAGTTTTTCCATGAGTTTCAAGGCATTCGACCCTATCACGAATCGGTACCGTTGACGCAGTTTGTTCTTCGGAAATTCAGGGCCGATCTCAATAACGGCATGGGATCGATCTCGATGACCGAGTGCGATCCTTTTGCCTCGCTGTATCATTTCCCATGTTATCCCCGCTAGGACGCTTTCTCTTTGTCCCGTCTGCGCCAGAAAAGCGATCACAGCTCTGTTACGGCGTGCGATAAGTGAACCAAGCGTTTTGGCGGTCGTCAACTTGATCATTCTCTTGACATCTTTCTGACTGAAAGGGATACTATGAGTATCCTCGGCGACGGATGACCGCTCGATTTCAGTTGAGGAAGTGGAGCCAAGTGCACACCATTCTTTGAGAAGAAACCACGAATGACGTTCACCCATTGCAGCCTGCTGGTGCGAGCCAAACCGCGGTTTCTCATGTCGGTGTAGAACTTCATCAACGCATCTTCGGCATCCTTCGGGGGCCCCGAACGTGTCTGGTCGCGCGTTCTCTCAAGCAGCACTTCAGGAGGCGTACCGACACATTTCGAGAATCGTTCAAGCGCTCTCCTACGTCTGATTCGGCTATCTTCATTGTCGTACGAGGAAAGCCATCTTTCAATGGGATCCATTGAAGGCCCCTTGCTGGCTGATCGTTGAAATGGGCAAACGAGCTGATTTCTCTTTCTGTAGGTGAATCCGCATGAGCAAGTGCTTCGCGTTGATGTAGCCTCGTTCAGCCCAGTTGTTCGCAATCTCACGCAATTTGGGCAGGTTGTGTTCGGGGAACCTGAATGTTGCGCGGACTTCGTTGACGCGGACTTCGAATTTGAGCCGTTGATTTGGTGTGTGTGCGCACCATGATTTCCACACTCACAAAACGAGTCCAACTCCTCTCGTGATCCTGACGCCTCCAATCGTTAGGCAAAGACTCCCCTAACAATCCCTCCTGACCCAAAGTCTGAAATCCTGAACGACCAACATAGTCTACTGGCTTTCCGAGATTCACGGTCTGCCTGTGTGGAGTTCACTGCTTTCTCTGCTGAACAGCTACATGAACGGGATTGAAGGGAGGTGAGATCAATGTCAGGAGAGGAAAAAATGCAGATTGACCACAATGCGATACGAAGAGTCTTGTTGGAAATCGTCAGCAAGTACGCGGGTACGTCGAGTCTCCAGCCTAGGGTTGTCCTAGAGGAAGCTTCCAAGGTCTTAGGGATCAAGGGAAACCACGAGCTTGAACAGGCCGCGCTGACGGTCTGGTACGACCTGTTCCGGAACGGACAGATTGCTTGGGGCTACAATATTTCCAACCCAGAGCCACCTTTCTGTCATGTTACCGCACTCGGAAGAAAAACGCTCGAAACACTCAGTCGGGATCCAGCGAATCCGGATGGCTACACCAAATATCTCTCGCAAGTATGCACGTTAAGCTCGGTTGCCCAGTCCTACGTATCTGAGGCGCTCAAGACGTACAACTCAGATTGCTACAGAGCCACAGCTGTCATGATCGGAGCTGCCGCCGAGAGCATAGTCCTTGAGCTTCGAGACAGCATTGTCACAAGAATCAGAGCGCTAGGGCAAACGCCGTCAGCAAGTCTTCTTGATTGGCGAATCAAGCAGGTCTTCGATGAGCTCACCAAGATGCTGGACAACCGCAAGAATACCATGGGTACGCGTCTCAAGGAATCCTACGAGTCGTTTTGGCAATCGTTCAGCGGACAACTGCGCATGACGCGAAACGACGCCGGACATCCCACAAGCTTGGATCCTGTCACTTCGGAGACTGCGCACTCCTCGCTACTGATATTTCCTGAATTCGCCAAGTTCGCTCACGAGCTGAAGCCTTGGATTTCGACGAGTTACACTTGATGCATGACAGGATTGCCTAGATAGAGAAAGTCACACGAACTCAACGGAATCCGAAAGAGGGGTTGTTAGGAAATTCCTCCACCTTCTTGTAGCAAGTCCTCATATTCCAGGTTCTCGCCTTCTTCTTCGCCAGATCGCGGTTGTTAGAATGAGTATGAGTGAAGACGCATCGACAGTTGAGAGATGGAAAGCCAACTTCATTGTAGCGGGGTTGCTTATCCCAACAGGTGCGGTGGCTGGTCCGAGCTGGCTTTCGTTTGAAAGACTAGATAATTCGAGGGTTCGCGCCTCGGTCCAGGTCACGGTGTCTCCACGCACGGAGGATCCTGTGGACAAGTCGAGAAAGCAGCTCATCAGCTTTCTATCACTATACAACGTCCTTGCTCAGGTCGCAGCGGGAATTGAGAGAGATGAGGGTGCAAACCAGGTTGCTGGAACGGGTTTCCTTACTAGCGTCTCTGGAACGATAACCATTCGCCTCAAGCCTACGCTATCAGAGGAACAGCGAGTTGCCTTGCTCACTGATGCGACAACTCTGTTTCGGGACAACGAGGAGATACTCGACAAGAGCGAGTACCTTCATCTGCGACTGGCAATAGACTACTACAATTTCGGGAAATCATCGACGCGGCCAGAAGAATCTCTCGTCAACTGGATGATAGCGCTGGAAGCCTTGTACTCCGACTCAGCACTGCGACACAAACTCTCTGTTAGAGCCGCGTGGATGCTCGGTGAGACCCCGCAAGAACGACTGAAAATCGCGAAGCGAATGCGCGAACTATATGACTTGCGTAGCCAAATCGTGCATGGGGTCCAACCTAGAGTTAGCGATAACGATATTCAAACGATCGAGAGCTACGTTCGCCACTCCATCATTCGGCTGCTTAAGAGGTGTGACAAGCCGACGAAGGAGAAAATTCTTCGAGAGCTTGACGAGATGGCTCTCGGGCTACCCGGGCCGACATAGGATGGAGTAAGAAAGCTACGGCACATTTTTCCACGGCGAGAGGAACCTCGCAAGCTATTCAGGACCACTTGCAGGTGTGAGAGCGTACTACAAAGAAAGCATGTAAAACGGCAAGTGGGCATTTCGCAAGCTCTGGTGATTGCAGAGGTGGTCCGTCAACTGGCAAATGGTCCCGATGAAACACCTAGAAAAGTGGTCATTCAAGCAGTTTGAACCTGAGACGTTTCCCATGACCCAATATTGTAGAGGTGCTGTGTCAAGTGGCAATTGGAAATCTAGGCGAGAGTTTCTTGGAAGACTGCCCTGATGGTTAGTTATCAGCCAAGGAAGACCTAGACGAAATCAAACTGACAAAGGTCAAGCACAAAGAGCTCGTCGAGCAGATGGGCGACAAGGAAAGAATCAGAACGGCATACGAGCTGCTTGAGAAGGAAATATTTCACAAGGACGGTATCCCCACGGCTCTTCTAATCGAGATTGTCCCGGAGATTGAGCAGGAAGCCTCCAAGATACTCAGGGACCTCTCCAACGGCAGAATGGACATCAACTTCAAGTTCGGCAGAAAGACCAAGACAGGGAAAGTCACCGAGGAACTAATCGTTGAAGCAGTTGACCAAGGCAGAAGCCATCCCGTGAGCCGCTACTCAGGTGGGGAGAGAATGCGAATCAACCTCGCCCTGCGCCTGGGCGTATCTGAAGCTATCACTAGGAGAAGCGGCTACAGGGGCAGAATCGAAACACTGGTGATCGATGAAGGATTCGGAGCGCTTGATGAGGAGGGAAGAAGAGCCACAATCGAAATCCTGCAGGCGCTGAGACAACGATTTAAGAAGATACTGGTCATTTCACACATCGATGATGTTAGAGAAGCGTTTGAGACCAGACACCGCGGCGCCGACGGATACATTGTGAAACCATACGCCATGGAAGACCTGCTGCGAAAAATCAAGGGACAGCTACAGAAGCAACGGGAAGCCAGGAAGTTCAGTGAAGAGAAAGTGAAAGAATTCATCGAGGCACGCGCTGAAGAATACGAGTCACGAGCCTGAGCGAAAAGCAAACAGAAGTGAGTATTACATCAGGCTCGTCCCTCTGAAGAAAGAGAGCGCTTGGCTGAGCAGTTCTGGGCCGGCATGTTGGTTGGTAGCCTAGTTTGAGGGTCGTCGCTCCTTACCAAGTCCGCCCGCCCAGGAGCGATTTCTCAGGCGATCGTCCACGGGAAGGACGCTGACACTAGTTGAGCGTTACGAGCAGGTCTAGGCCCAAGGCGCAACGATTTTCGCGGCTCTTCAGGACAAGAGTAGCGTCGTCCTGAACGACCTCTGGAGAGACAGGCTCTGTTCGGTTTATGGCTGTTCTTTGGAGTTGTTCGGCATCGGCGGATGTCTCTTCAGAGCACCCTGTATCGTGGACGCCAACGCAGATAGTTGATTGCTATTGCGAGTGTTGCGGGAACAATGATTGCAAAAACCATTACGGGAACAACATTCCACGTCGCTCCGAACTTCTGTATCAGAAGAATCGCCGTCACCACTGAAATAGATACGGTAACGGCGGCCACGATACCCTTGGGTTAGCATTGCGCCTCTAGCTTTTCGACACGCCATCTACAGATTCTGTTTGTTTTCGTTCCCATTTCTTGAAGAGGGCAATTCCCGTCACGAGTGCATCCCGAGCACCCTCTCACTGAACGAACCTCCATGTACTTAGACCAATAACGAAGCGGGCTTTCTGTGTTGTCAGGATAAGCAATCTAGTAACGAGACTTATCATATGCCCTTTTGTGTTTGCCAATCGACTCAAGTCCTTTTTCTCGCCATGCCCGGTTTGGGTATTTGCCTGTCATTGCGCCCCTCATCGGCGCACCGGAGTTTAGAAGAAAGTGGGATTGGGACAGGCATACAGCCATGTAACTTTTCTAGCTACTTTTTGCTTTTCAGATATAGTTCTGCAACTTTGCTAGCTTCATGTATTGGTACGAACTTCCACTTCATCTCGGGCATGTAGTGAATCGTGGTGTTCGTGAGTTGGTCGATGTCATCAGTTTCGTATATTGTGAAGCCCTTGCTCTCCCCACCGATATGATAAGGTCCAAAGATTAGCTTCGGAAACTTCTCCGTCCCCTTCTCCCTTTCCGCAGTCATCTTCATGAACTTCTCTAGAACCTTGTCAGTGTCCTCAAAGCTGTACTCCCAGAACCCTATGAACTTCACTTGCTCACCTCCTCTCTTGCTTTTGACTTCAAACAGGCAGGCGGTGAACTCTATGCGGGCAGGCCGTGAATCTCAGGAAGCCACTATGCTAGTTCACTTGCAAGGATTTCAGACTTTGGATGCGTCCCAAGCGTAAGCGTTTGGTGAACGAGCAAAGAGCAGTGTAGTAGCGAGAAGAACCACGGCAACGATTAGCGTTAGTTTCCTATGGTTCATCTCTCTTTCTCACCTTTTAGCATCCAATTTCCAATTTCTGTTCAATTCAGCCTCACTTCTCCCTCGCTTCTTTTTCGAAAATAATCGGTAGCGACCTATCTTCTTCCACTTGATATCTGGCTTCGTGCTTACTAACTCCTTCTGGTATTGACTTGAATCTTGGGCAGAACCGATGGAAGTCTCTAATTGCTCAAAGCGCCAAAGCTGCTGAAACCGAACAGAAACCTAAACCCGCCGACTAGCGAACAGAGCCCGTGGAATCTTAACAATATTCAAGATTCCTCAAAGATTTCTCGAAGATTCTTCGAAGGTTCTGGGCAAGTGCTCAAGTTCAAAAATCTTTGAAAGAATCTTTGAAACTGAAAACCTTCAAAGATACCAGTAGGTTCAAATGGCATACCCTTTTGTCTCCTGTTTAGGGTTCTGGACGGGTTCAAGATTCTCCGAAAGGGATGGGCGAGCTGTAAGGATCCTGCGATGAACGACCAACCTTCCGTGTGCGTACCCTAGTTCTTCGACCAGGACCGACTCAGGCGACGCAGATACAGGAGAATCACTTGGCGGATGCTCGTGCCCTTTTCAGCTCCTCCGAAAAGAGAATTTCGTGTAGATAATAGGCGGGAACAACTGCTGCGATTCCAGCATTCTCGAAAGAGACGGGGATGCGACTTCTATCGACAAGCTGAACCTCATTCGGTTCCAAGAAGCTTCCCTTCATGATGCCCATAAGAAGGAATTTGGGCCCGCTCCAAATGAAAGACAACGGATCTCTCGCAACGCCAAGATAGAAGAATACGGGCGATCCGCTATTACCCCCAAATGACTGACACTCAATCAGATAGAGACTAAGCATCTCACCTTTCCAAGGGATTCGCTCTTGAGGCAGCATTGCCACTCGACCGAATCTCACTACGGGATAGTTTCTTTCCGCACCAAAGAATGAAGCAAAAAGACCTGTGAAGAAAACTTCGTCGCCTTCCCTAATCCCCGCCTCGACAAATTGTTCTCTTGTGCTTATCATGTTGTCAGTGAGCACTCTGTATTGATAGACATCATCCCTTGGCCTCACAGGCAGAACAACGATGTCGACCTTTTCGTCAACGTGTTTGTAGATTGGCAGAGCACCCTCTCCGGAAAGAGGCACCCGGATGATTTCTGATCCTCCTGAAATCTTGTTCATTCTGATATAGATGTCAGGGTAGTATCGACCTTGTCGATCAGTTAACACGTGTCTTGCCGTGACGAGGTATGGGAAGGCGCCTTTTTTCCTATGCTTGTCTACCACGCCCACAAAGAAACCGGTTCCGATGGCTTCATCCTCGCCTCCTGAGCCTTTGATGAAGATGAAAACTACAATCTCTTTCAGTGCATCAGGTATTGTGGACATGACTTGACCCCCGGCTGCGTTCAAGAGCGTGTGGGGATCGATCGAGCTTTGTCGAGCTCAGGCCTATTATCGTTTCCACAATATGAAATCTCCTGGCGCCCTGGTTTTCCTGAATCCTCAGTAGTAAATGCTAGAGTGGTGCGGCCGCCGAGAACCACTATTGAATCATGGTTCCCACAGAGGGGCCTAGGTCACAAATCTCAGACGATCATAGAATAGGACTCGCAAGCATTTGTGCTTTGTTATGTATCAGCCAATGGCATCGATATCCTTTGGTAAGTGAAGCCTGCCCTCTAGATTCGGCTCGAAGTCAACCACCTTAATGACGGCATCAATATTCAGCGGACACAACTGCACATGAGCTCTTTGATGGCAAATGTGCAATCATTTCATCAGTGTCGAGATTGTTGGCGAGCAATTCTGTCTTTCATCGCAGATAGACTCATTCCTGGTCACCTTTCAGCAAAAGCCACAAGCAAAGTGACAATTCCGCAATAGCAGGCCCGAGAAGAACCGGGGAAACTATCGCTTCGTAGTTGCTTCCATTCCGCTACGCTTCATAGCGGCACGTGCAGCGCTTTGTTAGGTTTTGCTATTATGTTCGACAGTAATCACTATCTTTCCTTTGGCGTGTCCTTCTCCGAAATACCGGAGAGCTTCAGGAACCTCAC
>JBEKXL010000033.1:0-18254 GCA_049512075.1 Bathyarchaeia archaeon | reverse complement strand
ATCTCTGACGTTTCAGCAACTTTCACAAGAGTCAATTTTCCCACGTCCGTTCTTCATATTTTTCTCTCCAATTTTCAATCGCCATTAATTGCTAATCGCAGGTGCTTGCCGCAAATACTTCGTGTCCTGCACCTGCCTGAGCAAGAACTCGGCCAAGTCTGCACGCGAAATCCATGTGCCTACTTCGCCCTTTCCCACATAGCCAGCCTTGACTCTTCCGGATTTGGGATTATTATTAAGCATCGTTAAGCGCACGATAGTCCAATCAAGATCGGAGTTGCGCACCGTTTCTGCGGTGCTAACTATCTCTTTGTATGCATCGTGCATCGTGACCTTAACAAGGCTGACCATAGCCTTGGTTCTGAAATTCAGCGGGTCGTTGGGATCCTTAGCGCTCAAGGTTGAGGTAATTACCAATCTGCGTACGTTTTGTTTCTTCATTGCCGTAATGATGTTTTGCATGCCTTGAGTAATTGGTTTATCCTTTGAACCACCACGTGGACCCAGAGCACTAACTACTGCCTTTGCCCCAGTCACGGCACTTTCAATCAACTTCTCATCAGTCAATTCGCCCGCAATAACTGTCAAATGTTCGTTGCTGATGCCAAGTTTGGATGGATTACGAACATAGGCTACTACTTCGTGTCCTGCTGCAAGTGCTTGTTCGACAAGTTGTCTGCCTGTTTCGCCTGTTGCTCCAAAAATAGCGATTTTCATGTTATCACCCAAACGTTAAGTTTTTGCCAAGACATAGTTGCCCTCTACTCTCACCATGTATGTGATGATCAGCGCGCGCATGTCCAGTCCATCTGTCCCATCTGAACATTAGCGCGCGCTTCACTCTGTTACTCAATGCCTAATGTGTTGCCGACGCCCACAACTATTACGGTGTCTCCTTCCTTCGCCCGTTCCTGCAAGACCGTTTTGAGTCTGGCAATCGCATTGTCAACCGCTTTAGAGATCGGCTCGCTCATCGGCGCCAACACTTCCTTGAGCGATTCCTTAATGATGATAGCGTATACTGGAACGTTGTATTTAGTGGCAGCTTCTTCAATCTTGTACTTGTCCACGCCTATGCCGCCTATCGCAGCGCCTATACCTTCAGCAACCTCGCCTGTGTCTTCGCCCTCCAGCTTTAGCCCAGCATCCACCATCACGACAAGCCCGACTTTTCCAGCATTAGCTTCAATCAAACTGCTGACAGCATCTCCAACCTTCCCAACCGCACCGCCTGGACCTTTGGCCTTCGTAGCCAACACCCTTCTTCCGCCAATTACCGTTTCAGCGACGACCATTTCCTTGGCAATTTCGCGCCTCTCCTGACCGGCCATGAGTTTCGATGCAGTCAACGCTCCCGCTCCGTCGCCCACCGGTTTGTTCTGCTTGAAAGCGTCTAGGAACGAGAGGTAGGCTTCAGCCTCCTCCATGATTGTGGGCAGTTGCATCTGAACCTGCACTGTCGAATTCAGCGTGCCGTCCTTCTTTCCCAACAAGTAATAATGCCTTACGACACGATAGAGCGTGTTCAAGGCCTGCGCCGCTTCCAAAAGATTCTGCAAATTCAACAACTGACTCTCATCAGCACTCGGAGCGATTGCTTTAATCTCATCCCTAATTCTCGAATCCGCAGTATCAAACAAATGCTCCAATCGTTGAACAACTCCCGCAGGATCCATGGCCTCAGGCGGAATAGTGAAAAACTGAAGAAGCCTCTCCAACCTCGGCATCGGATCCCCTGTCGGTTTACCCACTTCCATAATCGCCCCGGTGATTGCCTGCTTAGCCTTGTCCCTCATGCCCTTCAGTTTAGTCAAAGCCCGCGATACCTGACGCGTCATCAGCAGAGCCTGTATCTTCTGGGAGAAGAACATGAAAACAACGAAAACTCCGACATAAACAAGATTCAATATCGTACTGATGGGGTCAGAGCCTGAAAGCGCAGACACTCAATTCAACCTCCTACGCGAAGTCCTCTTCTTCTGCGGTTCCATCTTAGCCAACCGCTTGTTAATATCATCCAGCTCCTTCTGCAAGGCCTCAATTGCATCTCCGATTTGGCCTCGCTTGAGCTTCAACACGCTGTTAGTGTCCTCAGGTCTCTGCTTCCTTTCTTCAAGAAAAACCGAGAAAAGGTTAGGCATAGGCCGCCTTGGAGAGGACTTCACGTCCAGAACATCCTTCATGAATTCACTGAACAAGTTGCTCATGCCGTCAGCGATCTGGTTCTGTCTGGCAAGAGCCTGCTGAAGCACGGGTCTCCCCGTCTCAGTAATTCGGTAAGTCTTTCGTTTTCTCTTTTGGCGTGAGTCCCATTTGCCCTCAATATATTCTGACTTTTCCAGTTTCTGAAGAATGGGATAGATACCGCCGGCAGTCGGTTTCCAGAAACCACCGGTTCTTTCTTTGATCTCTCTCATTATTGCATAGCCATGATGCGGCTTTTTGCTGAGAAGAATCAGAACCGCAATACGTATGTAGCCCTTCCGCGTTTCTTTAAGCCAGTGTCCAGCCGTTACTTCATCGTGTGACTGCATGTTGAATTCATCTTTCTCATGTGAATATCATCGGAATATTTATATTTTACTGCGATATATTGCACTGAACAATATTGCGCGGTGATGGTCTCTTGGAAAATGATCCAATAATCGATGTCAAGAATTTGACGAAGTCCTTCGGCGATTTCGTGGCGGTTGACAGCATCTCGTTCGATGTGAAAAAAGGCGAGATATTTGGTCTGCTGGGTCCTAACGGAGCGGGTAAGAGTACAACCTTGCGCGTGCTCTCCACGTTAGCGCGGCCGACTAAGGGAACGGCCACGATTGGCGGTTACGACATAATGAAAGATGATACAGAAGTCAGGAAACTTATAGGCATCGTTTCCGAAAAAATGATAATGTACAACCGTTTGACGGCTAGGGAAAACCTGATATTTTTCGGAAGTCTCTTCAACCTTCCCAAAGACATCTTAAACAGAAGAATAGACGAGTTGCTTGAGCTGGTTCAACTTACACAGTGGAAGAACGCTCAAGTGGGCACGTTTTCGACGGGCATGAGGCAGAGGATGAACGTGATACGGGCGCTGCTGAACATGCCACAGGTGCTCTTTCTCGATGAGCCGACTCTGGGTTTGGACCCTCAGTCTTCCGTTGAGATTCGCGAATTCATCAAAAAGCTCAACAGGGAAAACGGCACCACCATAATCGTAACGACCCATATGATGGTGGATGCAGATCTGCTATGCGATCGAATCGGCATAATGGATCACGCCAAGATAGTGGCGCTGAACACTTCGACGAACTTGAAAAAAACAATTTCAGGAGCGGATACAACAATACTGAAACTGGAGATAGGAAATTTGTCACCCGATATCATTGAGGCAATCCAGGCGTGCAAATGCACGGATGCTGTTACTCAGGAAAACTCCACTCATATAAGAATCATTGTCCACGGCAATGAAGCTTTCGACTCAGTGATCGACGCCGTCAGAGCGAAGGATGGAAAGATAAACTCTATGGAGAATCTTCAGCCCACACTTGAGGACGTGTTCTTGCACATAACTGGTCACGAGGTAAGAGATAGCGCAGACCAAAAGATACCGATGGCTAGGCATCGACGCTTTGGGGCGCCGGCGCAAGGGAGGATAAGGTGAGATAATATGGGCGCAAAAGCCTTGATTTCGCATTCTATGCGGATCGCTTGGAAAGATCTAACAGAGTTGTTTAGGAACCGTTTGGGGCTGGTCCTTCTTATCGTGATGCCGTTGTTCATGATGGCTATGATTGGCTTTATCTATCCATCCGGCAACACTACGATAAGCAATATGCCTGTGGGCTTGGTGAATGAAGATTCAGGCTTTAACAATATCACGATTCCAAGCCAAGCCTTCATCATGGGCTTACAGCAGATCAACACTCAGACACATATGCTGAAGCTTTCCAACGCTTCAAGCGTGGCTGACATCAAGGACAAGGTTCTAAAGGGCGACATAGACGGCGGCATAGCCATACCTAGCAATTTCTCCGCCAGCATCATGAATGGAGAACAGGGAACGCTGATTATCATAACTGACCAGTCTAACCCAACAATATCCGCAGAATTGCAGGCAGTTTTGTCCGCGACATTTGACCAGATGGGCACGCTGCTCGCACAGGAGAAAGTTCAAAATCTATCTTCAACAGTAACTGCGAATGACTCTCTTGCCATCGTTAAACCTTATTATGTTCAGACGGAAGGCGTTGTTTCTGGAAACCCGAGTTACTTTAACTTCATTGCACCTGGAATAATGATGATGACGGTTATGATGAGTGTCATGACCGGGTTGCCTGTGGCGATATCTCAGGAGAAGGAAGTTGGCACTATGGACGGCATGATGGTTGCGCCAATCAATAGGCTATCCATCATCCTGGGAAAAGCTTTGGGTCAGACCACTCGTGGCTTACTCCAAGGCTTCATAATAATGGCATTGGCTATAGGGCTATTCGGCGTCGCAATCCACGGAAGCATTCTGCTCGTGGTCGGTTTGCTCTTGCTAGGTGTATTCTCATTCGTCGGCTTAGGCATCGTTTTGACGTCTGTCGCTAAGGATCAGGAGACGGCGCAGATGATGATGATGACGTTGATGTTTCCAATGATGTTCCTCAGCGGTGTGATGTTCCCGATACAGTCGATGCCCTGGTACATGCAAGACATAAGCAAATTCCTTCCGTTGACGTATGCTTCGGATGCGATGCGAAAAGTCATGGTGCTAGGTGCAGGAGTATCCGACATCTCTACGGACCTGATAATCATGATAGCGTTCGGTGCAGTCATGATTGCAATTGCTGTTCCATTATTTAGAAGAATGATGACAAGATAGGAAAAAAGAGGAGCTGATTACTTGACAAACTCGTCTGTAGAAGCTGTGAATCTTTCTGAGCACTACGGCTCGTTTGTTGCGGTGTCGAGACTGAATTTGAGAATTGAAGGGTCCAAGTTTGTTGGATTCTTGGGCCTGAACGGTGCAGGAAAAACAACTACTCGCGCGCGCAGTCTATCGCCTGAAAATGTAAAACTCACCGCGTGGGCTGTGTGGTGTTGATATGGAAGTTAGAGTTGGAGATAAAGCGCCGGATTTCACGCTTCCGTCCCAGATGGGCGATAACGTGACACTTTCTGAATTCTTCGGCAAGAAGAACATAGTTTTGTACTTCTATCCCAAGGACGAGTCGCGAGGCTGCACGAAGGAGGCCTGCAGCTTCAGGGACAGCTATGATGTCTTAACGAGTCTAGGCGCAGAAGTGCTTGGCGTAAGCTCGCAAAGCATGGAATCCCATAAGTCTTTTGCCAATCACTATGGATTGCCATTTATCCTATTGAGCGATGTGGACCACAAAGTGAGACAGCTATACGGCGTTCCCTCAACCCTAGGCATAATAGAAGGAAGAGTGACGTACATAATCGACAAAAAAGGCATCGTTAGGCACATATTCTCGTCCCAGTCTCATCCTGAACTCCACGTTGAAGAAGCAATAAAGACTCTCAAAGAAATCGACAATGAGCAAAGCAGCTCCACAAACATGTGAAAAATCAAAAGACCGCTTTGGTGTACATCTGCTGCACGATGCTGGACAATTTTGCTCAAAAGACAAAAGAGCCATTAACTTCAACGATAATATTTGAGTTTCCAACTCACCAAGCAATCTATGAATATTCACGAAAAAATGTTCCAAGAAGATTCGGTTCAGCTCAGGCATATTCAAAGCCCTCCGCGACTTTCACACTCTTAGGGCTAAGACGACGAATACGATTGCCGGCCACTTATGAGAAGGATACCTAATTCACCTTCTTCGCAGTTTTCAAACTGGCTGGAGAGGACTCTTCAGATGAGGTAGAGTACTACCGCTGCGGGGATTCTTGAGAGGATTAGAACAAATATCGCGCGCGCTCTGATTAGAAAGGGCCTGGACCTAGCGCGTACGGCTACCAGCGCGCGCTAAGCCGTTGTACGAAGCGGATAATAACATAGTTACTCCGTCAGAAGAGTGCACGACAATGGAGGTGCTTTGTTTTCCTAACGCGTGAAAACAGGTTTGAATATAAAAAAACTGGGGATGTTGTTTAGTCTTCGCCTTCAGGCATTCCGCCTGGCGGTTTCCCTCCGGGTCCCTCTTTCGGTTTTGTGGATGCTATCACGTCGTCGATGCGTATTATCATGGTTGCGGATTCTGTCGCGGATTTTATCGCTTGCTCTTTTACAATCACGGGCTCGACTACGCCTTTGTCGCGCATGTTCTCGACTTTTCCGGTGAAGAGGTTTACTCCTTTGTTTTGTCCGTCCGGCTTTCCGTGGGCAGCTCTCAGTTCTACGAGTATGTCTATGGGTTCCAATCCTGCGTTTTCCGCCAAGGTTTTCGGTATTACCTCGATGGCGTCCGCGAAGGTTTCTATAGCAAGTTGTTCTCTTCCGCCGATGTCGGTAGCGTAGTTTCGCAGCTCTTTGGCCACTTCGACTTCTACTGCTCCGCCTCCCGCGACTATCTTGCTGTTTTCTATGACGTCTGAGACCACTGACAAGGCATCTGTCATTGCTCTTTCGGCTTCGTCAACCATTCTTTCGAGGCCAGCTCGTATAATGATTGCTACTGAGCGGGGGTCTTTGCATTTTTCGACGAATATCATCTTGTCCTCGCCGAGCTTGCGTTCCTCAACGAGGCCTGCTATGCCTAGGTCTTGTGTTCTTAGATCGGTTAGGTTTGAGACTATTCTTCCGCCTGTTGCTCTTGCCAGCTTCTCCATGTCTGACTGTTTCACTCTTCTGGCTGCGAGTATTCCTTCTTTCGCTAAGAAGTGTTGGGCCATGTCGTCGATGCCTTTCTGGCAGAAAACGACGTTGGCGCCTGAAGCCTTGATTTTTTCAACCATTTCTTGCAGCATCTTGTTCTCTTGGTCTAGGAAGGCTTTCATCTGGTTTGGATCGCGTATTCTTATCTCTGCGCTGATCTCGGTCTTTTCGATTTCCAAAGCGCTGTCAAGCAGGGCTATTTTCGCTCTTTCGACGTTCTTTGGCATTCCCGTGTGGACGACTTCTTTGTCTATAACTAGACCTTGGACTAATTGCGATTCGAAGAGGCTTTTTCCGGTTTTCTTAATCACTTGGATGTTGTCTATGTCGGCGACCCATTTGTCTCCGCGTTTTTCAGCCACTTTTCTCACGGCGTCAATGGCTATATCTGCGAAGTGTTCCTTTGCTGGACCGACGGCTTTGCTTGCCATGGACGTCACTGCGACCTTCTTCAGTGTTGCCCTGTCGTCGATGTCCACCTCTATTGCAATTTTGTTTATAGTTTCCATTGCTTTCTGTGCCGCCTTGCGGTAGCCGCTCACAATTATGGTCGGATGAATGTTCTGATCCAAAAGCTCCTCAGCTCTTTTCAAAAGTTCGCCTGCCAACACTACGGCAGTGGTTGTTCCATCGCCCACCATGTCATCCTGCGTCTTCGCGATTTCCACCATCATCTTTGCCGCTGGATGTTCAACTTCTATCTCGTTCAGTATAGCTGCTCCATCGTTCGTTATCGTTATGTCCCCGAGACTGTCGATGAGCATCTTGTCCATGCCGCGAGGTCCCAAAGTCGTTCTCAGCACTTCACCGATGACGCGTGCTGCCATTATGTTATTTCTCTGAGCTTCTCTTCCTCTGTTTCGTGTCGTACCTTCTTTTAGAACCAGTACTGGTTGTCCCGACGCTGTCGTCGTCAAGTAAGCCATACAAATCCTCCATTCAAACTTAAAATCTTGTTAATCGGAACAAGAAAAAATGCCCACAAATATAAATCTTTACCTCAGTCCACCCTTTGCCCCATGTATTTCCCTAGTTCTGCCAGAGCATTCGCTCCGTCGAACCATTGTCTCGCCCACCTTAGCTGTTGCGCGCGCGCTAAACCATTGTACATAATCTGATCAGAAAAATCGCTTTCTCAGTGAGACAGTTTAAATTTTAGGTTGCGCCCTTCAATGTCGGTGGACCGCACGTGCATGTTTCGGTTCGGTTCTTCACAACTCTGAGAGAGGTAACCGGCAAAAAGGAGGAGATTCTGGAATTTTCGAGAGGAGAAGCTGTCACAGTTGAGAGTGTACTTGAGCGCTTGATCGAGCTACACGGAAAGAGCTTGACTGAATATATTTACGACCCCAAAACCGGCGAGGTTCGAGGCTTCCTGCAGTTTCTGGTTAATGGCAGAAGCATATCATCGTTTGAAGGATTGAAAACGAAACTTTCAGATGGCGATGTTCTGGCCATAATACCACCTGTCGGCGGCGGCTGACCAAGTTGACTTTTCGACAAGTTCTCCTGTTCAAGCTGTAACTTTGGTTGAGTGTTAACTATGGATCCATTGGGTGAGTTCCTGTACCTTTCTCGATCCGACGTGGAGAGACTGAACATTCCAATGAAGGAAATAGTCGGAATCGTAGAAGAGGCCTTTCGTGAAAAAGCCGCTGGAAGAACTGAAGTTCCTCCAAAGCCAGGAGTACATCCCAAAAAAGACGCTTTCATCCATGCTATGCCAGCATACCTGCAAAAAATGAATACAGCAGGCGTAAAATGGGTAGCCGGTTTTCCAGAAAACCCGAAAAGAGGCTTGCCATACATTTCCGGCCTACTCGTCTTGAATGATACTGACACTGGATGTCCAATCTGTGTCATGGACTGCACGTGGATCACGGCTAAACGCACAGGTGCGGCGACTGCAGTTGCAGCTGAACATCTGGCAAGAGAGGACTCCAGAGTCTTAGGTGTTCTCGGCTGTGGTGCTCAGGGTAGAAGCAATCTTGAAGCCTTGATGGTGGTGTGCAAGAATCTGGAACAGGTTAAAGCCTATGACATTAGTCAAAGGAATCTGCAAGAATACGTGAAAGAAATGACTGCGCTGAATAGAATCAGCATCGCTCCTGTCGAATCGCCCAAGAAAGCTGTTGAAGGTTGTGACATAGTAGTCACTGCCGGCCCAATTCTGAAAAAACCGCAACCCGTCATCGAAAAGTCGTGGTTCAGAGACGGCGGTCTGGCGTGTCCTTTGGATTTTGATTCCTACTGGAAACCAGAAACAATGCATTCTATGCACAAGTTCTGCACTGATGACCGAGACCAACTGGCCTACTACAAAGCTCAAGGCTACTTCGCCGACCTGCCAGAGGTGTACGCAGAATTGAGCGAAATCGTAGCATACGTCAAACCAGGTCGAGAAAACGCGAAAGAACGAATCATGGCAATGAACCTTGGCTTAGCCATAGAAGACGTGGCAACGGCTACTTACGTCTTTAAGAAAGCGAAGAAAGCAAAAGTTGGAAAAATGCTGCCGCTGTGACCTGCGAGGCCTTTATGCTCCCCAGAACGGCACCTTCTTTCTCATGACACCGACGTACTCGTCCAATGCTTTTTGTTCTCCCTCTGTCAATCTTTCAGCGAACGTTGTCATGAGAACCTTCACCTGTTGTTCAGGCACTTTCACGTACAACACGTCTTTTTCAAATATGTGTCTTCCAAACACCGGCTTATCCATGGAAATCGCGACCTGCATTCCCTGTTCAGCGTTTGGCAATGCCTCCCCCTTGTCCTGAATCTGCTGAATTTCGCCTACTTCTTCACCGTTTTGCCTGACAAGGGCAATCTTGGGTTTGATGCTCCCAGATAAGATTTCAACGCCGAAAATCGCTGGTTTCGCCCTTCGGAAAACGTAGCCGTCCATCACCTGGAGTTTGGCAGGTTTGACGAGAGTCTCAAAGTCCTGTTCAAGTCCGGCGTCTCGTTTTCCTTTGAACCACGCCAGATAGTTTTCAATAACGTGATAGATTATCTTTTCACGGAAAACCTGAACGCTTCTACTTCCAGCCTCTTCTTCAGCGTCTGGCAGGATTCTGACGTTGAAAGCCAGCACTGCCCCGTACAGGGGTTCATGCTCCTTCACGACGGAGGCTTCTATGATGTCTCGTTTTGAAATGTCTCCCACGTCGGCTAGTCTGATGGGGATGTTGTTTTGTTTCAAAATGTCCGCGATGGCTTCAAGCGAACCCAGTGTGTCGGCCTTCAAGACGATGCCGTCAATGTCAGTCGCTATTCTTATTTTCTCGATTTCCTCGGCGATGAGCCTCGCGTACCTTTCGGGTTTTTCGCCCTGCGGCACAGCGTACAAAGTAGCCCCTGCCAAGACTCCTTCTATGTCGGGCGCAACGATTTTGATGCCTGCAGCGGCGGACGCGGAATTGACGGAGGAGAACTTTTCTCTAGGATCTCTTATTTCATCCAGCGGTTTGGGAACCAGAATCGCCCGTATACGCGTTACAATCGGTTTCTCCTTGCCGCCGACAACTATCAAGTCATCTTTCTGCAGTACCCCATCATATATTATAGTGTTGATTGTCAAGCCGAGTCCGGGTTCCTCTTTAACCTCCAGAACCGTGCCCTTAGCGGGCCCTTCCGTTGTCTGCAAACGCTTCTTCAGATACTGCTGCGCTAACCCTATGAGAACCGTTATGAGTTCGGATATGCCTTCACCCGTCTTTGCGCTTGTGGGCACGATGGCCACGGTTGACGTGAAGTCTTTTATCCTGTCGAAACGATCCGTTTTGAAACTCAAACGAGAGAAAACACCGATAACGTCGTATATCTTGTTGTCCAAATCCTCTCGAACGTAAGGATCTTGCTGTGGATACGTCTTCGAAAACGGTGCATCAGTGTAGGAATTCCAGCCAGGTACGCGGTCTATCATGTTCGCAGCGACCAAGAAGGGAGTTTTCCGAGCCTTCAGAATCTCTACACACTCATATGTCTGAGCCTCAAAACCTCGCAGAACATTAATCACAAGAATGGCGATGTCCGCGACGCTGCCACCTCTTTTGCGAAGGTTAGCGAAGGCCTCATGCCCCGGCGTATCAATGATGAGTAAACCCGGAATCTCTATTTCACCCTTAACTCTCGAAAGCGTGGAGCCGACCAGTTGACTGAGCGTCTCAACCGGAAAAAAGCTTGCACCTATGTGCTGAGTGATACCTCCAACCTCCCTCGCCTGGACGCTGGTCTTACGGATTCTGTCCAAGAGAGAAGTCTTGCCGCTATCAACATGGCCAAGAACGCACACGATTGGTTGACGGGTCGGCATCCAATTTTTCCCTCAGTCGCTAGGCATCAGACAAGTTGCTAATTCACTGAAACGTTTGAAAACTAATAAGCAATTGCCCTAATAAACACTTATTCAGAAGATGAGTCGGTTTGCCCTATTGTTGGAAATGCGGAGCAAAACTGAACGACGAAGACAGATTCTGCTCTGTTTGCGGTGCAACAAGTGCCAAGGTCACGAGAGAGGAATTCACAGTTTCCTCTGATGGCCTTATCGAGAAGGTTAAGCAGCTGCTTCATGAAGGCAACGTGACAAGAATTATCGTCAAGGATGAAAAAGGGAAAGTCATGCTTGAGATCCCTGCCACTGTAGGAGTCATTGGAGTGCTCCTTGTTCCCTGGCTTGCCGCATTGGGCGCGATAGCTACTCTAGCCGCAAAATGTAGGATAGTCGTTGAAAGAAGAGAATAACCTATTCTACCTTAACAATCAGCAAAACGAGACCTAGAACTATCAGGATGATGCTCAGAAAACTGAAAAGCCCCGTGTACGCCAGAAGGACTTGAGAACTCGACACGGTGTAATAAAGGGCAAGGATGCCCGTCAGGAGAATGATAAGGCCGAAGAACTTTTCAGCCAAATTCAGTCCGAAACCGCTTTCTTCGCTCATTTCAGTCGAATCCCTCTGATATGCTTTCTACATACAACGACAAAGGGTTATTTATAGCTAATTCTTCCGTGTCCTAGCGGTCTTTTGAGCGCACGAAATGACGCGCACTGGGTCATAATGTAGAAGGTAAGTGTGCTTATTTGAACGGTCCAGTTAACTGGCTAGATGGGAAAAAAGGGGTTTATTGAGGTGTTAGCTTTTTGGTTTTCTTTTCAGGCTTGGGCTCGAGCTTGGGAAGTTTTATTTCAAGGATGCCTTCTGCCATGTTTGCTGATGCTTTTTCTGTGTCTATTCTTTCTCCGAATCCTATGCGTCTGCGGAATGTGGAGAAAGCTCTTTCCCTGTGCAAATAGCGCGCGCGGTTTTTTTCAATGGTTTCCCACATTCTGGACAATTGACCATCTTCAAATTCCCTACTAGATAACTAGAGAAGATGATGTAAAAATGTTGTAAATCTCGGATAAGGACGGGAGCTCTTTCTGCTAATCGATCGATTTTTTCAAGCGGCTTTGCTCGGATCTATGACAAGGCAGACTTGAAGGTTCTGGGCTAGAACATTTCTATGAAATAGCGCGTACTATTCTTTATTTTATTCACTTCTTCACCCAAAATATACTTTGAATCACTCTTTAACTTCAAGATAAATACCTAGTATAACAATCAAGAATCCTGCTACAACCCTAATTATACGTTCAAAATCATAAATAAAGTCATGGTTATTTCCAGGTAACAAAATACTTCCTATACCATCTACAATAACCAAAATACCAATCAAAATGACTAAACCAGAAACAATATGCAATTTCTTACTCTTCTTCATAATCTCTCATCTGCCACTTTTCTGCTAAATAGGTAGAATAAACATGACACAAAGTTTCTCCACATCTTCGTTCTTCTTTAATCACTGCCTTATAAACCGCTTTAGCGCGCATGCGTGTTCCTAAAATGGTTAAAAATGGTTTTAATTCCGGTTTGCCCGTTTCTCCTGTGTTCGAGGAAGACAAAATCCCCAAAGAAATCAAGAACAGACACGCAGCCCAAAGCCGTCCCTAGATCATGAAGGACGAATAAAAACCATTTTAGGCCAATTTCGGAACAAGCATGCGCGCTAGCTCATGTAGATGCAGAAGTTCGAAAAAAGAGAAAGTGTGGGTTTCTAGGTTGTATAGTCTTTTATTTCTGCTTTGGATGCATTTTCCTTGACTGATGCTATCCCTTTTTGACAACTCTCTTTTGATCCGTAAGCTCCACTTTCCGCTATGATTTCACCATTTTGAGCTCTAAGTCTGAACCTGAATTTTCCTGCCGCATCATTGAATATTTCAAAACGTTCTCCTGCCAATTTCATACCTCTTTCATTCTTAATTTCGGTTTGTGAAAACTTGTATTTATGGATTTCTATCCGTCAGTGTTTAAGCGCGCACGGTTGAATCAGGTGCTATTCCACAAGCAATAAGAACACATTGTCTAGTAGTGTTCTATTGACAGAGTAATGTGGAGAAGTCTTCTTGACATCTCGCGCGCGCGACAACCCTACGGCAAGACGCTGTCGTGGTACAGTGACAAGTTTTTATTAGAGCGCGCGCTATGGTTATTTCGAAGTGAAAGTTATGCCGGAGAATGAGGTAGTCCTTAAACCGGTTCAAAGAGAGAAGGCGTTCTATTTCTACAACGACATTGGAAACTACACTGGTAAGAGTGCTGCTTCGCTGAAAGAGTTTGCCGAGAATGTCGAGGCTGTAGATGTAAAATCCTTGGCGTTTCACCTTCGGCGAGGGGACTTTGAAACTGGATAACCGAAGTCCTGAAAGATGAAGAGTGGGCAAAACAAGTCAGGGATGAGTTACGAGCAACCAATTTGAGAGGCGAAGATCTTCGCAATCGACTTCACTCGATTGTTACGGCACGTCTGGAGCAATTGAAGCATACACCTGTTCCTGCGAAGATTTATGGCCCGAAGATGCAAGCCCGATGGGGAAAGAACGTGACGCGCTAAAGATAGCAAGCGCACCTTGACTCTAACCTCAACGCGCCCTGCAATGGATACCGCTTAGCGCGCGCAAGTCTTATGCTAATGACCCTGCATATTCGGTGACATTCTTTTTCATCTGATTGTTAATCTTCTCGGTCCGTCTATGCAAAAAGGGAATCTTATCCCGAACATTCCAAACAACTACTTTATTTTTGCATTCAGGACATTTCTTTAAGACTGAGTCGCTGTGTCTCTGTTCCATAGCAATAATAATATCATACTGCTCCAATTGTTTGCGGTCAATGCTTTCAGGTGTCTGCTTAAGATACTGTATAGCATCTTCTGACATCAAGTATTCTCTTGCTTCTCTTGTGATTTTACGTGCAATTTTCGTCCCTGCAGAATCAACTTCCAAATCTGGTCTAAGCTTTTTGAGAAGTGCTTCACATATTGGACTACGATATGCATTACCAGTACATACAAACAATACTTTGAATTTGCAGTCTTCATTTTTCATACTTTCAGTCTTCATTCTTAATGCTGGTTTTCTCTTTGCCCTTTTTTGTTGTCCATTCCGTAGGCGCGAAAAATATACCTATAGACAAGGTTGGCGCGCGCTTTCTATCTTCGCCGTGAGCTGCTCTTCCGAGCAGACAAAACAGGGGTTTTCTATCTTGCTAGCAGTCCGCCTATGAGTCCGCCTATCGTTGAGGCGATTGCGCCGAAGGCAGCCACGATAATCACTGCGATTCCAAGGGCTAGTCCTGACAGGAACCCAAAAACTCCGCCTTGCACCCCGCCCGATACTCCACCTGCCACCGTAAAACCTACTGCTACTAGTACTGCGATGATGATCCCGCCGAATATTCCCGCGAGGAAACCGGCTAACGCTCCTTTTCCTATCCCTCGAGCTATGAGCCCTGCCACTAACCCACCAATGAACCCGCCTATCAGGTGTCCAACTCCTGGAAACAGCCAGCCAAGAACCAGTGTTATGAGAAAACCAACGAAAGCTCCCAGCCATAAACTTCCCATGTTTTCACCTTGCCCCTTCAGATGAATGTAACCAATATAAAAGATTTATCTGAAATCAGTTTCAAAAGAAAGAATCTGCCGCCCGCGCACTAAGTTTCATGGCTTATTCGGGGTTGTGGGGCAGATGGGACCACCGGATTGGTTCGTCGACATCTTGGTTCCAACTATTATCATACTTGGCAGCGCGTTTAACATGCTAATTTTAAACTCTGCTATTCTCCAATCTGCGACCAAGTAGATTGCTTAAACACTGACGGATAGAATACTGTAAACTTATCTTGCCCATGGCGCTCGCGCTAAACTAAATCTTCAGTCTAATTTACTCTAGTTTCACAATCTTCTTTTGCCAAAGCTCGCATGCGCTTAGCACCTAAAACAAAAAAGCTTAAAGCATCTGCGCGCGCGAAATTGTTACAAAACAATGTTGCTTAACGTCTTTTCCTCGTTAGCGCACGCTAAACACTAACCTAAACCCCAATACTCCTACCCTACACTCTCTTGGCTCGCGCTAATGGCTTTCTTGTCCTTCTTTCTGTTTTTCGCCTTCCCTTCCTGTTTCTTACTGTCCTTCGTACATTTAGAGTCACTGTCCTTTCTGTCAGTGCCTTTGTCACTGTGAAGTAAACCACATCACTCCCGGTAAGATCAGCTTCGACATTTGCAACTGCACTGTAATCTCCTTCAGCAATGAATTCTTGAACAACAGAATAGGTCTTGTCTTCTAAAGTTGCAGCTGCAACATGCATTGTATCTCCACTAGGAAGAGTCACTGTTATAGTAACAACTCCACCTGCCTTCTCTTGGTCACTAACAGCTCCAATAAAAGTTATTTTTGTCATAATTTTTCACCATTGGCTATTTCATTACATACAGCTCTGCACTCAGCGCGCGCGGGACATGCAAAGCAGAGATCAATTAATCTATGGCAAGATAAACACGCGATGAGATGGGCAGAATAGGCGAAAAGTCATTTCAGTTTTTCTTTCGTTTCATGGCCAACTTTTCTGGTTTTTTCAACGCCTTTCTTGCCGGCCCTTTTTATTTTTCCTCCAGCTTCCTTGGCTTCTTCCTCTGTCTTTTCAGCTGCTTCCTTAACTTTTTTCTTGGCTTTATCAAAAGTTGACATGTATATACCATTGGAAGGGTGGTTGGTTTTGCTTAAAAAAGCTTTCGCGCTGACTTAACATCGGCCTTATTCGTTTTAACGCGAGCCAAATTTGGTCCTACGAAGTCATAAATATGAGGGATGTCGATTTTGTCAAATCGCGTGCGTCTTCTTATCCACGTGCACTGTTCCATTGTTATCATTCCGTTTGGTTCCGCCCGACTTCGTCGAAACATTCGCCATCTCCCTCTTAAATAGCCGACAAACGTTCTCGGCGCCGACGATCTCCTCCTTCCCAAGGTCCCATTCAGAAGGATGCAATATGAAGGGCTTCGACTGGGTGCCACCCAAGCCACCGTGGCTACCAATGAGCTCCTCAAATGCTGCCACCTCATCTTTCTCCGTGTCGTACATGCTTACGAGAAGGATATCAGGGACACAGTTGAAGCTGTCCAACCTGCGCAGGTGCGCAGCAGCCCGCTTCCCGAATTTGGCCAGCGGGTTCTCACCCTCGACCTTATCGTCCGCGAGGTAATATTTGCCCTTCGCCCCTATGACGACCGGCCCCCGCTCTTTCGAGCGGATCATGGCAAAACTCACGCCCTCATGCTGCGACAAACCCTTCACCATCTCTGGATAGGTCTTATTGATATCCTCCAAACTTATCCGATCCGCCCATTGTGTGAAGTATATCAGACCCACGTTTCCCGAAGCCAGCACGATTGCATCAATCTTTTTGTCCTCCTTTTTCTTCGACTTTCGAGTCACTCTATTTCTTACGTTCCGCAAAGGCACCGTCACCATCTGTCCGAAGTGGTCCTGGTTGGAGTCAAGCTCGAAGTACGTCCTATGTCCCTCAGGCAGAAGCTTCTGTACAAGATCTGCAAGCGTGTGACCATAACGTTGCTTGAACGTGGCGCCGTTGGTCTGACCGTGGTCTGAAAGGACGCAGAGGTAGTACGGGCGTTGGGCGTATGCCTTTGCCGCCTCTATCCTCTTTATACACCTGTCCAGTTTTCTTAAAACGTAGAAAGCCTCATCATCCGAAATGCCGCAGTGATGCGCCACCTCATCGTACCCCATGAACGTAGTATATACGACATCCTTGTCACCCGCGATAATGTCGCCTATGACCGTGTAAGTGCTCAACTCGCGCAGGAAGACATCCGCCACCACCCTTGTGAAGTAGTATGCGAGTCCGCGGTGGCGCAGTCTGGGTAGGGTATTCCTTCGCCACTGCCTGTATCTGGACCGGGCCTCCAGCACTATCTCCCAGAGAGTGTACGCGATCGTGTGGACAAGATTGAAGGAGACCGCGTAAAAAGTGTTCCACGACTCACTGTACAACTGCCTTATCTTGCTGAGCTTGCTGAAGACGAAGATGTTGTCTTTGGCGTCACCAGAATAGAGATTGGCTATAGCACGTCCACTGGTTGCAAGCAAACCGTTCCCATCCGAGATGCGTGCCTCGATCGCCTGGGCATCGCCCATGCCGACGGTCGATATGACTTTGTTGCCTTTCGCTTTTTCCACCCATCGGAAGGCAGGGATGTCTTTGTTGTTCCCGTGCAATATGCCCGCCTGGCTTGCGCCCGTCTGGGAAGAAAAGTCCGTTTCCCATCCCCTTGTCTTATGCGTCCCACTGCTGACCCACCCTGCCAGAGTTGGCATCGTCCCGTTCTCTATCGCTTTGCGGAGAATAGTCTCAGCCAACCCGTCGATCTCCAGAAAGATGAAGCCTGGCTTGTCCTTGTTCTCCGCTGCCTTCTCTGCGCGCCCCTTCATCTTCTTGAAAACCGCACGGTAGAATGATGCGTCATCGTCGATGGCGAGTATTCCCGAGACCACAGTATTGATCAACGCTATGTTCAAGGGGAGGAAAAGTAACCCCCACCCAGAGGCCTCAATTTCCGAAGTGAAGAAAGCCAGCAACCAGATTATTATGCCGTTCAATAGCAGCGCAATCAAGCCGAACGTTATCACAGAGCGCGCGCCCGCTAACCTCGATAATAGGGGCCAAAGCAGTGCATTAATTAACCCAAGCCCAGCGGTCGCGATCAGCGCGACGACAAGATTGCGGGCATAAAATCCAGTCAGAACGCCCGTAAAGAAAATACCTAATGAGGTTAAAAACCATACAACTAGTGCACGTGTGAAATTATCTTTTGTCATGCTCTCTTCTCTCCAGGTTGCAGATCAATGACCGTAATCTCAGGCGCGCAGTTGATGCGTATCCAGAATGCGTTTGTGCCCAAGCCTCGGTTGGTGTACTGGACCATTTCCCCCACCTGATACTTTCCGAGGGGATACTTCCTGAAACCGTCACCGCGGAAAGGAGTTCCGAGCTTGGGTATCACAAACTGGCCTCCGTGGGAATGTC
>JBEKXL010000032.1:0-20076 GCA_049512075.1 Bathyarchaeia archaeon | reverse complement strand
GGTAATTTTTCTGACACATCCAGCCCCCACCAAGGGGGACATGGATGATCGCTAAGCCCGGCTTTCGCCTCTGGATCCCTTACTTTGGAGGATCCAGTCAGGCCGGCTTTTGCCTTTGCACTCTACGGCGGGTTTCTGTCCCGCCTGAGCCGACCTTAGGGCGCCCTTGATATCTTTTCAAGGGCGTGCCGCCCCAGCCGAACTGCCCACCAACCGTTGTTTCAGCGCCGAAGCGCCGGTTAGAAACACGGTCGCAGAAGGACGGTGTTCCATTGTAGCCTTCCCCAGCTCCCGGAGAAACCGGAGTATAACGGCTCCCGTCTACGCTCTGCATCCGCAAACGTATTCCAGCGGCAGGCTGCAGTAAAACTCCACAGGGACTTCTTTTCCCGCTGGGAGTTCGTGGACTGTTCGTCCACGTTATGTGGTTTCACCGGGTACTACGTGGGGACAGCGGGGCCCTCGTTGATCCATTCATGCACGTCGGAACTTACCCGACAAGGCATTTGGCTACCTTGAGAGAGTCAGAGTTACTCCCGGCGTTTGCGGGCCCTTAGTCCGGTTGGACCCGGATTTCAGGTACCCGTACTGGCCAGGATTCAGAAACCGTTCACACGCTTTCGCGCTTGCGGTTTCCTGTGTTTTTATTAAACAGTCGGGACCCCCATGTCACTGCGACCTGCTACTCCAGCCAAAGGCAAAAGCAGCAGGCACCCCTTATACCAAAGGTACGGGGCTAGATTGCCGAGTTCCCTCACAATAGTGTATACCCGACACGCCTTAGGTTCCTCGCCTAGAGACACCTGTGTCGGTTCTAGGTACGGACACGAAGAATCCATCCCAACGCCCTTTTCACTGGCTCCAAAAATCGGCTGAACCCCCCTAAAACGGGCGGCTATTCCTGACTTCACCTGGTTCTCGCCATTACGGCACTTCCCAGGCTTATACAGTTAAACAAGGCGACAGCCTTGCTCAGCATATCTCGAAGCGTCAGACGTTGAGCTTGCGTTGCCGCGTGTATCCTCGTGGTTCCGGGATCTTAACCGGATTCCCTTTTGACATGGTCGGTTAGGCCATATCTTAGGACCGACTTACCCCCGGCTGACGATCGTTGCCGGGGAACCCTGGCCCCTTCGGCGGAGGGGATTCTCACCCCTCTTTGCTGTTACTACCGCCGGGATCTGCAATCCTGATCGGTCCACTGGACCTCAAGGCCCAGCTTCTGTCCAGTCAGGACGCCCTCCTACCAGTGCAACAGTGAATGTTGCATTCTGAGGTATCGGTGGCTGGCTTAGCCCCGTCAATTTTCGGGGCCGTGAGCCTCGGCGGGTGAGCTGTTACGCTTTCTTTGAAGGGTGGCTGCTTCTAAGCCTACCTCCCCGCTGTCTGAGGCTGACGACGCCCTTTTGTTTGACATTTGGCCAGCACTTGGGGACCTTAACCTCAGTCTGGGTTGTCCCCCTCTCGGTCATGGAGCTTACCCCCACTAACCCGTTTCCCAGAGTCTACGACGCTGAAAGATTCGGAGTTTGAAAAAGAAATGGAACCTTTCGGCTCCTTACTTCCTAATCAGTGCTCTACCCCATCAGCCGCCTCGTCCGGGACTGGGCTGCGACCCACTTTGGAGGGAACTAGATATCACCGGGCTAGATTGGTCTTTAGCCCCTAGCCCCAGGTCTGAAGAACGAATTGCACGTCAGCACCCTTGCGAGCCTCCACTAGGCTTTCGCCTAGCTTCGCCCTGCCCAGGGCTAGATCGCCCGGTTTCTAGTCTCAAAGCCGTGACTCCGGGCCCTTTCAGACTCCGCACCTCGCCACCAAAAGGTGGTTGCGTGCATGTTGGTTTCCCTTCGCCTTCAGGCTTCGCACCTTTAGGCTTGCCACAGCCATGAACTCCCCGGCCCGTGTTTATAGACGGAGTATGCAACCCTGGTCCCCCTTTCTTGTACTACCGCCTCACGACGGCCTCCTTTGAAAGGGATCTACCCTTCCGGGCTGCACACGTCTGTAACCGTCTGGTTTCAGGCACTTTGCACCCCCCTTCCGGGGTACTTTTCATCTTTCCGTCACCGTACTAGTGCGCTATCGGTCTTGAGTTGTATTTAGTCTTGGAAGTTGGTGACTCCCAATTTCCCGCACCCAAGCCAGGGTACGGTACTCCGGGACTCCAGCTCAACTTCTTCCAGCTTATCCTTACGGGGCTTTCACCCTCTATGGCAGGCCTTTCCAGGCCACTTCAGTTTTGCCGGTGAGAAGGAAGCCAGGCCCTTAACCCCACATCTCCCACAGGTTTCCCTGAAGGATTCAGTTTGGACTTTTCCCTCTTCGCTCGCTGCTAATAAGGGAATCCCGTGTTGGTTTCTTTTCCTCCCCCTACTAAGATGCTTCAATTCGGGGGGTTCCCCCTCCTAAAAAGGAGTATCATGGTTCCGAAGAACCATGATGGGAAGTCCCATTGAGGAATCCCTGGTTCTAAGGCTGCATGCGCTTACCCAGGGCTCTTTCGCGGCTTGCCGCGCCCTTCATCAGCACTCAAGCCAAGCCATTCTCCAGACGGCGTAGCATATCGGACCTTACGGCAGTGTCTGTATAACGTATCGGTGAAACTTATTTATGTGCAGGTATTACGGGTCTATGCACGGTGTCATCGTGAGCGACTGCTCTGCTCACTGTCACCCTTCACTCCACACCAGTCGATGGGGAGCTGCATCTCTTTTATGGCTTCAAGTAACTAGCCAAACTATTCCAGAAGCAGGTTTCGCACATATAAGGATTACGTCGTATGTGATAAGAGCCTTCAATGAGATTTTTTTGCTCTGGCGTTTTTGTTTTTGATGATGCGACGCGATAATCAATGCGCGCGCACTGGCCATTGCCATAGAAGTCGATGTGCGCGCAGTCATCATGTGGAGCGCGCGCTGCGGAAGGAACATCATATCAACTGAATGGAGCGCACGCTAACCTTAAATCAAGCCTCAATAATCAAAATAGGAATGAAAACAGTGATGCCTCGATAGCTCAGTCGGTAGAGCAACAGCCTTGTAAGCTGTAGGTCGCGGGTTCAATTCCCGCCCGAGGCTCTTCTCGAGAGCTATGTTTGCTTCGTGCAATGCTGCCAGACGTTGGCTTCCGTGGCTCATGCTGAGAACCAAACCCTTGCTTTTGACTGCTTGATCCGCAATTTTTTCGAGGCTCAAACGGTTGAAGATGCGCGCTAGAAATTCTAGTTGGGGGAGATTTGGGAGGGGAGTTGTTATTAGCACGCGCGGCATAAATAGGAAGGAGAATAGAGTACGTCGCGACTTAGACGGCACTGGGCGCTGGGGAGTTAATGGAAGAATCCGGGTTGTGACCTGTGATGCGGGAGTTTGTTCTCTATTCACGTTTAGGAAGAACCGATTCGAGCTTTGCAAACCTGCACGACGCGGGCAGATTGGACATAGTGTACGAGTGTGTGGTTGCAAGCCTGTTTCTCTCTCACGCCATCCGAAAAAACGTCGTTTTCAATGCTCTATTGAGCGGCCCGCCAACACCGCCGCTGCGTCTAAGAATAGAAGGGGCAACACTTCATGATGTCCGCACGGATCAGCAAACGTGGGAGAGAATCTTGAGAAAGGTTTTGGGAGGCCAGACTCATCCGGGCATAACAGCGGACAAAACGAGCTTCGAAGCCCTGCTGAAAATCAAGGCTAAAGCTTCTCGAACGGCTATTTACGTTCTTGAAGAAAAGGGGAGAAACATCTCTGAGATTGAATTAGGTGAAAACGCTGTGTTCGTTCTTGGCGACCATATTGGTCTGCCGAAGACCGTCGAAAACTTTGCCCTGCGCTACGCTGAAAAGATCAGTCTTGGAAAACAGCCTTACCTGGCAGCTTCGTGCATAACAATTCTGAACTATTTAATGGACAACAAGGCGGGTCGTTGAATAGACATTTGATTGGCTTTCGTTTCTAACGTTGAAGGTTAGGTCTCCAGACAAACGCAGTGCGCGGTGCTTCTTGGACTTTCAATCCTTATTCAAGCTTAGCAAGCCTTTAATCCCGTGTTCTCGTCGTTTTAGAAAGGAGTAATCAAGGTATGGCTGAACGCAAACACAAACGTGGATCTGAAGACATCGCCGAGTTAGACGAAGATGCAGGCATTCTTCTAGAACCGACACAGATTGAGCTCGGTTCAGGGTACACATTGGCAGTCAGTTATGATGAGAATGAAAGGCCCTTGGTTGACATTAAGACTTATGGACAGGTTGACCTTGCGCGGTTGCGAAGAGAAATCGAGGGAGTCTTTCCAAACGCTCAAATCCGGCAAAAGGAACAATCGCACACGGTGATAGTGGCAAAGAAGAACAAGAGAAAACTCGGCGGAACAAGGAAACGATCCCGCTAAAGGTTATCGCCCAAGAATCTGATTTGAGAAGTGAGAGCGAAATAAAAGCAATCTCCCCCAAATATAAATTTTCTCTGGAAAACTCCAAAACTCAACGTGAAGCGTGCGCGTATTCAACAAATCGTAGGCATCGTGACTCTTCTTGGTTCACTCATTGGATGGCAAATATCGGATTCTATGACAACTCTGTTCAGCTTGGTTGCAGGACCGCAAGTCGTCTATTTGATCTCAACCATAGGCAGGGGGATAGCCGCACTAACGTGTCTAAAGTTCGAAGAAACTCTAAAGCGATAAAATCCACCAAAACTACGTTTCGAAATGTTCGTATCCTCTCGGCCTTATTATACGTTTCTTGCCATTCGTCTTGAACAGAACACTTTTTTTGGCTGTCACTGTCCCTATTTGCAAAAGCCTTCCTCTCGCTCGCCTCACTGCTTTTTCCGCTGCACTCCAAAGGCTTGGCTTCACGGTTAGAATAATCTCGTACTCTTCCCCACCGTAAAGAGCTAACTCTACTGGGTCGATGTTGTTGTCCTCGGCAAACCTTTCAGCTTCGCGGGCTATGGGCAACTTGTCAACCGTAAAACCGACGTTGCTGGCCCTTGCAACCTCGTGTAAGCTCCAGGCCAAACCATCGCTTGAGTCAATCGCTGCGGAAACAGCCCCTGCCCGCCTGAGCGCCAAGCCTTCTTTCAATCGTGCACGCGGCAGCAAAACTGACTCAACGAGAACCTTGCGCAGCTTCTTCGGAACGTCAAGGTTGTGGAGCAGGATCTTGAGGCCAGCGGAAGTCTTGCCGAAAAAACCCGTAACCGCCAGAAAGTCTCCCGGTCTTGCGCCACTTCTCAGTATCACTTCACTTTTTGTCGCTGTTCCAAAGAGTGAAAGACTGATAACAAGGTCTGAAGCCTCTCCAGTATCACCGCCGATAACATATGCACCGTATTCGCGTGCCCCGGCGTTCAATCCTCCAGCAAGCTCCTCAACAGCCTTTTCTCCCATCCCTTTCGGCAGTCCAAGAGAAACGAGCATCGCCTTCGGCTTGACGCCTTTTGCTGCAAAATCGCTGATGTTCATGACAACCGCTTTCCTGGCGGCCTGCCACAGTGTCATGCCGGGCGGAACATCCGTCTTGGATACCAACATATCGGTCTTCAGAATCGCGAGGTTACCGTTCCCAATGTCGCATGCTGAAACGTCATCGCCGAAGGGTACGGGCATTTTTGGCATTAAGTCTAGATGGCTTTGAATTATTTGTATTATCTTCCTTTCGCCCAATTTCTCGGTTCTCTTCAATGAAGCCCTCCCAAGTCACTCGTTTTGCCATCATCTCTAAGCTATCTTCCAAATCGAGTCGCAATGGTATCCCAGTTGCACGAGATGCTATTAGTATAGTATCTAGAGGTAAAAATATTGCTCATACTCGCCCCGTTCGAAAATTCGAAAGCTTGGGCAAGAATGGTTATCCCGTATCATTTCTTTGATGGCTCATGAGGATTTGTTGTTTCCGAACATCTTAAAAACATGCGTACCCTTCACTAGTGAGCGGCAGGCGCCTCGGTAGCTCAGCTCGGTAGAGCGGCTGCCTCGTAAGCAGCAGGCCCCGGGTTCAAAGCCCGGCCGAGGCTTTTCAAGTTACTGCCCATTTGAACAGTGTCTAATTCACAACCTTATTATCCGTTGTAGGAATCAAATCTTGGTTAAGGGCAAGTTGAGCGAACGCTGAGCGAAATGCATGGGCAGGATTCAGATTAGCGATGATGCTCTTTACACGAGAGAACTGTTGAAGAAGATAGTTAAGGAAACCAAGCATGAACTGGTTGCTGAAGCAACGGCAGGAGATGAAGCAATCGACTTGTACAGGAAGGTTAAGCCTGATTTGGTGCTCTTGGATATAGTGATGCCGGCCGGAAAAAGCGCTCTCAACGGGATGGAGGCCTTGAAGCAAATTCTAGAAGAGGATCCCTCAGCAAACGTTGTTATCTGTAGCGCTCTTGAGCAACAGGTGCTGATAGAGGAAGCCTTGAGATTAGGGGCAAAGGATTTCATCGCGAAGCCTATCATGTCTGAGCGGATATTGGAAGCGCTGTCTAAGTATTGCTGAACATTTTTGAAATACTAATTGTGTTTTCATAAGACGTTAATTGGTCAATCTGTCAAGTTTTACCGTCTTGTGTCCTAGTGCGTGCGTGTGATCAGATCCACGGTTGAGCCGCAAACAGAAGCCGTGATCGGCCTAGATCAAAGAGCGAAGCCAATTAGGGTTCTACACGTGGATGACGACGCTAGCCTCTTGAAGCTAGCAAAGCGCGCGTTACAGACGGAAGGATCATTTCAGGTTGAAACCGCATTATCCGTCCAAGAAGCCTTTCAGAAGATGAAGGAAGAGAAATTTGATGTGATAGTTTCTGACTACTTCATGCCTGATAAGGATGGCTTAACTTTTCTGAAAGAACTCAGAGAAAAGGGCGAAAACATACCGTTCATTATCTTCACCGGAAAAGGCAGAGAAGAAGTCGCAAAAGAAGCGTTGAATCTGGGGGCAGATCAGTATCTGAGCAAGACGGGTGACCCTGAAATAGTCTACTGCGAGCTAGCTCATAGTATAACGAAACCAGCTAAGATTAGAGAAGCAGAAGAAGCCTTGCGGGACAGCGAAGAGAAGTTTCGAGCCATAAGCGAGTCTGCTGGTGATGCAACTATCTCCATTGATACTCAAGGAAGGATAGTCTTCTGGAACAGAGTGGCTGAAACCATTTTCGGCTATTCAGCCAACGAAATGATTGGTAAGCCAGTAACGTTGATTATGCCTGAACGGTTCAGGGACAATCACCAAAGAAAATTGGGTGGATGGCTTTCATCGCCGCCGCCTCCTTTCGAAAAGACTTTCGAAATGGTTGGATTGAAAAGAGACGGCAAAGAGTTCCCCCTTAGAAGCCTCTCTTTCAACGTGGAAAATGAAAGGCGAGACTTTTCTAACGATTGTCACACGTGACGTTACTGGGCAGAAACAGGCATGGGAGGCCCTGAAACGTGCGGAGGAGGAAGCGAAGAACACTCTTTCTCTGCTCAGTGCCACGCTTGAATCTACTGCCGACGGCATCCTAGTAGTAAATAAAGATGGAAAGATAGCGATTTTCAATCGAAAGTTCGCTGAAATGTGGCGTATTCCAGACGAAATTATGGCCACACGAGACGATGATCAGGCGCTGGCATATGTTCTAGACCAGCTGAAAGAGACTGAGAAGTTTCTGGCAAAAGTCAGAGAACTCTACGATCAGCCCGACGCAGAGAGCTACGACTTGCTAGAATTCAAAGACGGAAGAGTCTTCGAGCGGTATTCTCGTCCTCAGAGGATAGGAAGGGCAGCTGCCGGAAGAGTGTGGAGTTTTCGAGACGTTACTGAAGACAAGAAGGCTGAGAAAGAAATCAGGGAGAACAAACAGAAGTTCGAAGGATTATTTATTGGAAACCCTGAAGCGACCGTCTACTTGTCTCAAGACTTCCACATACTAGACATGAACCCACGCTTCTTCGAGCTTTTCGGTTATCCACTCGAAGAAATCAAAGGCAAAGACATCAACGACGTTGTAGTGCCACCTGAGAGAACAGAAGAAGGACATACACTGGACCAGAGCGCAGCAAGGGGCTACGTGTATTTTGACACTGCCAGGAAGAGGAAAGACGGCTCACTCATCCCCGTGTCGGTCTCGGCTGCTCCAATCATCGTCGAAGGAAGACTTGTAGGTCACATGGCTATGTACAAGGACATTTCTGAATTGAAGAGAACAGAAGCAGCCATGAAGGAGATGATGCAAAAACTGGCGACAATGATCTAAAAACTGCGCGTAGTTGGCAGCCTAACTAGGCATGATGTACGAAACAAGCTTTCCATAGTCACAGGGAGCATTTTCTTAGCCAAGAGAAGGCTGCCTGATAATCCGGTGGTTTGGGAATATCTTCACGACATTGATTTTGCTTGTCAGCAAATTCTAAAGATATTTGATTTTGCGCATAGCTACGAGATGCTCGGCGATGAGGAACTCAAGAATGTTGACTTGGGCGAAACCTTTGAAAAAGTGGTCTCGCTATTCTCTGACTTAAAAGGTGTGAAAGTATCGAATGAGTGCCAAGGGCTAAAGGTCTTGGCAGATTCGCTCTTAGAACGGCTCTTCTACAACATGATAGACAACTCGTTGAAATACGGTGAAAAAATCACCCAGATCCGAGTGTACTGTGAAAAGTCTATTGATAAACAGCTGAAATTATTCTACCAAGATGACGGTATCGGCATACCCTGAGCCGAAAAGCCGAACCTTTTCAAAGAAGGGTACGGAAAAGGCACCGGATACGGACTCTACTTGATCAAAAAGATGATGGAAGTCTACGGCTGGACAATACAAGAAACTAGTGAACCGGGCAGAGGAGCTCAGTTCACTATTACAATACCCAAGACAAACGAAAAGGGAAAGGAAAACTATCAAAGCGACTGACATCCCAGAGCAATCCATCGGTCGCTCCTCTGGGTTTTTCTATTTGATAATGAATTGAAACTTCGCGAATTGTACCTGCCTATTCTCAAGTTGGAGCCTTTTGTATTCTTGTTGTGCATGTAGACAGCAATATTTATTAAATATTACGATTAGAGATGTTTATAAGAGAACAGTATAGGAGGGTTAGCCGTGTCACCTTTCCATATTCACCACCACACTGAGAGACTGAAGTGCCCTTACAGTGGGTGTGGGAAGGAGTTCGAAAGACCGACGATTCTGACAGATTCTTCCACGATGCCTAGACAGACGTTTTATGCCTGTCCTCACTGCATGTCGAAGATAGACATCAAGACTGAAAATTTGAAGGTCGTCGGTATCAAAGCAATCGAGTACGGCAAGGTCTTTGATTCACCCGCAAAGTGTGCGCACTACACTAGCTTCCTGAATGCGATGTCATACGACATGGCTATCCCTGACGACTGTCTGGTGTGTCCAAAAATTCTGCAGTGCGGAATAAAGAAGCAATGGGCTACCAGGCAGTAAAACGAACAGCAGACAAAAACGGCGACTGCCTTCACCGAATCAGGTCATACTGATGCGCACCATTCTGGGATCATGAATCTCAGGTGATTCGACAAAGCGGAGCAGAGAGCGCTCATCCGATTTCTCATGTTGCTACAAAGTGCACAAACCGAAATTCACCTGACTGCTCAATTTTCTAGAGTCTGCTGCTGAGCTAGGATTTTCCAATCGTATGTTTCCGAACTTGTGGCGACGGAGCGTTCAGGTTGTCTTCTGCGTCCATCGGTCGACTCGAGAAAAAAGACTTTGGGAGAAGATTATATTATGTGAACTACAAATAAGAAAGATAGGAAACAGCAGAGGACCGGGGTTGAGAGGCTTGAGTTGCCCTTTGTGTGATCTGGATCTGGAAAAGGAGAAAAAGTATTACGAAGACAGGTCGTTTATCGTCCTAAGAACCAAGACTGAGAAGGAACACAGAGAACGTATAATGATAATTTTCAAAAGACATGAGCACACAGTGCCTCAGAGGGCATATGAGCATGCCTTGGACATACTTACCAACATTGGAAAAGAAGTTTTCAGTTACACCCCCAAATTTGTGATTATGGACACCACGTTTGCTACGATAAACGATCATTGGCATTTGGTTGCCACCGACCTTAACCCAAAAAGTGAAGACTTCAATCAAATTTTGGCTACTAGATGATTAAGGTCATAGACAACACGGTAATCGGTGAAAGCGAAATCTAGCACACGCCACGCAACAGTTTGCTCGCATGGCTACTCCTAATATCCAGATTGTAAACGGTCTTATCCCTGCTTGCGAGCTTATGGAGAGCGTGCTTTTTAGCCAGTCTACCAGTTCAGTAAGTCTGTGTCAAATAGCTTTTCGATTTGCTTTACGTGTGCATCCTAGGCCTGGTTAAGGTTTTTATGACTGATGCATTATCATCGATAGGGACTCCAGACCCAGTTGAAGGGGCTGTCGGCTAGTTTGGTCTAGGCTTGGAGACTTGGGCTCTCTAGACCCCGGTTCAAATCCGGGCAGCCCCATCACAGGGCTTGAACCCATTTGGGTGCAAGCACCCGCAATCTACTGTAGCGAGTATTTACCAGCAAAACATGGCCACAGCATACTTGGCGAGAGTTCGAATCTCTGCCGGGCTACCAAAACAACTGTAGCTCGGCTGTCTTTTGTTATGGCATGTAAAGGGAGTCCGCCTTTCGTGCGTTGTTCAAATTGTGGAAAGTGCTGTGAAAAAACGGAGATGGAGCTTTCAAGTGAGGGCATCAAAAGACTAGTGGAAGCGGGTCATCGTCTAGAAGAATTTGCAGTTATGGATGATGGTGTGACTCGGCTCAGAAACGTTGAGGGATAGTGCCACTTCTACAGTCTCGCTGATAGGAAATGCTGAGTCTATGAAAAAGGACCCGTGGGATGCTATCTTTTATCCTGTTGTGTTACTAGTAAATGAGGGTGCCGTGGTTGATGAATTATGACCAATGGGACAGACGATTTCAGAACAAGAATTGAGAATGAAAGGAAAAATCCTTGACAAACTCTTGAAAAAGATGAATGATGAAAGAAAGTGCAAATAGAACGCTATTTTTTGCTATGCTCTAGATATGAACTTTCAGGTGCACGCAGATATCTGCGTGACTGCGGATCTCATGTAGAAAAGTGGTGGGAGCTTCTTTTCGAATGGCCAGAAAATAACATTAAATTGAAAAATATTTCGGAAGACTATCCGCTTTCTAGGGGAATAAAGATTATGCAGGTCGATGTGGAAAAAACAAAAAGGTTTATTTAGCTATTTCAGCGTTTGCGGCTCTACGGCCTATCCGCGTGATCTTTATTTTCAAATGGTCTCGAGGCTTTGCGTTGGCAACGAATATTACGAAACCTTGGATTCTGGCTATGCCCTCTCCTTGGCTGCTCGGCTCTGTTATGTCCACTTCGTATTCCTTGCCCATCTCAACTGGGCAGGGCTTAAAGCCCCCACCATAATCACGTCTTCTCTCATAACTCATAGGGCGTCTTCCTCCTTTCACATTGTGATGATAATGCTCATTTTAAGTCTTTAAGTGTTGCGAAGCGCGCTGGCTTGTCCCTAAATTAAGTGAAACCTTATTTTGAGAAGTGGAGTCTCGTATTTTGTGTTACGCCCAAGCATAGGAGGTGAATCCTTTAGCTGGACAAGATGAACACGAGACCCTTGAAACCCTCTTTTGTAACATCGACTCAAGCTTTGCTGAGAAAGCAGTATGCAGATACTTACACACGGCTGGGCCGGGTAGGCATCCTAGAAGTCCGTGGGGCTTTTCAGAGCTTTCATCGTCATGCACATGAAGGGTGTTCGCAGCCTAAGAGAGATGACTAGGTTGCTGGATGTTGATGTTAGGCTTAGAAAGATCTGTCTGCTCAAGAAAGGCGAGAAGGGTTATCCACGGTCTGTTCTGAGCAGGTTCGCCCGAAAGGTAGGAGCAGACAAGCTTGAAAGCATAATAGAGGATAAGGTTGTTGCGCTCTTGAAGAGAAGCAGCGCTTCAGACGTTGACGCCGTGTTAGATGCTTCTTTCGTAAAGGCTTGGAGCACGCGCCACCCCAAAGACAGCCAAACAGGCTTCTCTGACGGAGAAGCAAGAGTTGGAAGAGCAGGCAGAACGTTCGGCTTAGGCTACAAGCTTCCCCTGTCCATAGATTCTGAAAACAGACTCCCACTGGCCAACGTTGTGGCTCCAACAAACGAGAACGAGAAGAGACACACTCCGACCCTGCTGGAGAAGACAAGGCAAATCCTCTCCAACGCAGGAGCCAAACTCAAACGCGTAATAGCTGACAGCCAATACAACGACGAGAAAATCAGGAGAACTGTTGAAGCAGTGATTCCGTATCCTGCAAACCAGAAGCGCAACGTTAAAGGTCTGCTCAGAGTGGATAAGAAATTCAGAATCTATGGACCCGAAGACCTGAAGAGGAAATACCACAAAAGACCAACGATAGAAGCTGTCTACAGCTTCTTGAAGACTCAATACGGCTTGATCATGAACAAGGCTAGAGGTCTCAAAAGCGTAGCTACTTACGCTCTCTACAGCATCATGTGTCTGGTTCTAAACAGAGAAGCAGCCGAAAACACTGGAAGATCCGACAAGGCAATATCACCAACCTACTTCAACACATAATTTCGGGACAAGGCAGCGCGCTCAAGCTTGGAAAAGCGCTACCCGCAAACTGAAAGTGAGGCTTCGGGTATATCCGTACTGTGGAAGGGTTGTAGGTAAGCCTAGGTTTTTTGATCGGCCTGAATGCCGGAACTGTATTTTTAAGGGAGGCAGCTACTGCCGGACCCAATGTCCTTATAATATTTGGAAGAGAGAGCAATATTAAATTACAACCGGCGCTCACAGAAAAAAGGGATGCGCGGGAAGCCTCCATACGCTGGCAACATAGGGCTTTTATAAAGGGTATTTAAGCATCCGCCACATTGTAAGAAGTGGTGTTTTATGCCGAAGACTGAAGCCATAATAAAAATTCAAAACGTTGTTGCTTCTGCAACCTTAAACCAGAAAGTTGACTTAAACGCTATCGTGAAGAGTTATCCAGGCGTAGAGTATCGTCCGGAACAGTTCCCGGGACTAGTGTTTAGGCTGAAGAGACCGAAGACAGCCACGCTGATCTTCAATTCTGGCAAAATGGTGTGCACGGGGGCAAAATCGGAGAAGGAATCCCGCAGGGCCGTCATGACAGTTGTTAAAGAGTTGAAAAAGGGTGGAATAATCATCATCAGCAAGCCGGACTTGAAGGTTGTGAACATTGTTGCCTCCGCAAGTTTAGGCGGAAGGATAGAGTTGGAACTGGCAGTGGGCGCGCTTGTAAAAACCATGTATGAGCCGGAGCAGTTTCCAGGATTGATATACAGGATGGACGAGCCTAAGGTGGTCATACTGATATTCGCAAGCGGGAACCTTGTTTGCACCGGAGCGAAGAAGGAACAGGACGTTTATGACGCGGTGCATAAGCTTCACAGAAGCTTGGAGGAACAAAACCTCATATTCTACGAATAAAACTTCATACGTTAACCGCCTATCGCCTTCGGTCGAACATTCCTCATCGTAGTGAAGTAGAACGCGCTCGTATCCGAAAACGATGGAAAGTGTTTTATCTATCGCCATCAGATGGTTATCAAGATATACTGGAGGAAATTAAATGGGAAAATGTAAAAAATGTGGAACAGTTGTTTCATCGCCTAAGAAGAAGTGGACAATGGCTGGACGCCCGTCCAAAGCTGGAAAAAGAACTCAGTTAGAAATCGGCCTTTTCGACTGTCCAAAGTGCAAGAAGCCCTTCCGAGAAGTACTAAGCAAGAAGATTATTTAGGCACACCGAATACGGCTCAAAAAAGGCAAAAAAAGCCGCAAGTAAAGCCGAGGTTGGTGGAGAAGGCATAAGGCATCAAGTCTACAGGCCCCTCATTCCCCCATTTTTCGATCTCTTCTAATCTTTTCAAAAGTTCTTGTTCACCTGTTTTTAAAACACTTCTTTCAATTCGTAGAACAAAAGAAAATTGGAAGGTTGAATGTGCTTCGCAATGACATAACCCGATAGGGTCATATTGCGCTTCGTAAAAAGGCGTTTGGTTCTGTTAGAGTTCTTAAAGCCTAAGGTATCGGGAGAAAACAAAAATCGTCAAAAACCTATTTTTCGGAACATTTAGAGACCCGCGGTGCCTTAATGTTTACTTAGCGCGTGTGTTTCGCAAGGTTTTCCTACTCTTTTGTAAGCGTTATTTCAATTGTTGAAACCATCCGTGATCTGTTTTCGCCTTCTCTCGGTGGCATCTCCTCTGTCCCTATTGCGATTCTGCTTATTTTTAGGTTTTTTAGGAAGCGGCCTCTGGTTATTTCAGCTGCGTCAACAGCTGTTGTGATTGCTTGTCCTCGTGCTTTCAAGACTACTTCCTTAGCATTGCTCGTCGATAGGCTCGTAATAATCGCTAGAACATAGTCCATTGGTGTTTTACTTCCAATGAAAACGATTCCCGATCTTTCCGCCATTTTACATCACTCCTTTCATCATTGATTGTAACGTGCAATGCTGCTGTGTTCTTCCGTCCTTCAACAACAAAACGCTACTGCCCTATAATACGCAAACTTCCTTATAAAGCGATTAAACAACAGAGCAGCCTAAGGATATTTTTGCGCGGCTCCCTTATCCTAGATTCCGGTTTTAGACACAGCATTCACTTCGCATTTAGGTGATGGGTTATAATTAAGTGCAGAAAACTCGTATATGCCTTTTCAAACTTGCGTCCTAAGCCCTATAAAAGCTGGCTATTTTTGCGAGTAGTGCATAAGCCCATAGCATTGTTACCCCAATAATTCCATACTTTCTCGTAGTTTTCTGTGTGTTAATGACATTTTTTGACGGGTTCTTTAACACATCCGCATAACACATGAGAATGAGTATGGAAAGGGGGAAGACCATCAGTACGCTCAAAAGGAAGCGCACCAAAGAGAACACTCCCAAAACCAAAATTGAAAATCCATCCAAGCCAACTCCCAACTCTTGCAGCCTCAAAATATTGAAACATTTTATGCCTTCCAGAACGAAGTTAAAATTGCAAAATTTAAGAGTTGATACCTTTTGATACATTTCTGCTTTGGAAATTGTTTGCAAAATACTAAAGGGACTAATCTAGGAAATAACGGGGTCGAAATTTAGAAAGCGCTTTCGGTAGAATAGGCACGTTTATTTAATCCAAAACCAGATTCGATCTTAATTGAAGTGGAGGAAGTTTTACGTGACTTATTTAACAACAACGGAAACGGGACAGCTCATTCTCATTTTGAAGGAGGGAACTGGTCGAAGTAGGGGGAAAGAGGCGCGCGCGGTATTGGTGCATTAAGGGACATGACAGCCGATGTAAAAAACCGTAGAATTTTTCTTTTGTGAGTCTTGTTTGAGTTCTCAAAAAAAATCTCGATGGCTTGTTGTCAGAAAGCAAGGCAGAACGCCCGTTAGAGTTGTTGCTGGAAAACGTTTTCGTTTGAAGAAGCGAGCGCAGAAAAAAGCAAACAGCATGAACAAAAATTACAAGGGCACAAACATCAAGTTCGTCGTTAGGAAAGAGAGCTGGAACAGAAAACGATGGTGGTCGTAAAAACTTACCAAAACTGACAGATGACAAGACTATGCCTCTAAGTAGTACTTCTCATCCGAAGTTTTCTTTATTGTAACAAGTCCCCCTTGGTCAACATCCTCAACTTTCTTGTCAATAATCTGGTTCAAAATGAGAGCTTCGACAGTATCAAGATTCATTTCTTGTTTTGTCTTCGCAGTTTCTCTTGTGGTTCCCCGCAAGCTCTTTACTATTTTTCGAAGGAAATCCTTTCTTCCCAAAGTCATTCAATCTCCCGAAAACTTTTCGTGGTCTTAGCTGCATTTTCAACTTTTGCCTTAACTTCCTTTTCCCATTCCTCAGAAGTCAAAACACCCTTTCTCTCTAAGACATCCACCAATGCAGCAATCATGTGATCCACCATGTCAAGTTCCAAAGCTAATTCTTTAAAGCGGTCTTTCTTTCTTTTGCTCATCCTTATTTCTCCTTGTACAGCTCAACGTAACCACAATTATCACAGATATAGGAAGTTACAACAATCCAACTAACTCGCCATTTCGTTTCAAGTCTAAAAGTGTCACTTTTCATTAGTTTATTGGCACCACACTTGGGACATACCTTTGCTTCACTCATGGTTCTTCCTTCTTGTTTAAATATCCTTTTTCACTTAGAAAGCTTATCACCATAGTGCGAACAACCTCAGAATCGCTGTCCCCAAGCTGTCCTTTCAATTCTCTGACAGTCTTGAATATGCCTTCTGGAAGGCTAACTAGAATCTTTTTCATTTCACAGTCATCTCAATTTGCTGAACTTGCTTTTCCTCTCTCTTCGCCTCATTCTTCGTTGCATCCTTTACAAGAGTGTACCAGTCATTCTTTACGTTTAATCCACTGGCTTGTGCAGGAGTCATTTTCAAAGTCTGATGTTTCCGAACATAGTTGTAGTGGACAACCCAGCCTTCAAGCAAAGTTCTAACAGTCTTTTCACCTTTCAAACCTCTTGTCGGCTTTATTCTGTCTTTAAGGGTGCTATGAAGTCTTTCAACTACGTTCTGATTGTGAATTGCTTTTATTCCAACTCTTCTTACTAATTCTGGTCTTGTTTCTTTTTTCATCGTACGGAACACTTGATTGTAAGCGTCCACGTATGGTTTTAGCCCATCACAGTAGATTGAAGTTGGCTTCTTTTTAGCTACCTTCATGCTTTTCTCAAAAAGAGCTACTGCCTCTTCAATGGTTCTCAAACCTGAAAGGTGACCTGCAACTAGGAATTTAGTCTGATCGTCAATAATTTCCCAGAACCATTTTTGAACACCCTTACACTTGATCGCTGTTTCGTCAACATGATAAATACCCAACAACTGAGGCGTTAAAGTTTCGACGTATCGAGAGACCAAGTTAGAGTATTTCAGAATCCACCTTAGCACTGTCGAATGGTCAACATGAACACCGTACAGTTTCTCAATCTGAGTCTGAATCTTCCTAGTGCTTAAACCCTCAAAATAAAAGTCAATGCTAGAAGAAATAATCCGTGCCTCAGTTCTCATTCTCGGAAACTCTGAACCTTCAAAAAACTTGTGACCGCAATCTTTGCAGAGGTATCTCTGTCTATCGCCTTTCGTGCCATTCTTCACAACTTTTTCAGAGTCACAATACTTGCAATTCATAGCTTATCACGCTCTTATCTATATCCTAAAAGCTATCGTAACTTATAGGCTTTTCCCTTGGCATAAGCTGAATGATTGTGGCTTCTGCTTCATTTCCATGCGAGTTCTGCAATTTTGCTCGCATTTCTTTCTCTCCTTTTTGGCACTCGACTAATCTAATAGCCCCAAGATCAGCCATTTGCGCGATATGTTTTGGAGCTTTGTAATATTCCTGGGTAGTTGTGTTTTCAACAAAATAGAAATCCGCTTCAAGCAATCTGAACTTGTAAACTACTAAGTGCGCACATTTCTCAGCAACGTCAAATAGGTTAGATATTTCTTCTTCCTGACCACGACGTCCTTGACCGAGAAGATAATAGAGAAAAATTGCTATGAACAAGTCAGGCACCAACACCGAGAGAACCGTTTTCAAATCCAAGATATTCGATGTGAGTAAGAATAACATCAAAAGAACGACGGACAATTCTCCTAAGAACAGAAGAACACCGAGATAATTCTTCGCTAAAGCTTCTCCATGACGTCTTGTGATTTTTATTCTCCGCATCTTTCTGTAATACCGCGACAAGCGTTTCCTTAAACTTCTGGTTGACGTTTCTCCAACATCCACCCTTGATATGTGTGTTATCTTTTTGGATATATTTAAGACATTCATGTCCCTTAACGCACCAGTACCGGCGCGCGCTAACACTTTTATTTAGGCACCCTTCAGTCTTGGATAGGTTTCCAGGTTCAATCCAACAAATGCAACTAGTGCCTGTCAGTTTGCTACAGGGTTGAATCGTTGGAAACCCCTCTCTTTCCTTTTGAGGAAACGTGCAGGAGTAAAGTTTGCGCGCGCTAGGCTGTTGCTAAATTCGGACAAAAATGGATTTTAATATGTGTTGGTTTTTTCTCGGTGTGTGTTTGGATGCTTCTGATGGGAAGATTGTTCAACCAAAAACTGCCAACTACTCATGAAACCGAATAAAAACTATTAAAATCTGATTTAAGCAACGCCCTAGCGCGCTATGTGTGGATGGAGGCAAAGGAGCGGGGGTTAAGGGGCGTTAAATCTTGGGTAAGGTGCGGCCGGAGCGAGTGAAGAGGACAAACAAAGAACTTGCTAAAAGCCTCGTCAAAACCTCCTCCCCAAAACTGACAAACATGATAGCTGGCTACGTAACCCACCTAGTAAGTGCCACACGGACCACAAAATTCGAAACAGAAGAAGAGACGCCATAAGACAAAAGAGAGGAATAAGATTTAGAGCGCACGCAATTATCATGGGGAGGCGATATGATGGGCAAGAAGAAGAAAGGTGAAAAGAAAGAAAAGAGGGCTATGGAGGCTGAAGGGAGACCTAAGCCTCTAACGAAAAGGGAAAGGAAAGAGAAGAGAAAGAGGAAGAAGATTGCTAGACTAAAGAAGATTGGCACATAGATCATGTTTTGTATTCCCCTCTGGCGCGCGCGAGACGAGTTGGATTGGAAAATTCTTAGTCTGCTTCAAGAAAATGCGAGACAGACGTATACGGAAATCGGCAACAAACTAAGTTAACGACTTCATCGACACTGCAAGCTCCATCTGAGAAACTAGTGTGAATATGTAAGTCGATCTTAGCTATCGGCAAAGCCATAAAACGACAAAAGACGCAAGTTTAGCTTATAAGCCCTAGTTCATAACTTTGCACGCACGCTTCAATATTGAACAAGAGATGGGCTACAATGCGCTCTATATTATGCAACAAATTATATCCAAGTGAGATCTATTTCAAGCAAGACAGAGATTTAGAGGAAAAGGTTAGCGCGCGAACGTCAAAGATATTTTCAAGCATTATTTTCCGTTTTGTAGTTGTTCACCGGTGTTTTATCTTTTGGGCATACAGCTTTTCTAAGTCCTGCATCCCATATGATTTCTGTTCTATTACAATTTGGGCATCGATATACTTTCCCCATCTTCCATCACCTCTTATTCCATTTAAGCTGTACTAGATTTATCTTTCTTTGGATTTCTCAAATGTTCATGGCTAACATAGAGAGAGAAATCATGAGATCGAAAAGCGAGAGGACACGCATTTTTTCTAGCCCGGTTCAGCTGCTGAATGCGGATCTTTTCTCCTTTGCTCTTCTTTTTGAATAGTATCGCGAGGACGCCATTTTTGTAGGAGGCCTTCACTGGTTTAGGATCCACTTCCTCTGGCAGTGGTAGCTCCTTTTGATGTTTTCGTTGCGGGGTGTCCACGCTGATAGTAAGTCCATCCTTGGACGCGTAAAGGCTTATGTCCTCCTTTTCCACGCCTGAAAGCTCGGTCACCACCACAACCTCTTCTTCCTCATCTAACACATCCACTAGCGGTTCGCTTTGCTCCCAGATTTGAGCGCGCGCGGGCCGTAGTGACACTTTTGCACATTACCAAACTCCCTTATCCTGGGCCTTCCGTCCGCATCCAAAGAAATGGAAAAATCGTAAACGCGCGTGCGCGCGCGGAGCTGCGTGGACCTTGTATGTCATGTCAGCACATGCCCTATTTGTATTGAAGTTCCAGGGTCACCTTAATGGTCCTCTACTTATATTGGGAGAAAGGGTTTAGTGCTTCTATCAGAAATATATTTAGTGGAGCGTTGAAGATTGAGCGAAGTTCAGCTGAGAGTTCTGGATTCCAGACAGAAAGATGTGGCAAGAGGAATCGCTAGAATAGACCAGACCGTAATGCAAAAGTTAGGGGTTTCATCTGGAGACGTAATAGAGTTCTCAGGGAAGAAAAAGACGTCGGCGATCGCTTGGCCAGCGTACTCTGAAGACCAGGATCCAAGCATTATGCGAATCGATGGGTTCTTACGTAAAAATGCCGGCGTATCAATAAACGAGTACGTTGTAGTTCGCAAGGCTGAAGTTAAAAATGCTATGA
>JBEKXL010000031.1:0-25516 GCA_049512075.1 Bathyarchaeia archaeon | reverse complement strand
GAACCCCGTGATTTGCCGGCTTTCAGCGCGGTCAGGATTTGCCTACGAACCAGGCCCAAATCAAGCTCCAATAGATAAAAGAAGAATAAAAACCATTTTAGACCATTTTAGGGACAAGCCAGCGCGCGTTAACGTTTGCATTTCTAACAACGAAAGGCCCAGCTGCACCTGTTAGAACGGGCTTTTTGAGTGAAGAATCATTACAGATTTTGATTAGTTCTGGACAAATTTTTTAGGCCTAGGTTAACCAACTTATTTAATGGAGAGTGCCAACAGAATTCTGGGGTTTCCCGCAGGGAATTCCAGGTTTCTCCTTTCTCCTAGTATGACACTCTCCCCGCGAACTAGTTCTCCCTTCTCCTTGGGTACTCTCCACACAAGATTACCGAAAAACCGCTTTTATTTCTTGTGGAACCTAGTTCTAGAGGTTCTCTCCACGAAACATTCACTCTTACTCGCGCGCGGTTAAGGTTTCAAAAATTGACAAAACAAGAGCGACGAAGGCAAGAATAGCGTGCGCTAAGTAGGCTTTGGTTCAGCTGATTTGTCTGTTCTTGCTATATTGTCAAGTTCGAAATAACCTGTATAATCGTTCGTGGGAACGTTATTCGTGTTGCGTGATGAAGATGGTGAACTGTCCACAGTGCGGCAAACCCTTGGTTAAAGATAGCAAATCCAAATATTCTTGTGAAAATGAAGGGTGCCCAGTTGTGTTTGTGCGCGCTCCCCATAACCCTTTTGGAAGGAAAGTGGCTTTCGCGTCTTCAGCCACGGAGGAAACAGTTAGAAAGACTGAAGAAGTAACGGAGCGAGAAATCTCGCTAATTCGCTCACTTCGGCTTCTTGAAATAGACAAGTAGGGTAAACTGTTAGCACACGGGCTCAATGTTTTGCTTCTGCTTCTGGGCTTCTCCTCTCATCAGCGCGCGCTTCCAGGATTAATCTTCCTCAGCGCGAGACCAGAATACTCGATAGGCAAACTTGGGAAACTAGTAAGCTCCCCTTTTCTTGCTCGCGCCCGCGAAAGGCTTATGCTACGCCAATACCGCTCTAGAGTAGAAGGTGCTGGATAATGAGCGAGTCTTTTGAATTTGAATTCCAGAAAAAGCTGACCAAGATGCGGGAAGAACTCGGCAAGAGAGAAGTGGACATAAGAGGTCAACTGGCAAGCATTGAAAAGATCAAGGTGGAGGCGTTGAAGAAGGCTGAAGAACTAAAGTATTCTGCGAAGCATGACTTGGAAAAAATAGACCAGGACATCATGAAAGCAAAAGACTTGAACACGCAGGTGAAGGCCAGACTGACCTCAGAAACCGCCACGCTGAAAGAAGACCTTGAGAAGAAATACGCGGAGCTGAGGAACACTATTCTGGGCAAAATCTAGACAGAACTGATTTGACGTGAAGACGAGCTGGCAGGGATTTGGCAAACGTGCTAGCGTGCGCTCAGCGCGAGCGTTGAAGTGTGCGTCCGGGTTTCGCCTTTAAGGCTTTTTTCCATTCTTCGAACAGGTTCCAGTATATGCTATCGAAACTCTCGCTTGACGGGTTTCCCTGGGCAGCGTACTTTTCGATGAACTCATTCAGTTCTACGGAATTTCTGCACTTCCTAACATCCTTGAAATTCAGCAACAATATGACTTCCTTCATCGCGCGCTAAGCAAAAGCAAACCATTTCACGAGAAAACAGTCTTGCAATGACCTATCGGCACATCTTTCCCTAGTATATCCCCGCATTACTTATAAAGATGAGCGTGCGCTATGGACTGCTTGGAAGAAGTTGGATTCTTCCGTCGGGTTTGTTTGCAACGTTCTCGGTTTCTAGCAGTCTTTCGATTTCATAGCAGTGGTACAGGAACTCCGTGCCCCTGTGGGTTGCTTTGTACACTACTCTGTTGTTCATCAAGACTTTCTCCAGCAGTTTGGCGTTCATCATGAGCCCGAGGTACTTGTTCAGCATATGCGAATTCAGTCCTCCCTTGTACATTATGTTGGTCTTAAGCACTCCTTGGCGTGCCATCTCCAGAATTTCCGCAACTATGGCTATCCTATCTCTTCCGCTATTCCTTAGCTGAACGTTTATGTTCGCCATCCCCTCTCATCACCAGGAAAATGATAAGCCGCCGAAGGAGTTAATTCTACGTTTTTGTACGTTTCTGAGTGTCTGTACAAATAGTTTGAACGGACTTGTACAAACAGTTTGAACTCTCGCGTGCGGTGACGCAGGAAAAGTTCTGACTCAGGCGTGCGTGCTATTTCGCTGGGCGCCGCAAGCGCCATGTGCTTTTGTTGGAACTGTGTTCAATTCTGGAAAAAGCTTAATAACCGCGCCCCCTGAGTGTGGCGATCACCTTTTGCGGTTTGCATGGTGACCTGAAGATATGGTGAACAGCCTGAAGATAACTGCGATCGACAAGTACTTAATGGGTGGGTGCTGGTTACCTTGACAGATCTGTCATTAGAGGCTGTGAATCTTTCCAAACGTTACGGTTCGTTTGTTGCCGTTTCGGATTTGGGCTTGAAGCTTGTGGGGTCGAAGTGTGTGGGGTTTTTGGGTCCGAACGGTGCGGGGAAGACGACTACTCTCAAAATGTTTACTGATCTAATTAGACCGTCCGCTGGGCAGGCTCTGATAAACGGCGTGAACGTGCACACTGACAAGAAGAAAGCGTTGGAGTCTGTGGGTACTTTGATTGAGACTCCTGAGATTTACCCTTCGCTAACGCCTAGGGAAGCGCTTATGATGATCGCCGAGATTAGGGGAGTGCCTAAGGCAGAGCGAAGTGGGCGAATTGAGAAAGCGGTCTCTGAAGTGCGAATGGAAGAATGGATGGATAAGAGAGTTGGCAAGCTTTCTAAGGGAATGAAACAGAGAATATGCATTGCCTCTGCACTATTGAGCGATCCAACCATACTCATCCTGGACGAGCCCACCAACGGCCTTGACCCCCGTGGAATGAGCGAAGTCAGGGACATCGTGAAATCCTTGAAGCGCAAGGAGAGGTTGATTTTCATGAGTTCCCATATTCTCAGTGAGGTTTCGGAAGTCTGCGATGAAGTCGCAATGATCGATCATGGCAAGCTGATCGTTTATGACACGATTTCCAACGTGTCGGCAAAGGTTTCAGGCGGAGAAAACATCGTGGAGGTCGGGCTGCAACGTCCCATCGACACGGGGCTAGTGACCAGAGAAATAGCAACTCTTGCAGACGTGGTCACGGCAGAGATGAAAGACGATAAAACTCTGAGAATTAAGTTCAGCGGAGGCTTGGATGTGCAGGAACGGGTTCTGTCTGACTTGGTGGGAATGAACATTGGGGTGATCAGTTACAGGCCCGCGTCATCGGAGCTCGAAGACGCGTATCTCAAGCTAATCACGAGCACGTTGTGATCAAGCATGAACGAGAAAGAAACTGTATCCGCGAACACGGTGCCGGGCAGCCTGACGCAGGTTGGCATCACGTTGAAATACACGTTTCTGGATTATTTCAGGTCGCGCAGGTTCTTCATACTTCTAATCATAACTCTTCTGATAGGTGCGCTTCTCACTTTCATAGTAGGGTACTATCGTCCTGTGGGCTTTCTAGCTTCTGACCTGTCGTTCTATTCTGGTTGGTGGGGTAATTCCGTCACTTTCGTCATCGTGCTTTCCGGCATTTTCTTCGGTGGCGATGCCATTTCAGGAGAATTTCAGAACAAGACGGGCTACTTTGGAGTTCCGAACCCGATTAGAAGGTCGTCCATTTATGTGGGTAAGTGGTTGGCAGCTTTCATCGCGGCTACCGTAATATTGGTTGTGTTCACGGCGATCACGGTCAGCAACGGGATGTACTACTTTGGCATAAACGTGCCGTACCAATTCGGCTATTCTGTGCTCTTTGCATGGTTCTATCTTGTGGCTGTCCTCGGGGTCACTTTCTTTTTCAGTTCGCTGTTCAAGAGCAGCTCAATGTCCATTATCGTGACTGCTATCCTCTTTTTGTTCGTGTTCACACTCATCCAGTCGCTTGTCGCAGATCTCGTTCAGGTTGAGCCCTGGTTCATCCTGACCTACGGGGGACAAATAATAGGAAGCATACTAACCGTGCCCTATCCGCCTCACACCACTGTGACTGTCGAGCACTTTGGCCCTCGTACGATCACTATCACCACTTTCGCCGCATCGGTTCCGGAAGGACTCGTAATCATAGCACTGTATTTCATCGTCACAGGGGTTCTGGGACTAATCCTCTTCGAGAGAAAAGAGTTCACCTAACACGCAGCCTTCGTCCGCTCTAAACCAGTTCACTTTTTCGGGAGTCGCGCGCTATGCTGTCAACACCTGAATCCTACAACTCTTAACGCGGAATCACGGCTGCTTGTTGTCTTCTCTGTTCGGTTCTTTGTAAGCCAAGAGTTTTGGCAGCTCAACCTCGGCCCAAAGCCTACCGTAACGTACTTCATCCTCAGCCCGTTTAAGCGACAGTTCACGGTTGTTGACGCTCGGCACAATCTCGCAGCTGCCTTCTTCGCATCTTGGAAACCTGCTCATTCCTTCAACGCCCTCCTCATCAAATCCTGTACGGCTTCGCTCATGCCGTCTGGATAGTTGACAACCACTTTGTGGGCAAACTCCCGTAACAAATCATCTGGAACACGGCAGAGCGTGATGTTCACGAAAATGTCTTCCTTCACAAAGTCAACGTGTTCACTCTGAAGGTAGGCCTGAATGTTCATGTGCTTAATATGATCGTCATCTCTCATTGCATACGCGAATTTGTGGAGCCTAGCGAACCGGCCTTTTTCATGAGGGAATGAATGTCCTTTCCAGCGAGATTTCCAAAAGCTAGGAGGACTGGTTGAATTTCCTAGACAGAATGGTCCGATCTCGCCTTGAAACAACACGGTTCGCCAAGCCCACAGTCAACAGGGGCTTTTTGCCGTTAAAAAGCTGTTTCTGAGACGGCCTTGCTGAGGGGGGAGAGTAGAGTTAAAGTGGTCAGGCAGAAAAAGAATGTGCGCGCGCGGTAACAGAAACCGAAAGAACAGTGGCGCGAGGCTAGAAACCAGTCTACGCAACTGTTATTTCCCTGCTCAGCATACTCGGAATACTGAGTGAGAAATGTCGAAAAGAGTTCTTTCATGCCTGTTGCTGTCGTTGTTGTTTTCGAGCCTATTGATTTTCGCCGTCCAGTTTCGGACGGGCAGCTTAGCTGCGGCGATTCTTGGAGACATAAATGGTGACGGGGCGGTCAATCTTTTGGACCTGAGAATTCTTGCAAGCGCTTTCGGTTCGGGGCCGGTTGATCCACGTTGGAACAGCAACGCGGACATTAACGGTGATGGCAAAGTTGATTTGGGTGACTTGGTGATTTTGGCTGTGCATTACGGACAGACTGGCATCGGCGTAAGTCAGGTTCTTGCGGGGTGGAGGAGTTCTCCGTATGAGTTTCAGACGGAAGTGGAGCCCAGCTACTGGGTTAATGTGGCAGAGGACATGGCTTCAAAGATTGGAAACTCTGTTCCTAGTGGGATTTGGATTCTTGGCGAGATAGTGGGTCAGGAATGTCACCTCACTTTTAATTCTTCGGTGGCTTATCCAAACATAATGTTTTCCCACACTGACGAGAATGAGAAGTATTTTAACGATTTCGATGCGGCTGGTTTGAAGGTTTGGCTGCAGGTTGAGCCTGCGGATGCGAACGTGAGTACGCTCATCAATCTTGTTCTGCAACGCTACCAACACCATTCCTGCGTTATAGGCTTCGGCGTGGACGTTGAATGGTTACAGTCGGGACAGTATCCAGACGGCAGAGCCGTCACCAGCGAGGAAGCACTAAGTTGGCTTAACGAGGTCAAATCGTACAACTCGAGCTACCAGCTATTCTTGAAGCATTGGCTCATCGAAAAAATGCCGACAATTCACCCTGTGGGCTTAGTGTTCGTTGATGACAGCCAAGGCTTCCCGAACATAGATGCTTTGGTTGATGAATTCAATCAGTGGGCAACCCGTTTCCAGTCTTCAAACATCGGCTTCCAAATAGGCTACGATTCTGACAGAGCATGGTGGTCCAAACTGGCGGACCCCTACAAAACCATAGCTAACAGACTGTTTGGTGAAATACCCAACTGCAACGGCGTCTACTGGGTGGACTTTACGTTGAAAACCCTTTATCCCTAGTTGTGCTTGTTCACCGTTTTAGCGAGCCTTCAACGTGTGCTGGATAGAATGTCGTTACAAAAGACGGATAAGAGTCGCGCGCGCGAATAATCTTGCCTCTATTGTTCAAGCTTGGGTAGGCGGCCTCTTTGGAAACCCTTGATACTGGCCCTGGCTGTTGCGGGCGTATTTTCGATGTTCGATTTCAAAAAAACTTCAGCGCGCTGCCTTGTCCCGAAATTGGTCTAAAATGGCTATAAGTCTTGTTTTCGGGTTTGGGGGCAGTTTTGAGGTGTGCATCTGTTTTTGGTCCTCTTGCGTGCCTTGAAGTTCCAAACGGGCTAGGTGCAGCCTCAACGTGTTATGGAAAAACTCTACTTCCTTCAGGATTTGTTGGAACCCGTTGATTTGCCATCTTAGCGCGCGGCCAAGATTTGCCCAGAAAACAAGCCCATATCAAACGCGAAAAGACAAAAGAAGAATAAAAACCATTTTTAACCATTTTAGGGACAAGCCAGCGCGCAACGTTCGACCGCACGCTAACCATTATATCTTTCTTCTGGAAAGAGGAGAGGCAAGAGGTGTACAGAAAACGTGACCAAGGTTTCCCGCGTTCTTGTTGCTGGTGGAGCGGGCTTCATAGGCAGCTACATCGCAGACAGGCTCACAGATCAAGACATAGAAGTCACCGTGCTAGACAACCTATACACGGGGCTTCTGGAAAACATTGAAAACTGCAACCGTAACCGAAGATTCCGCTTTGTCCGGGGCGACGTTCGTAACTTCAACGTTGTTAAACGTCTAGTCAAAGACGTAGATGTCGTGTTCAACGAAGCCGCAGTGGTCAGCGTGTCCCGTTCTCTTGAAAACCCGCTCTTGGCAAACGAAGTGAATGTGGGCGGAACGTTAAACCTCCTCAAGGCGTCGCTTGACTCAGGGGTAAGGCGCTACATTCAGGCTTCTTCAGCCTCAGTTTATGGCAGCACAGAGACCCTGCCTGTGGGCGAGACTTTGGCGCCCAATCCTGTTTCGCCCTACGCAGTTGCTGAGCTTGCGGCGGAAAACTATGCCAAAGTCTTCTATCGTGCATATGGGCTTGAGACAGTTTGCCTGCGCTATTTCAACGTCTACGGTCCCAGACAAACCTTCAGCGTCTACAGCGGTGCAACCACAATATTCCTGAACAAGCTGTCACGAGGCCAACGCCCAGTAATTTTTGGGGATGGAGGCCAAACGCGAGACTTCGTCTATGTTGAAGACGTTGTCGAAGCCAACATGCTCGCTCTAAACTCCGGAAAAGCAGTTGGCGAAGCATTAAACATTGGAACAGGCATACCCCACACAATAAATGAACTCGTTCAAAGGCTCCAAGAAAAACTGGGCAAACAACAACTGAAGCCCATCTACAAAAGTTCTAGACAAGGAGACATAAGACACAGTTACGCTTCTATCGAAAAAGCGAAGAGAATGCTCGGATACAAATCAAAATTCTCTCTGGAGGAAGGGATAAACAAGCTCGTGGAATGGTTCCAACGCGCGCCCTAGCGCGAGCGAAGGCGTTACGTAGCTCAATTTCCCTGAACCCCTTGCTGGGCTTTCACTCCATTAGCTCTGTTCTTGCTGTTCGAGAACCTCCTTCACTGCTGCTGACAAGTGTATTTCAGGAATTCCCTGAAAGTTTCATTTGGGTTTCGCTCAACCAGCCCGTGCAAGCGCGCGCCATTTTCAAGAGTGTCTTCCATTCAGTCGTTAATGCTTAAATATGTGGGTCATGTTTTTCACAAGGGGAATGTAAAATGCACGCAAAGAATTACAGACCTGTCAAGGGACAGGCTTACACCCGGAAAAAGTTTGTGAGAGGCTTTCCACCGCCGAAGATAACAAAATTCACCATGGGAGACACAAAAGCCAAGTTCGAGTACGAAGCCAAACTCGTATCTTTGCAGAGCGCACAGATCCGCCACAACGCCCTAGAAGCGGCACGGATAGCAACAAACCGTCAACTGATGGAAAAACTCGTGAACAATTACCAGTTACAGGTCTGCCCCTACCCTCACACAATCCTCAGAGAGAACAAGATGATTTTCGGAGCACACGCAGACAGACTTCAACAGGGCATGCGCAGATCCTTCGGAACACCCATAGGAACTGCCGCCCGCGTAAGGCCCCAACAGACAATAATAAGCGTCCATGTTAACGCCGACGCAGTTGAACTCGCTAGACAGTCCCTGAAACGCGGCGCTGCCAAACTTCCGATGCCGTGTAGAATAGTGGTTGAGAAAACCAAACCAGAATCCAAGCCGGAAGAGGTGAAGCCTGTTGAGTGAAATGCGCAAAGACTTGGTAATCTGGTTTGGGGGCTTAAGAAGAACAGACATTCCCTCCGTCGGAGGCAAGAACGCGAACTTGGGCGAAATGACATACGCCGGTCTGCCGGTTCCACCGGGCTTCGCAATAACAGCCTACTCCTACAAGAAATTCATCGAAGAAACGGGCATAGCAGCCAAAATCTACGACATCATAAACGAAACGATGACCACGCCCGACGACCCCAAGCAGGGTGAACTGGCCTCCAAGAAAATCCGCAAACTGATAGAGTCAACACGCATGCCCAAAGACATCGAAAAAGCCATAAAATCAGCCTACGAGGAACTGTGCAAGAAACTCAACATGAAAGACGTGTTCGTTGCCGTCAGATCAAGCGCGACAGCCGAAGACCTGGCAGACGCATCCTTCGCTGGACAACAGGAAACCTTCCTAAACGTCAAAGGCGCTGACGCTGTAATCGCCAACACGGTGAAGTGCTGGTCCAGCCTCTTCACACCACGCGCCATCTTCTACCGAAACGAGAAAGGCTTCGCCCACGAAAAAGTTTTCATAAGCGTCGGAGTCCAAAAAATGGTCAACTCCAAAGCCGCGGGCGTCATGTTCACCTTGAACCCCGTCACGGGCGACCCGACCAAAATAGTCATCGAAGGCAACTGGGGCCTAGGCGAAGCCGTCGTGTCAGGATCAGTCACGCCGGACGACTTCGTTGTCGACAAAGAATCCCTAAAGGTAACTGAAAAACGACTAGCCAAAAAAACCGTCCAGTACATCCGCGACCCGAAAACCGGAGACACAATACACGCGGAAGTGCCCAGGGAAAAGCAGAACAAGCCGTGCATAAACGACGAGGAAATCCAAAAACTTGCAGAACTCGCAAAACGCATCGAAAGCCACTACGGAAAACCTCAAGACATCGAATGGGCAATAGACGAGGACATACCCTACCCAAGCAACGTCTTCATAGTACAGTCAAGGCCCGAAACAGTCTGGTCCGCAAAGGTGGACCAAGCGCCGGCAAGAGGCGAAGTGGAAGAAACCAAGAAAGCTGAAGCATTGAAAGTCGTCGTCAAAGGAATCGCCGCCGGCAAACGAGGCTTCGGCGCAGGCACGGCGAAAGTCGTGGCAAGCACTGAAGAAGCGGCTAACGTCATGCAGAAAGGCGACATTCTCGTCACGGAAATGACCAACCCGGACTACGTGCCCTTCATGAAGCTAGCTGGCGCAATAGTAACTGACAAGGGCGGAGTAACATGCCATGCGGCAATCGTAAGCCGCGAACTAGGGATACCATGCGTTGTCGGAACGGAAAACGCCACAAAACTCATGAAAACCGGAAAACAGTACACGGTAGACTCGAGAAGCGGCGTCGTCTACGAAGGAATAATGGAAGCACTAACACAGCAACTTTCATCAGCCGCAGGAGCAGCTGCAGGCTCAACAGCGGTCGGTACGGGCGTGTTCCAGTCGGTGCCCGTTACAGCAACCAGGATTTACATGAACTTGGGAGTGCCGGAAAAAGTAGACGCGTATAAGGACCTGCCCTTCGAGGGCATAGGACTAATGCGCATCGAATTCATCTTGGCTAGCTACATCGGCGAACACCCGATGCGTTTCGTCGAAACAGGACAAGGCCAAGAGTTCGTCGACAAACTCGCAGAAGGAATGGCGACCGTTGCAAGAGGGATAATGCCACGTCCGGTTGTCGTGCGCTTCAGCGACTTCAAAACAAACGAGTACCGAGACCTGAAAGGCGGAGAAAAATACGAAATCGTAGAAGCCAACCCGATGCTTGGATGGAGAGGCTGCAGCCGCTACATAAGCCAATGGTACGAGAAAGCCTTCAGACTTGAATGCCAAGCCATCGTCAAATGTCGAAAAGAATGGGGCCTGAAAAACGTGTGGGTCATGCTTCCAGTCGTTCGCACCCTGTGGGAAGCAAAGGCGGTGCTGGAAATCATGCGTCAAGAAGGCCTGGAGAGATCGAAAGACTTCAAAGTGTGGTTCATGGCTGAAACACCCTCAATCGCCATACTCGCAGATGAATTCTCAAAACTTGCAGACGGGTTCTCAATAGGCTCAAACGACATGACTCAGGGAATACTCATGATTGACAGAGACTCAGAACGCCTGGGACTGATGGGATACTTCGACGAAAGAGACCCAGCCGTCAAAAGAATAATCGCTCACCTCATCAGAGTCGCTCACGAAAACGGCGCAACAGTGTCCATATGCGGAGAAGGTCCGTCAAACCTGCCGGACTTCGCAGAGTTCCTGGTCAGGATGGGAATTGACAGCATCTCAGTGAACAATGACGCAGTGATAGCCACGAAGAAACTGGTTGCGAGCGTGGAACAGAAGATAATTCTAGAAAGGCTCGCCGAACAGGAAGCAAGAGCCCTCGGGCATCCAATTCTGAAACCAAGACAAGACTGGGAATGGGCAGAATAGACCCTCACACGAACACCTTTCTTTCCACACTCAAATTTCATTTTCTGCAATCTTTGCTGAAGGTACCGGAATGAAACAGTTCGATTTTGAAGAGGAAAGAGTTAAACAGGAAATCCTTAAACTCGGAGCAAAACGCGTTCTAATCCAGTTCCCAGAAGGCCTGAAACCCGAAGCGCCCCGCATAGCGAAGACCATCGAAAAGCTCGGAGTCCTACCGATAATCTCCGCAGACCCGTGTTACGGCGCGTGTGACCTAGCAACAGCAGACGCCGAAAACCTCGGAGTAGACCTGATAATTCATTACGGCCACTCTAAACTAGTGAAGTACGAGCGGTTCCCAACGATTTACGTTGAAGCCCGAGCAACCCTGAACGTTCCTTCGGCCGTCGAAAAAGCGTTGCCGATGCTGGAAAAATGGCGAAAAATAGGCCTAGCCACAACAGTTCAACACGTACAAACCCTCGACGAAGTCAGAGAGATTCTAACCCGTCAGGGAAAAATCGTTGTAATAGGCGACACTGGACGCCTGAGTTATCCCGGCCAAGTCATCGGATGTGACTACAGCAACGCCGTGTCCATCGCGAAGGATGTTGAGGCCTTCCTCTTCGTCGGCGGCGGACGATTTCACGCCTTAGGCGTAGCCCTTTCAACTTCGAAGCCCACCATAGTTGTTGATCCCTACGACAACACAGCCGCCTCCGTGGACAAAGAAGCCGAAACAATACTGAAACAAAGATGGGCACACGTGCAAGAAGCAAAAAAAGCGAAGACCTTCGCAGTTCTGATCGGACTGAAACCCGGACAAAAAAGACTCGAAGAAGCACTGCAACTGAAAGAGAAACTCGAAAAAGAAGGAAAGACAACACATCTTTTCGCCATGAAAGAAATCACGCCTGACGCACTCATGGAATTTCCTTCGGTTGACGCTTTTGTAAACACGGCCTGCCCAAGAATATCGCTTGACGATGCTGCCAGATTCAGAAAGCCTATCCTCACCATAAACGAAGCACTAGTAGTTATTGGCAAATTGACCTGGGAAGAACTATGCAGAAAAGGCTTGCTCGAAAGCTAGATTTGGAAATTCTGCTTTCGAACATCAAGCCGCACCCGACACCCAACCCAAACCTCGAACAATACACGATTTCCGCCAGCGTAGCAGCTCAAATGCTCTACATGGCAGCCTACACGTATGGCGACATCGTGGACAAAACCGTTCTGGACCTAGGCTGCGGCACCGGAAGACTCGCCTTGGGAGCCGCCTTCCTAGGTGCAAGAGAAGTTGTAGGCGTGGACATAGACCCAACAGCGGTGAAAGTCGCTTGTGAAAACTCGGCAAACACGGGATTGAAAGATAAAGTGCAATGGGTCACCGCGGACATAGACGCAGTCTGCGGAGAGTTCGACACGGCGCTGCAAAACCCGCCGTTCGGCGTGCAAAAAAGAGGCGCAGACCGCAAGTTTCTTGAAAAAGCCCTTGACTCAGGCAAAGCTGTCTACTCACTTCACAAAAGCACACAAGATAACACCGCGTTGACGAGAAAACTGAAACCTCACAGAGATGACGTCCTTCAAGTTTCCGCTTCGCCCTTTTTTAGAAGGTTCGTTGAGAAACGCGGCAGATGCATCAAAGCCGTTTACCCTATGGTTATGACTATCCCGTACATGTTCAGTTTTCACACAAAAAGGAGGCATGAGTTCACAGTTGATCTCTATGTCATAAGGAGGGGATGAAGCGCGCGCTGATCCTTAACGATGACATTTACTGAAACCAACATGTGGGGTGGCGGTGGGGCTTTGGCTTCGGATTCGCAGATAATTATAATAATAGTTGTTCTATTCATCGTTGGAGCGCTGTTCGTCTTGGTGTTGCGTAGAAGAAAGCCACGACAACACTGCCGCCTCTACCGCCAGCCCCGCCTCCATGATTAAACCTTAAAACTCACGCGCGCCAAGATGACCACACTAAACTCGGTCACCTAATTTTGACGAACAGGGTTCCATAAACAATAAAAACACGAGTGAGAACACCTACATCAGATGCCGCATGCGAAGAAACCATGTCATAGCCATCGTAGTCATCGTACTAATACTATTGGTCGGCGCAGTTGCCGCAATTCTTGCACTCACGCTCAGATCAGGTCCGATCGCCATCAGGATAGAGCCTGAAAATGTCGGGCGACTCACTGTTGGCGACACTTTTACTGTTAACGTGACTGTTGAAAACTGCGTTAATGTTTTTGCTGTGCAGGTAGATCTTCGATACGATCCTACTGTCTTAAACGCTACCACCACCGTGGAAGGGCCATTTCTACCCTCGGTCAGACAGACCATGCTCCTGATGAATGAGAGAGCGCGCGCGAATAACGACACGTCACCGCGTACCGCAGGCGTCTATTTCGTCGACAGCCTGATATACAGCGGCAACGGTACAGATGCTAATGGAAACGGCGTCTTGATCACGATAACCTTCAAGGTCATTGGGGAAGGCTCAACGGAACTGCAACTCTTTCCGTACAAGCCCGCAGAAAACACTGCTGGAGGGACATATTTCGAGGACCGAAACCTCAATGCCATCATCCCTGAACTTCACAACGGCTCATATGGAGGGTCTCCATAGTGCGAACAAACGCAACTTCCTGAACATCCACCGTGAGTTTTCTTTCCTGATTTCTTTTGTGCCTCACCCTTCAGTTCCCCTTCTGGGCTTCGAACTTGAGATTTCGAAACACAATCGTTCATCGGTCTGAGCAGAAAGTCTTAAGCAATCCGCGTCATAAACTGAACAGCAGGTGAAGAGGAGATGCCCGCGAAGCTATTTCGAGAAGTCGAAGAGGAAGTCACCAGTTTTCTGAGCGGATTGATTAGCATAAACACGACGAACCCTCCTGGAAACGAAACTGCAGCCGCGAAATACGTTGCAGAAACACTAGAACAGGATGGTTTCAGATGCGAATTATTCGAGTCCGAGGCTGGAAGAGGCAGTGTGGTGACTCGACTCAAGGGAGGGAGCGGGAAGCAGAGTCTGCTCTTGCTTTCACACTTGGACGTCGTAGCCGCAAATGCGAAAGAATGGAGCGTTGAACCGTTCAGCGGCTTGGTCAAAGACGGTTTCGTTTGGGGTCGCGGGGCGTTGGACATGAAGGGAATGACGGCGGTCGAGGTTATGGCGTTGAAGCTTCTGAAAAGAAACAACGTGAAACTCAGGGGCGATGTTATACTGGCCGCAACGGCCGACGAGGAGAAAGGCGGCGAGGCAGGTGCAGGTTGGCTTGTTCAGAATCACCCAGACAAGGTGTACGCGGACTATGTTTTGAACGAAGGCGCAGGGATGGCAATGAAGATCGACGGAGAAAACACCTACACCATAAACACTGCCGAGAAGGGCATACTGTGGTTCAAGGTTAAGGCAGGTGGAACGCCAGGTCACGGCTCAGTGCCCGGCGCTGCAGACAACGCCATCTTGCGTATGAACAAGGTCGTTGAGAAGATTAGTAGCTTCCGCCCGAAAATCTCGCTTGTTCCAACCGTCAAGCAGTACCTGAGTGAATTGTCAAAGTCCAGCAAGTTTCGAGACCTGTCAGTTCTGCTCAGAAACCCGAATCAGAGTGACCAGATCTTGGACAAGCTGGCTCACAAGGAAAAATATCTAGCGGAAGAGCTTCGGGCCAGACTCAGAATGACAGTCACACCTACCATCATCCGTGGCGGAGTAAAGGAAAACATAATCCCATCAGAATGTGAAGCAATCTTTGACTGTCGAGTCCTGCCCGGTCAAATTCCGACGAAAGTTCTGAGCGAAATAAAGCAACTCTTGAAGGATGCAGGCTTGGACAAGTTGAGCTTCGAAACTATTCAGGCGAATTACCCCTCCGAGTCGCCGCTGAACACTCCACTTTACGAGATGATCGTGAAGGTCTTGAAAGAGTTTGAACCCAAAAGCAGGTCGACCCCGGTTATGCTTACCGGAGGAACGGATTCTCGCTTCTTCAGAAAGATGGGCAGCGTGTGCTACGGTTTTCATCCTGTTCGTCCAGAAACATCATACTCGGAAATGCAGCAGACCATTCACGGAATAGATGAGCGCATATCGACAGAGAATCTCGTGTTCGGAACGAGCGTGCTCTACAATGTTGTTGAGCGATTCATGACTTGAAACGGCGAGCGCCCAGATTTGAGTCTCAAAGAAACCCGAATTGAGTACTCCAACACAAGCTCCCCAAACCAAACATCCGTCCAGGGCAAACGAGACTTCGCCTGGCGGGTTCTATCATCAAGCTTTTTTATCAAAAGGTTTATTCATAGGCACATAAAGTAAAGTTATAAACGTTCAGTCAATACCAGTAGGCATCTGGCGCGAACGTGACGGACAGACAGAAGGAAACTTTAATGAGTTCAAAACTTGGGGAACAGAAAACCGGTCAGCTGGCCGTGCCCGGCGACCGTCTAGGCGTGATTGAAGAGTTCATTCCCGACGCTGGAACATACGTTAAAGACGGCGTAATATACTCCAAAGTCATCGGCCGCATTCTCATCGACCTGGTTCATAGGCGCGTCTCAGTGCATCAGCTCATCGGCCCGTCAAAGGTTCCTGCCCTGGGCAACACCGTCCTAGCACAGGTCTCGAACGCGCAGTCAGACACTGCGGGAGCCCGTATCTTTGAAATCGGCGGAGAAGAAATCAACGGAGTTTTCACGGGCATTCTACACGTTTCCGACGTGGCGTTGAGGTACGTGGACTCGATGTACGACGTGTGCAAGGCTGGCGACATCATAAGGGCCAAAGTCGTCAGCGACAAAAACCGTACGTACCACTTGTCCACTAAAGACAAGAACCTCGGCGTCGTCTACGCTTTCTGCTCCAACTGCGGCACGCTTCTTGAGCCCAAGCGGCAGGGCATGCACTGCCCCAAGTGTGGAAGTATCGAAAAACGCAAAACAGCCTCCGATTACGGAAAAGGCCTGATACCCCACAGGAAGGAGGGTCTGGATGAAGGTTAACGTGCTCAAAAAAACGTCAAACGAACTGAGAATAGAAATTGAAGGAGCAGGTCACACCGTCTGTAACCTGCTGCAGAAAAAAATCTTGGAAGAAAAAAGCGTGGATCTGGCTGGCTACGACATACCGCATCCGCTTACTCCCAACGCCGTAATCTACGTCCGCACGAAAGGCGCAGCCAAGCCCGAACAGGTGCTGCGGGACGCGTTGGAAAACGCGCGTGGGATGAACAAGGAATTCAGCAAGGAACTCGTCAGAGCGCTCAAGGAAAAGTAACCCTTTTTTTGGCCGTTGCCAATAGCGTGCTCATACCTTCAACCGCGTCCTCACCTTTCCTCATTATCGCGACGCTTTCATTCAATGTGAGGCAACCGTTCAGCCAGGCGTACACGATCATCGCTTCCGCTGCATCCGCAAGCGCGTGCCTCGACATGCTCGAGCCCAAGCGGTCGCTGAGCCCGGCCTTCCGTAACGCCTCGGCAAGCACGCTTCCCTTAACTCGAGCGCCTAACGGCTTCCGTCTCCTGTTCGACAACGCGAGGGAGTGCGAAGTTCACGTACGCGTCCCCCAACGAAGCCAGATCACGATCCGCCAAGACTTCGGCAAGGCTTCATCGAACCGTCCGAAACGAGAACACTCTGCTACCTCTGCCCAAAGCTCAACCCCATCTTGGCCGTTACCGTTGATCAAGTTTATAATTGCTGCCTCTTACTTTAGTGTTGGAGCTAACGGGGAAAAGGTTTGTCCGTAAAAAAGTTCCGCACAATTAAACGTGAAATCCGCGTTTTAGGAGTCGATGATGGACCGTTCACTCCTCACCAAGGCTACGCCCCCGTTGTCGGCGTCGTCTTCCGCGGCGGCTACTGGCTCGACGGAGTGCTGAGCACCAAGGTCAAGGTTGACGGTTTCGACGCCACTGACAATATATCCTCCATGATTGTCGAGTCCCCGCACTACCACCAGGTCAGAATCATAATGCTCGACGGCGTCACGTTCGGCGGCTTCAACATTGTCAACATCAAAGAACTCAACGTCCTCACAAAACTGCCGGTCATAGTTGTTACGCGTGACAAACCTGATTTCAGAGAGATTCACGCGGCGTTGAGGAACCTGCCGAGGATCGCGGAACGCTGGGTAGCTGTTCAGGACGCTGGACAGATTTTCGAGGTGCAGACAAGAAGCAGAGGCGAAAGAGTGTACATGGAACTCTGCGGCATCCACGAAGGTGACGCGCGGAGGATTGTTCAGTTGACCTCCACGCGGAGCAACATTCCAGAAGCCCTCCGGGTCGCGCATCTTGTCGCTTCAGGTGCCAGTCAGGCTTAGCCTGAATACTTAGCTGAACATAAAAAAGTTTAAAAGAGACTTTGCTAAGGCTAAAGAAACGAAAGACGGAGAACAGGTTCATGGAATTTTGTCCAAAATGCGGTTCTCGGCTTGAGGCTAAGAAAGGAAAAAGCGGCACAGAAAAAACGTTAGTGATGACCTGTGCAAAGTGCGGCTACAAGAAACCGGCCGCAACAAAGAAAATCGAACCCAAAGTCGCCAAGGTTTTCCAGCACAAGCCAACACAGCTTGTGGCAGTGATAGGAAAAGAGGAACAGAAACTGAGAACCCTGCCCACCGTGAGGATGGAATGTCCAAAATGCGGGAACAACGTGGCATACGTGTGGCAGGTGCAAACCAGAGGTGCAGATGAATCTTCAACCCAGTTTCTGCGTTGCACAAAATGCAACTACACGTTCAGAGAATATTCATAGTCTCTAAGATTCTAAAGCAGGAATTCTGAAACTGGCTTTTGAGCCTAAGAACAGGGGTTACTGCCAGCGCACGCTAGAGTTCTTTGGATAAGTTAAGACAAGAAGTGTACGTTTTGGCCTTGCAACTTCCCGAAGAAAGAATATCGAGTATTTGCTTCGCAATGTTGCGGAAACCTTTAAGTCTATTGTTGTGCTTGTAAGTAGTGATAATCGAAAATCTGTGCGCGCGAGGGAAAAACAGGCAAGAAAAAATCTGTTGGTCGTTCTTATGTCCGAATACAAACCTTGCGCGCTTACCTCTTTTGACAGCATCGATGAATTAAGCAACTTCGGCAAACGCGACTTATCAGTCGGAACCGAAGCGATCAAGTCCTGCGGGAAGATGCATTTTGAGTTTAGAAAAAAGAGACCATATGAGAGAGGGAAAAAGAAACGCAAAAAAGGGAAGAGAGACCCGATAAGTCTCCTATGTAACGGCACACTCGCCAAGAACTGCAACTCTAAACATCTTCCCGACTAAAATCTCAAGCCGTCCATACATACCCTTCAAAGTCGACCCCCTCTTTTCAGTTGTAACGTCATTTTTAATGCTGCTTCGTAACAAATCATGAAGAAAACAGGCTGGTCTGCCCTTCAAAGCAGACCTCCCTACTCCACAATTGTAACATCAGATGTAATGTTGCATTGTAATGAAAACATGAAGAAACAAACAGACATGTTAATGATTCTCAAGTCTGGGACGCCTACCGGGAGCTTCGCAGGCGTGAAAAGGTGCGGCCATCTGAGCTGATAGGCGAGTTACTCAAGCGCACGCTAGAAAGCGCCATTTTGAATGCTTCTTTTGTCTCAAACCATTACTCTCTTATGCGTCAGGCAACAGTACTCACATGTCTAAGCATGGTGCTCGATAGTCAGAACACTTACGTGTTTGTTCCAGGGAAGAATTGGAAGCTGTCCCTAGCGGAGCTTGTCGCGTATTTGGAAGCGAGAAACTGCGGGTTTGAGTTGTATGAGTTGACACCAGCATTCTTCACCGCTAACGTCAACAGGGGTTTGGGTGCCTCAGTTGTTGCTGATCTGGGTGGAATCATAAAGATAGGCAAGGTTGTCACGAACGTTGCTACTTGGACCGTGGAAGAAGCGTTTCTTAAAGAGAGCAAGCAGGCTCAGGCGCAAATTAGGATGAGCCTTTGCGCAAGCGGTATAGTTGATGAAATGGTTGAAGCCGCTTCTGGAAAATCTGTTTTTGGTGTAAGCGTGTACTACGCGGAGCGGTCTTTTCATCCAGTTTCAAGAAGGATGCAACGGTTTGTCGGAAGCTCCCTGAAGCATGAGCTGGCGGCTCACGGTAGGAAGTCAGGGTTCATGGGCTTTCCCAGGAGCAGACGACAACCTCAACTGAGCCACGTTGAAGTGTTGAGAAAAGGCTTGGTTGAAAGGAAAGCGGAAGTACTGTTTTGCATAGGCAAAGAACAGACGGTGGTATCCACCACTGTAGGCGTGCATGATCCGTTCGAATTTCAGAAACGCGACATAGGCAGACCAATTCAACGTAAGATATTTGCTATACCGCCGCGACTGGCAAGAATCATGATAAACCTGGCTTTCTGCGCGGCTGGAAAATCTCTGCTCGATCCGTTCTGCGGGGTTGGCACAATCCTTCAGGAAGCACTTCTAGCTAAGGCAAGAGTGATCGGAGTGGACGTGAACCCGTGGTGTGTTGAAGCTTCGCGGAAGAATCTCGAGTGGCTCAAAAAAGAGTACGCGTTGGAAGATGCAGAATACACGGTTCTGCAAGGAGACTCGCGCAGACTGGCGGAAAGAATTCAACAAGAGGTAGACTGCATAGCAACAGAACCCGATCTGGGTCCAGCGCTACGGCACATTGCAACTACACCCTACGCGACAAAGATCATCGACAGGCTCAGACCTCTATACTGTGATTTCTTGGAAAAGGCACACGAGAGACTGAAAAAAGAGGGACGGCTGGTGCTCGTAACACCTTACATAAAAACGCGTTCAGGAAAACCGGTCACAATGCACATTGAAGAAAAAGCAGTGACAGTCGGTTTCAAGAGAGTCTATCCATTTCCGAAAGAGGTTCTTCCCAGAGACGACACTGCACACGAGAATTTGACCAAAATGACATCCCTCGTTGATGTAGCTGAAAGACACAAGATCGGACGAGAAATTCACATTTTCCAGAAATAGAGACAAAATCAAGATGTGCGCGCCAAATGTTTGAGCAGAAACTTGCAAGGAGAGGACAGGCTAGCGCACGTCGCATGTGCATATTGCCGAGTTATTCGGAAACAAATTTTGGCGCGCACTGAGAAGATATTTATGTCTGAAAGTTTATGGTAACGAATCTCATCGGTGAAAAAAGCTTTGCAGCCTGCCGCTGGGGTTCGAAAGTATGTTAATCGTCTAGGTACGCTCAGCCGCAACGCCAAACTCTATCTCGTAGCCACTGTTTTTCAAGGCTTGGGATCTGGAATCTGGGCAGTATTGTTCTATCTGTACCTTAATCTGCACGAAGTGGGTTTTCAGATGAACTTCATCGGTAACATGTTCACGGTAGGTGCCATTGCAACGGGCCTCATTGCCTTGCCCGCCGGCTTGCTCTGTGAGCGTATCGGCCCCAAGAAAGCCATCTTGATAGGACTGACGGCAAACTTGGTCAATCTCGCTCAAATCTTGGTTTTGCAGCCGGGAAATTTGCTGGCTGCAAGCGTTACTTCAGGCTTGGTTGGGACTCTGGCTTCGGTTGCTGCGACACCGTTTATGGTGGAGAACAGTAGCATGGAGGAGCGTACCTATCTGTTCAGTTTTCAGTCAGCACTGTCGATAACTATGGCGGTTGTCGGCAGCTTGATTGGTGGTTTCTTGCCTGACCTGTTCAACCTTTCAATGGGGTTGCCGACTGGGTTGAACGGCTCAGCTGCCGGATATCGAATTTCGTTGGCAATATCGATTGCACTGTCACTAGCCGTCGTCTTCCCTGTCTTGTTAGTGAAGCAGACGAAGAGGTATGAACGGCAGAGGATGGTCGATTTTCTAAGGCTGAGGAACATAAAGAGTTCAAAGACGATAATTAAGTTCATGATACCGACCGCACTGACGGGCCTTGGCGCCGGGTTCGTGATTCCGCTTGTCAACCCGTTTTTCAAACAGAGATACAACGCTGGGCCAGAACAGGTGGGGATCATTTCGTCTCTGGGCAACATAACACTGGGCATCGCCACACTTCTAACGCCTGCATTGTCGAAAAGGATGACGAGAGTCAGGTTCGTCGTGCTTTGCCAATACCTTTCAATGCCCTTTATCATGCTTACCTCGTTGTCTCCAAACTTAACATGGGCAGGGGGTTCTTACATTGTACGAACCTCTCTGATGAACATGGCGGGTCCCATCGGAACAACGTTTCAGATGGAATCAGTGACTGCCGAAGAGCGTGCCACGACGAACGGTCTGATGGTGATGTCAGACCAAATTCCGAGAGCAACGACCGCTACAATCTCAGGCGCAATGATGACGGGCAGCGATTTCTTCACACCTTTTCTTATAATGACCGTGACATATCTCGTCTCCAGTTCACTGTACTTTACGTTCTTCAGAAATGCCGAGGCCAAAAAGCCGAATACTTCTAGCTAGGACAAGAAAAACCGTTCATGGCCAGGCAAGTCCTATCCTGCCAAATTCCCTTGCGTGGTTTGAGTTCTATATGAGTAAACGTTTATTCTTTAGCCACGTCTTCGCCAGTTCGTCGTAGTTTGGGAAAACTTTCTTCAGGATTGGGATGTACATTTGCATTTCATCTTCTGACAGGTATTGAAACTGGAATTCTCCCATGTACGGCGAGGGTTCTCCTTCTCTTGTTACGAATTCTATGTGCATGAACGGGTCTCCGCGTTTGATTGTTATGGGGCGGCGGTCGTTGCTGAGGTTTACAAGCTCTAACGCGAGTCTTCCGACGAATCCGCTGTGAACTTTCGCAGCGTTCAGGAACGAGAGTCCCATTCTGCCGTACTTGCTTTTAGCGGTCAAATTGGCAACGTTGTTTGGCAGTGTGAAGACGATTTCGTGAGTAACTAGGTTCTTGTGTTCCATGTAGTTGAGAGTTGTTTCCTCCCTTACTGTTAAGATGTACCCGTCTCCGTCGAGCAGGTTGTAGTCGTACGGGTACACGCACTTGTAATTGTCAATCAGTTCCTTTAACTTGTCTTTGCCCAGGATGCACATATGTTGAAAACCTCGCTGTTTTCTAGCAGTACTGAACCTTTGAAGTTAAATAGTTTTTCACGTTTTGGTCGGGGCATGAAAGTTTGCGCGACTAGATGGCTTCCATTAGTGCACAATTCAATTTGTAACAGACATCACATGTCTTGAACATTCTTAGGACGCATGTGTGTTCCTAAATTCGGCGTTCAAGTGATGGGCTGAAAAGGATTCGCGTGTGGTGTAATTTGTGCGTGCAACGGGTCTAGGTTGAGGCATGGAAAAAGAGAGTGTTAGTTCTTCTTGTTGGTTCTCTTCTTGTACGCTATAGCTGTCAATAGTGTTGCTATCAAGAATAGTGGCAGAATTAGGAACGATGGGAACTCTGGTGTTATGGTTACTTCTTGTGTTAAATGGTGATATGTGAAGTACAGATAGCTGTTCGTGCTGTTGGATTCTGGCAGCAGGGTGTACGGTACCTCTGCTCCGTTGACAAAGACTCTGTAGGTTCCCTTTATGAGAGCTGTTGGAATGCAGGTTCTGCAGAAGCCAGTTGTCCAGTTCTCACCAGAAGCGTTGAAGCTTATCGCGGTACCGTTGAATTGAAAATCGGATATTGTAGAGTTGGAAACTGTCTGAACATAATGCTCCAAAGTGACGTTGAAATCAGAGAATGTTCCCATCAAAGGATAGTTGTCATTGTTGCTTGGGCATAGCGAGTATGAAGTGTCTCCTATGCCGTCATTGTTAGAATCAATTCCATTGTAACCAGTCCAGTAGTTTCCTTCTGAAATTCCGTTGTCCATCGAATTTTGGCAGGGGTCAAAGGAGCCTATCCAGCTGTTGTTGATGAAGTTATTGTGGAATATTCTGTTCTCAGTTGAATTATGCCTCATGCCAAAGACGCAGAAGTTGTATAACACATTGTTCTCGGTCATCGTGCAATCAACCGATCCATCAAAATAGATGGCGGCGTATCCATTATTACTTATCACGTTTCTGGAAACAGTGCAGTTCGACGATGAAGACAGCATAACGGCGTCAAAATTGTTTGACAACGTGGAATCGATAATGACAGAGTCTTCGGTGTAGGCGAACAGCACTCCATCAAAGTTAGGCACTGTCGTCAGATCCTCAACCGCAATGTCTGAACAGTTTATTGTCGCTACCCATCCAGCATCGTTAGGAACCACTACTCCGTGCTGGTTTATCAAGTAGTAGATGGGTCTACCGTTCACGGTGTTTGACGTATCTATTGTGTGAAGATAGTATTCAAGAGAACTTCCCCACATTTGAAATCCGACATCGTTGTCTTTCAAGATGTTGCCTGATAGAGTGCAGTTGCGACATTCCCAAAAATAAAACCCTATCATATTCAGGTCAAGTTCGTTGTCATCGAATGAGCAGTTGTCAGCGTGGTCAAGATAAATGCTATATCCCTGATCCCCAAACCCTACGCTGTAACCCACGTGCGTATTTCTTATCAGTGTGTTGTCTGTTGCCGTGATGTCAGCTGACCAAGAGATAGATATTCCATAACGATTTGCTATAATAGTATTTCCAGAAATCACATTGTCAGAAGTAGAAGATATTTGAACTCCATATTGAATTTCGTCGTTTCCATATCCGATAATGCTATTGTCTATTACCGTATTGTTACTGGCGCTGTAGGATACGTTGATTCCGATATATCCCTGTGTGATTTCATTTCTCTCGATTGTGTTGTTACAAGATGACCCTGCTATCCCTATGCCGTCTACATTGCTTAGTAGCACGTTGCTGCTGATTACATTGTTGCAGGAGTTGTTCAGAATGGCTCCAGCACTGTTGAATGCTAAGACATTTCCGTATATCTGGCTGTTATTAGAATGGTCAAGCAAGATGCCTGTTTGGCTGTTTCGTATCATAAACCCTGAGACTGTTACATTGGGTGCTTGAATCCAAACGGCAACTCCCGTAAAATTGTTCTCAATAATAGGTTGCACAGAAAAGGTTCCTACCAAAGCCACGGATTTATTCACAACAACATTTTCATAGTAGATGCCTTCCATGACAGTTATGTTATCTCCTTGTTGCGCAGCGTTCACTGCTGCTTGTATCGTTGGATAATCACTGGGAACTATGATGGTCGAAGGCTGTGCCCTAACTGGTTGAATGTTGAATGCCAATATTAGCATGCCTATTAACAACAATGACAATAATATTCCAAAAAATACCCTACTTGACATTCTCCTTTCAACAATTAAGAAGAGACAATCAATCAATTAAAACTTGTGGATTACTCTTGTATTACATATTACAGCATAACCTGAAGGCTTTAATCGTTTTTCTATTCTACGCTTTCGCCATAATGTTAATAGCTACTTTGACAATGACTAGCTATTTCTTCCCTCTTTTTTATGGACTTTCTAGACTAGAATCACAGATAAACATAGTATCATAAAGTCTATTCTGAATAGTGATTTGTCGGGTTTGGGTGTACGGTGGCACAAATGTTTGTTCCTGAATTGATGTGAGACGGTTCTTATTGTTCCTTTGCTCTCTTTCGTGTGATGTGGGCTTGTTTGACAAGCAAATCTTGGTCGCTTTGAGGGATGGCAGATGATGGAAGCTACGCCAGATCCTGCAGGGATCAGGGTTTTTCCATAGTCTAAACCACTTTTAAAACACTTTTAGCCATTCTAGGGATACGTATATGCCTAATATTTTATATCGTCTTGTACTATCTCTCTTTGTCCTGAAATAGAGGAGCAGTACATGCGTTGCGACTACTGTGAGAAAGACGCAATTTACAGGTGCAGTGCTTGTGGAAGACTGCTCTGTGCGGAACACGTGAAGTCAGAAACTGTATGCGCTTCTCATGCGAAGAAAGCAGAACTGATGTTCACAGTGCGTAGGGTAACGGGTGAAGGGGAAAGGTCGACTATTCGCAAGTTTGTCAGGAGATTTTGGGGAGAGGCGGAGCAGTTGACTTTTGACAGAAGATTCGCAGTTGCAGAACTGCCAGCTTATGTTGCCAAAGTGCAAACCGGCACAATCGGGTTTATTTCATTTTCACCTGCAAGCGATGCGCTAATAGTTGTTGCACTGGGCGTTCTGCCAAGATACCAATGTTGTGGAATCGGTAGCAGATTGATTGAAAAGGTTGAAGGTGAAGCTAGAAGGCTGGGAAAAGGCAAGGTGCTTGTTTCAACTTCAAACGATGATTTACCCGCTTTGGGCTTCTATCAGTCGCGCGGCTTCCAGATTTACGAAGTGAAGCCTAACGTCATAGCCGAAAAACATGGAACGGTCCTGCAGGGAATAGGCGGACTGCCAGTGAGAGACGAGTTGAGATTGCAGAAAGCGCTAAATTAGCATTGTTTCTCCGCAAGTTAAGACGTGCGCGTATCAAAGACAGGTCTTGATACGCTCCTTCGGTCGTTGGATCACTTTCCAGAACTGCTGTTTCTTATGGAATCGTCCTAGAGCTTTATTCTTTCGCAAGGACTTTCAATGAGTCTATTTCAAGGGTGTGGGGGAAGAGAACCCCGGGGCTTGCCCCGGGCGGTGAATTCCCCCACTTAAGCCTTTATACCGAGCGTGTGTTACGAAAATGGAGATAACCTTGGAGATGGAGGCCGGGGC
>JBEKXL010000030.1:0-25735 GCA_049512075.1 Bathyarchaeia archaeon | reverse complement strand
CGGCCTCCATCTCCAAGGTTATCTCCACATTTTCGTAACACACGCTCAGTATAAAGGCTTAAGTGGGGGAATTCACCGCCCGGGGCAAGCCCCGGGGTTCTCTTCCCCCACACCCTTGAAATAGACTGAAAAAGATGCAGCCCAAAATGATAAGGATCATCATCACGGGACATCCCTCCATTGAAAACGCAATGAAGGCTGTTAACGAAAGGGCTGATGGATACGTACTGAAACCTTTTGAGGTAACAGAGTTGCTGGAAATGATAGCAAGGCTCTTGACTGAGAAGACGAATGAATATCTTCGTATCTCCACAGAAGTCACACGTGCAAAAGAGAGTACTCCAGTTGTCAAGTACCAACGCCCAGACCAATGGTAACGCGGCCCAGTCGATCCAGAGTGTGCATTTTCTAGCTATTCTGAAGTAGCGCGCACGCTTGTTCCTAAATTGGTTCAAAATGGTTTTTGTTCGCCTTCTATAATGCACGCGCGCAGAGCGTTCGGATAGGGTTTCAGCGTCAAGAGCCAGTTTAGAGCTTAATCTTCTGAACGGCAGGATCGATGGCGGGGCACCCTTTTGCGAGATGAGAGTTTCGTGGCTACAACTGCGATGAGGGAAAGAGCGGCGAAAACTGGAATCATGAGGCTAGCTGGGAACTCGGGGACACCGGGGCCCAGGCCGAAAACATAAACTTGGCCGTTGTTTGAACCTATGAACACTTTGCCGTCTGCTACAGCTGGAGAAGACCTCACCCAGTAGGACGTCAGGTAGCTCCACACCAGTGTGCCCGTTGTAGCGTTCAAAGCGTAAACTCTGGCATCATCTGAGCCCACGAAAAGTTTACCGTCAGCAACTGCAGGAGAAGAGCCCACAGACCCGCCGGTCGTGTAGTTCCATATGACGGCGCCGGTCGAAGCATTCAAAGCATAAACCTTGTAGTCCATTGAGCCTACATAGACGACGCCGTTAACAACAGCAGGAGAAGACGACACCGAAAGCCCAGTTTGGTAGCTCCATATGAGAGCGCCGCTAGAAGCATTCAAAGCATAAACCTTGCCGTCGTACGACCCTGTGAAGACCACGCCGTCGGCAACGGCAGGAGAAGAACGCACCATGCCACCGGTCGTGTAGTTCCAGATGAGTGCACCTGTTGAAGCATTCAAGGCGTAAGTCCTGTCATCGTTTGAGCCCACGTAGATTCTGCCCTCAGCCGCAGCGGGAGAAGAGTACACTGGACCGCCCGTCGTGCAGTTCCACATCAGCGTGCCAATTGAAGCATTCAGGGCATAAACCTCTCCGTCAGAAGAGCCTACGTAGACCTTTCCATAGGCGACGGTAGGAGAAGACTCCACATCGCCGCCTGTTGTGAAGTTCCACACTTGTGTGCCCGTTGAGGCGTTCAGAGCGTAGACGATGCCAAGCCACGAGCCGAGGTAAACCTTGCCGTCTACAACAGCAGGGGATGAAGACCCTATCAAGTTGCCTGTTGTCGTGTAATTCCATATCAGCGTTCCCGTGGTAGCATCTGTAGCGTAAACCTTGGCGCCCTCTGGGCATACGTATACTATGCCGTCTGCGACAGCAGGAGAAGAGTACAGCGGACCGTCGGTTGTGAAGTTCCACAGTGTTTGATTCGTGTCTGGCGCAACGCAAGTGGAGTATCCGCTGTGGGTCTGGTCGTGCTGAAACATAGGTGACGTCCAACCTGCGCTAAAAACAAAATACGCGGTGTAGTTGATTTCGCTGTAGGGAGAGTCAGCCCACACGATGCATAGATTGTCATAAGAGTCGATTGCTACGTTCGGATCTGCGCAATCAACCCACGTGGCGTTGGGCATGTAGTTGACTTTGACGTTCTCAGAGAAATGAATGCCATCCTCTGAGTATGCATAATATGTATCCCTAAAATATGTGGAGGTGACACCGTTGTTTCTGAAATCCTCCCATACGATGTGAATGCCTCCCTCGCTGTCAATAGCAAGCGAGGGCGTTCCGTGCCAATTTGCCGTGTGATCGTCGTTAACTCGGACGTTCGGACCGAATGAAAGACCGCCGTCCAAGGACGTTGCAAAATATATGTCCCAATACCCAGTTTGATTTCTGCCATCGGTCCACACGACACGAATCTTCCCGTCTTTCGAAACGGCAACTTCCTTTTTTCCGCGATAGTAATACCCAGAATCATCATTGATCTTAACAGGGGCCCTGAAGGATAAGCCTCCGTCCAAGGATTTCGTCAGGTAGATGTTCTGTATCGTGGTGTTAGTCTTTGTGTAGGCAACGTACACGACTCCTGCCTGGTCGACTGTTATCCATGGAACTGTGTGATTTGTGTTAGCTTCATAGGGATTTACCCTTGTGTTGGTGTTGAAAGTCTGACCGTTGTCGGTGGATCTGGCGAGGTAAACATCTGAACATGATGGGCTGGTTCTGTTGTCTTCCCACGCAACATACACCGTCCCATCATTAGCGACTGCAACGTGCGTTGAGTAACTCGCACCATTGTCTACACTTACGATGTCGCTTCCGTCAACGTTGTTAATCGTAACGGCTGAGCCGAAGGACACCCCGCGATCAACTGACCTGCACAGGTTCACGTTCGTGTGCCCAGTTCTGTTATCTATCCACTCCACATACACATAGCCATTCTGGCGATCAACGGCAACGTCTGGATCTGAACAGCCTACCAGCGGATTTCCTCCGCCAGAGATTTTTGTGACCGGGCCCCAGCTTCTCCCATAATCGTGAGAGTAGGTGAAGAACAGCTCTAGAGCGTCGAGGTTGTACCAGGTTACGTAGACTCCGCCAGCGGCGTCAGTGGTCACCATGGGATAGCCTCCTTCATACATACCGCCTATCTTGGTGCTGACTCCGAAAGAACGTCCATTTGGAGCCAAGTCAGGGAAGCCATACAAACCCGACGTTTCCATTTGAACAACGCCACGGCTTCCAGCGTACTGTACGTCGTTGCTTCTCCAAGCTGTCCCCGATGTTTCAGCGAACACTGACGACAGCACGGTTGTAAAGAGAACAGCCAACAACATCCCGGTAACTATCTTGCTTCTCAATTCCCGTCTCTCCTCTCATCCTTCGCCCGTCTCATCATCCCGTCAAACCGGACGTAACATGGGCAAATAAAGAGTATTGCCAAAACGGCATTTATAACTTTTGAAACAACATTCCATACACCCTTCCAACATTTCATCCACAAAATAACTACTCACGGATTGGGTATGAAAACACGGAGACGAAATGCTATTTGCCTTTAAAGGCCAGAGAGAGGCGTTGACGCGTGTTCTCGCTTGCAAGAAAGCCGACCGAACCTCGTAGGCGCAGCTGTTCACACCGAGGTCAACAGGAACAAATGACAGATAGCAGGAGAGTATCTAGACTATTGGGTTCTGGACGCTCGTATCCGTCGGGGGAGTGTCTTCTTTCGGTTCGGACGTGCTCTCTTTCGGTTCAGAGGTGCTTGCTTGCGGTTCGACGGTGCTCACTTTTTTCTTTCGCGAAGCCACCACGATTGATATCAGGGCAGCCGCGGTTGCCGCGAGTGCGACGGCCAAGATTACGTATTGAGGTGTTGTCCATGAGCCACGGGTTTCTTGGAGACCTGTTACGTTTGCTTCGAGTTGTCCAACTCTAGGGATCAAGATGGTGGCTATGTCATCGTTGATTCCCGTGACTGTGCCGTTGATTGACCCTATGATCGTTTGAATTGTGGCCGTCGTCCCGTTGATGGAGGTCACGTTAGGCTGTAGTGTGAAAAGTCCGGCCTCTATTGTTCCTATGTTTGTAATGAGTGTCGCCGTGTCTCCATTTATGTTTTGCAGTGTGGCATTTATCTGGCTCAGGTTCACTTGCAATATGCCTAAGTCGGTTTTTATCGTGCCCATAGTACCGTTGGCTCCGACGAGAACCGCGTTCCAGCCAGATAAGGTTTCGCTGACCAGGAACGACTTGAAGAAAGTCCCCAGCGACTCCACCGTCTCATCCGTGTAGTTTGCCGTGACCGAGAGAGCGTACAGGCCCGATGGGGCATCGTTGGGTAGTTCGTATGTGACTCTGTATAATCCAGGTGCAAGAGCCTGCGCTGTCAGTGTCTCGTTTGTTCCATCAGGCTCGTACAATACCGCGCCGGTTATTGCCGCGCTTACAGCTTGTCCTTTGAAGACTGTTTGAACGTAGAAAGTGACTGTTTCGCCCCTGAAATGGATGACGCCAGTATCGACTTGAACGTTCAGAGGAGTGACGTCCAAAACAGTGAAGTTGGCCTGGGCTGTAACGGTCAGATCAGTTGCCTTGACAAGTTGCACGTCCGCCGAAGAAACGGGAACGTTGAAAGTGAAGGTAAAGCTTCCTGCCGAGTCTGTGGGCGCTGTGCCGATGAACATATCGTTGAAAGACACTGCAACCTGAGCGTCTGGAGTGAAATCGCGACCATTGACGGTCACAGTGGTTCCAACTGGCCCGCCGTTCGGGTTGACGGCAACTAGGAAATACACGTCGATCGTCAGAGAGACCACGTTGTTTGCAGTGTTCGTTTCTCCGGACACTGGCGAAACGTAGAACGTGACGTTGTACGTCTGTGCAGTCGGGGGCATCCACGCAAGCGTGACGTTTGAGGATGAACCACTCGGAAGGGAAGGGACTGTGGCAAAATCAGTTTGCAAACCGTTCACAAGTAGTTCCACGCCAACGTTGAACTCATCACTCAAACCGAAGTTGAGAACTGAAACATTGAACAATACGTCATTCCCGGGCTGAACGTGGCTTGGAGCTTCATAATTGTAAAGCGCAACATCATGCGCTGAAGGCGCTTGTTCAACAGCTTTTCGGGCGTTGACCCTGCCAAAACCGAAGTAGAGCGAAGAGCCCAGATTGTCAGCTGATGACCTTAACTGTTCTCTAACCCAGTCGCGTGACGCATTCGGGAACATACTCCAGACCAGCGCTGCCACTCCTGCAACTTGAGGGCACGCCATTGAAGTGCCGCTCAAGTAATCATATTTTGAAGCAAGGCCTTGATCGTTCAACGTCACATGATAGGTCGGCATCGTGGAGTAAACGTCGACGCCGGGCGCTGCCAGCTCAATCCAGTTTCCCCAGTTCGAGAAGCCAACTTTCGAGTCAAACTGATCAGTTGCAGCTACCGAAATTACCTCGGGGTAAGCTGCAGGATAGAAGGGCGTGTTCGTGTCGTTGTTTCCAGCAGCTGCGATTATCAGGACGCCCTTCGAATATGCGTATTGAATCGCGTCGTGGATGAGCCCACTGTCAGAGTCACTGCCCCAACTGTTGCTCAGTATCTTTGCGCCCTTACCTACGGCGTCTGTGATGGCATATGCCAAGTCGACTTCATCCCCCCAGCCCGTGGAGTTCAAGGCTTTTTCAGCCATAATCTTCACTTGAGCGAGCCCCGCAACGCCAAGACCGTTGTTCATTTGAGCAGCTATTATTCCTGCAACATGGGTTCCATGCCCATTGTCATCCAGCGGATTGGCCTCGTTGTGTACCCAATCATACCCGAGCGCGACGTAGTTATTGACAAGATCTGGATGGGTATAGTCTATGCCCGTGTCCACGACGCAGACGAGAACGGAAGAGTTGCCCTTCGTCAGGTTCCAAGCCCAATTGGCCTTTATCTTAGGAGGAGCCCATTGAAGACTGTAGTATGGATCGTTCGGTTCAAACTGAGCCCTGAACTGCATATTAGGCTCCACATACCTGGCCAAACCACTCAGCTCCGCCTCCTTGCCGACTAGTGAATAGTTGCTCGCGGGCACGTCAACAACCACTGCATCGGTCTGTCCTCCCATCAAAACGTCTGCAACCACCTTCCCGCCAATTTGCCCCACGAGGCCAGCCAGACCGGTGCTGGCTCCTGAACAGGTTTTATTCAAGCCTATAACCAATTGACGATCAGACCCGTCAGACGAGGCAAAACTGGACTGCTCTAGAAGTTTGTTCTCCCCTGGCGCTGATGTGTTAGCTCCTGCAGCATCGGCTCGATGCTCGCCATTCTGCGCTGAAAGAGCTACGGAACCAGAAAAGTTGCAGATGCTAGCAAGAATGAACATGATTATGAGAATTAGCGCAAGACTTTTCAACATAATCTCAGTCAAACCTCAAAGATGTTGATTTCGAGAGTAATGGCCGCCGCGATATAAGACTTTGCAAAAACCCGGCCCCGAAAGAGGCTTTTGATTTTTGGGAGGGTGACATGAAGTTGGAAAAACCATTTTAGCAGCGGTTACGCTATTTGCGTTGCAGTCTTAGCCCAAGGCTGGTTTTACCGGTTGAGCCATCGCTTCCAGTTTGCCAGCAGACTTAAGCGCTTCCGTTATTTCTTCGTCGGATGCTCCACGTTTGATTTCTATGCTATCTTGCAGAGGTTCAATGTGGTTGATGTTGGCCCTGCGCCTCCTTACACCTGTCACTTCCTTCGGACCGGTTATTAATACAAAACTCTTGTCCGCCAAGTCGACTACGACACATTTTTTTCCAGCTTCACGGCCTAACAGTTTCACACAGATTCTTCCAACCTCTACTGCGGGCACCCCAAAACCTCCATGAGAATGATTGATAGAACAATCATTCAGGAGATATTTATAATATCGGGTTGTTTTTCCGATATTTCATAGTGGCTCATGTAAACCACAACAATCCTATAGGGTAAATTAGCTTAAAAAGAATATGTCGAAAGTGGAGAACAGAAAAACATCGCAGTAGAATCAACTCGAAGCGTCATCATGTTGGGTTGATAGCTTGATTTCTCATCTCGGCGGGATGCTTCTTACAATACCAGTAGATGAAGGACGCAAGTATGGTTATCCAAATGCATATCGAAAGGATTTCGTAATCAAGAGGAAATAAGACAACTAATGGCAAAAAGGTCACGAACACAAACTCAATCCAACCTTGCACAGCTAATTTCAGCTTACGATTAGAAAACAGACTTGCCCCAACGAACAACACTAAAGCAAGAAACCAAGCGGCAAGCATAAGTCTCCCAATATGTACATGCATATTATCAGTCACCGCCAGACTGGGTAAAATGACAAGAAATGAGAACGTGCTCCCTGCTATTAGAAGAACGCCTACAGTTTTTCGGAGAGCAGATGGCTTGCCCATACTCTGCTGTGGGAATATTGTAATTTTAACTTGCTGTGGTTCAGTTTTCTTCTGTTTTTCATCAATGCCTTCAACGTGTGCTATTTTCTGAGATTTTCGTGCTTGGTAACGCTTGTAGAAAAGAACGCCAACTAGTGCTATAAATAAAGCAAGCCAAAGTTGCAATTCGTCTGGAAGCTGGATGAGCAAGATTAGACTCCAAGGAATCATTATTCCAAAGCCAAGCAATATTGCTCTCACAGAACGTCTAAATCCTAAATCCACTAACAGGAAGCCAGCCACTCCAAAAAGGAGAGCAAGAAACCAACCGAACATCAAGGCTCCGAGTAAACCCAACTGAATGACGAACGGAAGACCAAACAAAATAACCGAAAATCCCACAATCATAAGCACTAAACCAGTTATTCTCTCTAATCTTAGAGAGCGGTTTCTTCGCATATTCCAATCACTTATGTAATACATTCTATTGATTCATCAACACAATAACTTTTCTTTTTTCGTCAGCTAGCTTGTTGGTTTCAGAAATCTTAAATCTGCACAGCAACAGAAGACAAACTAGTTAAGACCGTACCAGTTTCTGGAACATGATGTACCAAAGCTTAGGATAAAATTCAACATGGATATATTGACATAAGTGGATGTTCAAAATGAGTGAAAAAAAGGTTGTTAGAAGAAGTGTTGCTGTTGGACTAGTTATAATCTGCGTTGTTGTGGTTGCTGGTCTGGTTGGAGCATTTGAATATTACCACTACACTCCAATAGTAAGCGATAAGGACAATACGATAATAAATCTACAGAACATTATTAATCTTAATGAGTCTAGGGTACTGTTGAGTAATTATACTGCCTATGAGCCAATATCAGAAAAATGGGAAAATTCTCTTAGATATGCTGGGTATCTCATAGTTACAGTATCCCCAACTGTTGATACGATTGTTGAAGTAGATTATACCTTTCAAAGTCTCCATTACAGTAATCAAGTGGATTACGGCATGAACGGAACAGCTATTTTTCCTGTGTTACCTTCTTCACTTGTATCATTGAGCATAAGTAAAAATGCTATAGTTCTGCTAGCAACAGCAAACGTAACAATAACATACTACTACTAAACCCACTCTCTTTTTCTAGTTTAAGCCACGCCGTACAAAGGCTCTAGTCAAGCTGAAAGAGGAATATCAGAAAAATCTTAAATTAACGTGACCTCAGAGAGTATTTATCATGAAGATTTGGAAACAAATCTGTTTAGAATCAGGAGTGCAAAGAATAGATGGTAAACATACCATCGTTCTATATCTTTCTGAGGAGAAAATAAATCTAAATGCGAAGACTCGTTCTGGAGTAGTTAAATCTCTTTTGAAATCAGGTGTTGAAGTTTTCGGAGCGTGTGCTCCTGTCAATAGGCTTGTAATTCAAACTATAAAAGATTTGGATGGTAAGAATCTGAGTCAAAATACTCTAAATGAACTGAAAAAGAAAAACAAGAAATATACTCCTTTCAGATTTTCGAGAGACTATCAGATGATTATAAACTGGTTGAGTCTTGAACTTGAAGGACGAAGAATAGACAAATCAACTTTTAGAGCGGAATTAAGAGAGAAAAGATTATGATATATCTGATTTGGGTCGGTTCAGCACACACTATGCCGAGTTTAATTAATCACCTGATTAAAAAAGTCGTTGAGTGTTGAAGCCCTAAGTCTAGTGTTTGAAGGCGAGCAAGAAACACTAAATCCTTAAACTTTTAAATAAACGCTACCAGTAGTGCCTTATATGTAAATATTTACATAATAAACACTAGGTGAGGCATAAGACTTATATATAAATGTTGTGTTGAACTATCAGAGATAACATAAGGAAAGAAAAACTATGCGAACAGCGAACCTAGAAGAACCTAAGCCACTCACAACAAAAGAAAAACTAGGAATAGCACTCGAAAAATTCATTTTCTACATATTAAAGGCTCTTTTCCCAGAATCAAAAGGCTACGTTATACGACACCCTAATTGGTCAAACATTCGAGAATGGAGAAAAACGCACGGAGTAGATTTTAGGGTGTTTCACGGCAAAAAAGAAGTTTTGGCTCTGGAAGTTAAAAATTGGCGAAAACTCAGAAACAAATACGGTTTAGATATTGCACAGAGCGAAATAAGAAACCGCTTTCACCATGTCGGCACAAACACCAAAATAACCGTTATCAGCTATGCCGACACACTCACAGAACCGAGCCTTAACTCAATAAGCAACGACAACATAAAAATAATCGACATAGGAAAGCTAATTGGCTATAAAGACTTCAAAACAGAGTTGTTCGGCGAAATACTCCATAAAATAGCCTCAGTAGTCAAGTCGGCAAAAGGTTTCAGTAGTTCAATAATAGACAATCAATCAACAATACCTAGTTACTGTTATGTGTCATCGTTACCTAACATAGAGAACAAACAAACGATACTAGGTAGTGACACGACACACACAGAAGAGCCTAAAGAGGACACTAGAGGGCATTATAACCGCTTTCCAGATAGAAGACGGTTCATAGATAAGCCACGATTCAGCTAAACAAAAACCGTTATAGACCCAGAACGAACCACTAACAAAAAGAGTAAACACCCAAAGCGTCTTAATCCACGTCTTAAACTACTGAAAAACCCACCTCTATGCTTGTTTAAAGTCTCATATAAAAGATACTACCTTAGCAATTTGAGGTCTATTCATTGAAAGAAACTTGCTGTGCATTCTAATAACCTACTCTCCAGACTAAACAACCCGTTTTTCTTTTAGCTAACAAAAAACGCTTAGGAAAAACACGTTTTCACCGAAAGAGGCTTAGGTCTTGCCCAGCCGACCCTGCCAGAACCGAAATTTTCATCATTATGATTAACTCGCTGGAACCGTGCGGAAATCTCGGCGGAAAATTCCATCCCCTAAAATCAAATCTGAACCAAATTTCGGCGTATGTGCCCCACCTTGACTCAGGGTCAACTCGTCTAGTTTGTCGAAATTGACAAACTACCAGAGAATCGGAACTGTGTTCCGAAGATACCTAGAACAACGGAGCCGATTCAGAAACAAACCCATAAAACAAGTCCCCTACCTGTTTGTACCAAGGGTCAATTGAACAATAGACCGTCCCCATGTAGATGAGTTAGTGCTAGGGTGTGGATGTTACCCTTTTATTTGGCGAAAGGTGATAGAAGTTATAGGAGAATTGGATTGTCCGACAAAACCCAGACACAAATCCCCCCAGCCAAAAAGAGAGTTTCATTGAAAGCCTTCATCAATGAGAACGACAAATTGCTTACTGCCGTAGGTGTTATGGGTGCATTAGCGGCTCTTTTCACGCAACTCAAGGATGCGGAATTTCTTTCCTTCTTTGCTTTCATCTTGTTGCTCTTGATTGATTGGGAACTCTGGACATCATTTCCAAAAAGTGAAGAAGCATCTCTAACCTTGACAATCTTTGAAATGTTCTCACAGTTTTTTCTTTTTGGCATTGGTGCGTATCTCTTCATCGCCTACGAGACATTTGTCTTGTTGCTTCTTCCGCTAATCCTGTTCGGGATATTCGCTGGGATTTTCGTACTTCTGAACCGCAGACTCAAAATCTATGATTATGTAAGACGGATAGCCCCAGAAGGTGAGAGATATTCTTCCTTAGTCCGTGGGTTAGTGGCTGTTGGAATAATGGCTTTGATAGCGGTATTGGCTGGTGTCATTACCAACATCGTGATAAGATTGATAAGATAGCCAAAAATGGAAAAAAGGATGGTTAGGATGTGCTGTAGATTGCGGTTTGAAGTTGGTCGAGTTTGGCACTTATCTCTTTCAAGAGCCGTAGAACTTCCTCTTTGAACTGTTCGTCCGTCATGGTTTCATCTCACTATCCCATTGAACCTTAGCCTTTTTCTTAGCCTTGTTTTCCAGCCATTCGATTCGTTCTTTGAAGTCAACCATCATTCTACCCATTGAGTTTTGACCGCTTTCCAACTGTGTTATTCGTGTCCTCAACGTTTCGTTTGTGGTTTCTAATGCTGTAACTCTCTTCTGAGATTCAAGCAAGGCAAGTTCCAAAGATTCTATCTTTTCTGATTGTTCACGTTTGGCTTTTCCAGAAACGTCACCGTTAAGAGCAAATTCTTTGTAGCATTCTCGGAAGATTCGTGTGCATTCACTATCTAGGCTTGTTTTGTAGGTTAAGTCTGAGGCACTTGTTTTCTTGGCTGTAACGACTTTCGCAATGGTTTCGTCTTTCTTGCTCAGAGTATCGTAAAGGAATTTTCTGAGTGTGTGAAAGTGTACTTGCTTGCCATAGGTTTCAATATTGGCTCTTCTGAGTAGTGCTTTCAGCCAATCGTTCAAGTTGTCGTTGTCTGCTTTGTTCCAGAGAGTCTTAGGCAAGTCTCCTTTCTTTCTAAGGGTTTCGAGATAATCCGCTAGGTTGCTAATGGCTTCTGGGGTCAAGAATGAACGTGGTTGAACGCTTGTTTTCTGCCGAGTCTTGCCTATGAATCCAATAAAGTCTAAGTGTTCGTCCTTCGCTTGTCTTACTAGGTTGCTGATTCTTTCTGTCTCTAGGTCTAGGAAATCTTGACTTGAATAGCCTAGAGATACAGCCACAGAAAGCCATGCCTTTTCAAAAGGTGAACCGTAGTAGTAGCACTTCCTTAGAATTTCCTGATTGAAGACAAATTCGTTTTCTGGGATTTGGATAGGGTCGAATTCTCTGGTTACGCCTAAGATTCTTTCGCAGTTTTGAGAGTAGAAAGCCAAAGTTGAGGTAGTGACAGTTCGACAGTAATTTGTTTTGAAGTGTTTTTCTTCTTTCAGCCATGTGTAGAATTGCATCAGGGTGTTTTTGGTTTCTCTTCTCCAATCGTCAAGCGTGTCAACTGATTTTCTAGCTTCAACATATTCCGCACGAAGTTCTTCTGGTTTTTTGCCCAGCCATTCACAGAATTGCCTAAACAATTGAGCGTTGCGTTTTCTAGTGTGGCTTTTTCCCGTAGTGAACCACTTGTAATAAGGCATAGCTTTAATCATGGCTTCACTAAGTTGCTGTTGACTTCTCTCCATTTCTCCTTTTTGAATTGGCGATTCATATTTTCGGGGGTTTTTCCCGATATTATTTATAACTTCACTTGTGAGTGCAGTCAGCATGGCAGTTTCAAACGTGACATTGCAGCGAGGCGGTCAGAGGCCGTGAGAGAAGACTCATTCCTGCGCATCGGTGTTTGTGGTGACGGTTTGGTCAAAACTCTTATTCTGGGGTGACGCCAAAGAGTGCTGTAGAGGATGCTTCAATTGGTCACCCAGGAAAGGCAGGTGTTCCCCAAGTTGCAGGAGAGCTTGGCAAAAACCGTTGGGGTAATCTCCGACACGCATGTTCCTGATCGCGCGAGAAGAATTCCTGAAAGAGTTTTGAAGGTTTTTGGGAACGTGGATTTCATCGTTCACGCGGGCGACCTGGTGCAGTTCTCCGTCATAGACGAGCTGGAGCGACTTGCTCCGGTCTTAGTTGTCTGGGGAAACATGGACGGACCTGAAGTAAGAGGCAAACTGCCGAAGCTCGATTCGTTCAAAGTTTTTGATTGGAGAATAGGGGTGACGCATAACCCTGGGGCACATCTCGGCACGGGAAGAATGCGTGAAATCGCAGGCGCGAATGGTTTTAACGTGCTGATATACGGGCATACGCACAGTTCGAACATAAAATGGGAAAGAGACATTTTATTCATAAATCCGGGAAGCCCGACAAATCCCTCGCCACCGTTCTTGGCTAAACCCTCCGTGGCCTTGCTGAGAGTGACTAGAGAAAGGATAATCCCCGAAATAGTGCACATCTAAGAAAAGAATGCTTGACCCTTAATCTTGCGTGGGTTTGGAAAGACTACTAGAAATGTGATGAACGCAAGCGTTCACTTTAACTAGTCTCTCTCCCCCTCGATGCGGTGTCGTTTCTTGGAGGGTTTTAAAAGTGAAGACACTCCAACCGGTGTGATGTGTAGCTGGAGGTTCGTGTGTATGGAACGTTGCAGAAACCCTTGGCATAGGGAGTGTAAAGGAAACGATATTGAAGTGTACATTGTTTTCAGGGGAGAGAGGCTTCCAATCTGCAGGCGATGTTGGACCAGGCTTGCTGACAAGGATGTGGAGTGGTGAGGAAGGTGGAGAGTTTTAGCACGAATTGCGCGCGGTCGTTCCTAGGAAAGAACGTTAACCTTCACATGAAGGATGGTTCCGTGATCGTAAACGTCCAGTTGGGTGAGATTCAGAAAGGCGAGTTCAAGAAGCAAAGGTTCGTTACGTGTGTTCCATACGGGGAAGGAAGCACGTTTAAGATACCTTTGAAGAGCATCGCGTGGGCAGAGCTGCTGAACTTAAACCTGATAATAGGCGGATGACCGGGTCCCAAGAGCTTATAGGATAGGGCAGGCCGAGATGTCGCCGAGCCCAAGTTGCGCAGTGTAGCCGCTACAGTAATGGTTATTGTGCAAAAATGGGGATTGTTACGGAAAAGCCAAATTAGAAAGGCTTCATCTAAGTGTGTTCATGCGTTGCTCACACTGTGGCGTTTGCTGCGAGAAAACCGAGATGTTGTTGTCGAGAGCGGATATCAGGCTCTTGGAAAGGGCAGGACATGAAAGAGAGGAGTTTGTGCGTTTCAACGGGCAGGGTTTTGCTCAGCTGCGGAACAGTCGAGGACACTGCGTTTTCTGTCAAATCGAGAAACGTCGGTGCAGGGTTTACAGGTGCAGGCCGTTGGGATGTCGGATTTACCCCGTCATCTACAGTGAAGAGGATGGAGTGATTGTGGATGACCTGTGTCCGCAGGCGGGAACCGTTTCCAAGAAGGAAATCGACTCTAAAACGGAGAAGCTCAGGAAACTCTTGAAGAGAATTGACGGCGAGGCTGGAAAGCTGAAAGCACGTGTCTGAGATGGCTGCTTGCCTTTGACATGAAACTAGCAAACAATCTTAAATAAAGCTTGGCGGATTCTCTGAACGGTGAAAAAAGTGCCATGCACGGTCATAGTTGGAGGATTCTGGGGGGACGAGGGTAAGGGGAAGATAATTTCGTATCTCGCCCTCAAGGATAGACTGGATTTCTGTGTGAGAACTGGTTCGGTGAACGCTGCTCACACGATTTGGTTTGAGGGCAAGCGCTACGCGTTGCACATGGTTCCCGGAGGCTTTGTAACCGAGAAGTGTCGTTTGCTAATCGCCGCGGGCGCAAACGTTCACGTTGCGCAGTTCCTCAAGGAAGCCGAGCAGACCGGTGTTAAGAATCGCATAGGCGTGGACAGGCAAGCCTCAATAATAGAGGAGAAGCATTCAGCTCAGGACAAGGCCAGTGAACATCTGAAGGCGTTGGGCACGACTGGTTGGGGAGTGGGACCGGCGATCGAGGAACGCGTGCGAAGAACCGCGAAACTCGCAAAGGACGTTCCTGAACTCGCGCCTTATCTTACTGATGTTGCTCTGGAAACGAACCGAGCTATAGACGGAGGCAAAAAGGTGTTGTTGGAAGGAACGCAGGGCCTGCTGCTTTCGCTGTTCCATGGAAGCTACCCTTACGTGACCGGCAGGGACACGAGCGCGTCGGCGATATGTTCTGAGGTGGGTGTGGGGCCCACGAAGGTGGATCAAGTCGTGCTTGTTTTCAAGTCCTTCGTCACACGTGTGGGCACTGGCCCGTTGCCTGATGAAATTTCAAAGGAAGAAGCGATTAAACGAGGATGGTTCGAAACGGCTGCGGGAACGGGTCGGGACAGACGTTCTGCTCCTTTTAGTTTCGAGCTTGCCAAGAGGGCTGCGATGATCAACGGCGCGACACATTTGGCAGTTACAAAGCTTGACTGTGTATTCCCCGAATGCCAAGGTTTGAGAGCGTACGAACGCTTGCCATTGGAAGCGAAACAGTTCATAAAGAGAATCGAGGACGAGACAAGAGTTCCTGTGAGTCTCATTGGGACGGGACCTGACGCGCAGGATTTGATTGACAGAAGAGAATAGGTTCAGACGGCAGGCTTGCGTATGAGTTAGTAGGGGATGATTGTTTCCGGCGTCTTCTGGTATAGGTACCACCAGAAGTAGAGTGCCAGAGTGAAGATTATGAGTATCAGGAACTCATACGGGGCGAACAGGGCGGCGACGTTGTTCGAGAAGTGAAGGGCGACTGCAATCAGGTAGAACACTGCAGGCTTCTTGTTTGCTATTCCGTACCCAACTATTGACGTGCTGGCCGCGTGAAAGAAAATGCCGGGCAGTCTGAAGATGAAGGGAACTTTCAATATTAGGACGTATTCCAGGAACTCGATGATTCCGAAGCCGAGTCCGACCAGAAAGCCCAGAGTCATTATGGACTTCTTGGTTTCACCGTGACGATAAAAGAGCGGGTAGGCTTTTCCGAATTCCTCGATGATTGGAGCAAGGACGGCGATTGTCAGCACGGGAACGTAACCTGGAGCGAATGGCGAGGCGAACAGGTTTTCAAAGAAGCTGGCCAGCGGGATGCTGACTATTATTCCAGAGCTGAAGAAGAAGAGTTTCTCTTTCAAACCGGGTTTGTGAAGGGGAATCGTCACTCTGCCCTGCTCAGCCGTCGACATCGTACAGAACATTCGGCCTTGCATTATTTAAGTCTGAGATGCAGTTGTTGCCGCACACATCGATGCGATGTTCCGCTTTTCCAGCTCAGGGGCTTTGGCATTTACGCGTGGCGGGACGCGGAAACTCTTAAGAGAGACACTTAATTTGTTTAGAAACAAGGTGATTAGGATGGTTTCGCAACAAAGAGGACATTCCTCATCAATCGTGGTGTTGATGTTCGTGGCCGGGTTGATTCTCGGAGGAATCGTGACTGCATACGTGCTTTACGGGCAGATTAACACGCTGAACGACAAGCTTTCTAACGTTGAAAGTCAGGTTTCGGGCCTTGTTGGGAACCAGACTATCGTTAACCAGAATTTCACGGTGTATCAGAATGCGACGGTTTTCTCGGTGATTTACGCGGAGGTTAAGGATTCGGTTGTTCTGATTACTGGGACGACGAGCACAGGGACGGTTCAGGGTTCAGGTTTTGTTTCCAACTTTACGGGGTCTATGGTTGTGGTGACGAACAACCACGTTGTGGCTGGAGCGACTGGCATAAGCGTGACCTTTTCGGATGGAAACGGGTACGGTGCAAAGGTTGACGGGACGGATCCGTACTCGGACCTGGCCGTTCTCTCAGTGTCAGGTGCTCCTCAGACGGAGTTTAGGCCGCTTGCAGTCGTGAATTCGTCATCGTTGAAGGTGGGTGATCCTGTGATAGCCATAGGCAACCCGTACGGATTGACTGGTTCGATGACGACGGGGATAGTGAGTGCACTAGGAAGGACTATCAGTGAATCGGATCTTGCTGGAGGGTATGCGATAGCGAACATTATTCAGACGAGCACGCCGATAAACCCAGGGAACTCTGGCGGGCCTCTGCTGAGCCTGAATGGCACGGTCGTGGGAATAACGACGGCGATAGTTACGAACTCGCAGGGCTTGGGTTTCGCGGTGCCCTCGGACACCATACTCAAGGAGGTATTCAGTCTGGCCACGGTTGGAGGCTATAACTTGCACTCGTACTTGGGTGTCACGGGGTCGGATATGGATTATGACACGGCTCAGAGCATGCACGTGAGTGTGACGTACGGCTGGTTAATCAACTCCGTGTTTTCCGGCGGCCCAGCCGCCACGGCGGGCGTGAAAGCAAACGACATAATCATCGCCCTCAACGGAACGCGCGTCGTGAACGGGGACGCACTGACGAGCTGGATTGAAGAGAACACGGTGCCAAGTGACATGGTAATGCTAACCGTGGCTAGGGGAAATCAGACGCTGCCCCTGTTGGTGAAGCTGGGCACGAGGCCTCCTCCGACGTCCTAGCCTATTCCCTTTTTGTTTTCGGCGGGATTCGTGGGTTTGCGCGGTTTTGAATGGTTAACGAATAGGGCACGGGCCTCGATGAGGATGGCTACGGCGAACATTATCAGGTAGAATATGTGTGGCGGTATCAGCAGGGCGGGTACTTCCATCGGCGTGCTCAGGAGCGTGGGCAGCAGCACGGTGAAAGCTGGTATGATGAGGATCAGGTTTGAGGCGTGGGGTCTGAAGAACGATACATAGTCTTTCAACTTTAGCATGAGCAGTATTGCTGCCAGGAACATGGTCCATTCTAGGGTTTGGTTTGTGAGGCTTCTGATGTCGAGGCTTGTGCCGAAGCCCGTGTTCGTGATGGGCCAGAGGAGTTGGACGCGACCGCCTGCGATGTAGTCGCCGACCAGACCGTGCTGGATCAGGGCTACGAAGTAGGGTACTGCTTGTTTGCGGTAGATTACGAAGAGGGGCGCGAAGACGATGAGTGCGCTGATGATTGAGTGCGTCGCCCCGCGGTGCTGGATGAACGGGATTTGGCGAAGCAGTAGATCAGCGTCTGGAAGAACCGACAACATGAGCGCTAATGGGATGTTGAGCTTTGTCTTCAGCAGCTTGGATGAAGTCTTGCTTGAAAGGTAGCCAAAGGCCATGTGGCCGACGGCGAACGAGTTGCAGGCCTCCGTTTTCGGCTTGAACAGCAGACCAGACGATATAAGCCTATGGCCTCAGTTGGCTTCGGCGAGGGCTTTTGCGGCGAGTTTCACGGCTTGTCTGCTCGTGTAGGTTGGTTTCCATCCGGTTTGGACGAGTTTGTCTATGGAGAGTTGCATTGTTTTCACGTCGCCCTTCCATCCTCTTCCGCCGTCGACTCCGCCTGTGAACTTGAATTTCACGCGGGGTGTGTTCATTTCTTTTGCGACGGTTTTTGCGATTTGTGTGACGGTTACCTTGTCGTTGGAGCCGACGTTGTACACGTCGATTTTTTCTTTGCTTTTGGAGAAGGTTTCGGTCAGGTGTATGATTGCTTCGATGCAGTCTGTTATGTAGAGGTAGGATTTTTCCTGTTTTCCGTCTCCGAGTATCGTGAGCTCGTTTGGGTTGGCCTTGATTTTTTTGATGAAGTCGACTATGACTCCGTGGTTGGATCTTGGGCCTATGATGTTGGCTAGGCGGAGGATTAGCGCGTGGTGGTTGAACGTGTGTGCGTAGCTTGTGATGAGGGCTTCGCAGGCGAGTTTTGAGGCGCCGTAGGTTGAGATGGGTATGAGCGGCCCATAGTCTTCGGGTGTTGGAACCTGTTTGGCTTCTCCGTATACGGTGGACGTTGAGGCGAAGACGAGGGTTTTTGGTTTTCCACTTTTTCTCATGGCTTCGAGCAGGTTGAACGTTGCCAGGATGTTTTCTTCAAAATGCGTTTTTGGATCGGTTTCGCCTAGTTTTACTTCGGGGTTTGCGGCCAGATGGAAAATCGTGTCCGACGCTCTTACGAGTTGCCACAGCTTCTTCGGTTTCTTCAAGTCCTCTTTGACCAGCGTTAACGAAGCATTGTCCCGCAGGTGCTGGATGTTTTCTGTTTTTCCGTTTGAAAAGTTGTCGAGAACGGCTACCCTGTGCCCTTCTTTCAGCAGCTCCTCTGTCAAGTGGCTGCCTATGAAGCCGGCTCCACCCGTGACAAGCATCATTCGTTCAACCATTGTTTTTACATCCTGTGTTGTAACCGGTAGTTAGCGGCCGCTCTAGAAGGTTTGTGAGCATGTAATAGTATTTAGAATTTGTCTCAGTTTTCACATTGTCCTCTGGCTGTCGGTAACCGCCTCTTTTGAGCGTGCGGGCTGAAAGGCTGCCGATAGAAATAAACTAGTTTGCGTTTTTTTTATGCGGTTCTTTGTGTGCACTAGAATTCGATGGGTTATGCGCGTGTTCTGGCTTCGCATTGTTCCTGTTCTTCGGGTATCATGGGCATTATCGTGATTGACTCTTCTTCTGCAGCGGTCTCGGGTCGGGTTTCTTGTTCTTTGCGGGTGCCTGCCCACATCATTGTCCAGCCTATTATCCAGAGGAACACTGCGACTGGTAGTAATAATAGTTTGATTAGTCGGTTGCGCATTTGGTTTTTCACGTGTCAATTTTCTATGTGGACGGTTGTGTGGTGTTTTGGCGGGGTTAAAGCTTTTATGAAATCAGGATAAGTATTGGGGGTGAGTTTTGTGTTCTGTTGTACATTTTAGATGGGTTTTGGGTGTTGTTTGCCTGTTTTTATTGGTGTGTATGTTTTGTGATGTGTATTTGTGTTGGCAGTGTAGACAATAAGATTTATTAAGACTTCAGATTACCCTGTTTGTTCAAGTGAAAAGTTATGGCCATGCGAAGAGCAACCACGGGAACGGTCTTAGCATTAGCGGTTATGGGTCTAGTCATGAGCGCTCTGGGCGCACTCGTTGCAACTCGCACAGTTAGTAACACGGGCAACATCGTAGTCGTCACACCTTCTCCGTCGCCTTCACCCAGTCCTTCACCTTCACCGAGTCCGTCGCCTTCACCTTCACCAACCGTGCAGCTAGGCATATATTCAGACAATGGCTGCACGACTGTGCTAAGCAGCATTCAGTGGGGAACCCTTAGTCCTGGCGGAACGGCAACGGCAACGATGTACGTGAGGAACGAGGGCAACGTGGCGGTCACGTTGAGCATACAAGCGGCTAACTGGAATCCGGCTTCGGCTGCAAGCTACTTTGCGCTCGGATGGAATCGTAACGGTTACGTGCTGCAGCCCAACCAAGTGGTCCAAGCCCTGCTGAGTCTCAACGTCTCATCGAGCATCAGCGGCATCACAAGCTTCAGCTTCGACATAACCATCACGGCCGCTCAGTAGCTTCACAACAGACACCCGCAATAACAGTGCGATTGGAACTCGAAGACGGCACTCAGAATCAAAGGCTGAGAACCGCCCTTCCCCAAGTTTCTTATCGACGTTTTCCCATGTTTCTTGCAGACGTGCACGCTTGCTACGTTCATGCTTTTTTAGAAATGCTGATTTGGTGTTCTCTCAAGACTGCGGCGAGGGCGAAGATTGCGGTCAGTGCGACCAGGCTTAGGACTATCGGTGTTAGGCGGATGCCCCACGGTGTATAGTTTAGGAGTAGGCCCACCATGGGAACGAGGGCCAGGCTCATGCCGACGCTCAAGGCTGTGCGTTCGATGATGTCCAGGTCTTTTTCGCTCGTTTTGATTGGATGTTGTTGGGGGAACAGGGCTTTTATGAACGCGTAGCCTGGCAGCCAGAGGACGAAGAGTGTGCCCAGAACATATCTTATGTAGACCAGTGGGTAGGCTGTTTCGGGTATGGTGAACACGGCTACGAGGGTTGCGAACGTTAAGGCCAAGGTTGCCCAGAACCAGAGGGCCGCGGACGTTTTCAGGTAGGCTGAGGTTGCGAGTGTTTGCTGAGGGCGTGATGTTAGTTGCAGTTTTCCCTGTTCTTGCAGTTGCAGGATGATGCTGAGGATTGCCTTGCTTTGGGCGTCGTAGGCTTGTCTTACGTCGAGCATTTCCCTGTTTTGGGCGTAGTATGCTTGTCTTACGAGTTCGACGAGTTGGCTGACTGTTTCGGGTTTCTGTTGGGCTGTGATTTGCAGTATTGTTTCTGCGAGGTTTTCTATTGTTGTTTCGTTGTTCAAGTTGATGTGGCCTTCAGAAATTGATAGACTATGCTATTTGGGGATATAAAAAGGTTAGAAAAAGAGGTGGGGAGATTTATTTTTTCTTGCGTTTGACTGTGTAGAGGCCGAGGGCGCCGAATGGCGAGGCTGTGAGCGCTAGTGTGGCGACTTCTGGGACGACGAACGTGCTCTTGCTGAAGCTTGAGTCTCTGTTGAACGGGTAGCTGATGGGGAAGCAAGATATGCTGGGTCCGAACGTTTTCTCGGTTGGGTAGTACATGCCGAGGCCGAGGATTAGCGCTTTGAGCTTTGCGGGGCCGCTGAGGTTTACTGCCAGTTGGAAGTGGGTTGGGCTTGTCGTTATTTTTTGCAGGATGAACTTGAGCCCGTAGTATACGGGGCTGTTCTTGGCTTCGTCCATGTTGCTTCTTATTGCAGCGACTTCGTATTGGCATTCGGAGCCTGGGTAGCCCGTCTTCCAGTTTGTATTTTCCGACGGGATTTTCTTGTCGGTTACGAGTTGGAAGTCGCTTTTAGTCATGAATGCTGTTCCGTTGACTGTTATGCTGACGAGGTTGTCGTAGGTGGGTTTGTTGATGACTATGAGGAGCCAGACGTTTGTGATTGGTCCTTGGCCCGTGTGGAATATTATGAGGTTTGCGGGAGAGTCAGTGATTAGTGGTTTGCCGGTTTCTTTAGAGCCCACGGGGATTACTTGGATGTTGCTGCTGCATCCGCATTGGATGTTGCTGTCTGCTGCTACTATTGGAAGAGCGATTAGAAGTAGCACTATGCCTGCTAATAGTACTAATGAGAGTTTTGGCCTTCTCATCCTTTCACCGAAAAAAAAGTCGTTGAGCGTTGATATAAACACCCGAGGAATATTCCTATAGAAGATTCCCGTGGAATATTCTTCTAGAGAATTCCTGTGGATTATTTTTATAGAGGAATCTTCAATTGGAGAGTCAAAAGTTGCGTACGGCTTCATGTAGGCTGAGATGGTGGCTCCTAGGGGTTGATTAGGATGTTCACTATTCTTATTGCCACGGTCGCCAGAAAAAGTAGTGAGAAGGCGATTGCCGTGTTTTTCAGTTTGTTTCTGTTGATTTTGATGCCTGCTCTGCCGTAGTGGGGTGAGAGGAGTTCCGATGTGACGAGCAGTACCATTGCGCACATGGCTAGTAAGAGGCTTATGTCCCAGATGCCGAGGGGGAAGTTCATTTGTCAGCTACTCCTCTTCGTACGTGTAGTAGTCAACCTCTTTTGTTCTGCCGTCGTCGCTTGTCTTTTCATCCGCTATTATCGTGGGGGTGCCCGTTGATTTTGCGATGGCACAGGCTAGGGCGCTTGTGAGTGGGCATCCGATGTTGCCGTGGATTCTGGCCATTTGGTCGACCTGCTTGTCCATTTCCTCGTAGATTGAATCGGTTATTTTCACGTGGATTTTGTCCAGTCCTTTCTGATGTTGCGCGGGAACGCTTTCTGTCTGTGCTGCTGGTTTGGCTGTTTCGGGAGTGATTTCGAGGTCCGTGGCTATTTCCAGGCCTTCAACCACGAGTTTGGGCATGTTTTTCACGAGGTAGTTTAGGTCTGTTCTTGTGAAGGTTGTTCCCAACGTTTTCTCGAACAGTCTTGCCAATTCAGCGCCTGGAGGCGTCAGTAGGAGACCCTGCTGGTCCCTGCTGGGGGTTTGGTTTTCGAGCGTTTGGACTTGTTCGGGGGTGGGCAGTTTTGAGTTTGTTGATTTAGGAATGTAGACTTTGCTTTCATCGGGGGCGTTGAGGTACTTTGGGGGGAGGTACACGGGTTTGCCGTTGTAGTCGAGTTCGTCTAGGGTTTGGTTCAGAGTTGAGAGGAGCGGAGTTGCGGTTGCGCTCAGAAGGCTCCCTTTCACGTATTCGTCGGAGTGTATGTACGAGAGGATGGCTCCCCAGAACGTCAGGCCCAAGCCGATGAAAGCCAGCACCAAGGACGTGTAGACTATTGAAACTATTAGCGCTGCGACTCCCAGGAAGAAGAGGAGAATGCCTGAAGTGTCGAGTCTTATCTTAAGAGTTTTGTCTGTGGACATCTTTGCCCTCTTTTTGTCTTGTTATTGTCGTTAACCCTTTTCTAAACTGTGGCGTGCTTATGTCTGTTTGCCATGCTTGAACGGGTGAGTCCTGGTTGCTGACTAGGCGGCGTCTTATCAAACCGGTTTTTTCCAGGCTGAGGAGTTCTTGCTGGAGCTTTTCGTCTGACAATTCTTCTCGTGTGGTTTGCTGGAAGGCTTCTCGTATTCTGTTGAGGTTGGCGGTTGCGCGCGCGCTGACATTTAATTCCCTCACTTCTTTATTTATGATTTTGTTTCCTAGCGCTTTCCTAGTCCAAAGCGAGTCTGCAATGTCCATGCGTGTATTGGGTTATCTAAGTTATTTATTATTCTGTCTCCAATTATGCCTATTTGCTGGAGGCCAATGATCTGCTCCTGAAGCTCTGATTTAGACAGATGATTGCAAGCAATTTTCTCGTAATTTTGTCGAATGTTTTCAAGTGTCGCGATGGATGTTCTCTCCGCCTCGTGAATTGCATCCACGAGTTGTTGGTTTGATTTGGAAAGTTTTTGATAGATATTTTTGTTTTCGTTCGCTCTTTTTGCCAGTTCGAAGAGGTTAAAAGCCACAAGCGCGACTATCAATCCTATGAGTATGATGACTAGCGGGATACCTAGTTGGGCAATTGCCGCACTTATGAATGATAGGGTCTTTAGAGGTTGCCAGTAATTGGCGATTGCCTCTGCCATTGGTTGGAGTTGAGTCTCGATTTTCTGTATGTCTTCAGGTCTTTGAGGGTAGGCAATGAGGCTTATTTTTACGTGCTCTTGTTGAGTCACATTGTTGATGGTAAAAGTGCTTGTTTCATACCAATATAGCACCAACTGAGTTTGGTTGTCACTGTGATGTTGAAAACCGAAGTATCTGGCCACCATTGGAGGGTTGGCAAGAATTTGAACGTCTTTCAGTTCTAATTGGGTAACTCCAGGCTCCAATCCACGTTCTGTCGCCCAGTCGACCAGACAATATTCCCAATGGTGCAAGGAAGAGGTACTCTGGGCAACTTCAACAGCCACCCAGACAGTCTGCCACGATTGATCATCCGGCGTGTACAAATATACTAATGAGGCATCCTGTTTGGCTTTTTCTTCAAATCCCGTGTCTCGATAGAGAAAACTCAAAGAATAGCCCGCCATATTAGGCAGAATCTCTGTGTTTCCCTCTTCGCCCGTTGATGTCTGTATGATCGGTTGCATCGGTCCCTTCGTGATTGCGAAAACTGGAGCCTGTGCTGATGCCAATAACATCACTGATAGTAGGATCGCTACTATTTTCAGAACATCGGCTTTGTGAAAACGGATAGTTGAGGAGTCGCCTATCTTGCGGAATTCGATATGTTCTCGGCCTTGCTTAGGGAATATCTGAGCCCGTAGTAGTTTCTCTGAGGTTACTAGCAGAAAGAGTGTTCCGATAAATATAAGCATCCAACCTCCGAGCATGTGGAAGACATCGAGAGCTAGTTGTTCTCCCCATTGATAGCCGATAAGCAAGATGGTCGTTATGCGGAGGATATTTAGGAGATAGATAAGTGGAAGACCTAGAATTAGTATCATGATTTTCTTCCAAGGTTTGTCGCGCACGATATAAGCCACAAAAACTGCAAAAATCAGGAAGCCCATAAGGCTGTAGATGCCGGAACAAGCTATGTCCACGGCGAAATCCATCGAAATGTTGCCTTGCCGCACCAAATGTATGATAGGTGAGGTGGATTCGTACGAGACTGTGGCGTTTATTCCAAAAACGTTTGCTATTGCAGCCGATGCCTCGGAGCTGATTACAGATAAGGTCGACCCAAAACTGTACAATAGCTCAGAAGGCGGAGGCGTTAGAAAAGCAAGAAACAGTATCGGAAAAACTGTCTGGCGCAGTGTCTGCAGATTAAAAAGTATCAGAATCAAACCAGTTACAAAGATAGGCATTGTGAGAATTTGGTACTCGAGCGGAGTGAAGGTATATGCGCTTTGCCAATAGAGCAGAATTGCCAAAGTGCATACCAGAACGCCAACTGCAGTGATTTGTACCGTGTTGATCATAGACCTATTTGAGTTTTCAATCGAAATTGTTGCTCTCAGCATCTTTCGCTTTCGGAAAAGCAGGTAAGCAAAAATTATCGGGATAACCAGTATGTAACTTGTGGATTCATCATTTAGTGCGTCGCCAAACAGTATCCTCATATCTTGAAAATAGAATGCTACAATTACAGCTATAACCGTCAATGTCTTCAAGGCAACAATAATGCCGCCATCTTGCAGTTGGTGTCTAAATTGCTGGGATATTGGATTATTCAAACGAAGCAAACTCCAACCTCTTGGAAATTGACCCATGGTCAACGTCTGATTGCTTTTGAGGGGCAGCTTCCATGAAATCCTTCGACATTATTCAAGAGTACTTGCAATATAGGTCACTTGATCCTGCAATGAATTATCTAATACCAACAGAACCATGGCTCGCAGAAAGTTCTTAAGGATTATTTCCTAAACAAGAATATTATTGGGCACGAAACTCAGGCTGTAAGTGCTATCATTGCTTCCTTCTTTTGAATACTGCTAGAATTCCGAAAGCTGCCGCAACTGCTGTAACTGACCCTATGGTTCCAAATGGAATTTCAGGCGTAACTAGAACCTTTCCTTTTGGTCCATCCGTATCATTAGTCGGGCTTGAGTTGTTACTGTTATTGGCAGTGCCCGTCTGAGAGTTGAGGTGTATCCCTACCAAAATTACGGCCAGACCCAATAAAATCAATCCAAGAACTATCAGAGATCCTTTTTTTCTAGACATATCTCCCTCACCAAACACTTTCTTAAAAGCTTATGATCACAGAAAGTTCTTAAGGATTATTTCCTAAACAAGAATATTATTGGGCACGAAACTCAGGCTGTAAGTGCTATCATTGCTTCCTTCTTTTGAATACTGCTAGAATTCCGAAAGCTGCCGCAACTGCTGT
>JBEKXL010000029.1:0-26367 GCA_049512075.1 Bathyarchaeia archaeon | reverse complement strand
AGGCGGACTAAACCTCGACGCCGTCAGAAAATACATACGAGAAGAACAACAAGAAGCCCTACCGTAGAGCCCCGGAGCTTGCTCCGGGGGAAACTACTTCTTCGGAGTAGTTGCCATCTTAATTTATTCAGCGCACAGAAGAAAAAAGCGAATGCTGCGGCGGCCGGCAGAGCAGCCGCAGCCACAACCGTCGCCAAAGTCCGTATTGAGAAGCCATCTGGAACCTGAGAAAGAAGATCTAGGACTAGAAGACTCGGAAGGTGACGGGTTAATGCTGTTCGATGATCCAATGTTTCCACCTGACCTGGACGACGAAGACTAGCACATGCTTCCTGTCGAATAGCACAGAATCTACGAAGAAAAAGCGCGCACTTCTTACTCTGTGGCTGACGTTGGTGTACTTTGTGTGTCTAAAGCCTCTCAAACTCTTGATTTGTTTGTGTGCCTCGTAGATCGTCAGAGAGTCATTTTTGGCGAGGGTTTGGAATATGGCATGGTTGAGTCTGGCTTCTCGACCCTTGAACACTGAGAGCCTTGTGTCTTTGGGTTTGGGCAATTCATTCGCTGACCAGCAAAGTAAGTAAAACCAGAACTATGTGGGGAAGGGCTTATTCACGTTAATTTACACATTTTTGTGTCAACAGGTCTGGGGGAAAACGTTTCTGCAGGCAGAAATTGCTTAGTGGAAAAATGTTTCGGCAGGCAGATATTTAAACAAAATCTGGGGCTTGATGTTTTCAGAGCATGCCCTAACAGGTTTCTGAGCGTGTTTTGTCGGGGGTGTTTTCGGCATGCCGAAACGTTTTCACGGGGGACAAAGAGATGATCGCAATATTGTTTTCCAGCTTAACGTCAAGGTTGAGTTCCTTCTCCAGAAATGGCTCAAGGACCTCATGGAACTTCTTGGGTATATCGGAACTTCTTGGGTATATCTAGAGACATGCGCCCGTACTCGTAGGTGCGCTTGCTGTTCAGGTAGCGTTTCTTTGAGACTCTGTGCTGGATTCGAACCAATTTGCGCAGAAGCCCCCACATCTTGTTCTACGTGGTCAGAAGATGTGCCTCAATGCGTTTTGACTCATGCTCCATTATGGCTTTTCGAAGTAGGTCCTTGATTGCTTCGTTGACTCCGCTTGGGTAGCTGGAATTAACTACCTTCTCGCCAAACTCTCTGAGCAGGCCTGCTGGAACATCGTAAATGGTTAAGTCAACAAACATATCATCATCAAGCCACTTCTCGTCGACCTCTCGTAAGACAGCTGACCTCTTCTGCTGCATAAACACTCTCTCCCTCTTTTGGTTTTGACTGGAACCGTTAAAAGCACTGCGATCTACCGACATCCATCGACAGTGCAGAGAGTGGAGTTAAAGTGAAGCTCTCGTGCGATTTTGGATCGATCGATTGAAACCTAGATCTAGCTTGCTTTTTTCATCCAGAGTAATCCAACAACCATCCATTTCAGGAAAGGATATTGGCTATGCGTTCCCATGGCAAACCAACAATCGTTGTCTGCTTTCATTCTCGTGTAACAGCCTTCACGCACTTTTTCCTTAGCTACTTTTTCATCTTGATATTTCCTGTATAGTTCATTTGCCCCAAAATCAAAACACTCCATGTGATGAAATTTGTGAACTCGAGAGCATATAGCGCATCCTTTTTCTCCACATTTGAACTGGTAAGTCAACGAAATGTCACCGTAAGGTTGCACCTTAAAAATATCTCCATCGATAGTGACTTGCTTACCGCGCTCATTCTCCTTCTCTACTGAGAAGCCAAATAGAATTGGCTTAATGATAGAGAGCGTTTTCTTCGTTTTAGTGGCATCTGGAATCAACGTGTCTGTATACGCATTGAGGAATTCTCGCCTTTCCTCCCTATCCTTGATGGCGCACCCACAATTCTCTACGCTTTCGTTGTCTATCTTTCGACTTTCAGGTCTAGGGTCCTTCTCAGGCTTGGAAGTTGAAACCTTGATTTTGTCCCAAACTTTGATACCTTTGTCCCTGATGGTGCTCCACTCCATTGGGTACAATCTTCGCCATTCATTGTTTTCACTTATCCCAGCGGTACAGACTGTGTATCGCTTCAGATGGACGCTCCAGTTTGGCGTGGCTTTGACCAAGACAAGAACTTTTTCTTCTTCTTCCCGAGACGTTTTCAGTTTACACCTCCTTTTCCTTTTGTGAATTGGATTGTGTAGACGAATTCGTTTTCATCCCATTCGCCATGAATGTTCTTCCACACTTCTCTAAATTGTTCCAACGTGTAACCCCCTTCTCTTCGGGCGTCTTCATCTGTGAAATCGCCCAAACGCTTTCGTTCAATTGAGGTAATTACTAGATCAGCAAAATGAGGTTCCCAGACGGCTGCATGAATTCTGGCGCCAACTCTGACTTTCGGGTCTGGAATGCCTTTTCGACTAGTTTGAGTTTTGACGCCTTTTAGAATAGGATCCATGTGACTAAGCCTAAATGGAAGCTCATAAGGAGTTTCAATGACCTCTTTAATCAATGTCCCTACAGACTTCTCTGGTTCTTTGACCGCCCGGGAGATAACCTCCCTTGCTTCTCTTCGATAGATGGGTTTACTGGCTATCTCTTTTGCAACCTCAATTTGTCTCTCTTTGCTTTCGATACGACGAGTGATAGATACAGCAGTATCCCAGTCTATTTTTCCAGCTTCTCTTGGAACGCCTATTTTTGGTGATGGTGCAACCATCCTTTGAATTTCTAAAGGCGCCTCTACCAATTGAAGCCAGCTTCTTACGGTGGTGCCTGAAACTCCAATCTTGGACGCAATCGCTTTTACGTTTGGATATACATGATGATATTTCTCCATTAGTTCTTTACAAGAACGACCTTTCTCCACAGCGCTTAATTCAGTCCTCTGGATGTTCTCTATGAGGTTTAATTCGACGACTTCTTCATCAGAGTACTCGCGGACAATTGCCGGTACTCTCTTGAGCCCAAGTTTTCCTGCTGCGAAAAAACGGCGTTGTCCAACGACAACTTCAAACTTTCCTGTTCCTATTGGTCGCAATATAATTGGTTGGAGCATGCCCACCTCACGAATACTCTGGGCGAGTTCACTTAGTTCCTGAGGGTCAATATCTAACCGCGGATTTAATTTGCTATTCTGTATCTTTGTCAACTCTACTTCTCGAATTTCCGACATAGAGCTTTCCTCTAGCCAGTTAGCAATTGGAGCATAAATAACCGTTACTCCTGAAAAAGCGCGCGCGTCGTTACTTGCTATGCTGACTTGGCGGGAAGAGATGAACGAATCTTTGAGGAGATTAGAGATCTGTTGCGTGGCGCGCGCGATTAAAGAGCAAGAAATAGTTTAATGGACGTTTTCGGGTTCTTCTTCAAACCCTGTTGCAATCGTGTCAATTATCGTTGGTTGAATATGCCCTTGAAGCCCCTCAACCTTGGATTGCAATTTCTGGAGTTCTTCCAAAGGAATGAACTTGCAATATTCGTTGAGTCCGATCTTTTGAAATGTCGGTCGCGTTAGCTCAGCTCTGACTCTTTCTTGTCGATTCTTTGGAGCTACGATGTACAAGCTGATCTTTAGCGACGGCACGACCGAGAGGAGATCCGACATTCTAAGCAGACCTGAATAGATTGATGTTGTAGTCTCAACTTCAAATGCAGAGACTGGCGAGTTCTTGATTATCCAAATAACATCAATCAGACTTATTCTACGAATTGCCTCTTCATTTAATCCAAGATTTGGGAGACTCTTGAGGCACTCTTCGCCCAATGGTTTTCCTTGAAAGATCCTGTTTCTATCGTTGGAGGCGATGAGTACAGAACAACCAGTTGCCTTCCCTAGCTTAATAAGTGACCTTTCAGCTTGCGAATGTAGCGACTCTTCCTCTTTGGATTTGAATTCCTCTGCAGGTAATGGAGCTTTCTCCTTATCTTCTTCGGTTGGTTTCTTCCGTTTTGACAGGATATCTCTTTCTTGCTTTGCATCTGAGAGCAGCGTTGCAGAATCTGCTTCAATCTGAACGAGACCATTTGGACGAGAAGCAATTGCTTTGACCAGAGTTTCAGCTTGGTCATCTTTGAGAACGCTCTGAGTTAGTATCCCCCAACCATATCTCGGTCCCCAAGCGGATGTGAGTGTATCTCTAACGTCTCCTAAAATAGGCACTCTTTGATCTTTCTGCAGAACATGGACAAACTTTAGAGGAATTCTGTACGGAAAAAGACCATTGTTCCAAACGACTTCTGTTGAATTGAAAGGTTTTCCTTCTACTCTGGCAAAAGCAGCTAGACCCTTGTTAACTATAAACGCCAGATAGTCACCTTCCTGCCAATCTTTGAAACGTGATGATTTACTTCCCCACAAAGAGTGCTTCAGGCAGGTCAGAAATTGGTATTCATCAACTTTGGTGAGTCGTAAGCGCAATGGAAACCCCTATTTATTCCTGAAGAGTTGTATTGTTAAAAGACTTGCGCTCAATAACAAATCACGCGACAGACTATTGAAGGAAAGCTTTTTCCTTTTATTCACCAACAGCTACTTGTAGTGGCATGGGTCTTAATGGGATTGAAGAAAAGCACATTCACCAGTCATGAAACCAAGTATTCGGAGTTTGTCAAAGTCGTTGAGAAGATTTGCAACTTACTTAAAACCAAGATCGGCAATAAAGTAGACTTAGAAGCGGTTGCACTTAGAGGAGAAGCTCTTCCGGAATACTTTTCCAAAGAATTCAAGGCAAAGCCGGAGGCATTCACCAAAGAGAACATCATTGAGGAATTGCTTGATTTCCTAGGGTATGACAAATCAAAACGAGGAAGTGAAAGTGAGTTAAGGGTCTATGGAATACGATGGCCAGACTACAAACTCTGGGTGAGCCAGGAATTTTACATTCTTGCTGAAGCAGAACCTTTGAATTCAAATCTTTATGCTGACGGGCGTGGCTTAGAACAGGTCTTGACTTGGATCCAGAACAAAGCGACTGACACTAACTACGGGATTGCTACAGATGGATTTCGATGGATACTCATCGAGTACCAGATCGAGTATGGAAAACACCGTGAAGTTAAGGTTGACTTGTCGCCCTTCTTTGTCGAGAAACTTGGTTTTCAGACATTAATGCAGGAAAAAGAGAGATTTCAACGGTTTGATACTTTCTTTGATTTCTTTTCAAGAGACCGAATAGAGAAGACTCTTCGCACTCAAGTAGTTGTCCTAGAGACTTATCAAGAAAAAGTGAGCAAGAAATTCTACGACGAGTATATGCGACTGGTTTTTGGAGACAAGAATAGTCGGGTATGTCTCGTAAATTCCATAATTGGTGTTGAGGATCAGGATTCCAAAGCCAAGATAGCCCAAGCAGTCGTTGATCGCCTTATTTTCATCAAATTCATTGAGGCCAAGGGCTGGATGGGTGGAGACAAGAACTTTCTTTCGAATCTATGGAAGAGTTACAAACGGGCATCGACTGGATCTTTTTACGATTCATTCTTGAAAAGACTCTTCTTCAATGTTTTGAACAATCCATTTGATGAGTTGAAAGAAGGGCCCTTTGCCGGGATCAAGTATCTAAATGGAGGCTTATTCCGTAGGACGATAGAGGAAGAAGCATATCCGGAATACTCCGTTGAAGATGACGTTATTGCCAAGCTTATTTCTTTTCTAGAAGGTTACAGCTTTGAAGATGAAAACCTCGGTCGCCTAAGAACTGATATTGAGCGACGACGAAATGTTATGAGTCCGGAGATCCTCGGCTACATCTTTGAACGAACCGCAAACCATGAAAAGGGAGCTTATTACACTCCTGACAATGTCACTGAGTTTATTACCGCGGGCACCCTGAAAGCACTAATCTTGAATATCTTCAATTCTCGACTCAATAAACATGGTGCCCCTCCAGCGAAGAAAGTTGAAAATGCGCTAGCAGACGGAAGCCTCAGCAAGGCCGATCTGAGAGAGATATACTCTGAGATCCAAAACCTTAGAATCGTGGATCCTGGTTGCGGTTCAGGGGCTTTCTTCATGCCTGTAATCAACTTCTTGATGCAGATTCACAAACGCCTCACCCGAGAGCTAGAGTTACCCTTCAGTCCCTATAAGACGAAGAAAGAGATAATCGAGAACAATATCTTCGGTGTTGATCTCAACCCACAAGCAATTGAGATAGCAAAGCTTAGGCTTTGGCTGGAGCTGGTGAGTTCTGTGACGAATCTAGAGGAAGTTGAGCTTCTTCCCAACATTGAATACAACATTGTTTGTGGAAATACGCTTTTAGGTTTCGACGATTACGTCGAAATAAGGGACCTTCATGAATTCCAACCGTTGAACATCGACGAACTCGTAACAGAGATAGCCGCTAAATACCCTGACCATGTCTCAAGAATCAAAGAGCTAAGTGAGAAGCCGACAATAAAGAACATATTGCTTATTAGAGACCTGCTCCTTCGGCTCTACAAGACCGAACAAGATCCAAAATCTGCTCAGAAAGTGAAAAAGGTTGTAGAACAGGTTCATAGTGTCCTGCAAAAGACTATGGGCGGACATTACCTGCAGTTCCTTGGTAAGCTTAACAGCAAGAAACAGATCAGAAAGGCCAGTGCTCTTGCCGAGCTTGAGAAATACAGACCATTTCATTGGATTTTAGAGTTCAACGAGGTTTTCTCCAACGGCGGATTCGACATAGTTCTCGGAAACCCGCCCTATGTTGAGTTTGGAAAGATCGATTATCCGCTTTATCAATTCAAGACAGATGAATGTGGGAACACATACGCTCCGTTTTTTGAGAGAGCAATCAACATAACGAAAAAAGGAGGCTACTTTGGATACATTGTACCCATTTCCGCAGTGTGTACTGATAGAATGGCCACTCTTCAAGAGATGCTGATTAGAAACAGTGACGAGTTGAGGGTAAGCAACTATGACGACAGACCAGACAAGATATTCAAGGGTCTAGAGGACTGCAGGTCATCAATCATTTTCGGCCACAAATGCCAAGATGACGGCAGAGTGCTCTCAACCCATTACCATAGGTGGTATGCTGAAGAAAAGGAAAAACTGTTCAAATTCATGTCATTCATCGACGTCACCGATATAGTCAAGCCAGGCATAGTTCCGAAAATCGGTGATGAAATAGAAAAAGGAATACTGAAGAAAATAGAGACGGACAGATTCCTTTCGGATGTTATTGTTAAAGAGTCCAAGAATTTCCTTGTCTATCACAATGCTCCCCGATATTGGATTCGTGCCATGAACTTCATGCCCAAGTTTCATAATGAAAAAGGACAAACAGTCTCGATTCATAACAAACGCTTGTACATTTGTGAAGATATTGGGTCCGTGGAGGAAATTACCGCAGCACTGAATAGTTCGCTTTTCTATTGGTTCTTTGTCTGCACCTCCAATTGCCGAGACCTAGTGGAAAGAGAAATCAGGAATTTTCCCTTCGACATAAGGGATATGAGCCCAGAAATGAGACAAGAATTGAAGGATCTTTGCAGAGATCTTATGGAAGACTACAAAAAACATTCAAGGCTTAAAGATACTAAGTACGTACGAACTGGCAAAGTAGTCTATCAAGAGTTCTATCCCAAAGAAAGCAAGCACATTCTGGACAAGATTGATGATGTTCTGGCCAAACACTATGGTCTTTCAAAGCAGGAAGGTGAATACATTAAGACTTTCGATCTTCGGTTCAGGATGGGTGAGGACCCCGACCCAAAGCAAAAGCAACTAGTCGCTTAGCGCGTGCTTGAAAATCCTTTGCATAATGTCTATTCTATAAGAATTTTCTTGAAAATCGAGCGCCGCGCTTACCTGTGAATTCTTAAATATCCTTGCACCAACCAACACAGCTTGAATAAGCATGCCGGAAGGGAAATATCGTAGCATAAGTCTCTCGAAAGAGCTTGTCGAAACAATCGAAGACTTCATCAAAGAAAACCCGCAGGCAAGCTACAAGAGCATCGCGGACTTCGTTACTGATGCAGTCCGCATCAAATTGTCATTACACGAGCGCGCGCAACAAATGTCAATTTATATGGGAACAACACAAAAATCGACATCGACATAGGAAATTCAGGCACAGCCGACACTACCATAACCGAGGTGTACATTGGAACATCATCCTCATCAATGGACAATCAGACAATCAACCCAGTGCAACTCAGGGCAGGCTCTGTCCAGAGAATAACGGTGAACTATTCTTGGCAAAACGGCGCAACGTACTATTTCAGAGTACTTGCATCAACGGGCCAAAACTTGCCTTGGACAGAACAAGCACCACCATCATAGAAACCACACTTTTAATCCCAGCGCACAGTATAGAGCGCCTACTCGTGTGCCTGTCTAAGGAAAACGATACATTTAGCGCGCCCAGCATTACATCTGGCGTTACAACTGAACAGCAGAAAGTCAACCTTGCCTACAATCCCTGACTATTGCAATGAAAATTACATCTGACATTACAAATAAAGAGCGCAGAGTCAACTCTGGAATGCATTCCAGCCCGTTTTGTTCATGGTTTGTTACCGTTACAGATTACATCTGACAATAGGCCTAAAGAGACTATACCTAATACTGATTCATTTATAGACTATTTCTGTCTCTAGTACTAAGTCTAACTCCTAGTCTACCATAGTGATAAGGATTAATTAAACTATAGAAAAAAGAGGGATTGTTGATTAGCTGTTGATGTCCAAGTTTACACTGTGAGGCTCTAGGACCACCCACAAAGACTATACTAAAACCTAGAACAAACTAAAGCCTTAAGGACCGAGAGACTAAACTAAAGAAAAGAATATGTGAAAGTGGTAGAACAGGAAAATAAAAGCGATTATGGAATACCTGCGAACGGAAGTGGCTTTACTAGAAGAATCACGTAGTCATTATAGACCTGCGACACAACCACTTCAATTCCTAAAACGTTATATGTTTGTCCTTGCGTTGCTGGAAGAGTTTGCGATAGTCCTGCCACATCAATTTCAATCGGCTTTTGCGGGTCATATGCGTTATAGCCCCCCCATTTGTAGAGGAAAGTATAGCTGTAATTATTAAGTGTAGCATATGCCACATCATCACTAAAGACAAAGACTCGTGTATATCCAGACTGTTTTGTTTGCCCCGACCACAAAATTCCAATTACTGTTCCCATGCCGATTATACCCACTAACAATATAACTGTGAGAATCTTCCACGGATTTGGCTTCTTGGCTTCTGACGGCGGTGGTGGTGGTTGAGTCACCTTTTCCCCAAATAATAGAGTATTCAACTCGGTAATAAAACTTGTTTTTCTAGTCTTAGCCATGCCGTACAAAAGGCTCTAGCTAGACCTCTAAGGATAGAAATCTTTAATCTGCACAGCAACAGAAGACAAACTAGAGGTTCAAAAATGAGTGAAACAAAAGTCGATGAAACGAAACCAAACGAAACAAAACCAAGCGAAACGAAACCAAAGAAAATGGTTAGTAGAAATGTTGCTGTTGCACTCGGAATAATATGCATTGTTTTGGTAGCTGTTCTTGCTGGAACAGTTGTTCTTATGAACTCTCAAATCACATATCTGCAAGACCAATTGAATGAGCTTTTGAATGTGACAGTAATTCCCCTAGGAACAATCACGAGCAATCCTTCTGCTTGGGTGAGCAGGACAGTAATAGTTGAAGGTAATCTTTACAGCTTCCCCTTCCCAGTCATTGTACGGTCACCTTATAACTACGAACTCAGTTCTGACGGTCAAATGATTGGGGTGTCTTTGAGTGCCAGCGTTAATATGAGCACGAGTCTATGGAATCAGGTGTTGTTTAACTCTGCATATGTAAGGATTCACGGAGTTATCGAAAAAGGCGAAATAACATATACAGGTCAAGGAAGCACGGACACCTACTACATCGAAGCTCTAACAGTCGAGCCACTTTGATGGCATCCCATAATTCCATAGAACCGTCCTTCCTTTTCCTAGTCTAAGCTATGCAGTACAGAAATCTTTAATCTGCACAGCAACAGAAGACAAACTCACATGTGCGTTGAAATCTAGAAAGAGGAATAAACTATGTATGAAAATGTGCGTTCTCCAGTGTTGTCAGAGCGCGCGCGGGGCCGACAACACCGCATTACGCGTGCGCCGGACTCCTTCACGTGCGAAGGTTTTCTGCAGAGTCTCAGGGTAGGCTAGGAGTCAAAGAAGGCTCATTCAACATGGCTCTGGTTACCTCAGCGCTGTACTGGGGGTACTGGAGAAAGATATTTAGAAGCACTTCTGTGTCATCTTGGAAAGAAGTGTCAAGTATAATGTTAAAATTCGCAATGAGACTGTCGCCGGATAACTCCGCCCCTTTAACAAGCGCGCATACTTGTTCCTAAATTGGTCAAAAATGGTTTTTATTCCTCTTTTAGCCGTTCGGGTCCAATATGGGCTTGGTTTGAAATACGAATCTTGATACTGTCGAGGCATGGCAAAAAGCGTGGGCTTTCCCACAAATCGCGCCGCAAAACAGATTTGCACCTTAAAACTGCCCCCAAATCCACAAAGAGGAATTAAGACCATTTTTAACCATTTTAGGAACACGCATGCGCGCTATTGATACCTAGAGAGTTAGCGACTTCACGATGTTCTTCAGCGTGGACGCTGAGCTCTGAAGCTTCGTGATTTCCTCTTCCGTCAAGGGTAACTTCAGAACTTCTCTCACGCCGTTTCTGTTAACAATTGTTGGAACGCTAAGACAAATGTCATCCACCCCATAATAGTCGTGGAGTAGACTTGAAACTGTGAGGATCGCGTTTTCATCGCGAATTATGCTTTCAACGATTCTGGTGAGGCCAAGCCCAATCGCGTAGTACGTCCTTCCCTTAAGCTCAATAATCTTGTAAGCCGCGTTCTTCACCTGTTCAAACATGTTATTCAAATATAGATCGTCAAGCCCTTGGCCGAGAACTGCACTGTAATCCTTAAGCCTCGTGCCCCCGACGCTTGCCAAACTCCAAGCAGGTACTTCACTGTCTCCATGCTCGCCAATAATGTAAGCATGAACGTTCCTTGGATCAACTTTGAGGTGCTCTCCCAACAAGTACCGCAAACGTGACGTATCCAATATTGTGCCAGAACCAATCACCCTGCTAGACGGAAAACCCGAGAGTTTCAAGGCCGCATAAGTCATCAAGTCAACAGGATTTGTCGCAACCAGAAGGATGCCCGTTCTGTTGTATTCCTTTATCTTTGGGATGATTTGTCTAAAAATCCCAACATTGCTCGTCACCAGGTCCAGTCGTGATTCACCTGGCTTTTGAGCCAGCCCAGCGGTGATAACAACAATGTCCGCGTCTTGACAATCTTGGTAGTCTCCAGCCCAGACTCTGACAGGTTGAACGAAGGACACACCATGGTTCAGATCCATAGCCTCACCCTCAGCTCTTTTCTTATCAACGTCGATGAGCACTATCTCTGAAACAGTTCCATGAATCATCAGAGAGTAGGCAAACGATGATCCTACAAATCCTGCTCCGATTACGGCAACCTTTGGAGCACGGGAATATGTGGTAGCTGACAAAAAACCACCTCAAGACAGTTACAGGTACTACTGCTGATTTTGGAGATAAATCTTTACCCGCTATGTTCTACTAATGCAAAAGCGCTATAAGAGTAATCAGGCAAGACACGCCAACTACTGACGTACGCGAGTGTGGTGCTGTGAGTGTAAAAGATCCTGTTTGTGGGATGCCCTTAGATCCTGAAAAAGCAGTGTTCAAGACGGAGTTTTTGACTGAACAGTATTATTTTGATAGTGAGTATTGCATGCGCAGCTTCATTGAAGGTCCTAAGGTCGCTTATTTTTCCATGGAAATCGGTGCAAAGAGTGACATGCCAACCTACAGCGGCGGGCTGGGGGTTTTGGCGGGAGACGTGATTAGATCAAGCGCAGACTTGAGAATCCCATTGATTGCAGTCACCCTGGTCAGCAGGAAGGGCTATCTGAAACAGAAGATAACGCCGGATGGAACGCAAATGGACTACCCGGAGGAGTGGGAGCCTTCCAAGTTTATGAGATTGTTGCCAGCAACCGTGACAGTGAGAATCGGTGGAAGGGATGTCAAGGTTGGAGTTTGGGTTTTTGATCAAGAGAGTTTGACCGGTGGAATTGTTCCAGTTCTGTTTCTCACGACGGACGTTGAAGGAAACGCCCAAGAGGACAGAGAGATAACTGATTTTCTTTACGGGGGCGACGAAACATATCGGCTGAAACAGGAGACAGTCTTAGGCATAGGCGGTGTAAGAATCCTTGAAGCCTTAAACATCAACGTCAAAAAGTATCACATGAATGAAGGCCATTCCAGTCTTCTCACTCTCGAGCTCTTGAGAAGAAATGAGATGGACGCTGATAAAGTGAAGAACTTGTGTGTTTTCACCACTCACACGCCTGTTGAGGCTGCATTTGACAAATTCTCTTATGACCTTGTCTCGGAAGTGCTTGGAACCGAAGTGCCCCCCGAGGTCTTGAAGAGGTACGGTGGGTCGGACCGATTGAACATGACGCTTCTGGCTTTGAACTTGAGTAAATACACTAACGGCGTGACAGAGGCGCACATGGAGTACTCGAGAAAGCTCTTCCCCGGGTACCACATACAAGAAATAACAAATGGCGTTCACTCCTACACGTGGACCTGCCAGCACTTCAGACAGCTTTTCGACTCGCACATTCGAGGATGGGCAAACGAACCGGAACTTCTAGTAAGAGTTGACGCGATTCCAGATGAAGAATTGTGGGAAGCACACATGAAAGCAAAACGGGATTTGCTCGACTTTGTTGACGAGAATGCGGGTGTAAGGATGGATGTTGACACGTTGACTTTGGGCTTTGCCAGAAGAGCCACAGAGTACAAGAGAGCCACCATGATCTTTTCAGACCTAGAGAAACTTGAGGAAGTGGAAAGACAGGGAAAGATTCAGCTGGTTTTCGCTGGAAAGGCGCACCCCAGAGACGAGATGGGTAAGAGACTAATAAGAGACATCTACGGGTACATTGACCGATTGAAGAATGAGGTTGAAATCGTCTATCTTGAAAACTACAACATGGAAATGGCGGGGAAACTGACTTCCGGAGTTGATGTTTGGCTGAATACGCCCTTGCCGCCGTATGAGGCTTCTGGGACAAGCGGGATGAAAGCAGCGCACAACGGTGTAGTTAACTTCAGCGTCCTAGATGGCTGGTGGATAGAAGGCTGTGTCGAAGGCCTCACAGGGTGGGCGATAGGTCCATCCCCTGATCAAGCGATAAGCGAAGAAGAAAGAAGAAAAAGAGAACTGGGGGACCTCTACAACAAACTGGAATACCTCATTATTCCAAGATTCTACCAGGAGCGCGACAGTTGGATAAGCCTGATGAAAAACTCTATAGGAAAAGTTGCATATTATTTCAACACTCACCGGATGATGCGCAGATACGCGACTGACGCCTACCTCTGAACACGAGTTGGCCCCAGATAAAGAGAAGGGCTTCGGTTTAGGGGGTCTGTTTCTGGCGGAAACACCACAAATATTCCCTCTCTTCATCCATGTCTTTTCTCGCACGCGCAATAGCAGTAACGTACAAAAGAAACGTAGAGCAATGTAAGTTCTGGGCATTATCTTGGCAACTACTGACGAGGAACATGTGAAAAGACCAAAGCTTCCCAAAAAGAGAATATTGAAAAAGTTTCAGAGACGAAAGAAAAACTAGTCCGCGCTTTAGTCTGCCACAAATGCATCGTTCTTTTTTGTAGCAATCTCAGGCATCTTCCGTTGCAGTTCCGTCATAGTGTCGCAGGCGCACCTGCCTCTAGCTTGCGCGCTAATGTTTAAGCAATCCACTTTAGCGGCCGCTAGTTTTCAAGGGGCGGCCTTTTCACGGGGTTGGGTTCAGAATTTTACTCGCTTGTAAAAGATTCCTTTTGCCACTTCGCCCAGGATGATGTAGAGTACCACGATTATCGACATCAAAAGAAGAACCAAGAGGGGTGGCTGAGCAAATCCGAATAGGTTGCCGAGCGGAGTGAAGGGGAAGATAAGTGTGGCACCAACAATCACTATTGTGGTTAACAGCAGATATTTCCCAGGAAAACTTTTGAAGAAAGGTCTTCTGCTTCGAATAACTAGCACAATCAAACTTGCTGAAATAACCGACTCTATGAACCAGCCGGTTCTAAATAGGGTCATCGGGCTTTTCAAAACAAGAAGAAGTACTCCAAAGGCGAGATAATCAAACACCGAACTTAGAATCCCGAAAACTATCATGAAATTGCGGATGAAGGTGACGTTCCAGCGACGGGGCTGTTCAACCATTTCACTATCCACATTGTCCGTGGCGATGGTTGTCTCTGGGAAATCTGTCATCAGATTGGTGAGCAAAATCTGTCTGGGAAGCAGGGGAAGAAATGACAGAAAGAGTGATGCTCCTGCCATGCTGAACATGTTTCCGAAGTTGGCGCTTGTTGCCATGAACACGTACTTGAGAGTGTTAGCAAAGGTTTTCCTTCCCTCTTTCACTCCACATGCGAGCACGCCCAAGTCTTTTTCAAGAAGAACGATGTCAGCGGATTCTTTGGCAACATCCACAGCGCTCTCAACCGAGAGACCAACATCAGCGGCGTGGAGAGCTGAGGCATCGTTGATTCCATCGCCCAAGTATCCCACCACATTTCCGGCTTTCTTGAGCGCGAGAATGATCCGTTCCTTCTGGTTTGGCTCAACTTCTGCGAACACGTCAACTTCATTCACCTGTCCGAGCAACGCTTCATCACTCAACACACGAAGATCCGACCCCGAGAGAATTTTCGGAGTTGAGAACCCGACCTGCTGACTGAGGCTGGCCGCAACCAATCGATTGTCTCCAGTTACAATCTTTAGCGATATGCCAAGATGTTTCAACTCTTCAATTGTCTCAGCGATTTTAGGCTTGGCGGGATCAAAGAGAACAAGGAATCCCAAGAAAGTCATGTCGACTTCACTATCTTTAGCAATGAGTTTATCAGATCCAATATCTCTGTAAGCGATCCCTAGGACACGAAAACCCTTGCTACTGAACTCTTCGAAGCGTTGCTGGATCTGTTGTTGCACCCCAGCGATTTGCACGATCGTCCCTTCGGAAGTTTCAACTCGGGTGCACACATCAAGCACATTCTGCAATGCACCTTTAGTAACCATCAGATTCTTATTGTCCTTCGATACCAGGATGCTTAGTCGCTTTCGAATAAAATCGTACGGCACCTCATCCAGCTTTTGGTAACCTGACAAGTCAAGATGGTTTGCGCGAATCGCTTCGTCGATTGGATTTGTGAATCCTGTCTGGTAAGAAGCGTTAAGAAAGGCGTAGAGTAGCGCTCTCTCGTTCGGATTTCCGTTAAAATCAAGGACAGACTGTATTTTTATCACGCCTCCCGTGAGGGTGCCAGTCTTGTCGGAACAGAGAACGTTCATGCTGCCGAAGTTTTCAATAGATGCGAGTCGCTTAACAATCACTTTCTGAGTTGCCATTTTCCTGGCTCCGTGAGCCAAGTTAATGCTGATAATGGCAGGCAGCAGTTGCGGGGTCAGTCCAACAGCGAGTGCTAAAGAAAAGAGAAGCGATTCCAGTACTGGACGCGCAAAATACACGTTTATGGCGAATGTGGCGACCACCAACACCAGCGTTACTTCCATGAGGAGATACCCGAAATGCCGGATTCCATGTTCAAACTCTGTTTCTGGCGGCCTGAGTTTCAGCCGCTCAGAAACTTTGCCGAACTCCGTTTTTGAACCGGTTCCCGCAACCACAGCCTGTGCGCTGCCGCTGACCACGTTTGTTCCCATGAAAAGACTATTTGTCCGCTTACTAAGCGATGTTCTTGGTGGCAGGATCCCAACAATTTTCTCAGCCGGATAAGTTTCTCCCGTCAAAGATGCTTCGTTTACGAAGAGATCCTTTGATTCTAGAATTATGGAGTCTCCAGGGATCAGGTCTCCAGCGTTGAGGATGATGACATCGCCTGGCACAATTTTTTCGACTGGTATTTCCTTTTGATTTCCATCGCGAAGTACCGTTGCTTTGGTCTGGACGATAGCTAGTAGCTTTTCGACGGCATTGGCTGCACCTCGTTCCTGCCAGAAGCCAAGGAGGCTGCTTATGAGGATGATCGTTAGGATGATGAGAGCGTTCACGGGATCGCCGAGGAAGAATGATAATCCCCCTGCAAAGATGAGAATGAGGATAAGTGGACTCTTGAATTGAGTTAGCAGGAGCGTAAGCGCGTTTGATCTTTTCTTGGGCTTCAGAAGATTGGCGCCATATTGCGTGAGTCGTTTTCCAGCTTCTTCGTCAGTCAACCCCTTCGGTGTCGTTTTAAGTCGTTCGAGAAGTTCAGAAGCGGGGAGGCTCCAGAATGATTGTTGATTTAGGCTATCTTGATTACTCAGAGAAACCGCCTGATAATCGTTCTTCTCATTTTGTCCTGAAGGATTAATGGAAGGCGGGCTATAAAAAATGTGATTGATGCTTCAGTTGAGCTATCGTGTCACATGATGTGTTGAGATTTGAACCCATCCTTCTCATAATTGATTTACACGTATTGTTAGTGTTTTTGATACGCTCGCCCTTTTCTCCGAAATTCGCTATTTCAAATAGCGCGCGCGATTCTCATTCCACTTTATCCAGGTCTGTATCTCAAGAGAGCGGCAAAGCCTCCCAAAGCTGTGAGCTTTGCTTTTTCTTCCGACTCTGGAGATATCACCTCAACCCTTGCGTCTGTCTGTGAAGCCACATCCTCTAAGACATCTATTATGTCCTTCTCCTCCACCTCGTATTCAACCGCGTTGCACTTCTCGCATGGGCTAGATATCATTTCCTGTACAGTTTGAACCTTCTTCCTCTTATCTACTATCTTCGCCCTTGATAGTTCGCATCTTTTGCACATTACAACAATTTCAATCATATCTGTACTATCTGTCACAAGTGCAACTTCCACTTCACCATTCTTAAGCGCGTTCAACACTGAATCTAGGCCGGCAATAGCCAAACCGTCTTGCTTGCCCATATCTGCCAGAAGGCGCTGCACGATACTCTTCTGCTCTGGCGCACACATATTCTTCAGTGCCTCAGATGATTTGCCAAGCACCTCTCTCACCCCTTCTCTGCCGGCGGATTGCGTATCAACTCTGCCCAGAAGCGCATTCTTTAGCTCATAATGAAGGTAATCACCCTTCAAGAAATCCTCTTTCGTTGGACCCGGTCCTCCAACTATCAACACCGTAACTTTATGGTTCTCGAGAAATGCCTTTGTTGCATGCTCCGCAACCCTGTGGAAATAGTATGCGAGCTCCATGTCGCGCTCTCTTTCGTACCTCCTTTGGCTCGCCCCGCCCTTTCCAGACTTTCCAGGAATTCCCGACGTGATATTTTCGATTAATTCGAGGCGTTCCCCATTGAGTATCCCAAAGCTAGCCTCCTTTGAATCCATGGCGACAAGCCCCACAACTCTTTGGTCTCTCAGCATTTCCCTTAGCGGCTCTAACCGGAAATGGTCGTCAACCTCGTAAAGATAGGCGGTAATCGGCTCTGGTGGGACGAGCTCTTCGACGTTCAAAACTTCGCTTTCCGGATCGTTCGCGACGAAAGTTCCAGCAAATATCGCGAGCCCATTCTCTGGAATTTCCTTCTGCAGCTTCAGACGCTGGATTACATTCTTGAGGGCGTCTTGAAGGCGATCCCTAACGCTCTCAGATTTCATGACAGCAGAATCAGACTCCTCCCTGAGGATTGCGACTATCTCATCTATTGATTTCTCCCGAGGTATGTAGAGCGAGATGAACTCCATTCCCCTCCCCTCTTTGTCTGATAGGCACGCTATGAACTTTCTCAGTTTGTGCTGTTTTACGGAATTAGTGGTTGCCATCTGGCAAGCGTGAAAATGCGTTGCTTTTTCAGTAACCAAATTTGACACCCCAACATTCAGTTACGGCAGAGACTAATTTATCAGTTTTTCAGAATTAGAGCCAATTGTTTCCACTCTCAAAGTTTGGTTTCACACTACTTATTGCGCGCCAGTGCGTTGCTAAATCATGTTTTTTGCGTTAATTTCTGCTCATTAGCGCGCGCGCTTCCTCGTTTATTCGCTTCTAGGAGAGAGTAACAATGCTCTAGGTAATCAAAAAGGACCAAGTCCCGAAACCGACATGGAGCTTACAATAACAGTTATTCTCTTTGTTTCCATTAATTTCTTGATAGCATTTGCAGACAAGGAAGTGAAGGATTGGGAAAGAACTCTGTTCCTAATCGGAATGTTTTTGGGATTCTTGTTATTCTTGTCTTTGAGTTTTCTTTTCTATGTTGACGCGACAATAGAAATGCCAGGATGGATTCAGGCTCATCCCACTATTGTCAATAATGAAGTCGTTACAGCCCAGTGGATGCTTATATTAGCCGTAATTCTGCTTGACGCTATTGCAGTTTTCATTCTAATTCTCAGGCGTGAATCAATTGGGAACTAGATGAAAACCTTGTAAGTCATTGGTCACAGAGGCGAGACAGAAATCTTAAATCCGTACAGCAACAGAAGACAAACTAGGCTGTTCTGTTTTTGGTACATGCTGTTCTATTGCGTAGAACTTTAAGAGATTTCAGCCATGATTAGTGAATAGGGAGAGCTTCAAGAATGAGTCGAACAAGGATGATTTTGACATTGGCTGTGCTTTTCATTATGAGTCTTTTTCTCATAGGCTTTGGAAATTGGCTATGGGTAATTACTGATTATTGGTATCCTATCACCAGAACAATGAACATGTTACCATTCTTTTCGAAGCCTTACGGTGCACTCGGGTTAGTGTTGGTTATATGTGGAGCAATCGTTTTAGCCGTCACTCTTGGCTTGCTGTTTGACTGGTATCATTTATTAATTCACAAGCCAGTAGAAGACAAACTAGGGGTTCAAGAATGAATAGGACGTTTGCCTGTATTGTCCTCATAAATGTGGCATTGCTTGTAGGCTTCATTTTGTTGGATTTTGTAACATGGAATGCCGTAGCACTCAATCTGGATTCACGTGTTAAAGCAACTTATGAAAATGGCTACGTTAGTGCTACTTATGCAAGCTACGCTATCGTTCAAGTTGGTATAACTGCTCAAGGTACTTACAAATTTGTAACCGAAATGACTAGCTTTTTCTATATCTCTGGAACCTCGATTAACTCACCATTAATCTGGTTCATCGTAACGATGGTTGTCAATCTGTCTTTGGTTTGGTATTTGGGAATAAAGACGCTGAATGAACTAAAAAAATACTCAAAAACAGAAACCATATCTCCATCAGAACAAGAGGACAAATTAGAGGTTCAAAAATGAGTGAAAGTATTAACTTTCGTTTACGAGCCATTATCTCATTAGCAATCGGTTTCATTATCCTCATAGCTGGCGTGTCTCTATATTTTAAGCTAGATACTGGAACGCGCTTTCTAAGCGCAGTTTTAGGATTTTCCACTCCTTTCTTTTTCATAGGCGGCTGCTTCTTAGAGCGCATCTTAGGGTAAAGAAAGGACAACCACCTTTTAGTTGGTAACTTCAGTTTTCCCACCTTTTGGTACAGGCATCTGTTTTACTTTCTATTTCACCCCAAGCATCCACGACAAAGCTTGTTAAAGCCCAACCCAATCCTCACTTTTCAGTTGAAAGAGGAATATGAAAAGCGAATCATGGAAAAAGTAAAAATCAAATAGGCAAAGCGCCCGCGCAGAGATGTCAACTGATCCTCGAATTCCCTGGAAACGTCACTAGCGCGCGCCTACAGTCCCTGACTATTACATTGAAAATTACATCTGACATTACAAATAAAAGAGCCGAGTGCACTCTGAACAGCCTTTCCGCCCGTTTTTCTTCATGGTTTGTAACAATACACATTACATCTGACATTACAAGTGAAAAAGGGCAGCGACGTCACCAGACGCAACATCGCAGTTTTACGATTCAACATTGCAAAAAATGTAAACAAAAAAAGGCTGGGGCCGACAACACCGCATTAGCGCGCGCGCTTATGGAACGAACAGACAAGCATAGGGTACCCTTATGTATCGGTTCAAAGGGCAAAGGAAACAGTTGATTTCAGTATTCAGGGTGGCTGAAAGGAGGAATTCGGGGGTTAGGATTTCTTAGGCCGAAGCTTTTCTTTTGTTTCATGGCCGACTTTCTTGACTTCATCGGCGCTTTTCTTGCCCGCTTGTTTCACTTCTTCTCCCGCTTTTATTCCGGCTTTCTTAAGTTTTCCTCCGGCTTTCTTTGCTTCTGCTTCCGTCTTCTCAGCGCCTGCTTTGATTTTTTTCTTAGTTTTGTTTAACGCATCTGACATATTTACCGTAAAAGAACTCTGTACCATTAGATTATAAAGGTTTTCGGCAGCTCTGAAATAGAAAGTTTGAAAGCAGCAAAACTGTTCCCGATCTATTTGAAGGAGGATACAAAAGACCGCTCTTGCAAGATGCTTACATCCAGTTTACGGTTACGTTGCCAATGCTGGAACATACAACGCTAATAATGCAAAAATTCACGTTATACTTCACCAAGCTGGAGGAGTCATTGCCAAAGATACGCACAAAGAACTAGGTACGATATACGGCGCGCGCTTGTTTTCAAAGGCGATTGCCTCTTTAATCAATTCTCCTTGTCTGTAAGCCATTAGCGAGTCCTTGTCTTCCCAGATGACTCTTGTTGTCTCATCGTTTTTCTCGGGTCTTGAATAGTGGTAAATGGCGATCACGCCGTGTGCGCGCTAGTCACAGAATCTTTTTTTTGAGGTGTTCGCTGTATTTAGCGGGCGCTCAAACCTAGTGGCGAAATCTCCCGAAAACCCGATTGTTTTCCGGGTATCCGATGTCTCTACCATCGTGTGTACTGGTCTCGTGTACTCGGTAAATGCTGACAGAAGGTGCTCTTGTATTCAGAGTCTTCACAGTTTCCCATTTCCTCTTTTTGTAGACTGTGATTGCTAGAAGCGTTATTGCAATGAATAATAGCAGAATAGTTGGTGATGAGAACTCTGGAGCCGCATATGTTCCTTTGATAGTTACCTGCAAAGTGGAAGCAAACGTGCACGTGAAGTACATGAATGTGTGCGTTGCGTTTTCCGTTGGCGTGGGGAAGTCAGACGGAAGAAGCTGCGTACCATTGACCCATACGGTCCAATCATCAAGCTCTGTGTAGTTCATCAGAGACTTTGGAATCGTTACATTGAAATATCCCACAGTGCCAGAGTCACCAGAGACATTGAACTTTATTTGTGATTGATCAAAGACAACATCCGACACAGTTGAGTTGCTCTCCGTAACAACGTGGAAAACTCTTCCATCCACTTGAACACTATGGTCAATAACATGATTGACGCTCTGAGAAGCCGACGTCGCTACGACTGCCCCGTGGTATACTCTCACCGTGTTATCAGTGGACCCAAAGATGAAAGCACTGGCATCACTGGATATCGCCGCAAACAGCGGCCTCCCGAGGTCCGGAGGCGACCACTTTGTCGCCGTCGTATTCCAGAAGTCGCTCCAGAGGAGCGTGCCGTTCACGTCGAAGAGCAAGGCACCATTAGGAGTGACATTGTAGTCGCTTACATAAACTGTGGAACCGTCTGTACCAGCAAGAATGTAGCGGCCATCCGGGGTCACGGCTCCCGCCGTTACGTCGCCAAGCCAAGGAAGGATGATTGCAATGCCATAGATCCCCCAGCGCAGCTTCCCGTCCGGGCTGAAGACCCTGAGGCCGTCCCTTGCCCCCACAGCAATGACGGAGCCGTCGCTTGACATGGAGACCCAGTTAACCGCCGTGCTTGTTGTATCAAACTCCCACTTGAGGTTGCCGTCGCCGTCGTAGGCCCAGATACTGCCGCCCTTCCCGGTGCCAACGACTATGAGTGAGAAGTCGGGTGTCGCGGCGATCGCGGTCGGCCAGATATACCCGTTTGTCGTTGTTGCCCAGAGCAGGGTCCCGTCTGCGGTGTCGAACATCCGCAGCACTGAAGTTCCAACCAGCAGCCTGCCGCCATCAGCACTGAACAGAGACGCCCTCGGATCGGCATACTCATCAGTGTGTGCAGTCCAGATGATCGCGCCGGTGCTCGCGTTCCTGTACTCTATCGTGGCGCGAAATGCATAGTCCACCAGGTACTTCCCGTCTGGCGAAAACCGTGCAAACGCCACTGAACCGTTGGAGCCTCTTGCGTCCACGTCCCACAGCAGGCCGTGCCTGTCAAAGACGAAGAGCTGCCCATCGTTGGTTCCCGCGGCCGCTAAGGAGCCGTCCGCCGTTATGGCGGCGCTCCAGAACCCTCCGTAAGTATCGCTGGAGTTGGTGACGGGGCCGAACCTCCAGAGCAGTGTTCCGTTCGTGTCGAACATGTAGACGTAGTACAGGTTGCTGAAAGACGGCGAGACTGATGCGTGGTAGCTCATGGTTGCATGCTCGCCTCCCGCCAAAACCGCGGTTTTGAAGTCGGATGATATCGCCCCGTAGTAGATGGGACTGAGCAGGGTCGAGCTCCATTCCAAGCTGTAGTTCCCCACGGTTCCTGAGGGGATCAGTTGGAAGTCCTGCTGGATGCGCCACTGCGGATTTGGGGCAACATAGTAGTCAGCGTTTATGTAGGTCTGGTACCCGCGGGCCATCGCGATGGCGATGCTTGAAATTCCTGGAAACACCCTGTCCGCCGAGTAGCTTCCGTCGGCCTGTGAAACCACGGGGTTCCCCCAGCCGAGTCCGAACTCGCCGGCCATGTCGAAGCCGACGTAAGCGCCTGGAATCGGACTAGAATCCGTAGCGTCAAGCACCCTTCCGCTTCCGCCATAGTACACGCCGTCCCACGAACTGATTATGGTCCATGTTATGGTCACGTTCGCCACCACGTACTGGTCCATCGGCGGGTCAACGTGCCACGCGATCACGCCGTAGGTCGCGGTGTAGGTCAGCCCGTTAAAGGTCGAGTTCGGAAGTCCATACACCATGTTAACCCAAACCGTGTCGGTCCCGTTTGGCTGAACTGTGAACTGAAAGTCGTCGCGCTCTCCCCAATCCGGCACCGGCTGGTGCTGAATCTGGATAGACCTCGGCTGGGTGCCGGAGTTGGTTATGTTAAAGTTAAACCGGGCCATGTCGGTGTACACGAGATCCACAACAAAACTCTGCGTTAGCGGCGTCACTTGGAGGTCCGAATCAACGTCCCCTGAGACAGTGTGAATCGGAATCACAAAAGACGCTATCAGCAGAAATAGCAGAACTGGGATAGATCGACATTTCATATGCGACCACATGTTACATAGGTCACGGCTACTACCGTGTGCGTTGCGTTTTGCTAATTTTGGAGAAATAAGCCTTATGAATCCCAAATCAGGATAGAAGATATGCGACTTCCAACGTTTCAAATCTCCGAACAACTGCAGCCGTATGCAGACAACACAGATTCTGAGGTTTGAACAAGTGGCAAATTAGCTGGTTGTTCAATGAACAGCCAACGTAGAGACGTTTGCATACCTCACCCGAGTGGGAATATCTCCCGTATTCCCGACTGACATAGATATCTCCCAAAGAACACCGTGAATAAAGATGCTTAAAAAGAGTGATAGAAGTGTCTTCTATTTTCGTTGTTCTCTTTTCCTCATTTCATTGTAGAGGTATTCAAACCACTCAAGAAATCCTGGGTTGTGATATTCCTTTCTCATACCTTCTACGAGAGGTTTCATCTTCTCCCACACTACAAAGACGGGAAAAAGTTGATCAATCAGAGAAGCATCAATGAGCCTATTTTTGAAAAGAACCCCAATTTGCTCGAAGAAGTTGCCCATCATCATGAACGACATGGGAACCTGGTTCCTAGAAATAGGTCTTCCATACCTTTTCACGAAGTCATCGTAGTCTTTGAACTCAACCTCAAAGGTGTCCACAAACGCTTCCAAGAATTCTCTGCTTGTAGAGATATCGTAGGAGAGTCTAGTTACAAGGTCTGTTTGTCTCTGTTTAGCTAGGTGTCTAAGCTCAAGAACAGTAAAGACAACCCCAACTAACACACCAGCAGCTGCCACTACTGCTGAAATCTCTGTTATGTCAACCATCACTCAACACCCGAATTGCCAAACAACGTAGTCTATCTCGGTTCGGCTATAACTTTTCCGCAACATCATTAGGTTTGTTTATCTGGTTCTACCCTAACGCTAAGAGGTCCAATCCCGGCAAGGGATGGCAAGATGTGTGATAATAATTGCTCTGCACTAAGTGGCCGAACTTTACCGTTTGGATTGGTTTGTGTCCAACCATTCTTCTCTTTATGGTATCTTTGTATATAGCCATGTTTAGTTGTGATGTAGATTGTGCACTCATTATTCTTCAACTGAATTCACCAATCCACACGGTATCCTTCGGTTCGGCTATAACTTTTCCGCGCGCGCTTGCATACTCCTTTGGCTCTCAGGAACAGGCAGCACCGAACCTTCCACATTCAAGAATTTCTTTAGCGCCCCGGTGAGCTCCTCCAAATCAACGTGCAGGACCTGAACCTGACTTTCCAGCTTCTTGACACGTTCAGGCATCAGCAGATACTCAACTGCAGCACACGCTTCTTTCAACATTGCTTAAAAGTGCTTCAAGGACTCCAATTGTCACCGTTTAGTCACGAAGAAAAATTATCGCGCGCGGTGTCGGAAGACATAAACGTTTCAGGGAGTCCATAAAAGAAATTTGAGAATCCGTGTTTCCATCGCGCGGGCTATGCGACACATTCTTGATGGTGGTATTCCATTTTGCTACCACAGATTGGGCAAATGTTTCTTCTTCTTTTCTCTGGCATCTCTTTCACCCAAACCAGAGTAAACTTCTTAAACGCCTAGAGCTATAAGTTATGACGTGGAATGTGAATGTCAGAAATTTCAGTGTCTCGAATAGCTTACATCTTAGCTCTTCTAGGCGGAATACTCCTGGTAATCTTAGGATTACTATCACTCGCTGGGTATTCTGGTCAAAACTTTGGGCCGGTTTTGCATTGGGATTGGGGCTTCGCCTATGGCAGCATCGTTGCCGTTATTTGCGGTGTCATAGCAATAATCGGTTCAAAAAGCGCAGCTACTCTCGTTTGGGCAATCGTACTCATAATCGTTGGAATCATCGGCGGTGGACTTGGTGGACTGCTAGTTGCTCTCGGAGGAATACTTGGACTCATTGTGGTGATAAGCAAAAAAACATAATCGTCTCACCCAAAATGGTTTATATGTGGTCAAGCAATCCTTGCAGTTGACCATCGCGCGCGCTTCTTTCTTGATTTTCTGCAATGTTTCGCGGTTTTCGTACATTAAGCGTGTGGGTGCGCTAAAGTCGAGGTGTCAATCTTTGCAGATGGAGCCTGAAATCGAGAGATTCATTTTCAATTTAGTTTCTCGTCTGAAGAGTGAGAGGATTTTTGCCTCAATAGAAGAAAAGATTAGGACAATATTGCAAGAAGTATGGTAGGCGAAATTGTAAAGAAGGTCTTTCAGGAGCGCGCGCTAAAAGAGTGTCTAAAAAGGGCGGAAAGAGAATGGTGCGGGGAGTGGGACCCCCACTTAAGTTTACCGGTAAAAATATGCTTAGGATATGCTTGACGAGAGTTCGAATCTCTCCCGGGCCACGCGCGCGCTCAGCGTTAACGGAAACAATCGAACAATCATGGTTGAAATGTCGTGCCTATCTTCTTCTGGTTCAGAACTTCTTTCTTCATCAAGTCTTGAAGTGCCCTGCTTGATATCCTAGGTGGGGAGGCGCCCGCTTCCTTCACACTCTCACGGCTGTGTGTCTGTAATTGTAATTGTATGTATGTGTTAGAGATAATAGAGAGTGGGGGAGGGAGAGAGTAGAGGAGAAGGGAGTAGTGTGAGAGAGGTTTGGGTTTGGGATTAAAATTCTATCCCCAACACAACCAACAAGGACCTCCTGACTCCACCATTCACTTCTCACCTCAGAAAACAACATCAACGAGCAGCAAATTTTTTTAACGGCGAAACGCGTATTAATAAACAAAGGCGTTTTGAAGCCAAAATTCACTACATTCTTGTAGCGAAAACTTCAGGCAAGGTGATGTCAGAATTGTCCACAAAACCTCGAGTTCCAGAATCGAACGAAGAACACATTGCCTTTCTAGGCACATACACTCCCAGAGAATGCGGAATAGCAACCTTCACGAAAGACCTAGTCGACTCCATAGACCTCCTCGGTGAATTCGCCCCAGCCCGAGTCATAAGCGTAAACGAAATAGAGACAATCTACGACTACGACCGCCGAGTCAAACAACAGATAAGGCAGGATTTCGAAGAGGATTACATTCAAGCCGCCAAGTACATCAACTCATCCCGAATCAACGCAGTAAACCTACAACAC
>JBEKXL010000028.1:0-26818 GCA_049512075.1 Bathyarchaeia archaeon | reverse complement strand
AACACGGTAGGCGGACTAAACCTCGACGCCGTCAGAAAATACATACGAGAAGAACAACAAGAAGCCCTACCGTAGAGCCCCGGAGCTTGCTCCGGGGGAAACTACTTCCCATGACTGGAGGTACAGATCTTGTCTGAAAACCTTTCCTGCAAACTCTTTTCTTAGCTGTTCTACTACTTTTAAGTTCAACCGTTCAGGTATTTCCCATTGACTTGAGGACGTTCCTTGCCGCAAATTGATGAGACGATCGTCTGCGGACACATCATAAGAAATCACAAACTTGGACTTATTTGGGCTTATCACGTCTTTGAGGTCTTGTTCCGATTTCCCGGGATAATGTCGTTCATATCCATACTGTCTCATAATGTGATAGTACGCCTCCCGCACGGTGTCTTTGCGTGGGTCATACAAAGAAAACATGGCATGTCGAGTTACTCGACACACTTCTCCAAGAGCTTTTTTCCATCCACTTATCAAATGAAGAACGTGAACACTAATCGCAGCATCGAAGCTCTTGTCTTTGAATGGAATGAAACGGGCATCGGCAATAACTAGGTTTTGCACACCCTTTTCTCTTGCCTTACTCATCATTTTCTTGCTAATGTCAATTCCGAGAATTTCAAACCCTGCGTTTTGCAGAGGTTCAGCAAGTCTTCCAGTTCCCACGCCAACATCCAAGATCCTGGCGCAGTTCTTGAGCTCAACACACAATGTCTCGACTAGTGTTTTCATGACCTTATCTGGCAAGCTTCTGGTCTTGTCGTAGATTTCTGCAACACGATCAAACGACATGCTAAACTTCAGAACCTCCAAACTTTAGTTGTTGTGTCATGGGCTACACCACACCTTCTGCGTTTTCAAATTATAAACTTACAGAAAATTAATCACCTTTGCTTCGTGAGCAACTCATGCTCGCGCGCGCGAACCACCACCCAACATTCCTCCACCCCCCCGGGCGTAGTAAAAGAAGAGAGAGAGCCGGCAGAAGGAGCCTAAGGTCAGCGAATAATTCGTCTCTTCTGTAGGAGTCTGCCCTCTAAGCAAACGCAAGACTTATGCTGCTGAGAAGAATCTTGTGAAAAAAAACCTTCACGTGGAACAAGCAGAAGATTATATAAACATCTTTGGAATCGGACTAGACAGAAAGGTTCATGGGCAGTACTGTTCGGGGTGTTGTGGCTCAGGGAAATCCATTGAACCATTTGGAAATTTCAGCTTCCTTTTCCTCTTTGAGTTTTACGTCCATGGATTCAAAGGTTTGGTTCAAAGCTGTCAACAAATTCCGAATGTAATCATTCACGTTTGTTTCCGAAAGGTTCTTGACAAACTCGGCCGGTTTGACGGTGAAAGTTCTCTTTTCATACCTGAAGGGCTTCACTTTTACGAAGGAGACGGTGTCCCCTTTTTTCAGTTTCCTGCCCGCGTTCATGAGTTGCGACGCGCATTGGTAGGGTTGATGTGCTGTTTTCATGTCGCCTATTTTCTCGTTAGGGTCAAAATAAAGCCGTACGGAATAGATTAAGTCTTCAAGCCTGACGTTTCCGTTTTTCAAATCTGCTACGGCATTTCTTACGACTTTTTTTATCCGGTCCTTTCCCTCAGAATATTCTGGCAGGTTTTTCACTGTGGAAAGCTCTTTCACACATCGTTCGAAAACGTCTCTGATGTACCGGGGCGAATTGGACTTGATTGCGGTTACTCCTTTGATGTCAGGCGTTCCGTCAGGCAGGATTCCGAAGTACGCTTTCTTTGCTTTAGGCAAAACGCACACGTTGTAACGCTTATCCACGGCCAAGTCCAATCGAAACCTGTTTTTAACCGTGTTGATCAGCCATTCGACTTGAGCGTTTGAAGCATTATCCAGAAACAATGAATCGGTATCGCCATAAAGCGGATGCAAGCCGTTCTCTTCTGCCATTCTCCAACTTTCTCTCAAGACGTGGCGGCCGCAGCCGGTGATGGCTTCAGCCAAAGGACGGCACGCTACTCCATGAATTCTGACGGTAACACCGTAGCTCGACACAAGGATTAGTTTTAGCAGTTTTGATGCAGCGCGGGCGATTTCTCTCTCTTCTTCGGACAGGGAGCTGTCTCTTGAAGCTGGCTTGAAGACCTTGATGCGCAACTCTTTCAAAGCGCCGACAAGGACTGCGTAGAAGCCTCTGCGTTTTGTGCAGAAACTGTATTCAACGTCGGGGATTCTGTTGGTTTTGCATTCATCGTGTACACAGTCGACTGTTTCATGGGAAAGGTTGAAACTGTCAATGCAGCTTGCATACAGACTTTCGAAATCGCAGACGACCGTGTTAAAGTAAGTTCCCGCTTTCGGCGCGATCGTCAATGCTCCGGGCACAGCACTAGTCTGTCTTCCCCTCCTTAGCTCTTCAGAAGAGGGGATGAGAATGTTGTTCTTTCGCAAATACGTGTACATGATGGCTTTAATCCAGCTACTCACGTGTCTGCTGTTGAAAGCCTCAGTTATGGGAATGTTTGCAATTCTTGCCAACATGCAGGCTCTGTTAACTTCGCCTACGTCTGCTTGTTTGCCGAAAAAATCGGGGGCCAGCTTGGGTAGCGGTTGATTAAGAAGGTTGAACCAGTACCTGATTTGCTCATATTTCAATGGGTCGCTGGCCTGAATCTCTTTGAACAGGCTCTCAAATTTATATGTGACCTCAAGTGGCACCTCTAGCGATGCCTTCAAATCCTGCGCGGAATGGAGAGCGCCAAACACGAGTCCTTGATCATAAACGTAGGATTTCCCGAATTCGACTTCGCTTTCCCAATGCTGAGGAAGCTTCTCCGCGGCTTTCGCAGCAATTCTGGCGTTGGGCCAATAGACTTTTCCGTAAATTCTCTTTGTGTTAGAGAACAAGTCGATCTTTTCTACAGGTTGAATTTCTCCACTGAAATACTTGACTATTTCCTTGTCTTCATCTTTCAACGGCCATTCAACGAGAAAATAGGGCTTATATGCAACATCAACGGTTTCTTGTGATTCGCCGTTGCTGTCCACGAATTCAAGCTTGATTGCGTTTGTCTCTGTTACCTTTGCGTCCAGAAGGCAGAGAAGGTTCAAAGACTCACTTACCAGACAATTCCTTTTTGGATCATACTAATCTCAAGGGCATTAAATAACATATGGACATACAGGGCGCGTTTCAGTAACTCATGTGTTACTTAAACATCTAGTCACTCAGTTCTCAACAGCTTCTTCAGGAAATAACCTAGAATCCAATATGAACAAGCTTTTTTTGGTGGGCGCGCGTGCAATTACAATTCAAATTCATAAGCTTCACCGGCTACCCTAGCGCTAGGATATATCGATTTTCGAAATAAGCTATATATGAAATCATGTGATATGAGACATATTGTATAGGCGTGTAACAATAAAACAGTACAACATAACTACATATTGAGGTAAGATGTATGAAGAGTGTATTTACGTCAAGACAATGCGCGCAGGAAGTAGACTCGCCTTTTGCAGCAATGGAGACAAACGCAGGCAGTCATGGAGTATTCCTTGAGGTTTTTCCACAATCCAACCGAAGCTATCAAGAGCTTGTACTTGACGCAGTCGATGAGACCTTCTCTGCGTTAGGAAAAACAGCAAAACAAGTAATCTACTTCCACCTAGAAAAAACCTTCAATATCTGCAAACAGGAAATCCCATGCAAAACAGAAAAGTTCACCAAAGCGATTGAAGAAATCATTGGTCCAGGAGCAAAACTGCTCGAAATAGAAATAATTGAAAAACTCTACAAGAAAATTGGACAAAACTTCAAATACCACCCAAAGCAGAAAGACCTAACATTCACGGAGTACCTAAAAGCCGTCTACACCTTCCTAAACATAACTAACAGACTCAACAAACTTACATGAAGTCGCGCGAAAATTCTAATCTAGAAAAAACGCGGACGTCATGTCGTATCTAGACAAAGAATTAGTTGAAAATACGCGTAATCTTGGCTTCAATTTGTCTAAGACGTTTGAAGACCGCTTAAAACAACTAATAACACAATTCTCAACAGTTTCTGATAGAAACAACCTCAATTCAACAGAACAAAAACAGTAAATGGTGGGCCGGACCGGACTTGAACCGGCGACCTTCTGCACGTCAAGCAGATGTCCTAACCGAGCTAGACTACCAGCCCTCCTATTTTCATTGAAGCAACTAACATTTAAGAGATTTGGGTCAATACTGTTTTGGTCAATTGGGTCAATGGTTTTCACAGTGCTATTGGAACCTAGGACACCTTTGATGTATTCTAAGGATTATTTACGATTCTCAAACCGAGTTTTCCATCAAAAAATATAGGTTTGTCAGTTAGAGTTCTAGCAGCTTTGAGCAGTTCGCCGGAAGATAGTTCTGGATATCCTATTTTCGCACAATATGCACAAGATCTTGCCGTCTTCAGACACCAAGTACTTCTAGGGCATTGAAAGCTTAGATAGGGGCTGTTGGAATAAGCAGAATTCTATATTGGGCACCATCCTGCTGAATGCTTTTTTCATAAACCAAATGGCTACATATCATCTTTTTTCTCTATTTTATGGACACTACTTCCAGAGACCCAAAGAGAGATTTTCTATCGGAGTACTGAGGATTATGTGCACAAGAATACTTAGTATTGTGTTATTTATTGTGTCTGTGCTTGGGCATATACTGAGAATCTTTAATATTTCTTGCATCATGATAGTAGTGGTTGATAAGCCATGTTTGAGGGTGAAAAGACAAGGGTTTTCTGGTGGGGGTTAATATTCTGTGCAATTTCTGTCATTGTCCTGTTCAACATATTCTGGTACACCTTAGTAATCAGCACTGGTTTGAGCTTGGTAACCTTTGGACCTGAAATCTTTGGCAGCATCGTTTTCCTGCTTGTCGGGTTGTACATGATGAAGAATGGAACAAAGAAGAAGGAAGAAGGAAAAACACAGCTTCTAAGCAAATAGTCAAGTCCTACTAAAGACTGAACTCTTCATTGCGTCTGTGCATGTGTGGGAGTGCATTTACTGTCAGTTATTGCAGAGCTGGAATCTTGGATATACTTGTTTCTCCTTGAAGACGCTAGTTCTGCTATGATGGCAGTTAAAAACAGGAGTATTGAGAGAAAGGTAAGGGAATAACCTATTTTCGATGCAAACCCCAGTGTTGCATCAAAATATGTCATCAATGCTGTTACAGTCGAACGGAAATCACTGGAGCAAACGCAGTAACTAGCGCGCGCTCCATGGGCTGCATGTTGCATGGAACTTGCAGTCTGATCGTTCCTCAGAAAAGCTCGGTTTTCAATTCTAGTTGAGGATCTTGGGATTCTGCTACATGTTCTTTCTGATCATATTGGCCAGCCGTTGGATTCCTTCATCTATCTGTTGTTCTGTGGGGTAAGAGAAGTTCAGTCGCATAGTGTTCTGTCCTTTGCCGTTGCAGTAGAAGGCTGATCCGATTACGTAGGCTACTTTGTTTTCGATGGCTTTGGGTAACAGGTCGTTTGCGCTCATTTTCTTTGGCAGTTTTACCCAGAGAAAGAGTCCGCCTTCGGGATGCGTCCACGTTACGCCTTTGGGCATGTACTTTTTCAAGGCTGTGAGCATGGCTTCGACTTTCTTGCTGTACAATCGTCGGATGTTCTCAACCTGCTTCTGCATTAGTCCGCGTTTCATGAATTCGGCCACTATGAGCTGGTTGTAAGTGGGACAGCACAGATCCATGCTCTGTTTGGCAACCACCATGCGGTCCATCCATTCCGAAGGCGCCATGATCCAAGCCAACCTCAGACCTGGACAGAGTATCTTGGAGAAAGTGCCTAATGCTATGACTTGTTTCTCCGTGTCCAAACTGTAGATGGCGGGAACGCCTTCTCCTCTGAACCGCAGGTCTCGATAGGGGCTGTCTTCAAGAATCGGAACTTCGTATTGATAGGCCAGTTCCAGAAGCCTCTTGCGCCTTTCCAGCGGAAGAGTGACGCCTGACGGGTTTTGAAAGTCGGGCACTACATAGATGAACTTCGGCTTTTTCTTTCTCTTTGCAAGCCTTGCCAGCACCTTTTCGAGCAGGTCCATCCTCATTCCGTCCTCGTCTTGCGGCACACCAATCATCTTGGCCCTGTAAGCGGCGAAGGCCTGCAAGCCGCCTATGTAGCTGGGCAACTCCAGCACCACGATGTCTTTGGGGTCGAGAAACACTTTTGAAACTATGTCCAGGCCCTGCTGCGAGCCTGCAGTGACCAGAATGTTCTCAGGTTTGACTGTTGACTTCTCATGCATCATCCACTTGCTGATCTCTTCACGCAACGGAGCCTCTCCCTCAGTGGTACCATACTGAAGAGCGGTCGCACCTCTCTGTCGCAGCATTTCGCAGGATATCTCCTCCAGTTCCTTAACCGGAAAAGTCTCTGAAGCAGGAAGCCCACCTGCAAAAGAAATCATGCCTGGAACGCGGCTAACCTTCAGGAGTTCCCTTATCTCAGAACGTTTCATGCTAAGAGCATTCTTCGAATAAAACGCAGTCAAATCCTTGATCATGACACTATCTCCCTCTATATAGTAGAGTGCAGAGCCCGTTTCGAACATTCAGCTGGTCAACCTATAAGGTTATTGCACTCACTTGACGGATCGTGAAGATGAAAAAGCAAGAATGCAGTACAAAACTAGAATCGACTTCCAACCATTAGTCTTAAACCACTATTCGCGGTGGTAACTTCTTTCCAAGAGACGGCGAAGGGGCACTTGGACGAAATGTCTGGGGTAAACATTTTAAGATGGAGCGAATTAGATGAGCTGACCACACTTGGTGCCGGAACAATACGCCGGGATAATGGTCAGATGCGTGTCTCACCATCCCGTAGGCAGAGTGGATTAATGCGCAGGCCTTGAGGCGCAAACGCGCTTGAGAGCCTGTGGCCCTTCGGGGCCGCGCGGGTTCGAGTCCCACTCCCGGCGCCACAACACTATCGTGTACAGAATTGCCATTTGAAGAGATCCCTTTAAAATGGTTGCAGCGTGTTGAGACTCGTCCGCTGCTGGACGCTCCCGTAAAGCATAAGAACCTTTGAACTGTGAATCGAACGTGCGGACAGTTGCCCTATGGATAGAAGAGTGTTGCAGGCAAGCAGCGTGTTTTCTCGTAGACTCGAAGATCAAGGAGCGGAAGCAGTAGTTCTATGGGGCAGCAGGGTGCGTGGCGACGCTTACACAGAGTCAGACATCGATATTCAAGCCATAGGCAGAGGGCCACCTTATAGGCTTGAACAGTATCAGGGTTTCTTATTCTCCACGTCTTGGGCAACTGCCAGGCAACACCGCCAAGCCTTCAAAGATCCCGGCAAAGCTGGCAGAATCATCCCTGCTTGGCGAAGTGCAGCAATAATCTATGATCCAAGAGAAATCGCAAAGGCCCTCAAACAGGAAGCCCAAGATTGGCGGTGGGACTCTTTGGGCAAGAATGTGGATAGGTGGGTCGGGGAAGAGTTCACTGGGTGGGCTGAAGAGGTTCACAGGCTAGTCGGCAATTTACAACTCGGGCGCACAAACGCCGCAGCAGTCCAACGGTCGCTTCTAACAGTTCACATGGCTCCGATACTAGCCGTACATCATCGAATTCTCTATGACACAGAAAACACTCTGTGGAATCTGGTCTCCGAGAGAATGGGAATGAAGTGGGCTCAGATTCAGAGTGTTGCTCTAGGAGAAGGCGGACAAAGCTTCGAAGATACCTGTAAAGCAGCACTTCAGTTGTTTGTTTTGGCGGCTCAAGAAGTCAGACACCTGCTGGATCAACGACAGCGTCAGGTCGTCGCCCACGCCTGTGGTATTGCAGATTATTCCCCCTAGATAGGGACCCGCATTCCAAAAGAGACATTTAGCGAATGCTTCCGCTTCCGCGTCAAGCCATCTTTGCACTAACGTACGAATTGGGTAAAAAGACAGCGCGCACGCGCTAGCACTCGTGTGAAGATTGTAAAATGTGGACTGATTGTTTGTACGCAGACTTCATAAATCTATTAAAACAGAATTGGCAGATGTGAAGCGGAGAATTCAGAATGAAGGTTCTCCGTAGGCAAAAGTCTGGATATGCCCTCAGTTTACTCCTATGTTTAATGGGAGTAGCGCGCGTAGTTTCATGAGGAGGACGGTAGAAGGGATAGGAGAAGGAGATCCGCCATCCACCCCACTCATCCAATAATACTTAGCCTCTTGAAACATTTGGTTCTTTTTTCAGTTGACACGATTGAAAAAGATGGGTTTGTGCTCGAAAAAGATGAAAACCAAGGCCCTGCAAACGTGGCGAGGCTTTATGTTCTTTCAATTGAAGAAATTTAAACCCTTGATTGTTCGACGCGCGCGCATCTAAAGCAAAAGCAGAGCTTGATAGAAGCCTTTCAAATGTGTTTCCGACTACATTGTTTCAACTTTCTTGGAGCTGAGATTTACCGATGTTGTCTGAATGTCGATTTTGGCGTCAACGAGCAGATAGTAGTCAAACACTTTTTTGATTCGTCGCGGAGCGAGCCCTGCGCTGAATATTTTGTACATTTTGATGAGTTGGGGTTGAATTCGAAGAATATCTGTCAGCGTTACTAAGCCAAGTAGCTCGCCTTCTTTTATGATCGGCATCTTCTTGATGTTCTTCTGGAACATTAGTCTTGATGCATCTCCAATTTGGACATTAGGTCCCACAGATATCAAGGGCGTTGACATCACTTCCTCAACTTTTATTCTCTTGAGATCTTCGGACTTGGCCAGAATTCTCTTCAGAAGATCTCGCTCCGTAAGTATTCCTATAGGCTCATTGTTATCAGCAACGATCAGGCACCCTATCTCATGTTCATTCATCAGCTCAACGGCTTCTTCCACTGTCGAGTCTCTCTTCGTCGTTATCACTTTCCTCACCATGACATCGCGCATTCGAATTGACATGTAAAGTTCCCTTGAAGGTTCTATGATGGAAAGAAAGTTAAATCTTGTGAAGTCTCGATTAATATCCAAAGTCCAAGTCTTCGTCTACCCTAGTGTTGTTTTCGACTGTAGGAATCTATAGCTTAGCACGCGCTAATCATGTAGCCGCTTCTTCTCAGTCAGCCGTAGCGCGCATGCGCGTTCCTAAATTCGGTTTTTAAACATAATAAGCTGAGCCCTGTATCTCCCTGCTATATCTCCATCGATTTTCCATATACTGGACATATTCGCGCGCGATAGTAGTATTGATGGAAGCTAAGAGACTTATTGAGGCTGGATTTGAATGTGTCTGCAACCATGAAAATGTGATGATTTCTAGGAGACGAAAATAGCAGGCGTTGTACATCGTTCTTGGTGTGGTTTTCAACAAGCTATCTTCCGAGCCAGAACTGCGTGCAATATTATGCCACCAATCAGCATGAGGAAGCGCGCGCCGCCAACCCTGAGCTCGGCACGGCTTGCGGCTTGCGCCTCTTCCTTGGACATCCAGTTCAAGATAGCCCGCGGCATGGAACCTCATGTCATGACGGATTCGCGCGAGCGTGCGTTTGAATCAAATGCTAACCTGTGAAGCTATGTATTTCGGATTCACAGCTCTTAAATAGAATTTCTTTCGTTCTTTGTAACGCTTGAAGTTGGACTTGCCTAACGGAGTATTCGCGAAAAATGTACTTGGACGAGTTGTTGAGAGCCTTGTTCTGGACGGTCCCCTTTGCTGTCACGGTAGTTCTTTCTGTGTTTCTCCTATATTTGTCGCGCAAGGATGGAGACAAACGCAAGATCATGTTCATGCTGTGCTTCGCGTTTGCGTCTGTTGGCTATTCCAATCTGATGCTTCAGAGATTTGGCGTTCCTACCATATGGGATAACAATTACAAGTGGTCTTTTGTCCCAGTAACTGCCGCAGCTTCGATCGCGATCATGTCCAGTTTATTGAAACTCAAAAGCTTCGACCGGCCTTTCAAATGCTTTCTTTTCATCTTAGGCGCATCCATCGTTTTTCTGGTTTTTCCTAGCACGGCCGAGGTTTTTCGCATACCCTTGTTTAGTGCATTCGCAATGCTATCTCTTCCGGCTTCAATATATCTGTTCATAAAAAGACGAGACAATTCTGATCTAATGTTCTTCTTGGCTTTTTCTTGTTTCATTTTTTCATGGATCGCCCTGGACATTGGTTTGGTAGAGGAGATTACTGTTTTGCTCACTCTCTTTGGGATGGTGTTCACCGCTCTGATGTTCACTGTAACCAAGGACCGGATTGCCGGTGACATGGCCTCTTTTTTCATGTTGCAGGGTGAATTGGAGAAAACCCGAGAAGATCTGAAGCAAACACAGAAGAGGGCCTTCGAGGAGCTTGAAGCATCTGAAGAAAGATACAAGAGTCTGTGTGAAGACGCCAGATTTCTCATGCTCAGAATGAATAGAAAGGGAACCGTCACCTATGTGAATAGATTCGTCGAAGAGTTTGGTCTAGAAAAAAAAGATATTGTCGGAAAAAGCATGCTCAAGTTTATTCCCAGAAGAAACCGACTTAGAGTGTTCAAGGAGCATATTAGCGTTATTCGTGGGAAAAACGCTGAGGGCGAAACAGAAATTATCACTTCGAAAGGAAAACTCACTGTGGAATATGCGAGCAACCCCGTGAGACAGGGTGGAAAGATTGTCGGATGTGAAACTCTCCTTCGAGATATCACAGAAAAGAAAGAGATGGAAAGGAAACTCGAGGAATATTCGGCGCAGCTGGAAGCCAAGGTGGAAGAGAGAACTACTGATCTGAAGAAAAGTGAAGATAGTCTGAAGACTTTGTTGAACTCCGCGCAAACGGGAATCATTGTGATTGATCCAGTAACTCACACGATCCGTGAAGCGAACAAGACTGCGGTGGGAATGCTTGGTGGAACAAGAGACCATATCGTCGGGGCGATTTGTCACAAATTCATCTGTCTAGCGGAACAAGGACATTGTCCAATCACAGACCTTCGGCAGACGGTTGATAATTCAGAGGGAAAGTTGCTGACTGCCACCGGGCAAGCCATCCCAGTGATCAAGACTGTTGTTGCTGCAGAGATAGGTGGTGAGATGCAGCTGGTTGAAAGCTTCATTGACATTACCGAGAGAAAGCGGTTGGAGGAGAAGCTTGCGCGCGCGGTTGACCAACAAAGATCATTGATGCGGAGTTCTGCAGCGATGATTCACTCCACAGAATTGCGTCAGCGTCTTCAAGCGATTGTAGATGCGACTCATGGTCTTGGTTGGCGAAGAGTCGTACTCTCGGTGAGAAACGAGCAGCTAGACATTTCAGAACCCGATGATCTTGTGACCGCCGGGTTGGCACAGAAAGAACAGGAGTTCCTTTGGACCAACCGTCAATCTGGAAAAGTTTGGCGAGAACGTTTTGGGCCCGAGTTTGAACGTTTCAAAGTCGGAGAGTTCTACTATCTGCCCTATAGCGATCCTTTAGTCAAAGAGAAGTTCAGCAAAGGAGTTGTGTTAAGCCACCTGAAGCCCGAAGAGATGGTTGATTGGAACCTTGATGACTTGCTTTACGCTCCACTTCAATTGGCAGATGGACGCATTGTCGCTGTAGTTAGTATGGACGATCCTATTGACGGCAGGCGACCGACCAGGGAATCCTTGGCGCCGTTGGAGTTGTTCCTGCATCAGGCTGCAGTGGCAATCGAAAATGCTCGGTTAATCAAACAGTTGAATGATGCTAATGCTCAAATCCGAAAACATGCTGGGCAGCTTGAGGCAAAAGTGGAAGAAAGAACACGGGATTTAGTTGATGCTCAGAGAAAACTGTTGAAATCTGAGAGACTAGCTGCGATTGGTGAGTTGGCCGGAATGGTTGGTCATGATCTGCGCAACCCGCTGACCGGCATTGCAGGAGCCGCATATTATTTGAAAGCAAAAAATGGTTCCAAGATTGATGAAAAAGGCAAGGAAATGCTGGAGATCATCGAGAAAGCTATAGAGTATTCAAACAAAATCATCAGCGATTTGCTGGATTACTCAAGGGAGATAGGACTGGAATTGGCTGAAACTACACCAAAATCAATGTTGAAAGAGGTGTATTCCAGCTTGGAGATTCCTCAAAACATCCAAGTGCGAGACGAAACTGAAGACACGCCAAGAATGAGGGCTGACGTGCCAAAAATGAAAAGAGTCTTCATCAACATAATCAAAAACGCTTTCGACGCTATGCCCAAAGGCGGAGTATTAGCAATTAGAAGTGAAGAGATAGAGAAGCGCGTGTCCTTCAGTTTCACAGATACTGGAACTGGAATGAGCAAGGAAGCGCTGGGGAAACTGTGGACGCCACTCTTCACCACAAAGGCAAAAGGCATGGGGTTCGGTTTGCCCATATGCAAAAGAATAGTGGAGGCACACAGGGGCACTATCTCTGTAGAAAGCACCGTTGGAAAAGGAACCATCTTTAGGATAGACGTTCCGATTGAACTTGGAACCGAGGAAACCAAGGATGTTTGGGTGAACCTTCCAGAAACGATACAACTGGCAAAGGAAGATAACGCCAACAGACCCCGAGTTTGAACCCAAAGCAAGAGATCAGCGCGTGCTAATATCGACTATCGAACCTGCCCTGAACTGTTTCTCTTGTAGACCCTGATTGCCAGCATTGCGGAGGCGGATTGCGGTAGGCCTGCGCGTGTCGCGTACTAGTTTCATGTTCCGCTTACTGTGGATGATAGTATTTCTTCAAGCTTGTTTTTTGATATCTTGTCGCTTTTAACCGCGCGCGCTATTGTTGTTATTCAGTGTCAGGGCCAGATGTGTAGGCTACTCTTCGTCAGTCTCTTCAGTGTCAGGCTCCCAACCGACACAGGAAAGTGTCCCGTCTGAATTCGTTACAAGCGTACGCCTCAGTTTTGTCCCACATCGTTTGCACTTCCGCCTTTCATACACAGCCTCACCAGCGCGCGCGCTCGAAAGTTCGGTGGGTCAAAGACTTACAGTACCAGTCAAGGGATGGTCATATTAGCTAGTCTCAAGTTGTTCGCGAGGGTTCAAACGCTTCCTGACTTCCACGCACAGATGACACTTGTTGATGTATTCACTTTTGTTGAAAGGGCCAATGAGTGTTTTCTGAAGCTTCAACAGCCCCATCGGTCCTTCTTCTACTAGAGTCTTAATCAGAGGTTTTCTTTGCCAATCATAATCGTTTATGATGCGGCCTAGCGGTGTTTCCTTTGCGTTTCCGATGGACAGGTGCCAGCAGACATCCACCGAGCCTGACGGTTCAATGGTCAGGTATTGTGGATTTGTGAGTGTGTTCTCCATCGGTGTTTCGCCTTTGCATGGGCCTTCCAACTGGGTCTTCCGGAAATACTGCGGTATCGCCTCTAATGCGCGTCCGGCTGCCGCGACCTTGTGTACGTGTGCTTCGATTCCTACTGGTTCCAGCTCTTTCAGTATGTGTGCGGTCATCTTGTCATAATGGTTTGCGGCGTTTAATGATTCGATGACGGCAACGTTCCACGTGACTTTTTCAATGCCTGCCTTATACGAAGCCAGCGCGGCGTTTCGCGGATATTCCAGCGGGATATATTCGAGGTGAAAGGCGTCGACACTTATGCCCATAGTGTTAAGTCCTGCACTCTTCAGTCTCTTCGCCAATCTCTCGGCTCTTTTCTTGTCTTTGCCCCAAACCCCGTTTGTTAGCATCTCGATTATCGGAATGTTCATCTGCTGAGCTTTCTTGAATATGGCAGTCGCGCGAGCTGGATAAAGCATGGGTTCTCCGCCGAACACTAAAGAGGACTCGAGATCCGCGGCCTTCACAGCCTCAGTGAGATAATTGTAAGCTTCCCTAACGTCCATCACTTCATTCCGCCACGGCCCCGCGCTCGCCTGACAGTACACGCACTGCGAGTTACACTTCGTAGTAAGAGTAAACTCCAAACGTCGAAGATCCATTCAGTTCACTAAGACAAATAGTTCGAACAGGCCTTTTATCTGTGTTGCGCAGCGCCAACCAATCATTGTTTTTTGTCTTTGGTATTGACAAAACTGTCTCTCGGCTTTCGCATCAGATATGCAAATGGACCGGGGTTATCAAAATGCCTCTGAAAAGAGACTCTTATGAAGACATCACGTGCATTTGGTTCAAAATTCTGAAAGACTTTTATCGTGTGATAAATCAAACGGGTTAGAGAGGCACAAGAATGATTTCAGAACCAGGAAGACTGAAAACAGGAAAAACCTTGGGCGGCATAGGCGCCATCTTGCTGGCAGTCGGTTCATTTGGAGAGATCGCGTTGACCTATTCGATATGCCTTGGAGCCTCAGAGTTAACATTTCCGAGCGCCATCAGCGGTGTTCTGGGTCTTGTAGGCATAATACTCGTGCTCATCGGCATGAAGAACTTGGCAGAACACTACAGAGACGATGGCATATACAGAAACGCGCTCTACGGCTTCATATTCGGTATAATAGGCGTTGTTGCTGTCGCATCCGTTGTGATAACGCTGCTTTTCGGCTGGTTCTTTGAGGTAGGAAGCTTCTCGGGAATCCTTGGAGCCATAATTCTGACTTTGCTCGTCGTGTTCATCTTCTACGTGCTTGAAGCCGTATACTGCAGGAGAGCCTTGGACTCGCTCGCAGACAAATCTGGAGAAAAAATGTTCGACACTGCAGGGTTACTTCTGCTCATAGGTGCAGCTCTCACAATAATTCTCGTAGGTCTAATCATAGTTTTCAGTGCTTGGATACTGGTCGCTGTGGCATTCTTCTCCATTAGAGAACCAGCCACGCCAGCGACGTCACAGCCCACTGCGTCAAGTCCGCCATCAAAGACAGCTTAGACAAGCTGGCGCCACCCAGTGGAGGCATCTCGCAGAACTTGTCCTTTATTCCCTTTGACCACAACGCACGCTAGGCAGGGAGATATAGCATCATGTAAACGTATATCCCTAGGATCAGTTCCGTCAGCCAAAGGGCTATCGTGACTCTCATAACGTTCTTCCTTTTGAAGCATTTTTCAACGCTGGCCGTGTTCGAAAGCCATGTTGCAACGAGCCAGATCCCCATGAGTTCTACGAAGCTCCCTACCGTAGCATGTACTATCGTTAACAAAGCAAAACCCGTCAGCAGGTTCCTCAAGAGGACGCCCATGCTTAGCAAGGAAGGAACCATAATGGCAACTATCGCAACTGTGTGCAACACGATGCCGCTGCCCATCAACATGGCATGTTTCACTATGCTATGCTTAAGCCTGGCGTATATTGCCAAACCGAGGACAACAAGGATGATGGCTTGAAGTATCAGATTCAAGTCTGCAAGAAACAGTGGATTGAAGATGCCCATTTTGCCTCACAGCCCGACTTCTTAATGAATCTCGATATTGCACTAGTCCTTAATAGCCTTTCAATACTTCCTTCACTCGGGTCTCCTTTTTCTGGCTGTAGAAGCAAGATCGCGCGCGCTCCGTTTAGCACGCGCTACCAAAACAGATAAGAACTTGAGCATGAACCATGAATGCGCTAAACGAGCGTGAATTGGTATGCCTTCAGAAATCTCTGATCCTGAAAGATTCGTCGAAATCAGTGGAAACGCTGAATACTGTGCAGTGAAAAGATTGCAGGGCGTCGTGAAACTGAAGCTTCGGACACCAGGCAAGCTTTACACTTTAAAAGTTGAGCCGTTGAAGGCTGAGGAAATAATCAAGAAACTCCAATGCGAAATCCGAGAAATATAGAGGCACTTTGCAGAAGCGCGCATCTTTTCCTCGCTTGACATTTTCTCTTAGCGGGCGCAAGAAATCAAGACAACGTAGTCGCGTCCTTTTCCAAGAACTCTTGTTGTATGACGCCCTCAGATTTGAGAGAGGATCCGCAGAAAGGACAAAAGCCAAATTCACCTTCTGGCAGTTCTTTCCCACATTGCGGACACGGCGCTGCACTCTTGAATGCAATCTTCGCCAACTGCCCCACGAATCTAGAGTATAAACGTGCGTAATGGAGATACACGACGAATCCCACCGCAGCAATCACCAGCCCGACAACCCCCAGCTCGAGAGAGTTTCTCGCGAGCGGAATGGTTGAAAAGCCAGCAACCGACACAACCACACCGACAAGACAGGCTAGAAGACCGCCTCTCTCGTTTCGCTTCGCATCCCTCATCATTTCTTGAAGAAGTGCAATCCTCGCCGCTTCAGACAAGTTCAACGCCTTTTCCATGGAATAACGCGCGATGACTGTGTTTGCGCAATATGAAAAAGTGCCGCACGGACAGTAAATACGTTATGAATTCTCAATAAGAATCTATCGTCAAGACGGAGCTATTATAACAAAGCATACACGTATTTTGGCGCGTGCTTGAGAAAACGTAATAGGAAGATGCTTCGTCTATCTGCATAGAAGAACTTGGTGGGACTGTAAACTGAAGATTTCAGTTGCGGGGAAGGGAGGTGTTGGAAAGACCCTGCTGGCTGGAGGTCTAGCTTTCTCCTTTGCCAGAACCGGATTAAGCACCATAGCCATTGACGCTGATCCATCGCCGAACCTTGCCTTGACTCTGGGCCTGTCTCCAGAGGAAGCCCGCAAAATCGTGCCTCTCTCTGAGAACAAGAGCCTGATTGAGTCCAAAACGAGCACGGGATACTCGGGTATTTTTCGCCTATCTTTCAGCGTAGATGACGTTGTCCGCGACTTCTCAGTGAAGACCCCCTTTGGAGTAAACTTGATTGTAATGGGAACCGTGCAGTCTATGGGCTCAGGATGCACCTGTCCAGCAAACGCACTCATCCGGGCATTGATGCGTCACTTGGTGGTGGAAAGAGACGAGGCCGTCATCCTTGACATGGAAGCAGGCTGCGAACACATGGGCAGAGGGACAGCGCGACAAGTAGATTATATGCTCATCGTGACAGACGCAAACAGCAAATCCTTGGAAGTTGCCAACCACATCCACGCATTAGCCGCTGGCGCCGGAATGAAACAGGTTTTTCTAATCGGAAACAAGATTGCAAATGAAAATCAAAAAGATGTCATCAAAAAATATGCTCAAGAAAACGGCCTAAAGGTTCTTGACTTCATTCCATTCGACGAAATGGTCGTGGAAGCAGAAATGCGAGGCGAGACCCCGCTCAAACATGAGACCTCAAAGGCTCTGCTCGCTATAGAAAGACTGTGCAAGAACTTCACGACGAAGAACAACTCATAAATCTGAAAGAATACTCCTTTGTGCAGAGGAGAAGGAAGAACATTTGAAGACGCTTGTCACTATCGGCCGTGGAGGAACGGGAAAGACGAGTTTTGTGGCCATGATGGCCAAGCACTTCAGCGAGGCTGGAGACTCGCCTCTTCTCCTGGTGGACGCTGACCCTGACCAGAATCTGGGTGAAATGGTCGGGGTAGACCTGAAAGAAGTGGGCAAGAAGTCAATCTCAGACTTGCTCGTGGAGACTTTTCTGGAAGAGGGCGGAACCACCGTTGGCGTTGCCCCCACTGAGCGGGTTGAAAACAAGATATGGGCTCGAGGCATGTACGAAGGCGACAGTTTTGACTTCATCGCCCTCGGAACAAAATGGGTTGAAGGATGCTACTGCCTGCCAAACGCCGCTCTGAAAGGAGCACTCGAAACCCTGACAAAGAACTACAAGTACGTACTCATCGATTCGCCAGCCGGCCTAGAGCACCTGAACCGAAGAATCGCGACAAAAGTCAATGACGTTTTCGATGTCATCGACCCTTCCAAGAAATCCATCGACCACGTTGAACGGGCCTATCGCGTGGCCAAAGAGGTCAAAATAGCCTTCGAGAACTTCTACGTTGTCGGCGGCTACAGGCTTCCAGAAAACCTGAGAGGCCATGTTGAAAACGCTTTGAAATTCAAGTATCTGGGCAAGATAACTCGCGACGAAAAAGTCGAAGAGTACGTTCTTGAAGGAAGATCCTTACTTGACCTGCCCTCAGACTCTCCAGCGTTTGCTTCAGTCAAGGAAATATTGCTGGCGGCCGGTTATTCCAAGCATTAATTGGTATGGGCTTTATCGCGTCTGCTTCCTGAACCATCTGGTTAGTAATCAGTAGCGCGCGCGCTACTGCAACTCTAAGAATTTTCTCGACTAAGATCTCAAGCCAGCCATACATAGCCTTCAAAGTCGCTCCCCTTTTTCACTTGTAATGTCAGATGTAATGTGTATTGTTACAAACCATGGAGAAAAACAGGCTGAACTACTGTTCAGAGTGGACTCAGCCCTTTTTTTTTGTAATGTCAGATGTAATTTTCAATGTATTAGTCAGGGACTAGGTGGTTTTGCCCGCGGTACAAAGCCAGAATGGCTAGGTGCGCGCGCTTTGGACTTGGCGCCTCTAGGGCCTCAGTCGTTTCATCAGATTTACACGATCCACGTAAAATCCACTTTTCTCATACAGGCTGACAGCCTGCCTGTTAGAAGACGAGGCGAGGATGCCCGCATGAGTATACCCTTTTGATCGCAGGTGTTCCAAAGCGTAATCCAATAATCTGCCTCTTATGCCTTGTCTACGAAGCTCGGGGGCAACCCAAAAATCGAGTACTGCTCCGTAGGGAAATCCTACACAAGGGTTGGCCAGTTCTCCAACAGAGATGAACCCGACCTGATTGTTGGTTTCAGAGACGCGACGAACACTCTGAATTTGAAACGTTCAGTTTTGACAAAACGCTCAAAATCATCAAAGACAAGCTTGTCACAGACTGTTCGGTCTAGTTCAGTCTTCTGATCGTCAGGAATGTCCTGCCAATTCGTGTCAGAGTCCTCCGTAGACAAAGGGTCTGTCTGCATCTTGCATTGGACGAATACTTATTGCGCGTCTCGCTGACACATTCCTAAGCAAACTTGAGCTTCCCTTAAAAGTCTGCCCGAGAAGGCCACGGTTCACCAACATGGTCAACACATAATTTAGGGACAAGCCGGCGCGCGCCATAATCTGGCGGTCGCATTGTACACGAGTCACGGCTATTACAAAAACCAACTCTATCCGTAATTGATCGGTCGACCTATTTTTCGGTATTAATGAGGGCTAAATAGGGTTCTGTGAAATCGATTGTTACAAGATATCAAGAATGAAAAAGGTTTTTTGTTCAATTGTATTTTGATCGTGTCTGCTCATCTGTCAGTACATGCTTGATTCGTTCTTTCCATTCAGGCGATTTCCAAGTTCCCAAGGCTTCATGTGTCAGGTAATATTTCTCTGGAATTGGATGTGTTCCGATAACCACGTCTATATCGTATTTCTGCTTTACAAAGTCGCGCAACTGGTCAATGTAGGGGCAGGGTGGATAACCCACGAGCATGCCTGTGGCAAAGTGAACCACTTCAGCGCCGTTTTTCTTCATTTCTTCAATACAGTCTTCAACGTTTCCCCCAGGACATCCTCCACAAGTAGTGTATCCTACGAGCTTCACTTCCTGGTCGGCGTACAAACTGAAAGCTCCTTCCTTGTTCTTCAATGCTCTTAAGCATTTGCCGCCGGCGCAAGTATGGTAACGATCACAGATCACTATACCCACATTCTTCTCAGGTTTAGACATTGTTCTCCACGATCATCCAGCATAGAAATGTAAGTCTTATTGTTTTCGGAACACGTGCGCGCGCTATCCTTGCTCCTCAAAATAAGAATAAAAACATTTTTAGCCATTTTGGCAACAACCATGCGCGCCAGCTTACGCAACTCTTAATTTGTCGGCGGTGTAGAGATTGTTTCTGGTGAAAGAATGCCGAAGTATAAGGCTACAGCTAAATGGATCGAAAATGTTCGTTCGGTGGTTGACAATTCCAGAACACACAGCATAGTCTGCGACCTCTCTACTTCCGCAGGCGGGGACGATAAAGGCCCGACTGCCATTGAATTGGCTCTAATGGCCTTGGCAGATTGTGCAGTGACTATATTTGCGGATGTCTGCAAGCAGAGCAAAATCGAAGTCACCAAAGTCGAGGCCGTGGTGGAAGCAGAAAAATCTCCTGATTCCCCTGTGTTGACTGGAGTGACCGTGAAGACCAAAGTGTGTGCAGCTGCAAGAAAGGAGCTGCTGGAGGGTGCTTGGCGGAGAACTGAGGCAAACTGTCCGGTGCTGTCTATATTCAAAGAACCGATTCCGTTGAAAGTGGAATTCGAAGTAGTGCCCAAATAGCTAGAACAGAATGCTTCATGCTGAAGTGCAAAAAGGAGGTGAGTCTTTGCTGTTTGTCGCTTCCCATACCCATCATGCCACAAAATGTCCATTAGAAACGCCTGAAGGGAAAACAATGATAAAGAAGCTCTTTTCAGATGAGAACGTTAGGAAATCGGGTCTCAAAATAGTCGGAGCTTATGTCAGTTGTCCAAAAGACAAGAGTACAGAACACAAAGGTTACTTCATTATAGACGCCGACAGTGCCCCAACCGTTGCAAAGTTCTTTGGTCAAATGGCAGTTGACGTAAGACCAGTCGTACCCTTCAGCGAAATCGCGAAAACCTTGTAGTGCTATCCAAAGAAGCCTAATGACCTATCCCCCCTTTTTTTTATCAAGAGCGTGCGGTGTGCGTGTCATAGAGTTTGTGTTTGTAGTATCCCTTTGCAGTGTATAATGCTCCAACGGGATTGTGGCATAAGACCCTGTCCTTAGCAACTAAGACTGTTACGGGTGCTTTGGAATACTTGATGAAGGTGGAGTCATGTCCTACGCAGAGTCCTACGATTATGTTCAGCTCTGTTTTCGCCTTGTTCATGATTAAGGTTTGTGCTACTGGGTTGCAAATAGGCTCGAAGGTGCCGGGATGTACTTTCTCATTGTCTTTCAGTCCCAACTCTTCCTTTGGAACACCACCAGTCTTGCAGAATACGAAAGTCACCTGAAAGCCATTGCATTCGAGAATATCGGTCAGTACTTTTCCCTCCTCGGCCAATCCTACACAGCAGGCAACACCGAGCCTAGCGAAATTCATCCTTCTGGCAAATTCCATCGTGTCCTCGACTCTGGTCCACTTCATATAACCTTCTGACTCCACCAGAGCAGAAGCACGAGCTAATCTTCCCACGCCGGGTTTTTTATATTCTTTCCTAGCTTTCCTTAGGACATCTTTCTCAACGTTCATCGGGCAAAAATCCAGCTTGGAAGTAACTCGAGCTCGTTGAGGGTGTTCGCATACGAAAACGGTACATTTGCTACATTTAACCATGATCTTTCCCCGCGAATAGGTTGACGTTGTTTTTGCAGAACTTATGTCTTACCCGCGCGCGTCACATTGTGAATTCCCATTTGCACCACGAGTCTGGAGGGTGTTTGTCTGGTGGACAGACCAAGCAGATTACTTCTACTTTTGGATTGAGAGTTTTCGCGAAATTCTTCAAATATCCGAACCGTACTTTCTTGCAGGGAAATTCGCATAAACCTTTGCCCAGACGAGCCTCCTGAGTCCTGCACCTATCAATGCCAAGGATAGCCCGCTTTTTTCCGATTTCGATGGTCTTGAAAGGTTGATCCAGTGCCCAACTGGATTTGCGCAAAAGACAAATAATCATGGACATATCTGGGTTTTCGCTAACCTTGAACATTCGTTGCAGGCTCTTGGCCTCGATTGCAGCCATGCTCTCCCAAGCCCCAGCGTCAAGTTCAGTTGCTGCTTCAGTCCCAAACTTCTTTTCGATGCCGAGAAAATACAGACCATCAACTCTCCAAATGTTGCGAATTTGCAGAAAGAAATAATCAAACAGTTTCTCCATGGGCATCTCTGCCAGTGTCTTACGGTCTTCTCGACTTCCAAGAGGATATTCACTCATGCCTTTCACCATTAAGACTCGTTTATGCAATTGACTCGCTATGAAAAGCTATTGTTTTGTTTATGTTTCCGGAATGTTTTGTTTCCAGCTTGCGTTGCGCAACCTTTAAGAGAGTTATGAATATTTATTCATAATCGTGCCTAGACCCAGAATCTGCCGGCGAGTATGCTGCGAACCGGGCGTGACGTATTTCAAACCCAGAGGTGTTCCGATGACTTCTTTGGAAAGCGTTGGCTTGAGCGTAGATGAATTTGAAGCGATACGGTTGAAGGATCTCGAGGGATTGGAGCAGACAGCGGCGGCTGACAGTATGCGCATATCGCAACCGACATTTCACAGAGTCATTGAAGCGGCAAGAAAGAAGGTGGCAGATGCATTGGTCAATGGCAAAGCCATACGAATAGAAGGAGGAGAATACATGTCGGACGTAAGTAGAAAATTCAAATGCCTTGATTGCGGCCACAAGTGGGAGGAACCGCATGGAAGAGAAAGATCCGGGGCCTGTCCTAAATGCGGAAACAAGAACATCCACAGGGCTGCAGAGGACAGAGGGTATGTTCGACTTGGAAGAGGCCACAGAGGCCATTTTGAAATATGAAGGAGTTTTCGAATTGACAAGCACGCAAGAATTTACAGAGAGAGAAAAACAGTTTTCGGACCAGGAGCAGAAGCTTAGGGCCAAAATGAGCAAGGTCAGACACAAGATAGCTGTAATAAGCGGCAAAGGAGGCGTGGGCAAAAGCACGGTGGCAGTGAACCTGGCCGTGGCCCTCGCGATGCATGGACACGCCGACCGGATCGGGATTCTTGACGCAGACATACATGGCCCCAGCGTACCGAGAATGCTAGGACTGACAGGCCAAAGACTCCAAGTGGGCCCGCCAGGAGCTTTTCCGGCATCAGGCACGTTGGGAATAAAGGTTGTCTCCATGGATTTCCTGCTGCCTGATGAAAATGCACCCGTAATCTGGCGTGGACCGCTAAAGATGACGGCTATTCGCCAGTTTCTGTCAGAGATAGTCTGGGGAGACCTAGATATTCTGCTAATTGATCTCCCTCCTGGAACAGGCGATGAACCGCTAAGCATTGCTCAGCTACTACCGGAAATGGACGGCGTCGTGATAGTGACAATCCCCTCCAAAGTCTCACAAGTGGTCGTTAAGAAGTCTATCACCTTTGCTCGGCAGCTTGGAATGCCCATCATCGGCGTCATCGAGAACATGAGTGGCTTCATCTGTCCTCATTGTGGAAAAAAATCTGACATATTTGAGTCTGGAGGCGGGCGAAAGATTGCTGAAGAATTGAATATCGCATTCCTTGGAAGCATCCCAATTGATCAAGAAATCTGTGAGGATGCTGATAGAGGGGAACCATTCATCGTGGAGCATCCAAACTCTGCAGCTTCAAAGTCCTTCATGGAAATTGTCAAGAAGATCGAAGATTTCCTGAAACAGGAGGCGAAGAAGTAGTGAAAAAGGAGGTGACACAATGAAAACCACAGTCATTGTTCCTGTGTCAGATAACAACGGTTTGAACGCTAGGATAGCAGAGCATTTCGGAAAAGCGCCTTTCTATGCTGTTGTGGCTTTGGACGAGGACGGAAAAGTCGAAAACGTCGAGACCATGGAAAACAAGGGCGAACATTTCGGGGGCGAAGGACACATGCACGACTACATTCTGGAGCGGAAACCGAACGCGATAATAACCTACGGAATGGGCCCCCGCGGTTTAAGTGGCTTCCAAGAAGCAGGAGTGGCGGTGCTGAAGGCGAACGCAGATACGGTCAAAGACGTAGTCGCTACATACAAGGATGACAAGCTTCAAGAACTTACCGAAGGCTGCCATCACGAACACCATCACTAGGATTAGAACTCTAAGAGTTTGGTTCTAGAATGAACGAGAAGAACCATCTTTTTAGAGAAGGAGAAAGAGCTGCGATTATTTCTGCAGCTGTTCTCCTAGCATTCAGCCTTCTGAAAGCCACAGTATCGGTGATCTCGGGGAGCGTGGCATTACTTGCTGACTCGATTCATTCCTTTGCTGACATCTTTTCCTCGATTGCAGTCTGGGCTGGACTCAAGCTAGTTCAGAAAAAACCTACCGAAAGATTTCCATACGGATATTACAAAGCAGAAACCTTGGCCTTGCTAATAGTCGCCGTAACGATCGTTCGTTTGCGCGGAAAATGCTTGCTCAGAACCATAAGCGTTATGAATGCGCGTATTTGCTTAATAAGGCGCATTTCGAGCACGCTATAGGAGAGGTAATCTTGGCTCGCGATCCTGTTTGTGGAATGTATGTTGATGAGGAAACTGCGGCCTTCAAGACTGTGGTTGATGGAAAAACCTACTATTTCTGCAGTGAACAATGTTTACGCACATTCACCCAGCCTGAGGTTGAGAGACGCAACCTAAGGCATTTAATCATTCTGAGTTTCACTTTGGGCTTGTTGACTTTCTTGTTTGGCTTATTCGCCGTTCCATTGCCCTTCTTGCCCCTGAACGTTTGGCTTTTTCTGCTTGCGACACCCGTCCAGTTCATTGCGGGCTACAGGTACTATCGAGGTGCTTATGGTGCGGCCCGAGCCAAAACGGTAAATATGGATACGCTGATCGTTGTTGGAACAACCACTGCTTGGGCGTATAGCACGCTGGTGACTTTCTTGCCCAAGCTGATGCCGAGCCAAGACGTTTACTTTGACACTTCAGCGTTGATCATAGCACTAATTCTAATTGGAAAATACTTGGAGGAGGCCGCCAAAGGCCGGGCCTCTGAGGCAGTACGTAAACTAGTTGACCTTCAACCCGCGTTTGCGAATGTGCTAAAAGAAGACGGAACAGAGGAGAAAGTGCCGGTCGAGAAGGTAATGCCTGGGGAAGTACTCCTGATTAGGCCAGGAGAAAAAATACCATTAGATGGCGTGGTGATAGAGGGTTCATCTTCCGTAGATGAAAGCATGATCACTGGTGAAAGCATACCTGTGACAAAGGAAAAAGGAGCACAGGTCATTGGCGGTACCGTGAACAAGGAAGGTGCCCTAAAAATTGAAGTCACCCGCATAGGCATGAACACGACCCTGAACCAGATCGTGCAAATGGTAAATGATGCTCAATTAAGCAGGGCTCCAATTCAGAGGCTGGCCGACACAATATCCGCATACTTCGTGCCTGCCATACTCTCCATCGGAGTCATCACCTTCCTGCTCTGGACGTTTGCGGTTGGTGCAAGCTTCGGCTTTGGCCTAACAGCTTTCATAGCCGTGGTCATAGTTGCCTGTCCCTGCGCTATGGGTATTGCTACCCCTACTGCGATACTGGTCGGGGCCGCAAAAGGCGCCCAGAACGGGATACTAATAAAAGGCGGCGACTACCTCGAAAAAACCAGAGAACTACAAGCAATCGTCTTCGACAAAACTGGCACACTAACCAAGGGCAAACTCGCTGTTACCGACATCATCGGAGACAATCAAGAATCACTACTGGCTTTGGCAGCTTCGCTTGAGAACCTGTCGGAGCACCCAGTAGGTCAAGCAATCGTTAGAGAAGCAAAAAGCCGAAACGTCGCCTTGGAGCAACCAGAAGATTTTGAAGTTCTTCCAGGAAAAGGATTGAAAGGCAAGGTCAAAGGCAAAAAGGTAGTCATAGGCACCCAAAGACTAATCGAAGAATCAAACATAACGATAAGCAAAACAAACCAAACAAACGCTGAAAACCTGTTCAGCGAAGGAAAAAGCGTCATCTACGTAGCAGTCGACACTAAAGTCACCGGTTTAATCGCCGTTGCGGATGAACCCAAAGACAACGCCGCAGAAGTCGTTAAGAAACTCCAAACGATGAATCTCCAAGTCATAATGATCACCGGAGACAACAAAAGGACAGCCGAAGCCATCGCCAAGAAAGCAGGCATCAACCGGTACCTGGCCGAGATTCTACCCGACAAGAAAGCTGAAGAAGTCAAGAAACTCCAGAACGAAGGTTTAGTTGTGGCCATGGTTGGCGATGGCATAAATGATGCACCCGCCTTAGCACAGGCCGATGTGGGAATTGCCTTGGGAAGCGGAACGGACATTGCAATGGAAACTGGAGGCATAGTCCTGATCAGAAACAATCTCATGGACGTGGTAACTGCAATTCAACTCAGCAAGAAAACGTACTCAAAAATCAAACAGAATTTCATCTGGGCATTCTGTTACAATGCAGCTCTCATTCCAGTGGCGGCGGGAGTGCTTCAGCCGATCGGCATAGTTATGAACCCCGTCTTTGCAGCAGGAGCCATGGCCTTTAGCTCCATATCCGTGGTCTCAAACTCCCTGCTTCTGAGACGATTCAAGCCGGAGAAATGAACAATGAGCACTAGCAACGAAAAACCGCTCACAATGAAGCTTATTCCCATCGTTCAAATGGATTGCTCAACATGCGTTCCAATTTTGGAGAGAGAAATCCTGAAGCTTAACGGAGTGAGAGAAGCTCGAGCAAATTACCTGACTAAAATGGTAAAGGTTGTGTATGATTCGGATTCGGTCAGGTTGTCCGAGATAGAGTCGGCCATTGAAAGAGTTGGTTATCAGATTGCTTACAAGAAGTATCCCGGTGTTGCTTCAAAATTGAAGGGGCTATTTCGAAAAGAAAAACCAAGCTACGTGAAAGTTATTTCTGACGCTGATTTTGCCTCAAAGGTACTGCATGCATCCAAACCAGTTGCCGTTCTTTTTTCATCGCCAAATTGCCCCACATGTCAAGTAGCGAAGTCAGTGTATGTTGAAACTGCTGAGGATTTAGCTGGGCGCGCTGAGCTTTACGAGATGGATATTTCTACATCAGAGATTTGGCACAACTATGACATCCTTAGCATTCCCACTATTCTAATCTTTAGAGATGGTCAACTGAAAGGAAGATTAATGACCCTACCACAAAAAACCGAGATAATCGAGGCTTTGACTAAATAAAGGCGAAAAAGTGCATAGCGCGCGCTACCATTCAGAAATCGGTTATGTTGTGGCCTTTTGCTCTTGCTTTGGCTATTATGTTTTTGTACCATTCGGGTAATTCGAATTTCTCGATTTTTCTTGCTGGAGAGTAGGGTTTGATGTCTAGTACCG
>JBEKXL010000027.1:0-26955 GCA_049512075.1 Bathyarchaeia archaeon | reverse complement strand
TGGGCAGGCGGATACTGCGTTAACACAGTAGGCGGACTAAACCTCGACGCCGTCAGAAAATACATACGAGAAGAACAAGAAGAAGCAACACCATAGAGCCCCGGAGCTTGCTCCGGGGGAAACTACTTTACGACTTTCAAGTTCAGAGTGGATATCAACGTTGTTCGGTTTTTCTCCCGAAAACTCGCTTTTGACTCGACATTTTTGGTATCTCCGATATACCATGAGCAACAAGACGCTTAAAAACAATATGTCGTTACTGTCTGACGAAGATACAGAAAGGGTTCGTCATCTACTGTAGCGCGCTCTTTCGGTGCTATTTGGATTTCGAAACAAACCTATTGTTCTTAATGTAGAATCTCAGCATTTTGCTCTTGCCTATTTCGTCTTTAACCAATCATTGACTATTGAGAACACTTGCTCTCTTTTTTCAGGGTCGTGTTTGGCAGTTACTTTAGGGAAAATGGCGTCGTAAAACCAATGGTCTGCATCTGGAAAGGTTCGGAGCGACTTGTCTTTAGCCGCAAGGTTTTCTAAAAGCCGTTTGGCTCCACTGGGAAAGTCAAGATTATCTGCTTCTCCTTGAATTATCAGTGTTGGCTTCTTTATCTGCGATGCATTCTGAAGTGCTTTATCCCTCAGAGTTTTCGTGCCAACTAGCCAGCGACAACTGAACTTTGTTGTGCTTAATGGGTCTTGACGCCACACTTTGCCCTCTTCGCTTTCTTTGAGACTTTGGGGCCATGCTTCGTACATATCAAAGGTTTTCTTGGGTGCAAAAAGAAATACAAAAGGAAGTTCAATGAGAAATCTTCGCGGTGGTCTTAATCCGCTTTCTATGTTTGGGGCTGCGAGCATTACTCCGTCCAACGAGTCTGGATGGTTTGCTGCATACCATAGAGTGTAGCATCCGCCCAGACTGTGACCAAACATGTAGACCTTTTGGTTTTGATAACCCTTCCGCACAAAATCAACTGCTTCGTCCAAGTCTTGCATATGTCTCTTGAAGTCTCTCGTATCCCCTCTGGGGATGCCCTCTTCTTTCGAGTTTCCGAAACCTCTCAGGTCTAGAGAATAAACCTCTACCCCATTTGCAGCTAAATTCTCTCCGATGGGTTTGAAGAATTCGGAGTGACATCCCAGCCCATGGACACACACTATGGATTTCTCTGCTTTCCCAACGGCTTTCCAGTGCCTAAAAAATAGGTTGAAGCCATCAGACATTTTAAAATAATCTTTGACTTCCTCTACGCTCATAATAAAAGCCTTCTTTTATCAAATTGAGTTTCTTATCCCCGCGCTTTTATGCTTTTTGACTATTACTTACTCACCTGCGAAGTCTTTGAAAGCGCGCGCGCTAGCCAATTCGACTTTAACCTGTGACTAGAAGACATTTCTATCAATCTTTTAAGACAGTTTTTGGTTTTGCGGAAAGGCTAATTCTTGATACAGGACGCATCAGAAAAGTCTGCATAATCTATAAAGACTGCCCAATGTATAGTAGTTTATCGGTGGTTATTCATGAAAGTTTTGGTTGCTTACATGTCTCGGACTGGAAATACAAAGAAAGTTGCTGAAGCCATTTATGATGCGATTCCTCAACCAAAAGAGATTAAACGGGTCGAAGATGTAACATCACTTGAAGGCTACGACCTCTCATTTCTAGGGTTTCCAATACATGGATATGGTCCAGATAAGAAGGCTAGGGCTTTCTTGGAAACTCGCGTCAAGGATAGAGCAATAGCGCTCTTTGTCACTCACATGGCTCCCGAGGGGGCACCGCTTTTGCAGGAATGGATTCAGAAATTTAGAGATGCTGCCGTGGGGGCTAATATTATTGGCATTTTCGACTGCCAAGGACAAGTCTCTCGACTAATTAAAACCTTCATGCGACTTAGTCCGAGGTCGAAAGAGCGTAAATGGGCGCGACTTGATAGTAGTAAAGGTCAACCCGATGCGACACGATTGGAGCGAGCGAGAACCTTCGCAAACGAGATAATGAATGGGCTCAAAACCTGACTGTTTTGATTCCTTATCACTCCTGAGAAACTGATTTGCATAAAAGCATTTCCGACCATTTGATTTTAGCGTTTTCATGTTCTACGCTTTCGGCATATTCTTTTTAAGCTGGCTTTTGCTTGGTCTTTTATTGGTATTGCTGAGAAATCACATTAACGATAGTGGAGTTCTCCCGCACAACCCCAATTTTTTCATTTGTGGTTGCGCGCTCGTTTTCATTGACGAATGGAGAAAAAGATAGGGGGTTTAGGAGAGCGGGACTTGGTCTATCTGGCTCATGTCTTCTAGTCTGTTCATCTTTATCATTCGGTCTGATACTGTGTAGAAGACGTCTTCGATGTATATTGATCTCTTGATCCAGTGTCCTTGCTCGTAGATGTTCGTGTTATTGTCCAGGTGGGTGATGCGTCCTTCAAGCACTAGGTTGTGGTACAATGATATGTCAAACACGTAGGCGCCCTGCCACACTGCGTCTCCGTAAGCGCTGGGAGGAACAGGGCTGGGGTATTTGCTTTCGTCTATCTTTGCTACCAATACTGGGATTGAGAGAAGATTCCTGGACTTGTCGAATAGGAACGCCTTAGGATCCGTTAGAACTGGTGTGTCTGAGCCTCTGTCGCCGATTACGTAGGTTGCGTCTTGTATGGGGTTAGTTACGTTGCTTACGTCGAAGAGGGATATTTTTATTCCCTGATACCAGGCGAAGTCTCCCTCTTCCGCCTCGACAGTATTCTTGCCCACACCGATCAGGTGAGTCTCGTCGTATGGGTGAAGGTAGTCTGAGTATCCTGGGATTTTCAGTTCGCCCAAAACCCGCGGGTTTGTTGCGTTGCTCAAGTCTATGACGAACAGGGGATCAGTTTTCTTGAAGGTCACTAGGTAGCATCTGTTGCCCATGAAGCGGGCGGAGTGGAAGTTCTCTCCTGGCGCTAGGTTTTCCAGTCTTCCTACTACGGTGAGGTTCATGTCGAGCACGTACACGTTCGTCTGGCTGACTCCATCAGAAAATGTTGAGGTTTGCATTCGGAAGTAGTTGCCGTATTCATCCATTGAATACTGGTTGCGTTCTTGTCCTGGGATTTTGCCGCTGGCTTCGACGGTCATGTTGTTGGCTTGCAAGTGTATGCGGCATATCGTTGTGTTTCCGCCCCAGTACCATTCTTGGAATGTCACGTACATGTTTTCTTGCGAAACGTACATGTTGCTTGTCCCTCCGAGCAAAGTTGTCAGGTACGTCGGTGCTTCTGTCGTGTTCTGGATGTTCATTGCGACAAACGTCGTGTATTGATAGTATTCTTCCGTTCCGTTGAAGTATCGGATTTCTGTCGGAGCTATCTTCGTGGCTCTTCCGTTCATGAGGATTTCTGGCAGAAAGATTGTGTCGTCAACCGTGTAAGCTGGTTTGCTCGCGACAAAGTAGATGTAGTCACCGATCATTCTTGAGCTGAAGTAGCTACCGTCCAAGGCAAGGTCTTTGATGAGGACGGGATCGCTTCTGTCATGAATGTTGTACACTCTCACGAAAGTTTTGATGTCGGCGACGTAGAATCTGTCATAGAGAGGAAACGTGAGTACAGGGAAACTGTATTGTGATCCCAGTACAGCCAATCTATCGCCGCTGACGAAGATTCCAATGGGATACATGTCGGCGAACTTGATTTTGGCGAGCACTACGGCTTGTGTTGGTGGATAGGCGGTTAGTATATAGACAGTGTCGTTTGATAGAACATACATGTAGCCGTTGTCATCTGTTTTCACTGTGTCTGCTTCGTCAACTCCTGCGATTTGAATGTTCGTGGCAGAATGTTGGTAGCTTTCACCCATGGTATCCGAAGTTATGGAAAAAGCATTGATCAATGCGGGCAAAACTGGTCCGCTGGGCGAGCCGAACGCCTTGGTGTCCGCAGGTCCATAAAGTGAAAACGGCCCTTGTGTTTGTGAGTTGGTTTTCAAGAAGCTCTTCAGTGCTTCGGCTGAGGGAAAAGTGGCCAGAAAAGAAGAATGTGCAACCGGGATTTGGGGAGCAGCGGGATTCAGCAGCGTCTGAAAAACTCCGTAGTTGTAGAGTACTACGCCAAAGGTCGAGGCAAGAAGGATCGCTGCAATTCCATAGAGAATGGCTTTTTTCTTGATTTGTTTTTCCATCGAGTTAACCACATCTTAACTATTGAAGACATCATGCCATATTATGCTAAGCGTTAGTACAGTTCCGTTCCAGAAGTTAGAACGGTGGAGAGCGCCCCTGCCTAGTTGTTATCAACGTGTCCTAATTGCTTTAATCAGCTGGAAATGGCGATTTCTCCCGCAAACTCCTTTTTCATCTCTTGGAAGGACCGGCGTCTTTTCTTCTGTAGACTATGCCAGCCGACAGTGTTCCCAACATGAGAATTGTCAGGAACGCGATTGACGGAAACTCCTGAACCATTGTCTCTCCGCTGACCTCTATTGTGTGTTCGCTGTGAGTGTAGTTCATGTAAATGTAGGTGTAGTTCTCGTTTGAGGCTGGCAGTACGCGGAATTGAGGCTCCGTAATCACTTGTCCATCAAACATGACGATGTAGGAACCATTGATCAACGCTTTTGGAATGTTCAGTCTGCAGAAGCCCTGTGTTCCGTTCTCTCCAGCGACTGCAAAGCCTAAAGTCCCGGAAGAGTTGGCGACGCTGAAGCTGAAGCCGGTTACGGAGGAATTGCTTATGAAATCAACTTCCTGATCGTTCGTCTCGTAACTGGCAAAAATGCCCATCAACGGATAATTGTCTGTGTTGTTCACGTCTATGCTGTAGGGTGTGTCTCCTATTCCGTCCATGTTTGCATCGACTCCAGTGTAGTTCCCCCAGAAGTTCCCTTCCACGCCGTTGTCCCAACGGTTCATTGATTCCTGGCTCGAAACGTCGCGGAAGTCTTCTTTGAAGTCGTTGTCGTATATGAGATTGTCGTTGGATTGACGGAGGCTAATTCCGAAAGAGTCCTGCAGGAACTGGTTTCCACAAAAGGTGCTTCCATTGGAGTTTTGAATGACCACTCCTTCGCCACTGCCCAAGAGAATGTTCTTGGAAAATGTGACGTTGCTGGAGTCTGTGATCTCTACCCCCTGCATAAAACCCGTCATGTTGTTGCCAGTTATCATGATGTTTGAGGAGTTCAAGATAGACATGCTTGTAACATAGTCTTGTGAAAAGTTGTTGTAGGCTATGAGCACATCATGTGCCGATGTGGCGTTGATGCCAACGCTGTCGGTTACTATCTCATTGTCTACTAAGCTTATTCCTGAATGGTGGTCTTCTATTAGAGTTCCATAGTTTCCTTCACATGTACATCCAGGACGTTCTATCGTGAGGTCGCTGATTGACACGTTGTCGGACGCTATGTCGAGAATCGTACCGCTATTGCTGCCATCGATAATTGTCGTGTATCTGTTTTCCCCGACCAGAGTTATCGATTTATTAATCATTAGGTGCTCGCTGTAGAATCCAGTGGATATCAAGATTGTACTACCTTCAGTTGCGTTATCGATGGCTCCTTGTATTGAAGTGTAGTTGACGTACTCTGGGTATCCAGCCAAACCCCACGCGGTTATTCCGCCGATCATGTTGTAGATGTGAAGGAAGCTGTTGTTGACGAGTGTTTCACTTGCACTTGTGCTTCTGACGCCTGACCCGCAGTATACCAAGATAGTGTCGGAACTGTTCAGTTCATCTAGCCTCTGTGTTAGATTCCAGACTGGAATCAGCTTTGCGTTTCTGATGTGACCCGAATCATATTCGCTCTGGTTCCTCACGTCCAATATCACCAAGGAAGGGTTAGAGTCAATCATCGCTTTAGCTTGCTGAACTGAGACGTTTGTATAATCAAAAGCCAAGGCAGACCTCATGGTCAAAGAGAATAAGGATATCAGCAGTAAAGCGGCAAAAATGGCTAGAAGTGAAGCTCCCTTATCCATAGCGCATCATGCATTAACTCCCTTGCCCCTTCTTATGAGTTATGGAAAAATCAACTATTGAATTCTTCCAGTAGCGAGCGGTGTGATATAGCGAGCGAGTTGATGAATTCTAGGGCGTGGATCCTTGATGACCAAAGATATTGACTGTAGGAATGGTCTTTGCCCAATTCTTCGATGGGTTTCTTCGCCTTAGTAGTTCAAAACAAAACCCATCTTGTCGGTGCAGTGGGTTTCAGTAGGTGAATGCATCGGAGGGCAGACCTATCCGCTTGTTGTTTCCTCTTTGGCTTTGTTCTCTTTCAGAGCAAGATATTCTTTCATTACCTCTTTGACGTCCCGTTGAACATAGCCGCCGACCACGCCAGAGTTCCACCAATTTATGAACCTGTCTGCGGTGGCTCTTACAAAAATCGCCAGGAAGACAACGGGAACAACACAAACCAATAAGATGTTAATCGGGAAACCAAAACCAATCAGAAAATAGATGTTCAGAAAAAAGTCCAACAACATAAAAATCGGAAGAATTATCGCATAGAAGATGCCGCTCGGGATATCTATAGACGAGATGATTGCAGGAATTGGAATCTTCAAGATAAACCTATAGAATAATGGCAGCTTCTCCCTGTCAATTCTCTGGAGCTTCCTCTCTTGGCTCATGCTTGACCTTCGCTAAGCGATTGAATAATCTGTGCCAATGCGCGCACTTAAGGTTTTGTGCGTTTCAACATTGCCAATCTTGTCGAGTCTGTCAAGCATTTTGCACATGCATAACAAAGAAAAGTACAACGATCGTGGCGCGCGCTAGGTCTTCACTGCTTGAATCTATAATTGACCGTCAATTTCTCTTTTCAGTCTTTCAAAGAACTGGGCCATATGCTCCAATCTTTCTCTTGCAATTTCTCTTGCTTTTTGAGTATGCAGTCTGTCCGGGACATGTTTGAATTTTGTTTCGAACTCGAGGTTTGAGGCGTGCTTTGATGGATCGATGATTCTGCCGTCAGGCTTGCTGCCAGCAAGGTTTTCTTTGATGTACTTGTCTACTGGAGTGTCCGAATAGATTTTCTGGCCACATTCTCCTCCAATCGTGTATGATCTTGCAATTCCTGTTGCTCCCAAAACGTCCAGTTTGTCAGCGTCAGACAGAATCTTTGCTTCTATTGTTTTTGCCGTGTTTCCTCCTCTAAATCTGTGGGCTGCGATGCAATGTTTGATATGCTCTATCTTTTCTTCTGGATAACCCAGCTCTTTCAGGATTTTGCCGCTCATCTCAGCCCCGAGAGCAGCATGGTCTACACTCAGCAAGTGGGTGTGTCCGTGTTTGTCTTCTTTAGTCCTGGCGATGTCATGAAGCAAGGTTGCGGTTTTCAGGGCATCCATATCAACATCTAGTTCATAGCTTGCCAATTCTAGGCATAAGTTGTAGACTCTCATCACATGATTGATGTCATGTGCGGGACTTGCTCCGTCCATTTCCTTCTCAACAATCGTCCTCAATTGGCGATATTTCTCTTCCATAGTTGGTTATGTAAAAGCCTGAGTTTTTAAACGTGAGCAGAGTCGGCGGCTCCTCTGCGCATGCGATTGGAGAGAAAATTTAACTGCTAATAAAACGTATGAAAACCATGGAGACAGAGCAAATGGAAGATTACAGGCAGCTTGCACATCAAGTAGTTTCTGGATGCTTGAACATTAGAGAGGGCGAAAACGTTTGGATTCATGGTTGGGATCATACAATTGAAATTGCTTCCGAAATAGCCTTTGCTTGTCGGGAAAAAGGAGCCCAACCATTCATTACTCTCACCACGGAGGACTACTGGATGCGTTCACTACTAGAAATCCCGAAAAGACTGTTGGAGATTTTGCCTGCACATCAAGCTGCTGCCTTGGAGCGGACTGATGCGTTCATTTTTCTGATGGGTCCGAAGAACCCCGTGGATTGGGGCAAAATTCCTTCGGAGAAACAAGAGCTTGCTAACCTTTGGTTTCTAGAGTCAAACAAGTACATGGACGCGTGGCGAAAGATCGCCAGTGAACACTCTATCCGCGTGTTAGGCGTCGAATACTGCATGGCGACAAAACATTGGGCGCAAGCTCTGGGGTTAGATTATGAAAAATGGAAGGAGGTCATGCTAGCCGGGTGCATGGTCGACCAGAAGGAAATCGCCCGAACAGCCTCTAGGGTGGCTAAGGTCGTTAAGAAGGGTCGAGATGTTAGTGTTGTGACGTCCTTTGGCACAAAACTCAAGCTCAAGTTGAGTGGGCGTGAACCTATTTCAGGAGACAGCGTGGTGAACAAGGAAGATGGAGCCAAAGGAACTGTGAAGTTCTTGCCTTCAGGGTTTGTTGAAGTGGCAGCAGATGAAACCAGCGCAGAGGGAACTGTGGTCTATGATGCTGTGATTTCGGTTAGGGGAGGTAAAAAGATTAAGGATTTAGCCCTGCATTTCAAGCAGGGAGAAGTCGTTAGATACGAGGCACAATCTGGGATTTCTGAGTTTGAAAACTATCTGAAGTCATGTGAGGGCGACGCCGCGAAGTTTGCATTCTTCGGGCTGGGACTGAATCCTGGCTTGAAACATGGCTTCACCCAAGATGATAAGGTTTTGGGAGGAGTTACAATCGGGATCGGCGGTAACGAAGATAAGGGAGGAGAAAACCGAACGTCTGGAAATCGTCATTGGTGGGCTTCAATGACAGAAGCAACTGTCAAGATTGATGAGAAAACGCTAGTCAAGAATGGTGCATTGTCGCTCTAGATTGCACCTCACTAACCGATTTCCCTTGTTTTCCTTCGAGTTCTCTACATCAAGAGTAAGCCTTTGACGTCTCTAGCTGGTTTCGCGCGTGCATCAAGGTCTAGCTGCAGATTCTCTTGGCTGTGCGCAGAGCTAGAAGGGTGATCCACCTTGAAGGTTTATCTTTCTGTCCAAAGTCAAAATCAGACCAGACTTTAACGATTGATTCAGGGGTAAACCTTCCCTTGCAGTCTTGTTTTGAGAGAAGCAGGTCTACCATTTCTGATTCCTGGACCCTTTGTTTGGCGCATTCAAACTGAGACAGAACATCCAGAAACTTCAATATCTTGTAGTCTGTGAAAGGGTATTTCAACTTCTCCCAATCAGTTCCAACTTGGCTATCATGGCCAGCGTATTTTATCTTCCCCCTGTTTTCCCAGCATCCGAAAAGAAAATCAACTCCCCTCCGTGCAACTTCACTGTTTCGAAGTCTGGGATTTTGAGCCAATGCTCCAAGCACAAACATCGTGGCCATTGCACAGCTCGGCTCCTTTTCGCGTGGTCCACCAACCTGACCTGTGTTCTTACACCACCATCCACCGTCATGTCTTTGCCTTCCTAGAAGCCAGTCATAGGCTCTCTGCACTCTCCGATCTGAGAGAAGCTCGAGCTTTGCCATAGACTCTGTGAGAATCGCTGTGTGGCAATCGTAAGGAAGTCTAGGATCAAACCCCAGGAACGCACCGCGCTCCTGTTGGATACTGAAAACATACTCAGTCGCTCTAGCCAGTTCTTCGTCCTCGACTCTCAACCCGAAGTCTCCCAGAATCCCTAAGACCCAAAAAGTCGTGTCCTTCTTGGGCCACCAAGTGTGAATATCCTTCTGAACACCCCAGTAACCCCTGAGATTTCGCTTATCTAGAATTTTCCTGATGAGTTTGTGTTCAAGAACACCTTTTCGCGCAACTAAAGCTCTCCTGTCGCCTTCCTGTGTATCCAGAAGATCAGTCAAAGTGCGGTAGGTGATCCATGGTTCGCCACTTAGCAACCAATCTACGAGGTCTTTGTTTAGGCGTGTTTCCCAATGATCCATAACATTCATTTCCTGATGTAGTTCTTTTAACCAATTCGGTGTACTCCTTGCTAAGCTGTTGCCAGCTGTTGCTATGGCTAATTGCTTATAACAAACACGCAGAAGAATGAGGGCTCGTCACGGATAAAAGCTAAATCCAAAGGCTCTCCTATTGAATAGTGGAATCTTGTCAGTTCGCAGGGGGTGGATGGTTGCCGAATAGGTTTAACTGGGTTGAAATACGAGTGAGAGATCTGGAAATGGCAAAGAGTTTCTATGGAAGCATTTTTGACTGGAAGATCACAGGCGACAAGAATGAGGACTTCGCCTATTGGATGGTCAATACAGGTGAAAAACCAGGCGGTGGGATGTGGCGAATGCCTAAAGAGAAACCTACCTGTGTTCTTGTTTACATTTTGGTGGATGACATTGACGAAACGCTGGAGAAAGTTGTAAAACTCGGAGGTAAGGTAACTGTTCCAAAGTCAGAGGAAGATGGAACTGCCATGGCCACGTTTGCCGACCCTGACGGAAACCTATTTGGACTTTACGAATACACCAAAAAAAGATAAGACAGTACATTCAACCATCAAGGCTCGAAATTGAGACAGCAGCTTGCTTGTTCGGTGAACGATCTGCCTCCAAGTATCTTTCTTTAAACCTCAGGCTGTCATTTTTGATTTTTTTGCACGCGCTTGTTCCCTTTTGCTAAAGCTCGTGACAAAACCCCTTCCACGGCGCCATCTTACCCGCGCCTGGTTAGAACCCAACCTCTATACAACAGTTCGAAGACAAACCCTCAAGCGTGGTCTGTTTCAGTTAATTCTTTAAGAGATCGCAAGTAATTTAATGATGGAAGGGGGCGAATAACGTGTATGACATAATTATTGTTGGCGGTGGACCCGCAGGTTTAGCCGCAGCCATCCATTCCTCGGTTTTTGGCTTGCATACGTTGCTTTTAGAGGAAGACAAGACAGCGGGTGGAATTGCAACTAGAGCGCGTGGAGTAACCAATTATCCGGGCTTTCGGAACAAGATTTCTGGGCTGAAACTCATGGAGAAAATGGTGTATCAAGCAGAGAAGGACGGTGCAGAGCTTCACACTTCGAAGGAGGTTGTCAACCTTTCTCTAAAGAGAAAAGAGAAGGTTGTAGAAACTAAACGGGAAAAATATGAGTGTAAAGCTTTGATTCTGGCAACCGGGGATGGAATGAAAGGCATAGGTATGAAGTGGGAGACCTGGCTCGGTGCCGGTGTTGCCTACTGTGCAGAATGCAGCGCGCCTTTCCTTAAGGGGAAGGACATAATCGTCGTTGGCAATGTCAAGGAAGCCGTTGATGAAGCTTTGCGATTGACTACAACAGCTAGGAGTGTAAGATTGGTCAACCATGCTAACATGATTGACATTGACGAACAGATGAAGGAGCAACTGGAAAAGAGGAAGGTCAGCCTAATAGAGGATTTTATAGGAAAAGAGATCAAAGGCAAACCACCGTCAAAACAGCTCGTGTTACGTCATGTGAGCAGTTCTGCAAACAAGACATTGAGGGCAGACATCATCTTTGTGGTTGGAGGCGTTAAGCCGTTTGTCTCAGTCTTGCGGAATGCTGGATTAAAAACTCACAGACAAGGTTGTGTTATTGTCGATCATCTTGGAAGAACGAACGTCGAAGGGGTTTTCGCAAGTGGGGGGTGCGCTTCAACGGTTAAGGACCTAATACCCGCCTGCGTGGGTGATGGAGCAACCGTGGCTACATGTGCGCGTCTGTATTTGGCATATGTAAGCTAGGCGTCTTGAAAACCCGACCGATTATTTTCGTGCTTTTAATTCAAAAAACACGTTATCTAAAAACGGCTGAAGACTATCCGAAAGACGGCATTATATCTTTGGCAAGAAGCTCAATAAACTGCATGTAATCTCGTTTTCGCTCAACGCCAGCAACAACGTAGGATGCTCCAAAATTGGTAGCTTTCTCAAGTTTCAAACGGAAATCGTCCTTTCCTTCCATTGTTCTAATGCCAACTAAACAAGCGAAGGGCGGAATGCCTGTTCTATTCTCCTCTTTGGCAGCTCTTACAACTTCATCCTTGGCTCTGGAGAACTCTTTTGGGTTTTCTTCTGGGATAAAACAGATGTCGGCGTATTTTCCTGCAAGTCTAAGCATCTTAATACCTCTTCCTCCAAACAAAAGAGGCGGGTAAGGCTATTGGGCGCATTACAGTCTATTGTTCCTCGCTTTGTAGGTTGGCGCGCCTAGTAGGCTGAACTATTGGGGCACTTCCCTATTAGCGCGCGCTGGATTTGAATATGCGGTTACAGCAACAGTGTCCCGCGCGTGCGGGCTAGGAAGACAAACTATAAAAGTCCGAACCAAACGTAGCGCCCCTTCGCAAAACCGTCAAGGAAGTTTGACCCCATAATGCGTAGTTGACAAAGATTTTGACAGAGACTCGATGCCTAAAACTCAAACATTCGTAAAGGTTTCTTTACGAAAACGCTTAACTCGTGCTGAGAACCCTATATTTGTTGGTGAGACCATGGGCGGCTTCGAAGAAGAAACCTATTCGACGGTTTTCACATCTTTGAGACACCCTATTCGCAGGAAGATACTGAGAACCCTTTCGGCAGGGCCGCAGAGTTTTTCAGACTTGCAGAGAACCCTAGGCATAGAAAGCTCTCATTTGACCTATCATTTGGAAGGTTTAACAAGTCTTCTGGCAAAAACTGAACACGGAGAATACGCTTTGTCGTCTCTTGGAAGAATCGCCGTTTCCACTATGAAACAGGTGGAAGAACCATCAAGCACTCCTCTACGCACTCAATTTTGGCCCAGATTTTGGAGACGTGAACGAGCGCGCGTCCTCGCACTAGGAATAATCTGTATCATTCTCGGTGTTGGCCTAGTCGGAGCATTCGCATATCACATGTCAGCAGTGAACGACAAGAATAGTACGATTTCCTTGTTGAACTCTCAAGTCACAGCTCTTCAAAACCAAATCCTATCGGCCGACTCAACGATCAATTCTTTGAATTCTCAAACAGCTGAACTTGAAAACCAGCTTGCATCAAACAATTCCATAGTCGCAGCCGACAACAGTACGATTGCAAATCTGCAAAGACAAATCACAACCCTACAAAATCAAGCCAATTCCCTGCAAAATCAAATCAATGACCTGTCAAGCAAGTATAGCGCGGGCGCTACCTCTCTCCTTCCTCCCATCCCGAATCCTCTTACTTACAAACAGCAAGCGCAGGTGTATTTTAGCGTAGAGCCAGTCGCGGTTGATCCTCTAATTGACGTGAACGCGAGCATTAACGGTTTGGAGATACCTTCTTCTCCGTCTGCGGTGGGACAAACCTTCACTGTGGAGATACACTTTAGAAACGCAACTGAAGCGAATGTTCCGGCTGGTGTTTGCGGTGTTGAAGTGTACTTTGACTTCGGAAACATTCTGAACTATTGCAAGCCCATCGGATTCACGACGATGCTCGGCCAATCAGGAGGTGTACTTACTGGGTCCTTGCTTTATGTTTTCGACGGATTCTTCGATGTCAAGGGGAACCAGATTATTGACACTGCAAGTTATGATCAAGCAACCCAATACGCTGTGTGTGCCGCCAGCACCGCTAAGGTGGGATGGAATAACGATGACGGACTCGTGGCAAAGATAACTTTCCAGGTAACTGGACAACCCTCACAAGTCCTGAATCAATCAGACTTCTACAGCCAATTGCGGATAACTTATAGCGAACTGAATGACAACAATGCACAGGAAATACCTGTTTCTGTCGTTCAAGGCACCTTGCAAATCGACGCAGACCCGCCTGCAGGCGCGCACATCACTATTCCAGGAGACATAAACGGAGACTTCAAAGTCAACCTTCAAGACCTCGTTCTGCTAGCAGACTCCTACGGCTCAAAACCAGGAGACGCTAAGTGGAACCGCAATGCGGATATCAACGGCGACGGAGTTGTTGACTCGGCGGACCTTGCCATGCTCGCAAAATACTACGGTTGACACGTGTCACTCTTGGACCAATAAGCGCGCGCTAGCCCTCTTTGTTGTAGCCCTTGCCATCAGTCTCCAGATTTTCAATTTCGTCAATTGCCCACTTCAGGTCTTCTTCTACTTTCACAAGCCGCTCCCTGAGTGTTTTGTCCTCCAGCACAAGGTTGGCTATGCTGTCACTGAACTCTTTGCGTATGCCTTCAATGGCGCGCGCTTTCCCGGTTTGTGTTGACACGGGGCCTTAAGGGTTCAGCTCCGGCTTTTCACCCTGTTCGTCTGCCGGCTCAACGGTGACTTCGAGGACGCAGCCTTCTAGGCTTTCTTCTTTGCCCTCCTGCAGAAGCTTCAAAGTCAATTTTGGAATCGTCAGGCGGCCGTCTCTCGTCATCCTCGCAAGAAACCTCTCGTCAACGAAAGAACCCGCAATCCTGACGTTGACTTTCAACACCTGATTCGCCTCCATCCTGTACTGCCAACAAAACAACCTGGGAATCTGAACGCGGCTTCTCTTCTGCAACACGGCTTTGAAGCTTACAGACTCAGTCAGGGGCAACGATTCACACCTTTCCAGTACGATTCACGCCTTCCCGCGTCAATCCCAGCCGTGGACGAACCATGACCCAAGGCGTGCCACTGAAAAGAAGCTTAAAACACCCTTTCCAAAAAGAAAGAAACAAAACTCTTTCTCTCACGTAGCTCAGGAAGCGAAAACACCCTGCCTAAACTGAAAATGCACCTACCTGAGGCTTTATAAAGGGTATTTAAGCAATTCAGTAGTAAGAAGTGGGCTTCTATGCCGAAGAGCAAAGCTATAATAAACATCGTGAACGTTGTTGCCTCTGCCACTTTAAACCAGAAGGTTGACTTGAACGCTGTTGTGAAGAGTTATCCGGGAGTTGAATATCGCCCTGAACAGTTTCCAGGCTTAGTGTTCAGGCTCAAGAGACCGAAGACGGCGACGCTGATTTTCAACTCTGGAAAGATGGTTTGTACGGGGGCGAAGTCGGAGAAGGAAGCACGCAGAGCGGTCATGAAAGTGGTCAAGGAGTTGAAGAAGGGCGGAATAATAATCATCAGCAAACCAGAGTTGAAGATTCAGAACATAGTCGCCTCAGCCAGCTTGGGGGGAATGATAGACTTGGAAAAGGCCCCGTATACACTTGGAAAGACGATGTATGAACCTGAACAGTTTCCCGGTCTGATTTACAGGATGGACGAGCCTAAGGTCGTTATACTCTTGTTTGCAAGCGGGAAACTTGTTTGCACGGGAGCTAAGAAAGAACAGGATGTCTATGACGCAGTGCGCAAGCTTCACAAGATACTCGAGGATCAAGACCTAATATTCTACGAACAACCTCTCTAAACCCGAACTCACTTTTTTTGTCCTGTCTTAATCTGTCTCAGAATGGTTCTGAGCTGTTCTTCGTCTATCGTCCCTAGTTCGTGCAGTGTGTTAGCTATTTCAGTGATGTTGAGCAAAGCGTGAACTCTCATTCCGCTTTTCGCGAGTCTCTCTTTTCCGCCTTCTTGACGATCTAGCAGCACAACCGCGTCCGTCACCAACCCGCCTTCCGCAACGATGGTTTTCGCCGCTTTCTGCAATGACAAGCCAGTCGTAACAAGGTCATCAACCAAGAGTATGTGGTCTCCGGGCGCGATGACTCCTTCTATTCTTCTCTCCCTTCCATGACGACGCACGCCCTTGCGTATGTACAGGAACGGCTTGTTCAGGCCATATGCAATCAAGGCGGCGAACGGTATGCCTGCAACCGGAATTCCCGCCACTCTTTCAAAGTTCTTTGTTCCGACCCTGTTTTTTATGAAGTCCGCATAGACGCTGCATATCTCCCGAAAAGCGTCAGGAAAACTCGGGACTATCCGAAGATCTATGTAGTATGGACTCATCTTTCCGCTCGTAAGCCTGAAGGCTCCGAACTTGAACGCTCCTATTCGGTCAAGAATCTTGCAGATTTCAATCTTTACGGATTCACTGGCTTTTTGGTTCGGCAATATTTCACTTCCTTTTCGAAACTTGATATATCTTTCCCGTTTCAGGAATCAAGCAGGTCATCTTCGGCATCTCCTTCTTTAGAAGCTCGGCAAATTTCCTCTGGTCCGCCGCTGAGCCTGTGTGATAGGGTACGGCAACCTTCGGTTTGGTCAATCTTGCAATCTCAAAGCCAGTTTCCGGTGAAGTCCCAGGCGCGATCCCCACGGTGCAGAAGACAAGGTCCAGTTTTTCCTTTTCACCCATCATGGCCATTTCACGAAAGGGCAGACTGTCCGCCGTGTGAAAGACTTTGATATCGTCCTCGCTTGCGATTATGAAGGTGACTGGCGTAGTTGCAGGGGGATGATTGCAGCTTTCGACTTTCACCGAGACCGAGTCAAACTTGACTTCTGAACCGGGTCTGGCCTCGACCAGTTTTTCTGGAGAAATCAAGTGCCGCAGTTTTTTCACGGAAGTCGGGTCGGCAACGACAGCGCACTGCGTTGATTTTTGAAGCTCCGAAATCAGGGATGGGTCCATGTGGTCATAATGTTCATGGGTGATCAGGACCGCATCAACATTCTTGAAGTCTCGAGGTTTAACGTCAACAGGATCAATCACCAATGTTTTTGAAGGAGTCTTAAGGGTCACTCCAGCATAGTGATTAAACCACACGAAAAACACTTCGTTCTTTGAAGGAGTCTTTCCAATCGACACTTTCAATCCCTCACAGTTCTTCATTATTGTACGTAGCCTCTAAAGAGGCTTATGCTGAGAGAGTTGCCTGAGGGCGGGACAGGTGTTACTGGTTGCTTCTATTTTTTACTCTGGCAAAACTTAATAGTTTCTGCCAGCGTGTTTCAATACTCAAGTGATGTCCCATGGTTGATGCTTGGCTTCCATACGGAAAGTCACAAGTCTGCGTAAGAATTCCAACTAGAAATTTTCTGGGTTCAATAGAGCCGAAAGAGAAGCCGGGCGTGCCGGATCCGATAGCAGAAATCGAAAGGGCCTTAAAAGAACCCTTGGGTTCTAAGAAGCTCAACGAGATTGTCAAACCGGAAAGCAGAGTGGCGATAGTCGTGGATGATGCCACTGGAACTGCGCCAAGTGAATTGATGGTCCCACCGTTGCTCGACACGCTGAACGATGAAGGAGTCAAGTATGAAAACGTGACGGTCATCTTTGCGTGTGGGCTCCACAGAGCGGTCAAACCTGAAGAAGCGGTTAAGCTGCTGGGCGAACACGTCTGCACTCGCATTAGAGCCGTGAGTCATGACAGCAGGGCTCAGGACCTGGTTCACGTGGGCACGACGCAGAAGCATGGGACAGAAGTCCTCTTGAACCGCTCATTCACTGAAGCAGACGTCAGAATCTTGACAGGCGGCATTGGCCTTCACTATTTTGCTGGCTATGGAGGTGGAAGAAAAAGCGTGCTGCCTGGAATATCAGGTGAAGAAACGGCAAAACACAATTATGCCCTGCTGCTGGATCCGAATGCGAGAACCGGGATTCTCTCGGAGAATCCTGTTCATCAAGATATGGTTGAAGCAGCAGCGATGGCAAGGGTAGACTTTGTCCTCAACGTTGTGATGAACAGCAAGAGGGAACTCGTGAGAGCATTTGCAGGAGACTTGGAGCGAGTTTTTTCCGAAGGGGTCAAACTTGTTGATGAGATGTACCGGGTGCAGGTAGATCGACGGGCGGACATTGTCGTAGTCAGTCCGGGCGGAGACCCAACGGATGTCAATCTTTTCCAAGCATACCAGAGTGTCGATAATGCGTTAGAAGTTGTGAAGAGGGGAGGCGTGATAATCCTAGTAGCTGAACTGGCAGAAGGCCATGGAAACCAAGATTTCTACGAATGGATGACCAAGTTCCCAGACTTGAAAGCAGTCGAAAGGGAGATAAAACGCAATTTCGTCGTGGGAGGATCTACGGTCTATTACTACATGAAAGCTCTGCAAAAAGCTCGCATAATCCTGGTCTCGTCGATGCCCGACTACTACGCTGCAAACGTTTTCAAGCTGAAAACCTCAAGAGCGGTAAACGATGCCTTGAACGAAGCCATGAACATAGTTGGCAAGAACGCTAAAGTCTGGACCTTGCCCTACGGAGGCTTCACGTTGCCAGGAGTCAAAGCAGTCGAGGATCAGGGCGTCGTAACGACTAGTTGAAAAGGAAAAGTGTTTAAGGCACTGTGAAACTTGCCTCAAGATAAAAGGAGCCTGACAACGTGCAAGACGTCTTCGAACTGCGCAAATTCACGATGAACGACCTGGCAGGTGTTACACACATCAATCAGATCTGTCTTCCAGAAAACTACACGGACTTCTTCTTTGTAGATTTGTATCGCAGATTTCCTGAGACTTTCATCGTCGCCGAGGAAAACGGGAACATTGTTGGCTATATTATGTGTCGTATCGAGGTCGGGTTGTCAAATATCGGACTGCCAGGTTTAGTCAAGAAAGGACACGTTGTTTCGGTTGCGGTCATGCCCGAATACAGACACAAGGGCATAGGAGGAGCATTGGTCACAAAAGCCATGGAAGGCATGCGGATGTACGGAGCGAAACAATGCTACTTAGAAGTCAGGGTGACAAACGAGGAAGCGGTTAGTCTATACAAGAAACTAGGGTTGGAAGTTTCCCGCTCCATTCGAGGCTACTATGCTGACGGAGAAGACGCCTACATGGTGAGCAAGAAACTGTGACACAAATCTTCCGTGAGCTTGTTTTCGTGGAACGTGCATTAGGTGAGTGCGAGTTCTGTTTTTTCGTTGATGTAATCTATAGTTTGAATGACGGATTTTGCTAACCCCAGCAGGGCTAACAGCATTGCAATGAGTAGAAACAAGTGGATGTCAACTACGAAGTTCATACCCTGAATGGTCATGCTGAATATTCCGGTCCCCAACGCAACCATCAGGTAGGCGATTATGAACAAGGCCTTGGCAGCGTTGAAGAAGTGCTGAAAGATTGAGCCCGCAGTGAGCTCAGCTATGATTATTAGGACAATGTAGACCATGACGAACGTTTCAACCATCTGTTGAAAGCCAGGAACAAACTCGGAAAGCGGAGCCAAGAACTGAGACAGAAGAAAGTAGACGACATAGAGGACCACTCCCTCCACTGTTGCTTTCAAGGCTCTGCGCAGAATCATGCGTCTCTTTTTCAGGGTCGTGCGTGTATCAGCTGCCATAGGGAATCACCAACGGTCCATAATTGAGAAAAGACGTTTCAAAAAAAGCTTCAAAACGTCCGTTTGTGGAAACGTCCGCTACAGGAACATCAAGGTTTAAGTCTGCCTGATAGGTTGACTGCCGTGGGGCATTGAGGACAATTTTTGCTGTCCAGGTCAGGATGTTTCTGTTGTTGTAAGTGCCTAGCTGGATTGTTCCGTTTAGGTCGAAGGAAGCGTGGTTCTCAAACGCCGTTGGAATAGTTACTCTGTAGAATCTCGTGGAGTTTGGGCTGATTTGCAATGTGAATTTTGGTGTTCCAAACGTGAGATTGTACAGGGGTGCACCCCAGGGAATCGTTAGATTCGAAGAGACCTGGAGTGAAATCAGCTCTGCGGCTTTCATCGTAACCGTTGCAGGAACTTGTAGTTCTGTGTCGTTGAATATGAGGTATTGGTGGGTCTGCAGCGTGTCTGTGAGGTTGATTCTCATCTGATGCGTAGTGTTTAAGGTTTCGGCTTTTTCTATGACCGGTATGAACGTGAACCCTTGGGCCATTGTCGAGTTTTGTACGTCTTGGATTTCGGTTGAAATGTTTAAATCGTCCAAGTTGTAGTAGCCATTGTTCACAATTCCGATGGGAAAGCTAAGCACGAGTTCATTGTCCGGTGTTATCGTGATTTGCGGTCTGCCCAGATCTAGGCGAATGTCCTTCATGGAGTAGATGGCGGATACCGAGAAGATGATTAGGATAATCCAGAAGAATGATGTGGCTACAGTTATCATGCGGATAGGTACTTTCATGGTGACTCCTTGTTGACGTTTGCCTTGCAGTTCTAAGCAGCCGATTGTGACTCATTCTTTTCTGGTTGATCTGACTGCGATGGCGTTTGTGAAACTTCTTGTGGGGGTATGACCATAAACTCTGGTTCAGAGGGCTTGGCTTCTGGTTGGCTTGATTCTTTCCGTGGTTTTTCGGTTTTCGTCTTCTGAGGTTGCAGTTCCTGCTTAGCCTCTTGCTTTTGAGCGGTCGCCACGGACGTTTCTGGAAGATGTGCGATTATCGTAATGCCCCTTATGGTCAGGAGCGAGCCTATCCAACCCATTATCCCCAAGTACATTATGCGTATGCACGTTGCTATGAGGGGGGCTAGAGCTGCGCCGAACGTTTGCACCAGGTCCTGTGAAGATATTATTGACAGGCTCTGCGCCAAGAATCCGTAGGCGCTCACGAATGTGAATATCAACAAGGCGACTCCTACGAGTAGGACGGTGATTCCTGAAAGGGCTACTTTGTCTCTGAATTGTTTGAACATGTTTCATTTCTCATGTTTAATGAACCGAAAATGAAATATTAAACCTTCCGACACGCGAAACAGAATCCAGATTCGGTATCAAAAAAATGAAACGCAAACATTGAGCAGAAAAACAGGGTTGAAACTATGGCGTTATGCCAAGTTTCTGATAGATCCTCTGTTTGTTTTCTTCAACGCTCTTCTGAATGTCCGTGAACAGGTTGTTTCCATGGGAGTCTATGGCCACAGCGAGCGGACCGAATTCTTCCACTTCAAAGATCCACATTGCCTCGGGCATCCCTAGGTCGAACCATTCCACGCTCTTGACGTTCTTTATGGCTCTGGCGGCTAACACGGCCGCTCCGCCCGTAAAGGCACCGTAGACGGCACCGTATTTCGCCATGGCATCTGTCGTCCGTTTTCCCATTCCGCCTTTGCCGATGACAACCCGAACCTTGAAGTCCTTTATGAACTCATCTTCGAAGATGTCCATACGCGTGCTTGTCGTCGGTCCAGCTGCGACTGCCACCCATTTGTCCCCCTGCTTCGCTACTACTGGTCCGCAGTGGAAAACAGCTAATCCCTCAAGGTTCACTGGCATATGTTTTCCTTCCTTGAAGTATTCCAGAGCTCTCTTGTGGGCTTGATCTCTTGCAGTCACTATGGTCCCGGTCACGTAGAGTACGTCGTTGACCTTCAGCTTTCTTATCTGCTCATCTGAGATTGGAGTTTTAAATTTGTATACGGCCATTTTTCTTCACCTCACTTCTTCAACTTGTGTGTTAAGTACTCGACGGTTCCATCGGCCTTGATTCTTGCAGAAGCTCGTCTGGCAGCCCAACAGTTGAAGGCAACGGCCGCAGGGAAAGACGCTGGGTGTCTGTAGGCGTAGTCGATGTGTACTCCCAGAACCGTGGTTTTCCCGCCAAGTCCCATCGGCCCGATTCCCGTCATGTTTGCCGCTTCGAAGATTTCCTGTTCAAGCTTTGCAATTTCCGGGTCCTGATTATGCTCATTCAGCGGCAGTAACAGTGTTTTCTTTGCCAGTTTCATTGATATGTCTGCTCCTCCTCCCATCGCGATGCCCAGTATGTTCGGCGGACATGGCTGAGCTCCAGCCTTTACTACGGCATCGACTACGAATTTTTTCAGTCCCTTTATTCCTTCACCGGGAACGATCATTCCTCCGAGGCAAACGTTTTCAGAGCCTCCGCCCTTCGTCATCACGGTCATTTCTATGGCGTCGCCTGGTGCGATTTCCCAGTTCAGAGCTGGTATGTATCTTCCAGTGTTGTCTCCGCTGTTCTTTCCTGTGAACGGGTCTACCGCGTTTGGCCGTAGCGGAATTTCTTTCGTGGCCTTGCGTGTTGCGTTTATCAGTGCTGCTTCAACCTTGTCCATGTCTTTCGCTTTTGCGCCTGCCTTGATATAGAAGATTATTGTGCCCGTGTCTTGGCATACTGGGGCTTGATACTTTTCAGCGAGTTCGATGTTGTCCAATATTGCTTTCAACTGCGTTTTGCCAGTTTCGCTTGTTTCTTCAGCATAGGCCTTCTTCAACGCTTGTTTAACATCGTCCGGCAGGTAGATGACGGCTTGTTTCAGAATGTTAAACGCAACATCTTCCACGATTTTTGCCATCTCCAAAGTTTTTCCCTCTTCAGTTTGCTTCTATGAAAAATCCGTGTACTTATATCTTATCTCGAACAGTCATCAAAGTCCACGGGAAATCTTGACAAAGCTAACCCTTCCAGCAGTTCACTTTAACCGATCTCTCCACGGAATAGCCCTTGCTCCAGTTCGCTTGTTTTAAATATTGCTTGTTCATCTGTTCTATCAACTGTGAGAAGGCAAGAGATTCATGGCGGAGGAAATAGAAGAGGAAAAGAGCAGTGAGGACGGGGCCAAGAAGAAGTATGAGTTTCTGGAGGATTTGCCCGGCGTCGGCCCGGCTACTGCGCAGAAACTCCGGGAGATGGGTTATCACACGATTGAGTCCTTGGCTATGGCGACGGCTCGGGAGCTCGAACCTGCAGGTATAAGCGAGAAAAAGGCTTTTGCCATAATTGAAACTGCCCGTTCGTCCATCGGCGTCTCTTTCATTCGAGCGGACGAGTTGCTTAAGATGCGGCAGAGTGTTCTGCGTTTGACGACTGGAAGTAAGGTTGTGGACAGGCTTGTCGATGGCGGACTGGAGACACAGACTATAACAGAATTTTATGGAGAGTATGGCACTGGAAAAAGTCAGATTTGCCATCAGTTATGCGTGAATGTTCAGCTGCCCCCTGAACGAGGCGGACTGGGTGGTTCCGCTTTGTACGTGGACACTGAGAACACGTTCAGGACTGAAAGGATAGTTTCCATGTCAAAGCATTTGGGACTTGATCCCCAGCAGGTTGCCAAGAACATTATTTACGCTGAGGCCTACACGTCTGACCATCAAATGTTCTTGCTCGACAATGCTGACGAGGTTATTAAGGCCAACAACGTGAGGCTCATAATTGTCGACTCTTTGACGGCGCATTTCAGAAGCGAGTACATAGGGCGTGAGATGCTGGCACCTAGGCAGCAGAACCTGAATAAACACATGCACAAGCTCATCGGTCTGGCCAGGGCGTTTAACGCCGTGGCGGTAGTGACGAACCAGGTTATGGCCAAGCCCGACGTGTTCTTCGGAGACGCGGTGTATCCTATCGGCGGCCACATTGTTGGACACACCAGTCACACGCGTGTTTACTTGAGGAGAGCTTCGCACGGACCTATTCGCATAGCACGTTTGGTCTCAAGTCCGTATTTGCCTGAAGGAGAGGAAATATTTAAAGTAACGGAAAATGGGATAGAGGATACTTCCGAAGAGGAGTTAAAGAAGTCTCGTGGTCATTGATGCCTATTCAATCAGCTCTAGTTACCAGGTTCTTTCAACTGCTGGTTAACCGGCAGTTCACTGAGGCAGAGCGGGAGCTGGAAAGGTTGAAACAGAAAATGCAGAAGACGGAGTGGAACCGCGGCTACTTCAGAGCCTTGTACGGAATGTTTCTCTCTCGCAAGGCGAACGGAGACTCGTACGCTTTCTTCTCAAAAGTAGACCTGGACGATAAGGCGGCGTTGCACAGTTATAGGCGCGAGTTTTTGGACCACGTGAGAAACAGGCTTCACGGAGACTTCGACCGAGGTTTCTTCTCAGCGTGGGCTGACTGTATGCGCGTGCTCAGCAGAATCACTATTCCACACGTTGCTAGCGTGCCTGAAGCAAACGGGGTGAACGCGGGGACTGCTGAAGGAGAAGAGCTTGACACTGTCACGACTGACAAGGGTCAGGCAACAATAGAGAACTTCCTCGAACAGGGAGAAGATTAAGCCGCGGCCACTAGCGTGTACAAAAAGGCCCAGATGACTAGCCATGCGAGAATATAGATGCCTATTCCGGCTGTAAGGATTTTCTGGGGCTTCGACACCTTGGTGCCAAACTTGGACTTTAAAACGTAGTATGAGGCGATGTAGACTATAATCGCAATCGACGCACTGTTGAAGAACGATTGTACGGGTTCTGTTTGCCTAACCTCAAAGTCATCTCCATACAGATCTCCAGACCCATTTACAGCTTTGAAAACAATTTTGCAGCTCTTTGCACCGCTCGGGGCAGTGAAGGTACCTCCCTCCAGTTGCCATCCTGCATAGTTGGCCACAGGTAAGGCAACATTGTCATCAATTTCTGCTGAGTCTGAAAACCAACTGATTGTTAAGAGGAATTGGCCCTTAACAACTTGCCCGTAAAAGAACCCATCTATGTGGTACACGTTTCCACCGTATATTTGCCCAACCTGCCCTGTCCAACTCGCGGTAGCGTTAGTAACGTCAATTCTTAGGCTTCTGGACCCTGTTCTGGCATAAGTCGTGCTCCACTCCGTTACATTCCCCGAAGAGGACCAATTTTGTGGTGCTGTTGCTCCAGCGTTTGCTACTTCGACTGATGGGTTGAGCACCAAGTTTGTGTTAACCGTCCCTGCTATTACCAAGAAGCCCACAGCCAAGAAGGCTGCTAGAATGCCAAAGGCAAGTCTAAGCCAGTAGACGGTTTCTAATGGTTTCATGGTTTTTTCACGTCTCTTAAACTTGCATTATGAATGGGACTTTTTTGGCTTGCATGTTGCGTTTAGGTGTCAACTTTTACATTCGAGATACTCATGGGTTGGTTTGCTTTGTCTAGGTTCCTCTTTGGATGTCGTTATTAGAGTTTAAACAGGTGAACTTTAAACCTTTCCTTTCCTCGCAACTTTTGCTCTGGAAAAAAAGCCACTGTCAGAGAATCTTGTTAGCGCCCGTCAAAGTTGTATATTTATACAATTCAAGACCATTAGAGTCTTGCTGTGATTCAAATTGCTCAAGAAGGAGTTTACGAGCTTTGACGTTGCTGCAACCGTACGCGAGTTGAGAGAGCATATCTTAGGTTCACACGTCAACAATGTTTACCAGCTAGACCCGAAGACTCTGACGCTTAAGTTGCATAAGGTTGACCATCCACCGTTTCAGTTGGTTTTGAAAGCTGGCAGACGCCTCCATTTGACTGCTTATTCACTGGAGAAGCCGCCTAGGCCAACAGCATTTTGCATGGCTTTGAGAGGGTACCTGCGGAACGCTCGCTTGGTGAGCGTCGAGCAGTACGAGTTTGAAAGAGTAGTCATCTTGTCGTTGAAGACAAGTGGAGGCGTTTTGAGAATGGTTCTTGAGTTCTTCGGCAATGGCAACGTTATCCTCGTAGGCGAGGACAACAAGATACTGCAGGCTCTAACCTACAAACGCATGCGAGATCGAAACATACTGCGCGGAGAAGCTTTTCAATTTGCGCCCTCAGGTGGAAAAAACCCGTTAAGGATCAGTCTTGAAGAATTGTCTGGCGGGCTTAAGGCTTCCGGCAATGTTGAGGTAATCAGGGCGCTGGCACGTCTTCTGGGCATAGGCGGCGAATACTCAGAAGAGGCCTTAGTCAGAGCCAGCATAGAAAAGACCAGGAGTTGTGACGGGCTGAGCTTGGACGAGGTTGCAGCCATTTACGGCAGCTTGCAGGGTTTGCTCCAACAGGTCACAACCGGCACATTAGAGCCCTGTGTTGTTTTGGGCGAGGATGGCGGGTTGGTTGACGTGGTCCCGTTCAAGCTCAGGCTATATGAACGCGAAGACGTTCAACTTCAGAGTTATAAAAGTTTCAATGAAGCTCTAGACGAGTTTTACACCCGAGTCTCAGCTGTCGAGGAGGCCACGGCGGGAATAGAGGTTGACAAGCTGAAGAACGAAGCTGAAAGGCTCAAACGCATGATTGCTGAACAGGAAAAACTCTTGACTGAGGGTGAGGCAAAGACTGAGCTGGACAAACGAACCGGCGACACAGTCTACGCCCACATCCGGGAACTGCAAGCTTTATTCGACGAGTTACTGACCGGCAGACAGAGTGGTGAAGATTTGAAGGCGGTCGTCGCACGGGTCTGCGCCGAAAAACAGAAGGGTCTGATGCCAAGCGCGATTTTCGAATCCATCGACAACAGGGGTTTGACTGTCACCGTCAGCGTTGACGGTTTGAGATTCGAATTGCATCCGCACAAAACCTTGTTTGAGAACGCAAGCGAGTTTTATGAGCGGGCGAAACAGACCAAGCAGAAGATGAAAGGAGCGAGAAACGCGTTAGAAGATTCTTGCAAACAACTGGCAAGTGTTGAAGCAAAGATACGAGACGCAGAAGCATTGGAGCATGGTAAACCCGCTGAAGCGTTGGAGGAACTTACAAGACGCAAGATTAAGCCTAAGAAGTGGTTTGAAAAGTTCCGATGGTTTGTCTCCTCTGATGGATTCCTAGTGGTTGCTGGAAAAGACGCGGTTACAAACGAGGTTCTCGTCAAGAACCACAGCAGCGACGGTGACGTTGTTTTTCACGCCGACATCGTCGGTGCACCGTTCGTTGTCGTTAAGACAGAAACGAAGGAACCTAACCAGCAATGCTTGAGCGAAGCAGCTGAATTTGCAGCCGCATTTTCCAGAGCATGGCGTGAAGGTTTTGGAAGCGTTGACGTCTACTGGGTCAAGCCTGAACAGCTCAGCAAGGGTGGGCCCTCTGGCGAGTCGGTGGGACACGGCGCATTCGTCGTTCGCGGGCAGCGGAACTGGATGCGAGGGGTCAAGCTTGAACTGGCTGTCGGCATTCTGGTTGATGCGAATGATGCGCTTCAGTTTGTCGGCGGACCAATTGGCGCCGTAAAGGCTAAAACAGAGGCATACGTCAAAATCGTGCCCGGAGACCTGCCCGGCAAAGAACTGCTGAAACTTGTCCTGAAAGTCTTGGCTAGCAAGATTCCCAGGAAGCTACAAGAAAAAATAGTTAAGGCTTCGATTGAGGAGCTGAGGGAGTACATTCCTTTCAACAAAGGCGGAATCTCCCACGATTAGCCATGGCTGTCGACGATGCTGATTCATTTAAAGGAGAACCTACAATCTGGGAGAGCGTGGCATTCTGTTGACAAGGTGACTGCGATTTGGGCTTTGGCTTTTTTTGTGGTTCACCCTGCTTTCTCCTCCAGTCGATTTGCAAGGCTGTTTACATAGGAGGTGATCCGGCCGCAGGTTCCCCTACGGCCACCTTGTTACGACTTTTCCCTCCTTACGAGACCTAGATTCGACGCAGCCAAGGAAGACCACGCCTCACCCAGAAGTCGCTCGGATG
>JBEKXL010000026.1:0-27672 GCA_049512075.1 Bathyarchaeia archaeon | reverse complement strand
AACCCGTTGATTTGCCATCTTAGCGCGCGGCCAAGATTTGCCCAGAAAACAAGCCCATATCCAACTCGAAAAGACAAAAGAAGAATAAAAACCATTTTTAACCATTTTAGGGACAAGCCAGCGCGCTTTATGGGTTTCATTCGGCAACTTCTTGTGGCTTGTGTGGTAGTTGGGGTAGTGACGAAAGGACGAAAACAGAAAAGAAATGGAGCCAAAAAAAGACCTGAGACAGAGAAAAAGAAAGGCTTGAGGCTTTGAACCGCCTGCGGATCTTCTAGGCCAGCCTGTACTTCTCCCTGAAGCCTTCAATGAATACCTGGTCATTCTCAAGATCAGCTAGCCCGCGATTGCTCAATGGAAAAGGGGAGTTATGGGTAGTGTTGGGCGTAGTGCTTTGCCAATATAGACAGGTCTGAGTGGTTTTGTTACGTTCAAGCATTACGCGCGAGCGACAGAAAAATGGGGGGGAGAGTTGGTGTTTTTGCTGGTTTATGGCCAGCCGTATTGTGCTGCGTATGCCAGTTCCGAAGGCGAAATTTGGCTTGTTGGTATGTTGTAGCTGTAGTTGCCCCAGTACCATCCATACACGCCGGCGAAATAGGCTAACGTGACCAGGTCTGTCAGGCTGATGACGCCTGCAGGTGCAGCCACGTCAGCTGCTGGGTTCCAATAGTGGGCTCCTGTTGGCATGAGTGGCACTGCTCCAGGCGGTGTTCCACGGTAGGTTTGGTACGAGTTAGCAAGCATAACCAAGTCCGCCAAGCCTATCTTGTAGTATCCGCCCGACGGTTGCGCTGAAGGAGCAGTGTTGAGCCACGTGTACTTGAAGGCTATTTCAACTATCAATGGGTTTATCGGGAAGGCTGGGTTGCGGTCGAGGGTTACGCCTCCACCTGCGACGAACCCTCCGGAACTTGTGGTGCCCGGTCGGTACGTGAATGGGCCTGTGCCAACCCACGTGATTTCCATTCCGTGGTTCGGGTCGGTGAGCTGCGACAGCGTGAAAGGTGCGCCTGGCAGCACGTTGCCTAGGACCGCGGCCTGGCCAGGCCATAGGCCGTGTAGACCGTCTTTCGATACGCCATTATTGGCATCTGTAGCGTTGCTTGGCTGTATCCACTTGTAGATGTGTTCCGGTACAATTTCAACGTTTGGCATGTACAGGTTCAGCCAGCTCGCTGTGCTGACCCAGACAGAGCAGGTCCATTGGTCCCATCTCTGGAAGTAGGGTTTGTAGCCGTTTGTTTGGTTGGTCATGAACACCATTGCCGCGTTGGTCCAAGAGTCACCGTAGAACGCGTTTATGTATATGGTGTAGTTGAGGTCGTTCACGTCAAAAGGCACGCCATCACTCCAGTAGAAGTCGTGCCTAAACCAGAACGTGACGTTCGAGTCGCCCACCAGTCCTGTGGCTGAGTCGGTGATGGTTTCAATCTTCCAGGCGTAGGCCATCCAGGGCAGGTCGCTGCCCTGTGGGAAGCCGGTGATTGCGCTGCCTGGGACGATGTCATTGTACGGGTTAGCAGCCATTGGATATGTGAACATTTCGTCCAATACTTGGAAGTCACAGACCTCGTCGCTGAAGATTGGGTTTAGCATGTCTGGCGGGTTGTAAACGCCGTAGTAGATTATGTTGCTTTCTGGCGTACCCGATGGAGGACCAGAGTACAGCACCATGTTGGATTTTCTGGCGTGCAACATTATCCAGTTCAGGAGTTGGTTTTGGCCTTGTGTGCCGTAGCCCAGCTCGTTCAGCATGCTCAACATGCCTGTCTTGTAGGCGCAGTAGGTTGCTGGGGAGTAGCCGGGCACCAAGTAGGACTCCATGACCAGGTTGTACTGAACAGTCAACTGGTCAAGGTTGTATTGGGCTGGAGTACTGTCTGAAAAGGCCGCGAGCGCATATTTGGTCGTGTTTGAGTCGTCAACTAGGTAGGGGTTGGGACCTCCGGAGTAGATGCCTGCGGGCGTGAGCTCGGTGTACCACCAGTTTGGCGGCGAGCCCATGCTGTAGCCTAGGGTTGCCCAGTCGTATAGCTGTGCGTCCAGCACGTAGGGTCTCATAGCAGCATAGAAGGGCTTGTAGTTTTCTGCGGAGGGAATGCCTATCTTTGTGAGTTCGGCCTGGAACATGTCACCCAGGTCTTTTCGCGCGTCTGCGCTTCGAACATATGCGACCAGGGTTGCGAGTGGGGTGTTGGCGATTGCAGAGTTTGCGGTGGCTTTCGGGTCGCCTCCGCCCCATTGACCGTGGGGGTCATTGCCGGAGTACACGACACCTTTAGTTGTGCCACCGTTGCTTGCCATCGTGCCGTTGTTGACTGTGTCGATGGCGCTCTGGAGTGTCGGGTAGAAGGCGTGGTTGTACCAGCCACCCGTGTAGAGGATCTGGATGGCTTTGGTCTCGTTGAATTCCCATGGGTAGTTGGGGTAAGAAACGGCTGTGTTCACGTACTGGTGCATGAGCGGGTCGGGAACCTGGGTGTCGCTTCTCGTGGCGAAACCCTGAAGGGTTGGGCCGGCGATTACTCCTGGCTTATTCACCAGGCAGTTCAGCGCGTTCCTGACGTCGGTGAAGTTCATTGGGCTTCTGCGGTCCATGTGGACACCGTCAGTCCAGTTGTTGTTGAAGGCTATCTCAAACTCGCCAGCCTCAACGAACGGCATGACGCATATGGCCGTGTTGTTTATTTCCAAGTTATATTCGGCTTTTGTAATCGGCCAACCCATGATGTCGATTCCGCCGGCGCTGTCTGGCGTCAGCAGGGCAGTGAACAGAGAGTCTTGACCGTCAAAATACCTGTACTGAATCGTGTTCATGTGTTCGTCCGCTATCGGTGCTATTGCGTGGACAGGTGCAATCGGTGCGAACATCATTATTGTAAGAACAATACATGCTGCAACAGCTAAAATCTTCATTTCCTTTCTCTCCTTTCGATTTGTATTATTTTCGGCAGTGGAAACGTGTGTTTTTTGCGAATAAAAGGTTTACTGAAACATTGTTTCACGGGTGTTATCTCTTTAGCGCGCGCTTGGCGGAATGTGTGCTAATCTTTATTTTCCACGGCCTCACACAGTAAATCAGAGGTTTCACGATGAGTGAAAAGAAAGTCGTCGGTAGAGGCATCGCCATTGTGCTTGGAATTTCATGCGTGGTACTCGTGGTTGGTCTGGTGTTTGTGGTGAGTGGGGTATATAGGCTCAGCAATATTGTCGATCTGTGCGAATCTCAGATTTTGCTTGACCAGCATTATTTCATCTTTGAGAGCAATGGGGAAGCTGATAATTCCTATTCGGTTGGCTATGCAGGGTATGTTACAGTTCAATTGGAATCAGCATCTCCCAGCATATACATAGAGGTGTCCTACTATGCTAATGGCCTCAGCTACAGTCGCAGAGTGAACCCGGGAGTAGACGAGGCGAACGTGACTTTTCCTATTCTGCCGGCTTCCGTGGAAATCGCCGTCGGCAACCTAAACGCCAGTCGAGCATCTGCGATAATAACAGCAACGTACTTCTACTAGCGCGCGCTAAAGGATTCCATAAGATATCTACTCAAATCAATGGCTTCCTCTATCGTCCGCTTATGAGAAAGAGTCATGTTATTAGCCCTCATAGCACTTAGGTAATTGAAACCCGCTTGAATGAATAGCTAAGCGATCTCAGCCCTTCCAAAGTCCGGATCAGCTCGATCGACCACTGGATGCCAAAGAAGTGCCTCGACTACAGGCGTCAGGTTTTCTTGAGTCAAAACTTGGTTCACCTGGTCTTTTTCAGCCACTTCTATAAAGAGGCCCAAGTCTATGAGAGACGTTTTGACGCTTTCTCTCCGGTCATGCCAAAAATCATCTTTTGTTCTGTTCCTTCCTGAAAGGCCTGAAATTCCCAAGAGTCGCTTTCTGGTTCAGCGCGCGCTAAGGAGAGAGAAAAAAAGAGAGTGGAAACATGCGTTCCACGAGTTCCAAGTGTTCCAGTAGCGGAACAGAAGGCCGCCTGCTGTGCTATCTGTCTCAAGCCTCTCCCAGCTGACCTTTACGACCGCACTTTCTACAACAGCCAAGCTGTGCATTCGACATGTTTCCGCCGGCTCAGAGATTCGGAGGCTGGTAGCGCGCTAGGGTGTTCCTAAATTCCTTCTTTGGGTGCAGTAGGCTTGAGTTGTATCTCGCTGCAAGGGACTGTGTCATGAATGAAGAAGTATATATCGCCCGCAAATGAATTTAGGAACAGGCATGCGCGCTGGTGGACCGGTGGGGATTTGAACCCCAGACCTCCTGAGTGCAAGTCAGGCGTTCATACCAACTGAACTACCGGCCCGTCTTTACTTGCTTTACAAAAGACGAACGCCAAGAAATTTAGAGCTTTCGGTCTCACGCTTTCCACGGCAGAGGCTCAAAAACCTCAATCCGAAACTCATGCCGTGTCTCTGGCGCAAATTGAAGGGACTAGAAACACAACCTGAATGGTGTGCACTTAAAAAGAAAAGAGAGAATAAAGACGGTTTCTATAAAGCGATTAGCTTGATTTAGAATCTTCTTCTCGAGTTTCTTTTCTTGGACCAACACTCTCGGCAGTATACTGGTCTGCTTGTGTCAGGCTTGAAGGGAACTTCGCATTCCTTTCCACAATCAGCGCAAACTGCCTTGTGCATCTCTTTCTCTGCCATTTTACGATTTCAACTCCTTTTGCTTGTTTTGTGCAAAAATCGCTTCTTGCACGACGCAGTTATCACAAGCCTCAGAGACTTATAAAACTTGTCGTAGAAATGATGACGAAGCGGATTCGGGTCTGTACTGACTATTGGGCACTTTTTCCGACCGACAACCAAAAAAAGGGCTAAGCTGCGAACGCGCGCACACTCAAAGACATGAAGAAAACGGAGAAATATGCGCAGACGATAAGCCCTTCTACAAAAAACGGCGAATTCCTCATGTAACAGCCCCGTTCTCTCAGCCAGAAACTCGGCGCGCGCGACGTAGGCGGCAACGGCGAAGTAAGCCTGCCAGACCTGACCATTCTGGCTTTGTACCACGGGCAACACTACCAAATCCCTGACTATTACAATGAAAATTACATCTGACATTACAAATAAACGGGCCGAGTCCACTCTGAACGGTAGTTCAGCCTGATTTTCTTCATGGTTTGTTACCATACACATTACATCTGACATTACAAGTGAAAAAGGGGGGCGACTTCGCTGGGCTATGATGCAAAAGGTGTTTCAGCATACTTGGATTAGCAACGCGCGCGCTCGCAGCGAAAGTGGCAAAGTTCAAACTCAAAAATGTAGATTAAGAAGTAATACACTAGCAAGCAAGCAGGGGAATCCTAATGTTGGAGTACAAAACTGTCAGGGTTGAAGCGCGTGAAGGTTGCAACGTGATTCTGGGCATGGCGCATTTCATCAAAACTGTAGAAGACCTGTATGAAGCGTTGGTTAGCGCCGTTCCCAACATAAAGTTCGGTATAGGCTTCTGCGAAAGCTCAGGCCCATGCCTAGTGAGGCATGAAGGAACTGATGAAGAGTTGAGGCAACTCGCAGCAAAAACTGCGTTTGAAATCGGCTGCGGCCACAGTTTCATAATATTCTTGAAGAACGCTTACCCAATAAACGTCCTAGACAAGGTTAAGAGAGTCCCAGAAGTCTGCACAATCTATGCCGCAACAGCAAACCCCCTAGAAATTATCATTGCAGAAACACAGCAAGGAAGAGGAATAGTCGGCGTAGTCGACGGGGCGAAGAGCAAGGGCATAGAAACCGAGCTGGACATCAAAGAGAGGAAGGAGTTTCTGCGGAAAATAGGCTACAAGCTCAGCTAAGCTCCGATACGTAACCCGTTTCAAGTCGTATCTGTAACAAAAAAATGTTGCGAAAAAGGCAAGGCAGGGTGAGGACGACCGGAGATACAGCCTCAGCGAGAGTTGAAATGCGCTTAATGATACTGAGACGATTAACGTGCGAAGCTACGCTATGCCCTACCTGTTCATAGCTAATTCCTGTTGAAGTTCAAGAGACATTTTCCCTTTCATTCTTTCAGACGTGTACGTAGCCAGCTGTTTGAATTGGCGTTCTGTCAAAACGTGACTTGCTCTTGATAGAATTTCGAGACAGACTTCTTTAAAAACCAAATCAGCGCAACCCTGCTTTGCGTCGTCAACCAATTCTTTGCAAGCTTGAAGGATTTGTTCGTTCAAAGACAACTCACCCTGCAGACACAACTAACTTTCTGAAACATTAAACGTTTATGAATTCAAAAGCAGAATCGGAAATTCACTCTATTGGCCCAAAAAACATGTCAAAATCCCTCTTTTCACAAAACGGGATATTCCCTCAACGGACACAAGACTCCGTCTTAGCCGCGTGATCAAAAGTGTTAAAGCTTATAAAATACGGTTCTAACCAGATACTAAGAGGATGAATGAGCCTATGGACAACCCAGTTTTGGACGTAATCAAGAAAAGACGAACAACCCTCAGATTTGAAAGCACCGGTGTGGAACAGGGCAAGGTTGAAGATGTCCTTGAGGCTGGACGGTGGGCACCTTCCTGGCTTAACAAGCAGCCCTGGAACTTCACAATCATAAAAGACCCGAAAACGAAAGAACAATTGAGCGAGGTAGTTCCCACGGCTTTTGTCCAGGGACTAAGAGAAGCGCCAGTTTGCATCGCAGTCACCGTTAACACTGAGGAAGACCCGTACCACTTTGTAGAGGCCGGGGCCATAGCAACACAGAACATGGCCCTCGCCGCTCACAGTCTGGGATTGCAAACCGCTTGGATTGGCATCTTTGACTTGAAAGACCAGAAGAACTCAGCTGAGGCCAAAGTGAAAAAAATTCTGGAAATCCCGAAAAACCACCGTGTGATAACGCTTCTCCCGATTGGGCACGCCAAGTACGACATTCTGAAAAAAGAAAGAAAAGAACTTCGCCAAATAGTCTATGAAGAGAGATTTGGAAAACGCTTACCCATCCAAGCCCAATCTGGTTTCTGAGCAATTTCCCAGAGTTTTCATTTGTTCCATCCTATCATGACAATTCCTAAATAAATACGATTGCCTAAAGAAACATGGAACAGTGAACTGGCCCATGGGATACCTCGCCGTTTGGAAGGTGCTGGAAGAAATGGTTACCGACTTCAAGAAAAAAGAAGTAACCGTTCCAGCAGACATAATTGGCGACTTGAAAAGCGCAAAGACAATAATCAAGATTTTGAAAGCTGACCCAAGCCGCGGGGAGAACGCACAGAAAATTGACGGATACCTTACAAATGTAGAATCCTACCTGATTTCTGAGGGACAGAGAAGGTTCGGCCAAGCATACGTTGATGAATGGCTTCAGCGGACGGATGAAGCTGGCCGAAAAATCGTGGATGAAGAGGAAGAGGAAACAAAGTTCATTTCCGGCGTGCCCGGAGAACAGAAGTGGATTCGCCTCACACCCTCAAACGAGTTGTCCCTCGAAAAACTGAAAGCTCTTGCAAAGGAATCGAATCTTTCGTGCAAAGTCCAAAACGACGAGTACCTGGTTGTTTTGGGACCAGACGCGGTCTTGAAAGATTTTGTCAAGAAAATTGCTGCAAAGTACAAGTCGAAGGCTGGAAAAGAACACTGAAAAGTACGTAACTGTTAAAGCTTGGAGACACAGTAAACATTTTTATAAAAACATCAGACAAATGTCTACGATGAGATAGGGGCATGTTTCGGAGAAAGTGAGGGCTTAAACTGAATGCCCTACATTAAGAAGATAGAGCTTAAGGGCTTCAAGTCATTCGGACCGCAGGGCGTTAAGGTATCTCTAGATAAAGGTTTCACAGTCATCACAGGCCCTAACGGAAGCGGAAAAACAAACATTCTGGACGCATTCTTGTTCTCGCTCGGCGAATTAAGCACGAGAAGACTCCGTGCAGAAACCGCTGCCAAACTTATATTTCACGGATCTGAAAAGACCGGCCTGGAAAGAGCAAAAATGGCCAAGGTCGTCATCCAATTTGACAATTCAGACGGACGCATGCCAGTTGACACCGTCACGGTTACGATTTCACGGGAGGTTTACAGAAACGGGCAGAGCGTCTACAGACTTAATGGAAGAAGAATCTCAAGAGCGCACTCCCTGGAGATTCTCTCCATGGCTGGAATCAGCTCCACGAGCCAGAACATAATCTTGCAAGGCACGATAACACGGCTGACAGACATCTCACCCATGGAACGCCGAAAAATAATCGAAGATCTGGTGGGAATAGGCCAATACGACAGCGAAAAAGCTCAAGCAGAAGAGAAGTTGCGAGCAGCAGACATCTCCATCCGCACGGCTATGGGAAGAATAGATGAAGTGCAGAAAAGGCTGGATGATCTAGAAAGAGAGCGCAATGAACTGTTGAGAGCCAACTTCATTCACGGCGAGATAAGAAAGTTTGAAACAGTCAAAATCTCGTATGAAATGGCGCAAACGCAGAAAAAGGTGGAGGAGACTTCTTCGGAAGCCGAAAAAATCGGCGGCAGACTCGAAAAACTGAGACAACTGCGGGATGGTCGGAGATCGAAAAGAAGAGCCGTTGAAGGCGAATGGCGAAGACTAAGCTCAGAAATAGTAGAAGAAGGCGGCTCACAGGTACTGAAAGTCCAGGTGAGAATCGGAGAACTCAAGTCAAAACTAACGGAAATGGCCTCAAAAATAAGCTCTGGAAAAACAAGCCTCGAAGGCCTGAAGCGGATAAGAGAAAACAACCTGGAACAGTACCAGTCAATTCAAAAAGAGATACGTGAAAATCGTCTGAGAATCAGACAGTTGAGAAGTGAAAACGACAGAATCTCCGACCAGACAAGTCAGAAACAGGCTGAACACGATGTTCTCGCACAGGAGACTGTTCAGCTTTGGGAGAACCTCGGCGAAAACAGCAAGAGAATTCGCGAAATCGAGCTTAAACTGGAGGATGACTACAAGAGGCTCGCATTCCTGAGATCTGAGTATCTGAAAAACCAGACGGCCATCAGAGTGCATGCTAGAAGACTTAAAGATATACAAGACCGAAAAACGCGATTTTCTGGAACGATGAGTGAACTGGAAAAGTCATTCCTTGAACTGGAAAAAGTCCAGAAAGAACAGAAGACACAGCTGAAAAACCTGGAACGAACCCGCGAAAGACGAATGGCACAGAGGGAGGCTGCGGAGAGGGAAATAGAAGAGGCAGGAAAAATCGCTAATTCAGCCCGCGAAGCAGTCGTGGAGTTCGTAACTCAGAGAGAACTTGCAGAAACCGTTGCAGCAGAAGAAAAAGCGTTGAGGAGCATAGAAGAACTGGGCGAACTCGGCGTAATCCAAGGCGTCTATGGTAGACTGCGCAACATGATAAAGATTGACAAGAGCTTTCAGCGCGCAATAGAAGCAGCCGCCACCGGATGGCTAGACGCACTCGTCGTAAAAGATCTTGATTCAGCCTTCACCTGCACTGAGGCACTGAGAAGAATGAAGCTCGGACGAGTAAAGATAATCCCCCTTCAAGAAGCAACAAACGTCAAACCCGCAAAGGTTCCGGAAAAAGAGGGAATAAGCGGGGCAGCTCCACTCTTCATGAAATACGAGAAAAACTTCGAGCCCGCAATCAACTTTGTTTTCGGAGACACACTCATCGTTTCAGATGACAAGACCGCCTTCGCCCTCTCCGCCAAAGGCTGCCGCGCGGTCACTGTCAACGGAGACGTCTACGAGGTAGGCGGCGCGTTTGAAAGCGGATACTACCGCGCTCCAATAGACTTCTCCACGATAATCCCAAGCGAACTGGCCATCAAAAGCCTAGACGAAGCAGTCAACGCGCTGCAACAGCACCTCTCAAGAAGAGGAAGCGACATCACAGGTTTCGAAGAAGAAATCGCCAAGACCCGCGTCGAAATCGCCCGCCTGTCAGAAGCCATCACCACCCTGGAACGCGAGATAGCCAGAGTCAAAAGAAACATCAGAAGAACAAGATCAAACGTTAAACGAATTGATCACCTAGTTACGCGAACCGACAAAGAGATAGAGAATGAAAAATCGCAGATGTGGATACACAGGGCTGAGAGAAGCACAATCCAGAAGGAATTGCGGAAGCTCCAAACCGAGTTGGCGTCCTTAAGAAGGAAGGCAGACCCTGGACACATTCAGGAAATGGAAGTTGACAGAGAAAAACTCGCCGAAGAAATAATCACCCTAAGACAGAAGCTCGGCGCCACCCAGACTGAAACGTCAACACTCCAGTCGCAATTCGACAATGTGTTAAGGGTTGGATATCAAAACTCCAAGATCCAAGTTTCAAAAGTCAATCAGCAACAGGGAAGAGTCGAGAAAGAAGTCGAAGAAGCATTGAAAGATAGAGAATCACTGAAGCAGGAATTGGGAGAACTCGAGAAAAGCCGGGTTGAGCTTTCAAAGAGTGTTTTCTCAGCGAGAGAAGAATCGAAAAAATTCACGACCCAAATTGACGACATAGACAAGGAACTCAAGAAACTCGACACTGAATATGAACAGGTTGACAGACTGCTGAACCAGCTTCAACTGAACGTTCAAACGTCTCTGCTGCAGCTTGAACAACGCCGAAACCAGCTCAAACTCCTCGGCTATGAGCAACCACTGGCCGTCGCGCCGAAACAGGTTGAAGAGGCCGAAACCTCCATAAGAATGATGCAGTTCGAACTGGAAAGAATAGGCGCCGTCAACCAACTTGCACTTTCTCATTACGCGGATCAGATTTCGCGTTACAAAGAACTGTCGATGAGAATGAACGAGCTTGAAAAAGAAAAACAGGCAATACTGCAGTTCATGGATGAAATTGACCACAAAAAATGCAGAGTCTTCACAGAAGCGTTTGACAAGATAAACCAGAACTTGCGCAAGTACTTCTCGAAGGTCACAGGAGGAGGCGACGCTGTGCTGACGCTTGAAAACGCTGAAGATCCGTTCCAGGGTGGAATAGACATGATCGTAACATTTCCCAACAAGCCCTCGATAGTGGTGGGTGGAGCCAGCGGCGGCGAACGTTCAGTGGCAGCCGTCGCATTCATATTCGCCCTGAGAGAGTTCACACCCGCATCCTTCTACGTTCTCGACGAGGTAGACGCACACCTAGACGCACTGCACGTTTCAAAACTGGCTGATCTGCTCCTGGAAGAGTCGGACGAGACCCAGTTCATAGTCATCACACTGAAGCCTGAAATGGTGAACAAAGCCCAGAAAGTCTACGGCGTCTACATGCGCGACGGAAACTCGAACGTTGTTTCGGCAAAATTCCTGGAGGCGCAGGGCTGATGTCCTCTGCAGCCACAAGAAAGCCGTTCTATCTGCTTCCGCCATGGAACATCCTCTTCGAGTTTCACAAACTCGAGAAGCTTGTACCCTGGAACGTTAACATTGCCTATTTGCTCACGTCATTCCTTGAGCGCATGGAGAAAACAGGGCAGGTCGATTTCAGAGCCTCCGGCGTTGCCCTTGATTCTTCAGCTCTCATATACCTCATGAAGTCTAGGCTCCTGCTGAAGCTCGAAGAACCACCGCCACCGCCCAAGGGACCGCAGGACTTCTTGCCTCCGCCCCTGTTTCTGCCCCTTAGACACGAACTGACTTCAACAACGATAAAGAACCTGCTGGAAGTCCTGGATGACGTCTTGAAGGGCGAAAAACTGATACACTTGGAAAAAACGGTTGCACAGAACGTTCTGCCAACACCGTCAGAGATTCTTCCACAGCTAGACTTGTACCTGATGGAAATCGAGCTCCAGATGGAAAAACTCTACGCATCTCTGTCGGAGAGAGTGAAAGGCGCAGGTTTGATAGAGCTCTCAACCCTCGTAAACGGTGTTGGACGACTGGAGGCCATCCGCACGTTCATCCTGCTGCTCTTTCTCGCCCAAGAGGGGAAGATAAACCTGTGGCAGAACGAGGAGACAGAGGAGATTTACATCACGGTTGGAGAGTTAAGTCTTGCAAGAAGCTGAGAAACAGGCAGTCAATTCCGACGTGGAAGTTGGACAAGAAGAAAAAAGAAGCAAGCCACAGAATGACCTAGTACTTGTGGAAGCTGCATTGTACGTTGCTGGACACCCGCTAGACATGAACGAGTTGTGCTGGGTTCTGAAGACACGGTCAAAAGCCCGGACAAGAAAGGTTGTGGAAAAACTGATACAGGACTACCTGAACAGGGACACCGCCCTCGAAATCCTGGAACTAAAGGATGAGAGATTTGTCATGCAGTTAAAAAGCGATTTCACGCCGCACGTCAGAAAATTCGTCAACAGACCGTTGCTCTCTGTCGGTCCATTGAAGACACTTTCGTACATAGCCTACCGGCAACCCGTAGTACAGAAAAGAGTCGTTGACGTGCGCGGTCACCATGCCTATGGTCACATAAAAGAGCTGAAGGATATGGGCTTGATTGCCAGCGAAAGAAACGGGCGTTCCATGGTTCTCAGGACGACTGAATACTTTGCGGATTACTTTGGTCTAAGCCAAGACACAGCATCGATGAAGAGAGAGTTAAAGCGTGTTTTTGAGAATTTTCCGAAAGTGGAGGATCCTCGAACTGAAAACGGATAGGTTTATATTTTAACAAATGGTGATAGTGAACACCAAATTTAGCACCAAGTGAGAAAACCATGTCCGTTTGGCACGGCGACCAGCACAAAAAAACCCAGTCTGGAGCCAGAAGAAAAGGCTACAGAAAGAAGAGGAAATACGAGCAAGGCACGTTTCCAGCAGAAACTCTCATGGGTGAACAGAAACGGAAGGTTGCAAGAGGAAGAGGAGGAAACCTCAAGCTCAAAATATTAAGCGAGAAACAAGTATCTGTGACCGACCCTAAGACTGGAAAGACCGAGAAAACCGAGGTTGTGCGAGTCGTAAAAAACCCAGCAAACATCGACTACGACCGCAGAGGCGTAATAACGAAGGGCGCAGTGGTGGAGACACCTTTGGGCCAGGCACGCATCACTTCACGGCCTGGACAACACGGAATATTGAACGCAGTTCTGACCGGAGAAGGAAAAACCTAAGCGTCACTTCAAACTGGGAGTACTGCGGATTTTCATAAGCTGTTTGGCGATGAGAAGAACTACTTGGCCTTTTGAACCTTTTTTCTTAACCAGGATCATGCCGGTTTTCAGCCACGGCGTCTTAGCATAGCCAACATCAGCAACAAGCTCATGCGTTAGACCAAGCTTCTCCGCGGCCTCCTTCACCTCCATGATTTTGGGGGAAGATACAGCCAGATTTCTTGACACTCTTCTTCCGTCGTTTCTCGTTTTGGTTGAATCGAAGTAAGCTGGCCAAATGATTATCTTATCCTGCTGTCGCACACCTTTCTCCTCCGTCACTTTTGGGCGTAGTAGGCCGTTAACTTGTTGTCAACCCGATCTATCCTCACGAAGCCAAACCGTTCGAACTGTACCACATCGTCCTTCTTCAACCGTTTACAAAGGCCTTCCGCAACACCCTCCGCCAGAGTTGCATCAGGCATCACAACCTGGCAGGGCACGTCCTCGCCCACCGGAACCCAGTGAATCAACTGCGCCTTAATATCCCTTGCCTGCTCGTAGGACTCACTCTCGAAAGAGGCTTCAGCGGCGTAGATGCTTGCGCTCAGGATTTTCACGTTGAACAATTCCATCAGGCGGAGCACCGTCCCAATCTTTGAAGAGTCTACATCTTTTCTTGAAACCCAAAAAGCCACGCTAGCATCGTTTCCCCTGGGCGTTATCGTGTATTCCCTGAAACCTCTTTCAGGATTGTCAGGATGCAAGCGAAGTCTAGCGACAAACTCTTGGGGAACATGCTTCACGGTTAGCTCTAGCGGGTTTTGCACAAAGAAGTACCTGTCAGAGACTGGATCCAATATCTTGCGGTTGTGAGCGTACAGGTTCTCCCAGCTCAGCATAACGTCTGAGGTTTTGGGTCCAATGTCAATCATCAGCCGTCTAATCGCCTCAGGACTTATTCCACGCCTGCGCAGAGCTGCGAAAGTCGCCAAGCGCGGATCGTCCCAGTTCTCGTAGAGCCCCTCCCTCATCCCTTGAACAATCTTCGACTTGCTCAGAGAAGCTCCTGTGATCTTCAACCTGCCGTAATGTATGGTTTCAGGATACTTCCAGCCCAAGTGCTGGTACATGTACTCCTGACGAACCTGGTTCGTGAGGTGCTCCTTCCCGCGGATGATATGAGTGATTCCCATGAGGTGGTCGTCAACCCCTGCTGCGAGGTTGTAAAGTGGCCACACGCGATATTTGCTTCCGACTCTCGGATGAGGATACTTCTCAGTGTCAAGAACGCGGAGTGCGGGCCAATCGCGCACCGCAGGGTTGGGGTGATTCAAGTCTGTTTTGACGCGGACTACGGCCTCGCCCTCCCTGTAGCCTCCTTCAAGCATGCGCTGCCACCTTGCGAGATGCTCTTCCCTTGGGCAATCTCGGCATTCGCAAGGCTTTTGAGCCAGAATTCTCTTTCGAAACTGTTCAGGCTCACATGTGCAGACATAAGCGTTACCGTCCTTGAGCAGCTTTTCAGCATACTCGTAGTATATCGGGATTCTGTCGCTCTGGATGTACTCCTCATCCGGTCTACACTCAAGCCAAGCCAAGTCCTCTCTGATGCAATCGTAGAACTCCAGAACTGGCCTCTTCAGCTTAGGATCAGTGTCCTCGAAGCGAAGTATGAATTTGCCCTTGTACATGCGCGCGTATTCATGGCTCAGCACTATCGCCCGGGCAGAGCCCAAGTGCAGCACGCAGTCGGGGTTCGGCGAATAGCGCGTGACGATTCGCTGATAGTTCGCCGCGTTCGCCAAAGGCGGCAGATGCCTCTCTTCCTGCACCTTCTCCTTCACGAGAGCCTCTGGCCATTTTTCCTCAATAATGTGCAGTTGTTCGTGCAGCGAAAGACCATTGACTTCTTGAATGACCTCGTTAACGAGGTCTGACACTTCCCTGACCTTGGTCCTGTACTCGGGCTTTTCGCCCAGTATCTTTCCGACAACAGGCCCGGTCTGCGCCTTACCCTCATGTTTGACCGCGTTCAACAGAGCCGTCTTGCGAATGGACTCCTTGAGCTCCGTGTTCATCTTGTCCGTCACAGGTTCTACGCTCAATTGTCTAGATTTTTCTCTCAGTCAAGAATTCCGCGAAGGCTTTTAGTTTTTCCTTTGCGTCTGAACTGGGCAGAAGTTGCTCGGCCGCTTTCCAGCTTGTTTTGACGACTCTTCTGGCAAACCGTTTGGTGTATTCTATCGAGTCGTACTTCTCCATTATGGCGATGGCTTCGTCTCTGAGCCTCTGTTCCGAAGTGTGCATGTTGAGTATTTCGATGAGTCTTTTCCTGTCGGTAGCGTTTGAAACCTTGAGGGTGTGTATGACCGGCAGGCTGCGCTTTCCTTCCGTTATGTCTTGTCCGCGGCCGCCTTTTTTCTCTGTGAACTGCGCGCTAGTCAGGTCCAGAACGTCATCCTTCATCTGGAAAGCTACGCCCAGGCTTTCGGCGAAGTGTGCGAGCTTTTCAACCATCTGCTCATCCGCATCGCACAGGACAGCCGCAATCTTGGCGGCCATTCTCGCCAAGGTTCCAGTCTTGTACGCGCACATCTGCAAGTAGTCCTTTTCACTTATTTCGTCCGCGTTTGCCAAGCCCCGGTGCCATGCTATGTCCGTGGCCTGGCCGAGGCTCAGGTTGATCATCTCCTGAGCGTAGACCCCGTAGGCCAGAGAGAGTTTTCTGGGAGAAACCTTGTTTCTGTTTTCCAGCAGTGGAAGAAGCGGCAAGTAGTACATCGCGTTTCCAGCGTTCATGGCTATGTCCAGGCCGAATATTTTGTACGTGCATGGTTTGCCTCGTCGACATTCTGAGCTGTCTTCTATGTCGTCAACCATCAGAGTTCCGTTGTGCACGACCTCGGGAATGATCGCGAAATCGGTGAAACCAGCGGATTTCTTGCCGAGCGCTTCACATATCAGCAGGAACAGCGCTGGGCGCCACCGTTTTCCGCCCCTGTCAAGAAATTCCCATATCGGATCAGCAATTGTTTTGTTCAGGGCCTCCAAGTTGTAGGCGTATCGTGGTTCACTGACTCTGAAGAGAATGGCTTTTTTTGACAGGGTTCTCGGGATGTACTTCTCAATCGCCTTGTTTACCGTTGAGGCATTCTTTTCGAGAAATTCGTCAAAGCTCAAGGTTAATTCCTTCCTCTTCTCGCGTAGGACTCGACGCCGAACCCTCTTGTTCTCAGCCACTCAGCTGTCTTACCCACTACGACAACTGGAGCATTGTGCAGAGCTTCGATTGATCCTGCGCCTATGAGAAACATCACGTTTCGCAATTCGTCCATCAGGAGCGAAAGCGTATCCCTCGTCTCCCGAGTTCCCTTGACCGCTGTCCGAAGGACTGGCTGGGAAAGGCTTGTCAGGCTTGAACCCAGGGTCAAGGACTTGGCCATGTCCACTCCACTTCGTACTCCCCCCGAGGCGATTACAGGAATGCTCACTGTCTGAGAAGCTTCAACGAGGCTCACCGCTGTTGGAATCCCCCAGTCCCAGAAGAGGTTTCCAAGTCTCTGTCTGGAAGCATCTCTGAGTTCTCTTGCGCGGTAGTATTCAACTGCAGCCCAACTTGTTCCGCCTGCCCCGCTCACGTCTATGCCCTTGACTCCTGCGGCCTCCAGCTTCTTTGCCTCTTCAGCAGCCATTCCGGCGCCCGTCTCCTTGACGATGATAGGCTTGTCCAGTTCTTCAGCGATTCGAGCCACCTTTTCGAGGATTCCTGCAAAGTTCGTCTGTCCTTCAGGTTGGGCTGTCTCCTGCAAAGCGTTCAGGTGTATGGCCAACGCGTCTGCTTCAACCATTTCCATTGTCTTTTTGACCTTCTTGAAGCCTATTCCGTTAACCAGTTGCACCCCGCCGATGTTCGCAACGAGAAAGGCTGTTGGCGCCTTCTTCCTTGCTACGGCAAATGATTCTTCAAGCTTCCTGTCTTCCAGCGCGGCGCGCTGACTGCCCACCCCCATTCCTAAGCCAAGTTCTTCAACGACTTCGGCTATCGTTGCGTTGATCTTTGTGGCTTCATGCGTTCCACCGGTTATGGCGCCCACCATCAGAGGTGCCGCAAACTTGTGACCGAAAACTGTTGTTGACAAATCTATCTGTTGTTTGTCGATTTCCGGCAAAGCCCTGTGAATGAATAACACGTCTTCAAAGCCTGTTGTCACTTCTTTAGCCTGGACGTTGTGATTCAAGGATATGTTTATGTGCTCTGCTTTCCGTTTTCTCGTCCTCTCTGCCAAAATCTATTCCTTCCTTATCACTGTGCCTTCTACTGGTCTTCCTTCAAGAACCTTGCAGACGTTGCCTGGCTTCGACGCGTTCATTATGGTCACCTGGATCCCCTGTTCGACGGCGGGCAACAGTTCCACGACTTTGCCGAACATGCCGCCTGTAACGTCGCGGGCCGTCGGCTTGCAAAGCTTGTTCTGAAGCTTCCTCAGTTCTTCCGGATTCAAGTGCTTGAACATCCTGGCGGTTTTCTCCACCTTGGGATCGGCATCGTAGAGGCCGTCCACGTCGACGCCGAATACTATGCGTTCTGCGTTGAATCTCATGGCGAGTGCTGAGACGAGCTGATCGCCCGAAAGGATTGTGAAGCCCATTTTTGAGTCTACGACCGCATCTCCGTAGAGGACGGGAATGAAGCCCATGTTCAGCAGTGCTCTTATGGCTGCGTCTTCAAAATGTTTTATTCTTCCGCTTTCGGTGATTATGCAAGAAGACGGTGTAACGCTTACCGCTGGAACCTCGTGCCAGATGAGAGAGTCCATGAACAAGCCGTTGAGCACGGTCATGACGTGATGAGTCTCTGAGAACCCGATCTTCTGCGAAGCCTCCTTCAACCCGTCTTTTATCGCGTATCTCTGGGCTGAGGGGTGACCGAAGCTTCCGCCTCCATGGACGATTATCAACCTTTTGACGTTGGATTTCTGTATTTCTTCCGTCAAACGGGCTATTTCATGTGTTCGAGGGGCCAGCTCGCCGTTCTTGTCCGTGATGACGGATCCGCCAATCTTCAAAACCGTAAGCTCAGGCTTGCTCAACTTTGACCCCTTCATCTGTTTTTCTCGCTATGAACGGTCTTCCGCCCGCTGTCATTATCGCGTCCATGACTTGTTCTATCCTTTCGTTTTTCGCTAATGCGACCATGCATCCGCCGCCTCCGGCTCCTGTCAGTTTTGCGCCTAGGGCTCCTGCCTTGCGTGAGGCGTTTATCAGCCATTCGAGTGACTCGTCGGAGACTCCTAAGGCGTAGAGCAAGGCGTGATTGATGTTCATCAGCTCTCCAAGAGTAACCAAATCGTTCTCCTTGAAGGCGTCGATGGCCCTAAGGACGATTTCTCTGGCAGCTCTTTGTAGAGGCTCGAACAGGGTCCGGTAGTTCTCCATCATGGTTCGCACTTTTTCAACTTGAACTCGTGTAGATCTCTCGACGCCCGTGTCTCCTACGACGAGGGGGATGTCCGCCTTCACTTCCAGAGGCTTGAATCCTGTGTCCATTTGAAAAAGGAGCGCGCCGCCGAATGTTGAAATCGCAGGATCCACCCCTGAGGTGGTACCATGTACGACCTTTTCGGTTTCACAAGCGATGCGGAAGACATCTTCCTTTGACATCTTTGCCTTGAGAAGGGAACCGGTTGCTGCTGTTACAGCGGCTATCACGGCTGCGGAAGAGCCCAACCCCGCTGCGACAGGAACGGTTGAGTTGATTTCAATATTCAGACCAACGTCTTCCCCGCACGTTTTCATGACTTTTTCTACGGCCAGCTTGATTGCCTCGAACTTCATCTTGGCTTCTTTCGCATCTCCCTTTTCAACTTTGAAATTTCCATCTTCGAAGAAGCCCGCGAAACCCAGGTTTGTCGACTGCAGATGGATGCGCTTGTCGTCGCGGCGATCGACGGTTGCGTATGCGCGTTTGTCTATGGCCAAAACGATGGAGGGCTCACCGTAGACTACGAAGTGTTCTCCGAAGAGTATAACTTTCGCGGGAGCTGAGGCAACGACTCCCATTCTGCACCACTATTTCGTGAAACACACGGCGGCGTACCCAACCACGCTTGAGCGGTCGCCAATCACATCTCCACTGGTCTTATAGCATAATAATTTTGCCTCTCTTCCTCCCAAAACCTTCGTGGCGGTAATCAAAGCTGCTATTGGACCGTGGCCGCAGGCAGTGATGTTGTAGGTTTCGATCGCTGATTGAAAGCGAACCTCATCCATCGCTTCGATTGCTTCAAGAGCCTTCTTGTCCTTCCTTTCCGCACTTTCCTGAGGCTCATAATGAGTCATGTCTGAGGAGGCTATGATGACGGCTTTCTTGTCAAGCAAGACTTTGGCCACTGCCTGCCCAACCTCTCTGGCTGAGGACAAGTCCTGCATGAGGAAGCAGATTGGCACAATCTTGAATGCTGAGCCATAAAGGTACTGGAGAAATGGAAGTTGAACCTCGATTGAATGTTCATGATTATGAGCAGAATCGTCAATGTCCACGATACGTGACTCATGCACGATTTCATTTGCCGTCTCGCGGTCTACCTCAACGTCGCCTAGAGGCGTGCGCCAAACACCCTCATTCATGACGGCCAGACCGCTACCAAGGCCAGTGTGGTTTGGACCGAGAAGGACTACAACATCGGGTTTGCCGTCAACGGCAAGCTCGTAGTAGGCGTGTGCAGCCACAGGCCCCGAATACATGTAGCCTGCGTGAGGACAGATGAGCCCTATCACGTTTGTGGGATCAGTCTTTGCGACTTCAGGGAGCTTTCCTGGCCCGAGCTTGTCCGTGAAACATTTCTCTATTTGTCGCTTGAGCGCGTCAGGGGTTCCTTCATAGAAGGCTCCGGCTTGTGTTGGACGCCGAACCTTCACCATTAGGTTAGGTTTCCTCCTCCTCCCGCGCAATCTTCGCTTCAAAATCGTCGATTGTCAGGGGCAGGTCCTTGTCCATCGCCAATTCGCCCCTCTCGCGCAGTGTCTGCTTTGCCAAGAGCCAGTAGATGACGGCCAACGCGCGTCGGCCTTTGTTGTTCGTTGGGATTACGAGGTCCACCCCGTTAAACTCGTTGTCTGTGCTGCATAGAGCCACCACAGGTATCCCCACGGAAGCCGCCTCTCTTACGGCTTGGATGTCAGCTCTCGGGTCAGATACTAGGAGTACCTCTGGTTCGATGCGGTTAGGATACAACGGATTTGACAAGAGTCCCGGAATGAACCGTCCGATCACAGGAGTTGCTCCGGTTAATTGACAGAATTTGGTTACCGGTTCTTGTGCGTAAAGTCTAGCCCCCGCAGCAGCAACTTTTCCGGGTTCAAATCGTGCAAGGAACTTGCCGGCAACTCTTATGCGATCATCCGTTTTCTTAACGTCCAAGACAAACAGGCCGTCGGCCCTCACGCGGTATATGAACTGTTCCATGTCTCCAGTTTTCATTCTGGTTCCGATGTGTATTCCAGCGGACAGCAACGTGTCTCGCGGAATCAGAAGTTCTTCTTCCGGAGCCGCTTCAACGCTTGGTTCTGTTGCCTCCGCTTTGGTTTCCTCCGTCAGTTTTACCTCTTCCTCTATCGTCTCTTCATCCTCGGTTTCTTCCGCAGTTTCTTCTTCGATATTCTCCTTGCTGCCATCATCCTCAGACAAGTTTCTATCCTCCTTGAAGCATATCAAGACTGGCCATCACGGCCCTGTCCCCAAGAAACTCCTCGATCCTTATTAACTCGTTTATTTTCGCGATGCGAGAGCCTTCAACAACCCCCGTCTTTATTACGGGGCATTTGAAAGCCACGGCCAAGTGTGCTATATGCCAGTCGCATGTGTCACCCGAACGGTGAGACATCACTGGTACGTATCCATTTCTTTTCGCCATTTCGATGGTTTCCCAGGCGTCCGTCAGCGTGCCCACCTGGTTGACCTTTATTATGATAGAGTTGGCCGCGTGCAACTTTATCCCGCGACTTAGTCTTTCGCTGTTTGTCGTGAAAAGGTCGTCGCCGCATATCAAGCAGTTCTTGGCTTTCTTTGTCAACTCCGCGAAGCTTGCGAAGTCCTCTTCGTGGAATGGGTCTTCGACATAAGTCAGATGATATTTCTTGATGAGTTCAAGGATGAATTCCAGCTGTTCCCCCGAGTCTCTGGTTTTCTTCTCCCTCTGATAGTTGTAAGTCTTGGTCTTGCCGTTCCACAGCGAAGAAGATGCGATGTCAACGCCCATCCCGCACTCGAAACCCATTTCCGCACCGACATTTTCACAGGCCCGTGCCATAACCTCTAAGGCCTCCGCGGTTCCCACGTTGGCAACCCACGCGCCCTCATCGCTTTTTCCCTGGCCGAAGAGCTTATCTTTCTTCACCAGAGTCTCTCCGACTTTTCTGTGAACCATTATGTTAGCCGTCGCAGCCTCCAAGAAAGTTTCGGCTCCATGTGACAGAACCAGAAACTCCTGTAAGTCAGGAGACTTTCCTTGAGCGTGCTGCCCGCCGCTTATCGTGTTGCCAAGCGGATACGGAAGTTCGTGCGCGACATGCCCGCCCAGGTACTGAAAGAGCAGTAGCCCGGAAGAGTTTGCGGCGGCTTCGGCACAGGCTAATGAGACGGCGAATGCGGTGTTGCCGCCGATTGCCCGAAAATCCTTTGAACCATCGAGGTCATGCAAAGTTTTATCGATCTCTTCTTGACAATCAGCGCCCAAGCCCACTATTTCCGGCGCTATGAGTTCTTCAACTTTTTTTACCGCTTGTTCCACTCCGCCCTGCGGATAATAAACGACCTCTGCTTTTCCCCTGCTTTTCCCCGCGGGGGCTGCAACCCTACCGAAGCCCGAGGTTGTGATGATATCAACTTCGACCGTTTCTTCTCCCCGGCCGTTGAAGACCTTTCTCGCAATTACGTCTTCAATGATTGTAGACATGGTTTTCCCTTTCAATCGCCCTATTAGTAGCTTCTGGCCTCTTTTCGTTTTTCAGCCTCTTCGGAGAACCGCAGCACCTCATCGAATATTTCCACGTGCGAGAGAAGCATCCGCCTGCAACAGTAACGTTTGACCGCCAGACTGTCCAAAACTTCGCCAGCATCCTCTCCAGCCTTCACCCTTCTAGCGAACTCCTCCCATTTGTCTCCAACCAGTTTACCACAAGTAAAACATCTAACAGGTATTATCATCCGATCCAAACCTCTTTATCTGTAGCTCTTCTGATTCCTCGCCCGCGCTCCGGGTCCTCCGAACTTCTTGGGTTCTTTCTTCCTGTTGTCTCCAGCAATCATCGTTCTGTCGTATTCAGCAAAAACCGTGCGCAGATGTGAACTCTTCGTCCATTTCAGTATGGCGTTCGCAATCGCCATCCTAGCCGCCTCAGCTTGACCCATGTAACCTCCGCCCGACATCTTCACGTCTATGTCCAACTGGTTGCGAACCTCATCTCCAGCCTGTATGAGTGGTTCCATAATCTTCTCGCGCGCGATTTCCGGCTCAAAAATCTCCACCGGAGTTCTGTTAATGTGCACCTTTCCGATTCCAGTCCTCACGACGGCGCGTGAGGTGGCTGTTTTTCTTTTTCCGCTAACAACTAAACTCTTTTTGGCAGGCATACCTATTCTCCTTGATTCCAACCTATTCCTTTCGCAAGTTCGCCGACCGTGAAATATGGGCAGGTCAACTTCTTGGCTTGAGCATCCGCCAGAGTGCCCATCTTCTGGTCTTTAAGATTGTCCGGGACTCCTATGAACGCTTGCAGTCTTCTGTAAGCTTGAAGGCCTTTCGGCTTCCTCATTGGAAGCATGCCCTTGACGGCCTTTCTGACTATTCTGTCGGGCCTTCTGTAGTGGAACGGCCCTCTTCCCACTCCTCCAACTTCGAGAAACACCTTTGCTTCGTTCACCTTGCTTCTTCTTTTCCCGGAAAGAACAGTTTTTTCAGCGTTCACAATCATCACATGTTCGCCCTCTAAGAGTCTCTTGGCAATGCTGCTTGCCATTCTGCCCAGAATAAGACCGTCAGCGTCTATTACAGTGGCGGTTTTGGTCATGGTCTCCATTTTTTCACCCGATAATTTTGACGTTTGAACCTTTCGGGTTCTTCTTGGCAAGATCAGAGAAAGACACGCATTTTCCTTTTGCAGCTTTTATTTTTTCTTCTGCTTTTCCCGAGAAAGTGAACGCAGCAACGGTTATGGGGTGGGTTATCTCGCCCGCAGCCAGCACCTTGCCGGGAACGGCCACCGTTTCGTTCTTAGAAGTGTATCTGTCCAGACGGCTCAGGTTCACGGATATCCGTCTTCTCCTAGATTTGACCAAGCGTTCAGCAATGTCTCGCCAGACTTCTGCCTTGCTTTCCCTGCTCTGCTTCTTGAGAGAACTAGCGAGTTCTAGAAGTTCCGGGTTCGTCGGTTTAACTTTTTTCACTCTTTCTCACCTTGATTTCGCCCTCAAGTTCCTTCAGATGTTTGTCCAGTATTTTGCTGGCCTCGACCATTATCCTTTCCGGAGGAAGCGCACTCGTAGATTCCAGATTGAATATAAATGCGTTTTCTTCTCCCGAGACTTGTATTGCAGGTGGACTCTCTGGACAAGCGTTGGCGCAGTCTTGGCAGAGCGTACAGGCAATCACATCATTCACTTCGATGCTGTCGCCTTTTTTCACCAGAACTCTTCTAGGACACATCTCCACGCATTTGCCGCACACGCTGCAGCGTTTTGTAATCTCTATTTTCGGATAATACTTGTAGGTGCACATTGAAACTGGTTCCCATTTCGCGTGGTTCTTGCCCTTTCCAAGCCTTGCGTAAGCCTCAAGCTTTATTTTCTGTTCCTTAGCCAGTTTCAATATTGGAATTCTGTCGCTCACTGGCACGACGTTAGGATTCTCTGAAACCAGGTCACCCGAGTAGACCGTTCTTCCTTCTCCCTTGGCGTCCACGTCCAACGCGAATGTAACTCGGCAGAGGTTGCATCCGAATTCACTCTTGCACGGACATTCCTCGGGCAGGTTGTAACTGTCCAAGTCAGTTCTTAGCGGAATAAGCCCCAGTCTGTGGGCGATTGTCTCGTCCATAAGTATGGAAGAGTTCTCCAAGATTACAATCTCGTCTATAGCCATGCTCGGAACTTCAGAGGTCACGATTCTTCTAAGCGCATTCATGAATGGGACATCGGCTCCTCGAACGAGCAAACGCATGTTTGTTTCGTCTTTCTCAAGCACCTTTATTTCCACTTGTAAGGACACCCCATAACAGTGTTCCACCTTGCTGTGCCGCTCAATAGAACATTGGTGCATTATTTCAATTTTTCTATCAGAAGAAGGATCGTACTTACCTTCTAGACTCTTCTTCCTCTTCTGCCGCCAGGTCTCCTCGTGCCATCATGCGGTACAGGCGTTACTTCTTCGATTCGTTCAATCCTGAACCCCGCCCTTGCCAACGCTCTGATAGCAGCTTGCGCGCCGGGACCGGGTGTTCTGGGCCCCGCTCCCCCAGGAGCCCTAACCTTGATGTGGATCGCGGTTATTCCCTTATCCCTAGCAACGTCCGCGGCCAGCGAGGCCGCACGCATCGCCGCATAGGGTGAGGACTCCATCCTACTGGCTTTCACAACCATTCCCCCCGACGTTCGGGCTATCGTTTCGGCGCCCGAAATGTCGGTTATGTGTATTATGGTGTTGTTATAGGAACTGAATATGTGGACGACTGCCCATCTTTCGGTTCTCTTGCTTGAGCTCATTATTCTCCTTCACTCCGTGGTTTGGCCGATCTTGCTTCTGCCGCCGGCGTTACCGCTATTGTTTGACGCAGTGGATGAGCCGGGTTTGCGAGCGAACTCTTGGGCGTGTAGCTTATCTGACCTTCCTCAGGTCTCGGCACTATATAGCCAGGAGTCGTGACTCTTCGGTTTCCTATCGTCATGTGTCCATGGCCTATCAGTTGACGAGACTGTTGCATCGTCTTTGCTAGACCCTTGCGAAGAACAATTGTCTGGAATCTGCGCTCAAGAATATCCTCTATCGTCAAGTCTAAAACGTCGTCCAAAACTGCTGTTTCGTCGAGTACGCCGAGTTTTTTCAGGCGGGCTAAGAGCTCATTTTCCATCTTCTTGCGTTCTTCAGGTGTTTCGCCTATGAGTGTGCGAGCTATCCCCCTGAACTTTGAAAGCAGTGTTTCATGCCGCCACAGTTCATGTTTGTTTCGCAGTCCGTACTCGCCGATGAGTTTAAGCTCTCCCTGCATGATGTCGGTTCGCCAAGGAAAACGGGGAGTGTCGTACTTCTTTCTCTGTTTCTTCGGGTCGCCCATGGCTACTTGTTCTCCGTTGCGCCTGGTCTCTGCATGAGCGTTTTCTTCTTGACACCCAATGCTTTACCTGCTCTGCCGGTTGTCTTGGTTCTTTGGCCTCTCACCTTCAACCCGTAAGCATGACGATATCCGCGCCAAGATTTTATTTCCTTCATCTTTTCTATATCCATCTTCGTCCTAAGAACCAGATCTGCGCTTATCAAGTGAGTGTCTTTTCCAGTCTCCTGTTCTTTTCTCCTGTTAAAAAGCCAGCTTGGCAAGCCGCCCTTCGCAGGATCCTTGATCAACTCTTCCAACCGGTCAATCTCGGCTTCCGCCAGAAAACCCGCCCTCTTGTCAGAACTTATACCTGCCTTCCTGAGCATCGCATCTGCCAAGCTGGGGCCGACTCCCTTGATCTTTGCCAGTGCATAGGACACCTTCAAAGTGCCATCTACATCAGTATCGATTATTCGAAGTCTATGGCGGAACTCTTCTGACATTTATCGCCATCCATGTTAATGTTCAAGGCTAACTACGAAATAAGGCATATTTTATTTAAGGATAGCGGTTTCCAAACAAGACTTACAGTTCTCTCATTTCCGCTTTCTGAACGGTCTGACGTTGGCCATACGGCATGTTTTGAGAGTCTAAGGATGCTCTCTTGTTAGCGCGGGGTTTGTGTGATCCTTCAATGAATAGTTCGTGTTAAGCTGGTGCAATGCTTTAAAGTCAGGTGGTGGAAATTGTTTTGTGGTGTAATGATTGGTTCTGCCTGCTAAGGTGTTTGAGATTAAGGAGAAAGTTGATCCTGGGTTGATGTTGTGGAAGCTCAAGGATTTCCGGGAAGAGGAATCCTGCAAGACTGAGAGCGGTGAAAACGTGAGTCTAGTGACGGAGATTCTGGACTTGAAGTCCAAGGAGGGCCTCGTCGAAGGAGTCTTCAGCAGGGATTTCATGCGCAGACGATTCTACAGGCGAAGCTTGGTTGAAGCCCCCGCTACAGAGGAAGCCCCCTTCTGGATAGTGTCCTCTAAGAAAAAGACGTTCCTAGTGGTCTCGTCACCATCCGTGGCTCGCGGGGTTAAGAAACTGCTGACAAACTACGTTGCGAACAAGCTCAGCAAAGTGCTTTTCATCAATTCTCAGGGGATTCTGGAGGTGAGGATACCGCATGAGACCCTCAGGCAGCTTCACGAGTCAAACCCGCAGGCGACGAAGCTGATATGGTTCGATGAAGTTGACATCCCCGGAGTCGAAAAGCTGTGCTTGGCAGGATCAAATCTTGTTGACACGAAACTGTACCATGATTATCTTGAACATGGAAAAATCTGGTACGTCGTCTTCGAAAGCCAGAAGCGCGGAATCATGGTCGGCATCACAAGGAACTGCGTCGTGACACTCTTCAGCAAAAGCACCACTCAAGAGTTCATAAATTACATCTCAGAAGACTTCCTAAAACTGGTTGAGTAGCGTTTTCTGTCAAAATCATATTTGGATGTCCCGCAAGGTTGTCAAAAAATCTTGAACAAGGCCCTATGTTTTCGAGCCTGGCTTTGTCTTATTGTTGGTGTGGTCAAGATGTCTAGTTTGACGACGCGCGTGTGATATTAAGGGTTGAATAACATGCACAAAACCCTAAAAATAGCCTCCCTATCATTCCTGCTAATCTTGGCTCTGGTTACCTTCTTAGATACGCTCACAAGCATGCCCCGTTGCTGATATCCTCAGCGCGTGAGGATACGTTACATAAATGTTTTCGCGCACATGCGTGTTCCGAAGATGGTCAAAAATGGTCTTAATTGCGTTTCTGCACGCTTCTGCAGGTTCGAGGGGACGAGACAGTGTGAAGAATTCAAGAGCAGATGCCCAGCCCAAAACTTCCCAAAATCATAAAAGAGAGAACAAAACCATTCAAAACCGATTTAGGAACAAGCATCCGCGCTACTCGCGTTCAAGCAGGATGTCTTTTCCTTCAACTTTCACCGCGTAGGTGGGCTCGGCATTGATTTTTGGGTGCGTGAAGAGAACTTTTGGAGCCGAAACTACTGCGCCGGTTGTGACATCAAATTTAGCTTTGTGGTGTGGGCAGGTCACTGTGCTTCCTTCTAATGTCCCTTTCGAAAGGTCCCCGCCCATATGCGTGCAAACGTTTCCGATGGCGTAATAAACGCCATTTATGTTGGCAATCAAAACCTGTTTTTCCGCAGACTTGAAGACCTTCATTTGTCCCAGAGGTATCTCTGACGTTTCAGCAACTTTCACAAGAGTCAATTTTCCCACGTCCGTTCTTCATATTTTTCTCTCCAATTTTCAATCGCCATTAATTGCTAATCGCAGGTGCTTGCCGCAAATACTTCGTGTCC
>JBEKXL010000025.1:0-29574 GCA_049512075.1 Bathyarchaeia archaeon | reverse complement strand
TGTCAAATGTTCGTTGCTGATGCCAAGTTTGGATGGATTACGAACATAGGCTACTACTTCGTGTCCTGCTGCAAGTGCTTGTTCGACAAGTTGTCTGCCCGTTTCACCCGTTACCCCGAAAATAGTGATTTTCATGGCATCGCCTAAACCTTAAACGTTAACTAATATGCTGCTGCCCTCCGCCTCGCGCGCACTTTTTTAAACCCCAGTTTGTCTTCTGTTGCTGTGCAGATTTAAGATTTCTGTCCTTTGTGCCGCTCATAAATCCACTTTCGAAAAGCAAATAAAAAAGCCATAAGCCAAAAGACAAGATTGACCAATCCTAATGCAAAGCTTATGGGATTTCCCAAAAGAACATACACTATCTCGAAACCAAAAATTGCTATAAAAGTCAAAAAAGAACCACTAACGCTGAAGCCCTTCAAGACCTTCCTATCTATTAGTATAGCCCTCATTAAGAGAAGGACAGCAATTAGATTAATAATATTAGCGAAATCCAAGACAATACTTACAGAGTCCATTTTTCTAGCATTGGTATTTTATGCTTTTAACATCTTTGTTTATTTGACTTTGACTTTTTTCGGTTTTTTTAATCAACTGATTAATTTTAGTCTCGTTTAACTCCATTAAAAACGGTTTTTATTCTTCTTTTGTCTATTGGAGCTTGATTTGGGCTTGTTTGATGGGTGAATGTTGCTCGTGCTGAAAGATGGCAAATCACGGGGTTCCATCAAATCCGTATGGAATTGGAGTTTTCCCATAAACTGTTGAAGCTGCATCTAGCCCTTCTGGGACGTCAAGGCACAGAGGAGGGCTAAAAACAGGTATGTGCCTCAAAACTGTCCCTAAACCCGAAAAAAGGAATTATGACCATTTTAGACCAATTTCGGGACGCGCGCGCTTAGAGTCTCGTTTGCGTTTCATTTCTTGGATATTGAGCAAATAGCAGCGCGCGCGCTCGTAGTCCATGAAGCAAGTGGATTTTGGCAAAGTCAGGCGGATGACAACGAATGCAGATACTTAGCAAAAAGATATATCGCCAATGCTCCAGAAATAACCTAGGTTTGGGAAAGCCCATTGAAGGATCCAACACGTCCTTTCTCTTCAGATTTTAATGATGAAAGCTCACTATGCCTAGACAGCAGACGCAGAGTCAGAAGCTTCAGGATGACTGTTAATTGCTTGGTTTTGGACTATGATGGAACAATAAGCCCGTTGAATTCTTCCAGAAATGAGTCAAGAGTCCCTGTGGAAACACAAGTAGTGCTTCAGAAAATAATCAAACACGTTCCAATAGTTGTTGTCACCACTAAGGATCTTTCATTTGTTGAACCCAGAACGCCTTTCGCCTGCGCATGGTCGGCAGTGAGCGGACTCGAGAGGAAGATAGGCGACATCACTCAGAAGAGAAACGGTTATGAGCACAAATTGAGAAACGTTTCTGTCGCTATTGAGTATGCCAAATCGCACATGAGATTTTCTGGAGTTGAAATTGAGGAAAAACTTGACATGAGTCACCGTCCCATTGCCTTCTGTTTGGACTGGCGTCAGTCCAAAGACCCACTGGCCGCGATGAAAGAAGTGTACGTGGTTGTGGATTACTGTAAGTCGCTAGGCTTGAAGCTGGTTAAGTATGAAGGTCAGCCTTTCCTTGATGTATACCCAATGTCTATTGACAAGGGCGTAGCCCTCAAGGAGATGTTGAAAGAACTGAAGCTGGAGAAAGGAATTCTCTACATGGGAGATTCGGAAGCAGACAACCCGGCATTTGCAATGGCAGATGTAGGTATAGGAGTAGTCCATGGGGAATATTACGTGCAAAGTTTAGCTTGCGATTACTTCGTGAAGTTTGAAGACGTTTCTCCGTTTCTAAGTAGACTTCTTGAGAATCAATTCTTGTTCGAATCTGACTTTCCTATGATATGGATGAATGTCAAAGGACGGGGTAGAGATGCATAAAAGAATAGGAGTTCTCATGTATCAAACGAGCACTAGCAAGGGTCAAGAACTGGTTGCGCAGCGAATGGTCCGTGACTTCATTTCTTTAGGTCACGAAGCCTATTTGATCACCAGCGTTTTTCACGAAGGAGTAGAGGTCATATCCTCGGACAATTTGACAAAGGGGAAAGGCTACATTTTCGTAGACGACCAAGAGCTAGGGATTCCAGTTATTCGCGTGGCTAGCTACATTGTGAGATGGCCCCGTCGTCGTATCAGCTTTCGAGATTTTGTTCATGTTCTGGAAAACATTGTAGATGAATTCAAGCTGAACGTGCTTGTAACCCACAGCACCCTATGGAATGGGCCGGAGGAAGTCGCCAAATTTGTTGCTTGGAGACGGTATATGAAGGATTTAGGAGGCTATGCGGATCCCATCGTTTTCTGTCACATGTCCCACTTTCAGGAGCCTTCAGCGAAACATTACTCTCTTGTGGAAGGAACATTTAGAATGGCTTGGAACAGATTATCATTGTCTCAGATTCTAAGGACAGCGAATCTCGTGCTTGTCGTCACACCGCTTGAGAAGGAGGCAAAAGTCAAGATGGGTGCCGATCCAAAGAAATGTTTTCTCTTCCCAAGTGGAGTAAATGAAGAATTATTTCTGCGGTTTGCAGCAACAGATACAGGAGACTTCGCTAAACAGCATCATATCCCAAAAAACGTCAAGCTAGTGTCCTATCTCGGAAGTCTTGAAGAGAGAAAGAATCCTATGATTGTTTTAAAAGTTGCTGATATGGTCAAGGATAGATCCGACATTCTCTTTATAATAGCAGGGCGAGGAGATTCACGCTATGCTGAAAGGGTCAAGGAAAAGGCGAGTCAAATGTCCAACGTAATTTGTCTTGGTGAAGTCGACGAAAGAGAGAAAATACTGCTCATCAAGTCTTCATTTGCCAACATCCTCATGAGCCAGGAAGAAGCACTTGGTTTGACCCAGCTAGAATTCATGTACATGGGTGTACCTGTTGTAACATCTGGAGTGGGAGGTCAGTCGTGGCTGGTTCGAAACGGTCGAGAAGGCATACACACTAAAGGACCACAAGACGCCGCAGGCGCGTCGAAGGCAATACGAAATCTCGCGGATGATCGCGACCTGTGGAACAGACTGTCTGAAAACGCAAAAGAAAAGGCACGAAACATGACATCCTACAAAGTCATAAGAGACCTAGATGACGCGATAACTGAAGAAATGGTAAAAGAAAGCGGCCTAACACACGTACCACACGAAACCATTTCAACCTTAGCCGAGCCTGAACACGTTTTGAAAACATGGTCGAAAGGAAACTGGGGAATCGTCGCTACAGACAGACGACTCTTCGTCAGGCATGGACGCATCTCGAGAAAAATCACAGAAATCCCCTACAAAAGCATAGCAGACATCGAACACACAAGGCGATACCCTTGGAAAATTCTGCTAGCCGGATTCTCACCCGCATTCATTCTCCTGTTGGAACCTATGTGGCGAGCCATCCTCAAGCCATCGTTCATCTCAGCCATTCAAACAGCGGCGGATTCAATCATAAAAGCAATTCCTCAACTCGTATCAATTCAAGCACTTGCACTTCTCATCGCTTTGATTCCATGCATAGCAGGAATAGCGACGTTTGCACTTCAGGCAAGAACCGGGTTCAACCTTCACGGGTCGGGCATAAAACTCGTCTATCTTCCTCATGGATTTCGAGAGGCAATAACATTCATAAGGAATGTGCAAGACAAACAAAACACCCCATATACAGAGAAGACAGAAACAAAAATGCAATGACACCGAAGCGCGCGTTAAAAGGATAAGATTTATTCGAACACAAACAGGGCGCGCATGCTTGTTCCTAAATTGGTGTAAAATGGGTTTTATTCTTCTTTTGCCTATCTGCGTTTGATTTGGACTGCTTGATAGTGGGTCTTGGCTGTGTTGAGACGGGCAGTGCAAGAAGGTCAAAGACAGATGTGCGCCTCAAAACTGCCTCCAAAGCCCTAAAAAGAATAAATACCATTTTTAACCATTTTAGGAACACGCATGCGCGCTAATTAAGCATGACTTGATCTTTGATGGTTGAAATGAGCGCTGTTAACAAGCCTGAGGTTTCGGGGCCGCTGGCATGGTTATACATTGCGACGGCTGTACTACTGGCAGCTCTGGGCGCATTGATTACCTATCTGTATGTGCAGACGCAAAAAGTCGGAGCCATCGTGGGCTTAGTTGTCGTGGTTGCGGTAGAAATAATAATCATCTCCATAGTGGTTTCCATGGATAGAACAGAGTACACTTTAACACAGCGTGAATTGATCATGAGGGCATCCGTGTTCATCGGCGGCACAAAAAGGGTTTCCTTGGAAACGATAGAATCTGTCGAAAGAACGCTTATACCATTTGGCATCAGGCTTTTCGGGGCAACAGGTTATGGCGGGTATTACTATTTTCCGAGCATCGGCAAGACTTTTGTGGTAATAACCAACTTCAGAGACGGCGTGCTAATAAAAACCAAGCAGGGCAACTTCCTCATCACTCCGAAGAACCCCGATGACTTCATCGAATCCATCAAGAGAATGGCAAAACCAGAAAAAGTGGGAAGCTAAGGGTGGTAGGCTCACTCGGGCGTAGTCGTAAACTCGCGTTATGCTCTTTTAGATGCTAGAGTTTCAGTCCTTTTGCCACTCGTTTGCCAAGCTCAGGGTCGGCTTCAGTAAGGTTCTTGATCATGAGTTGTTGAATCGGCTTGTCTGCCTTTCCCAGCGAATCAGCGATGTTGTCAACCAGATGGTCCTGATCCATTTTACCCAGCGAACGGTAGCGTTCGCCTGCCTGTTCAAAGTCGTTGGTTAAACTGATTTTCTGACGCGCCATGTCCCCTTCGAGATGCTCGTGAGCCGTGGCGGTGGCCGGTGCTTCGCTTGGCATTCCGCCCGCGAGAGTGTTGGGTTCGTAGTTGACTGTTCCTCCACCGTAGGGCGCGTACTGCATGGCTCCGTCCCGCTGGTTATTGTTGACATCAGTCTTCGGTCTGTTGACTGGGAGTTGCAGATAATTGGCGCCCAGTCGATGCCGTTGCGTGTCTGCGTATGAGAAGATCCTGCCCTGCAGGAGCTTGTCGGCGGAGAACTCGATTCCTGGAACGATAGAGGCGGGGCAGAAAGCAGCCTCCTCTACTTCTGCAAAGTAGTTTTCTGGATTACGGTTCAGCACCATCTTGCCCACCGGCATCAACGGGAACTTGTCCTCAGGCCAGGTCTTCGTGGCATCAAGCGGGTCGAAGCTCTGCTTGGACTCGTTAGCAATCTCCATAATCTGAACGTTCAATTCATATTCCACAGTCTTTCCTGAAGCAATCGTTTCGTACAAGTCGCGGGTGGCGATGTCGGGATCTTCGCCAGCTAGACGCGTGGCCTCATGGCGGTCAATAGTGTCCACTCCTGCCTTCGGTTTCCAGTGATACTTGACATAGACGGCCTTGCCTTTGGCGTTCACCCATTTGTAGGTGTTGACGCCGAAACCTTCCATCTTCCTGTAGCTCTTGACCGTTCCCCTGTCTGAGAAGAGCCAAGTTATCATGTGGGTAGATTCTGGAGCCAGCGATATGAAGTCCCAGAAACGGCTGTTTGCCGATGAGCTTGTGGGGATGTTTGTGTCAGGGGCGGGCTTGAAGGCGTGTACCATGTCCGGGAATTTGATGGCATCACGGATGAAGAAGACGGGAAGATTGTTTCCAACCAGATCGTAGTTTCCGTCTTCGGTGTAGAACTTCACTGCAAAACCTCTGGGATCGCGAGCCGTATCGGCAGATCCTCGTGCACCGACCACGGTAGAGAAACGGACGAAGACAGGCGTCTTCTTCTTTGGATCTTGAAGGAATTTCGCGCAAGTATACTTCTCCATGCTCTTGTACACTTGGAAGTAGCCATGCGCACCAGCACCTTTAGCGTGTACTACGCGCTCAGGTATGCGCTCCCGGTCGAAGTGTGCAAGCTTCTCAATCAAATGTACATCCTGCAGCAGCACAGGTCCGCGTTGGCCGACGGTGAGTGAATTCTGATTGTCGGAGACAGGAACACCCTGATTCGTCGTGAGATGTTTATCCTTCATAACATGCACACCGTTCTTCCTTGTTGTTTCATAATGCCTGAGCATTTGAAAGGCTCAAAGGTTTATTTAAGACTTATTATTATCTAATAAAAGCGATGAGTCGCTCTCAAAAATCAGACACCTCGATAATTGAAGCTCTTCGCAAAAAAGGATACAAGGCTACTCCGCAGAGGATAGCGATTTGTCGACTAGCGCTTAAGAGCCGAGATCATCCAAGTGCGCAGAGAATCTACAGCGAAGTTAAAGAACTTCAACCAACAGTCAGCCTTGCGACAGTGTACAAGACGCTTCAAATCCTGACGGAACTCGGCCTAGTCCAGGAACTGGACTTCCCGCAGAGTCAGGCAAGGTTTGATTCTTATGTGGAACCTCACATAAACCTGGTTTGCTTGCGATGTGGCAACATTACGGATATGGACGATCCTGCCGCGCGAGAAATGGTGGCAAGAGTTGCCGCTACAGCAGAATTCACGCGGACCGGGCAACGCCTAGACATTTATGGTATTTGCAAGGCATGCCGTAGTAGAACCCAATAGGGCGCGCGGGGACAGTCAAATGGACAGATTCCGTCTAAGAGACCCTTATGTCTCAACGGCAATCTACCTGATGTTGGCACTACTGATCGGCATGCTTGTTGTCCTCTTGCCGCTGAATGGCATAGAATGCAAGATCATGTTTAATCTGCAGAGTCTCGCTCAGCAGACCATAGGGCTGCAAGCCTTTCAAGTTCTGACGTATTTGGGTGACTTTTACGTTTGGGTCATTCTTACCTCAATCTACTTGCTCATCGCATACTTTGGTTTAAGAAAACAACTCGGTTCCGCAATCGAGCTTGCGGTTTTCTTGGTCATAACAACGGCGCTTACCTATTCAATGAAAATAGCTGTCGCCCGTCCGAGACCGAACTGTTCGGGCCTCAGAGTTTATGATGAGGACTTCATCTCTTCGTCTTCATATCCGTCTGGCCATGTTTCCAGAGCCACGGGAGCCTTCGTAATTCTGTCGAGAAAGAGCAGAACCAAAGAAGCACTAGCAGTAACAGCCATTGCCCTGGTTTCTTTGAGCAGAATCTTTCTGGGCGCACACTATCCGACAGATGTCGTTGGCGGAATATTCCTGTCCCTTGCGGCTCAGAGAATCGCGAACCTCAGCATGCCGTTTTTCATATCCAAAACGAAGAAATTGGCGCCACAGCCACTCCAGCACGCTCCGACCACAAAACGTTTAATATTAATCCGTGCAAACTTCAGGAAAGATGAATGCCATGACAAAAACGGATATCGCGTGGGACTTGTCCGAAATATTCCCAAGCAGTACGGATCCTTCAGTCCTGAAAGCCATTGGCAACCTTGGCAGAATGGCAGAGCACTTTGCAGGGAAGTATCAGGGAAAAATCGGAAGCCTATCAGCTGAGCATCTTGCAGAGTGTCTCAAAGAGTTTGAGGCGAATCGAGCCAAGCTCGGCGATCTTACACTGTTTTCTGAGTTATCGTTTGCGGCCAACATGACCCTGCCAGAAACGCAGTCGCTTCACGACAAGGTGATGAAGACTGAAGCGAAACTGGGCAAGATGCTGGCGTTCTTCGAGCTTGAAGTTGGAGCCCTCGTCTCCAAGAATTCGAGAATGATTTCTGATCCGGCACTGGCGAACTACAGACATGCTCTCAAGAGGTTCAAGAGGCTAGCTGCCCACCACTTATCCGAAGTTGAAGAGCAACTCATCATCGAAAAGGATCAGTACGGGGTCAAAGCCTGGGAAGAACTGCAGATGAAGTGGCTCAACACCCGGACTTTCGAAGTCGAAGTTGAAGGCAAGAAGAAAACAGTGTCGTTCGGCGAAGCCAGCGGCTTATTCCCTCATCCTGATAGGGAGACACGCGAATCAGCGTACAAATCAATCTACGGTCTTCTAGGCGGATATGGAGAGATATTCTCTTCAGCCCTCAGAAACACGTGCAACGACTGGCTGAACGTCTGTGAAAGAAGGAAGTACGATTCTCCGATGCACGCAAGCCTGATAGAAAACGACATTGAACAACTGCCGATAGACAACCTGCTGGAGGCAGTCGAGAATCACGCGGGGCTGTACCGGCGCTTTCTCAAGCTGAAAGCCAAGATGATGGGGTTGCCAAGACTCGGCTGCCACGACATGCTTGCTCCCTTGACCGATGTGCCACGCACGATGGTGAGTTACGACAGGGCGAGAGAGATGGTCATAAGGGCCTACAGCAGGTTCGACGAGGAGTATGCTTCTGCCGTGAAGGACATGTTCGCCAAGAACCACCTAGACTCCTCACCGAGGTTCGGGAAGCAGAACGGCGCCTTCTGCGCAAGCTGGTACAACGGCAAATCCGCCTTCATACTCGACAGCTTCAACGGCAGACTGCGTGACGTTTACACGCTGGCCCACGAACTCGGCCACGCAACCCACGACTACTACGCTCAGCGAAGACAAACAATCCTGAACCTCAGAATCCCGATGATCGTGGCCGAAACCGCCTCAATATTCGGAGAACTACTCCTAACCGATCTACTACTGAACGAAGCCAAGTCGGACTCGGAAAAAAAGGCGATACTCACCTCGGTCCTCGACATGGCAGGAACGCCAATCTTCAGGGTTACCGCCAGAGCATGGTTCGAACAAAGCCTCTACAACGCACTCAAAAAAGGGGACTACCTCGACTTTGAAACCATGTGCAAACACTGGACCGTAGCGAGGGACAAGATATACGGGAACGCCATCGAATGGTTCAACGAAATGAAAGCAGAATGGACCACGGTGCCCCACTATTACATGGCAAACTTCAGATTCTACAACTACCCATACGTCTACGCCCAACTCTTCGTATACGCTCTCTACCAGAAATACCTCGAAGAGGGCTCACGATTCGTGCCAAAATTCAAGAAAATGCTCTCAGCCGGCAGCAGCGTCTCCCCACTGGAAATCGGCAGAATGGCAGGCCTCGACGTCAGCGACCCAAACTTCTGGAAACTCGGCACAAAACAGTACGAACACTTCATCAAAGAACTCGAAAAAATCGTGGCTTAGACGGGCAGTGGCGAACAACAAACAGAAAAAGGACGCATCATCCGAGCCGTCATTCCTGTTCATACCGTACACAAATTGAATTCCGGCTTCGCAAACGAAAAAGCGGAAGAGGAGAGTCAGCGGACCTAACCAAAGTGTCGTGCGTGCAGCTTCTGGCTACACTGAGATAGGCTAGATCCCAGCATGCCAGAGCATCCATCGTCACGGTCCATTTGCTTCTTCGAGGCCTGTTATCACACAACATTACCGTTGACGTTACCGACAAAGAGAGGCGTCCAAGACTTGTCACACACACCGCAACATTACAATGGATGCAAAAGAAGAGGAGAACGGATCAACAACGTAACATTGCGATCTTGTAATCCAACATGATGTCAGATGTGAATAAAAAAAGGCGGGGGCCGACACAACATTGCAACATTACATTGCGACATTACAATGAAACATTACCATGGTTTGTTACAATGCACATTACATCTGACATTACAAATAAACGGAACGGGTCGGCTCTGAACGGTATTCCAGCCAGTTTTTCTTCATGGTTTGTTACAATCCACATTACTTCTGACATTACAAGTGAAAAGGGGGGGGGGTCGCCCACGCAACACTGCAATTTTACAATTCACTATTACAAAAAATGTAAACAAGAAAAGCCGGGGGTCGACTCTTGCACGTTTTTTAGGAGCACAGTGTCACACTTTTAGACATCGAGGCTTTGGGAGTCAGAAGCCGGACAGGCGCGCCGTGACTCAGGAAAAGAAGTCGCTTCGCCCGGGAGGTTCATCTGTATTCTGACTATGTATCTACGGTTCACAATTCTTTAATATGTATTTGAACCTTGGAAGCAACGAGGATGAAAGAGGAAGATTCGATGAAGGCTTACAGAATTCTTGCGATCTTGCTTCTCAGCGTTTTCTCAGCCAGTGTGGTGGTGCCCGTGTTTGGAGCGGATCGACTGCTGGCTTCAGATTTTCAGTTGGGAAGCTGGGCCAAAGTGGTCGACTATTTCGACTTCAGCCGAGATTTTGCCGCGAATAATAGCTTGGCGGGTCCCCCAGACGATTACCATGCATACGTGTATATGACTTACGTGAACACCAGCGGCTTGCAAATGCTCTACGCGGGAATGTGCAACATGACCTTCGGCGACAACAAGTATCTCACGATACCGATGCAGACTTTCATGATGCACTACAAGAGCGAGAACAACAGCAGAGACGTTTTGACGGCTTCTAACTTCCTGATGCTTCTAGCATTCAACGACACTTCACAATCGCTCTACCCGGACTCTCCGGACATGAACGACAACCTCTGGTCTTCATTCAGCATGGGCTTCAACTTTTCGAATTCTTTCCCAAACGACACGTTTCCTTCAATGAACACTGAAACAGAAATCTTTCCGCTAACCAATTCCAGCGATGGACTTCAGTGGTCGTGGGGCATGACCTACAAGGACTTGACAGCCGTGTGGTGGAGAACATGGATTTCACCGGACAACCAAACTTACAACAGTCAGCCCATGGCCCTGACAACCTACGACGAGTTAACGTTCAACTACACCCTAACCATATCGCCAGACACGCACACAGCAACGCTAACCGAAAACCACGTCATAGGAAGAATTCGAGACCTCTGGTACTTCTGGGGCTGGTTCTTCGTTCCACTATACAACCATTACAACAGCACCGGCTGTTATCGATACGGCTACAAGGTATCCAACGAAACCGTCTATGACTTCCTTCAGAACAACCAAATCAAAATGAGCATCGTTGACTTTCAAACTTCAACAGTCGTCGACCGCGACAACGTTGAGCAAGGCACCTACAGCAACACAGCGAACGGACAGAATGCCACCGACAACGAAAACATGGTGAGCAACTCGTCGATAACAACCTATACAGATGATGGCGAGAGAATCTTCGACACTTCCTTCGGCGCTAAGGAAACCTACAAGCTTTACAACTACACCGCGGACCCAACAGAAACCAGCTTCGACACTTACAACGCAACCGCCAGAACCGCCGAAATCAACGGTTTAGCACAGAACACAGCCCTGTTCACTTTCCACATCGGCTTCATGAAGTTCCTTCCATGGCTCGTCTACGACATGCACCCGCAACTCTACGACCATGCCAAAGACAGCATAACAAACATGACTCGGGCAAACTACTTCTACATAATCGCCTACCCGGTCTACAGCGGCTACAGAATCGAGCATGATCCAGTCTTCACAGCTTACATCACTCCAGAGACGGTTCCAGAGTTCCCGACAAGCCTGATTCTACCCATATTCATCGCCGTCACCGCCTTCGCCATCCTCTACACAAGGAAAAAGCAACTGAGCAAAGCAAGAAACTACATCCAACCCTAATCTTCTATTTCCCCTTCTATTCTGCAGTTAAAAGCTCGCGACTCCTTTGTTGCGCCTTGCATTCCAACCTTGATACGACACGTCTCGCCGTTTCACTAGTGTTTCAGCTTTTTCCTCACGATCTCTTCGGCCTTCTTGACCGCTTCAGGAAGTCTTTCAGTTTGTGTCCCGCCGCCCTGAGCAAAGTTAGGTCTTCCGCCTCCTCCGCCGCCGATGACTACAGCCGATTCTCTGACCACCTCATTGGCATTCACTCCCTTCTCAAGGGCGGCTTTTCCGGCCATCACCATTATTCTTGCGTTCTTCCCGTCCGATCCATAGAATAATGTGACCGTTGCCTCGTCTCTCTTGATTATCTCGTTTGCAGTCTGAACCATTCGGTCGATGTCAATGGATTCATGAAAATCTCTGATTACCAGTTTGACGCCTGCTATCTCCTTGTTTTCTACAGTCTCAACCTCGTCCTCCAGTTTGGCACTGTCCTGAACTGCTATTTCTTTAACCAGTCTTCTTCTTTCAACGTTCGCTTCCTTCAGCTCCTTGACAAGCTTCTCCGCCGTCTTGTCCAACTTTTCCAGAGGGGCGTTCAACGTTTCAGAAACTCTGAAAAGCAGTTCCTCATTCCTTTGAACAGCCTTGACCGCTGGAATTCCGACAGAATAGACGAGCCTCTCAACGCCATCCTGAACTCTTTCCGAATGGACTATTTTGAGAAACCCAATCTCGCCCGTGCCCTTCAAATGCGTCCCAGCGCAGGCTTCAACGTCCCAGTCTCCGGTTCTCACAACTCGGATTTCTTTACCGGGCACTGCTCCACCCTGGTAAAGCCTGAAACCGTAGAGACTTTCAGCCTCGTTCCTCGGCATCCATTTCGTCTCAACCTGAATGTTCCTCAGAACAGCCTCATTCGCCAAAGTCTCTATCTTCTGCACCTCTTCTAGCGTTAATCTGCGGTAATGCGAGATGTCAAGCCTCGAAGTCTCGATGCCTTTCTGCGTTCCGTACTGCCAAACATGCTGACCCAGAACTCGCCTAGCAGCCCCGCCTACCACGTGGGTCGCAGTGTGATTCTTCATGAGGCTGTAACGTTTCTCCCAGACGATGGCTCCTTTGACCACGTTGCCTTCTTTAGGAACAACGCCCTCCACCTTGTGAACGATAACCCTGCCCACTTTTTGAACATCAACCACTTCAGCCTTCTCACCTTCGAACGTGAAGTGGCCGATGTCCGCCGGTTGTCCACCGCCTTCCGGAAAGAAGCACGTCCTATCAACCACAACATATTCTCTGTCGATCACCCTCAGAACCTTTGCTTCAAACTCCCTCATGTACTGATTCTCATAGTACAACGCCACGGTTGCAGGAAGCTCAGAGACTTCTGTCTTCAACTTCTGTTCAAACGTGGCCTCCTCTTCCAAGGGTGCCGAGACCTGCATGTGCCTCTGAGCTATCAAATTGTAGAAGTTGTCTGGGAGTTCCACGCTGAAGCCTTCCTTTTCCGCAGCTTGCTTGACTATCTCAGGCGGCAGCCCGTGAGAGTCATAAAGTTCCGTCAACGTTTCCACTGGAATCGTCTTCTTTCCTTCTTTCCTCAGCTCGCCGGAGATGCGCCTAACCATTCCCTCTCCGCGCTTAATGGTTTCCTCGAATTTTTCTTCTTCGACCTTGAGCATCTCCATTATTTCGTTTCGCATCTCCTTCAGGCGGGGATAATCCTTGGACCACAGTTTCACCTGCATGTCCACGATGTCGTAGAGCTTGTCAGATATCCCCAGCATCCTTAGCAGGCGGTAGACTCTGCGGAAAATGAGGCGAGCCAGGTAGCCTTCTTGGATGTTCGAAGGAACCACCCCTTCAGAGAGTATAAAACTCAAACACTTGGTATGGTCTGTAACTGCAAAGGCCTTCTCAATCGGACCTACAAACTTCTCCAGCTCGTCTACTCTTATTCCCACGATCTCTGCTTCTTTCTTTCGAGTTTCAGCCCTGCTCGCCATTTTGTCCAAGTTCACTAAACCTGAAGCTTCCGCCACTCTCTTCAAGAGTTCATCGTTGATTCTGGTCATGCCCGCCATCTTGAAAACTTTCTCAAGCAGGTCGCCATAGATTGCATGGAAACCGCTGGGTGCGCCTTGGGAAAGCCATGCATAACGGTCCATGCCGTAGCCCGTGTCAACCGTCCGAATTGGCAACCTGACAAAGGCGCCGTTGACGACCTTGAACTGCATGAAAACTAGCGTATCCACCTCTAAACCTCTGATGATGGATTCTACGCATGGTCCTGCGTTCCCTCCGCCGCACCAAACCTCCTCCTTGTACACAATCTCCTCGGACTTGACGCCCAAAACGTTTGTAACGAAATCGTGCTGGTACCTGACGGTCTGGTCTTTCCAGTACACCTCCTTGTCCGGATAGTTAAACGCGTGCGCTCCGCCCATCTCAAAAATCGTCCCGTGTCTGCCAAACGTGGGGCCAGTGTTATCTATGTCCACTAAGCGTATGCAGGGTTGAGAGATTACTAGCGGATTTGCTGGTGGAGGAGCAATTCCGTCAGTGACGTATGGCTGAAAGTCAATTATGCTCGCATGAGTTAGGTAGATGTCGCCTCTCCATCTTGCCACGACAGGATAAGGCTTTATGCGTACATGACCGTTTTTCTCGAAGAACGAGAGAAAAGCTTCACGCATCTCGCGCAGACTGTACTTTCTGCTCGTAGGCGGATTATTTATGAAAGTGTAGGATGCGCATCCTTCTGAAGTTGCCTCACCGCATGTGACCTGATCTGCAAGCTGCGTCCAAAAATGCTCCCCACACTTGGGGCACAATTTTCTAACGTAGCCCTGCTCTTTGAAAAACGGGAGGTCGTATTCCTCCTTTGGGAACTGCTCCAAGTCATAAACACCCTGAACTATGGACTCCGATTTCTAGGATTAACAAAACACAGACATTTAAACTATTTCGCCGGTGTTCTCACTCGCGCTGGTGGCTTATCCAGGCCTAAGTCCGAGAAAGAAACCGTCTACTTCCGACGTTCAATTGAAAACAAGTGGAGAAACGATCTCGTTCATTCAGATACTTCTCCTTGGTCGTGCTGCCGCGCGTTTGATTTAAATGCGTTTTGGCTATAAGCACTTCATGGCAAAAGGCAGGCGGGAGGTGAAAAGGGACGGACATATTTGACATCTACTTGCTGAACCTGTTAGCCACTTTAGGCATGTTCGCAGTTCTGATTTTCCGTGCATGGCTCGAACTGAGGAACTACCGATTGATGTGGAAAGAACTAGAGTGGCGGGAGACGTATCACACCATGGGACGCATCCTTAAAGCGGAAAAAGACCTCTTCTCAAAGGTCGAAGGCGGCGACGAACTGTATCAAATGCTGTGCGAAATCTTCAATGTAAAAAACGGAGCTTAAGAATGCCAGTTTTCAATCAGTCTTTCACATGCTCCGTGACGTTTTTCCATTCCGTAACGGACAAACGGCTTGGTTAAATGTCTCTGAGATCTTGTTGAGCTTATGTACAGGCCTTTTCTTATCTCACGTTTCATCCTGACCTCAACCTTTCTGACACTCGTGTCTCTCAGCCCGCATTTTTCACACCTGAAACCCTTGTTCTTGCCCATTGATTTCAACCGTTTGCCACACCTTGGGCAAATCGGATTTCGATAAACAATCTTTGGGGCCAGTTTCAACAGTCGGATCTTTTCGAGATTCACCGTTAGAGGCCTTCCCCGTGAAGGAGCTCGAACACTGCCGCAAACTTCTATGCAGTCTCCACTCATCAGTTCTCTCGCAACGCGGCTTAGAGCACCGCTTGGTTCATACGCGGCGCAGTCAACCTGAACGCTCTCATCTCTGACTGGGAAAATTATGTGTCTTCCACGAATCATCTTCGGGTTCGCTGCAACAATTGCCTTTGCGATAACTGAACTGTACGGTCTAAGTTGGCTCAGATCACTGATTCGTTTGAGATGTGCGTCTGTTCCTTGGTTCGAGCGGAAAATGACCCATCTTTCAACTGGTTCCAGCGGGTTGACCATTTCAAATGCTTTCTTCACGATTTCTGGAGTCTCGCCCCTGATGCCGAAAAGAATCGGGTCGGGTCCTCGAGGCGTAATGATGACCCTGTGTCTCTCCGTGTCAACGTTGTTAAACGTGTATGGTGCTGTCGCCTTGTCCATTCCGAAGATTGAAGTTTCGTCGACTCTTCTCTTCAGTCCGTACTTCTTTGGAATTCGATACGCAAGAATCTCGTAGGTGCAGTCTCCCTGAAACGTTTCGCCTATGGCTGCCAAACCGCCGATGATTCCTCTGCCATTCTTGAAACCCACGGCTTCTCCGTTGAATTTCGTCAGAAGCTTTGAGGCTTCCTTGAGCGTCACGATTCCCGTTATAGCATGTTTTGCAAAAACTCTGACTTCCTTCGGGATTCTCACTTTTTCAAGGAAGACCACACCAGGGTCTGTGCCTCTGAAGTCCATATCTGCTTTTTCTTCGACCGTGGATATGACTGTCTCTTTCATTTGATTCGCAGCGTTTTTGTCGTGTCGTATTCTTAGGCACAGCGCACCGTTTCCTCTGGTCTTCCAAGGTACGTTTGGGTTCAGTCTAACCAGGCTTGGATAATCGCTGAAGCCTGCGCCGAGCTTCTGCAGTTTCTCGACAAGAAGGGCGGCAACGTAGGTTGTGCAACCCTTCCTCGTTGAATCTGTATCGTCTAGTCCTATATGCATCGTTTTCTGGGACATTCGTCTAAACTCAGCTATACCGGAATTAGGAATAAGGGCGAAATATAAACGGAGAATTGTGGGGTCCAAATAAAAAGGAGGGAATGCGTGCTATTTCTTTGCCGCTTCTTCTACAACGATCATTGTGAGGGTTGATCTGACCTTGTCGAGTCTTCTGACTTTCCATGTGACGATTTCCTTAAGCCTGTCCATTGTGTCTGCGCTCACTCTGGCGATTATGTCGTAAACTCCGTAGACAGCGTTTGCTTGCTCTACTCCTTCAACCTTCTTCAAGTCTTTGAGTACGTCGCTTTCTGAACCGATCTCGGTATTGATTAGCACGAAAGCTGTTGGCATTTAAATCTCCACAGTTATGTTTGTGTATATGCATTAAAATATTTTGCTACACTTTGAGGCAAACTCTTCGTGCCTTCTGCTCTCTGCTGCTCCGTTGGGCTAAGCCAGTCGTGCTCTGTCTCTTTTGCTGAGAGTACGGATACGCTTATCTTTGTTTTCTGGACACTAGTTTATCGGGCTTTGAGTATGCTTAAAGATCCTATAACGAGCCGTGATATGCGAGCGTTGGAGTTGAACGCGGAGTATTTTGGTGTTTCGAGGCTTCTGTTGATGGAAAACGCTGGCCACAACGTTGCCTTGGAAGTTTCTTCACGATTTAAACCGGGGAAGTCTGTGGTGGTTTTCTGTGGTTTGGGCGGAAACGGCGGCGACGGTTTCGTTGCGGCTAGACACTTGTCCTGCATGGGTTTCAAGGTCAAAGTCCTTCTCGCTGGAAAGAGCAAAGACATTTTGGATAAAGCGGCGCTCGAGAATTGGCGTGCACTACAATTCTTGGATGACACGATTCCTGTTGAGGAAGTTTATGACAGTGCACTTGTGCCGAAGACAACGTCGGACGTAGTGATTGATGCGTTGCTTGGAACGGGCGCTAAGGAAAGCTTGAGGCCGCCAGTCTTGCAGCTTGTTGAGAGAATTAACGAGATGGACGCTTTCCGAGTTGCTGTTGACGTGCCGACAGGAATCGATGCAGATACGGGAACCGTCGCTGGTGAAGCTGTGAAGGCGAACTTGACCGTTACTTTTCACAGGTCGAAGAAGGGACTTGAGAAAGCAAAGAAGCACGTGGGGGAGCTAGTTGTGAAAAACATCGGCCTGCCCGAAGAGTTTGAACAGTTTGCAGGACCTGGTGACGTTCTGCTGATCGCCAAACCCCGTCCGTCTGAGTCGCACAAAGGGGATTTTGGACGTTTGCTGGTTATAGGCGGGAACGAAACCTTTTCGGGAGCCCCAACTCTGGTCGCGCAAGCTGCTCTGCGCACTGGTGTCGATTTGGCCTATGTTGCTGCGCCAGAGAAAACTGCCTATGCTATTTCGTCCATGTCTCCAGATCTTATCACCATAAAGCTTGAAGGAAAATACTTAAACCCGAGCAACTTGGAAACGTTGAAACCCTATGTCGAGGCCTCTGATGCCATTGTTGTCGGTCCAGGCCTTGGGTTGCACCCTGAAACTGGAGAGGCTGTCAAGGAAATAGTCAAAACCGTGGAGAAGTTCGGGAAACCCTTGCTTTTGGACGCGGATGGTCTGAAAGCCTTTGCCAGGTTTAAGAGAAGGCTGGATGTGCCCTTGGTGCTGACGCCTCACGCTGGAGAATACGCCATCCTAACGGGGAAGAAACCGCCTGGTCTCCTTTCTGAAAGAGTTCTGCAAGTGCAGAGGACAGCTGCAAGATTGAACGCGACAGTGCTGTTGAAGGGGCCTGTCGACGTTGTTTCTGATGGCAAGCGCGTCAAGCTCAACTTCACAGGCAACGCTGGCATGACGGTCGGCGGCACGGGGGACGTGCTTTCCGGAGTTGCTGGAGCTTTTCTGGCCCAGAGGGCGGACTGTTTCGAAGCCGCTGTTGCTGCAGCTTTTGTTAACGGCGCTGCAGGCGACTTTGTCTTCGAAGAGTTGGGGGCTCACATGGTTGCCTCGGATCTTATCCGTCACCTGCCGAACGTTTTGAATGATCCTATGAGTCACTTGAAGGTGCTGAAGGCGCGTGCAAAGGCAAATTAGAATCGTTGTCTACAACGCGAGACAATGTGATCCAAAGAAGTGCACGGCTCTGAAGCTCAAACGATTTGGGCTGGTTCGACAGGTGGTTCAGTTACGGTTTCTGCCAAAGAGGGCGGTTGTGCTTAATCCGTTCTCCGAGACTGCTTTTTCTCCTGCTGACAGGAAGCGCGCTGAAGAGTTTGGACTCGTAGGCCTGGATTGCAGCTGGGAACACGCTGAAAAAGTCTTGTTGAAACACGTGAGAGGGACATCCCGCTGTCTGCCGATACTGGTTGCGGGCAACCCAGTTAATTTTGGCAAGCTCACAAAACTCACAACAGCGGAGGCTCTTGCAGCGGCGCTTTACATTGTCGGGTTCAGAGATCAAGCAGACGAGTTGCTGTCCGTTTTCAAGTGGGGACACACGTTTCTTGAGATAAACCATGAGAGACTGGAAGACTATGCAAACGCGAAAGACAGCACAGAAGTAGTAGAACTACAAAACCGCTTAACGTTGGGTAAGAAAGTGCAAGATGCCAGAATTGTTAGCAAAGATGAGGAAGGAAAATGAAAGAAACAGAATTCCATGTTGGGAATGCGAAAGTCTGTCTTGTTCAAGGAGACATAACCGACATGGAGACTGATGCGGTGGTGAACGCGGCCAATTCATCTCTTATGGGAGGCGGAGGCGTAGATGGGGCGATCCACAGGAGGGGTGGGCCGAGCATACTCGAACAGTGCAAGCGTTTGAGAGCGCGAGAATGGCCGGGAGGGCTTCCGACAGGAAAGGCGGCAGTGACAACTGGAGGCAATTTGAAGGCTAAATATGTCATTCACACTGTTGGACCCGTCTGGCGAGGAGGCAACCAGAGGGAACCAGAACTCCTGGCAGAGGCCTACCGCAACAGCTTGAAACTGGCAGTTTCTAAAGGACTGAAAACTGTAGCGTTCCCGTCGATAAGCACGGGTGCTTACGGATACCCCATCGAAAAGGCCAGCCGAATAGCCTTGGGAACCGTTAAGAGTTTCTTGGAAAGGGAAGACAACGTCGACCGAGTGGTGTTTGTTCTTTTTTCAAGAGACGATCTAGAAGTTTACATAGATGCAGAGAAAGTGGTCCTGAGATAGAGCCAGTTTTGCATTCATTGGTAGATGCGTCCTCTGTCAACTTGAAATGACGATTCACGCTAGGCTATGGTCTGTATCCGTTGAGAACACACAACGCCAAAGCTGCTGCGAGTATGTCTGCCGTTGTCCCCGGGTTCAAGAGATTGCCAGATTTTCTGAGTTCTTGGTCGAACTCGCTTAGGCTTTTTTTGCCGACGGAAGTTTCAATTCCGCCGAGGTTTAATACATGTCTGGCTCTTAGTGAAATCTCACGTGATTTTTCGATGCCCGTCTTCCTGGCTATGAACGTGTCTGGAACTTTTGCTAGAACCTCCAAGAAGGTTTGAACTGTGGCGCTATTTGGATCGTCCTTGTTTTGTAGTCGTTTGGTCAGAGATGGGTAGGCGAGGTCGAAGGTTATTGGGTAGTTGTTTACCCACTCGGAACAGATGGTGTCGTATTTTTCTGCTATTTTGAAGATCTTGTACAGGGATATTTTGTCTTCGAGTATTCTGCCTACTGAGTCTGGGTCGTTGATGTCTAGGGCTGGGGCTTTTCCGAGTCCGCTGGGGTTGGCGATTTCTATTGCCGCGTACATGTTGACAGCGTCTCTTGGCGTGGTTGATTCTGTGATGAGCTTCAGGTTTTTCCTCAAGTGCTGAAGGTTGAGATATCCCGTTGTTGAAGTCATTCCGGCAGCTACTGCAATCGGGGAAAGCAGTATGACCACGCCTAGAAGCGTGTTGCCACCATGTTGCCAGGCGTTGATGTCCGCTATGCATCTTTTTATTAACCTTCCTACTCCAACATCGGCCACATCAATTTTCCCTTGAGAAACAAGGATTCCCAGTTGGGCAGCAGTTTCAAAGGACGAAGCAGCAGCGACAGCAGAGGCAAGAAAATGGCCGTAGAGAGTCTTCTCGAAATTGTTTATCACACTCACGTTTCCGGGTTTGTGGGCGCTGACTTCCAGTAAAATGGCCAGTTCAAGACATCGCGCGATGTGTTTTGCCCGGTTGTTTGCTCTCATCTGCGTGTTCCCGTCAGGTGGACGTTACTGCGGGAAGTTTTATTAATATTGTGTAAAAGGCTACAATGCAATGAAGGATTTTACATAGGCAGGCTGAGGACGAGCGACCAGATTCAAGCTTGAACGAAGGCGGACGACGCGCACGCAAAGCTGAGCCCCCGCCTTTTTTTATTTACATTTTTTGTAATGTTGAATTGTAAAATTGCACTGTTGCGTCTGGCGACCCCCCCCCCTCTTTTTTGTTTGTAATGTCAGATGTAATGTGTATTGTTACAAACCATGAAGAAAAACAGGGTGAACGGCTGTTCAGAGTGGACTCGGCTCTTTTGTTTGTAATGTCAGATGTAATTTTCATTGTATTAGTCAGGGATTGTAGGTAGGGTTGACTTTCTGCTGTTCGGTTGTAATGTCAGACCTAATGTGCATTGTAAGGGTCGACGTTGAGCAGACGGGTGTGTGGACGAATGTTCAAGGTTAGGAGACTTACGGGATCTTGGCGCGTGTTCTTCCATGTTCACTGGCCTCTGTGTATACGGCAAGCGTAAGGTGGCATGGATGCCGCCGACTGCGGATGTGATTGGTGGCCACTTATCTGAAGTTATACCAGGGTTGACGTGTGCGCAATTTTAATGAGCGGTGATGGCGACAGATGTGTAGGGAGTGAAAGCTTTGCCTAATTGTCCGAAGTGTGGTTCAGAGGTGGATGAGACAATGGTTTTCTGCCCAAGATGTGGCGCATCTCTGAGAGCGGAGTCCACGGTGGATTGGAGGGATGAACTGAGGGCCAGGCGTAGGGAATGGAGAGAGCGAAGAAGGGAACTGAGGGGCCAGAGGCGACAGGCTGAAAAAAGCGAGAGGAAAGAGAAATGGGAGAAAACCGAAAAGCATGAGTACACGTTCCTGGGGCCGCTGATCGGCGGATTAGTGCTCATAATATTCGGTGCTTTTCTCTACTTGTTAATAGCTGGAGGCTATGGCGCGCAGATGTTGACAGCGTTGTTCTTCGTATTCGTCGGCGTGACAATCATAGCTGCAGCCGTGTACGGCGTCATTATGGCGGGGAGAAGACATCCTAGACCCTAGAAACGCATGATTCAAACTGCTGAGTCTAATAGTGAAAGTCATAGTTGAGAACGAACATGTAAAGGCCAGTCGAGAGAATTTCAGAACGCGAAGAACGGATGCATGGTCTTGGTGCGGAACATCCAAAATGAGCGCGCTATAAGCTGAATTCCAGGTTTCTGTTGAAAGAAAAGGCTTTTATTCAGGTTTCAAACAAACCTTGCGTTTGAGGCCTCGTGAAATGACTCTTGAATCAAGCAAGACTTTGGGAGGGATAGGGGCAATATTGATGGTGATTGGCCCGCTTGCAAGTGTCTACACTGGCGTAATAGGTCTGGTCGGCCTGATACTTGTGTTAGTAGCCTTCAACGGCTTGGCAGACTACTACAAGGAGCGGCGCATTTTCAACAACGTGATTTTTGGGGTCATCGCAGCCATAATAGGAGGAGTGATTGCCGTGGCAGTGGTTGTGACTGCGGCCATCGACATGTTGCCGGTCTTGGGCATTCACATTTCTAATTGGACTGACTGGACTGCCCTTCAGAACTTCAACTGGCAAGGTTTCACAAATTGGAGCGCACTGGCGCCTTACGTGGCGGCTATAGTGGGGGCGTTGGTTGTTCTTTTCGTATTCATCGTTGTCGCAGCCATTTTCCTGAGAAGATCGCTCAACACTGTTTCCGAGAAGTCTGGTACCCACTTGTTTGCTACAACTGGACTGCTGGTACTCATTGGTGCTGTCCTAACCGTCATAGTCATAGGTTTTGTTCTATTGTGGGTCGCATGATACTGCTGGCCGTAGCGTTCTTTGAAATCAAAACAGAGCCAACTCAGGCACAGACAAAGACCTCCTCTTTGTAGCGCGCTGACTTGTCCCTAAATCCGGTTCCTGAGTGCATCAAAATGAGTTGAGTACGTCCCTATTGAAGTGGTCTACCGAGAGAAAGGTGCGGATCACGGCGGAAAAACGAGAGCTTCCCGCAAAGCGCGGTTTCGAAAAGCTCAAAAGCTTCGCGACTCAATGACAGCTGAGGAGAATTACTTGGAGGTTCTAGTTGTATATGATACGAGTTCTAGGGCTTGGGGGGCTGCCGCTGCACCAAGAAACACTGAGAAAGTCGCTAAGGCGATGAGTGAGGTTCTCAAAGAAAGAGGGTTTGATGTTGACTGTCTGTATGTTAAGGATGTTGACCCAGCAGGTGTAAAGAATTATGATTGTCTATTAGCTGGGTCGCCCACCCAGTGGCGGAAGGCAACCGGGCCTATTATGCAATTTCTGGACAGATTTGGCAAAGACGAGTTTTCTGGAAAACTTGCCGCGGCATTTGACACTCAGCTACAGATGCCGCTCAGTGGAAACGCGGCAAAGGGGATAGAAAAGAAGCTCGAAAAACTCGGTTTCAAAATAGTCATGCCCTCTTTGGTTACCTACGTTCAAAGCAAGAAGGACGTCGAAGGCAAGAATGAAATGCAACTGAAAGAGGGAGAGCTAGAGAAAGCGAAGAAATACGCGGAAGACCTGGCAAACAAACTCCACCTATAAGGATTGCTGCACCCACCGCGTTAGCGCGCACCATTCGCCCGTTTGAACTTCAAGTAGGCAAAGCTTGCCATGCCTCCCACGACAGAGAGCAACAAGTCAATGTAACTAGTTCCCTTCGAGGCAAGTGCATCTTCCAAGTCGTTGACATAGCAGGTGTAATCACAGAACTTGTGAGGCATCTGAATGATTTTGCGCATTATCAGACACCTCTTCTACACAGGTTAAGGTTTCATCTGAGGCTTACCTTTTCTCCGGTGGCGATGTAGACTATTGATTCGCCGATGTAGGTTGCGTGGTCTGCTATTCTCTCCAGATATCTCACGACGAGAAGGTTGCAGACTAGGCATTTTGTTTTTGGAGGAGCTTTGGAAAGTAGGTCTAAATAGGCTGAGTATATGTCGTCCACTTCGTTCTCGGTTTTTGCGAGTGTTTTAGCCATGTCTGCGTCGTTGTCTCTCAGTGCATTTACACTCGTGTCAACCATTTGCAACGTTTTCTTAGTTATCCTGTCCATCAGCTCGCTAGATTGCGCGCGCGCACAGAGTGCGCCATCTGCACTTTCACCATTTGTCTACGTGAATCCTGTTCTGAAGTAATGCCGGTTTCTGCTTCACTTCGTAAGGCTTTGGGTAACCGATTGGAATGAGTGATGCTACCTCGTAGTCGCTTGGAACACCCAATATTCCTTTGAGTACTGATGTTTCGTGGGGTATGTAGGTTACGCCGTAGAGATCTTCAGCAGCCATAGCAAGCAGGATATTTTCGACGCAAGTCCACACTGAGGCGAAATTGTTCAACTCATAAAGCGTCTTGCACTCTTTGAGTGGTTTCCTCATTCTGAAACACACAACGAGCAATTCTGGCGAACTGAGTAGCATTCTCTTTTGGACAGACAAGGCTTTCAGATACATTTCTCTTTGCAAATCATCGGCAAAGTCTCTCACAGCCTCCTCCAACTTCTTGCTATCTGCCATGTCCTCGGCCTTTGCGCCTGCCTCAACCACTCTTACTCTCTGTTCAGGATTCCTGACAAGAATGAATTCCCATTCCCTGAGGTGATTGTGACTTGGCGCTTTCAAACCAGCCTCAAGAATTCGCTGCAGCTTGTCTGCCTCAACAGGCTTGGACTGGAATTCTCTCACGCTTCTTCTTCTATTAACGACTTCGTAGAAAGCCACGCTAAGACGCACCTTCTCATTCAGAGTTTTCACAGCATCACTTAAGCTCTTTCCCTGCGCGTGCATTTCAAGCGGTTTCTGACGAGTTATCTATTCCATAGAGTCTAAGGATGGATGGAAGATCATTGGCTGAGTGTAGGAAAGCCATGACTCTGAGCACGCGAGCAGCGTCTTGCACGGCCCTCACAGCCTTCATTAAAGAAATGGGAAGGTTGGACTTTCTCGCTGTGTGGTGCATATATTCATGTTTCACTTTTTGCCACCTCAAACGATCAGAGGAGCGGTCACTCGAGTTAGGTGTTCTGTGCAAATGTGACCAACCAGTGGCCAGTCTTTTCGCTAATGCGTAGGTGAAGATACCTCTCTTCAGGGTGGGCTATGAAGGTTTTGAGGGTGGACGTGATGAAAGTTGAGAGTTTTGTCGTCAAGAGTTCGACCCAGAAGATGAAGGAGCTGATGGGTGTTCGCTTAGATTCCTCGGTGCGCGCGGGTCGCGAAGCGGCTTTTTCTATATAGAATAAGTGGTCGTCGGTATATTATTTGGAAATCCTAGATATGTCTGATTTGCACTGTTTCTATACGAGGATTGGAAATGAAGAATATGTCTAGAAAGAAAAAGAGGCAAGCAGCGGTATCTGATGAGCCATGGTATATTATTCACATATAAATACAAAGCAAATTGTCATAGTGCAAGATGCCTAGGAAATGGTTAGGATGCAAAGAACAAGAAGGAAAGACAAATCACCAAATCGAAGACTGAGTCACAGACATTGTTCGGGTACAATTGATTGGCTTTTGGCCATCGACGCGGTCTAAAACAAATCGGTTTCTCTGCATTTTCCGTTTCTTGTTTTCCTTATTGAGCGTCGCCCAGCGCGCTATGCGACAGGATTTTGCTAATGGCATCGATTATGTCTTGAAAGTCTGTCATGTTTCTGCATGGTATCCCGTGGCTTCTGCACAGTTTCGCCAGTTTAGAACCTTTAATCACGAATGAATAGTCCGCATCTTTAACTGCTGCATAGTCCGCCGATCCATCTCCTACGTAGATTACTTTCATGCCTTGGCTCTGGTAATGTCTGACCATGTCGTGTTTCAAGTTGTCAGATGTTGTGTCAAGCAGTGGCGGAAAGGTGAACCTGATGCCGTTGGCGTTGAAGGTGGTCTTCGCAGCGTAGACCTTGACTAGGTCCATGCAATTGTTGAGTTTCAAAAAGTGCTCTATGACGAAATCAATTCCCGCACTGACTATCATAAGAGGAATATGTCTTTCCCTGCAATACTCTGCCAGCTTCTTGAAGTTCGGTCGAAAGATGACCACGTGCTTCAGTTCTTCCAGTATTTGTTTTTCTGATGTCATCACAAGAGAAAACTCTCTGTTCAAGCATTGTTCAAGCGAGATTTCATCGTCCTCGAACTGCCTGTCAAACAGCCGCCAGTCTCCTTGGGCATATTTGGCGAGCACCCACTCCGCCGTATCAACTGTCGTGATTGTTCCATCAAAGTCGCAAAGCACCGCAAGTTTCATGAGATTTGCCTGTCTCCTACTTCAACACAGATTAGTTCGGGTGACGTATACTTTTTCTTTTGGGGTTATGAGGTTTGCCTTGCCGATTGTCCGGTTCAAGCGAGCGCCTGCGCAATTCAATTCTCAACAACTGACAGTCTGCACGAGTCGACGGACAGAATTGTTTTTATGCTGGGTTCAAGAGTCAGGAAAAGTGTGTGTTGATTCGAATTGACGTTTTCTATCGGAAAACTCTCCAGTACTCTGAGACCTGTGTCGTGTGAGCAAGGCGCAAATGCGTCAGTGGCTCTGATTCTGAAGCTTGAAAGTGGAAGACCACATGTTCTCCTTGTGAGGCGAGTTCAAAACTCTAGAGATCCTTGGTCTGGGCAGATGGCGTTGCCCGGAGGAAAACGAGAACCGAAGGACAAGAACCTGAAAGAAACCGTGATCAGAGAAACGCTGGAAGAGACAAACATAAACCTACTTCAAAATTGCGAGTTCCTAGGAGTAATGCGTGTATTTCAATCGAAACCCCGACCTGAAATCAAGGTCCTCCCTTTCGCCATTCTCACAGAAAACGAACCATCGATAATATTGAACGAAAAAGAACTGGAAGAGTACCTCTGGATCCCTCTCGAAGAGCTTGTCAGAAACAGGACCACAGCAAAATTCAGCTTCGGAGAAGTTCCAGCTTTCATCGTGGGAGGCACCATCATCTGGGGACTCACATACAGAATCGTTGAAGGCCTCATACATTGCCTTGAAACTGAAACGCAACTCAGAAACAGCAATTAGTCCAAAACGCGCGCGAATCCTCTTGTCTGTTCTTTCAGGTTAGTGGTCACTTTTTCCCACAATACTATTTAACCGAGACCATAGCTGTTTTTGTCGGTGGAAGTAATTGTCAGAGTGTTCCATTGAAACGAATGAACTTACGATGCGGTATGGTAGCGTAGTTGCTGTTGATCACGTTTCCTTCAGTGTTCGAAAGGGGGAGGTTTTCGGCTTTCTGGGCCCGAATGGCGCTGGTAAGACAACGACCATAAAGATGTTGACCACCCTCTTGCGACCGACGAGTGGCAAGGCCACCGTTCTCGGACTTGACGTTGTTTCTGAAGGAGGCAAGATTAGGCCTAGGATAGGCGTTGTGCAACAGGATCCGAGCTACGAGCACGCTTTGAGCGTGGAGGGGAATCTTGACTTGTATGGAGTTTTATGGAATGTGCCGAAGGTGGAGAGAAAGAAAAGGATCGAGCTTCTTCTGGACAAGTTTGGCCTGAAGGAGGCTAGGAAGACAGCTCCGCCTGAACTCTCGATTGGGCAGAGGAGACGTCTGCAAGTCGCAAGAGAGTTCATGCACGATTGCGAGGTCATGTTTCTTGACGAACCCACTACTGGCTTGGACCCGCAGGCTAGAAGAGTGACGTTAGATTTCGTGCGCGAGAAGGTGAGAAACGGTGTGACCGTCTTCTTCACTACACACATAATGGAAGAGGCGGAGTACATCTGTGACAGAATAGCCATAATTAACCACGGACAAATCCTGGCCTTGGACACGATAAAGAACATCAAACAGAAGTTCGGAGGAGTAAGCGTGATTCATCTACGTTTCGCTGAGGACAACAGCGACGTAGACCGTAAGCTGCAGGGTTTGCTCGGCGTTCAGAAAATAGTCCGTTCGCAACAGAAGGACGAGTCGTTGAGGGTGTTTGCGGAGGATGCAAACGCAGTGTTGCCCAGAATAATCGATGTGACGACGACTCTCGGAGTGCATATAACGGAACTTAGGATAGAGGAGCCATCGTTGGATGACGTTTTCATTCAGATGGTGAACTCGAAAGGGAGGAATCGCAATGAATAGTTTTCTTAGGCTTTTGTACAGGGATTTGAAGGCCAGCCTCTGGTCAACCAAATCGATGATCGCGGTCCAGCTTGTAACCCCTCTGTTCTATATCTTCGTCGCCGGTTTCGGTTACGCATCTGTCATTCCGACAATGAGCGTCGGCAACAGGGAGGTCAGCTACGTGCTTTTTCTTGCGCCGGGCGTAGTGGTCATGCAGATAATGTTTGCTGCTTCTATGGCAGGGGCGATGCTTTGGCTTGACAAGAGGTTGGCCATGTTCGCACAGATAGTCGTGGGGCCGTTCAGCAGGTGGCAGTACATACTTAGCAAGTTGGTTTCGATTATGCTTCAGGGAATGCTAAACGCGTTTCTGGTTTTTCTCATCGCCTCTCCCCTGCTTGTGGGGTTAAGCGTTTCCATCGAGGGCGTTCTATACATTGCCGCTTCACTGGTGTTGGGGTCTCTCTTTTTTGGTTCCCTGACGCTGGCCATTTCCGTGTTCATAAAATCCAACGAGGCATTCAATGCCACTCTAAACGTTTTGTTCACTCCCTTGATGTTTCTGAGTTCAGTCTACTACCCTCTGGAAAAAGCGCCCATAATCATTCAAGCTATATCATTGGCCAATCCCCTGACCTATGCTGCGGACATGCTCAGAGCCGGGCTATTGCAGGTGTACGTGCCGCTTTTGCCTATCGAGATAGCAGCGCTTATAGCAGAAAGTCTCTTCGCCTTCGCAATTGCAACAGCCGCGTTCAGACGAGTCAAGCCTTAGTGATCAATTCCAGCGAATGCTCGAGTGGCTTTATTTTTTCACTATCCTAGTGTGGCGGGCGCTTTCGATGTTGTTGGAAAGACGTCTTTTCTCCAGGTCTCCGCCACTTTCTTGCAAACAAATCCATCCGCGAAACCTTGAAGAACTAAAACGACTAGAATGGTTGCAATGCCCGGAAAAGCGAAGTTCGCTAAGGAGAAAGGAATGTCCACAATCCAAAGTGCAACGAACAATGCGATTCCTTGGAGCATGATGCTCCAGAAAGAGGTTTCCACTCGAAACCAAAATCGTGCCGTTATTACGCTATTGACAATTCCAATCATCAGAACCAACAGTACGACCATCGCAAATCCCATTATCACGACCAAGAATGGCGGCGGTCCAGTTACGAACGCGGGAGTGTGAGAGGCGAAATCCATCGATGCGCAGGTCAAGATAGAAACAAGCAAGGAAAAACCGATCCCCTGACAGAAGTATTTTGCTAGGCGCCTCCAGGTCCTAGCCGGGCTATCCTTTGGCCCCACTTCATCTATCTCAGCCTTGATCTTTCCCTCAGAAGGGCTGTGCAACTCGCGGATTAAGGAGCCATCGGTGATTTGCTGTCTTTCCCAAGCCCTCTCGCGTTGAACTGAGTATACTCTATAATAATGGTATTCCACGGCAAATCCCTATGTTTTGCTCTCTTATTAGATTTTCCAGATGCAAGTTTACTTCCACTCTGTCAGTGTCTCTTCTCTCTGAAACGTTGCCTTTCTCACGAAGAACAAAGTGATGTCCGCGACGACCAATATGCCTGATAATACCAGGGTGAGCAAGCTTGTTGAAATAAACTCTCCCGATGCCGCCAAGAACACAGAAAGTAGTAGAGGGAGTACGACAAGTCCTCCGAGTTGTTGCGCCGCCCTCACATCATTAACTCTCGAGGATATGATTACGTTGGCCTCGACGCTCAGGATGCACGCCAGAGGCGTTATGATTGCCACTATCATTGCCCAGTTCCAGTTCGGAAGAAGGAGAACTCCGAGGCGCGCGCTGTGGTTGCTTTGCTGGCATCTCTGATTTCGACAAGGACTGCGCAGGACGTTGCGGAATTAAGGTGAGCGATCGCAGGTCGTTCTATTTCAAGGGTGTGGGGGAAGAGAACCCCGGGGCTTGCCCCGGGCGGTGAATTCCCCCACTTAAGCCTTTATACTGAGCGTGTGTTACGAAAATGTGGAGATAACCTTGGAGATGGAGGCCGG
>JBEKXL010000024.1:0-31363 GCA_049512075.1 Bathyarchaeia archaeon | reverse complement strand
TGCTCCTCTCTCTCACCGTGAAGGCTTGCGGAGTTCCAGAATCGACCAGACAAACCTCCGGACAGCTCACGTTCGCCCGATTTGCCAAGCCTAATGCGATCTTACTGAGCCACATCGGGTTTTCAACTAGCATAGCACCAGGAGAAGCGCGTAGCAATTCCAACCGAGATTTCCCAAAACAAACATAAACCGCCACAAATGCAGCAGCGGCAGCACCGAACGCAGCAAACCAGAGATTTGCCTCAAACAAGATCGAAAGATAGTTCGATGTATTGTCGTGGATTGGCGAAAACGCGCCGGATGGCGCCATGAAAACCTGCACATGCAATGCCAACATAACAAGCTCGAGGCTCTGGATGGACATTATGCCCAAGACACAAAGCAAAGCAATGGTCTGCCGGTGAAAGGAACGTCGAGACAGAACCGCCGCTATGATGCTAGCCACGATCAATCCTATTGTAGGCAGCAAGGGCACCGACGGAGTTATCAAACCCCAGATTAGTACCACGAGGAATCCAGCATCCGGGAAGATCATTTTCTTCCCTCTTCACACACCGCTTCTTGAGCAAATACCTCAGTTCGTTTTGTATCTGGGATTCTTTCTGGCAGGCGTCCCGATGCCATTTCGCTGAAGCTTCAAAGGATATTTCTCCGTTAACATGGCCGAGGGTCTTCCGTGCGAGTAGCAATATTGTTCGCAACGTTCGGCTGTTTCGAGATCTGCATAGCTGTGGCCGCAGAGCTCACATTGGAAAATAGTTCTCTCTCTCTCTCTCTCTCTCTCCACTTGGCTTCATTAACCATGTGCGTGTTCGTCTCTTTCTTTCCCGTGTCCTCGGCCTTGAGGCGGTGAGCTATTAGCGGTTCTTCAGAATTTGACCCGAATCTTTGACTAATTGATCCCTATGTGACGCTCATTCCATGAAAGGTCGAGACTGTTTCGAACGTCGTCATTGTGACCGCGAGGTCTGTTAGGCTGCCTGCCCAATTGATCGCGATGGTCTCGGAAGACATATAATGCGCCAAATTCGCATTTCGTTCAAAACTGGCGCCAGAGTGATCCCTGAAGGTCGGAATCGATATGGTCTTCCACACCGAATCGTCCCTGAAGCATCTGCTGGGCTGGCTAATCGCAGGCACAAAGGGGGGGACAACTCGCGCCGAGATGATTGCGGTGTTGAAGGAGACTCCTCAGAACGCGAATCAGCTGGCGAACAGGCTCGAGAAGGACTACAGAACCATAAGGCATCATCTTGAGATTCTTGGCAAGCACGGCATAGTCGTCACTGCTGGAGACAGGTATGGGACCACCTATTTCCTATCGTCACAGATGGAAGAGAACTATGCTCTCTTTGAGGAGATTGTGGGGAAAATCTGGAAAAAGGCTAAAGACGACGACCGAGAGTGAAGCCAAGTATGAAGAAGAATCAGAAGACGGGGATTGTCTTTGCGACAGTCATCTTGGTGGCATTGCTTGTAGCGTTTCTAGGTATCACTTATCTGGAGCCACTCAGACCGGCGTTTGAGCCCAGACCGACCTTTCCACCGCCCCCGGGAGATATACAGTTGTATTATGGGGTCACTGTCGTACTCTCGACAGTCAATGTCGCGCTACTCGTCTTTCTGTTTTCCGCATATCTGGGCATCTACCGAAAGGTGAAATCGGATTTCACTTTGGGCCTAATGGTGTTCTCGGTCATCCTGCTTTTCTACGCGTTGTCCTCTAACCCTCTTCTCCAGCGAGTCTTCGGTTTCCGCGCATTCGGACTTGGACCATTTGCCATGCTACCTGACTTGTTCACATGCGTGGCGCTAAGCGTACTGCTATACCTCACTTTCAGATACTAGACAAGCTTCGTGTCGAAGCACACCGGAAACCCAATTCTGTTCTTTGGTTAGCAGAAATATCAGCGAACTGAAGTCACATGTGACGCTGAAAACCGATCGATCAGAGCTGGAGCACGGCCACAGGCCAACATCCAGCTTCCCCTTCCCGCGCCTTTCCTTGGGCGGAGTCCGAGACCGACGGCGAGCTTGGAGTACGCGTTGCTGACAGCCCTCTCTGTCAGCGGTCGTGGCTTTCCGCCGTGCCCTCTCGATCTGATCGGCCAAATGTAGGGATTTCCCGAGTCGGGCCAGCCTCTGGTCGAAAACCAGGCGCGAAGCGAGTCGCAGGCATCTTTTCCGATGTAGCTGATCCACCCGGTTCTTCCAAGGTACTTGAAGTGGAGCGGAACAAGATTGGCACCCCTCCGAAGTTCGCCCGCTATCTTCAGCCCCATGCTGTTTCCGATGGCGACCAACGACCGCATGGTGGAGAAGCTCTGGAACTGAACGAGCAACATAGACTTGGTTCTTGGGTCATTGCGGCAGGCTTCAATCATCCTCTTGAAGGCATCCTTGTGCAGAAACTTGTACGCGACTGGTCGGTCGCTCCTGAGCCTCCGCGTCCAGACCGGGAAAGACTTCGGAAGCGGCCGGCCGTGGAACGCGAAATATCCCCGCACCGTCGAGATGTAGTTCAGCTTCGTGCTCCGCGCGCCCTTCAGGCTCTCTATCCACCGCTCTAGGATCTCTAGTGTTTCGAGACGGCCTTTCGGAGTGCGCGCCACCGCGAGCAGACGGGCAGGGGACTTTCCTGAAAACTCGCAGAAGCGCTCCAGCACACGCGACCCGTCATCTCTGGCACGTCTCAACGTTCAGAAACGCCCACGCACTGTGAGTTCGACTCGGTGCAATAAAACGTCTACCACGGAAGGTGACTTGCAGAATGTGATCAAGCAAGCAAAGAGTCGGTATCCAGAACTGACTTGACTGGCTGGACTTTGACTATTGCCACGGGATCTTGTGTTGCGGAGTCTCGCACCGGTCAGGCCCCCTCCAGAAGCTGCCGGGTCTTGTGTCTGGCCGCGTTCAGTTCGTCTTCGCTCAGTGTGTGGGATCATGATTTGTTGTTGGGTGTGGGGGATGGTTGTTCGGGAGTCTTTCATCATCGGGTCTGTCTGTCTGCCCAGCTACTTCTTTGAGCGTTGGGCTGATGTTCTTGACTCGTGTTCTTCAGCGCGTGCTTCAATGAATTCTCCGACTTTCTCTTCGCTGTACTTCTTGGCTTCTCGTTGCTTGTGTAGTTGTTCCTTGATTCTTTGCAGCAGCTCTTGCATGGTGTATGGTTTGACCATGTATCCGTCGGCGCCTCTGTTTACGGCTTCTATGGCGTTCTTGCTTTCTTCTCTTCCTTTTTTCTTAGTTTCAGATGTCTCCGTGATCCGGTGCTCCATCCCTTTCCTATCTTATGCGCTAGGCTTTAGCGTTGCATGAGGGAGAGCGGTGATCAGCAGAACGATACCGTGGCGTATCATCTTCGAACAGAAGATAGCGGAATTGAGCAGGTTCAAGCAGTTCCTCAGACCTGAAGATCGAGCGGTCTTCGATGATCTCCTTACTCAGTGTAAGCTCTATGCTGTGGGAGGCGAAGTCTTCACGTCTCCCGTAAAGGAGATGTCATTGCTATTCTCGATGATCTTTGCTCAGCATAAGAGGCTCGTAGAACTCGAAAAACGGCTCAACGAGACTCTGGTGTAATGTTCGGTGTCGGCTCGCAGCTTCGTTTGGGTCTCTCTTCGTGGTGTTGAGTTTCCCCTAGCGGATATGAATCGTACCTGTGGCATGGGCGAGCTATGGAACCCCTAGCCTCTGAGCAGCCTGACCTCGTGCAGGTCATGATTCCCCGCTGGGTCTACAACCGCATTGCCGTCCTGCCGATTGCGGCCCAGTGCGGCGCGAAGGTTGAGGACTACATCGTCGCCGTGCTGGAAGGCCACATGCGGAGATTGAACCTATGAACAACTACGCCCACGACGCCCTAGAGGCGCTGGCTTGCTTGTGCCAACCGTCCGCATGGCAATGTGGAAGCACAGCCACGATTTTCGGCACACACCGACCGCCCATCGCGTGGTCATGCCCAAAACACCGCATTTTTTAGCCCTCAACGAAATTCTGTAGCTACAAGTGAGCGTAGTTTTAGTGTTATAGCGATATGCAGCAGAAGTTTTGCTTATAAACAAAAACTCCGCAACCGCGTTGATAACCCACACTCTCTGGCACAGATGAGGAAGATCTGGATCCGTTTTATTCTCACAACGTCCCTAACTACTTCAGCACGAGGGTGAAGCCGGACGAATATAGTACTATTAGGAGAGAAATCGAGCAAGAAACCCCACACCCTTCAGGGCGAGATGAGTTGCGTGTCAGCCTTCAGGCTGACCAGTTGATAGCACACGCTACTGCGTCACAAGCCCACACCCACTCGTGGGTGGGAGCTAATCACCGGGATAGAGAAACGCAAAGCGCTTGAGAGAACTCTACAACCTTCTCCTGCTTGTCGGCACCATCCACTTTGCTGTTCGGTGAGTCTGGAAAGTGCTTTCACGCGTTCTATCTACTATTTCTCTTGAAGGCTGACAAGTAAGAGACAGATAGTGTAGGATTGTTTGCCCATTTTCTCTCTAAACCGATTCGTAGCGTGTGACTGCTCCTACTGAAGAACCGGACGATTTCTCAGAAGTGTGTTCGCAATGGATACGAACCGTGTCTACTGCGGACATGCGCTCGACATATTGGATAGGCTACCTGACGAGACTGTCGATTTTCGAGAATCGCTGCGATGCCAAGTGCAGCGACTTAACAGGGGGTGGAACTAATGGCGGTAGAGGTGTTACACGACAGGATTCTATGTGGGGACGTCCTTGAAGAGATGAGGAAGTTGCCCGATGAGTCGGTTCATTGTGTTATTACCTCCCCGCCATATACTGGGGACTCAGAGATTATGGACTGCCCCCGATTGTCTGGGATGGCGACCCCACCAACTGCAAGCACAGGTGGGGCGATAAAATTACGGCTGGCGAGGGTTATTCTAGCGGACAGCGCAAGCGTTGGCAGCACAAAAAGAACCGCAAAGACAACCCCGAAACCTGGCAAAAACGAACCGAGCAAGGTCAGTTCTGCAGCATTTGTGGTGCTTGGCGTGGTTCACTTGGTCTCGAACCTTACCCGTTCTCGCCCTACGACACCCTGACCGACGAACAAATTGCCGGTCTTCCGGTCAGCGAACGAGTACGAGTATCAGGAAGCTACACCCATCACATAGTACGGATATTTCGTGAAGTTCGCCGTGTCCTACGCCCCGATGGTACGCTCTGGTTAAACTTAGGCGACGCCTATGCGAGTGGAAAAGGAACCTGCTTCAATCCCGGAGGAGGAGAGAACAGTCTTGGAAAAACCAGAAAAGAAGCTGGGGTTCATCCGTTAAGCCGACCAAATGTTTCAGATTTACAGAAGACGGGTTTGAAGCCGAAAGACCTTGTGGGCATCCCTTGGCGCGTTGCCTTCGCTTTGCGGGCAGACGGCTATTATCTCCGCAGCAATTGTATCTGGGCAAAAGGAGTTTCGGGGCAGAAGGAGACTACTGCCCAAGTCTACGAAGCCGCACTCAAACATGTCGATGAAAAAATCGCTCAGGCGATTGTGCGAGACCTGAACCTCTTTGTTGGGAACTGTATGCCGGAGAGTGTGAACGGTTGGCGATGGGAACACCATAGAGTCAAGGTCGACGGCGAATGGAAGCACTGCCCTGGATGTGAGAAGTGTCTCCCCAATGAGGGGCTTGTGCTGAAAAGGGGTAGCTGGCGACCAACGAAAAGTCACGAGTACGTCTTCATGTTCACCAAGAGCGAGAAATACTACGCGAACGCGGACGCAATACGCGAACCATTACAATTCAATCCTTGGTCTCTGAGCAACAAGCTTGCGTCCAGTGGCAAAGATGCCAAAACCAGGCATGGCGCACCGGGCCAAAATCCTCACTCACTCCAACGCGAAGGACACTCCGGCTACTTCAGAGGTGATGGTTCACCAGCTATCAATCCGCTTGGTCGGAACCGCCGCGATGTCTGGACTATCCCCACACAGCCGTTTCACGGTGCGCATTTTGCAGTATACGCCGAAAAACTCATTGAGCCAATAATCTTGGCTTCCTGTCCCGAGAGGGCCTGCAGGAAGTGCGGCAAGCCAGAAGTAGCCGTCATAGAAGACACGGTCATAGACATGGGAAGGGAGTCCCAGGATAAGACTGCTGACTGCGTCCGAACAAGCGAAACATCCGCGCTGCGATTCAAGAACAAAATCGTCGAGAGGAAAATCACCGGATACCGTCCGACATGTAAGTGTTACGCTGGCTTCGAGCCAGGCATAGTTCTCGACCCGTTTTGCGGTAGCGGAACCACATGTGTGGTCGCCAAGCGTCTCGGACGAAACTATGTCGCCATCGAACTCAACAGCGACTATGTTCGTATGGCAGAGGAACGGGTACGGTCAGCTGAAGCAGAGATCCATCCAGAGCTGTCAGGTAGTTCTTCGGATCTTTCGGATCAGCACCCGGCGGATCTCTATCCGAAAATTCCAAGAAAACCACTACGGATCTGTGCGCCTTTTTTTGCGCCTGAAGGTAGGATCACAGGACTCGTCAAGCGGCTGTAAAGCCCAGACGTGTTCGTTTTCCCAAGATCACGATCATTCAACCACTATTTGAACGCAGCGGATCTTACGAGAGATCTCTTCACGACAGTGCGGATCTTTCTCGATAGTGTGCCTCCTGCCATTTTCATGAAATTTCCGTGAAAGATCCTGTGCAGTAGCATACCTACACTGTTAGGTATGTTGCTTCTGACATTGGCTGTTTAAAACTGCGAGCGAGAAATTTCATAATGATCATGGGAACGAAGGAAAAGACACATGAGTACATGCCAAACCGTCACCACGCCCGATCCACCCCCGGACCGGATGGGACACTTGCGAAGCCTCCTCCGTGAGGGTAGGGCGTGGCGGGGTGTTCCAAGCCGACGCTATCCTGGCTGCAGACTCTACGACCCCACTGGAAGTTTTCGCAACATCCGTGAGATTGGACACTTTATTCACCTGTACCGGCATGCGCATGGTTCCATACACTTCCATGCTCGTCGACATTTCGTTGAGGTTGTGAGGTCGCTGGCAGGATTGGGGGTTAAGTGTCAGGTTAGGAGGGTGAAGGTTGACGGGCACTACGCTGAAGTGTTTGAGGTTTCTCGTGGGCCGGTAATGGTTCTCGTTGTGATACGGAACTGGGTTAACCCGGTTTTTGAGCGGGAGATTGTGCGTGTCGTAAGGGTGCTCGAGCAGCATGCGCGCACAGTCCAGCTTGAGGGCCGCTACAACAGAGTCTGCATGTGCCTGGTCGCTCCCGCTCTCGCTCGCGGACAAACGAGCCTGGACAGGCTTCACATACGCTTCCTCAGCATGGAATACATCGTTTTACCCTCCATGGTTGAGAGAATAGCCCGGCAGGCCGGTGTCGACTATTCCTACGCTTTCCCGTCCCAGGGACACTGGAGTGAGGTCGAGATAGATCGTCTTCGGGGGGAACTCTTACGCTTCTTCCAAGAGGAGGCAACAGCTGCCCTTGACGCTACGGAATACACTCGGACGCTTGAACCAGAGTTTTTGCGCGCACCTGCACCCACACCGCACGTCCCCGGCCAGCCTGGTTCAGGTTCAGGTTTTGCGCCGAACCCTCACCTCTCTTCTTCCTATATTGATCCAATCAGGGAGCGGGCTTCCGAAACTCCCTCCTCATTCATGAGTGGTCTGGATCCTCCGTGCGTGCGAAAATTTCCTTCCTCAAACCCTTCAAGACCCGTCTCGTCCCCTTCACTCCTTGAGCGGACAGCATCAACCAGCCTCCCAACCCTCGGAGAGGAAGAAGAAGCCCAGCTGAGGATGTGGGTACGTGATGCAAGAATAATCACGAACAGGTACTATCGAATCAACTTCATCAGGTGCCTGATCATAAACAACCTTGCCCTGCATAGAAGCCCTCCGCACGTCACAACACTAATCCGGGCATTAATCCGCAAGGCTTGGGGTCTGAACCGGAGAACCACACTGGAATACTGCAGCATAGCATACAGCATGCTTCACGACAACGAAGACACGTACAAGATAAGAAATGTAACGAACACGAGACGGAAACGCATCAGACATCTCTACTTGAAGCTGATCTGGGACCGAGACCTCCAAGCAAACCCATGGCGACTAATCCCCTACGCAATGAGAATGTGGGGAGTCCGCCACCGAACAGCGTGGGATTACGAGCAAGCTGCTTGGTTAGCTTTCAACCGGAAAGAAGACTTCCTCGAAGAGGCATCCGCCTCCTGCGTCAAAACAACTCGCCGAACCATCTACCTGTACGATCTCGCACTAGACCACCCCCACCTCGCCCAAGAACCAATCAAGCTCACCCAGATAGCAATGCGGCTGTGGGGAGTCCAGCGGAGAACTGCGGACGGACTCACCCGGCGTGTCAGAGCAATGTTAACTTGACTGGTGGTCAACTCTGGTTTTCCACGGTGTTAACTAGCGGGGGGTAGGGGGGTTGGTTTGCATATTTTCTGGATCATCCGGAAACATTGGTGATACGGCGTTAGACCATATACCAGCGAGAAAGATTGACAAATCTCCGGGATCATTCGAAAAGCAATGCAAGAACAACATACTCTGTAACGTATGTCACTTCCATCATTGTCGGTTTAAATAGCCATTATTCCAATGGAAATTATACAAAGTGGATGAGAAATGACGACAAAACGCAAAGAAAAAGAGTACACGCTAAAGCGGAAGATAATCAAGGTAGGCGGCAGCTACGCGGTCACAATCCCCACCTTCCTGCTCGAGCAGAAAGACCTGCGACACGGCGACACTGTGAAACTCTGTTTCAACGGCATACAGGGAATACTCATCGAAAAGGAAACGGAGCGGAAGCGGTAACCATGAAGGAAGAAATCCTTTGAGAGAAACGTCAGTAAGATTGCTAGCGGGCGAGCGACTAAATAGGCGTGTAGGGTCGGAGAAGCTTGGCACCGCCGAAGCGGACCGAGCAATTGCATGTGTAGACAGAAATATTGTGCGGTGGAAGAAGAACGGCATAACGGACACCCACGAGCAGACAAAGACCACAACGACACCCCAACCATGCATAGACGAAACAACGACCAGATACGCAAAAGACTTCTGCATCCCTGACCTTGAAGTGTTCGGGGAGTTCTTCGAGCAGAAGTACTACGACCCAGAAAAAGTGCTGGGGGAAGTTGTACGCAGCGTCACATACGATGACGACGATGAACTGCGTGAGGTCACCTACAATGTTCTGCGCGATGTCTGTCTCGATGCGGCCAAAACGAGTGACAAGTGTAAGCTGTGCGGTGAGAAACGGTACAAGACTGAAAAGCTCGCAATCCCAGACGAACACTACACCGCACCCGAAGTTGTGTGTACCAACTCCGAACACGGTTGCGGCTATGTGTTCGCCTCCGTAAACTGGACACCCACCACTACCTCCGACGATGAGAGGTGGACACTTCGAGACCTTGAGCTACGCAAGGAAATCCGCGATGCAAGAACGACACAAAACAAGAGGGAATGGGAGGAAAAAAACCGTAAGATACGAAACGCACAGAAAAGAACGTGGAGGCACAGCCATCCCTTAACCGTCACGCAGAAAGCACGAAGAACCATCCAGCAACGTGAACGAAGAGGACTGTGGGCCTACAGAACTCCGCCAGGTCGGTCAGCCCTCCTTAAGTTCGTATAGTTTCCTACATTCCCCTACGTTTCTCCACATTCCCATACCTCACCACCCCTCAGGGTGGAGCGTGAACCGTCCCGAATATAGTACTAGTGAGGAAAAAACTGCCGAAGATCATAGTGGCCAGCTCGCACCCCTAAACCGCCTCATCAGAAATCAAATCTTTGGGATCATCCGTAACGTTTTGCGTTTTCATCATACATCGTCAGGGACCATAGGCGAGGAAGATGTCTGACGAGCAGAAACCAGCACCCACCGAGGGCACCGTCAACGTGACGGCACATCGGAAACTGACCTGGCGGGTCGGCGACGACTTCGAGACAGTTGAAAGCTACATAGTAAGTTCAGAGACACGGGACCATGCACTCAAAGCACTCAAGGAGTGGCTTCAACGCCTCGACCAGGTTCTTGTAGAAGAGAAAAACGCGAAGATCAAGACACAGGCAGCAAAACCACCCACAACAGCAAGAACCAGCACACCCCTGCCTCCACAGCAAACCCCGGCAGCAGGCGACCCCTACGCCGATTTGCGCTGGCAACAAGGAAAGACAAGAACCGGAAAGACGTACGGCTACAGGATGGTTACCACGGACCAGCCCGCTCGAGCTACGGAACTCTGCAAACTACTAAGAGAATCTGGGAAGAATCAAGTCTTCTTTGGCAATGTTGAGTACCGTCTGACAGTTGCCAAAGTTGACAGGCTACCAAAGTACCCTGCGGGAACACAATTCCTACAACGATGGACGAACTGAAAATCCTTTCCCTCTAACAGCCGTCAACAGAAATGCTACGACGTCCTCCGACCTGTGCGAAATCAAGCAGGAAGAAGAAGAGGAAACGCCGTGCCTGAAGGTAGGATTTTCCTTAAGGTGATTTCGATGATCAACACGGCACTTTGCGAAGCGGTCAGGAGAGTGTTTCCCCTGTCGACCAAAGGCCTGACCATGCGCTAGCTCGACAAGATACTGCGAGAAATCGACTGAAGGAAAGCCCGACGCTTCACCTGGCCCGTTAAGAGTGGTGTGGTGTTCTTCTTGCAGCGGGAGCAGAAAACAGAGAGCAACCGAGTCACTCTCGACACTTTCTGCACGGACAACCCGGCGCAGGCACCGGGAATGGCCGAGCTGGCGAGGAGGGAGGCGGCGAATGCGAGGGAAACCTTCCGGCACCGAGCAGATTCAACACACGCGATTGTCTATAATGTTCTGGAAACCTCTCGCGAGGCGAGAAACAGCAGGAAAGTTCTCCTAGAAATGGTAAGGCAAATTCTCGGCAACAAGTACCGCAGCCCCGAGGGGATCTTCCGTCGTGCACGAACAATCCAAAACGATGTCCTCGACAAGAATGGCAACGTGATAAGGCAAGGAAAATTCAAGCCTGATATAATTTCCGCTGCGGTGTGGGCTTCGGAGGAAGAGTGCGAGCGCGAGCGTGCCAGACAGACAAAGGAGGAAAGATCAAACCTCTGCGACCAATAAGAAACAGTTCACTGCAAGAACTACAAACATTGCAAGAGAAAGATGGAAGAAGAACGCGAAACCTTGATTGCGAAAAATGTCAACACACCATGATTCTTTCCTTCAGGAAAGTAACTCGGAAAGTGAGAAAGCGAGCGCTTAAATAGCGTTCAAAAGAAGTGAGAAACAGCAAAACCGCACGTTTCAACTGGTCTACTGGTAGAATGGAAAGAAAAAGAAGACGAAAATGAACAGAACCTTGAATTGTGCGGGATGAAGCGGAGTGTTCCGCCGACACGCACCTCTTTCAACTGTTCTATGATAGAATACCTATCAAGGGTTTGAAACAACAACGGCAGAGACGTCGTGACGACCGCCACAACCAAGACTACCTACAAGGACGTGTGCGAGATGAGGCGGTGTGTTCCGCCGATACGCACCTTTTTCCAAAATAGAATCGCCATGTTTTTTCTCGCGGACACGAGCGACCGTGATCTTGTCAGCCACCATCGAATGAAATCACGGTTTTCCTTACGGGTGATCTCTATGGGCTTTTGTCTTGGACGATCGAGCGGAGGCACTTGGGCCTCGCCGCATGTCAAGGACGCTAAGGCGTAATGCCGAACACGACTAATTGACATGGGCTACGTTTGGAGCGACTATTACGCAGACTACGGACCACGGGACGTTGCGATTGTCGCAGAATTCGGTTGGGGCGACGAAACATGAGAGTCTCAACAACGGAGAGAAAGACGGCTGTCTGTGACATTTGCGGCAGAACCGTTACGGCTTCTCGGATGAGAATGCACCGTTTGAGCAGGCGATGTATGTGGGCTCTGGAAGCCACCATCACAAGTGACTTGGAATCAAACACGCGGTCTGAAAGTTTGGCCGCCGCGCTGGAAAGTTCAGGAACGATATTCATTCCTCCTCTCTCCCAAGAGGCTTACAATTGGTGGAAAAAGATTCTCGCAAATTTTCCCGCCCGGTACTCAGATCAGGTGCATGGAGTAGACTTCGTGTTCTTCACAGATAGAAGTCCGAATAAGACCGTGTACGCCCAGATCAATGGCAACATTGTCAGGCAGATAATTGCTCGCCAGACGCTCTCAACCCTCCAAACCCTTCACACAATATTGGAGGTGTCACCAAACATTGAAGAAGCTTAGCGAGCAGGAACACAGAATCCTGGACGATGTGGTCAAAAAATGGAAAGCTCATCTTCGCTGTGGCGTATGTAACAAGTCGCTCACAGGTGAGCGTGTCCTCTACGAAATTGTCCTACCCTATATCGCAGAATGGAAGTACCCGCGCACAAGATACCAAAGATCGGAATTCGGATTCCACTACCTGCTCAAGGTTGGGTTGCCGTGCCTGACCTGCCACGGTTTCGACGATGGCCCGGACGGTGGATTTGCCGTTGCCTTCCTCTGCGGAAAGCACGCCAAACTGGAATACTCCGGCCTTCAAAACATCATCAAGTTTGCAGTCCGAATCGACCCGCGACCCAGTAACGTGTCAAGTTTCGCTTACGACCCCGACCGAGTCTACATCTCATACATTCCAGTCCGACAGCTAGCCTACGTTCTACCCGGTACCCGGCAGACGAAAACTACCCCCCGTAACAATCCCCTCTCATGGTGATGAAAATGCGACCATGGAAGAAAGTTGAAGACGCAGCGGCTAGCCTGCACGTTCCCAACTCCATATTCGATATGCCACCAATCTTGCCCTGGTCGTACTCACGAAAGCGAAGCCTAACGTGGAAGACATTGAAGCAGAACCATCCATCATAGTGGCACTCGCATACTTCTTGACTAGGCGCGGAGAAACTTCAGTCGACACTGTAGCGTCGAAGTTTATGGTCAGCCTCGAAGAACTGGAGAAAACACGACGGGAATATCAAAAACAACTTTCGCTGCTCTCCGACACCGCTCTCCGACATTGAACTGCCGCCGACGAGAGTCCAGAGCCGAGGGAGAGTTGGCTGACGAATGAAGCCCAGATAGGCCAGGAACGTTTGGTCAAAATCTTGAGGTGAAGAGCCACATAACGGGTTCAGAAATCCGGGATCATAAGCATCAGCAGTCTTGAGAGCATCCGTAGTTTTGAGAAGCCCGGATCCTGTCAGAAAGAGAAAAACAAGAAAGAGTGCGAGTATTGGAAGAGCGAACACAGAGCGAGCCTGTGAAAGAGAAAAAGCGACTATACACATGACGACTATAGCTCAAAGCAGGTCACGGAAGAGTGTCGTTTCTAGTTCAGGCTAGAGAATACCTAGTGCCGAACCCTCACCTGAATGACCTTTCTGGTTTTCTCGTACTTCGTGACCAGCTCTTCCATAAGTCGAAGATCAGACTGAATTTGCGCTCGATATCGTCGTGCTCGTGAGACAAAAACTCTTATTGTTGAATCCCGTTTCCCGTTCGTTTTGAGGTAGGTTCTGATTTTTTTCCTTTCAACCGCCGTCAATATTCGTGAGTACATCTGCCGTCACTAGGGTAAGATGCAGGATCTGATTTATAGGTGACGCCACGCAACTATCACAGTAGCGGTGCGACTGCCATAGTTGCACCCCTCCCACACCAGAAAGAAAGGAAAGGAGGAGGATGTGTGTTTGGTGTTGCGGTTGCGGTTGAATAAGAGAGTGGAGGAACTTGTTGAGCAGGCGTTTGGGGGTGTTGAAAGCTTCCAGGCGTACCTGAATGAACACTCGAGCTGGATGTACCAACAGCAAGAGGTAAAGTACCTCAACGGAAAACGTATTCCGCTTCGTACATCAACTATTTTGCTGTGTGAGAGAGTAAAGCTGGTTTTGTCTCCACCCGTAATAGCAGAGGCGAACAACGGGAAGGACTTAGCCTATTTCAATCGGGTCTTCGCGGTTCTGCAGCCGAATCGAAATGATAGGGCTGACGCGTTGGCGGGCCGGGAAGTCCAGGAGCCAATCGAGATCGAATTTGACGTGCCCATCAGGCCTGAACGCTCCACCCCGACCACAACGGTGACGGTGCCGAAACCGGCAGTCGAAAAAGTTGAGGAAGAAACGAAACCAAAGGTGCCCGCTGCTCCGCAGCCAAGCGAGGACCGACAGCGATTCCTCATCAATCCGGTCTGTCCGAAATGTTCAACCGTGCTGACGCCCGGCAGGGGACTATTCTGTCAGGGGTGCGGTGTCAGGCTACCTGCAGAGTTGGCGGTTCACCCTGAAATTGTAGTCGTGATCGTGAGAAAAGAGTACGACCAACTCGCAATCCCTGTCAAGCAGTCCGTCAACGCGGCATGGACCCGCTTCATGAAGGGAAGGAAGGTCAGCAGAACGCTCCGCAGTATGGGGCAAAACATTTTCTTAATGACAATAGAGGATGAAGGGCGAGCGAGCTCTGAAAATACGGAGCAAGAACTAGACCGAATAATCGTGGATGCAGGAATCGGACGCACCACAACCGATCCGTACGAACTCAAAGAAGCCCACAAGATGCTGGAGCAGAGCAAGTCAACCAACTAACTCGTTCCTCCGCTCCTTCCTCTTCTTTCTCAAGAAGGGTGAACAGGGCTGAGCCGCTCAAGGACCTACCGCCAAGGGGGTTGCCAACATGAATTTGCGCTTTGCAAAGAAAGGAACAACGATTCATTTCACACCGTGGGATTCTCTTGGTGGCTATTCGGCTTAGTGAACGTCACAGAGAACGACTTCTACATTGCGTATCTGTATCTCTTCAATGCGTCATCCAATGGCTTCTACCTGTACCTCTTCCACTACGGCGACGGCTCGTCTACCACCGCCTTACGGGTACACAGTCTGTAGGCACTAGCACCGTTTCCGCCCCAAGCGTCAACATTCTACAGCCTGCTTAACTTGTACAACATGACTGGACCATCGAGCTTCCATGAGTTGTGGGTACTAGAAACTGAGAATGACAACTACTATTTTGACGTCTTCTACATGGGTCCGAGCCATTCAGTCAGCTATGCGTATGAGTTGCGATTGAACGACCTCAACACACCATACGTTGAGGGCTCATACTCCGATCTGGGAAACGCCGCAGCGAGTTGAGCCTGATCTTTCGTGGGATGAAAGAGTCCAAGTCTGCAGGAGCGAAGTCCTAGCGGTGCCTGGAGCTTAGCCGCTTCGTCCGTGGCTTCCTCCCGCCTGTTGCCGAGAACAGTGCCGCCATCCGGGCCCTGCCCACTCCGTCGAGGACGCGGTCGATGAATTCAGGCGTCAGTAGCCGTGAGCCTCCCATGCCTCCAAACACTTTCTGCACGTTCTCCTTGTTGTTGAGTTCGCTCGTGCGTATGAGGAGGATGGCTTTCTTGTTGCGTTCGACGTAGACCAGGAAACTCTCTCCTTCCTTGATTTCTGCAATGCGTGGTATTGGTCTGTGTAGTCTTGCGTCGACTGACTGGCCGTGTCTTGACGTTGTCGCATATCCCTGCTTTTTGAAGTTGACTTGAATCGTTATGGGTTCGTACTCGTCGGGCTGATCGCTTGCAGGCAAAGTCTCCACATGTCTGATGCACGGAAGTCTTCACGCATTTGAGGCTTCCGTAGGTGCCACCACGTGGCATAGGTGTCCGACTGTTTAGGCCGCGCTTCCACATGCACTGTGCGCGTGAACATGAATGAATACGGATGGCAATAGAGAAGGAACAAATTGTGGGCAATGTGGGAGAATCGTCCTGCCGCGAGACGACCAATACAGAGACCTCGACGGATGCAAGTATCACCTAGCCTGCGACAACGTGTACTGAATGACGGGCGGACTGAATGACGGGCGGCAGGAGGGCTTACTGGGTGCGGGTCGGCGAGGAGTGGTGTGTCCACGCGGACGGTGCCCGTGCGGGCGAGATGGTCGACGTGTACAGGCGCGACGGCACGTCGTCGCGGGTCACGCTCGGCACTCCCGTCCCCGGCCACTCGGACATCTACGCCAAGGACGATAGCCGATGCCTCAACTCCAGAGGCGAGTACCTTTGCGGGGAGTGCGGTGGCTACGTGCGTCCGGGTACCCCGTGCTGGGAGACGGGGCTGAGACATTGAGGGAGATACCGCTCGGCCCAGGGGCGCTTTGGCACCGAAAAGAGGAAGCGGGGGCTTGGTGAAGAAGATGAGCGGACTGCATGAGAAAATACATTGGGCAATACAGAAAGCAAACGAAGAATACGACGCCGGAAACAAGGAAGGTGCGGCAAGGCTGCTCGGCTACATACGTAAGATCTACCCTGGCCACAGAATCCCTGCATGGGCGAGGGAAAAGATCGAGTTCGCATACGACGAGAACGGAAGAATAACTGTCTACTAGAAGGCACACGACTTTTGCTCCGGCCACTGTGCTCCTTCAGCCTCGTCTGACCGCCGTCGCTCTCTTCAACGATGGAGGTCCGCCACTCCCCAAGAACCCACCGTTTAGGCAACCGCGCGAAGCCTAGACGGGAAGCATGACGCGCTTTCTCTGTCATTTGATCCGCTCAATCGAGATCTAAGTTCAAACGGTTTCGATTGGTCATCCTCCGAGCCGGTCATCGTGCCCACTTGCCACTTTACACAGCTACTCTGCAATCACCGAGGTTAAGAAAAACTCGCCCTGACACATGACACACCCCCTATGCAAAACGTCAGGAACGATCACAAAGATTCCGTTCTTGCTAGTGTCCTTGAGGCGCGTTAGGGGCCATCATACGAGGAATCAAAGATGAAGAGTAGCAAAGTTTCAGCAAAACACGCTACAAGGCAGTCGGAGCGGCCAAACTTGAGCAACTGAAATCACTGAATTTGAAGGCAGTTCTAACTCTTCATAGCGAGCTAAGAGAGATGGATCAGCAAGCAGTGCTTGTTAGACCCTACCGTGCTCTCAACATTGAATATCGGGAGATCATTGCAAAAATCACGGATTATCTACTCGCTGAAACACAACTGACAGGCATCAAACGCGGAGTCGGTTTCCTTGCACGGATAGGACTCTACTTGGCTTTTCTCAAATGACGTTTTTCCTGGAAAGCGTGCTGCGCGAAGCTTCCTAACCCGCCATCAGCTTGACCAGCACATCGAAGCTGACAGGCAGATTCTCCGAAAGTTGAAAATGAAGGAACAGGGGAGGGGAGCAGAGTTTTAGTAAATCCTGCTATGCCAGGTCTTACCGAATCTGAACTGCGCTGAACTACCGCTGAGGATCGGATGCTGGATAGGTTAGCACAAATACGCGGCGCGCCATGAATTCTAGATTGGGTATGAGTTGTCGACGTTCCTGCGAACGACGCTGTCAATCTGGGATGTCTTGAGCGCGGGCATCGAGATTGCCTTCTATCTCGTGATTCTTGCGATATACATCGACATGAAACACATTGCGATTCACTACGGCAACAATGCAGTTTCAAAGGCGACCGGTAGAATCTCGAAGAATCTGGTGATTGTGGCAGGATTCATGCTTGGTTTGTGCTCGCTCTCCTTTGCCGTTGGACACGCGTATTCGATCCCGTACTTGAGACTACTTTCCGGGTTCTTCTTCGCGATGCTCGTCTCGTGCATGGTTCTAGTCTTGTCCGTGAAAGGGCTCGAAGCGTACGGTTATCTGTTCGCTCTTCTTGCCCCCCTGATCGATTTGGCGATAGTTCCCCCGACGAGCCGGTTCATCATCTCATTGACGTTCACCCTGCCGCTCGCGTTGAACTTGGCCATCTACTGGAGGATGGTGCGTTTGGAGATGCAGAAGATGAAGCTGCCCAGCGTCAGGCACGTGCTCGAAGACGGTTTGCGGTTGAGCGGAGACTGGGAACCCTGGGTTTCGTCGGCGCTGCTGTTGTTCGTTTACCTCGGCATCTTCATCCCGATCTACTACAATCTATCAGTATTGGAACTGACGCAGGTGGTCATAACGGGAATGATCCCTGTTCTTGTGTACTGCCTGATGACTTTCCTTTATTCCCCGATCGCCGCGACTGTCACGCTCTTTCTATATTTCGCGTTCGGCGTACAGTTGCTCTGGAACATCGATGCCTTCCTGGTCTTCCCACTCTTCATCATACTATCCCTTCCCGTGCTTACTGTCCGAGTTGAGGACGGAGACCGTGCCTCAGGAACCCGAGAGCGCAGACGTTTGGGCAAGCCTCGCAACTGAATTCTCCGAGACCCTGTGGCGCCCGCTGTCAAAGCGGGCAATCACTACCACCACAGCCACCAAAGAAGCCCGCGCACTAACGACTAAACCGGCCAGGTGTTCTACATGGCCCCTCTGCAAGTCGCTTCCAGCCCCAGGAAGCCTCGCTCGAGGCTTCGAGATATGGCAAGACTATTCTATTTGCACGCCCCTTCAAGCAAAACATCAAAGAATTCTGCCGGATCATCGGAGCCACAGGACTTGCCAGCAGGGAAGGAAGCCGCAAGAGAAAGTCTGCTACAACTCATCAACAAACTGAGGGAAGTGGAACAGTCTGGCAAGCGTCCTGAGTTCACTGAAGCCGACGTCGGCTCGAAGTTCATTCTACCGTTCCTACATGCGACCACACATGGCACTAGATGGGAAAACCCCAGCAAACGGTAAGTTATTTCAATGTTTGAAGTGATTCTTCTCTATGGCTACTGTTGCCCAAACTGAGTTTCAGCACATCAACACTGCTGAACACGCCCAAACACATCCACCGATGTACTTCATGCATAAGTATTGGGCAAGGAAACCGCATAATGTAGTCGCAAAATACATTTCGGTTTATTCGAAGGAGGGCGACTTGGTTCTTGACCCGTTCTGTGGAAGCGGTGTCACTGCGATTGAATCACTACGACTTAAGCGAAAAACGATTGCGGTCGATCTTGACCCGATGGCCATATTCATTACCCGAACAACTATTGAACCAGTGGACTTGGACAAGTTCCAAGAGTCTTTCAAGACCATCGAGGCTGCGGTAAAGTCCAAAATCTACAGACTCTATGAGACTGAGTGTAAACGCTGCAAAAGCATTGGGATCATAAGTCATATTGTCTGGAAGCAAAAAACCGACCTTCTAGGCGATGAATACCCCGTAGAGATATGGTATCACTGTAAATGCAAAGAGATTCAAAGCAAGAAACCTACACCTGAAGACCTACACTTTCTAAAGAAAATCGACAGGATGAGGATTTCATATTTTGTTCCAAAGCTCGAACTGATTTGGAATACGAGGATTAATGTCCATAAAGGAACCAAAGTCGCTGATCTATTCACTAAAAGGAATCTGATTGCCCTATCGATGCTCCTACATGAAATCAACGGGCTTACAGATGCTGCTGTCAAGAACCTCATGCGTTTTGTCTTCACCGGTTTCATTATGAAATCCAGTCGGCTTAATTTGATTAGGATAGAGGGAAACAGGAGTCTTGGCCGCGGATGGGCAATTCGCGGCTTCTATGTCCCACCTGTACACATGGAACAGAATGTTTGGAACGATTTCAAAGGGCAGTTCGACGAAGTTCTAAAAGGCAAGAAAGAAACTGAGGAAACATTAGACGGCGTATCTGAAGCGTCTGACTTTGGCGAACTAGTGCACAAAGACTTTTTGATCAGGAACCAGAGTGCCACTAACCTTTCGTTCATCCCTGACAATTCTATCGATTACATTTTCACAGATCCTCCTTACGCTGATAGCGTTCCGTACCTTGAACTGCATTATCTATGGTCCCAATGGATGCAGTTCGCTGTGAACTTCGATGACGAAATCATAATGAGTGATAGCCCAGCGCGAAAGGACAAAAGCGATTTTGAGCAATATGAGAGACTTATCAAGATCGTATTTCGGCTTCTTTGCGACAAGCTGAAACCAAACCATTGGATGACGGTCACGTTTCACAATTCTAAGATTTACATCTACAATGCAATCATCAAGGCAGCAGTTCTGGCAGGTTTCGACCTTGAGAAGATTGTTTACCAACCCCCTGCTATGCCATCCGCAAAAGGGTCACTTCATCCGTACGGGACGGCTGTTGGAGATTATTACATACGCTTCTTCAAACCAGCGAAGTCCTCCGCTGCTCTGTCAACTGAAGAGATAGACCGTGAACGTTACGAGCGAATCGTGCTAAACGCTGTGACCGATCTTATTGCGCACCGAGGAGAAGCAACGCCGTACACTTTCATATTGAATAGTTATGCCGACATCTATGCAGAACTAAAGAAAGAAGGATACTTGTTCAGCGCTCCTGAAGGAATAGAGGAGATACTTAAGAAAAATCTTGACAAGACATTTGTGTTAGAAGATAACAAATGGTGGTTCAAAGATCCCTCAAAGATTCCCTTCATTCAACGAGTCCCACTGAACGAACGAGTAGAAGACACGGTAATTACTATGCTCAACAGAGAGGACAAAGTTTCCTTCGACAAGATCATGGAGGAAATCTTCACCAAGTTTCCGAATGCCTTGACCCCAGACACAAAAACGGTACGACAAATACTCGATGAGTACGCTCAAAAAAGAGATGGCAAATGGAAACTCAAACCAGCAGTGAAGCGGCAAATTGACCAGCACAATGTAATCGTCGAATTAGTCTCACAGATCGGTGAAAAACTAGGCTTCGGCATTATCGCGGATCTTCCAGAGCGTCGAGTACCCTCTTTGCCTTTCAAATCTGACAACCCAGACAGAGTAATGAGGATAGACGCAATTTGGCTCAGGGCTGCCGCACCAATCTACGAGTTTGAGGTTGAACATTCGACAGGATTCAGTGATGGCATAGATAGAGGTTCTAACTTGAATACGGAAGGGATACGCCGCATTTTCGTGACACCACGAGAACGAAGGGGAAAACTCAAACGCAAGTTTCAAGAGAAGAAATTCAGTGAGGAAATCAAACGATACGGTTGGCGTTTCATGTACTATTCTGACATAGAGGAATTGTACGAGTTAACAAAGAGTCGGAAAGGCCTGACATTGACTGATTTCGAGAAGAAAATCAGGTCGCCGAACGAGATTAGAGAGGAAAAGCAAGCAAAGTTAGATGTTTTCTAACAGCATGCTACAAACTAATTGTGAGGATGAGCAAAGTGGGAAGAGGCCGAGGAAGATTGTTTCCAGAATACGAATTCAAGTTCACTGGACATCGCCCCGCTTCAGTCTCAATCGCAGGCCGCAGATATGTTGTAAAGAGTTGGAGAGACATTCTGCTGAATTCGTGTGAATTTGTCTATGCCATGAACCCTTCTGCATTTCCGAAAATACTTGAATTAAGAGGCACAAAGAGAGTATGGTTCTCACGTAGAGCAAACCAACTCTGGGAGCCCATTAAGATCCAGGGAACAGACATATTCGTCGATGTCAATTTGAACGCAAATGGGTTAGTCAATCGAAGTCTCCGTGTTCTGCGCTTATTCGGGCTAAAACCCAAGATTGATATATTCTTGAAAAAATAGGAACCTTAGACTCAGACCACCATTACCACTCGACAAGAAAAACAGTTGCTACCTAGACTTCATGGAGGTGACAGGGATCCTTCCCGGATCGGAGGATGGTCGCATGATTGTGGGGGGGTCGTTTGAGTGAACGAGAATCACATTAGGACGGTCGGAATGCGGGAGCGGCTAGTGTAGTGCTGAACGCAGCAATGATCATCTTCACTAGAAGATGTTCTACTCTAAGGATGGCACTCGAAGGCTCAGGTGTCCAGTGACCGTGAGCAAATGTGACCATACCGGTAACTCGTTGGACCGAGCCGCCTTTGTCTGGACACAGAACTGCAAAAGCAACCTCGGTATCTCCAGACTGACTTCTACTCCGGGAGATCTCCTCAAAGACGCGCTTTGTCTCCCGCGCGAAAAGTCGTGCCAAGCTTGTCGCCTGCTTATAAGCACCCTCGAATGGGGGGTAGTCTGGAGGGCGATCTTTGTCCGACGAGGTTGTGCCCCTTCACCAAGCCCCAAAGGAAGTCTATGGTGAAGATGAGATGTTAGGGGCGCTCGGTCTTAACAAGAATCAACCGATAGCTGACTGGTACTTTCATTATCCAAACTCGATGTGGGGCGTTCAGGAATCAAAGGGCGGATATCATCTGTCACGCGCAATCGAACAACTTCGCAGTACCATCCGCCAACTCCTCAACAAGGGCAAGAAGGTCAATCTTGCAATAGTAGTCATGGAAAGGCTTGGCCGAGAGAAACAGATCTACGACATAGATAAAGACCGAGACAATGTTCTAACGCTGAAATCTGGGAAAGACGTCAAGGTAGAAGGTGTGACCGTGCATTTGTTCCTCAAGAGAGAAATCGGCGAAATGCGTAGCAGGGGGAAACTCTGATTGGGACTTTGTGTTGTACTAGAAAGAAGAAGGAAAGCTCAACGAGAATATGTTGGAATCGAGGAGTATATTAAGAGCAGAGTCTCACTGGGCATAGAAATCTCTCGATTCTACAGTTCACACTTCAAGCCGAGAAGCATCGCCGTCTGGAAATACGCTCCACTACCAGAACTTGAGGGAATACTGTTGAAGGAGTTTCCGATACATGGAGAGTTTGTGACTAGGGAAGCCGCTGACGAGCTTTCCAGATACTTGCAGAGTCAGGAGTTCGTTGATCGCTTTTTCTCTGTGATCAGAATCGTGGGCATGTGGGTCGCCGACGGTATGAGTCTGACGGCCTACCTGACAATATCGAACGACCCCAATTGGCGCCGGGTGTACGGAGATGTTGAGATGAACGTCTTTCCTGAGGGTGATATCAGAGATCTTGTTGATCTGCTCTATAGGGACAAGGTGACAAAAGAACGCTTGGTGAATTTCTTTCTGATATCATTTGCTGAGTACAACGACGAAGCCCACCAAATAGGCGGAATCTACTTCACATTGGGTGTCGCATCAGCCGAAGATCTCGACCTGTGGCACGCAGTTTCCCTCAAGTCCCAGAGTCGGTTTCTTACTGACAGCATCGCACGTCTGAAAGCCGTCGGGGGAGAGGATATCGAACACAAACTGAATCCATACAGCATCCCCTTCCTCGTAGACAGCCTTCGGACAGTCCCCAAGTTCGACGAAACGATCAATGACTTTTTCACTCGTCATCAAATATCGGAGAAAGCAGGAAGCTTAGGTCTCATAGGTGAAAAGCCGGACTCGTTCAAGGACTTCTTTGAGGAGTTTGCCGAGAAAGTGCTGAAGCCAATGTTGCGTGATCTTCCACCAGACACGGACATCTCGACGAAGATACGAAATGCTGTCCAACGACAGACTACGCTACAGTAGCGCCTCGGAACACAAGTTCACTCATCGAAAAAAAGGGCTGATGAAGCCCTCTTCACAAGCCAACATAAATGTTGGTAGTGAAAACTGGAGCGGCAGTTATGGCTCCAAGACAGCTTCCGAGCGGGGTTCAACTCACACAACAATGCTCTAGTGACGAGTACGCCTCACTCATGCACGACCTGGAGCGGTATCGCCGTCAGCATACTATAGGTTCGACAGTTGTGTACTAAACCGTTCACGGAGCCTGTTTCTCGGCAAAAGTGCCTATACCGTAACATTTCGGGATTGAACCCCTCTGGTGTCGAGCAGGCTGGATGGTCCAGCAGGAAGTTACTAGGAGCGGATTTTCCTAAGAAAAAGGGGTATTCCTCGAGGCATCTTCACTCACGGGTTTTCCTCACATGTTTCTCAAGTTGTGCCTCACGGTTTCGCTTCGACGGATGGCAGGCACGGTGGGCGCGACCAGAACTCTTCGGGCCGCGTCCTCGTACCTTTCCCGGGAAAGTGGCTGGGTTGCCAGTTGGTGCGTAGCGTAGCTGGTCAGAGCGTTTGCCAGGTCGTACCTTGTAGGGCCGCTGTTTCGTTCGAGCCTTTCGATTATTCTGCTTGAAAGCTTCGGGCCGATGTCGAGCCGTTTCAGGACGATGCTGATGTCTTCTTCGAGTCTCTCCGTTGCGGCTCTCTGGACTATTTTCTCGAACTCAGGTCTTTGTTCTCGGATCCGGCGTATGGCGAGCCGAACCCAGTTGCGGACGCTGCTGCTTCCAACATGAATTTTTTTGGCCGCCAATTCCTTCGTCCAAGCATGCAAGCCGTTTTGGCAAACCTTCCTCCAAGCGTAGTAGGCTGCGCTGACTGCAGTGCTGCTGTCGTAGCTGTTTGCGAAGAGTACGCCGTCACGGTAGGTGTCTCCAGCCAACGGCTGGAACTCTTGCGGCGAGAGTGCAGTTATCCAGATTCGCCCCTCTTCGTTCCAAGTGTCAACTCTACCACAGATGCTGTCAAGGCCGAGCTGCGCCAGCTGGATGACCACTTCTTTGATGAGTGCAGCGTGCTGGACAACGGTGTAGTTTTTGCCCGAGACTTGCCAAATATGGTCACCAGTACAAATGGCTCTGTAGTCGCCACTATTGCTCCACCTGCGCGCTCCAGCGAGCCGCGTCAGCGGAACAACTTCCGCACGGGGCAACCTCTCAGCCACAGCCAGAAGCTCATCCAAGTTCTCAAATTCGTATGATGAAAACTTCCCATTCAATCTTTTTTCACCTCCATCTTCATTTCTTCTTCGTTCGTTCGGTCATACTGGACGCGACTTTTACTAGCCGCATCCCGAGTCGGCTCAATCAATCCCACAATCACCTCCTAGTTGTCGTGGGGGCCAGCAGTCGCAGAATTCTATACAGCGTCCGTCAGAGCATACGCTGACCTTGTGTTTGCTCTTCCGGTTTCAGAAATTAGCGTGAAACAGTTTGGGTCTGTCCGGTTTTGCTCTCAGGGAAAGTAGCGACGCATAAACTCCTCGCGCCCGATTCTTGCTACGAATTCTTCAAGTGCTGCCAAGGAAACTGTGTCATGATACTGTTTGTGATCAAAGTCGCTGATGAGGTGTTGGTCTGTTCTAACCTCGATAATGTGAATGCACTCATGCGTCAGCGGACCGTGTAGCGGAAAGACTTCTCCTGCCTCAATTGCTTCGAGCATATTGTCGTCGTGGACGAAAATGACGGCATCAAACTGTGAGAGAGCGTCAGCCAGTTCCGCACTGACACCATACTCGACCATGCTCCTCTCCCTTTCATCCTCACTAGCTGAAACAATCTGACTAGTGTTGATGTTTCGCTTCACACCCTGAAAGAGAAGAGCATTTACTACCAGCTGTCGAAACTAACCTCGGGTGGCTCTTTGTATTCCTCTGCAAGCCTCTTCCTATCCGCCGTATGTTTCGCAAGAGACCACAACCCGATCCAGCCCTCTTGTGTTCGACAGTGCGCTACTTTGACCTTCAAGCTTGCACATTGAGGAGCATTGTACTTTTCAGCTAGATAATGAAGCATGTCTGCTACGAAAATGTCAGGGATTTTCGGGATAGAAAATCTGTGTCGCATCGTTTGATTCATTCCTTCTTTCACCTCCTTTCACAGGTCACAAACCGGCCTGTAACAGTAAACCCCCCTCTCGTTCGCCACCGCCCCCAAGAGCAACGCCCAAGAAACCACGAGTCGAGGCCAGATCAGAAGGTCTAAAGACACATAGCACCCTGGCTTCTACGCTACAGAAAACGAAGTGAGACTCTGGAATCCGTCATATCTGCCGCCTCCACAAACCTATCACGCTGTTGCAGCAGCCTCAACCATTCTTGCCAAGTCCGCAGGATTCTCTCAGGTACCCATTGAATTGGATGAAAGAAAGGCTCATTATGACGAATGCAGAAATCTGGACAAGAGAGATTCTGAATGTCTGAGCGCACGGAGTCACGTAAACGTGAGCTTCTGGGTGAGTTTGCTGAGAAATTCTTGATGGCAGTAGGCTACAGTGGCTATGAAATCAGCGCCCTAGGGGACCTGTCGACGATTGACCCAGCCAAGATCAGGGAACTATTGCATGCGAAAACCGAGGAGGCAAAAAAGATCGACTGGCTTCTGAAAAATCCTCCTCGCATACACCGCTTCGACGAGCCGCTCTGATCTAGGGTTGAGCCAGTTTGCCAAAGATCAGTCTAGTTGAAATCAAGAAGCTGGCTCGTGAACGCTTGCCAGAAAGCAGCAGCGTGTTAAAGACGCTTTTGGACACGCCCGATTCTTTAGAGTGGAATACTGAGAACTGCGCCAAGGTGGAACTGTTTTGGGAACTGGTCGTTGCGGCCGTGCACGAATCAGGAACCTAAGTGGCGGATGATCTCTACCGCCCATTCACCTGTCGGCAGCTCTAACGAAATTCCAATTTGCCAGGCGGAATTCGTTCTTCTTCTGAGGTTACAGTTCGTTGTTACCGCTGCGGTTTCGGCACTTGAGCTGAGGCTCATTGGGAACGAATAGCCCCCTTGATTAGATCTATTCGTTGCTTGTATTCTTCCGGGCTTACATCACCTCTTGCGAGGCGCAATTGTAGAATCTTGATCGGGTCGGCCGGTTGGTCACTCGTTCTTCTCATTTGTGTAGCAGTGCGCTCAATGGTCGTAGTGGGGCGTTTGGTTGGGAGCCTGGCTCTGGATAATTTTTGAAAATCGTATTGTGTCAAATGTGTCAGATCGAGTTTCCTTATTTCCTTGTCTGAGTAGTTGAGTGCTTTCAGAAATGTGCGGTTGACCAGTTCCACAGTCTCTTGTTTCATGAGTTCAATGTTTTTCATTCCTTGTGGCGGGTTTGATATGATGTTCAGAAATGATTCAACTTTGCGATATTCTTTCCGGTAGAATTCTGCATCATACAAGTGTGCTTTGCGGTAGCTGCTGATTGAGTGGCCCATCATGAATTCGGCTGCCACATGCTTCACGCCATGCAAGTCGCATAGGGTTCTGAAGAGGTCTCTGAATTCGTGGCCGTGGATATGGTAGCGATTGGCTGCTCCGTTATTGCCCTTGGTGATCAGTCCGGTTCTCAGTGCAACTTTGGTTATGTTCTTTCCAATCAGGTCTGCGGTAATGGGTACCCAGGCACCTATGTGGTGTGAGCGTCCGCCCCCTTTTCTCCAAGTTACGAATAGGTCGGAGCTTGTTGCTGCTTTGGGTCGAATCTTGAGCCAATCTTTGATCGCGTTCCTTGCATCTTCAGATATGAAGCAGATGTACGCTTGCAGCTTACCACGACTGCCACGACTAGTCTTGGAGCGGAATAGGTGAATTTCGATCGGGCCCGGTCGGTCTAACCTGTCAAGAATCTGTTTCCATGCCCCTCGATTGAATTGAGTGAACTCTTCCTCAGCCATGCTGCCCTGTAGCATCACAAGCAGCGCCGCACTGTATGGCAGCGGAGAATTCATAATCAGTTTGTGAACTTCTTCCAGAGTCAAAGGTCTCTCTTCAGTGACCCGATCATCATCCAGCTCACTGTGAGCAAACATCTTGTCACGATCGGTTACACGAAGGGGTTGCAGCGAGCACCTGTGATGTTCATAGAACCTTCTGATGGCAAACCACGTGTTGCGCTTGTCGCTGATCCCTGCTGCGTTACCGTTTGCTGTGCGTTTTCCTGTGACGTATGGAATTATGATATCGAGATGCTTGTACTGTGTCTTCTTGTCGTCTGCTTCTAGGGATTTGATGTGGTCGTCTAACATGGCTTGAGCCGAGGGCCAGAGCTCGTTCTGAAGCACATACTGACGGTATTTGAGGAAGTAGTGTGCGTAACTCTTCGATTTCGGGTTGAGGCTCGTAATCCAGTCCTGCACACACTTCTCATCGCACTTCGCTAACAGACTATCAAACCTGTACGGCAATGGTGCAACCGGCTATAGGAGCGTAGAGGGCGAGTTAAAAGGTTATTGAACCCACGATATCATAGGGTCGTATCCCACCGACCCCACCATGACTTCGCCCGGCGTCTTGAGGGCGCAAAACGGGAGTTTGCGCCTACCGTTCGGTTTGTTCTTGACCTTCGTTTGAACTTCCGGGCCTATTCATGGGGTTTCCACCGGTTTTTTTCCGTGGCTGTGTCTGGGGGAATCCCTCCGTCAACGAGAGAGGTGGTGCGCTTATGAATATCGGGGTAGCCATTCGCGTTGGCGGATCCACGTATGGCTAACCTGACGATCTCTGCCCTTGATCTCAGGTGCATGATGAAGGAAGCCAAAGGCTTCAACAGGGGCAGTGTCGCTCGAAAAGCTTTCTCGCTAGGCCCTACTCTAGAAACGATTGCTGAAACACGGCGATGTGTTGAAGGATGAATAGAAAAGGTCGTGTAAAGAGAAGAAAAGACATCCCAGACTCGCTGTGGAAGCGCGTATTGGCGAGCACGCCGATCCCATGCGTAGACATCATAATCCACAAGCGATTCAATGATGACGTTCGCGTGTTGTTGGGTTACCGGAAGATCTACCCGTACAATGACTGCTGGGCGCTTCCCGGCGGGCGAATCATCAAGGGGGAATCGCTACGCGACACCGCGGATCGCCAGATGACAGAGATAGGCTTACGCCCAAGCAGCGACTATGACCTCGTCGGAGTGTACCCAGTCAACTTCAGCCGCAGATCGGACGTGAGCATCTGCCTTTCCACATGCGTGGCCTTCCGGCAGGAACCGCGGCCGACGAAGGAACTGGCAAGGTATGCATGGCGACAGCTCAACGACTTGCCAACGCGCCTCGGCTCAAACTATAGGAGAATGCTAAAGGACTTCAAAGACAATCACTATCAAGTTGAGTAGATCGTAAGGCAACCGCCAAGTCTGGGCCATGAAGGGCCGTTAGAAGGGTAAAAGAAGCCTCAATCAAAGCGGGTTGCGATATGCGCTGACAGTGGGTCTAGCAGCAAGCTACTACGATCGTCCTCGGAAACGGATAGGTGAAAAGGGATCGTAATCTTTCTCATGTTTCTATTCATGGCCCTCTACTCTCTGATCGACAGAAGTGTTGGGATTCAACGAAAGAAGTCAGCATATTATACCGTTCAGGAATTTCATGGTTGGATTGGGTGAGAGAGTGGAAGAGAGCGCTCGGCAGGTCGTCTGTAGTCACCTGACCAAAATCTACGGCAATAGTAGAAGCAAGGCGCTCGACTCGGTAAGTTTCTCTTTGCCCTCACGGGGCATATTCGTGCTGATAGGCAGGAACGGCTCCGGAAAGACTACGCTCGTGCGAATCTTGGCAACGGAGCTTGAGCCTACGTCTGGAACGGCCACGGTAAACGGCCTAGATGTCGTGAAGGAACCAGGTAGACTGAGAGAGAAGATCGCCATCGTGCCGCAGGAAGCCAGGCCGATACCATGGATGACGCCCATGCAAACTGTGTTGGCATATCTTCTCTGGAGAGGGTTCGGCTACGGTGAGGCAAAGCGGAGAGCGTTGCGGGCGCTCGAGGCGCTCGGGCTGGGCGACTCAGTCAATGCCATGAATCGTTCGCTCTCCGGCGGAATGAGAAGGAAAGTCTTGGTCGCCACGGTTCTCTCTTCGGAAGCGGAAGTGGTTTTCTTAGACGAGCCGACCACTGGGCTAGACCCTATTTCAAGAAGAGAGTTTTGGCAAACGCTCAAAGAGATCGGAAAAGAGCGTTTCACGTTTCTTACGACCCACTACCTTGAAGAGGCAGAAGAACTCGCGGACAATATCGGCATATTGGATCAGGGGCGCCTCATCCGCATAGGAACACTCGAAGAACTGCGGAAGAGCGTGAATTACAACTACAGTATAAGACTCCTGACAGGCTCTCCGACTTCTCTTCCGCCGTTGGAAAAAGGCGAGGTGATAACTGGGATGGAAGGCAACATCAGAGTTCTCACGGTCGAGGAAGAGGCGTTCAGGCTCTCAAGAGAGCTGTCGAAGGGCGGTTTCAAGTTCACGATCAATCCGCTTTCGCTCGATGACATATTCTTTTACCTTGCAAGCCGAAAAGGCGAAAAATGAATTGTTGAACCCAAAGACGCTAGTGCACAAGAGGAGCAGGTCTAGCCAGATCCTCGCTGCTATACTAGTCAATTCTGTGTATGAGATGAGGAACTATCCGATAGTCCTGATCAACACCGTTCTTTCTCCCCTGTCGTTCTTGCTTGTGATCGTCTTCGTGAGCCACGGGAGCCTGATAGGAGAGGCCGTGGAGGGCGGATTCATCATGAGCATGTTCTCGGCCGGTGTGGCGCTGCAGGCAGATCTTTCACACTTGAAGAATGATTTCAAGCTCCAGGATATGGTAGTCAGTTCCCCCACGAATTGGATGACCTACATGCTTGGAATGGCCCTTTCCGAGATCGTCTATTCTTTTCCAGCCCTCGTCGTGCTCGGCGTACTTGCGTATTACTTCATGGAGCTCAGCGCCACTGGCATCTTCTCGCTTATCATGGTCCTTCTCTTGATGTTCGTCACCTCAGTCGCGATCGGTTTCACGCTTTCAACATTCTCCTCCGACATAGTGCAGAGCTTTGCGTTTTCGAGGCTCATTTCGACACTTTTCTCGACCATACCGCCTGTTTACTATCCGATCACTTACATTCCGCTTCCATACAGATACCTAGCTTACCTGTCTCCGACCACCTACGCGGCTGAGCTAGCTCAGAATGCTGCCGGGTACCTGCACCTTTCATCTACTGCTATGGCCCTTGACTGGACCATTCTACTTGCAGTGACTGTGGCGTTACTCATTGTGGCGAGAAGCAAGGCAAGATGGAGAGAAGTCTAGGGTATGGTAAGGCATCCAATCGGAGATAATCCTGGTCATGCTGAGCGTCGAGACGCTGGGTTCCGCAGGTATCGTGTCGATAATCATGCGTTCAACGTTCTTCGTTCGTCAAGTAGTCCAGGGCCCGCCTGTGAAGGTCTTGCATCTCGACGAGTGGTGCGACGAGGTTTGCTGTTTCCCTGGTTGTCAACTTGCCTTGGGCAACCTTTGCGATGGCATCCTCTAGTTCCGATGGCTGATCCACGAGTTTTGCCAGTAGTTCAGCGTGGCTAGGCGTTATTGTGTCGCGCGACACAAGCTCCTGTGGGTCGGACGGGAATGTTAGAAGCCTCAGCCTCTATGCCACAATGTCTCTCGCGGAAGCCTTGGACAGCATTCACAAGCAGCTTGTACGCGTCCTGCTGTTCTTCGCCGCTAAGGCTTGCGGCGTGGTACCGAACTCCTCACAGTATCTGGTCAGCCGAAGCAGGTAAATGTCCATGGTCAGCTCGTTGCCTTCTTTGAAGTTCGCATGCCAGTGAGTGAGGACGCGCACTCAATTGAGTGCTAATACCGGCGGATTTGAACCTAGGAACAGGTCAGGACGCGGAAAGAGGGACCCGCTCGAAATTTGTGGTGGACCGGGCGGGATTCGGACCCGCGACCTTCCGGTTGCTCGGGCAATGCCTTGCGAACCGGACGTTCTTCGGCCCCATCAAGGGCATACCAGGCTG
>JBEKXL010000023.1:0-35707 GCA_049512075.1 Bathyarchaeia archaeon | reverse complement strand
CCCGGCCTCCATCTCCAAGGTTATCTCCACATTTTCGTAACACACGCTCAGTATAAAGGCTTAAGTGGGGGAATTCACCGCCCGGGGCAAGCCCCGGGGTTCTCTTCCCCCACACCCTTGAAATAGAGGAAGCATCGATGCGTCTTTGAAACTGGTTGTCACGGTGGCGAATGCGAATATCACGGTAAATCAACTTGAGCCTTGGATAGAGTATAATGAAACACAAGTCAAATTCAATATAGCCGCTACGAGCCATATGGAGACCTATTCAAGCTATTCGGTCAACATCTATCCAGTCGGAGACCCTCAGAACTTCACGATAACTTACACTATTGAAGACACTACAGGCGGTTTGATAAATGGAGTCATCAGTCATCTATTCCTTGAATATCACGGCTATTATCCAACGATTGCGATATATAACAGAACGAGTGCGGACACCTATCAATGGCTGAAAACTGCTACTGGTTGAAATAGGTTAATTGCTAGATAGAGAATAGTTCTATCAGTTCTTCTAAGCCAGTTTGAGGTTTTGCGGAAATGTTATAGTCGAACCAAGAGAACTAATTACAATAGTGAAAGTGAAAAACATGTCTATCAAAAGACCATCAAACATTATTGATTTCAATGCATCCTTGAAGATGATTAAGGAACTTCTTGACTTAATAGGCTACGGCTTGACAATTTACACGCTGTTCAGGTTCGTAAAGAAGCATAGAGTCGATATAGTCATGGCGTTTATGGTCATCACTTATCCTATTTTGTTAGTGTATTACCTTTTTAAACTTCTACTCTTGCTTGTAGAATTATTCTTTCCATTTCCGAAATCGGTCGAAAAATAAACTCTACTGACTCTTCTGCCACTTTAGGAACTTCGACTTTTTAAGCCAGTTTTTGGGTTTTGGGGAAAAGTTATAGCTGAACGCAGAGATTATGAATAGAGGAAGTAGAGTGGGCGAAAAAAAGAAAGAAAAAGAGAGTGAGAAAGAAGCCAAGCCCAAGAATTACGCGGTCAAAGCAAGTGGAGAAATTAAGCTGTCGGGTGCGGCTTCTGCAACTTCAATCTCCACGATTAGTGGTTCTATCCAACAGGATTATGGAAGATTAGCTGAGACTTTTGACGCTAGTCAAGCCACCATTGCAAATACATTGCACATTGACCAGAGTTTCGAATATCTCAAGAAGATTGCTGACGAACTGGAGAAAAGCAATAAACTAGCTGAGGAACAACGAGATGAAGCTGTGAAAGACGCAAAAAGAGAAAGAAGAAACTTCTATCTCTCATTGGCAGTGAGCATAGTGTTAGGTGTCGTTGCTGTCATAGTTGGGATATTGGCTCTGTTGTAGAGCATTCTTCTATCAGTCCTTTTAAGCGAGTTTGACCATCGTATTCTTGGCGATATCTATGTCAGTCGGGAATACGGGAGAAAACCCCGCCAAATAGCGGGTTTTTGAAACATTACTGATATACTGAGTGATGAAGATGAAAAAAGAGACTCAAGAGCAAAGAAAGGCATTGCAATGCTTCAAGAACTTTCGGTTTGTGTGGCTTTTTTCTTCTTACGTTTAACTTCAAGTATGGGTAACTGCTCTTTCGCCGATTCTTCGATTTCCTTTTGTTCTGTGTCCTCTTTGGTCAGTTCTTCCATAGGTGGTTTTTCTTGAAGTATGGTTTCGATTCCACCTGATATATTCATATACGTTTGGTTTATTTGTGTGTGTAATTCTTTTCTCTCTCTCCATAATCTTTCGTGTGCTTTCTCTTCTCTATTCTGTAATTCTGTCATTTTTTGATGTATGCCATAGATTTTCTCTATGGTGCTACAAAATTCTGGACTCTTGACGTAATCATACAGTTTCGATTCTTTAGTTTCTCGGTCTTTTTCGCTTTCGGATTGCTTTGATATCTCTATGATTGCTTTTCGAATCTGGCGAGAAACTTCAACAACAATTGAGGGATGTGCAAGTAGAATCCCTTCTTTTTCTCCACATAGTGCATTCTTGATTTCTTTCTTAGGAAGATTGCTTGAGACGATTATAACGTATTCAGTTCTATGCACTTTCTTGTAGTTTTTTGCTTTCTCTATGTCCTTCTTCGTAACTCTCTCAGCTTGCTTATTGTCATACACAATTGGTGTAGCAAGTGTTTTCGATAGAGTCCTGATGTGTTGCACTAAATCTCCGCTAATTTCCCCTCTTTTCTGCCTTCTAATGCTATCGTCAGGAAAGGCTTGAACGAGCGTAGAGTAGAGGTCCATTTCTCCATACTCACCTTTCAATTCTGCTTGGCTTTGCGACAATTGTTTCTTTAAGTCTTCAACCTCATCATTGAACCGTTTTATTTGGATATCTCGCTCCCCAATGTCGCCCTTCAATTTCCTTATTTCTGAACTAGCTTCATCTTTAGCTTCTTCAAAAGCAAGCTTCTTCAACCGAGATTGTTCTTTTCTCATGTCTGTTAATTGCTGGTCTTTTCTCCGCAATTCCTTCTTATGCTCATCTTCTAATGTCTTTCTCAATCTCCCGAATTCTTTTTGGTTTTTTCTATTGATTTCATCATAAGTCTTTTTCAACTCTGCAAACTGCTTCTTATTTGAATCCTGTAGTTCTCTCTTGAACGTTTTTTGTTGTTCTTCGTAAGTCTCCTTTAGATTTTTGACTTCTGCTTTATGTCCTAAAGTCAATTCCGCAATCTTCTTTTCGTAATCTTGCTTGCTCTGCTGGTTTTTCTCGTTATATTTCTCAGCTACTTTTTTTTCGAGTTTTCCTACGGCATCTTGATATTCATCGCTAGCTAATGGTTTGCCACACAAAGGGCATCTAAAATTCTCTAAACTACTAGCCAAGTCTCTCCGCACCTTCTGGAACGTTCTTTCTTGCCAAGTTCTAGTTTACGGTCTGATTATAAATCTCTTGTTAATTCTCAATATCAATTCAAAGCTAAGGCGGAAACGTTAAATCTGCACAGCAATAGAAGACGAAAGCCGTAGAACGGAAAGACGCCAAAATCAAAGGGTCAAATTGGCTTGAAAGGACTGATAGAAGTGTCTTCTAGTCTTCTTCCTCATCTAATCTCTTCAAGATATAGAGTCCCTTTTCGTTTCTATACAATTCCCAGAATCTGCTTTTTTCGTCTATCAACGCTATACACTCGCCTTTCTTTAAGTTTAGAGTGACCATTTTTGTAGGTATCAAAAAGTTCTCTCCTTGAACCGTCTGCCCCCACAAGAGTCTTGAACAGAACGTGAAATCTTCCCTCTAAGTCCTTCGCACGAACTGGGGATTTGATTTCTATTTGTTTTCTCATTGCTTGCGGTATCTGTCCTCTTGCTCTGTCATAATCCTGATGGATTCGTTTCGTGCTTGAAGAACTTCCGTAACTTCCTTCCGTATCGCAATCGCTGTTACTAGTGGCGGAATGTAAGTCTTGTCTTCATGCGGTGTTGAATCCCTTGTCAGAAAAGTGCTTTTAACTACATCAAGCCCATAGCCTTTTTCAGTCAACTTCAACCAGAAGGATATTCCGAAACTATAGTAAGAACCCCCACGGACTATTGGAATATCCAACTTCACATAACGGTTGTCACCTTCCACTTTGGGTTTGTCATATTTTTTAAGTGATGAGTCTTCGTAAACGGTGAGCACTTTTTTCAGTTCCGAATTGAGTAGGTCTATAATCTTCGTGGCTTCATCTTTGTGCTTCTCTTTAAGTTCTTCCCATTCCTTCCTTTTTGCTTCCCCAACAGCATCAATTTCCTTTTCTCTTTCTTTCATTTTCTTGATATTTTGAGTCCATTCATCTTCTGACAATTCAAACCGCCTCAGTCTATCATATGTGACAAGGGTTCGCTCGTAACAAATAACAAGGTGTTCAACTTGGTATTAAAACTTACTTTTCAGTTCGAAATAGACAACTTTTCCGCAAAATCAAAGATCGGCTTAAAAAGAATACATCGAAAGTGCATAACAGAAAAAGCGCACGCGCCTACAAATCATCAGCTAAGCTTACTATCTTTGGATCGGCAAAATTGTCAATTATCCACTTCTTGATATCGTCTCTTGTGCGTCGAAAGGCAATGGTCTCTTCCTCATCACTCCCGTCCAGTTCGGAAGGATCGTTGAATCCATGGTGAAGGTAGTGTTTTGCTCCGGGTAGTGTCGTGTTGATAATCTCGGGTCTACCCATAACTATTGGTGAAGAACAGAGTGAACACATCAGCTTGGCGCTGGTCTTGCAGACTGATACAACTAAATCTATTTGCGTGTTTCGGAACTCTTCAATGCTCTTGGAAGTCTGCTTGGAAATATCTATCCCTATCTCAGCCATAACCTTGACGGCAAAAGGATTGACTTGCGTCGGGTTTGAGCCTGCGCTGAAGACTTCATACTTTTCACCGTACAGATGCCTAAGCAAGCCTTCAGCCATCTGCGATCTGGCTGAATTGTGCTCACACAATAAAAGGACTTTCATCCTATTCATTAAGAAAAACCTTCTCGCTTTGCCAAGCCTTTCCTAAGCATGAAGAAAGAATCTTCCTCAAGTTCAACCACTACAAGCCATACTGTTATGCAGCGATTTCAACTTTCCCAGTTCAGTATTGACTCTACGTTCAAATTTTCTCCTAGTTATCTAAGAGTTATTTTCTGCCCTGTAGCGATGTAGACGACTGCTTCGGCAATGTATGTTGCATGGTCAGCTATTCTCTCTAGGTATCTTACTACGAGTACACTTGAAGTCGTGCACTGACCTGTGACATGTGCCTCTTTCACGAGCTTGTCGAGGTATTGGAAGTACATTTCATCTACTTCTTGTTCTGTCTTAGATATTGCTTTGGCGAGGTCGGTGTCCTGATTCTTAAGCGAGTTTATGCTTGTCCGCACCATTTGGAGAACCTTTTCCCCCATTTCCTCGATGAAATGAGGTATCCATTCTTCGCAGTCTTTCAAGCCACCCAGACGCTTGCGTATGAAGCATATGTCCCACGCATACCTGCCGTACCTTTCGAAGTCGTAAGCGATTTTCATGTAGGAGTTGATAATCCTCAAGTCCGACGCTACAGGCTGATATTTGGCGATCAACCCGAAGGCTTTCTCCTCCACCTCCACGGTCAAGGAGAGGAGAATTTCCGATAGCTCGTGTACATCTCCCGAGGTATCCTTTTCCCTGACGAAGCCATCAATAGATATGGCCAACGCTTTCTCAGCTACTTTGCCCATGTTGAAAACCATGGCTGTTAGTTGTTCTAGTCCTCTGTCCAGTAGTCTGTGCATATCATATCACCTTAACCGAATTTTCCAGTTATGTATTTCTCTGTTAGCTCACTCTTGGGGTTTTCAAACATACTTGTCGTGTCGTCGAACTCCACTAGTTGACCTAAGTACATAAAAGCAGTGAAATCTGAAACACGTGCGGCTTGCTGCATATTATGGGTGACAATAACGACAGTGTAATCATTCTTGAGCTGCACTATTAACTCTTCAATTTTGGCTGTGGCAATTGGGTCAAGAGCTGAGCAGGGTTCATCCATCAAAATTACCTCGGGCTGTAATGCAATTGCGCGGGCGATGCAGAGCCTCTGTTGTTGGCCCCCTGATATGCCTGTTCCGGGCTTTTTCAAATCATCCTTAACTTCATCCCACAAGGTTGCCTGCTGAAGACTCTTTTTCACAATCTCATCGAGGTTCTGACCTTTCTTTGTGCCCGTGAGTTTCAATCCTGCTGCTACATTGTCGTAGATAGACATGGTGGGAAACGGATTTGGTTTCTGGAAAACCATGCCTACTCTCCGGCGGATCTGTACGGAGTCGGTTTCCTTGCTGTAGATGTTCTTTCCGTCGAGAAGCACTTGTCCAGACATTCTTGCGTTTGGGACTAACTCATGCATTCTGTTGAGGCAGCGTATGAAAGTGGACTTTCCGCATCCTGAAGGACCGATTATGGCTGTGACCGCGTTGGCTTTTACGGTAAGGTTTATGTCCTTCAAGGCTTGTTTGGAGCCAAACCACGCGTTTAAAGCGATACTCTGCATCTTTGCCTCTGGTCGCACTTGTTCCAAGTTGACGGCTGTCTCCCCATTCTTGTTGCTCATTCTTAGGGTTGTCATCTTCTCAGTCGACCTCGGCTTGCCACTCTAACGGCAATGTTCAGGCTTAACACTATTAGAATTAGAACTAGCGCGGCTCCCCAGCCTTGTGCCTGCAGATTGGCATAAGGCTGCAGCGAATCTCTCCAGATTCTCAGGGGCAAGGCATCCATGGGTGAGGAGAAGCCTTGGAAGAAATACGAATTGCCTAAAATGGTCATAATTAGGGGTGCAGTCTCGCCAGCTATTCTGGCAATTGCGAGAAGAGTTCCTGTCACCAAACCACCCTTTGCGGCTGGCAAGACAACGCTCAGGGTGGTTCTCCACTTATGAACCCCCAGCGCGAGTGAAGCTTCGCGGACAGAGTTGGGAACTAGTTTCAGTGACTCCTCGGTAGTCCTAGCCACTACTGGAATGAGAATAAAAGAAAGCGCAACGGCACCTGCGAGCGGAGAATAGCTCCCTATAATGCCGAGAACCACCACGCCGAAAGCCGTGATTCCAACAACTATTGACGGAAACTCCGTCAGCACGTCATTGACCGTTCTAATTGAGGCAGCATACTTGTTGTTTCCAAACTCGGCCAAGTAGACGCCAGACAAAACGCCCACTGGAATTCCAATGATACTTGTCAAGCCTATCAGAATAAGAGTACCTTGGATAGCGGGCCCAATGCCGCCATCAGCATCCTTTTGTGTGAGGAAATTGATGCTCAGCTGTGGCGCTCCTCTTGAGACCACCTCGTAAAGAATGCTTAGCAGTGGGATTATTGCGATGATTACGCAAGCGGCACAGAGGATAAAGAAAAGCTGGTTCTTAAATTTTCTGAGGCTGTAATTGGTCATTGCTCGACCGCGCCTCCCTTGACTTTCAGAACACGAGTTACCATCACCTGAGCGGCTGCGTTTATGAGCAGGCTCACCAAGAGCAAAATCAATCCCACGCCAAAATATGCTGACTTCTCCAATGGTCCCGTCGCTTCCAAGAAGCCATTGGCTATAAGAGATGCCATTGTTTGGCTAGGTCTAAAAAGAGAAGTCGGTATTGCAGCGGGTCCTGTTGCGTTACCTATGAGCATTGAGACAGCCATTGTTTCGCCTACTGCTCTGCCAAGGCCTAGAATGACTGCTCCGAAAATTCCAGAACGTCCATAGCTTAGAACCCAGTGCCTAATTACTTCCCATTTTGTGGCTCCGATGCTGTAGGCGCCTTCTCTGATTGAGTTTGGAACTGCGCCGATGACTTCTTTGGAGATTGACGCCACTGTAGGTATTATCATGATTGCCAGAATTATCCCAGCTGTGAAAATGTCTAGACCGAAGGGGGTTCCGCTGAAAATCGGAATCCACCCTAAATAATTGGATAGCGGTATCTCAACGTAGTCTAGGATCCAATAGCGGAAGACGAAGAGACCCCAAAGCCCATAAATCACGCTTGGAACGGCCGCCAGTAGCTCAACAAGGTATCCGATGGGTACTCTCAGGAATTTTGGAGCCATTTCCACAAGAAAAATCGCTATGCCCAAGCTCAAAGGCACACCTATGAGAAGCGCGATGCCTGAAGTGACAAGCGTCCCGAGAACATACGGAAGAGCCCCGAACGCTTCTCTTCCCTCAACTGGGTTCCAATTTGATCCGAATAGAAAATTGGTCCCAAACCGCTGCAAAACGAGGCTAGATCCAGTTGTGAGGGTGTATGCGGTGACTATGAGGATGAAGACTGCTGAAGCCGCAATGGAGGCGGCTAATATTCTGAAAAGATTATCTCCGGTAAGCTTTTTCACATGTAGACCTGCTCTTGTTGCCGAGATTACTAACAAAAAGGGGTTTTTGGAAATGGTGGATCACAGTTTCACGCCACCTTTAGCTTGTTGGTAGGTTTTGTCCGTTGAAGGTTATTGACCGGATGGTTGCTTCGTCTATTTGGACTACGTTTGATGGCAGCTGTGCGTATGCGAGACTGGGCGCGAGTTGTTGTCCGTCGTGCACTACGTACCAAAGGAATTGGACTAGCGTTGTCGCTCTTTCTCGAGTCATTTGTGGAATCACGTTGAGTTCCTTGTATGCAAGCAAGTAGGTGAAGCTCACTATTGGGTAGGCATTCGCATCTAAAGTGTTCAGAAGACTCACATTCACCCAGCTTGCGTCGCCTGCTGGTAGACCACTTGCGGCTCCAGATTGAACTGCTGATTGCGTCGAAGCCAGGCTTGGCTCTATCCAGTTGCCTGTCGGGTTTTGTATTGCTGCGACAGTCATGCCATTTTGCAATGCATAAGCCAGCTCGACGTATCCGATGGCATATTGCGTTCCGTTGACTGTTGATGCGACTCCCGTGTTGCCGTTTGAGCCTATTCCTCCTGGCCAAGCTACTGATTTGCCTTGTCCGACTGCGCTATTCCATTGCTGGCTTGAAAGGCTGAGGTAGCCAGTGAAGATGAAGGTTGTTCCTGAACCGTCTGATCTGTGGATTGTAGTTATGGTCTTTTCGGGGAGGGTTCTGTTTGTGTTCAGGCTTTGTATTGCTGAGTCGTTCCATGTTGTGATTGTGCCTTGGAAGATGTCCGCGATGATTTTGCCGGTCAAGTGAAGACCTGAGGGTATGCCTGGGAGGTTGTAGGCTATCGTGACTGCGCCGATTGTTTCTGGTATATGAAGGGTGTTTGGTGCACTGGCCATGTCGGAGGCGGTTAACGGTGCGTCTGAGGCTGCGAAGTCGACTGTTTTGCTTTTCAGCGCTGAGATTCCTCCTCCACTGCCGATTGATTGGTAGTTGATTTGAACGTTAGTTTCCACTTGCGTAGTGTAGTTTGCGATCATGGCGTTGAGCAGTGGGTATGGAAATGTTGCTCCAGCGCCATTCAATTTGACCGTTGCCTGAGAGTTTGGTGAGTTGGACTGAGCTATGAAGATGTAGGCTATTGCTCCTCCTGCAATTATGACGATTGCGGCTATAGCGATCGTGATTATGTATATAGTTTTCATTTCTTATTCCTCGCATTTGTACCATAGTGCGAGTCTGTTATATAGTAATCCGACATAACCTTTATAGTCTATATAGAAGTGGTATGTATTCAATAGAGTAGTTGGATTCAATAGAGGACAATGGAAGGCGGTTTGATTTGGCCAAAGTAGCAGAAAAGAAGAATGAAGAGCAGAGAAAGCTTCAGGTGACTGGTGGGTCTACCTATATTCTTTCTCTGCCGAAGAAATGGGTTACTCGGAATCAACTCAAGAAAGGAAGCCTGATGGTTCTTAGTGAAGAAGAGGATGGATCATTATCGATAACATCTTCAAGACTTGAAAAGAAGGAAAGAAAAGATGAAGCGTTTATTCGAGTTTCGTCAAATGACAATCCAGACGCAGTTATGAGAAAGGCGATTTCAGCCTACTTGGTTGGCTACAACATTCTTCATGTAAGAGCCCAAGGTCAGCAGCCGTTGGCGGTAGGGTTGAGGAATTACATGAAGAATTTCGCTAGAAACTACTTGGTGGGGGCGGAAATCGTTATTGATTCCCCGACAGATTTGACGCTTCAGATATTGCTCAACTACTCAGAACTTGGTGTTCAAAGTGCCCTGCGCAGGATGTCGATAATAGCTGCGTCTATGCACAGGGAAGCTGCTGGTTGTCTTGCGAGTTTGGATTATTCTGCCGCTAAGGCAGTTGTCGAGACTGATCGGGAAGTCAATCGATTTAGCTTGTACATCGTGAGATTGTTGAAGTTGGCGGTTTCCAACGCTCGAATTGTTAGGGAAATTGGCTTAAACAATCCGAGAGAATGTTTGGGGTATAGGCTCATAGAGAAATCTGTAGAGAGGACAGCAGACCACGCCACGAAAATAGCTGAAAACATATTGGCCTTGAAAGATCCAATAAATCCGGAACTTCTTGAAAAAACAGAAAAATTGAGCAGCTTGGCTATTTCTATGTTTGAAAGCGCCGTGGAAGCTGTGTTTAGGCATGATTACAATTTGGCTGAGAGTGTAATTGAAAAGTTAGCCCAAGTTCGCGAGCTGGAAAAGGAAGCGGTTCTGTCTTCCCACAGTGTCCAAATCGACCAAATCTCTAACTTGAGGTTACTCATTGAAAGCGTAAGAAGAACAGCAGAATACGCGAGCGACATTTCAGAAGTGGTACTCAATCTAAACGTAGAATCTGTAATTGGATAACAGTAGGGCCGCGCGCGTATTATTGTTCAACATCAAATTCAAAATGCCTATACGCCTCTTTCAACATACCTACATGGCAGAAGGCATTGAAATTGCCGAAGGAAAAGCGGGAATTGGATAACACTTTCGCTGAAAATGCGGAAGTTGTAGCCCCAGAGTCCGCGCGCGCTTAGTACTATGGACATAATACTAATTAAAACTTGATTTTAAACAGTAATCGTTATTCGAACCCAAACTAACCTAGAAAGCGCGCGCGAGAAAGCATGGACAAAACACCAATTAAACCATACTTTAATTGTTATTGGCACTTCGAAACCCAAACCAACCCAAAACACGCCTTTTTTCACCTAATCGCCACAACTCCCCTACCAATTGCACCCTGGAGCGATTTGAACAGTCATGAGTCCCCCTTTGAGTGAAGTGATAGCGGGTAGTGGATTCTAGCTAGAGCCTCCTAGCGCGCGCCGAGTACCAAAAGGTATAAATCAACCGGTCGCTCGTTCGGTTGGAAGATGATTAAGTTTGCCGAGACTTCTCGCCTTCATAGACATCTTTGTAGAGTCACTAGAAATGGACAACGTAGTGGCAGCTCTTTCCAAGCTTGAAAATCTCGAAGAACTTTTCGAAGTAACGGGCGAGTTTGACATTGTGACGCTGTTTTCAGCGTCCGACATTGAGGAGTTCAGGGACATTCTCAAGAACAAGGTGATGAAGATCAAGGGTGTTAAGAGCACCGTAAGCTCCATCATTCTTAAGACACACAAAGGACCTCGCGCCCGCTCACGCCAGTAGGTAGGACTGGGCTAAAGTATTTCGTGGAGGGGCAGGCCATAGCCGAAAGAGGTTTTGCAAAATTTGATCGAGACCATTCAAGTCCTGTGTGTAGATTTGCTTCTCGACAACGGGATCATGAGTCCTGAGGTACTTGTCCACCCGCAGCAGCTTCGCCTCTCGCTTGCTCTGGTTTGCTGGGTAAGGAATCACCGCTCTTACTCCGCGAGCCGAAAGCTGTTCTCTGAGTTTCCTGCTTGAAAACTGCAAATCAGCGATAAGCGCCTTCATCAGCTGCCCTGTAGTCTTCAGGGCTTTGCAAAAGAGCGAAGGACGTGGAGAGGAGCTATTGAACGGATGAATTCTCGTTTGAATGAGCAGCTCTGCCTCGGAAGGCACAGGGCCAGAGGCCTCGAACGCATAACCACAAGTGCTCTGCTGTCTATAATCGCGCGCGCGATCCAGAATTGGGATGTCCCAAAACTTTTATACTATAGTCTATAGTCCTTGTAAAATGATGCCAACTGTAAGAGATTTTATGACCACGAATGTCATCACAATTGATGTTCATAGGACCGTGCTTGAGGCTGCAAAGCTAATGCACCAACAAGATGTAGGTGATCTCGTAGTAATGGAGGGCAATGTCGCAAAGGGAATAGTTACTGAAAGAGACTTAGTTAGAAGGGTAATGGCACAGAAAAAACCGCTTGATACTAAAGTCTCTGAGGTAATGTCTGATCCGCTTATAACAATCGAGGAGGAAGCCTCAATCAGAGATGCTGCGAGGAAAATGGTCAAGTACAAAATAAGGCGGCTTCCTGTTAAGAAGAAAGACGTGTTGGTCGGTATAATAGCCACTTCCGATTTTGCCAGGCACCTTAGCAAAAAAACCTTCAGTGAAGAAATAATCGATGCCATGACCCGATATCCCTTAACCGACGCCAATCGATGAGCGCGCCGCGCATGCTGTTCCGAAATTGGTTCGCGAAATATCTGACGCTTCTGGATTTGCTTAATTTGTGCGTGTTGACAGCTGCTTGAGCTGTCAGAAGCATCGCAATGACGCAGAGCTGAAAATGAAACGTTACCTTGGCTAATCCTCTGAGATTATGCTGCGTAAGACTTGACAAGTTTTTGAGTCTACTGAAAACTCGCTCTATTACCTCCCGTTTCTTGTAAGCTGTTTTGAGTTCTTGAGGACCAGGACTCCTAAACTTCCGATCGACTCTCAGAATGCCCCTGACGCCTTTACTTTGACTTCTTGGACACGGAATAACGGGTAGAGTTCCGCACCCTGATTTCGGCATCTTGCCTCGAAGACTTCCAGATGTCCTACAGAAGAAAATAATAAAGTTTAAAGGCATAAGAGCACAATAACCGCTATAATCTTGGAGTTTCACAAGGGACCCAAATGCCAACAGAAAAACGTGAGTTTCACCGTTAAAATAGGAAGGAGCGGAAAGGAGCCATAGTGAGTCAGCTTGCTGTCTTTTGGAGTCGCGGAATAGATGATCGATGCAATTCAAGCCATATCAGTCGTCCTCATACTTGGAACAACCATACTTATAGCGAAACTCATAGCACCCTACCTTGTCCGTGTTTATAAACGGGCACCAAGCCGTCTAGACAAAGTCCTAAATCCTATTGAGAATTTTATTTACAAAATATGCAGCATAGATCCAGAGCATCTGATGGGTTGGAAACAGTACTTTCTTGCTGGCTTACTGCTTAACGTTGCCCAGATGGTTATCGCTTTTCTAATACTGGTCTTTCAAGATAAATTGCCGCTTAACCCTCTAGGCTTCCCAGGTCTAAGTTGGGACCTAGCTTTCACCACCGTAATCTCGTTTGCAACAAACACTAACCTTCAACACTACAACGGACAGGCAACACTATCCATATTTAGCCAGATGACCGCCATCCAATTCCTACAATGGATCTCAGCAGCAACCGGAATGTGCATGGGTATAGCATTCATACGGGGATTCATTGTCGGCTCCAAAAACGTGGGAAACTTCCACGTGGACTTCGTCAGAACCATAACCAGAATACTGTTGCCACTGTGCCTCATAGCCTCGGTGGTCTTCGTGGTTATGGGTGTCCCACAGACTCTTAACGCTTCCACCGCAGTAACAACGTTGCAAGGTACAACACAATCAATCCTCGTCGGGCCAGTTGCTTCTCTTGACTCAATAATGCAGTTGGGCACGAACGGCGGAGGATTCTACGGCGCCAACGCCGCTTACCCATTTATGAACCCGTCACCTTATTCAAACATATTTATGATAGCCTTGATGCTTTTTCTTCCCACAGCAATCATCTTCGTATTCGGAGAATTACTGGGTAAAAAGAAGGAGGCTCGACCCCTATTGTGGGGTGCGTACATTCTCTTCGGGATAAATTTAGTCATAGCGTTTATTCCCAATATCCCACTGGTCGCTGCAGGCATAGAAACGAGGTTCGGAGGCTTCATGTCGAACTTCTATACGGTCGCGACAACCGCTGCCACGACCGGGTCCGTTAACTCTGCGCTCTCAGGCATGCATCCTCTGGTCATAACTTCTGGCTTAATGGGAATGTTCATCCAGTCGATTCCAGGCGGAAAAGGAGTCGGATTGATGTACATGGTGATGTACATCATAATCACCGTCTTCATCGTCGGGCTAATGTCTGGAAGAACCCCAGAGTACTTAGGAATCAAGATCACTGGCCGTGACGTGAAGCTTGTCATGGTGGCTTTCCTAATCCACCCCATTATAATCCTAATACCCACAGTAATGGCGTATGCTTCGGGCGCAGCGGCAGCCATTGGGCTCGGTGGAAACTCCGTGGGTTACACGCAAATCCTGTACGAATTCACATCAGCGGCGGCGAACAACGGTTCCGATTTCCTAGGCGCCTCAGCAAACACCCCGTTCTTTAACATAGCCACCGGTATCGTCATGTTCATAGGACGATACGCTCCAATTGCAATCTTGCTTGCACTGTCAGGCTCGATGATCGGACGAAAACGAGGCGGCACGACAGGTCTCAAAACCGACAGCGCAATATTCACAATAGTTCTAGTCGGCAGCATAATCATACTCGTAGTATTGACGTTCTTCCCCTTCTTGGCGCTCGGACCAATTTCATCATTCTTCAGGGGGTTACAGAATGGCTTCTGATGACAAGCAAACTTTGGCACCAACAAAAAGCAACGAATCAGCCCCTAGAGGATTGAGGTCAGCTTTCTCTAGAAAAGTGCTAGTCGATTCAGTGGTTCGTTTAAGCCCCAAATCACTGCTCAAAAATCCAGTGATGCTTATCGTTGAAATCACGTTCTTCATTGTTGTAGCAATGGCTATAGTTCCACAGACTTTCGGGCCCGCAGCCAGTTCCAACCTACGAATCTTCTACGTTGAAGTTGCCGCAATTCTCCTCATTACAGTCTGGTTCAGCACACTCTCCGACGCTCTTGCCGAGCAACAGGCAAAAAGCACAGCTGGCGCCTTACGGAAATTGGAAACCGAGGTGTCCAGCAAAAAAATCGTAACGGAAGAATGGGCAAGGAAGATAGTAGCAGTAAAATCAACGGAACTCAGAAAAGACGACCGTATCCTGATTGAAAAAGGCGACATCGTTCCATTGGACGCTCATGTACTTGAGGGAATTGCCATGGTTGACGAGTCGCTTTTCACGGGTGAATCAGCCCCAGTTCGGAAGGCGCCTGGGGACTCGCTCATCGGTGGATCGCGAGTGGTAAGCGATACTTTAACGGCGAAGGTTACGACGAACCCTGGAGAGACCTTCATAGACCAAATGATAAAGATGGTTGAATCTTCTAAGAGACCAAAGACGCCCAACGAAGTTGCAATAACTATAGTGTTGATTGGGTTAACCGCCATTTTCACTATCATTATAGTTGCTTTGCTAGGCATATCGGTCACGCTGGGTCTGGGCGCTGACCTCTCCGTGCTCATCGCGCTCTACGTTTGTCTTCTTCCCACAACCATAGGTGCCCTGTTGCCTGCAATTGGGCTATCAGGAATGTCCCGATTGTATAAACACAAGATAATTGCCAAGTCAGGCAAAGCCATAGAAACCGCAGGTGACGCAGATGTTGTTCTTCTGGACAAGACGGGTACCATCACTGTTGGCAACAGACAGGCAATAGAGTTTGTACCGTTTGAGGGTAGTTCAGAAGAAGACGTGGGGGAAGCAGCGTTTCTATCCTCATGGAACGACGATACCCCTGAAGGACGCAGCATACTGGGCCTAGCATATGAGAAAGGTTTCGTGCCAAAAGAGCTGAACTCTCTTGCACTTTCAGAAACTTACCCGTTCTCAGCCAGCACCCGCACGAGCGGAGTGAAAATAACTCACATGGGCTTAACGCTTCCTAAAGGTGACAAATCAGGACGAGGCCGACTGAGAATCAGAAGAAAATCCTCAATAGTATCCGAGCAAGGAGTTGCAGCAAGAATCGAAACTGAAATTGAAATTGTGAAAGGCGCTCCAGAAGCCATCAAAAAAACTGTGGCTTCCGTTCCTCAAAACTATGACCTCATCGTTGAAGGAATATCTGCAGAGGGCGAGACACCCATAGCAATCGCAAGAAATCGCGAAGCTATCGGGATAATCAGACTGAAAGACGTCCTCAAAGAGGGCATAAAAGAAAAAATTCAGGCTCTTAAGGTCATGGGAATACGCCCAGTCATGATAACTGGAGACCAACCGCTCACTGCAAAAAGTATTGCATCAGAGGTTGGAATCGGAGAATATGTAGCGCAGGCCAAGCCAGAGGACAAGTTCAACATCGCCAAGAAGGAGCAAGCCGAAAGCAGAATTGTCGCAATGATAGGCGATGGAACTAATGATGCCCCAGCACTTTCTGTTGCTGATGTTGGTCTGGCGATGAATTCAGGCACTGAGGCTGCAAAGGAAGCGGCGAACATGGTTGACCTTGAATCAAATCCCGCAAAAATAATCGATGTCGTCATGCTTGGCAAACAGTTGCTCATGACTCGAGGCGCGGTTACTGCTTTCAGCATTGCCAATGATGTCGCCAAATACTTCGCTATCATGCCTGTTCTGTTCGGCGCTGCCATACCTCAACTGCAAGCTTTGAACATTCTCCACCTTGGCTTGAAAAGTGCAGTCTTGTCAGCTTTAATATTCAACGCTATTATCATACCGCTTTTGATTCCTCTGGCCATGCGGGGAATCGCTTTCAAACCTACCAGCACCATGACGCTTTTTCTCAAGAACACCTTAATTTATGGTGTAGGCGGCGTCATTGTACCATTCGTAGGAATTAAATTGATAGATCTGTTCCTTGTGGGAGTATTTCACATTTAGGAAAGAATGACTATGACAACTGAACAAAAAGAAAAATGGAACCTAAAGAACCTCAAACCTATTATAGGACTAGCACTGGTTTCGCTGTTGATTTGCGGACTTTTTTTCCCACTACTAATCACGGGCTTAGGCCAGGTTTTCTTTCCCTACCAAGCGAACGGCGAACTAGTCAAGCTCAACGGGCAAGCTGTCGGATCAAATCTTATAGCTCAAAACTTTACCTTGCCCATTTTCTTCCAGACAAGAGACCAGTCACAATCAGCGTCGGGCGTGGACCCTGACATTACCCTTCAGCAAGCATATTCACAGATACCCCGAATAAGCAATGCAACCGGGATTGCCGCCGATTCGTTAACAAACATAGTGAACCAGAATCAGGAAGGAACGCTTTGGATCTTTGGCAGCCCCTACGTAAACGTCTTGCGAATCAATCTGGTGCTCATAAAAGAATATCCTTCAATCTACAACGGCTTCCCTTGAACCAGAAACCCGCATTGAAGCCATAGAGCTCTTTGGCAACATCCTTTTCCGACAAACGCAGATTTTATCTCCACCGATAATCAGCGTTCCGCCAGTCCTGTTTACCGAAACGTTTAAAGGGACACGGGCGTGTGCCTTTGAGAAAGATGATTATTCATGTCCCGTCTACTTGCGTTCGTCGACATCTTCGTGGAGTCACCAGAAATGGATAACGTAGTAGCGGCGCTGTCTAAACTTGACAATATCGAGGAGCTTTACGAGGTAACGGGCGAGTTTGACATTGTCACCGTGTTTTCAGCGTCCGACATTGAGGAATTGAGGGAGATTCTCAAGAACAAGGTGATGAAGATTAAAGGTGTCAAGAGCACCGTAAGCTCCATCGTTGCCCGCGCTCCATCGGTCACAGGTTCAAGTCCTGCTTTGATTCCTCCTAAACCTTCATAGCGCGCGCTTGTTATTAAGTCGTAGTAATTTTTAATGGAATGATTATTAAGTTTAGCATAAACTTTAATAAAGGTCGATTGCGGCATATTAGAGATGACCCCAAATGACGTACAAAAGTCTTCATATACGCGCCTTGACCGCGTTGGTGATAGCGATTGTGGTGATTGCATCGGCAGCAGTTATGTACGAATACAATCTGTCCGGCAAGTCGCCTAACACATCTGCTAGCGAGCAGGGCAAGATGTTGAAAGTCGTTGCCACTTTCTACCCACTGTATGACTTCGCCCAAAACGTTGGAGGAGATAAGGTCAGCGTGACCACTCTCGTACCAGAAACTGTCGATGTTCATGACTTTGAGCCCACACCCTCATCTATTGCGCAGGTAGCCAGCGCTAACGTGCTCATCTACAACGGCGCAGGCCTCGAGCCTTGGATTCCCCAAGTAGTGAGTTCTGTGGACAATCCGAAGCTGGTGATTGTGGATTCAAGCCAGAACATAACCCTGCTGCCGGTGTCAACGCAGTTTCAGAAGGACAACCGAACCGTCGACCCTCACATCTGGCTCGATCCCGTCCTTGCGAAGCAGCAAGTGAATAATATCCTTCAGGGATTGATACAAGCGGATCCGGCTGACCAACAGTATTTTATCACGAATGCCCAGAATTTCGAGGCGAAGCTCGATTATCTAAATTCCCAAATCCTCAACGCAACGACAAACGTCAAGACAAGGTACTTTGTCACCTTCCACGAGGCCTTCGCCTACTTTGCCCAACAGTACAATCTAACACAGATACCTATCACGGGCCCATTTGAAGAAGAGCCCACGCCGAGCGACATCGAAAATGTCGTCAATGCCATAAACTTTTACCACCTCAAATATGTCGGCTACGAGTCACTCGAGAACCCTGCCATCGCACAATCGATTGCTGCGGATACGAACGCAACACTGATACCGATGAATCCCATCGAAGGTTTAACGACGTCGGATCAAGCCGCTGGCAAGACATATCTCATCCTCATGCAGGAGGATCTTACAAACATACTCTTGGCGTTGAATAACGTTGGATCCAGCTAAACCAATCATCGAGCTTCGTGATGTCAGCGTCAGATACAGTAACGGAGTGTTAGCTCTCGACAGAATAACACTTGACGTAAATGACGGAGACTTGATCGGCCTAATCGGTCCCAACGGTGCTGGAAAGTCTACACTCCTGAATGTTATTCTGGGGTTGATAAAGCCAACCTCTGGCTCTGTGAAGCTTTTCGGCACCGAAATGTTGACAAAGAACCTTAAATACGTGGGCTATGTTCCCCAGAAGGCGCACGCGCAGGATCCTAACTTTCCCTTCAACGTGTTTGAAACAGTCATGCTTGGAAGAGTCCCACGAGCAAGGCTCTTCCATAGGCTTGGCAAACGGGACAGGCAGAAGGTCGAGGAAGTGTTAAAGCTCTTCGGGATATACGGACTCAAGGACAGGAGGATAGGACAACTCTCAGGCGGGCAATCACAACGAGTCTTCGTGGCTAAGGCGATCGCTGCGGAGGCAAAGCTGCTACTGTTAGACGAACCGACGAGCGGAGTGGATGCGGCTTCGAAGACAGAGTTTTACGACATTCTGGAGCGCCTGAACAAGCAGATGGGCATAACTATCATATTGTCGTCCCACGACATCGGCGTGGTCACCAAGCTCGCCAACAAAGTTGTCTGCATCAACACATCACTTTTCTTCTGCGGTCAAAAATCGGAGTTCTCAGCAAGTTCTATGCTCCCGAAGATGTACGACTATCCAGTAGAAATGATGCATCATGATCATCCTTGACTCTCTACTTAACATGCTGCAGCAAGCCTTCATCCAGCGGGCCTTCATTGTAGGACTCATAATGGCAATACTGAGTTCCCTGCTCAGCGTTTTCATCGTGCTCAAAAAAGTCTCGCTTATCGGCGACGGTCTGGGACACACAGCCTTCGGAGGCCTGGCGCTCGGCTATTTCCTCGGCTTCGCGGCCACGGGCGCTACTTGGGTGGGGGCGATCGTCGTCGTATTGGGTTCCCTGGGGATAACGAAAGCTATCCGTTCCACCAGAATATCGGGAGACGCAGCTGTAGCATTGTTTCTTCAGATGGGGTTAGCATCGGGAATCGTGCTTCTCAGCCTGGCCCGGGGCTACGGTGTCAATTTGGAAAGCCTGCTATTCGGAAGCATCCTGGTGGTCACACCTGAACAGATAGCTATCGCGCTGGTTGTGCTCTTCGTCACTTTGGCCATCGTCTTCGCATTCTACAAGGAACTCGTTTTGGTCACCTTCGACGAGACTCAGGCAAGGGCCGCTGGTGTGAAGACATGGTTCTTCGATTACTTGGTGAGCGTTCTCGCCGGAGTGACGGTCATCGCTTCGATACCCATCGTCGGCGTGCTGCTGATATCCGCCTTACTGGTTCTTCCTGCCATCACAAGCCTACAAGTAAGCCGTTCGTTCAAGCAGACAATGATACTCTCTCCTATGTTCGGCCTCGTGAGCGTCGTCCTAGGCCTGATGTTGTCTATCATACTCGACACCGCCTCAGGCGCTACCATAGTTGTCGTCGGCATTGCGATCTTGCTCTTCATTGTGACCAGCAAAAAGGTGACCAAGTGGCATGCCCGCTGGACGTGCCGACTTGCAAGCAGGCTTTCATAGTCTTTTGATGAGTGGGTTTTTTATAACCTCATTAACAACTTCACTATCTGGACAAAAGTGATGGAGCATGGTGATCATTAGCCTTTCTATTCCTGATGAACTGCGGGATGAACTGGATAGGATCTTGGGCGAAGAATGGTATGCCAGCAGATCTGAGGTAGTTAGACAAGCTCTGCGGAGGTACATCGCTGAATATAAGGAGCTTGAAAACATAAAAGGAAACATCATTGCAACCATAACTGCACTGTACGAGAAAAAGGACAAGAATGAAGAATTAACTCAGCTTCAGCACGAGTTCGGGGACGTAATGACTACTTATTTGCATTCTCACTTGACCAAAAAGAGCTGTTTGGAAGTCATGGTGGTTAAGGGTTCGTCCAAACGTCTAAAAGACTTGATAGATGGTCTGAAGGCAAACAGACACGTCAGGCAATTGAAGCTCTCTATAATGTCGATAGAGTGACCGTTTCCAAGACATAGAGCGCGCGCACTTTTTCATAGCAAGTCTATCGTTTCCAGTTGTATCCCTGCTCTACGCTTTCGACATATTCTTTTTAAGCCAGTTTGACTCGTCCACTCCTTAGAAGAAAACGGTCATGTGAAGACGGACTTCGGGAGACATCTCCCATAAACGTTAATAAGATGCCTTGGTCCATGGTAGTGTTGGAAGTCACCCTTAGTATAGTGCCTCTTCGGGAGATATCTCCACATTTTTGTGAATTATTTATAGATTTCAGCGCGCGCGTAACAACGAGAGTCTTTGAAGCACTTTTGAGCAATGTTGAAAGAATGGTAAAAGGTAACAAGTCGTAATGCGCGCGATTGCGCGCGTTGCGATGATGATTGTGGTTACATGAGTTTTCTTATTTTGGCTGCAACTCTTTCTAATTCGCTTTGCTCGGGAGTTTCACGAGGCCAGTGTGATTCCTGTCCTTCATGCTCGGGGATGATATGAACGTGGAAATGAAATATGATTTGGTGAGCTGCACTCCCATTATTCTGAACTATTCTTATTCCCTCAGCCTTCTCGCTCTTCATAATCGCAGCGGCTACTTTCTTCACGATTTTGAAGAGGTTTGCAAGTTCCTCGTCTGGAATCTCGAATATGTTTTCGTAATGCTTCTTTGATATTACGAGCGTGTGCCCTTCATTAACGGGTCTTGCATCCAAAAATGCCATCACGTCTCTGTCTTCGTAGATGTGACTGGCCTGCTCCCTGCCTCGTGCTATCTTACAAAACACACAGTCTTCCACGAATCAGCACCGTTCTAACTATCAGAGCACTTCCTACACTTCAGTATTGCTCGAGTTTATGTGGTTTTCGTGCTTCGTGAGCGTAGAGATAAAGTCTTATAAAAAGTGAGGGGAAGATTACAATGTTGAGAACATGAGCAAGCCAAGAACTATAAACTTTTCATAGATGGCGCATGGGTCGATTCCGTTTCAGGTGAGACATTTGCAAGCGACAATCCTGCCAGGCCAAAACAGATTCTGGGAACATTTCAAAAGGGGTGCAAAGAAGATGTTGACAAAGCTGTAGAGGCTGCTGAAGCGGTTTTTCCGAAATGGAGTGAAACGCCTGCACCGAAAAGAGGACTGATACTCTTCAGAGCTGCACAGTTGCTCCGGGAAAACAAGGAGCAGTTGGCAAGCGAGATGACCATGGAAATGGGAAAGGTCGTCCAGGAATCGAGGGGCGACGTCCAAGAAGCGGTGGATGTGACGGAGTATATGGCTGGTGAAGGCAGGCGATTGTTGGGTTTCACTACGCCTTCTGAATTGAGAAAGAAGCTGTGCTTGACCATAAGAATGCCCGTAGGTGTCTGTGGACTTATAACGCCGTGGAACTTTCCAATGGCTATTCCCGCCTGGAAAATAATGACCGCACTGGTCTGTGGGAACACCGTGCTCTTCAAGCCCTCGTCTGACACGCCGCTCTGTGCAACTAGGCTGGTTGAAATCTTGGAAAAGGCGGGGCTGCCCAATGGTGTGTTGAACATGGTCACGGGCTCAGGTGACGATGTGGGAATGGCTATTGTGAACCACGAGAAAGTCGGGGCTGTTTCATTCACGGGACACAGGGACACTGGTGCATCGATTCTGAGAGAAGCGGGCCTTAAGAGAGTTGGCTTGGAAATGGGTGGAAAGAACGGCATCATAGTCATGGATGACGCTGACCTGAATCTCGCGTTGGAGGGAGTGATTTGGGGCGGGTATGGAACATCTGGACAGAGGTGCACGGCTGCTTCTCGCATCATAGTCCACGAGAAAATCGAGAACAAGTTTGAAAGAATGCTCGTTAGCAGAATAAGAAAACTCAAGCTGGGTGATGGACTTAAGCCCGAAACAGATGTTGGACCGCTGATAAACAAGGCTGCTCAAGAAAAAAGCGCCAAATACACTGAAATCGGAAAAAGCGAAGGAGCAAAACTCCTGACAGGCGGGAAGACTCCAAGGATGGAAGGTTTCTTCTTCGAGCCAACCTTGTTCACAGATTGCTCCATCGAAATGAGAATCGCACAAGAGGAAATATTCGGTCCGGTCGTCTCACTCATCTCGTTCAGAAGCTTTGATGAGGCGATAGATGCAACTAACTCCATAGAGTATGGCTTAAGCTCTGCGATTTACACGAGAGACATAAACAGGGCATGTGAGGCAATAACGAAGATCAAGGCGGGACTGACTTACATCAACTCAAGTACTACAGGATCAGAGGTTCACCTTCCCTTTGGAGGAGTGAAGCACACGGGCATAGGAACAAGAGAGGGGGGAATCGAAGGAATAAACGAGTTCTCTGATATCAAGACGATTTACATCGATTACTCTGGACGATTGCAGAGAGCCCAGATTGACATAGAGTGATCCGTGCGAATACGGATTATTGGCGCAAGAGATTCGATGAGATAGTTGAGGAATATTTGAAAAAAACACTGAAGCAGCGCGCGACGCCTTTTTTTGGACGCGCTATTTTTATTAATACAGAAGAACAGGTTATAGGCTATGTACGTCGGTCATGTGTTCCTTTGCAACGCCGATTCTCTCACGGATTGCGTAAAACGCAGACTTTTCACCTGCTCAGGCGAGAACGTTCAGATAGTACGAGAAATGGAAGTAGGTTCCATCGTGTTTCTTCTTAACATGGGTTCAAACACGCTAGTTGGACCATTCACGGCAGCAGGTCATTCAGGAACTGGTTTGAAACCAGGAGGCTGGAGAGAAGTTACTGACACGCGGACCAATGCGGCATCAGGGTTGAGTGGGAGAATTTGCATGAGTTGAAAAATGCTCAGGACATGTTCCCATTCTTGAAGGACATAAATACGTGCAAGCTCTCTCACTTCCAAACTCAAGACCTGCTGAACGCCCTCAAAGAAGCCCCACTGTTCAACATGAAACAAGGCTCCGTTCGCAAACAAAACTGAAACCACGCCAGCCCAAACAACTGTGAATGGCAAGGACAGCGGCGTAAATGTCTAGACAAACACTTGCTTGATTTGTGATGGCTCAGATGAACCGCCTTGGGTCTGTGTCGATGTCTACTATCACTGGCCTGCGTGTTGAGAGTGCTTCTTTGACGGCGTCTTCGAGATCCTTCGGTTCTGTCACTTTGATTCCGACTCCCCCGCAGTTCTGGGCGTAGTTTGCGAAGTTGAAGTCGAAAAGGTCTGTTTGCCAATTCGGATAGTTTTCGACCTTTTGTTCTTGCATTATCATGCCTAACTGTTTGTTGTTAAAAACAAACACTTTGATAGGCATATTGTGTTTGACTGCAGTGAGGAAGTCTCCCATCACCATTGCAAGGCCGCCGTCTCCTGTGATGCAGATTATCTGCCTGTTTGGATATGCGAGTGCTGCCGCCATGGCGCCTGGCAGCCCGAAGCCCATCGATGCCAAGTAGCCGGACATGACCATTTTCTGGGTTTTCTTCATCCAAAAGTTTCTTCCAAACCACCAGCAGTTTTCTCCGGTATCAAGTGATATTACCGCGTCGGTGGCTATCATGTCGTTCAATACTTTGATTATGTATTGGGGTCTTATCGGTTTCTTTGAAGGGTCAGCTTCCTGTTCCAGGAGTTCAATCCATTGTCTTTTCAATCTTCTTATCTCGGTGAGGTATTCTTCGTTCGTTTTTTCTTTCACTGAGTCCCTGAGCTTGGGGATGAGCAGCGCGCTGTTGCCGAGCAGGCCGATTTCTACGGGATATCTCTTTGCGATCATGAGTGGGTTGATGTCTATCTGCACTGTCCTCTTTTCTGGGATACTTGTCATTTCAGAGAAGGAAGAGCCGATTACTATGAGAAGGTCTGATTTTCGTACCAGTTCTGCCGCCGCGGTTGAGCCAATTCCTCCATGGCTTCCGACGTAAAGGTCGTTACTTTCGTCAACAACTCCTTTGGCTCGGAACGTCGTCACTATTGGCGCCGCAATCTTCTTTGCCAATTCTAGCATACTGTCCCCGTGGCCCATCGCCCCGAACCCAGCAATTACTGCGGGTCGTTTTGCTTCGTCAACGATTGCCGCGGCTTTTTCGATGATTTCATCAGTTTGAGAGAATGCTAGGTTTGGCATCCTGCCTTCAAACGGGAGTGTGTTCGTCTCATAGGGTAGTTTTTGTACATCGTTTGGGATTCCGATGTGAGCGACTCCTTTGTCCAGTAGTGCGTGCTTTACGGCCAAGGTTGCGAGCGTGGTTGTCTGATCTTCAGACATCAATATCTTATTGAAGACGCAAACGGGCTCAAAGAAGGAATACTGGTCGATTTCCTGTATAGAGCCAGGTCCTATCATTTGCCTCGCAACCAAGCCCGTAAGAGCCAGCACGGGAGAGTGGTCTAGGCTTGCATCGTACAGCCCCGTTGCTAGGTTGGTGGCGCCAGGGCCTGAAACACCTAGGCAGGCGGCTATGTTTCCCGTCAGTTTCCCATAGGCCGAAGCCATAAACGCTGCGGTCTGCTCATGCCTCACTTGGATGTATGTTACCTTAGCGTTCTTTCTGATGGCATCCACGACGCCCAAGGTTGACGTTCCAGGGATCCCAAACACGTACTTGACGCCCCATTCGGCTATCTGTTCTATCAGAATGTCTGAAACCGTTGTGCCAGTTCTTTTCTCAACAACTTCTTCAGAAAGGAGTACAAACGCACTCTTTGGAGCACCACATACAGGGCACCTCCAATAATCAGGCAAATCAGAGAATTTTCGACCTTCTCTAGTCTCGTCATAAACGTAATTGCAAACAGTGCATCTGAACCTTGCCACAAGAGAATCCTACAGTGCAATACTGCGATTAGAGCTTGAGCATCGCTTCCTTATTTATCTTGTCGGTGCGCGCGCTTTAGACCACCTAGCACGTTACCGGCCGAAGAATTGACAGAACCTTACTTACCACCGCACCGCAATAGTTATCAACCAAAACTCAGGCTTATCCTAGATGGTGATGTCTTGAGTTCAAAGCACAGAACGTTCAAGAAGAATTATGAGACTGAGATCCGGGTCGACAGCATCAGACTGCCCCTTAACCATTTCATGCAGGAAACATTGGCTAATATGATGATAGGCTTCCTGAAAACTCTGAAGCAGGTTGAAGGAGAGGCTCCGACGAGTATGGAAATTGAAATAAAGAAGCTTCCGAAGCAAGTTGAAGTAGACGCCCACACCTACCCTTAACTCACATGTCGTCTAACTACTTTTAGCATCCACACTTTTTCGGACTCAACGAACAACACAATATGTGGTGTTCGTCCCCTTGTCCCATTGACGGGTAGCACGAATTTAGGGCACTCGATTGGAGAGCCACTTCGAAAGCTTACTTCAGAATATTGAAATAGATTCTCAAAACTTATATTTCACGCAAGCAAAAGGCGTTGTCATAGGTGGTTGACAGATGGATTTAGGCAAGCTGAACTGGAAAAAAGTTGTAACGTCGGATGGTGTCACAATCGGGGAAGTCCAAGGAGGCGATGTTGACACGAACAGCTGGCAGGTAACACATGTTCATGTGGGGTTGAATGATGCAACATTGGAGGAGTTCGGGTTGAAAAAGCCCTTTTTGGGGCAGGTGTTTGTTTGTTTACCTGTTGACATGGTTCAAGCAGTGAATGATGCGTTGACGCTCAAGGAGTCTCTTGGAGAGCTGAAGACTGAACAGGAATGCAGTGAGTTCGGCGTAAGATAGGATGCGCGACCGTGCATTAGTCTCCTCCATGTTTTTTTCGGAGTTGGCTCTCTCAAGCTTTCACTAGTTTGAACCCTATCTTTGTTCCCATTTTAAGACTGTATCCGAGTCCTCTTATCTTGACGGCCATTGGTTCAAGATATCGTGCGCTCTTGAGAGGCCCGCGCGCGCCAAGGATTACATGTCGCTTCAAGCGTATTGTCACCGGCAAATTGTTGAGCCACGCGGATTTCGACTTTCAGCGCGGTCGAAAGCTATATATAACAAGTAGAGACACAAAAAAAGTTTCTGCGCTGGCTGGAATGATTGGAGCAGGAAGGAAAATGTCGGTAAACGCGGGAGATACGTCGTGGGTGTTGATGGCTACTGGGCTCGTCATGCTTATGACGCCTGCCTTGGGATTCTTCTACGGGGGCCTTGTTAGAAAAAAGAACCTTTCCAACACGATAATGCAATGCTTTGCAATCTTCGCCGTCGTGGGTTTGGTGTGGACCCTTTGGGGCTACAGCCTTGCCTTCAGTACATCTATGGGCGGATACATTGGAAACCTAGACAAAGCGCTGTTGAACAATGTTGGCGTGACGACAGTTCTTCCCGTGCAGTATAATGCGCCTGGAATCACGGAACTGCTCTATTATGCTTTTGAACTGATGTTCGCGGCTATTGCGCCAGCGCTGATCGTTGGAGCGTTCGCTGAAAGAATAAAGTTTCGTTCACTGCTCATCTTCATCGTACTGTGGTCAACCTTTGTTTACGCGCCAGTCGCGCACTGGGTTTGGAATCCTGCTGGCTGGATCAAGACTTTGGGAGCTATTGACTTTGCAGGTGGCACAGTGGTACACATAACCGCCGGAGTTACCGCTCTGGCCGCAGCCATCGTCGTGGGACCGAGAATTAAGCGCGAGAAAATAGAGGGAAAACCAAACAATGTCCCATACGTGATTTTGGGAGCAGCGCTATTGTGGTTCGGATGGTTCGGTTTCAACGCGGGCAGTGCCCTGTCTGCAAGCCCACTTGCCGTGAGCGCCTTTGTGGTAACTAACTTGTCAGCATCAGCCGCCGCAGTCAGCTGGATGATCGTGGATACGCTGGTGAAGGGCAAACCCTCTGCAACGGGGATTGCAATCGGCGCCGTCTGCGGACTCGTAGGAATCACGCCTGCTTCGGGTTTTGTCACTCCTGCCTCAGCCATCGTCATAGGTCTGGTCGCAGGGGTCCTATCAAACTTAGTCTCGACATGGCGAGCGCGCACACGTCTGGATGATACACTCGACGTTTTTGCATGCCACGGCGTAAGCGGAATATGGGGCTCAATAGCAACTGGACTGTTTGCAACGATTACAGTGAACTCTGCTGGCGCGAATGGGCTGTTCTATGGAAATCCGAACCAGCTTCTTATCCAGATAGAAGCTGTCTTGGCAGTCATAGCGTTTGCCTTCACCGTATCGTTCGTGCTCCTAAAAATCGTCAACAGGTTCTCTAGGCTGAGAGTAACACCAGAAGAAGAGGAACAGGGGCTTGACTTAAGCCAATCTGGGGAAGAAGCCTACTCTTCCGCAGACACAGCTTCGTAAAACCTCTCATTCTCAACCCGAAGGAAATCCGGAAGCCTGCAACGCGAGACGACAGCGCGCGCGCTCGTCAAATAAAGACCAACATGCCTGATATCAGAACCCAAAGATTGTTAAGATCTTCCCCAGCCAAACTTAGCCACCTTTGTGGGCAGATTGGCGGAACCTAAAGATTAATCGTCGTTAATTCATCATCTGCACAGACGTTTTTGGCTGCTGCGACATGGCTCACGATATTCCTTAAAAACCGGGATGTGCCCGGTCTTTTCTCCAGAGCGCGCGCTTGCTTTCTTTTTTCTATTAGTCTAAGTTTTCCCTTTCTCATATTCCGCTTTCAGCTTGACTAGAGCCTTCTGTACTGCATGGCTTAAACTGGAAAAAGAGTGGGTTCTAATGGAGGTACATTGCTGTCCATGTGACTGTGCCCGTGCCTGAAGAAACACCGACCTCGACATCGACAAAGGGAGCTACTGGAATTGGAAAGATTGCTATTCCTTCGGAACCGACATTGATTGTTTGATAATAAGAATCTGTAGCATTCACAGGTGGGGCGACACTAACATATGTTGAGTTATTGTTCGATGAAACCCAGACCACAACATATCCAGAAGACGCATTAGCGACAAATGAATCTGCGAATGTGGGGGGTGGCCCAGCTTCCACAAATGCAGTAAAATTAATTACGAAAAAGTATGGAGAGTTTCCTGTGCCCAATATGTGGATGTCTTTGGTTTGTTCTTGCAGGGTTGCCAGTTGGGTTTCTAATGAAGAAATCGTGTTGTTTTGTTCCCAAATCGTGTAGTTCTTGTGAAGTATCTGATTGTTCAAGGAAGCTATCTGATTATCTTTGCTTGCAATAGTACTGTCTTTATCGCTTGTTACCGAACCTATTGTTGATGTGTAGTATACCACTGCCACGCCTAAGCCAACCACTAAGATAACGCAAATTATCCCAAGTGCAATAGCAACATTTCTGCTAACCATCCTCTTTGATTTGGTTCCGTTTGGTTGTGCTTCACTCATTTTAAAACCCCTATCTTGTCCTTCTGTTGCTGTGCAGATTTAAGATTTCTGTCTTCTTTGTACGGCATGGCTTAAACTAAAAAAAGAATAGGATTTAGTAGTGATATATTATAGTCACCCCAATAAGTGCTCCATCGAACAAGTTTGTATTGCCCACTTTAGTTGTGACTGTAAGAGCGGGAAGAATCGGAAAATATGTTCGCGTGTTACCTGCACCCACAACTATTTGATTGTCATAGTGGACGCCGTATGAGTAGTAAGCGACTTGTACGTAGGTGCTAGTTGCATTCGATTGGACATCAACTTCAAGGTATCCTGCATAATCTGCGTTTGAGCCCCATTCGTGGTAAGAACTCGCGTTGTAATATATCTGCTCTCCCCCTTCCCAATACTGAGTTTTTTCAAAGTTGACCACCTTGTTAAGGTCGTTGACGGTACTGTTAAGGTCGTTCAGTTGGTTTTGAAGATTTGTGACGTTTGAGTTCAGTTGAGAAATCTGAGAATCTTTGCTTGATATTCGAATGTTCAATGAAGTAATCGTGTTGTTCTTGTCATTTATGTAATATGCAAATGCTACAGCTAGACCAGCTATCACAACAATAAAGATTATTCCAAGTGCAATAGCAACATTTCTACTAACCATTTTCTTTGGTTTAGTTACGCTAGACTGCGTTTCACTCATTCTTGAATCCCCTAGTTCGTCTTCTGTTGCCGTGTAGATATAAAGCGTATGCACGGATTGGGTTGGGGTTTAAGTTCTAGTGCAATACTCCGAGTTTGACTAGATATAATATTATGAAAACGAAAGTGATTCCAACAATTAAGAACCCATCTAAATATTCTGTTTTCTTGAAAATCTTCTTAACCAAACCTTCAAGTTCAGGATAGTTGAAACCAAATTCTCCCCCAAAAATTTTGTTTAGTTTGTAGAGGTAGAAACATTTATGCAAACTGTAGCCAATGCCTAGAAGTAACCCAAAATATAAAACTGATATGGATAGCCAACCCCAGTTAAGTAACCCATTAGTATTTTCAAGTTCTGGAAGAAGTGTTATTATGCCAATCATACAGGTAAAAAATAGTACTGCAAAAAATAATATGAACTCTCTATAAAAATCTGCAAGACGTTTGTCTTTTTCTTCTTTTTCCATGTTTAGCTATCTCTAGCTGTGCAGATTTAAGATTTCTGTCTAAGCTTCGGTGAAGCTTTTGGGTTTCCATTAATGGTCTAACTATTTAGTAAATATAGATTTTTAAGGTGAAAAAACACTACTACAGAATGACAAAAATGAAAGCTGAAGAGGAATCACGACAGCAAATCGAAACAGCACTTGCTAGGCTTGAAATTGAAGCAAAAGATACAAGGAGAATTACAGAAATCAAAATTCTCGTCACCATCGTACTTGCAGTTTTCTTCCTCGTAATGGCCTATTATTTTCCACAAGGTTCTATCTTCGTTCTCATTGATTTTCTAATAATATTTTTCGGTGGTTTAGCCATCTTTCTTTCATGGATTCCGACTTTGATTCAACCACTCGAACCAGAAAACTATGCATTCCGAAAAATCACTCATGCATTAGGTCTACTTGAAAAGCTAAAAGAAGACATTGGTTATAACGAAGCGTATTGGGATGTGCGGAGAGCTTACACCGCTTTGAATGGGCTGAGCCTCGATAATAACATCTCATGGTACAAACCAACAAACGAAATTCTTAGAGAATTTCTTAAGAACCTAGAACTGACTGTTCTTCCTGCAATAAGAGGTTCAACGATAAAGATAGAGCATCTGGAAGAAATTGCTCTTGCAATTTACAGCTTAGACCCTACAAAGCTGGATGTAATAAACAAGAAGCTGAAAAGTGAATCGACCTACGAGAAGACTACAGTTAAGGCAGGTCAGCCTGAAGGAATTCATCAAACAGTTCTTAGACTGTTCAGAACCTACGTTGTTCTAAAACATGCATTGGCTATTTGCTCTTCCTTCATTGGATGTAGTTTCTTCTACTACCTTATTGTCAACTATTCTAACCTTCAGAGAGAATACGTCTTTGCTGCAACCGTTGCCTCTTTCTTTGCGTTATTGGAGATATACTTCCGAAGAGGCAAAAAAGAATTCAAGTCAGAATGGCATGTTGTTGATGTGATGGCTAGTTAGACAATGACTAACTGTTTCCCTCTTTAGTCCTTTAGTTTGTCTTCTGTTGCTGTGCCGATTAAAGATTTCTGTCTTTACGTTCTCAGTAAAGATAACTTGATAATAAGTCGATTCTGCACATTTTATGTGACCAATAACAGTAATGGATTTAAGCAGGATGCAAAGTCGGTCTTTTGAGTTGAATCTCTTGGAAAACAAGGACATAATCCTGATATTTATCTCAATTCTCAGTATTGCATCGACAACCATTCTTGGCATTACGACATATAGTCTTAATGCACATCAAAATTCCCTATCTCAAGCCCAGAATTCACTAATTCAAGCCCAAAACAACCTATCTCAAGCCCTATATGAATTGCAAGTTGCCAACATGAGAGCAAACATGAGTATATTAGTAAATCCACAATTTGACCAGCATTGGGCTTTTGTTGCTAATGGGGTTTTCCTAACGGTAAACGGAACTCTAGTAAACGAAGGGTCACGGGATGCTATTGTCGAAAGCATGGGTCTCTCAGTCACTTACCATTATTCAGACGGAACGCCTTACACGGTTCCAGTAGTTGAATATTCTAACCTTTCGAAATACTGCAATGTGAATATTACTACTATACCAGAAAAGGGAGAAACATCTTTCTCTATCGGGATGTTTATTCATACAGAAACCCTTGCTATCATAGGTGGTTCATATACTTCTAATCCTGCGATTCTTGTGATTGGAAACTCAAGGTCGGATAACTTCACTGTCTCTGTGAGGTACTTTGATGGAATTGGCTATTTGCAGAGTGAGCAAGAGTTTAGTACAAATGAAGTATAGGATAGAAAGTGAGATAATGTTTCCGTTCTGCACTTTCGACATAATGTTGATAGCGCGCGCTGCTGAAAACTTGGAGATTAATGCCTTCTCCTCTTCTTTCCAAAAAACTAAGGTAGCTACCTATAGCTCTAAAATTAAGCGAAGCGCCGCTATAACCCAAGGGTTGTCCAATTCTCCTGAAACCTCCTTTCCTACTGTTTTACGGAGTACGGCATGAAGGTACTCATGCTCTAGAGTTGAGGTCACCGAATCTATCAATGATTCTATTTTCACTTTATGGGTTATGCTATCATAGGTAAGAACACAGTCATTTCTAATTATTTGCGGAGGGTAGTACAATGTTATGAGGTCTTCCGTATTAGAGTAATAGCCAGACTTTGTCATGGCAGTGCCTTTAAGCATAGATTTCCAGCGCTCACGCCTGAGCGTAAGATTACTGTCCTCAATTGAAATCTCTGTCATACTTGCATACTTTCTTATGCCTTTTCACTTAATCTTTCTATTGCTTTGAGCAGAGCCTTCACATCTATTTCCTCTTGGCTGAGAAACTCCCTACATCCCTTAGACTAGCTTTGTTTTATTTCCCTTCTAGGGCACTATCCCTATCTTTTTTTCTTTGTCTAGGCGGACTGCACTTAAACAGCTAATGCTAGATAAACTGCGAGGATAAGTTAATTACAGATTACATCTGACATTACGAACAAAAAGTAGGGGGGTCGACTTTCTCACGCGCTTCTCCCGAAACACGTCCTCATGCTCTCAGCCTCCACCGTTTTGACGGCCAGGAACTGGATAACGCGCTAATTTCAACCATTCTAAAGTCGCCAAGAAAAAAGTCTGAAGGAAACTGGCCTCACCCAAGCTCGTTACAGAATGTGTTATAAGCACAGCCGTTTTCAGATTTGCTTGGGGAAAATGGTGGAGTTAAAGAGAACCCTGAACTTCTTCGACGCCACGGCAATTGGCATCGGGGCAATAATCGGTGCAGGGATATTCGTCGTCTTGGGTGTTGCTGTGGGCTATGCTGGGCCGGCCGTTGTCATCTCGATGATTATCGCGGGAACGGTCGCCCTGTTCACTGCGATCAGCTTTGCCGAGCTAAGTTCGGCAATTCCGAAAGAAGGAGGTACATATCAATATGCCTATGAGCTGATTAATCCCTTCGTAGCGTTCATCTCGGGCTGTATGTGGTTGTTTGCACAAACCGTCGCCGGGTCAGCCGTATGCCTGGGACTGGCGAGCTACTTTGTGGGGTTATTTCCTTTCTTTCCTGCCAAAATCGTTGTCTTTTCATTTGCCGTTTCAACCGTGAACATTGTCGCTGTTTCAGCGGCGTTGGCTTTGACGACTCTGAATCTCAGGGGGATTAAGCATTCCGCGAGGGTTAACAACGTTTTAGTCGTGACAAAGATATTGATCCTCTGCTTTTTTGTGGTCGTCGGAGCTTTTCAGGTGAACCCGCAATATTATTCTAATTTTGCTCCGAACGGCTTTTTCGGAATCCTTCAGGGTGCCGGCTTCATTTTCTTCGCGTACTTGGGTTTCGGAAGAATCGCAGCACTCGGCGAAGAGGTGGAGAACCCGAAGAGGACGTTGCCGCTGGCGATATTCCTCGCGTTGGGCGCGTCGATGATTCTGTACGTTGTGACTGGCTTTGTCGCAACGGGCCTCGTACCCTACCAAAGCCTCGGAATATCAAGCTCTCCCATTGCTGAGGCAGCGAAAGCAACTGGAAGCTACGCCGTGTTCGCAACAATTTCCTTTGGAGCTCTCGTTGCCACTGTAAGCGTGCTTCTAACAAACTTGCTAGGTCTGTCAAGAGTCTCCTTCACGATGGCACGGAACGGGCAGTTCCCAAAAGCCTTGGCGAAAATCCACACAAAACTCGGGACACCATACCTCTCAATCCTCATCACGGGAGCACTGATGGCCATCCTGGCATTCGTCTCAGATCTGAGACAAGCTGTCGCAATAACGAGCTTCTCAATGCTCACCACTCACATAATACTGCACTCGTCCGCAATACGACTGAGGAAAAAGATTCCAAATCTGAAAACATTCAAGGCACCGCTGTTCCCTCTGATACCCTCTCTCGGGCTGGCTAGCTGCGTCATCCTGATGTTCTCCCTGCCCATAGAATCATGGATTGTTTCAACAATCGTCATTATTGCTCTCTCGGTTTTGTATCTGCTGAGAAGAAGATATTGAAGGCGCCAAGGGGTTTCAAGAGCGGATCAACTGGTATATAGATTCATGTTCTTGTGTTTCTTGCGGCACTACTATTCTCGTCAAGCCCTCTGTCCGTCGTCTTTTCGAGCGGTCTGTGGAATTCCGGACCAAGCGCGCCAATTCGAAAGTCAACATAGACCTCAGAAAAAAGGAGAGAAAAATGGCTGACTAGATTTGCCGTTTTCTTCTGTAAACCAGAGCAGCTACCGCAGAACTTGCAACGAGCACTGACAGCATTATCAACGGTTGGAATTCAGGGATTGTACCTGTCGGCACGACTTGGAAGTATCCCTTCATCCCCAGACTATAGTGGTAATAACAGCCATATGTGTATGTTCCGACAGTGTTTGTGGCTACGAACTGATAGCTCAGGGTATTTGTAAAGTCTGAGGATTGTGGCTCGGTCGAGTTAGCCGATGAAGCATTTGTGTAGCTGACGAAAAACCTGTGGGTAATTCCAACGTCGTTGCTTATCAAAGTCAGGTTTATGGTGTCGCCTTGTTCGACCACGATTGTTGGGCCAGGACTTGATATGCTGGTTGCTGTGAAACCCCACCCTTGTAAGTAGGCACCGTACAGGGTGAAGCTTCGGATGGTTGCTGCCTTTGCGCCGTGAATCTGTGTTGTAGCTACAAGTGCAGCCAAGAAAACGACCAGTGTTGTGGCAAGAAGCCATTTCGTCTTCACTTTGTTTACACTCCTCATTTTGGGAATAAACATATTTTTTTCCTGCATGGCTTGTTTTTTCAGAACTTTTCTAGAAAACTAGAGCAGGTCGCTTGCTAATAACTTTTGCCCGTGTCTTTCCGTCTTGCATGCGATATCATGTTTGCGGGTTGCTAAAGATTCTTCCATCCCATCGGCGGCGGTTCAATGTTCATTTGCCAAAGAAGTGCGATGAGTTCGCCTCTGTGATGAACTTCCTCCTCGAACACGTGGATCAATATGTCTTCAGCTGTGACTTCATAAATCTTGCCATCATCGTCCGTGCCCCTGTAGGTCTTGTTGAGTCCTTCTGTGCGCAATGGGTCTAGGTATTCATGCGTTCGTTTCTCAACGTGTCCCATGTAAGCTCTGACTTCCTCAAGGGTTCCGTATTCATCATATTTTCTCTTGGAACGAAGGTTTTCGTTTTGTAGGAAATCCAGCCAATAGTCTATCGCGCTGAGAGTATGGACAAATATGTTCCTGATTGAGTGAAAGCTCGCTTCCCTGTTCTCGGTGAACTCTTCCCAAGACAGTCTGGCCAGTGTTTCGAAGTATCTGTGTCTCACGTTCTCATTGTATTCCAAAAGTTTTCTGACGTCAACCATTATTGACACCGCAATATCGTGTTAGTCCAAGTTAGTATTAAAACTGTGTTGTGTTGTTGCCTGAGCGCAGAAGTGATAAACCTGTAGCCTGCATGCGTGTTCCTGGAATGGTTGAAAATGGTGTTTATTTACCTTTTTTGGGGGTATGGGAAAACCCCGTTTCCTGTAGGATTTGAGGGGAGTCCCATGATAGGCCAGCCCGGGCAAGATTTGCACCTCAAACAAGCTCGTGTCAGACGCAAACGGGCAAGAGTAGAATAAAAAACCGTTTTATACCAATCTGGGACCATGCATCCGCGCTACCGCACATGCAAAACTGACAAGTCATATTTGGCTCCAAGTAGTTTCCCCCGGAGCAAGCTCCGGGGCTCTACGGTAGGGCTTCTTGTTGTTCTTCTCGTATGTATTTTCTGACGGCGTCGAGGTTTAGTCCGCCTACCGTGTTGGCGCAGTATCCTTCTGCCC
>JBEKXL010000022.1:0-38338 GCA_049512075.1 Bathyarchaeia archaeon | reverse complement strand
GGACACGAAGTATTTGCGGCAAGCACCTGCGATTAGCAATTAATGGCGATTGAAAATTGGAGAGAAAAATATGAAGAACGGACGTGGGAAAATTGACTCTTGTGAAAGTTGCTGAAACGTCAGAGATCCCTCTGGGACAAATAAAGGTCGTAAAGCTTGCTGAAAAAGAAGTTTTGATAGCCAACGTAAACGACGTCTATTACGCCATCGGAAATATTTGCACACACATGCGCGGCGACCTTTCAAAAGGAATGTTAGAGGGAAATACGGTGACCTGTCCCAAGCATAGGGCAAAATTTGACGTCACAACCGGCAAAGTTGTTTCTGGTCCAAAGATTCCTTTCATGCACCCAAAGATCAAAGATGAACCTGCATATGTGGTGAAAGTTGAAGGGAAGGATATTCTACTTGAACCTCAGTAGTCAGTTTGAAGGGATAGGGCGATTCGAAACTGAAGAAGAAATTCGCGTTTGCAGTGCATGCCTAGCGCGTGCTTGTCCTTCTCACACTCACTCCGTGTGCGTGTGCGTTGTATATGGGTAGGTAGGTATAGGTATAGAGGTAGGAGTTGGCAGTGGCAGTGACTGAGTTTGAGTGATTGGTCGAGTGAGTGACTGTGGTAGTGGTTGGTTGGATAAAACTTTACCCTTGTGTGTGTTGCTTCTGATTAATGGTTTTCTGGAGTGCCTCGCTGGGCGCTCGGCACCACTCAGGTGGTACACACAAGGAGAGGCACGTAGTGCTTCGTGCTCGGAAAAACTAGCAGTAATATCCGCTACGGTTCGCTGTTATGTCTTCAAGAAGGCTCTTCAACCAAGAAAGCTCTCAGATCATATACGATACTACTAAGGGGGTAAATTTAAAAAAAATTACCCCTTGGTATAATATGTTGAGAAAAAGGGCTGAAAAGAAGGGGAAAAGGCTGCCATACGAATGAAGTGGAACCTGCCAGAATGGAATGAAGAAGAAAGAGAACGAGTGAGGAAATTCTTGGTTATAGCAAACGAACTCAAGGACGAGAAAGGTGAGATAGACGAAGAGGGGCTCAGAAGACCCCTTGAGACGCTACGGAATAAGGGGGAGGCCGTGAACAATGAAGAAATGGAGATGCCCGATTTGTGACCATCTGAATCCAGAAGACGTTGACATCTGCGAAGAATGTGGAGCCTACAGAGAAGAAACTAGTTATGATGCAATAGCAGATGAAGAGACTTAGATGATTAGCAATACTATCTCCCTTAATCTTTCATGTTCAGAAGTCAAAGCGCGCTTGGGTTTGGGATAAAACTTTACCTTCTAACAACCATTGTTTATCATCTGCTCATTCTTCGTCTTTCCCTACGTTTCTCTCTTCTTTTACGTTTATCTCTACCTTTTCCACCCATTACTCCATCTCAGTATCAACACCATGACATTTAGGAATAAAACTTTACCCTTGTGCGCGCGCGCTGATTAACGAAGAGGCTTTTCTGTTCGCTAGATACCTGAGAGACGAAAAACCTACGTGGAATCCTAGGATAGTCGCACTGTCCTAGGGTGTCCTTATGCGAATAAGGCTTCCTTCTAAAAGAGTACGTGAGAGATTTATTCTAATCTATGAGCTTAAAGGTTGTCAGGAAGCGGTCAACTACCTAACGAAGCACTACGGGGTAAGACCAATGAGAATAATACTGAAAGGTAGAAAGGTTGGAAACGGAGACATTGCCGTATACTTCCAGAATAGGGCTTACTTCACAAAGAGAGGATTGACAAAGGGAACAGTGTTGCACGAGTTGTATCATCACATCGCCTACATCAATGACGTTGATATTCCTGAGAGAACAGAGGAAAAAGCTGCAAACAGGTTTGCAAGAGATTTTCTAGTCAAATGTTGATACTTGCTAGCTAGCTCTTCAGTCACGTTCTCTCAGGAGGAAGAAGCGAAGAAAAGCGTTGTGCTCTTTGCCACTGAAACAATACAGCCCAAGGTGCAGAGCCATACTGAAACACCATGGGTTTCTCAAGGAAGAATACCGTGGGATGACAAGAAAATTCTTCAGCATACTGATTGTACGCCGTACTAACGAGAGTTTCGTCCGCTAGACCTAGCACATGAATTTCGGACAGTACATTTACGACAAGTTGAGTTGAATCAACGATAGGTTTGAGCGATTTTCCGTAAATAAATTTGAGTAGTCTGTCAGTATGGTCAGAGCTTACGACGAGATTCTTATCGTGGGTATCGACAAAAATGGCAATATTCACGACAATTGCACTTTTCGACGATTCGGTTTGAATAAGATAAGAACTGCTAGGCACTCCTTCAACAAGTATTTCTTGCGTGGGACCTGCTAGGCCCAGATTCTGAACTGCTCTTGCTTTTGCAGAATAGAAGGTCAACCTACGTCCTTCCCAACAATAGACATGCTCAGATAACAAGTGGTCAATATCCGCCTCGGTTCTGGTGTAATTCGTGACCATAACCATACCTTCGAGTGTTTTGAGAGGGTCGCTTTCTGATTTCCTAGCTTTGTGAAATTTCTCCACAAGCTCGCTAACGTCTTTGGGTGTGAAATCTCCCTTTTTCAAACTAAAAGCCGTCGTACCCGATGGCGAGAATGATGGTCTTAACAACTTGCATAGTCCTGAAGGTTTGGGATTGATGGGTTCACCTTTGAATGTAGCTACAATATCTAAACCAGATTCGACATCACGTTTTCTCTGAACACGATAGCCAATTCTCTCCAGAAGGTCAGCAAATGAATCTTCCATCGCTCTGCCTGTCTCAGGTGGATAATGCCCCGACAAGTAATTCACTCTGGCAGCTTGAAATACACATATTTTCCTTCTTTTTCTATTCTGCGAAGCTTCCCTCTTTGGACGAGCCTTGTTAGATAAACGTTGACAGAGGCCATTCGGTCGGGAATAGCATTGACCTCAAGAGCTTTCATAATTTCAGCTAATGTTCTTGGTGTCTTACCCCATGAAGTATTGAACAAAGACTCCAGATTTTCAATCGTCCGTTTAGAGGATTTTATGGAAGGTATGTCGGCGGTTGAGATTTTCTCAATTTCTTCGGGGGAGACTTCAGGTTCGTGTCCAATTGCTAGGGATTCTTCACCAATTTCCAGTTTCTCTGCAACCTTGTCCGCAAAGCAAGCAAGAGAATCAAGTTCTTTGTAGATTGCGGAAACCGTGCCCTCAGCGTAGATTCTGAAATCCTTTCTCTTTATTAGCAGTTTTATAGGAAGCATGGATTCTTTGCAGATATCTCCCTCTTCTGCCAATGTTACAACCTCATTAGTTCTAACATTTCTCGTCTATATAAAACTTGAAAACGCTTCACTTCGTTGAAAAAATTACGAGTTGGGATTCCACTTTTTTCTTTCATTCCGCAGGTTCTCCTGAACTCTTTTCACCCCTTCCTGAAAGCCTTTAACCCCTCTTGATGTTGAATTTAGCCTAAAATTCCCATTTTACCCTCTTTTGCCCTCTTGAAGTAGCCTAGGGGAAATAATTAAGGGTAATCGATTTCCCTTAATTCGGAAAGGAGAAAGTACGTAGTCTTTCTCCTTTCTATATAGAGGGCTTTGAAATGCGTCATGCCTTGCCTCTTTTCCAACAGCATTTCAACCTGAGTTGCCTCTTACCAGCCACCCAGAGTCCCCAAGCTCCGTATCTGAGTGCTGTATGAAGTATAGGAGCGTAGGGACTATGGGTGGCACTCTGCCTGTCTGTCAACAGGCACGTCGCGACCAGCGAGGTGCTGATAACTCTTGTTTTGCCTCGTGCGTTTCTCTTCCATCACAGCAGCAGCACAAGATAAAACTTTACCCCCAAACCCAAACCCCGCTAAACTCGCAAAACTTCAACAAACCTAGCTAGCCGTTGCACTAAAGCACCATGAAACTTCTGCTCCACTTCCATATCTGCAAGAGGAATCACTCAACGCACGTGCTATTCGCTTCTGCAGCCTCAAACTTTTTCAGGTGTGATGTTTAGCCATATCTTTCGTTCTAGACCTCCAACGGAGGTGAGGCTTGCGACAAGCAAAGTGCCCGCTAGGATGAAATTTCCCAAGGTGGCCTGTGCAGGGTTTTGTGCAATATAGAGGCTGACACATACAAAAATGTAGAAAGACAAAAGACCCGTGAGGCATTGAGTCGCGTGGATAATTTTTCGTGCTTGATAAGCCTTTGATTTCAAGACACTTAGAACGGATCTCAACCGTATGGAGATATCGGCAAAATCATCTAAGACAAGAGTCAAACCGCCTAAAACAAAGAATCGTCCAACATTAATCGCCAGGCTAGCGTTGCGTGCCGTGAATAGATTGACTAGAGGAACAGATGTGGACATCTTTAGAATAATAGCGGATAAAACCAAGACTACGAACCCATAAACGCAGTGATGAAACCATAACCTTCCAATTTTCACTCTACCAACGCTCACGGCCGGAAAAATGTTTACAATCGAAGCTAGAATTATCACCCAGCAAAGGGAACCATCAACCAGATACGGCGGATAAAGCTTCCAATTAGCCTCATAAAAACCCGCCAAGAGTCCGATCGCATACACTATGCACAGAAGGCAATTGAAAGTCAAGACCAAACTAAACAGTTTTCTTCTAAAGACCGAGACAAGGCTAACCACTTAATCGGCACCACTCCGCAATCTTCAAACTGGCACAATAAATTCGTGAATCCGTCTAATAGCTGTTTTTGTAAACCAAATCATTAAGTCTCATTTTAGCGCGCGCGCTACGTCTGTGGTAACTCAAACCGACTCACAGAAGAAAAATCTGAAAAACTACATAGGGCTCCTTTGAGTTTAGCGTGCATTTGAAACAAAAAGCTTAACCGTGTTCCATGCGCAATGATTGTGAGTTGGTATTATGAAAGATGTTGAGCTGAGATTGATTTCTGAGTTGATGACAAACAGTTGTAGGAGCGATAGACAGCTTGCCAAGGCATTGGGCGTTTCTCAGCCCACAGTATCACGAATAAAAGCAAGACTGGAAAAAGAAGGCTACATCTCTGAATACACGATTATTCCCAATTTCAACAAAATAGGTTATCACCTGTTTGCATTAACTTTTTTCTCATGGAAACAAGGTATCCGCAAGAGCGATAAGGAAAAGGCAATCAAATACGCTCAAGAGAGGGCTTCCTCTCTCCCATCTAACATAGTTCTCGTTGAAAGAGGAATCGGGATGAACTACGACGCATTCATGGGGTCATTCCATAAGGACTACTCATCTTACAGGGAACTCATGAATGAAATGAAAGAGAGTCAATACACAGATGTGAATAGGATGGAAAGCTTCATTGTCGACCTTGCCGACAAATTCCACTATCGAACCCTAACCTTCTCAACCCTTGCCAAACACCTGCTAGAAACAAACCAAAAGGAAGAATAGAGAGAAAAAGGCATATGGGCTCGTTTCGGCAAAGCATCCGACGAATTTTCGCATGCCCCCAAAACTAGACGCAGACTTCACAGAACCCAACCGATGACTTACATCACTACTTCTGTTCTATCTCTCTAATATGTGCTTTTACGGGAACCTTTCTGCCATCGGCAAGCGTTCGCATGCTTTTTGACACTGCTATTTCTCTTGTTCTTGGTTTGCCTCTCCAAGTGTCACTGACCAAATCGGCAAATGACTTTTCTTTCTTAGGCTTTGTGGGCATTTGCCTCCCCAATCGTATTGAGTGAGTGAACTTTATGAATTTTATTTCCTATGAATACTTATGCTGTTTTCTTATTGAGACTCTCAGTATGCTCGTAGTAATGTTATCAACCGAAAAGTAACAGCATCAAGAAATAGGCTCGTCAACCGAAGAGGTAACAGTACCTTGTCGCTAAGTCGTATAAAAGAATTTAGCGCCATACTGAGCCATCCGACGATTTTTTACACGGAGAAGAATCCGACGCAAACTTCAGAACCATTTAGAAGGTGAGCCAACAGACGAAAAGTAACAGGGAGATGAAACAGACATAGAGGTAACAGAACCGCGCGCGCTGTTAATGCATTTAGGCACGATTGGCTTCTCGCAAAGATGAATCTGTGCAAGGAGTTAGGGCGCGCGCGGTACCGAGTTTGAATGAACTTCACGCACTTTTTCTCTTGAGGTTGGCTTTGTTTTTTGATTTGAGAAGTTCGAGGGCCGCCGTCTTTGCCCCGAATTCTGCCTTGATCTTTTCGTCTGCGCTGCCTATTATTATGACATCGCCCTCGTTCAAATCAAGTTTTGACAGAGAAGCCAGAATGGAGGGATCGCTTTTTGACACATCTTTCCCCGTGCCGGGCATAGTGAGCCTGTTCTTGGTGAAGATTAGAGTGGTGGCTCCCTTTGCTCCCGCCATTATGGCGGCGTCTCTCTGTTCCAAACCGTATTGTACAGAGTCTTTTATTCCTTTAACTCGGACTGCAACATTGAAGGGCCCGACTGTCAAGGGCGTGGAAGGAACATCTATTTGTTCGCTCACGAGAACTCTCAGGCCTGACAACAGTCTTTTTCCAGCTGCAGACAGCGAAATGCCGGATTTTGAAACTTCAATCAGCCCTTCGTTCTTGAGATGTTTGACCAGAGTTCTGGCTTCGCCTTCGCCGAGGTGGAGGTCTTTTGAGAGTTTCAGCCTGCCCACGTTTTCCTGGAGGCCGATCTCTTCCAAAGCCTTGATGACGTGGGCCTCAGCAAAGGAAGGCAAACGTCCAGGCGCGATTTTTCCTGCCACCTTACCGATTGTTTCAAGAGGGTTCAATCGTATTAACCTCATTATAGGCTGTTGTTAGTCAGAGATAGTAATTCGTTAGTATGGTGGGAGGGATAAGCGCGCCCTGACCAAGGTGTGAGGCTGAGCGCAGATTTGCCCGCAGCTTGGACCACCTTAAGAAATTCCAATGTCACCCGCCCTCCGATGTGCGATGATTGTTTTGAACCATAAACTCATAGTAGCAATTTTCACTTTTAAAGTGTTCAACCGAACGGCTGTGAAAAAAGAAATACGATGTTTCGGAAGGAAGAACGGCTGCCTCATGAAGGCGATGTTGGCCACGGGTTGAAACTTTCGTAGGAGAAGGCAATAGTGTCGTCTTGATGAAGTATTTGTTGTGCGCAAGAAAAATTCGGGGACATCCATGTTGAATTGCCGGTTTCTCTGTACCAGTAGAACCATCCGTGCGTCGTGGAATCGCCAGCTAGGCCGTTTATGGATGTGACCAGTACCCCCAATGTTCCTCCGTAGTCCTTGTACTTTACGTCTGATACTGCAAGTATGGCACTGAACGCTGTTGAACCGACAGACAGCAAAGTATTGTTGAACCATGTCCTTGTTCCATTGCCGTAACTAACAAGAATGTTGACTCGTATTGACATGTTTACCTGTCTCAGCAGGTTGTTGTATTCATTTCGGTAAGTGTCGTATTGCGCCAAGTAGTAACCAGCCATGGCAGTGGCGCAAATTGCCCAGACCAGAAGAGCTAAGATCACGTATGTAAAGACTCTTTTTTCCAGACTTGTTCACCTCCAAGAAGTTTTTGCATGGCGTTTGTGACAGGGACGAAACCTGCTCCAAAGATGACAGTGTTGGAAACAACATGTGTTAACGAAAGAAAGGCACCAGAAACGAGTACGGCCACATACGTCGGCAAAACTGGTTGACCGTTCAACATTGAAGGCATTGCATAAGCAAAATTGGTGAGTGCATCATACACAAGGGTAAGAAAGGCCCCCAGAACCGCCGTTTCAAAACACGACTGCGCATTATAAGAACCATTCCTCGAGCGCCTGTACAGGCCGCCCGCAACCCCTGCCAGTGCCATTCCAACCATTTGAAACGGCATGATCAAGCCGGCAAACCCTGAAGGCGAAACAAATCCGTTGATAAACATTACAAAAGCCCCCAAACCGACACCGAAAGACATTCCAACAACAGCGCTGGCCAAGAAAGAAACCAAAGTAGTGAACTCCACGTTCGGAGGACGAGGCGTCAACTGGATACCTGTGCACAAAGCAGCCAGAACAGCGAAGAGCGCGAGATGACGAACCGTGAAGCGACGCATGAGGTATGGTTGGATAATCCAGCCATATAAGTCTTCTCTACCAAAAAACCCAACCATAAAAAACCAAAGAAAAAGTAACGAATCGAACTAGAACGCATAAAGCGCGCGCGCTGACTTTTAATTGCTCAATAAATTCGTCTAGTTTCTAACCTCATATCTGTCGGAAACATATCTAGCCCGAAATGTCGTGGCCGAGCTTCCGCCCATTTTTCAGAAAGGTTTAAGTGGGTACAATGCCTATGATTTTGTGGGTGACAAATTGTGGGAAGAACAAGAATGGACGAAAGAGGCAGAGTCTTGATTCCTAATGAAGCTAGAGAAAGGCTTGGCCTGAAGCCTGGAACAGACTTCGAGCTGGTTGAAGAGAAGGGGGTTCTTCTTCTGAAACCTATTGTACCGAGGGCGTTCAGGGTAAATTCGAAGAAGAGAAGGTGGGGAAGAGAGGCCTTCTTGGATTCTGGAGAGGCGACTTTTGGCGAGTAATAGTGATAAGGAAAAGAGGGTTCTAGACGTCAATGTTCTTGCAATCTTTTTGGTGAAAGATCACCCGGGCAATGTATTTGTTTCCCCGATTGTTGAGGAAGGTTTGAGAGGCGCATTCATCCCTGTTCTAATGGATATTCTTCCAGTCAGGGCTTATTGGATCATGACGAGGAGGTGGGGCTGCCACCAGGTAGAAAGCGCCAAGGCGATTGAACATTTCGTTAAGGCGTATGATCGGGTGTGTTATACCGGTCTTCAAAGGGAGACCATCGTTGAGAGTTTTGAATTGGCTGAGAAGCTGAAACATGATGTCTTTGACTGCGCTTATCTTGCTTTTGCGCTGCAAGAAAGGGCCAAAGGAATCGTGACGACGGACACAGATTTTGAACGAACCTGCGGACAGGTTGGGCTAGAGTATATCAACCCTGTGCCAAAAAACGTTCTGAAACGATTCGCAGAGCAAAACAGATGAAAAAAGCAAAATAGGCGCGCTTAGAATTAGCAAAGTTCACTCTTATGCTGTTACGTGGCGACGGGATAGAAGACCTATGGACAAGAAAAATTAGGGCTTGCTGGGCTGCTCTAATGGATATTGCCGGTCTGATTTTCTCACAGATTGTCTAGCACCAAACTGAAGAGCTGGGCGATTTGGACGCCTGTTGGAAGCCCAAGGAGGAGGCTCTTAAGCGCGATTGAATGGTAATGAGCGGTACTAGGTTCGAGATTTTTCGTTTCTTTAAGCCACCTGTGGAAGCTGTTGACCTCGGTTTCAACTTCTTCTTCCAGTTCCTTCCGTCTTTCTCGGGTTGCCTTGTCATAGTCTAATCTGCGTGTTCTGACTGTCTCAAGTATGTCACTCTGGCTGTACTCCTCATACAGTATGAAGGTTTTCGGTGTTTTCTGAGTTTCAAGCGTCACTGGCTCGGACGTAAGTTCTCCGGTCTGTGGCTGCATGAGCAAGAACTTACTGGAGAGAGAATATCTTGTTTGTGAAAGCCCCATCTATATTCAGAATTCATAGCGCGCTAGGGTTCGTCACATTTGGCTTAAGGGCGCTCCAATCCTGTTCTCCAGCCCAAGTCTGGAACGTGTGCCAGCTCATTTCCGGATGGTTTCCGTACAGCATGACAATGTCCGCGTCGTATCGCGCCCTAGTTATTGGTCTATAACTCGGTCATGCCAAGGCAAGCAGGGCGAGCATCAGATTAGTTTTGAAAGCGATTGTATTTGGGCAAAGCATTTTGGGCAGTATCTGCCGCCAGAGTCTGTTTTTGCGCACTTGTCGCACACTAGTTTTCCGCATTTCTGGCAGATCTGATGCCCTGTCGCGAGTTCTCCGCAGAGTTCGCAAGGTCCTTCTACGACTTCTATCGTGATTTTTGCTTTGACTGTGTGGTTTTCATCGATTCCGATGCTTTCGGCCAGATGAGCGGGATCTATCAATTCGGACGTGCGAGTGTCTACGCCCACCAGACCAGGTCTAAAGATTCCAATGATGGAAACTTGGCATTTCTTTTTCCTTGACACGGGCTATTTACTCCGGATAGAACTTGCCTCTAGAAGCATGATTCTATGCTTATTTCACTTTCGGTGAAAAATCTGATTAAAAATGAACAAGAAATGCAAATCTGGAGATTAGGTGAATTGTTTGATTATGGACCGTAGTTTTTGCAAGTATTTTTTGTCATCATATTCCCAATTGTTGCCTTTGAAGAACTCGTACGAAATTGTTTGTCTCTCCGTCCTAGTCATATCTTGGATTACATACTCGTAGGTGTCCAACAATCTTGCTCTTATCAATTTTGAAATGGCCTTTTGGAAGTTGATTAATTGTTCCCTGGGCAGATAGATTTGAGCAAACAACCGGTTCTTACCGTACTCTTTTCCCATGTACCTCGCGAATGGTTTGTACATCAGTGAACAAGCGAATTTAGTCAAGTCCTCCCGGTTTTTGAAATAGAACTGAAAGAAGTACGAGTCTGCATACAGGTTTTTGTAGTGTTCTGCTATTACTTGGTAACCTTCGAACATTCCTTTTTCAATGACGTGGTTCGTGAAATGGTAAATCACTCTTTCTAGGCTCGTGCCGAGTTTTTTCGCTATTTCTGTCATTTTGATTGTGCTGTCTTTTTCGAGTTCCTTAAGTATCATTATGTCGAGCCAATCTGCCTTCTGGGTGTACGCATCGGGTTCTTTGAGTGTATAGGGTAGTTCTGCTTGAGTTCTCTGCACTTCTTCCACCCATGAGTTCCATGGAAAGCTCCATTCTTCAGATGTCTTGTCAAACCATGCGCCTGTCGAGTTTATGACTTGGATACATGTCGACCAAAAATAGTTGACGTTTTGTACCAAGTTCAACTCTTGAAGCTGGCTTATGAATCCTTCAAACTCTTTCTCCTTTTCAGCGGGTATTCCGTAGATGGCTAGGCACCTGAGTGCTCCGATACATTGACTTACGTACAGCCAGTAATCGTTCGTTTTCAGGCAGTCATAAAGTAGCTCTTCATATCCGGGTTTTGCGTCGGCAGAAACTATCACTTTTCTGAGTCCAATGAAAGTGTGATATATGTTTCCGTAGAGATTTAAAGAAAAGTTGGAGTGTAAGTTTTTGATTCTGTAACGTAGGGACGGTCTGGGCATCTCGAGCTGCACGGCAAGATCTGACAAGTTTCGCGGGTTGTGTAAGGCCAGGCCTTCCAAGATTGCGACATCTTGAGCACCTAGTTTCTTTTCTCTGCTTGACCTTACTCTCTTAGGCAAGGAACTATCCCCAGATTTAATATGCAGCGAAGGCTTTTAGAATTTTGCCCAAGCACGGTCAGTCTGCCATCGTGTGGACTAGTGGAACGCCGCCGCCAACAGGATCACCTATCAGCATTGTCTGGACTTTAGGAACGCCGCCGCCAACAGGATCACCTATCAGCATTGTCTGGACTTTAGGAACGCCGCCGCCAACAGGATCACCCGTCAGGTGGGCGTTTGGGTGGACTTCGGTCGCAGGTTTGCTGGTAAGATTGTCTGTCTTCATATTGGCATGGGTGCTTGTCATGAACATTGGAGTTGCAGACAGTATTGCGAAGAATAAGGCTGAAAGGACTAGCAGTTTAACAATTTTGAAGTTCATGGTGTTTTTCACCTCCTTTGATTTCTGACAAAGAAAGTACTATAAATGTGGCAAAAACAAAACCTTTCGGTATATCGTTCTAGAGGAGTCTTCTAGAACATTCATCTACAAGTGGCTACCGAAGTTGAAACATGATTGGAACCCAAGGAGATCATAGTCATATCCAGATTGTAATTTACTCTTAAGTTGCACGTGCGCAACAATTGCACAGCTAATAGTAAAAGATTAATGCAAGTTTCTGCACGTTATTCCTGGGTGCTAGATGTGAGGAATAGCCTTCTCTGTTCATAAGAACAAAACCTTTAATACCCAACGAACCGACTCAGAAAGTTTTATGGAGTTTTTGAAAAAAATCGAGGAAAAATGGCAGAAAAAGTGGGAAAAAGCCAGAATCTTCGAGACAGACCCAGAACCGTCCAAACCTAAGTACTTTGTAACCGTAGCCTACCCCTACCCCAACAGTCCCCAGCACATCGGCCACGGAAGAACCTACACCATGGCAGATGTCCACGCACGGTACATGCGAATGCGCGGCTACAACACACTGTTGCCAATGGCCTTCCATTACACCGGCACGCCAGTTCTGGCCATGGCCAAACGTCTCGCAGACAACGACAAAGGCCTAATCAGCGACTTCATCAACGTCTACAAGATTCCAAAAGAAAAGCTTAAGGAACTCACAGAACCCATCGCCATGGCCCGCTACTTCCACCAAGAAATCAAAACCGGCATGAAAGAAATAGGCTACTCAATAGACTGGAGACGCGAATTCACCACAGTCGACCCGCACTATAATCGCTTCATAGAATGGCAATTCCAAAAACTACGCCAAGGCGGATACATTACGCAAGGAAGCCATCCAGTCGGCTGGTGCCCCAAAGACGGAAACCCAGTTGGCCAACATGACACCGACGGCGATGTTGAACCAGAAATAGGCGAATTCACACTCATCAAATTCACGCAAGGTAACACCTTCTATCCAGCCGCCACGTTAAGGCCTGAAACAGTATTCGGCGTCACAAACATCTGGCTAAACCCCAACACAAAATACGTCAAAGCCACAGTTGACGGCGAACAGTGGATAATCAGCCAACAAAGCGCTGAAAAACTCGCCAACCAAAATCGAGAAGTCAAAGTCCAAGAGACCGTCGAAGGCAGAGAGCTCATAGGAAAACACGTCCAAAACCCAGCTACAGGAAAGAACATCCTCATACTCCCAGCGGATTTTGTTGAGCCCAAAAACGCGACAGGCGTCGTCATGTCAGTCCCAGGCCACGCTCCGTACGACTACGTCGCCCTAGAAAACATAAAGAAAGAACCGCAGAAACTGAAACAATACGGAATAACAGCTGAAGACGTAAACTCTGTCCAGCCCATCTCGCTCATCGAAGTCAAAGAATACTCCGATATTCCAGCAGCCGACGCGGTCAAGAAAATGAACATACGAGAGCAGACGGACCCGAAACTGGAGGACGCCACGAAAGAGGTTTACAGACACGAGTTCCACAACGGAAAAATGAAAGCGAACACGGGCAAGTACGCTGGCATGTCAGTGGCTGAAGCGAAAGACAAGGTCAAACAGGACCTTATCCAAGAAGGCGAGGCCACAACCATGTACGAGCTGCTCAACAGGCCCGTGTTGTGCCGTTGCAAGACGGAGTGCATCGTCAAAATCGTCCAAGACCAATGGTTCATCGACTACGGAAACCCCGAATGGAAAACACTAGCACACAAGAACCTGGATAACATGGAAATACTGCCCGAGGAACTCCGACAAGAATTCAACAACGTCATCGACTGGCTGCACGAAAAAGCCTGTGCAAGAAAATCAGGCATGGGCACACGCCTACCATGGGACAAGGACTGGATCATCGAATCACTCTCAGACTCAACAATCTACATGGCCTACTACACGATAGTCAAAACAATCAAAGAAAACAAAATTCAGCCAGATCAGCTCACGACCGACGTTTTCGACTACATCTTTCTAGGAAAAGGAAACCTGACAGAACTTGCTAAAAAATCCGGCCTGAACATCAAAACTGTCGAACAAATGCGCACCGAATTCTCATACTTTTACCCACTGGACAGCCGTCACTCAGGACGCGACTTGGTACCCAACCACCTGACCTTCATGATATTCAACCACACCGCAATATTCCCAGAGAAACATTGGCCTCGCCAGATAGCCACCAACGGCAGCGTAATGATGGAAGGAGCAAAAATGAGCAAATCTTTCGGAAACATCATACCACTACGCGAAGGACTCGCCACGTTCGGCGCAGACCCGATAAGACTCAGCGTCGTCTCCACAGCTGAACTACTCCAAGACTCCGACTTCAGCCCCACAATAGCCAAATCAATGCGAGACAGACTGGAAAAACTCTACAGATTCGCCTCCGAAACCGCCAAGACCCCACGGAAGAAATCACCAAAGATCACGCTGCCAGCGATAGATAGGTGGATGCTCAGCAGACTGAACCAGCACATCAGAAACGCAACTAAAGCCATGAACAAACTCGCCGTTCGCAAAGCCATACACACCGCGCTCTATGAGCTGGACCAAGACTTCCAATGGTACCAGGAACGCATCGCAGACGAAAAGGAAAACCCGAAAAGAAAAGCCGCAACAGCCCAAGTGTTCCACGAGGTCCTAGACGCCCAAACACGGATGCTGGCACCAGTAGCCCCGCACGTGTGCGAAGAAATATGGGAAATGCTCGGCGGAAAAGACTTTATCACCCGAACACCCTGGCCAACAGCCGACGAATCCAAAATGGACGTCAAAGCTGAAGAAAACGAGACCTTCATCATGAACGTGCTCGCAGACACCCAGAACATTATGAAAGCCACAGGTGCAAAACCGAAAAGAGTATGCTACTATGTGGCCGCCGCGTGGAAATGGAAGACCTACCTGAAAGCCCTCGAAAAATCCGCCTCAGCAAAAGTCCTGCAGAAAGACCTCATGAAACAGCTTATGCAAGAACCCGACTTGAGGGCAAACGCTGAAGAAGTAGCCAAGTTCACTGGCCAAATAGCAGACGAAATCAACCGAACATCTGAAGAAACAAAACAGAGACGAGTGCAAACTGGGATTGTTGACGAGAGCGAAGCGTTAGAAGAAGCAAAAAGCTTCTTCCAGAAAGAGCTGAACGCAGAAATCCACGTTTTCAACGAAGAAGACACTAAACGCCACGACCCCAAACAGAGGGCACAACTCGCCAAACCCTACCGCCCAGCGATCTACATAGAATAAAATATATCAACCAAACCCTTCCTTTTATTGGCCGAAAAAGGATCCGTGGCGCAGCATGGATACAGTTTAAGCCATAAAGCGCGTCGGCCTTCTAAGCCGCTGAGGCTGAAGAAAGCCGAAAGCCCTGGGTTCAAATCCCAGCGGATCCGCCACTCACTAGTGCGCGGAGCAAGTTTGAAATGTGGCTTTCGATGGAGTGAGCTTGATTGAGATGACTGAAGAACTGTACGTGCCAAACCGAGACGATTGGCGTGCTTGGCTTAAAGAGAATCATGATGTTAAGAAAGAGATTTGGCTGGTTTATTACAAGAAGCACACTGGAAAACCCAGCATATCGTATGACGATTCAGTTGAAGAAGCCCTGTGCTTTGGTTGGGTGGACAGCATCGTAAGGAGACTTGACGATGAAAAGTTTGCTAGGAAATTCACGCCTCGCAGGGGCAAAAGCAGACGGTCCGAAGCAAACAGGAAAAGAGTCGAAAAGATGATCAGGGAAGGAAAGATGACAGAAACCGGACTGATCAGAATCAAAGAAGCTAGAGCCAGTGGGAATGGCTCAACAGTAATGCTAGCACGCGCCATAGAAACGGACTGGTGATTCCCTCATACTTGCAAGATGCCCTAGCGACCAACAAGAGGGCTTTGGACAACTTCGATAAATTGGCTGAGAGCTACAGAAGAAACTTTGTTTTGTGGATCGACAGCGCAAAGATGGAGAAGACACGCAAAAAACGCGTCGCAGAGGCGATGAAACTTCTCGAACAGAATCAGAAACTAGGCATGAAATAAGCCGCAAACGCGCTACGCTTGCTTCTTTGCAAAACTGTACGCCCTCTTTCCCTTTTTCAATAACGCAAACAATCCTTTGTTCGTCAATTCTGACATTATCTTGTCTTCTTTCATGTGATGGTCACTGAAAGACAAAACTCCATCTGGCTTCAACACTCGATACAGTTCCTCTAACACCCCGTTCGGGTCAGTCAGATTGTGAAAGACGTCGTACAGCAGTACCGCATCCACGCTGTCGTCGGGCAATCCAGTGCTGCAGTCAGAGAGAATCGTCTCAACATTCCTCATCAGATTCTTAACAACAATCCTCTTAACCGTCTGGATTGCGAGCGGACTGATATCCAATGCATAGATCCTGCCTGACTCTCCAACGAGGTCAGCAACAGGCTTCACGTAGCCGCCTGGTCCACAGCCATAGTCCAGAACGTGAAAACCCTCTCTTAGCCCAACTTCCCTCACGATATCCTCACGTGGCCTGAAGAAATCCCGAACCCTAAACATGAAAGCCATAGCGCTGAAACCGAAGTCCGACATCTGATTGTCAACAACTCCGTTGTCAATAGCAACGTGCGATGAAATACCATTGGAAGTTTATTAGACTTCCTAACGCAACGGCGACTCAAATCACTGTGCGCTGTGCGACGCCCAGCAATGCACAACTTTTTTCTGAAAAGTAATTATCGGAGAAGACAGAATTCAAGAGTCCCTTTTCGTGAGACATTTCCGTTTTTCAAAGTGAGCAACTGAACGAACATTCAAACCCATTCGAATCCGCCGCCATTTCCGCACGCGTTAATAGTATAAAACAAATAAAGAAGATTATCGTAGAGTAAGAAAGAAATCAGAGCTTGAAGGACCGCCCGGAGAGACGTTGGGAAATGAGTTCAGAAAGAAGTCAACAGTGGGAAGTTCAAAAACAAATCTCGCGACATCGAATGTGCTTTGATGCGGCTCATGGACGATGAAGAGAAGGGATGAGATGGAACGGAAAAGACCTTTGACAATATTAGGCATTGTTTTTTTTGTCGCTGGAATCGTGCTTGCAGTTGTTGCTTTCATGAGTTATGTAGGCGGGATTTTGTCTGGACCATTTGCCTCTGCATTGCGGTCTTATTTTGTGGGAGCAATCGCTGCAACCGTCTTGATTGTTGCCGGTGGACTAATCCTATTGTTCTCTAGGTGAAAAGAGAAGTTAAGAATTCGCGAAATGTGAAATGGTTTCCAGTTTCCATTGTGTCGATGCGTGCGCTTGAAGACATTCTTTTCCGGATCCTTAACAGATGGTAAATCTGCAGTACAGATATGACTAGCCAAGCTGCGAGGAAGAGGAACGATACCACTCTTAGTTCCCAACTCTGAAAAAGGAGACTCACCAAGAAGAAAGCCATGAAAAGAATAACCGCAATCACTTGAACTATTCTCAGCCCCAAGATATTCTTTCTTGGAGCCCTGGCGGTAATTCTCGTGGAGCGCATTTCTTCTATTTGTTTCAACCTTTCCTCCGAGAGATAGTACTTGCCGTTGACTTCGACAAAAACGCCTAAACGCCCCAGACGCCTCTTCATCACAACCTCAAATCTCGGCGGAAGACTCAGCTCTTCAGCAGTCATCGCTTTATCAGGGCTTACGGCTCCTTTCTAACGAAACCTTTCAACGACTTCATGAAACCATTTCTCGATCTCTTCACGGCGTTCAAACATGCTATCCCAGCTTGGGCAATGGGCTCTCCCATTTCTCTTAGCTTTCACTGCCCTATAAAAAACACTTCATTCAGTAGGAATTGGATCTTTGTTTTCGTCCGCATTCAGGGCAGAAGCGAGCTGAGACGGGTATCTTGCTTTTGCAGTTTGGGCAGATTTTCAACAAAAGTTCAGGACGCAACAGGGTTCCACAGAAATTGCAGTAGTTAGAGTTAGAGGAAACCTGACTCCCACATCGCGGACAAATCAAGTATCGCCCGGCAGATGAAGGAAAAGGGATCAGAACCCAGCCTCCAATGTTCAACTCGTCCACCTCGTTCGAATACGGTCTTTGCCCTTCATTCCGCGCACGCCAACAATTGCGTGCTTCTCTGAATGCAACTGTCCGCCGGTTGACAGTTGGTCTCGGAGCTTCGTAAATAATGACAGTAACTGCTTCTCGGGGAAACGCCTAGTTCCTGATGCACCCTCGCCATCCTTTCAACGACCTTCTCTTTATTCTCATTGCTCATAACAGCCCAAACAGAGACTCCAACCACAGACAATTCAGCGTATCCTCCAACAATGTCGTTTTCCACCTACTAAGCCAATCTTTCGGCCAACAGCTCTTAAGCAGAATGGGAGCGTCTCCATAGCGATGATTCTTTATTCCTCCATATTGAAAGGAAAGCTGGTCAGCCGCAGTTGCAACATTTAGAATGTCAGATACCGCATGAGAATGATCAGAGCAGCCGCGAAGAGACCCGGTACAATCAGAAAAGTGTTCAGCAGCCATCCTTCTTCTATTCCCAAGCGAGTTAGAGCGGTTTTCATTCCGATCAAGACGTGAATCAACAGCAATATGAGAACAGGCGCGACCAAGTTTACGTGCAGGTACATTGAAAAAGCAGTAGTGAAGATTCCTCCGGTCAGTCTAGTCGTGACCTCTGGGTTTGTCATGCCATACCCTGAGAGTACAAGCAGTATGAACAGCACGAGCGTAAACCAAACGAGCAGACGATTGAACCTCTGCAAGTAGTTACTGTCTTTTTTTGTAGTCATCGTCCCATTGCCTTCACACAGCTAACATTGCCCAACGCATAAAGATTCTCTCAATTCTGCATGCTCAATGTGCACGCGCGCCAGTGGCAATTGGTAGTTTCATGCCCGTGAATGATTTGCCTTCGCAGAAACGCACAAGGAACTAGTGATCATGGATAGTTTGCATCATTGCTGTATCCGTAGCCTTCCCAGTAGCCTCGGAAGCTGGTGTCGTTAGATACTTCGATCTTCGTTATCCACTTTATCCACTTGTACCCCAACTTGCCTTCAGCCACCAGTCGGAGGGGGAAGCCTCGTTCTGGGGGGAGGATGACACCGTTGATTTTGTAGGCCAACATCGTGTCGTTGCTGATTACGTAAGAGAGGGGGAGACTCGTTGTGTATCCGTCCTGGGCATAGAATATCACAACCTGAGCAGTTTGATTGTATCCAGCATCTTCCAGAAGATCTTTCACAAGTACACCCTCCCATAGAGCTGTGACTTGCCAGCCTTCCACGCAGTGGAGCGTGACAACTTTCTCGTAATGCGCGTGATTGTTAACGACTTCGTCGTACGTGTAGACCATTTCTTTACTCACAAGACCCGTTACAACAAGCCTGTAAGTGCTTACGTTGATGTACTGCGTGCCCGCTATCGCCTCATTCTGAAAATCATTTATTGATCCGAGGTTCGTTCCATTGTATTCCCTGATTTCTTGGTACGGTGATGGGCTCGTTCCACTGTTGAAGCCCGTCCAGACTTGAGTTCCCACAAAGACAGCAGCCGCCACTATTACCAGCAGAATTGCTACCAACAAGGCCCTTTTTGCTTGCATCGTCCCTTTCCTGCAACAATAAGGTGAACTGCATAATGCTTATATCAATTCTGCCCAAGAGCGATTAACACAAAGGACAGCGCGCTCAAGCTGATCTTAATTGGGCAAATCTGCTCGGACAATGTTGCACTGGAAATCAGGCTTCTTCATGAAAGTGTGTATATGGTTGAATATGGCGGGTTCTGTTAAGTGAGTGATGAAAAACATGAAACTGTGGAAGGTTTTCCTGATAGCGATAAGTGTAGCAATCTTGCCCTTTGCTCTTGTTGGAGTGGGACAAGCCCAACAAATGAACTGTTGGGGCTTGACACCGTGTCAAACCGAAAAAGCGGAGAACAGCAATCATTCTGGGAAACGTTCTCCTCAGAAACGCGAGATATTGCGAAACGTATGGATGACACTTGCCACTGCACTGAAAACGGAGAACATGAGCAAACAATAAGCCTTTTTAGTTCCTTTTTAACTGCAACACGAAAACACAGTCGCATCAAGCTAGAACACGCATTTTTTATTGTATATTATTGTAGAACGACGCACAAATGTGTTACACACTTATTCCTAGGACGCTAACTGTGATGGGTCGAATTTCAATCTCGTCCGTAGACAAAGGGATGCTTGTTGAAGCCTCAAAAAAATCTTGAGAGACTGAAAGGAAAGGCACCGCAGCTGCTGCTTCTAGCGATAGTTGCCATTGTGATTGCAATCATTTTGTTGGATACCTTGGAAGACACTTTGATCGAGGGAGGCTCGTTCACAGGTACACCCCTCGCTATGATATTGAACGCTATAGTGACGCTTACGCAGAGGGTTACCGCAACAGTCTCGTCTTGGAGGTATGCAGGAATCTTCTTGTTGATGTTGCTTGAGGCGAGCTCTCTGCCGATTCCAAGCGAGGTCATACTTCCGTTCTCCGGCTACCTCGTTTCTCAAGGTCTGCTCAACGTTTGGATAACCATCGGGGTTTCAACTCTTGCAGGAATAACGGGTTCGCTGGTTGACTACTACATTGGAATGAAGGGAGCAAACCTGCTCGCCCGGCGAAAAGCTCTGGACAGACTCCTTTTCAACAAAGCACGTCTCGAAATGGCCGAGAGGTGGTTCAGCAAATACGGTGGCCTCGCCGTATTTCTGAGCCGCATGATCCCGGGGTTCAGAACACTGGTATCATTTCCGGCAGGCGCGGTGAAGATGCCGCTACGGAAGTTCGTCGCATACACAACGGGTGGGTGTCTATTCTGGAACGCCTTTCTAATTTATATAGGCGTGTACCTAGGCGCCAACTGGCGAGAGGTTGCCGGCGTATCACGCTACCTGATCATAGGGGTTTTGGCAGCGATTCTCGTAGTACTTGTCGTGTTCTTGATCAGAAGAAGGAAGCGAACCTAGCATGCGCTACTTCCTTAGGATGCTGGCCACGGTGGAGCTACCCAAGGAATCATCATTTTTTTCTGCTCGTCCATCTCTTTCCAGTAATCCCATTCTTTGGCGGTCATTCTTTCTATTTCTTCAATTTTGTCGTCGGTCAGGTGTTCGAACCTTTTTTGCATTCTCAGATATTCCTTCACGTGTTTTCTTGGTTCCGGCCTATAGGTCAAGCTGAATTCTCCGTTTTCATACTCCCATGAGACCCAGAGCCCCGTCTCTAAAGCGCTTCTGCTCAGGTCCAGCGTGTACTTTGGATCGGTGAACCAGCCCTTCGGGCAGGGGACTAGCAGATGAATAAACGCTGGGCCTTCGGCCTCCAAGGCTTTCTTCGTCTTGTTGATGAAGTCCAAAGGGGGGTACAGCGTAGCAGTTGCAACGTATCTAACACCAGGGTGTGCGGCGATTATCAAGGCCACGTTCTTCTTCATTCTCAGGTTGCCAATTCTTTTTATTTTGCCCACAGGCGTGAACGTTGTCGAAGCTCCCCAGGGAGTTGTGCTTGACGCCTGAATCCCCGTGTTGGCGTATGATTCGTTATCGTACAGTACGTACAGAAACCTCTTGTAATCGTAGCCCATGGCCATCGATAACCCTGAGAACCCCATGTCGCCGGTTCCGCCGTCTCCACCATAGACAACGACGTTAACGTCTTCCTTCTTCCTCTTCCCCTTCATCATCAGACTTCTGAAAGCCGCTGCCGTTCCAACGCCTGCAGCTCCTCCAGCACCAAGCTGAGTGTGATACCAAGGCACGGAATAGGGCGAGGACAAGAACTGATGCCCGTTCGCCACGTACATGCATCCGGTTGGGCCGAGAACCACCGTTTTGGGACCCGCCGCCTTAAGCAACAGACGGTAACCCAAGGCTGCCCCGCAGCCAGCGCACGTTCTGTGACCACTCGTGTACAGGTCTACTGAAGGAACGTCTCTGACGGCTCTGATCAAAGGCCGTTCGCTCATGGACTCTCACCTCTCAGCGTGGGCCACCACACGTGTTTCTCAACCGCTCCCTTCCCTGCACCTTTCTGCAACAGTCTAACAGCCTGCTCAAAATGCTCGACAGAAGGCTCTCTACCACCGACGAACATGAAGTCCATCAACAGCGGACGTGAACCGCTCTCATACAATGCTGATCTAACCTCGTTAAACAACACGCTTGAAGAGTCTGCAGAGCCGAAAGAATACGAAAAGTCAACCACCCCTACAGCCTTAACTTTCCCCAGGGCTTCAGCAAGTTCCCTCTGTGGGAAGGGTCGGAAATACCGCATCCTGACGATGCCGACCTTGACGCCTTCTTGTCGAAGTTTTGTGGCAACGTGCACCGCGTCTTTGGCATAGGCTCCCATGGTCACAAGGGCTATTTCCGCATCCTCAATGTACTTGTTCTCGATGAATGGTGGATACTCTCTTCCAACGAAACCTGCATAATCTTTCCAGGCTTCTTGGATCACTTCCCTAGCTTGTGCCATCGCGTTATCCACTACTTTTCGAAGCTCGGGGCCTATGAGGGAAGGGGCTATGTGCTGTGCCTTAGTTATAGGTCCATAAGCTGGATCGAGCGGGTACTGAGGCTTGTACGGGGGGAGAAACTTTGCAACTCCTTCTCTGCTGGGCGGCTCGACGGGAGCAGATATGTGTGTTATCGCGGCGCCGTCCACTGCGACAAAGCTTGGCAGAAGCACCCTGCGGTCTTCAGAGACTCTGTACGCGACCAGCGTCATGTCCAAGGCTTCTTGAGGATCTTTGGCCCAAGACATAAGCCACCCGTGATCTCTAAAAGTGAGTACATCGTTCCATTCCATTCCGAAGTTGCCCGGATCATCAAGAGCCCTGCAACCGGCCATGGCGACGACGGGCAGTTGTCCCATGGCCGTGACGACTATCGGTTCTGCCGCGTACGTCAAGCCCACGCCTGAGCTTCCTACGAAGGTTCTAGCTCCAACCGCGGACGCGTGTTTGGCTATTTCAAACTGTGAATGTTCAGAATCTGCACCTATTATCTCAGCGGCAAACTCTCCGTCAGCCAGCATCTTGGCCAGAGAGTTCATGACTCCAGTGTACGGTCTAATAGGGTACGCAGCTATAACGTCAACGTCCGCAAGCTTCACGGCTTCAGCTATTGCCCGCGTTCCCGTCCACATGAATATCTTGGGCACAGTTTTAGTAAGAGATTTTGAAGCAGTCTTCGGCGTGCTCACGATTTTCACCTTCTAGTAACCATACTCGACGAGTGCATCTTCAATCGCGGTTATTTCCTTCTCAGTCAGCCCTTCCTCCGCCAGCAGTTCGCTTATCATGTTTATAGCTTTCGAGGGGCACATCCGCGCACATATGCCGCAACCCTTACAATAGTTCAAATCTACCTCAATGCGCTTGGAGTCGATTGCACCGTCTGGACAGTAAAGAGAACACATCTTACAATCAGTACACTTGCTCTTATCTATCGTGGGTCTGAGGAATCTAGCGAAAGAGGTTGTGAACCCCACGTTTTTCTTATTCTGGGAAGGGCCGAATTCGATCAGCCCAGGGGACAAAGCCTGCCACGGCGGCATCGCTTTTATTCTTTCGGCGTAGGATAATGCTTCGGCCGCGGCCTTTTGGTAGCTCCGGTACGTCTCCGAATCCCACGTTCCCTTTTTGAATTTGCAGGATGATTTTGACTTTCTAGTCTGCGCCATCATCGTTTCCTTCGCATTGATTCTGACCTCAACCGGTTCCACATCAGAATAGACTCTTTTCACCAAACCAGTCTTGTCTCCGTGCCCAGCGGAATCAAGCGCATCCAGTAAGTCATCGAGGCTCACAACACTCCAACCCTTTACCAACGCGGCTAACAGAGGAAACGCGATGTTAGCATCGTACTCTCTGGCTCTTATCGTAACTAGTTTTCCACACCAGTCCTGCGCGAGGCACCTCTTCTTCACCAATCGTGTGATTTCCTTCGGCGATAACGATGTGTTTACAACAAGAACAGCGTCTTTCTTCGCACCGTCGAACAGCAACGCCCTCTGAGAAGTCTGGCTGACGAGTATCGTGGGCTCCATCACGACTATGGCGCTGAAAACCTCTCCGACAGGCTCAACCTCTTCGTGCAAGGTGACGTCTATTCGAGGGTTACCCATGACAGTGTAGAAAATCATGGGTATGTTATCCCGTTCAGGAGAGTCATCATATCTCATATAATAATACGATTCTCGTCCTGAGACCACGCCCGCAGTTGCCAGAATGCGAGCGAACGTACCCGCGTGACCAGTGTTAAGCACTCCTCTGCCATGAATGATGACCCAATTCAACTGGTCATATTCTGGTATCACACTTTTCACATCCAGCTCCATGCTGTCGCAATCTAATAAGCCTAGTGTCGATTTTACGATTTTTCTGCAAAGGTTCTCTCGGATCTTGCAGGGGTCTACCATCCTATCGCGTAGGCTTTCATTCCACGGGGCGACGCTCCACCAGATATTACCCCGGTGTTGACATCGTACTGAATGGCCAAACAGCGACCGTGGCTCCACGGCTCGTCCACGATTACTTTGTGTCCCTTCTTCTTGAGTCCCAGAATCACCTCCTCCGATATACCTGGTTCTACGTGCATGACTCCAGGGTGAGCCGCGTGAGGCCAGAATGAACCAGGAAAGTGAGTTGAGTGAACAGTCGGCTTATCCAAAGCAAGTTGAATGTCCATATCAAAGTCCACGTGATTCAGGAAAAATTGGAGGGTCCATTGATCTTGCTGATCGGCTCCAGGAGTGCCGAAGGTCAAGTAAGGCTCTTCTTCTTTCATTACCAGACTGGGGCTTAGAGTAGTGCTCGGCTTTTTGCCCGACTCTAATCTTTCGACATGGCTGGCGTCAAGATGGAACATTTGAGCCCGAGTGTTCATGCAGAACCCCAAGCCAGGTATTATAGGCGAAGTGGAAATCCAAGCGCCACTGGGCGTTGCGGAAATCATGTTTCCAAACCTGTCCACAGCCTCCAAATGCACAGTGTCACCCTCTGATTGCCCTACATTTTCAGGTTTCAGTTTGGCAGGCGCCTTTCCCCCCGGCCTTAGCTCCATAGATGCATGATATGGATCAACGAGCGTGCGGCGACGGTCAGCGTATTCTTTTGAAAGAAGCCTATCCAAGGGCACTTTGACATAGTCAGGGTCAGCGTAGTATTGTTCGCGGTCGGCGAACGCAAGTTTGGCGCACTCAACCCACGTGTGAAGATAGTCAACCGTGTTGTGACCCATCTGTCGCAGATCAAAACCCTCGAGCAGATTCAGATGCTGCAGTAGCACTGGACCCTGCGTCCAAGGTCCACACTTGTAAACGTCATACTCGTGGTACTTGACCGTGACCGGTTCTTCGAAACGCGCACTGTACTCCGCCAAGTCTTCTAGGCTGAGAAGACCGTGATGTTCTTTGCCGTAGACGTCTCGGCACTCGAAAGTCTGCATAAATTTGACTATTTTCTGAGCGATGGGGCCTGAGTAGAAATAGTCTCGGGCTGCCTGTAGACCTGCCTCGCGTCCGTTTTTTCGAACTTTCTTCTCGACCTTCACAACCTCCTCAAAAGTGCGAGCCCACTCCGGATTACGGATAACTTGCCCAACCAGAGGCACCTGTCCCTCAACGAGGTATATCTCGGCTGAAGAACGCCATTCTTCAAGGAATCTTTCAGCAACGCTCAACGGTCGTGATTTCACTTTGCTCCCGTTTATGGAATAGCCGACCTGTTGATTAGGTTCAGTTAAGCTTCTTCTAAGCTCCGGATAGATTGGAAAACCTTTAGTTGCCAACTCTATGGCAGGTTCCAGAACCTCTTCGAGCGTCATGGTTCCAAACTTGTCCAAGGTCTTGACCCACGTGTCGAAGCCACTGGGAACGACAGCCGGCAAGAAACCGTCTGGAGGGATCAGATCGTAGCCGTGTTCTTTGAACCAGTCTATGGTGGCTGCTTTTGGGGCTGGACCTTGACCGTTGACTGCGATCACTTTCTCTTCGTCAGCTGAGTATATTAGGATGGGCGATTCGCCTGCGACGCCGACTAGATGTGGTTCGAGGATGGTTAGGCAGAACCACATGGTGGCTCCGGCGTCAACAGCATTGCCTCCCCGCTTGAGGCTGCAGAATCCAGCTTGAGAAGCAAGATAGTGCGTCGAAGTAACCATGCCATTAGTTCCCATCAAAACTGGTCTAGTTGTAAATTGCATAATCTACCCTCAGACTGATGCGCTAGAGGATATCGTATCAAAATATAATACGTTTCTGTTTGAGGTTCTGATTCGGGCGCGCGCTAAGGTTCGATGAAGGCGCCACTGGCTGAATTATCCGTTCTTTCCTCGTTTACAGGATAACATATAAGAGTTTTCGAAAGGAAAGAAGACTAGAGACACAGTGTACAGTGGTGTTGCGTATTGCTTGAAGGAAACAACGTGAACCTTAGAATAATGGAGAGAGAAGATCTGCCAGTCTTACAGGAATGGGACAACAATCCTGAGTTCATGGGTGAATATGAGCCATTCAGACAAGAGACAAGAACGGATTTAGAAAAGACTTACGACAATCTCAGAGACGCACAGTGGTTTTTTGTGGAGAAAAAGGACGGAACCAAAATCGGCTTCATAGCCCACTTTTTGTCAGCAGGAGAAATAGAGCTTGGATACTTCATTGTACCAAGTGAAAGAGGCAAGGGATATGTCAGCGAAGCCATCACGATAATAGTCGACTACCTATTCCTCTCAAAAGATGCGGTTAGGATTCAAGCCAAAGCTGACCCAGAAAACACGGCATCATGGAAAGCTCTCGAGAAGACTGGATTCAAGAGAGAAGGAGTCCTGAGAAAAACCTTCTACTGCAGAGGAAAATGGAGAGACGACTGCATGTACAGCATCCTTAGAGAAGAATGGAAAGAACCAAAAACACTGACAAAAACATCCTCAAAATAACGCAGATTTTCTATGCTACGGTGGGAAAAATGCCACAAGCTATTAGAACCGTTGCGAACAAAATAACTCGTGCGTTCAGATGGAACCCATTAATGTTTGCAAAGCAACCGAGAACGGAATCAAGGCTCTTAGCAGGAAAATTGAGAAACTTCTGGAAGACAAGAATGGCAAGCTCTACCAAGACAACGTTGTGAAATTTGGCATTCCAGAGGAATATGTCAAAAAGGCTTTTTCGGAAGAAGCTCTAGTAGATGCAGCTCGATCAGGAAAGGCAACTTTCCATCTGGCTTTGAAGAATAGGCACGAAATACTGGGCTTTGCTCAGGTCATAGGACATGGTTCCGCAACAGTGGAACTGGACCGTATCGTGGTTTTTCCAGAGTACGAAAGAATGGGCATAGGCACCAAACTGCTGAAGAGAGCTATTGCAGACCAAAAGAAAAAGAGGGCGAAGACGATCATTGTCAGAGCTGGAAGGGACGAAGCTCACGCTAGAGCATTCTACGAGAAGAATGGTTTCAAGAAAGTGAAAGAGGAAGTGTTGAAATCTCCTTGGGGAAAGAAGATTCCTCTTGTAGTATACCGTTTTCAACTGACGTCCACATGAGAGCGCCTGCTTTTGCCAAATGATGATTTCAAGGTTGAATGCCAAAGATTAAATAGAAAGCTGCAAAGAGTGTTGTCAAAGGTTAAGGGAAGAGGCACGAAAAATTTTTCCCTTCTCCTTCTGCCTCTTCCCCTATCCTTTTCCCTTCTCCTGATGCTTCGCTCACAGCAAAGAAATACATATTGCTTGTGGAACCTTGTTCTAGAAAAATCCTCTATTCAAGTTCATGTGAAAAAACGCGCGATTTCTGAGCCTAACTATTCTGTCCAGCAAACCATTCCATTCGAATTCCTAGATTTTTTCAAAATTCCTTTCTTGACCCTTCGAGTAAGAAAACTCATGATTTTGCCCTGCTTATCTTCAACCGAGAGACCCCGGGCCTTCAAGGCCTCGACCACGTTTTCTATTATTCTTCCATCGGGTTGCTTGAAGAATCCCTCTCGAATCAAGCCTCTAAACGCACGATTCGCTTGACCACCCCACGTTTGAGGACCACTGCCCCGGACGCGAAGCTTTTTCTGAGCCTTTGCAGCGGACGAGAATTTTTCCCGAAGACTTTCAAGGGAAGCCCCCACCACCTCAATGTTCTCCAGAGAACCTTCTCCGAGACCCCTCTTTACAAATTCCTGTATGACTGGCATTTTTTGAGGATTAAGGCCAGCAAGAGTCGCTCCAACCGTCTCCAGGGCAACTGCATCTCTCCCAACAAGCACAGTGTTCATTCGTACAGGAGCATCTCCTGCACCGCGCCAGAGGTACGTCCCGTCAAGCACGGCAAGGTCTACCCCGCCTATCGCCTCATAAACATCTGCGAGAAGCGTGGGAAGAACCTTGTGATATTTCATTCTCTTCGAATCCAATATGCACCCGAACAGGTTCTTGAGGATGCTTCCACTCTCAAAGGAACGCAGTATGTGTGTGTCGACCAACACGTTGGGCTTGAACAGCAGGTGCGACAGTTCCATTTGCTGGCCCACAATCTTCGCTTTTCTGACATCCGAGTCGTCTGAAAGGTTGAAGGGAACTATTCGCTCCGTGTAAAGCTCCCTCCAGATTTGAAGCCTCTCTGAACCAGTACCCCTGTAATTGTCAGATTCGACAACGAATATCTTTGGAGCCTTGTCAAAGCGATGAATGATTGCGTCAACTAGGCTTACCGATGCATGGTTCTCTGCCTTCTGACTGAAAACTCCAACCTTAATCACCACAGGTCTCTCCACAACATTCAGGTCAGCTATCCCCCCGATCAGGTCGAAAGCTCGCTTCAACGAAGCCATGTTTTCTCCATCGAATTCAACTACAGCGACCTTCGAAGTCAACGCCAAACCCCCACTTGCGTGCAAACAGAACATTCTGGATGTTTGTTAACACAAAAACCTTTCTAGTAGATAACCCCAGTAGAGGCACTAGCCGCACGACTCCCTCATTTTTCTCTGTTTTTCAGTTCAACCCCATTTTCAGGGGATTTCATACGTCATGTTTTGGGGAGGGGAGTAAGGTTTGTCCCAATCGATGGGAACCTTGGAAAACCTACATTCTAGCCTTCCGAGGACAGTGTCCCATGCTCGTTTGAAGTATTGAAAAACTTTGTCCCATTCCTCGCCTTCCCTCCAGCCAAGATGGGTTAGTCTGACTCGAACTTCATTTCGGCCAAGCGGGTAGAACTGAACGACAACCCATGTGTGTGGTCCCTGGCGGACACTGGGATATTGCGGCGGCGCAGTCCATTCGAACGAGAGCATTTCCATGGGAAGAAAGCTGAGTGTCTTCAAACCCTCGCCCCCTCGCGAGCCTTCCGGAGCGTCCAAGTCAAAGTACAGCTCATACGGTCCGCCTACGGCAAGTCGGATATTAGCTCTTGGCGCAAAAAACGTAACAGCACCTTCTGGTGTGGTCCACGCGTGCCACGCCGCCTCTACAGACGCCTTGACGACTACTTCCTTTCGAATCATCCGCTGCTGCATGAAAAGACAACCCTTTGGGACGTTTGCACAGACCGTCCCAGCTGAAAAACGTTTCCCTCCATGTTACTGAACCGCGCGAGAAATGCAATGCTGTGCCCTGCAAAAAACTCAAGAGCTTCCTGGAACCAAACAGAGTTCAAGAAACAAAAAACGAGGCGAACCAAAATGAAACAATATGTCCAGATCTTCACGACAACCGGGAGAAGAGAAGATGCCGAAAAAGTAGCACGGACCCTAGTGCAGAAGAGACTCGCAGGCTGTGTCCAAATAATCGGCCCGATACAAAGTACGTACTGGTGGAAGAACAGGAAAGAGACAGCTGAAGAATGGCTCTGCCTTATCAAGAGCGAAAAAGCCTGTACAAGGAGCTTGAGAAAACCATCAAGGAGACACACCCTTACGAAACGCCTGAAATCACCGCTGTACCCATCGTTGCCGGAAGCAAAGAATACCTCGAATGGCTTCGTCACGAACTTGAGAGATAACCTCGCACGAAGCTCCTACCATTCTCAGCAGCAACCACTAGGGAAAAAGTCCTCACGCGCAACTGGAAGATTGAACGAGCTGAGAACAAAGCTCATTCTGGAACCCTACCTACTGACTAACGTTAGGTTGTAATACTGCCTTAACTTTGCGGCTTCGCGAGTATCACGGTTCACATTATTAACGCGCTTGGAAGCAGACGTCATCAACGCGCTCTTCTCTAACCCAGCAAAGTATATATCGCAAAAGCAATAATAGAAGGAGAACACGCTAGGGTTTGACTTATCAGTGTATATGAGGCTGTTGTTATGAGCACGCATGCAGAGGATTTGAAGCTTCGGTTGATGACCATCGAGCTTCTCAGAACTGCTAAGTATAAACGAAACATAACTTATCGCGAACTAGCGTCAAAAACCGGCCTGCCCGTAACCGTCCTCAGCCGGTACGCCAAAGGCCACGTCCTGCCCAATACGGCACGGGCGAAGCAGCTCTGGAAAATCCTCACGAGACTTGTCGGCCTGGAACCCGAGCTGCGAAGCAGAATAAGGTTCGACGAAGACGGATACTTTGATAACACTGAAATCATAGGTGACTACAACATCTTGCAACAGGCCGCCAACCACGCCCTCGCAAACTTCGCGGGAAAACGCGTAACAAAAGTGCTCTCAGCCGCGGTAGACGGCATACCCCTCGCAACCATGGTAGCAAACGCCCTCGGCGTCAACCTCGTCGTCGCGAAACGAACCAAAGAAGTCGGCGTTAAAGCCTTCCTCGAAGAAACCTATGTCCTCCTCAAAGGCTCAGGCGTCACCTCAACAATCTACATCCCAAAAGAAGCCATCAAAAAGCGCGACAGCGTACTCGTCGTAGATGACATGATAAAAAGCGGAGAAACCCAAGCCGCACTCGTCAACCTCGTCAAAAAAGCCAAAGCCGAAATGTCAGGAGTCTTCCTCCTCATAGCCGTCGGAGAAGAATGGAAGAAGACATTGAAGCTCTCGGGCGAATGCCCGGTAGAAGTCATCACCTACGTCAAAGCACCCTACGACTCCAGCACTCACGTCTAGCCAAACAAACACCAACGCCCAAAGAACCCAGCATCTACCAAGCTCATGCCAACGTTCTTGACAAACACGAACCTCAAAAATCACGGTTTAGGTACTCATACACAAGGGTCCGAACCCAAACACGAGAGCGGGCGGGTATAGTTATTGCTTTCATTCTTGTTTTCGTTGATGTGTTTTCAGCGCCGTTTCCAATGTGTCTAGGGCTTCTTCCAAGGTTTGCTTTTCAGGGTTTACATTACCGAGGCCGAGCCTTATCATGTTCGTCCTTGTTAGTGCGTAGTCACTTTTGAACAGGAAGAACGTTCCCGGCACTACGGCCAAGCTATAGCGCGGGATTGTGTGTTCGTTTGTCCACTTGTGCGTGTCTTTTATCGGCATTTTCACCCAGTAGGTGACGCCGACCTTGCTCGGGAAGGACTCCAGGCCATTCTCGGTCAGCCACGCTTGCGTTTGATTCTTGAGATGTGTCCATTCTTGCTTGTGTTCTTCGAGCTTCTCCTTGTTCTTGGACAGCAAGTCTGCCGCGATGAGCTGCACTATGTTAGGGCTGTTGCCAACGGTGTTCAGCACGTCCATGTACAGTTCATCGACAAGTTCCTTCTCGGCCAGTGCGATGCCCAGTTTCAACCCTCCGAGACCGTAGGCTTTTGTAAAGCTCGTCGTGACGATGCCCCACTCCGGGTCCACAGAGAAGAGTGTCGGCACCTTTTCTCGGTCAAATTCAGCGTATATCTCATCGCACAACACGTAGAAGCCCTGCTCGCGGGCAACAGTCATCACTTCCCTCAACTCTTTCGCGTCCGATGTTGCCCCGCTTGGAGCGTGAGGATTGGTCAACACGAGCAGACCGGTTCTGTCTGAAACAAGCTTCAGAAGCTCATCCGCGTCAAGCCCGTACGCCTCTTCCTCTCTTCTCACCAGCCTCTTCACGTGCCTGAAATGCTCCTGAACCTGCCTAAGCAAAGGTTCGTAAGTGGGATACTCCACCACCGCTTCATCTTTCTTACGGCTCCTCTCCGCCAAGCATCTGATGACGCGGGCGTTCTGGCCTGAAGCTCCCTCGCTTGAAATGAAAACGTTCTCAGGTTTCACACGGTACCACTTAGCCAGTTGCAAGGCTGTTTCAGGATTGCCGTGATCGTAGTTAACGCTCATATCCAAGCAGTTCAGCCTCAGGTCACGAGTGAAGTGGCCAATGCCGCTGGACCTAAAATCGTTTTTTACCTTGGGCACATGAACATACCAGTCCAGATACATTGACGGATGTTTCAATTCAGACGCCAAGACACTGTAGAACATGTTTGCCGCTTAGCTTTTTCCGTCGCCACTTGTAGTTTGAACATGCTTTTATCCAATCGGATTCTAAGCATAGCGTTGGCGTGGAAATTTCATGAAACTCAGGGAAACAGAGAAAGGCCTAATCTTGGACGTTTACGTGAAGCCGCGGTCAAAGGAGTTTAGGATCATGGTTGAAGGCGATGAGATTGTGGTTCACTGCTCGGAAGAGCCTGTTGGAGGAAGGGTCAACAGGGAGCTGGTGAAGGAGCTTTCAAGACTTTTCGGCAAGAAGGTGGAACTTGTTTCTGGTTCTTCTTCTAGGCAGAAAAGGTTGCTCATTAAGGACGCAGAGAAAAGCGAGATTGAACGTGCGCTGATGGGCGCATAGCTGTTCTTACTGTTCGTGGAGCTGGAAGCGCAGTAGCGCGGCTATTCCGCCGAACGAGTTCTTGAGCATCTGTCCTTCTTCTGTCTCGGTTGATATTATCTCCACCTCAGTGTTCGTGTACTCTGCAAGCTTGGCGAAATCATCTATCAAATCCTGCGTGTCAACAATGCCTAAGGCTGCCGCGTTACATTTTGGACAAGGTTTTCCCGAGAGGCCTTGCTCAAAACTGGTCAGCATCTGGCTTTTCATCGTGTGCTGTTCTTGGTAGCCGCAGGCATTGCATTTCACCGTGACTCTCGTCATTTCCAGTCCCTCTGAAAGCAGCAGCGTCCTAACGGCCCCCGCGTCCAGGGCTCTCCTGACTTCTTCTTCGCCGTAAGTGATTTTTCCCGTGTCATGCCCCACTTCGTAGAGAAACTGTTGCATTATCCTCCTCTCCTCTATGTAGCGCACCTTCCGCATCACTTCCGGCGCTTTTTCAACAACTTCTTTGACGCCCTGCTCCTCAACGTAAGCCGTGTCCACGGTGTCTATGATCTTATTCTTCAGCATGTAATTGAGGTACTCGCCCTTTTCGAAATCGTACTTCGTGGGTCCAGGGCCAGCGATAATCAAGCCCTTCAAGTTTTCAATGGGCAGAAAAATCTCGTTTGCGTGTTCGCCTACTCGCGTGAAGTATTCTTGAAGCCTCATCTCCCTGAGCCTTTCATACCTTCTCGCAGACTGTCCACCCGCGCGGGTTTTGCCTGGCACGCCTGACGTCATCTCCCTTACTATTTCAAGCCTTCTGCCTTGAAGCGTGGCGAGCGTTGCGCCTGAGGAGTCTATGAGGAGTATGCCGTAGGTTTCTTTTTCTCTCAGCATTTCCTGCAGGTACTCGGTGTGGAATCTCGCGTCGCACCTGTAAAGGTATATGTGTATCGGTTCAGGCGGCATAATCACGTAGGTTTCGATTCTCTCGCTTCCGGCACCGTTCTGGGGGATGGCTCCGCAGAATATCACCAGCCCGTTTTCAGGCGGTTCCTTGAAGAGTTTAAGGCGCTGCTGGACTTTCACAATAGCGTCCATGACGTTTTTCCGGGTTGTCGTGGACTTTATGTTGGACGCTGTGCCATACTCGTCTCTGAGCGTGTTTAGAACATCGCTTATCTGTTTTCCAGGCGGAACGTAGAGTGAGACGAGTTCAGTTCCACGCCCCTCCTTACTGGCCAGCGTCATCAGTGTCTTTTTGAGTCTGAACAGTTCCAAGGAAGTCTTTTTTGAGGTACTCAAATGCTTTCACGATACGTTTCAGTGATAGAGCTACATTGAGGCTTCAAATAAGATTTTTGGGGCGTGCCCTAGGTTGTTTCTAAGGCCTCTTTCAGAAACGCCTTGTAAGGACCTATTTTACCGCCATAGTTGCCCGCCGAAATCTTGACCACGCCGGGCACGCCTGCCGCAGCCTTCACACCGTCGCCCATGGCCTTCTTGACCGCTTCAAGGCTCAGGCCGTTGATGACGATTTCGTAAACGCATTTCACGCCTTCGGGCACCTGCGAATCTGGCACAAGCTCTCTCAACCTCGGGCAGAAAGGATGATTCGTGGAAGCTTTCAGCTTGTACTTCAGAGAACCGGCTTTCGAGCCGGAACGGCAGATTCCCCCCGGAAAGGGCATGATAACCTCGTTTTTCCCGGCTCTTATGGCTTTCACAGCTTCCTCCGCGGCCTTGAGGCCCGAGGCTCTCTCTTGGGCGAAGATGATGAAGTTGCCGCCTGCTATGGCTTCTGCGATGCCGAACCGGTCTTCAACGATGAAGTCGCCCTCCATCACGGGGATTTTCCAAACCTTTCGCGGTCCTACCAAACCCTTTCTCTGGAACCCGTCGCCGAACAGGCATAGACTTCTTCCCACCTTCAGCGTTCTCTTGGCGTTCGGCATGGCGTCAAAAGCCGATGTCGTTGGACACGTCATCACACACTGCCCTATGCGTAGTATCATCTGTCCGTTTAGCTCGAACCTGCTGCGATTGTACACTTGTACCAGAACGCCAACTCGACTGTCCGGCGTTTTGCCCGCTGGGACGAAGCTTTCGATTCCAGCCTCAGCGGGGGACATGATCACGCTCGTCGCCAAGCCAGTTGCGACTTCGGCAGCTATCAAAGCCCATTTTTCCATGTCCGCTGTAATCAGAACTCTCCCAGCCCACATCGGAAACATTTCGGCAAAGGTGTTCTGAATCTCTACGGAATGCGTACCGAAATCTAGCTTCCAGCACTGGGTCTTCTCGTCGTAGCCGACGACATACTTGTTCAAGTTGCTCCTTTCAGTCAAGTCCTATCACTTTTTTTGTGGAACAGATCTACTCCTTCTTGAATGCAATAATGGAACTCGTAGCCTAAAGTCATAAGCTTTTCTGCTTCTTCTTGGGTGGTCACAGCTTTGACGGTGTAGGTCTCCACGTCCTGGTTTGGCTCGCTGTTCTCGTTAATGGTAGTGATAGTTATGCTCCTGTGGCCCATCTTCTTCTGCACGTAGTGGATGTCTCGGGTCTGAAGGTAGAGTTTTGTCGCGAAGAAATGGCGCGCGCGGTCTGTGAAATTGCTTAAGGTTGGAGAACTGTTCGAAAAGTGGTGAGAAGTTTACAAAGAAGCCTATATGGGCATTATCGAAAAATCAAGGTGGACGTATTGAAGAAGACTGAAGAACTAAAATACGCTGCAAAGCATGACTTGGAAAAGATAGAACAGGACATTGTGAAAGCAAGAGACCTGAACACTCAGGTGAAGACGAGGCTTACGTCAGAAACCGCCGCACTGAAAGAATATCTTGAGAAGAAATACGCAGAGCTGAGAAACACGATTCTGGGCAAGATTTTTTAGACAAGACTGATTGACGTGAATGCCGACTTGACACGGGCTTAGTTAACGTGTCAGAGCACGTTACGCTACCCGTACTAATAGGGAGCTAGGCTTAAAAAGTCAAAAGAAGCTGAGAAACTGCCTCCATGAGTTGAAGCAATCGAAACTCCCACATCCAGAGGACCAGTCACTGTGAAACTGAGGGTATCCACCTGGAATTCGATACCTTCAAAAATGTACGAAGCGGTGAAATTACCCCCTCGCTTGCTCAAAATGAGATCGATTGCACGATAATTGGAGGCGCGCGCGTCTTGCGCTACCTTGACACGCGTTTCACCAAAGATGATTGTATTTCCAAGGTCAAGAGTGTCGTAGAGATAAACGTAGTCCTCACTGTCTCTCCAGATTATGATGCCAGCACTACCGTTAGGGCTGGCCGATGATAATTGAACCCTTGTGCGTACGAGAAAGTCACCAGTTATGTCTGATAGAACTAAACGAGGTCCGTCCGCTATGCCCCGATTTGGGAGAGAATACGTGGTCATCGTCAACCAGCCTTGGCGTGTGCTCAGGTCGAGAGAAGAGTTACCAAGGGGATCTACGAACTTCCATCTACTATTCAAAGTTTGACTCTCAAAATCATCAAAGAAGGGCCCACTGGTCCCAAACATGTTTCCACCAGTGCTGCTGTAAACTATAAGGTAGGGAATCAAGCTTAACGCAGTGCCCAGCATAATCGCAACGAGAGCGAATTTCATGCTTCTTCTCATTGTCTATTCATTCACCTATTACTGCACAGAACAGACTTCTATATCTACAGTTTAGAACAGTATCTAGAATTGTTTCTCCCTCCAAATCATGATTGTTTCAAACCATAGAACACCACAGGCGATGAAGGATATCAATAGACTCGTCGCGTATCCCAGGATCCAGCCGGGACCCAACGAGAGCATTGGCTGTGTGTAGACGCAAACGTAGATTATGACCATTGTCGAAAGAAGCACTGAATAGAGGAACAGCCGTGGGAAGAGAACCCCGTGAAGCCGGAAAAACAGTCTCATGACGCCGACCTTAACTTCTTTGACTAGGTAGTAAGCTCCAGTGTTGGTGTGATATACGAGTCCAAGTTCCTCCAGTTTTTGAAGGTGATATAGCACTATGGAAGGATGTTTGATGTTGAGTTTCCTGGCTATCTCGCGCACGCCTGATTGGCCGTCTGGAGATTCCAGAAGACAACCATATACTCGACGCGTCGTACCTGTGAGTTTGGATTCGATTTCGCTGTCAGCAGAATTTTGACTCACTCATGATTCCTGTACAGAGATAACCTCATTCTTTCGTATAAGGTTTGAGACTGTTCGATTTTTGCAACGCCCTGTTGTAAACTGTAGAGATATAGGTACCCTTGGCCAAGTATTGGATGGTGAAATCGTTGGAAACGGGGAAGGCAATTAGGACGAGACGTTTTCGAAGAAATCCTACAGAGACTAGAGAGCGCCCACGTTGGAAAGGAGTAGACAAGAGAATCTGCGCTATTCTAGCATGTATTGGGCTTGTCTTAACGACATTGGCGTCCATTATGCCTCACACCTATGCAACCACGGGCCCGAACATGAATGCCATCCAGTTCAGGTTCTTTTCGGGTCAAGACAGTCTCTTCAATGCCCTGCTGACACCAGATTATGCGGGCGGCGTTGACGTTATGGGCTGGCAGCTCACAAGCGCTGAGTATAACACAGCGATAAACAACACGGGCATAATTGTCGAACCGATGGCCGAAGCGGGTGAATATGAGCTGGGGTTCAACTGTAACTGGACTAATCTTGCACATCCGAACGGCAGAAGCGCTTTGAACTACACTGACTTCAGGCAGGCGCTGGCGTGTGTAGTCGACAAGAACGGCGTTATCGCGGGACCCACTCTTCAAGGTTTTGCCACGAGGGACGACACCCAAATTCCGAACCCGCTTATGGCAGGCTACATAAACCCGAACGTTTCTTACCCCAACTACCCATGGGAATACAACGTGACAAACGCCCTGTACATCCTCTACAGGGGCGGCTGGTACAATAAAACTATTTACCCAACATTCCAAGACCTGCTCACCACGTATAGCAATGGCACATTAGCGACGTACGGGGGAACAGCTGAGGGGGTCGTTTACCCTAGCGCTGATCCCTATGGTCAATGGGGCGGAACCGACACGTACGTTAACCCGAGAGCCGGGCAGCCCGTCGACACGCTACAAGGATACGTCAAAAAAAGTGACGCACGAAAAGACTTGGGCGACATGTTCTGTGCGATGGTCGGAAAGATGGGTATAGCTTATGCAGAGCACTACCCCTCCCCCATATTGGGTTGGGGCCCAAACACGTATGAATATGACTTCGTCACGCTTGGCTACAGCTTCTTCACGCCGCCAAACTGGTGGTACGATGAGTTTACACCTGCAGGCATTTGGCCTGGAACCTTTTGGACCTCTGGCGGTCCGAATATTTACGCGGTTGACGATTCAAACATGACACGTTATGCGGACGCGTGCTTTACGGACCAGAATCAATCCCAGTTCATGAGCGATCTCATGCAGGTCCAGGACATTCTGGTTAACGAAGCCTACTTGGTCAGCGTCTACAGCCCAGCAACCTATTGTGCCTACAAGACCAGCATGCTTGGGATGATCAATGAGCTGGGCTACGGCACACAAGGCAACGAACAACTCTTGAACTGGATCACGCTGAACGCAAAGAAGAACGACACAATAGCCTACACGGGGCCTCCGTCGGACACGCCCGACAGCAACATAATCTACTACGGCTGTTACGCTCCGCCAGACGTGCTGAACCCTATCTTCAGCGACGAAGTCTTTGACTACCAGGTCATGGATGAAATCTTCACTTATCCAATGGCCCAAAATCCGTACAACGACTTGGTACCGGGCAGCGCACTAACAGGCGGGTCGAACGGCTGTGATTTACCATGGATGGCTTATTCTTGGAAGGTTCAGCTTATTGATGATCCGACTAACTCTTCTAATCCTCAATGGACGAATGTTACTTTGTGGTTTAAACATGATATTACGTGGCAGGATGGCGTGC
>JBEKXL010000021.1:0-42527 GCA_049512075.1 Bathyarchaeia archaeon | reverse complement strand
TTAAAAGGGAACGTGAGCTGGGTTTAGACCGTCGTGAGACAGGTCGGACTTTATCTGCTGGGAGTGCAGGCTGCCTGAGGGGAAAGGGTCCCCAGTACGAGAGGAACGGGACGCTGTGGCCACTAGTCAACCGGTTGTCCGACAGGGCAAACGCCGGGCAGCCACGCCGCTGAGAATAAGGGCTGAAAGCATCTAAGCCCGAAGTCTCTCCTGAAAATAGGCAGCCATTCCCCTAAATGGGGACGAAGGCTCCCATAAAAGATGGGTTTGATGGAACCGGGGTGTAAGCTGGAAGGTTTCGGCCGACCAGCTCAGCCCGCGGTCTCCAACCGCCTAAGGTGTTGGACTATAGGCAGTGTCTGGACGAATTAATCGGGAAACTTGCTGTGTGCGGGTGAAAACGGGTTTATGCACGGTGCCTCAACACTTCTTTCAAGGCGGGTTCTTCAGGCAAGGGCGAACGTTTTTGAATGCGCTACACCTGAGTTTGTGTCAGTGAACTGTGTGGGTTTGATTTCGAGGTTTGATCCTTGGCGTTCTGGTCTGTGCACTTGTCCTTCGAAGTTGACTCTTAATCCTTACACTGGTTGCGATCACGCGTGCACGTACTGTTATGCTTCGAGTTATGTGCCGAGGTTTTCATGTTGCCGGCCCAAGAAGGATCTGATCCAGAGGTTGGCGAGGGAGGCTGGCAGGTTGAACGGTGAAACGTTGTCCATCTCTAATTCTTCAGATCCCTATCCCACTGTGGAAGCGGAAGCGGGGCTGATGCGAAATTGCTTGGAAATTTTGTCGGAGCACGATTGCAGGGTTCAGATAGTTACGAAGTCTCCGTTGGTGGTGAGAGATGTTGACCTTTTGAGGAGGGTTCCTTCGATGGTTTCTTTGACGGTGACGACGGACGATGATTGCGTGGCTGGGCTGATTGAGCCGGGTGCTCCGCTGCCTTCAGCGCGTTTGAGGGCGGTTGAAGCTCTTGTTGAGAAGGGCATACCGGTTTCTGTGCGGGTTGATCCGGTTATTCCGTTTGTGAACGATGATCCGGAGAGTTTGATGAGAAGGTTGGCTTCTGTGGGTGTGAGGCATGTTACGAGTTCGACGTTTAAGGTTAGGCCTGACGGTTGGCGAAGGTTCAGTGCCAAGTTGCCTGAGGTTGCGGAGAAGCTGAGGTCTTTGTACTTTGAAGAAGGGGTGAGAAAGGCGGGTTATCTTTACTTGCCTGAAGATTTGAGGCTTAGGCTGATGGAGAGGGTGGGAGGTTTGGCTGGGAAGTGTGGGATGAAGTTTGGCACGTGCAGGGAAGGCTTTAGCCAATTGAACACGGGAGTGTGCGATGGTTCATGGTTGATGGAGTAAAGGATTTCATAGGCTGACGCGGGCGGGCTGAGTTTGCGGTTGGGTTTTTCAGGGCTCTAAACGTTGGCATCTGGGAGTGCGTCTTCTTCGGGAGAAACGCGCGAAAGTGACCCCCTCCCCCTTTGTTTGTAATGTCAGATGTAATCTGTAACTCTAACAAACCATGAAGAAAAACGGGCTGGAACACCGTTCAGAGCTAATCCGTTCCGTCTATTTGTAACGTCAGATGTAATGTTCATTGTAACGTTTTGCCGTTGAGGTTCCCTCGTGCGCGCTAAATCATTTGTAACATTTGATATTCTGTTCAACATTGCTTGAAGAGGTTGCCAAAACTCAAATCGGGAAAGCCCTATCTTATCATTGCAGAATAATACTCTTGGTTACTCATGAGGAAGAATTTATCAAGAATGTCGAAGAAACCTTTCTCAAGTTCGTGGTTTTTTTGGAATTGCGTATGTAGCGTCGTAAAACGCGCGCGCTCTAATTCTGAAAAATCCTTTAATAACGGATTGGTCAGAGACTTCAATCAGTCATGGAGATGACGGTGATGGCAGATAGATCGGTTTTGTTCGTGCAATGTTCTTCATTCAGTAAGCGCGCGCGCTACCGACCGACAATCGATTTCTCAATATTAGATCTCGTAAGCGCTGCCATGCCTACTCGTTGGAGGAATCTTCCGTGATTTTTGGTCTAGTTCGGAGGTCCAGATATGAAGAGTTGCAGAAGCAGGTGAATGAGTTAAAGGCGTATATGAAAATCTTGACTAGTGAGATGGAGAAGCTTCGAAAAGAGGCTAGAGAGTTGAGAAACGAGATTAAGGCGTCTAAACAAAGAATCTCGCAGCTTCAAGGAGAAACAAACAACCTGCGTTTTCAAAGGGAGGAACTCGCAAATTTTGTTGAAATCCTTACCAAAGAAAGAGGAATCTTTCAACAAATCATTCAAAACCTTAGCCAATCGACAAGGAAACAAAAGCAGACTAAACACTAGATTTTGGTGATGGCGCTTTTTTTTAGCCATTCCCTCAAGTTTCCTATCTACATTACTCTTTCTGATTCGCGCGCGCTTATCAATAGTAAATATTACGGCTAAACAAGCTTCTTATAACCCGAATCGTTTAATTGAGCATGCAAACCAACATTGCCTACTCGCTCAGGGGACAAAATACAAGACTGCTAGCAGAATTGTGGAGACGACGGAGAAGCAAAACCGCGAATGAATTGATATTGGTTCTCCGTTACGAGCTCTCGAAAATTGTGTGTGGGATGATTTGGGATATGCATTTGCTCAAGACGTCCATACTTGTAACCAAGACGCCATGGACTACGCTCAGGTGTCTATCTCGCATGTACATTGGCCGCAAGCGCATTAGCCATGCCTCCGCTAGCAATGTGAAAGAGAGAATGCTCAGAGCAGTCAAGGACATTAAAGAAGATTTGTTTCGGGCTTTGAAACAGTTCGTCGATTACCGCTAGTGCTGTCTAAAGCTAAGCTCAGAATGAAGTGTTCGCAGTGCAGCTGATGGAACAGAGCGCGCTAAGCTGAGGAACTTAGACAAGTTGCGAGAACTATCAGTAGGTTTGCAGCTGAAGAGATAAGGAAGCAGAACTTTCCAGCAGTACCTTCAAAAATTTCAATGCGAGAGAAGAGGAAAAAAACAATCGAGGACTTGAAAATCCTAGCAGAATTCACAGGAGAGGAAAAGGAATGAAATGTAACCTGAAAGAATGTAAAAAGAACCATGAGATATACGATGCCTTGACTCTGACCCCAGAGGAAATAGGAAACTTGGATACTTCCATACATCATCTTCTCCAAGAAGGCTTTGCGGGAGCAACTGAGGACTCTACCACAATCAAAGAGTGGTATTATCCTCTAACTTCTGCCACTATTGAAGCCAAAGTACAAGAACCAGAATCAGAAGAGGAAGAGGAAGAAAAGTATCATTGCATCCAATGTGACAAGGAAATCCCTGAGGAAGAATATTTAGAGAACTCTGGACTATGCAATCAATGTGCTCCCGACTAGCGCGCTAAGTCGTTTGTAACAAATGATGTTGCTCTCAACATTGGTCTAAGAGGTCTCAAAGTTGAGATTGTAACAGCGCGCCGATACGCAGGAAGGCGATGTTGCAGACTGATTTTCTGTAATATAGTATGAGGAAGAGCAGAGAGGCATTATTCATTTTTAGCCCGCGGGCCACGCAAAATACGTGAGAACGCAATCTTCCTCAGCTTTTCTGTTATCTGTTGAATAAACGAGCTTTCGGACAGACAGCACTCGAAAGCTCAATGTAGGCTAGACTTTTGAGTGTAAGAAGCCAGGGTTCTTTGTTGCATAGCGCCGCTATGTTAAGCGTTATGTTGAGGGTTTCTCCATTTCTCTGGGTTTCTGTATTCTACGTTTGGGCCGTCCTGCATGATTACGTCCAGTGTCTTTAGGAAATCCTCTCGTGACAGCCTTCTCCTTCTCTTCATCCCTAAGCCCCAAGAAGAGTTAGCCTAGGACGCGATATAAACGAAATTGCGATAATGCTAGTATGTCAAAAACAGAAACATAGGGCTACGTGCTGAACGTAGGAAGGCTGGGACCTTGAAGCTGAACTAGTCTAACTTAGCGCGCTAGTGTTTAAGCTTGTTTGCTCTCGGTGCACGCTGCGGGGAGGGGCTAGGAAGGAGTAGTCTGTAGTTTTAGCGGGTGCAAAGGCTTATGTGTTGTTGTCAAAAGTTGTTGACCTGGGGTTTAGTTTTGGTCAAGGATGGAGGAGTTATCTGTGCGTGTTGGCTGCAGGCTATTGTGGGTGGATGCTGTGGAAGGCCAACATGAAAGAAGCGAAGCGTCGGCCGTTGAGTCTCGGACATCGGAAGGGTTTGGGAAGCTGAGGCTTGGCTTTACGTTTTCGATAGTCTCGGTTGTCCTGTTCGCGTTGAGCCCTTTGGGATTGGTCTTCTTGGGACTGGGGTTCTTGTTTGTTGCTCTGCCAGCCGTGTATTTTCTTGGCATTTATTATCGGGCGAGCGGTTGGAGGCTCTTGGGTTTCGGGCAAACAGAAACGATTATGTGGCTTTGTGCGGTTCTCTTGGCCGTTTCTCCGTTGGGCTGACTGTTGTCGCCCATTGTCGGATTTTGGAGTTCGTTCTCCTCAGACATCGCTTTAGGCGTAGTTTTTCTGGTTCAACTGGCATTGTGGGGAATCTATACGGTTGTTGAGGGTCACAATGTCGGGCAGTTGGAGAAAAAGTTCGGTCTGAATCTCAGGCGCGGAAGAATCTCCGCTTTGTGGGGAATCCTTGCCTTTATCGTTGGATACAGCTTTGCACTTTTCTCAAACATGTATTCCTTCTTCTCCATTTTCCCTTTCGTTTCGGCCATTTTCGCATCTCCATTTCTGATTCTATCTTGTGTCACGTTCATCAGTAGGCTCAAACTCACGTACAGGCCGGATGCTAGCCCGGAGTCTGGAAGAGCATCGAAGGTTTAGCTTTGTGAGATAGGATGTTCGGCGTTAAAGATCCTTGTCTTGTTGATAATTCTGATCTAGATGATTAGGAAGGCGCTTTTTTCTTCTGCTAGGCTACATGAAGCCCATGTCTAGCAGTTTTAGGCCAGTGGCCATGCTTCCGTTGAATTCGAGTTTTCCGGTCATGAAGGCTGTGACGGCGTTGAGTTTTCCGTTGACCAGAGCTACGAAGTCCGTGTCTGCCATCTTGAGCGTGATGTCAGGGTTGGCGGCAACTCCTTCTTTTGTGTCGATTTTATGGTTTTTTACTGTTATGATCCAGTTGCCACCGTTGGCGCCGGCCAAGTTTACCTGAGCGACCGCATCAAAACCTTCAGCTTTGTCCGGTTTGAACTTGGTTGGAAGAACCTTCTCAAAAAACTCTTTAGGCGTCTTTGCCTCCAATGTTTTTCACCTTCTTAACTCAGCAATATGAACTTATCTGGTTTGCCTGGAGCCTAAATAACTTTGTCATGAGCTCTGCCGGTTTGCCGTCTGTATTCTATATGAAGAGGTCTTTTTCTTTGGGTCTGATGAGTTCGGTTGCCTTCGTGTTTTCGGCTTCTGGGTATTTGTATCCTCTTATTATGGCCGCGGGGACGGCTTCGTCTGCTTGTCCTATGACGAGCTCCGCTGCGGAGGACAATTCGTCGACGATTGCGGTTTGTTTCACTCTCAGGACGTATCCGAACAAGTCTTTTTCGCCTCTTCTGTCTCTTATGGGTTTTATGCCTGCAACGCCTATGGCCACGTTTATTTCGCCCATCCTCAAGGGTCGTCCGTGAGTGTCGGAGACGATTACCGCGACTCTGTGTCCTGTCAGTTTTCTGATTTCCTGTCTTATAGTCTCTGCGGAACGGTCGGGGTCTCTGGGCAGCAGGGCTACGTTTCTTTCTCCTTGTATGTTAGATCTGTCAATGCCTGCGTTTGCGCATACGAAGCCCTGTTTGGTTTCTGTTATTAGGTTGCCGTTGCCCATGCGCACGATGCCCTTTGACTCCCTGAGAATAACTTCAACCAGGGCGGGATCCTTCTGGTGCTGTTCGGCGATTTTCTTCGCAAATTCAGACGGTTGGACCTCGTCGAGGTTGACGGTATTTCCTTCTGCACGTGAGACGACGACGTGTGTGACCACAAGTATGTCCCCATCCAGAATGGGAGTGCCCTGTTTTTCAGCTGCGTTGCACACGAGCTCGCCCAGCCGGTCTCCCTTCTCTATGATGGGCAAACCTGTAACTGCGATTATCTGAACGGTGTCCAAGAGAAACATCTCTGCCAGGTTACGTGGAGATTATCTGTTTTGGGGCAAGACTTAAACTTATAGCTTGGCCGTTTCTAGGGTGAAAAGTGATGAGTTCCAAAGTGGGTTTTGCGGATTCACTGGGGAAGAAGGTTGTTTCGGCTGGCATCTGTGCCGGGTGCGGCGCATGTGTGGCGGTATGTCCGAACGGTTGCCTCAGATGGGGGAAGAGAAGGCCAGACCTGCACAAGGAGTGCACATGGTGCGGTTTTTGCGCCAGAGTTTGCCCCAGGTATGACTTGCCGATGTCTGAGCTTGAGTCTTTCGTTTTTGGCAGAGAGAGAAAATCCCAGGAACAGTTTGGAATACATCGCCGGATCTACATAGCCAGAGCAACAGACAGCAGAGTGTTGAAGGTCTGTCAGGACGGGGGGACCGTGACGGCGCTGTTGCTCCACGCGTTGGAAAACAAGCGTATTGACGGGGCCGTGGTCTCAGGTGTAAGTGCTCAGAAGCCCTTCTACCCCGTTCCAAAGCTAGCCTCCACTTCTGAGGAGATTCTGAGCTGTGCCGGAACAAGGTATTCGTGCTCGCCTAATCTGCTGGCCTTGCCCGAAGCCGTAAAGCAGGGAAAGACAAGCGTGGCGTTTGTTGGAACGCCTTGCCAAATTCAGGCAGTGAGGAAGATGCAAATGCTCGGGATGAAACTTGCTGCAGATGTGAAACTGTTGATAGGGCTCATGTGTTCAGAGTGCTTCAGCTATGAAGGACTCATTGAAAAACACGTTGGTGAAGAGCTGGGCATCGACTTGGGGAGCATCAAGGGCATGAACATAAAGGGAAGAATGATAGTCACGCTGAAATCGGGGTCTGCAAAAACGATTCCGCTGGCAGAACTGAAGGAGTATGCCCAGAAGAGCTGCGCGTCGTGCAGAGACTTCAGCTCCGAAGTGGCTGATCTGTCAGCGGGCGGTCTTGGACTTGAAGGCTGGACCTGCGTTATTACACGCACGAAAGAGGGCGAAAACATGCTCAAATCAGCAGAGAAAACGGGAGTTCTGAAAACTAAGCCCATCAGAAGGGATGAGCCAGCTCTTAACCTGCTTGTCAGGCTTTCAAACAGAAAGCACAGATCGAAAGCTAGCCTGTAGACTTTTTCTTTCACGTCACGACAGTGGAAGCAAGGTCCTAGGTTAATCTTATGAGTGTTTGTAGTCATAATGTTCGCTTGCGATGTTCATGGGGCTCGTGGTGGCTCTTGCTGGAGGCGTAGGCGCCGCTAAACTGTTGAGGGGGCTTGTTCGCGTTATCTCGCCCGAGGATCTTGTGATAGTGGGGAACACTGGCGACGATTTTGAGTTTCACGGGCTTCATGTCAGTCCGGATTTGGACATCGTTATGTACACTTTGGCAGGTATTGTTGATGCGGCGAAGGGCTACGGTATCGCGGGCGACACGTTCAGCTGTCTGGGAATGTTGGAGAGGCTCGGTTTTGAAACTTGGTTTAAGCTGGGTGACAAGGATCTTGCGGTTCAAATGGTCAGAACGGATTTGTTAAAGAGCGGTGTGAGTCTGTCCGAAGCGGTTGCTCACCTTTGTCGTTTGTTGGGGGTGAACGTTAGGCTGGTGCCGATGAGCAACGATGCTGTGCGGACGGTGGTTCTGTCGGGTTGTGTGCGTTTGGGTTTTCAGGAGTACTTTGTGAAGAGGCGAGCAAGGGATGAGGTTACGGGCGTGCTGTTTGACGGAAGTGCGAATGCAAGGCCTGCTCCGGGAGTTATCGAGGCGATAAACAGTGCCGAACGATTGGTAGTGTGTCCCAGCAACCCTGTTCTGAGTGTCAATCCGATTCTGTCGATTCCAGGGATCAGGAACGCGTTGAAGAACATGAGGGGCTACGTAGTCGGTGTCAGTCCTATCGTGGGTGGGAAAGCGGTTAAGGGGCCGGCTGACAGAATCATGTCCAGTCTCGGGCTTGAAGCGTCTGCGTATGGTGTGGCCAAGTTCTATGAGGATTTTCTTGATCACCTAATCATTGATAGGGCTGACGCAGGCCTCAGGACGCGCGTAGAAGGGCTCGGCTTGAGAGTGTCGGTGGCGGACACGATAATGAAGGATGTTGAAAGCTCTGTTTCTCTGGCCGCAAAGGTTATGGCTGCAAAATGACCAGAGCCGCGCCGCGCGCGCCAATGTGGATTCACGGTAAAGCTCGGGCTCTTACCCCTGCGTGTGCCTTTCTGTTTTCATCCGATTCAGACTGGTCCCTGCTCAACGTCAGCGAATCCCAAGAAGTTGTATTGATTGCGAAAAACATAAATTGCACTCTGCAACTCCTAATTTGATGGTAGACAAGGCAACCGAGGATTTTCCCATTTTCCTTTCTCCCTCGGTGCCGATGAAATCTACCATTCAAAGAACGTGCTCTTCTCCTCGCAAGCCCGTTTCCATCAACGCTAAAAAGCTCGCGGGCTAATCGTTGAGGGGTGAAGCGGGTTGTCTTCTCGGGATGCTCCGTTTTCCAAGTATCTCAACTGTATATCCACTCCATGTATTATTAACGTTGATAGAGGTTAATCGTTCTGTTATTTCGATTGAGGGAAGAGCGGAACGTTTTCATATGAGCACTCTGTTTCGTGAACAGTGATGGCGAAAATGCGTTTTTCGGTCGTTGCGAGCGTTAACACTGAGAGCCCCGAGGCAGTTCGGCCGGTTCTTGAGAGGCTTGTAAGCAAAGGATGTGTTACGCGAATGGGCGAGAAAGAGTTTCGAATCGAAGCTGAGATGGAAGGGGAAGACTCGAAAGAGTTGAATCGTTCATTACTCTCGGAGCTACGTAGGGCGGAGAGGCGGACCAGACTGCGGGCTGAGTGGACCTGCGGCGAGACGACGGAACGCTTCTTCGATTACGTGATGAAAAAGAGTACGAAGACGGCGACGAGATGACCTTCGCAGAAGGAAATATTGTTCAGTCGCTGGAAGCAAAGCGTAGCCAGAATGAGTCTTAGTATAGCCCTTATCGGAAGTTGTTTTGAATATTGATAGAGTATTCATAACTGTTTAATTGTGCAGAAACCTTTCAAATGATGCATAGTGCTAGCGGTGCGATGGTGAGTGTGAAGGGCGTTTTGCATGGTTGAGTCTGTTCAGTCTCCAGTTGAGATAGTCGTGGATTCTGCTGAGAAAGCAAAGTTGCATATCTTGCATGTTGACGATGAGCCTTCCTTGTTGAGGGTTGCGAAGCAATGTTTGGAGATGCAAGGCCCTTTCCAAGTTGACACTGCAGAGTCTGTGGAGGAAGCATTAGGGAAGCTGGGGAAGGGGAGTTATGATGCAATCGTTTCAGACTATCGGATGCCCGGAAAAGACGGGCTTGAGTTTCTGAAGGAACTGCGGCAGGGAGGCAATGCTATCCCGTTTATCGTGTTCACTGGGAAGGGCAAAGAAGAAGTTGCCATCAAAGCTCTGAACCTTGGAGCTGACCGATATCTCAACAAAGCTGGCGACTCGGAATCAGTCTACTGCGAATTAGCTAAAGACTTACGTGCCGTCGTGGAAAGTAAAAGGGCAGAAATGGACGTTTGGCGAGAGAAGGAGAGACTGAGGGCCATATTCGTTTCCTCTCCAGATGGAATAATGATCAATGACTTGAATGGAAATGTCATCGATTGCAATGAAGCGGCTCTGGAGCTGGGAGGATATTCATCTGCACGCTGCGTTATTGGCAAGAACGCCATTGAATTCTTGGCAGAAAAAGACCGCAGCAAAGCCTTAGAGAACCTGAGAAAAATGTCTGAACAGGGAACAATGAAAAACGTTGAGTACACTGCTTTGAAGATGAATGGAGAAACATACGTGGCAGAACTATCCGGGAGCATTCTAAATGATTCCAGGGGCAACCCTGTTGGCTTTGTAAACATAATAAGGGACGTCTCAGAACGCAAGAAAGCAGAAAACACACTGATGGAGAGTGAGAAGAAATATCATTCTTTGTATTCTTCAATGAGCGAAGGGTTTTGTCTCCATGAGATTGTATATGATGGAGCAGGCGGCGGGGCAGTTGATTACATTATTCTGGATGTTAACCCAGCTTTTGAATCGCTCACTGGGATCAAGAGAGAAGAAGCTATTGGAAGCAAAGCCTCAGCGCTTTATGGAGCAGGCGAGCCGCCTTATCTAGGAATCTACGCAAGAGTGGCTGCTTCCGGAGAACCTGCTTCATTTGAGACGTTTTTCCCACCAATGAACAAGCAGTTCCAAATATCTGTCTTTTCTCCATCTAGGGGAAAGTTTGCTACGGTATTCCATGAAGTCACAGAACGCAAGAAGGCGGAACAAGAATCACGTCGGTTTTCTGCTGCAATCAGAGCTTCTCTGGACGGCATCGTTACAGGTGACTTGAACGGGAACATTGCCGACGTAAATGAAGCTCTACTCAGAATGTTTGGCAGCGCCGACAAAAGCGACCTGATAGGAAAGAACGTGCTTGACTTTTTGGTTGAAGGCGACCGAGCGCGGGCACTACAAGACTCGATGGAATCCATGAAAACGGGACAGGGCAAAACAATAGAGTACAGGGCCCTCACAAAGAATGGTACCGAAATTCCAGTAGAGATAACCACAGGATTCATAAAAGGAGAACAAGGCGAGCCAATAGGATTCGTGGATATCGTTCGAAACATAACTGAACGCAAAAAAGCAGAAAATCGTGCCTACACTAGTCAGAAGAAGTTCGAGAGCTTGTTTATGGGCAACCCTGAAGCTGCTGTTTACCTCGGATCGGACTTCTCCATTTTGGACATTAACCCGCGGTTTGAGGAGCTTTTCGGATATTCTCTCGCAGAAATCAAGGGAAAACACCTTGTTGATTTGATTGTGCAGATGGATAAGATGGAAGAAGCTGAAACGTTGGACAGGAAAGCTTCAGACGGGTACGTTTACCACAATACGGTAAGAAGAAGGAAAGATGGGGCTTTGGTTCCAGTAGCCGTGTCTGCTGCCCCTATGAAATTTGAAGGCACAGTCGTTGGGTACGTGGGCGTGTACAAGGACATTTCTGAGTTGAAGAGAACAGAAGCAGCCATGAAGGAGATGATGCAAAAACTGGCGACAATGAACGAAAAACTGCAGGTTGTTGGCGGGTTGACGAGGCATGACATTCGAAACAAGCTTTCCGTAATCACCGGCAACATCTTCCTGGAAAAGAAGTGGACAAGGGATAATCCAGAGCTTCTCGAGAGCTTCAAGGATATGGAGTCAGCGTGTGGACAAATCGTGAGAATCCTCGATTTTGCGAGGAACTATGAATTGTTGGGTGTTGAAGAGTTGACCTACACGGATGTGCACGAAGCTGTTCAGAAAGCTGTTTCACTCTTCTCGGACTTGAAAGGAGCCAAGGTGTCAAACGAGTGTCAGGGTCTGAATGTTTTGGCTGATTCCCTTTTGAGACAGATGTTCTATAACCTTGTTGACAACTCGTTGAAGTACGGTTGCAAAGTCTCTCAGATCAGAATCTTCCGCCAGCAAGTCGGGGAAGATGGGCTGAGGATTGTCTATCAGGACGATGGCGTAGGCATACCGCAGAATGTCCGACCGAACTTGTTCAGGGAAGGCTTTTCAACGGGCAGAGGCTCAGGTTACGGGCTTTTCTTGATAAAAACGTTGATGGACGTCTACGGCTGGAGAATTGAGGAAACGGGCGAGTCGGGAAAGGGCGCGCAATTCACGATAACGATACCTAGAACCGCTAAGAATGGAAAAGAAAACTATCGGATCGAATGATCTGGAAACGCGTAGGACAGAACATTTGCGCGCGCCTCTTCCGCCCAGTATGGATGAAGAACCACCGCCTCGCCATGATGGGTCTCGTTTGAGGGCTGATGCTCGCGGAGAAGGACATGTCCGGACATGGGACGCGCGAGGCCATAACTTGAGCTTGAAAACTGTTAAATATCGAGAAGTCTGACTCACTGGAGAGGCTGTTCATCGTGAGTGCTCCTTATCCTCCGCCTCCGCCGCCGATTGGCCCCACCAAGGCGAGGCCGAGTGCCGTGACCAAGTACGCAACCTATCTGTTCGTTGCGAGTATAATCATCACTGTATTCGCAGTTATTGACTTCATTTTCTACACTCCACCCTGGTCATATGTCATTGGTGTAATTACCGTCCTGTTAGCGGCGCTGACCTTCATCGGCGGGGTCGGCCTGTTCATTGGACAGCGCTGGGCTCTGACGATTGGTGGATATAGCAACAGAGCATGGGCGCAGGCTCCAGACGTGAGAGAATACTTCGGTCTTCCTCCAGCCTACCCCGCCTATTCTCCCAGTGCTCCCGCGATTGCACCGCCGTCACCCACGTGTCCCACTTGCGGTCAGCCGCTCAGGTACGTTCAGCAGCATCAGCGATGGTACTGCGACAAAGAACAGAAATACGTATAGGACCACCCGCGCGCTACGGACAGAGAACGTGCACTGCACATTACAAATTGAGTTGCTCTATCGTGCTCTTACGGTTGAAGGTAGGCGATTGAAGAATCTGCCTTTAGTGAAGTATGCTCTTATGCAGGCATTAAAGAAAGTAGTTGTCTCAGGATTGGAAGGAAAGTAGTTTCCCCCGGAGCAAGCTCCGGGGCTCTACGGTAGGGCTTCTTGTTGTTCTTCTCGTATGTATTTTCTGACGGCGTCGAGGTTTAGTCCGCCTACCGTGTTGGCGCAGTATCCTTCTGCCCAGAGGCTTCCTTTCCAGAGGTGCCTTTTTAGGTCTGGAAACTCTTGGAAGAGCGTCCTGGCGGTTATGCTTTTCAGGGTTCTCACAACGTCAGGTATGGCCTGTTTGGGTTGTAGTTTGAGTAGGACGTGTATGTGGTCGGGGGAGACTTTAAGTTCATCCAGAGTGTAGCCGTATTCGTCAGCGACTCGACGGATAACCTGCTCAGCCCTTTCACCCACCTTGCCCCGCAGTATGCTCCGCCGGTACTTTGGAACCCAGACGACGTGGCAGTAAAGGTTGTGTACTGTGTGCGCCCCGGCCTCCATCTCCAAGGTTATCTCCATTTTCGTAACACACGCTCGGTATAAAGGCTTAAGTGGGGGAATTCACCGCCCGGGGCAAGCCCCGGGGTTCTCTTCCCCCACACCCTTGAAATAGAGAAGCCTGCTCCCAGAATCGTGTACAGGTTTGGAAAAGAAGACAAAGAGATTAGGAATTATCTTAGATTTAGAAGAATGATGCACAACATGGCAAAGAAAGCCTAATTCTTAATAGCGCGCGCCCTTCAGTGCAAGGGCAAACACGCTGTGCAAGTTCCGAGAAAGGTTATAAGCAGAATATCAAAATTATTGTTTAACGGAGATATGCACATGGAGAAGCGAAGTTACGCCTGGTTCGAAAGACGCCGCAGAACCAAAGCCTTGGACCTGGCTCAAGACCAGATAACAAAAGCCCTCGACACCGTAACACTCCTCAGTCAGGCAACGCGAAGCCTCTCAGAAGGAAATGAAAAAGAAGCGATGCAACGCATCGAAAACCTCTTCAAAGAAGAAGAAGAGGTTGACAAACTTCGAACAGAAGTCTTCAAAGAACTATCCAAGGGCGCAGCATTATTCGCCGACTACCGCGAAGACCTGCTCCACCTCGTGAAAAGGCTCGACACCCTCGCCGACCACGTGAAAGACGCAGCACGATGCATGGAAATGCTTGCGGGCACACGCCTTCCACAAGAAATGTACGACAAAACGGTGCACATGACCTCCCTCTTGGTAGACTGCGCTCAAGCCCTACGCGTGTGCATAGAAAAAATCACGGTTGCCCCAGCCGAAGCCATAGCAGGCGCCCAAAAAGTTGAAGAAATCGAACATGAAATCGATGACGACTACTTCAAAACGAAAGCGTCATTCATCAAATATGGACAGCAAATGAACATCGGCGCCATGGTAATATTCGATGACCTCATCGAATTCCTCGAACAAGCCGCAGACCAGTGCGCCGACACGGCCGACTACATCGTGATACTCGCAAGCAGAGACTAAAACCAATAAGCCCAGCGCTAAGCTCTTCAATTCTCCAGCTTCGCCGAATCCATCTTCCCCACGATACTGAGCTTCCCATTCTTCCCAATTCTCAGCTGGCGTTCGCCCCTGAACAGAGACATGTGAGCATTCTCTATCTGTATCATGTCCCCGGTTGAAACGGCGTCTATCTGCTCATTCCACAAACACAACTTCACCGTGCCAGTCTCGTCAGCCACAGAGGCATTAGCCACACTAGCATAGTTGCCAAACCTCGTAAAAACAAAAGTAGGCTTCGGAATTTCCAACACTTTAGCCGTTAAGCTGATCTTTTTCATTCCAACTCTTAAATCCTTTATTTGGAAAGAATAAGCCGTTTCAGGCTTCTTGACTGCGCGTCTCCCGAACATTTCAGCTCTCTGCAAAGTCCTGATAGGATTGGCTTTCTCGAAAAGAAACTCCTTCGGTATTGGAAACTGAGAAACAACTTTGGAGTCCTTGGTCATCAGGAACACCGCTTTGTCCTGAGTCTTGCTGCGGCACTGAATAAGAAGCCCCCCGCACGTGGCTTTCAGGTTCTCCCATGCCAAACACAACGCGTGAAAAAGCTGATCCGGGTCGACTTCATATTTCAAAGAAAGAAAGGCGAGATACTCGCCTACGGATACTTTGTTTCTCAATGTATTTCTACTCTTTCGCCAGTGTTATTTCCATTGTAGAAACCATTCGTGCACTGTTTTCTCCTTCTCGAGGTGGCATCTGCTCCGTTCCTATGGCGATCTTGCTAACTTTCAGGTCTTTCAAGAACCGGCTTCTCGTGATTTCAGCAACGTCAACAGCTGTCGTTATAGCTTGCCCGCGCGCCTTCAAGGTTATTTCCTTAGAGTTGCTTGCTGAGAGGCTTGTGATGATCGCCAGTACGTAGCTCATTGCTGGTTTCCTGCCAATGAAAACAGTCTTCTGATTTTCCGCCATTTTTCTCACTCCTTTTTGTTTTTTTGGTTGTTTTGTGTAGCGTTGTGTCGCTGTTTCCTATTCAAGAACAGAACGCTACCGCGCTGTTATAATGTGTCACCGTTCCTTATAAATGCCGTGCAATCTCAAGGCTCTATTCGATTTCCTCTATGTTGGTTTTGGTTAAAGCCTTAATCTGCTCCAGCTCTCCCAGTTCTCCATAGCCCACCAGCGTTATGGCCGTGCCTTCCAGTCCCATCCTCGCAGTCCGTCCGATCCTGTGGAAGTAGACCAAGGCGTCTAATGGAACGTCGTAGTTGATTATATGGGTGATTCCCTGAATGTCCAGACCTCTTGCTGCAACATCGGTCGCAACGAGCAGTTTCAGCTTTCCCCTCTTGAAACAGTCTATGACAAAGTTTCTCTGCGGTTGCGTGAAGCCAGCATGTAAAGGTTTTGCATCGTATCCTCTTGCCCTCAATTTGTCGGCCAAGAAGCTTGTCTCTCTTCGGGTCTTGCAGAAGATTATGGCTCTCCCTATGTGGTTTGCGTCGAGTATGTTGCAGAGGCTTTCAAATTTGCTGTGAGGGTTCACAACCGTGTAGTACTGGTGTATCTGCGTTAGAGCTATTTCATCCTTGCTAACGAGTATTTTCTCAGGGTTCTTCATGTACCTGTGGCACACGTTCATCACTGTCTGCTCTATCGTTGCCGAGAAGAGGCTTGTCTGCCGGTTGGTCGGAACCTGCGAGAGGATGTATTCTATGTCTTCGATGAACCCCATGTCAAGCATTCTGTCAGCTTCGTCCAGGACGACTATTTTCACGTGTGCCAGGTTTAGCACGCGCCTTTCAATCAAGTCTATTATACGTCCAGGCGTGCCCACTACGATTTGAACACCCATTTCAAGGGTGCGTATTTGTTTCTGGATAGGTTCGCCGCCATAGACTGGCAGAACCTTGAACCCAGCGTACTTGCCGAATCGATGCATGTGTTCCGCGACTTGTTCAGCAAGTTCGCGTGTTGGCTCCAAGACCAACCCTTGGACCCTGTTGTCGTTTGGGTCTAAGCGTTCAATCATTGGAATTCCGAAAGCGGCAGTTTTGCCGGTCCCGGTTTGCGCTTGTCCGATAACGTCCTTGCCTTCAAGTAATGGAGTTATGGCCTGAGCTTGAATTGGAAAAAGATCCGTGAATCCAAGCTCCTCGATGCCCTTCATTACTTCCGGACTCAGTGGCAAGTCTCTAAAGTGTTGCATCTGCATATGTTTCATTTCTCCTGCCACAAAATTTTGCATGCAATTTCTGAAGCTTTCAAAAGCTTTGATAAGCATGAATTAATGTGACAGTCCATTAGAGGGTAGGCCTTCTATAAAAAGGTTTACTGGCCACATCATCTTTGCTCTACGTGGAAAAGCAGGAATAGAAGCTGTTTCCTGATTCATGGCGAAAAACGACAAGTTTTTTATACGATCTTTTCGGGTTGTTACCTATCGAGTTGAGAGAATGTTCAGGAGGTGAGCCGGGATGGCGTTTGTGAAAGTTGCCCTTATGAAGGATTTGGAGCCGGGCCACATGATTGGCGTAGAGGCCGGTGGCAAGGAAATTGTCGTGGTCAACCTAGAGGGCACGGTCTATGCCATTGGAAATCGTTGCACTCATATGAGTTGTATGCTGTCGGACGGTACGCTCAAAGGAGGAAACGTAACATGCCCGTGTCACGGTTCGACTTTCGACGTTACAACAGGAAGCGTGATGAAAGGACCCGCAAAGAAGCCTGAACCTACATATCAGACGAAAATAGAAGGAGAACAAATCCTAGCTGACGTCTGAGAGGCTTACGACGCACGCACTCACCCGAACTTTGTTTTCGTGCTTCGCCAAAAGGTGCGGCTCTTCTGCCCATCATATGCTGTTGATGAAGCCTCTAATTACTTCTGTTGCCGATTGAAAGAGCGGATATCTTATATTCGTCGTGTCTTGGAGTTTTCTGAGCCGGTCGACTCGGAAGTAGATGGGCGGGTGTGGATCCAAGCTTATCCACTCCTGAATACGATAGGAGGGTACACGTTCAAACAGCAGACGTTTGAAACCTATTTTTTCGAGGGCATCGGCCAAGATGTGGGGTTGTCGGATGACGATGGCGGAAGTGAGGTCTGCTCGAGCCTCGAAGAACTTAGCTATGAAGAATATGAGGGTCATGACGGCCCAGAAATACACTAGAAAGAGCAGTGAGGTGAAGATAAACGGAAGCAAGGGCAGGAGCACGTAGAATCGGAAGAGAAACTCGGTTGACATCAGGCCGAAGAGAAGAAGGGGATCCCGTCCTTTGAGGTGGCCGAATTCGTGTCCTAGGACGCCTATGATTTCGTCTTCGTTCAGTTGGGCAAGGAGGCCTGTCGTGATGAGAACGGTTCCGCGGCTTGGGCTTGGTCCTGAGGCTGCCGCGTTGGGGAGCATCGTGTTGGACACGACAATTCTTGGCATTGGAAAACCGAATTTCTGGCGGGTTTTCTCCACGAGCTCGTAGATGTTGACTTTTTTTGCTAAGAGGTTTTCCGGGCTGCATTCGAGGCCGTACTTGCTGAAGATTTGGCCGGTGGTTTGGCAGTCGATTTCTCCTTTTTTGAGGATGGTTTGTTCGTACACTTCTTTCTTTATGCTCCTCAGCTTGTCGGGAGGATAGTTTTTCTTGAAGCTTTCTTGTTGTCCGAGGGGTATGCGGTATTCGAGCAGGTGGATGCTGGGGTTGTCTCGGGTTATACGCCAGTCAGCTGTCCTCTCGATGAACTTGTTAGAGTAGAAGACGAAGACCAACTGGATTGCCAGAATCGCGATGGGCGCTATCCAACCGTAGCTCATGCTCTCGAGGAAGATGAAGAGGAACAGGCCCACTGTGGTGAAGACAACAAAGAGGAGGATTTGGGTTTCGAGGAAAAGCCGGTTGATGGGCTTCTTCTCTTTTGTAGAAACTACTTCAGGAACTATTTCTTCTCCTTCCCGCCATGCGAAGTAGAGGGTGTTCTGCCTGACTTGCTCCTCAAAATAGTCAACTCCGATGGCGACGTCCTGTCGGGCTTCTTCTATAGCTTTTGCAGTTACGGCTTCGCTGAGGGGAGTTATTTTGATTTTTAGCGGGTTACTGCCGTTGACCGTGACGCTGAGGCTGCGTTTTGCCTGCCTGTCAATCACGTCGTAGTTGAGGGTGGATTCACCATTTTCGGTGGATCTGGAGATGTTGATGAAACGCTGTTTCTGGGCCAATAGGTATTTTTGGTAGATGAAGTCCAGCATGTTTCCTATGTAGTTGTTGGGAACCTCGGTTTCGAGAATGTAAGAAACGGTATTATCGAACATGTCTTACCCGCTGTTCTCTGCGTTTTGCCTGTTTTGTCATATGGTCTTCCTGTTTTTTAAGGTTGCAGTCTGAATGTTAAGATTTCGAGTCCTTGCTATGAGCACTTAATCTTTGAGTTCCTTGAGACTCAATTTTGCTTCGTTCTCTGCTTTCTTATTTTATGGTGTTTGCATGAATTGGATGAATTGTTGGAGGGTTCGGTTTTGTAGGGTATAATTTGTTTGTTTTTCTCTGCCGATAGTTGAGTTTGGGGAGGGCCCGTAATCATGGCCGGGGTAGACTTCGATGCTGTCATCCAGTTTTGCTATTCTTTGTAGAAGGCTGACGTACATGTCTTTGACGTTACCGCCGGGGAGATCGGTTCGCCCGCATTCGCCTACGAAGAGTGTGTCGCCCGTGAGCAGTTTGCCCTCGGTTAGGAGGCAGATGCTGTCGGGGGTGTGACCTGGCGTGTGTATGATTTCGATTGTAACGGTGCCTAGGCGGATTCTGTCTCCGTCGACTACGCTAATGTCTTGGCTTACGTGTGAGAGTTTGTGGGCAACGATTTTCGAGTGGAAAGCTGATTTGAGTTCCTCGTTCCCAGCCGTGTGGTCAGGGTGGCCGTGAGTGTTGATGATGTATTTCAAGTTGAAATTCTGGTCTTTAAGGATGAGAATTATTGCGTCGACGTTGAAGCTAGGATCAACAACTCCCACTTCTCTGGAACCAACGTCTGCGATAATGTAGGAGAAGTTGTCGCCTCGATACTTGATCTGTTTGAAGAACATGAAAATCAACCGTCAAAATTCTTCTTTTGCTTCTTAAAAACGTTGCTCTTAGCGCGCGTTATAAAAACATTCAATACAACTAACACACCGTTCATCACGACTTGCTGGCTCATCAATACTTTTCTTTCAATCCGTCAGAGCGCGCATCACGCGTCACCCTTGTTAACACTCTGCCGCCCGAACCGCTTAGAGATCGGGACTCGATAATGTCCAAGTTCTCAGGTGCGGATGTATTGGTCGGTTTGGAGGCGTTCCATTTTCATGCCTAGGTCGGCCAGATCTTTCATGTTTTGGACGCAGCCGATGCTTGCATCTATGTTTCGGTGTACGGGGTGGAACCACATGTATTTTGGGACGAGATTGAATTGCAGGGGTATTTTTGTCGTAACGCCATACTTCTCGCTGAGCCCTTTGACTATTAGTTCTTTGGCGCAGGCTACGCGGGTGGTTGTATAGCTTTTGAGCAGTTCGGACGCGCCGAAGGCTCCGATTCCGTGCCATAGGACAGCATTCTCGGGCGAGGCCAAGGAGTATAGGAAGAATTGGGGTGAGGATGGGGTCTCTTTGAAGTCGTAGTTCGCGAGTTTGTCTCCTTCAACGTTGAAGGCGTCGTCGGCTTTTGCTATGCTTACGTCGCCAGGGTCAATCGCGTTCGGGTAAAGCAGGGCCGTTTTGTAGTCGACTTTTACGCTTTTGAGTTTGGCCCCGTCGAAGTAGATTCTTCCTCTGACAGCGCGTTTGGAAGCGTAGCCCTTGCTTGAGTGCGGGACGGTTAGAAGGGTGGTGAGGTTTTTCATGCTTCGGCCCATGCACTTGTAGATGCATTCGATTGACTCGTAACCAGAGTGTGTTTCCCTTATTATGTGATGCAGCAGCCCGTCAGGTTTCTCCTCGCCAAGAACGGTCAGGGGCATACGAATTGAGTATATGCTGAGGTTTATTCCGAAGGCTTGGGAAAGCTTTTCTAATTGTTCATATTTGACGGCGTCAACCATGTCGACGTAGCTGTTGTTGCAAGTTTTGAGGTGATGACCTATGATGTCGATTTCTTCCTTACAAATCAATGAACCTTGGTATTTTTGTGCGAAGTTCTTGTCTATTTCCAGAGTTTCTGTCTTGACTGTGGCGCATGGAAACGCGCTCTGTCCGCTGTTTACTATGGACTCTTTCAGCGGGTTCATCGAGTATCTGTCTGGTTCAATCTCGTCCGTGTTGAGCAGGAACGGAACTATTATTCCTTGGGAAGGGTCACTGAGCATTTCACGTATTTCGTTAACGTCCTTGTCGTCGACAGTGTGGAGACCGTAGTAGTAGAAGTGGTTTCCGCAGACCTCAAGCAGACGGGCGGCTATGATTCCCTGAACTTCTTCCACTGTCAACTGCGGATTTGAGTATTCAACTGAGGCCCTCAAGAAGAAGTGGCCACTGTCAAACGTCGCCTCATTCTTCCGTCCGTTTTTGAAGTGGAAGAAGCGAATCTTTTTTCCCGCATCCGGTTTGTAAGTAGCCAATTCTCCAACCAAGGCTTCGACGCAGGACCAGGAACTCTTAAGGAAATCTTCAACGATTATTCTAGCCAACTCTGACATCGGGTTCAACCTCTCTCTAGTGATTCGGCCATGCATATGCAGTCTTTGGCGATGGGCGATCCGAAAAACATTCTTGCTACTCGGAAACTCTTAGTAAACCCCAACGTTTTGAGGGAGTTGAGAATTGTGCTTTCTTTGTTGGGAACGTACATGGAAACCTCATATCCTTCCAACCTGCTGAGAACTGACCTTAAAAGGTTGACGGCTGCGTCTTCACGTCCTTTTTGGCATATTAGCGGCCCTATCTCACTCATCTGCCTGTACACTTTGGCCACAACGTAACCGACCATACGTTCCGCTTCGGCAGAAATGCAACATAGGTTGTCTGGATCGAGAATTATGGGTTCGAGTAGTTTTCTTCTAGATGAGCTGAAACAAGATCTGTCGAATTCGATGATTTCTTGCAAGTCTTGCTTCTCGGCTTTCCCAGCTACGGATTTGACTGGCAAGGAAAAGCCTTTTCCAGTTAAAACTGTGAATTCTGAGTCGCGTTTGAAGCCGAGCCTCTCATAGAAAGGGATTCGGTCCATGTAGGCGTAAAGGCCGACAGTTTTTACGTGTTTGTGCGTCAAATATTCGACTGAGTGTTTTACAAGCTGTGAGCCTGCGCCTCTTTTTCGGTGGTTCTCGTTGACGATTAGGTTGCCAAACCAGGCTATGGTTCCGAAGCTGACTGTCGTGGCGAGACCTATCTTTTTCGAGTTTTCGAGGAGGACGAAACAGCCGGCGGGCTCAAGCTCGATCATGAATTCGAAGTCTGCGGTTGTGAGGTTCCAGTTCATCGTGTCTGTGATTTGAACTGCAAAATCGAAATCTTCCGGAGACATAGTCTTGACGTGGAACATGTGAACAGGACCTCCAGTCAGCTTGGTTTTCGCCATTGTCAAGACCACTTCGAGAGCATAAACTTTACTAATTCGCGTTCTTCCAGAATAGGCTCTGAGAGGAGGACTGGCAGGAATAGAATCCCAGTTGAAAGTCAAGATTCCACGCGACGTCAAGATTGCAATGCATCGCTTCACGGGGTATTTCAAGGGTTTTGAAAGTGTTGCTGCGGTCAGAGAGGTTTTTGGTGAAGAGACAGAGAAGGTGCTGAGCGGCCTTATGGTCGAGTTCGCGGGGATAAGGGGGTATATGGGAGTGAGCGAGATGGACGGGCACCTCATAATAGGCGCGCGGTATCTGAATGAGGGCAACATTGTTGACATTTATCTCGACATTATCCACGAGTTGGTTCACGTTAGACAGTTTATGGAGGGAAAAGAACTGTTTGACAGTGACTACGCTTACATTGAGAGGCCTACTGAGGTTGAGGCTTATCGCCACGCGGTTAAGGAGGCCAGGAGGTTGGGAATGGGTGATGACAGAATCTGTGAGTATCTCAGGACTGAATGGATGAGTGATGACGATCTGCAACGACTTGCAAAAACCGTTGGCGTCAAACTTCGCGCGGATGCCAAAGGCACATAAGAGCGGTTCGTTTCGGATCTTGTGAAGAAGAAGCAAAAGCGAGATATAGTCAACTTACATTTGGCATTGTTCATGGTTAGGAAAGTCGTTGTCATAGGCATGGGTTATGTCGGAATCCCAGTGGCCGCGCTGTTCGCCGACGTGGAGGGCTTCAGCGTCGTGGGTGTGCAGCGTAGATCTAAGCGTTCGGGCTGGAAAATCGACTGGCTGAACGAGGGCAGGAATCCTATTGGCGGAGATGAGCCGGACCTTTCTGAACTCGTGGCGCGAGTTGTTGAGAAGGGCACTTTCAGGGTCGTGGAGGATGTGTCCGTCTGCAAGGATGCGGATGCGATTCTGATAGATGTTCAGACTCCTGTCGATGCGGATAAGGTTCCCGATTACGAGTCTCTCGAAGAGGTCAGTGCGAATGTTGGGAAGTACGTGCGGCGCGGGACGCTTGTCGTGGTTGAGTCGACCGTTGCTCCGGGCACCACGGATAATGTCGTGAAGCCTCTCCTGGAGGAGTCTTCAGGCATGAAGGCTGGGAAGGATTTCTCTCTGGCGTTTTGCTACGAAAGGGTGATGGTTGGACGTTTGATCAAGAACGTCGTGGATCTTCCTAGAGTAGTGGGAGGAATTGATGAGGAGAGCACTGGCCGTGCCATGGAATTGTATGGTCATATCGTGAAGGCAAAGCTCTGCCCCACCGATGCGCTCACTGCTGAAGTGGCCAAGGTTGTGGAAAACACGTACAGAGACGTGAATGTCGCCTTCGCAAACGAAGTGGGACTCATATGCGAAAGTCTAGGAGTTGACGCTTACAGGGTTCGTGAGTTAGTGAACACTTTGCCCAACGATCCTAAGAATCCAGCGTCAAACCCTGTTAGGAACATGCATTATCCGGGAGCTGGTGTTGGGGGACACTGCTTACCGAAGGATCCGTGGCTGCTGAAGTACGGTCTGGACGAGTATGGTGGATCCAAGTTTTTCCCAAAGGTCATTGTTTCTAGCCGTGAGCGTAACGACTCGATGCCGAAGCATACTGTCGACCTGGTTGAGGATGCGTTGGCGGAGCACGGTAAGAAGTTGAAAGGGGCAAAGGTGGCGATCCTGGGTGTGGCTTTCATCGAAAACTCTGACGACACACGGAACACGCCCTCGGCCACTCTGTACTCTGAATTAGAGGAGAGAGGCGCAATACCAGTGCTTCATGATCCTGTCGTGCGCAGCTTTGACCTTCCCTTCACGAATGACCTCGACGAGGCATTGACGGGTGCGGACGCGGTGATTCTATCAACGAAGCACAAAGGGTACCTGAAACTGGATCTCGGCAGACTGAAGAGGAAACTGGCAACGCCGGTTCTGGTCGACGGTAGAAACGCCTTCACTGAAGAAGCGGCAATCAAAGCCGGACTCACGTACAGAGGCGTTGGAAAAGGCAGGAGCAAACGAAGCCCCCACTAGAATCTCGACACTCCTCTCCTTCGCCAAAGGTCATACGTAACATTGTATGGTAACGAGTCTTGAGTCGCTCCTCTTTTTCACTTGTAATGTCAGATGTAATGTGTATTGTTACAAACCATGTTGAAAACAGGCTTGGAACGCTGTTCAGAGCCAACTCGTCCCGTTTATTTGTAATGTCAAATGTAATTTTCATTGTATGAGTCAGGGATTGTAGGTAGGGTTTACTTTCTACTGTTCAGTTGTAACGCCAGATGTGATGTTGATGGTAACAAACCTCAGGGTAATGTGGCATTGTAATGTTGCATTGTTGTGTCCCTCCCGCATTTAGCGCGCGCGAGCTACGTAAGATATGACTCTACAATACTTGCGTGAGAAAATGGAAAATAAGCTCGTGTATTCGTGCAGAAGAAAGACGGAAGGTTCGTGAAGCACATCGAAAGTGCAGAGCAGAAAAACCCACTCTAGAATACACGTGACGAAGGTAACAGAACTTAAACAGCACCCTTGAGTATGATTATTGAGATTAGGAGCGTGAAAAAGGCAAATGAAACCTAGTTTCCTTTTGGGAATTCTAGGGGGGATTTTCTCCTTCTCAATGGGCGTATTAGTGGTTTTGCCAATGGCGATTAGTAATTACGGAGCGGTTGATACGGGTTTGACCATACTTATAGTCTTGGCTTTCCTAGCAGGGATTCTGGGTATAGTCGGTGGTGTGGTAGGTAATAGGAAAGGTGGAGCGATTCTAATTATCTCTGGCGTGTTGGCTTTGATTGCTACACCCTTTTTCGGGATACTCCCTTTCATCTTGCTGATTGTTGGTGGTGTGTTGGCATTTAGAGAAAGAAAGTTTCCAGAAAGTGAGCTTCCGAAGATAGCGTATTACCAACTAATTGGCATCATAGGAATAATTTTTGGTGTACTATTCTTGGTGTTAGGAATGCTCTCAACCCTTTATCAGCAGACTTGGTATTGGGGTTACCCCCCTGTTGTAGATTATCCTTATGCCCGATATTCTGTTAGCCTAGCGGTTGCTGGAACTGTCTCGTTAGTCGTAGGAATAGCTGGTGCTTGGCGAGTCCACCAAGAAGAAACAAGCGTTGAACCTCCGCCTCACAGCAATCCTCCACAACCTAGTTCCACCTAGACCGTTCTTCAAGAAGACAGAAATCTCAAATCGGCACAGCAACAAGAAACAAACTAGGGGTTCAAAAATGAGTGAAGACGAACTGGAGCATTTGAAAAGGAAGGTTGAGGAATTGGAAAAGAAAACTGAATCCATCGTTTACGTGATTAACGTTACAAATCAGGTTTTCAAGAGTTTATTCGAACAAATGCTTTCTCTTTTGGAGAAAATGCCTAAAAACATTGCCAAGGAAGCTGTTGAGCTAAAGAAAGACTTTAGAAAGAGTGAGGAGATATTGCAGAAAGCTCAGAAGAACAGTTACGTTGACTGATTTTCTATGTGTGTCAAACTCAAATTAAACTTTTCGAGAAACCGAGAAAAGCTAATAGCGAAAGTCGAACAATCACTGGAGTGAGGAAACGTAATTGTCGGAATGGAGAAATTTCACAGAAGTTATTCTCAATCTAGGAGCAGGCCAAGCTTACTTGGAATATTACAAAGACGTGAAACTTCTCCACAAATCCGAACCAAGTGAAGAAGATTTCAGAAAAAAGGTGATATTCTATACATTTAAAGTTGCATCCTATGAAGAACAATACCTTACCGAACACAAAAAGAAATTTCACGAATACTTCGAACTTGTTAAAGGTCACTTAGAAAGAAAAGAAGATGAAGAAGACCTAGAAAAGATTATTCAAGAATGGCACGAAAAACTAATCAAGGAAACGACATAGAAAAAGCCTTAGTGAAGCTGAAAGAATCTTACGAAGAGAAAACTTAAATCTCTATGACTTTGCTCAAAATCCGAAAAAAATTTTTGCGCCTATGTAGACCCTCTCTTGTTTTCGCTGTCTTCTGTGAAGTGCGAGATAAGGCGAAAAAGCACAAGAAAACGAGTTAACCAACTAGATAAAAAAAGCTCCATTGAAATTAGCGCGCGCGCTTTCAACGAAAGGCGAAGTCTTGCGGTCTCCATGACTAAGCTAAATATTAATACTCGTGGTCTCGTTACTGTAAAATTGCAATGTTATGTTGTCCGATGCCCTCCTTCTTTTTTCTTTGCGTCAGCCGTAATGTTGCTTTGGGAAGGAACAGCGGGGAATGGACGAGTGTGAAGGTTGATGCTGCGGTGCCTGTTTGAGCGCTACGCTTAGCGGGCATTGACCGAGACTGGCTGGGAATCACGCTGATTAGGCTTGTCTGGCATGATGCGAGCTGGAATGACGATTGGACGTGATTTGCGGTTCTGGATGTCAGCTATTTTCTTCTGCCGAACGCCCAAGTTCCGATCGCTATCATGGCAAGATCGAAGCAGGTCACCACGAGGAGTTCGACGTAGAGGGGGTACAGGGGCTGCCACGACCCGCCGAGGATCACTGTTCTCAAAGCGTCAACGGCATAAGTGAACGGGTTGAGGCTTGCGACTATCTGCAACCAGCTTGGAACACCCGGGCCCCGAATAAGGAATATTGCCCCACTTAGGAAGAACATTGGCATGTTAATGAAGTTCACGATCAACCCGAAGCTTTCTAGGCTTTGCATGAAACTTGCCACTGTAAGCCCGATGCTTACCAGTCCAAACGTTATTAGAATCATGACTGGCAACGCCTCTCCAAGAATCAAAGGATTGGAAGTTATCCCCAAGAGTGCGCCCAGCACGAATACGAATATTCCCTGAATCATGGCATCCGTGCTGGCACCCAACAGCTTACCTGCAAAAACGGAAAAACGCGAAATCGGTGCCACCATTATTTCTTTTAGAAAACCGAATTCTCTGTCCCATATCACGGAGATGCCTATAAACATCGATGTAAAAAGAAGTGTTTGTCCAATGATTCCAGGAAAGATGTACTGTTGATAGGTTAGGCCGGGGATCGAAATCCGGACCAAAGCGCTGAGGGCGCTCCCAAATATTACAAGCCACAGTAGCGGCTGAACAAAGCTACTCACGATTCTCGCCCTGTCCCTGACGTACCGCTTGACCTCACGTAGCCAAAGCGTATAAATCCCCCTGATCTCGGTCATTTGATGCTCCTCCTTTGAATAGCCGCCATACCGTGCAGTTCCTCACCACCTTCAACACGAATCGCTCGACCAGTGTAGTGTAAGAAGACATCTCCAAGGTTCGGCTCTCGCAAGGAGACCGACTCTATGAAAATGCCGCTTTTCGCCGCCGCTTCCACGATCCTGGGCAAAAGAGCCTTTCCACCACGAACCGTGAGTTCAAGTGCGTTGCCTACCACGTTGGTCCTCAGAATGCCTTCAGTCCCAGCAACGACAGAAGAGAGCTTCAACGCCTCTTTGGTGTTCACCGTTATAACGTCACCCTCAAGCGTTTCCTTCAACGCGGCAGGAGTGTCTGAAGCCACAATCTTACCGTAATCCATAATTGCTATGCGGTCAGAAAGCCTGTCAGCTTCATCCATGTAATGTGTCGTTAAAACTATGGTAACGTCATGAGCCTTTCTCAACCCCTCAATATGCGACCAAATATGCTCCCGCGTCTGAGGATCAAGTCCAATCGTTGGCTCGTCAAGAAACAAGACCTTTGGAGAATGAATCAGCCCCCTCGCAATCTCCAACCGCCTCCGCATCCCGCCCGAATAAGTCCGCATCAAATCGTCGGCTCTGTCCTCAAGCTCAACGAGCTTCAAAACGCCGTCAATACGCGACTTCTGCTCGCCCGGAGGCACACCATATAGGTTGGCATGCATGTAAAGGTTTTCGCGTCCCGTCAGCCGATCATCAATACTTGGATCTTGAAAAACAATGCCAATCGACTTCCGCACCTGCATATCCTGCTTAACAACATCAAAACCATTGACCCTCGCGGTTCCAGAAGTAGGTTTCAAAATGGCACAAAGCATCGAAATCGTCGTCGTCTTCCCTGCACCGTTAGGCCCCAGCAGACCGAAAACTTCCCCACGCTCAACTGAAATGTTGAGCTTATCAACTGCCACAAGACCGTTAAAGCGCCTCGTAAGCTCGCTAGTCTCTATAGCATTCTCCAACGCTTCACTTCCCTATCCACAGCACTCTTGGTCAAAGCAAAAGCTGAAGCTAGAAAAAAAGTTTATGCAGGGCAAGAACGGTTCCGGTGATGTAGGATCTTGGCCAGTGCACGCAAGACAAATATAGAGTTGCCGAGTTTTGGATTAAACCGAGCGTGGTGGAGATTAGAAGCAAGGTCAGCGGCATCGGATACATTAACAGGATCAGGGACAACTTGCTTAATGTCAGAAAGAGAGAATTGGCGTCTCTGTACGAGGATCTGAAGTCGGCGGACTGTGTCGTTTGCGGGGGGTCGGGGCGATCGCTGTACTCGCTGAATGCGGCCATGAGTCAGATAGCCATCAGTCACATAGGCTGGAGAAACAAGGTTGTACTGACTCCTGACGACCCGGGTTTTCCGGGGAAGAACATGTATGACGCCGCAGCCGAGCTTGAAAGGCGGTACAACAAAATCTTTTTCTTGATAAACTCTGGAAGCGGCGTATCGGGCGATCCGCTGGGTTTGGCACAAGACCTTTCAAAATACATCGGCGAAAAGAAGTCGTCAAAGTTCTCTATGGGACTCATAACCTCTAACCTGAACTCGCCGCTGGCAGACATTGCTTGCAAATGTGGACACGTTATCGAGTTGACGGGGCGAGGTAGAGCGAAACCCTCGCTTGACTATAGTGAGACGGGCATAATGGGCGACATCTTTGAGCTGGGAAGCCTCCTCCTCCTGTGCATGATGACCGAGGCCATGTTCCGAAACCTAGAGCCGCACGAAGTGCTTCAGCTCTGCGAAGAAGAGTTCGCCAAGCTTGGACCGATGATCGATTCTATAACAGAATCTGAGACCTACTCGCGGCTCGTAGACATTTTGGAAAAGAGGACCGACGTCTTTCTCGGGGGAAAAGGTACAGCAAACGAAATAGTCAAGATGGCGGCCATAAGACTCTTTCACATAAAGAGCACGCTTGGAGACAACGTTTACGTTACCAGGGGTGTGAACACTCCACCGCCAAGACCAGGCGACCTGGAAATCCTTGTGTCATACTCTGGCGAAACCAAACCCGTCATAGCCTGGTGTGACATCCTGAAAAAAATGAACGGAACAGTCCTGTCGATCACTGGGACAAAAAAATCAACCTTGAAAGAAAAATCAGACCTTCAGATAACTTTAGAGGAAGAAGTTAAGCCGGGGCAGCCTAGGAGGTTTTACATGAGGGCAGCGTACGTTTTAAGCCCATTGCCCGTAAGACTAGTTGAAAGACTGGGCGAAAGAGGGCTCAGGCTCCCCGAATACATAATCAACTGGCATCATTCGCTCACCGAATGAAAAACACATGCCATCGGTTTTTCATCATCGCCTTCATTTTGAAATGATGAATGCGGTCTTGTCAAGAGTTCCTGACCGGCCAGTCAAATCTGGTCAGCGATGCAAGAATTATCTATGTGTATTCCCAATAATACATTGAGGGCTGTCAGATGGATGATTCGGCGGAGCTTTTTGAGGCGATTTCGCACCCAGTCCGAATCAGGATTCTGAAAATCCTCGAGAAACAACCCACAAGCTTCGCTTCTTTGAAGAGACAGTTGAACATAGAAAGCAGCGGCAACCTCGACCACCATCTGAAAAAGCTGGCACAACTCACCAAGGTCCGCGCGGACGGATTATATTGCCTCACCGACGCGGGAAAAGAAGCACTGCTCTCCATCGAAGCAATAGAGCAGTGGAAGGAAACAGAAAAACACAAGATAAGACCACTTGCAAAAGTGCCAATAGAGGCGCTTGCACTCGCCCTGCTAGAACTCGCTACGGCAGCGTTAGTGACTTACGTTGCGTTATCAACGTTTTCGCCAGCCTCACCTTTCCTGCTGTTCGGTCTCCCCGGACTGTTCATCAGCGCAGTCGTCTCACTCCTCGGCATAACTTCAGTCATCGGAGTGCTCACAGGGAAAACTTGGAGCTGGAAAACGGTCATAGTCAAATCGGCTTTAACAGTTTTCCAGCGTCTTGTCCCATTTTTCTACCTTCCTCTTCTCTGGATAACGTATCAGAACGCGGGCGTTCCTATTCCGGTTAACGCGTTCAACCTTGCAGTCGATTCGGCAATTCTCGCGGCCGAGGCGGTAGCATTGTTTTTGGCTTTTAGGAAGCCTGTCAGAGGATTCCTCGGGATCCAACACATCAAACCGTCAACTCGCGGCCTTATCGGAGGCACGATGAGCATAATCAGCGGAGCCTTGACAATCCTCGCCGCATACATCTACACGTCTCCAGCAAGTCCATTCGGAGGCGGCCCATTGAGCTATTCAGGCCTCCTAATGTTTGCGCCTGGATTCCTAGTCGGGGTTGGAGGTGTCCTCATTCTGCTAAGGAACTATGTGTCTGGCGCGTTGATGAGCATAATTTTTGGTCTTTTCCCAATTGCGCCTGCCTATTTCTCAGCCCTCATGTTGCTCGAAGTCTTCGGTTCTTCCATATCAAGCATCGTCGTAGCTCTTGTGGTAGGATGTTTGCCGATTGCAGGTGGGATACTTCCACTGGTAAACATGAAACGGAAAATATGAGCGGACATACCAACAAGCCGAGGTCATTTCACTATTCATGACACGTTGGACAAAAAAAATATGTCTGGCACGCACTGATGAACACACGCAAAGCGTCTGTGCAGAATCCTATTTCGGGACAGATATCCAGAATCTGAACACTGTATCAAGACCAATTCTTCATAAACTTCATAATCGCTCCTCAACAACTAGCAGTCAAAGTTCCTCTCAAGCCCAAGAAAATCGGCGGGCAACAATACCATGATAACTCAAACTCAATCCCTTCTCATTTCATTGGCTATCATAGTTCTAAGCTTCACTTTCCTAGCCCCGCGGATAGTCCATCCCACGCAACCAGTCCTACTTCTGAACCAAACAGTTGTTCTCACTCAAGATAACTACCAGACACAGTACAATCTCGCGCTGAACAAGGGCGACCAATTGAACATCCAGCTTTCCGGCAACGGCGACCTGGTGAATTTGAAAATAACACAGCCTAGTTCCCCATCTCATCCACTAGTTGACGAAGAAGAACAAACAATGTTCACTTTCACCTGGACGGTTCCTCAAACCGGGCCCTACGTTTTCTCTGTTGGCGCCGATAACGGCGCAACCGCCACCATCATAGTGACAAAAACGTGACCAACCATTTCATCCATGTCATGGGTTTCTGAAAAACGATCACCGAAGGAGTGGTATCGCAATTTTATGAGCTGAGGGCGCGCAAAGACACTTGCAACAATGGAGAAAAAAACCGCGCGCGCTCAGGTTGTGTTGGGTTAAGCCCGTGAGGTTCTTGAGTCGTTGAACACTCGTTCGACTGCCACGCGCCTTCTGTAGGCTCGTCTGAGCTGTTGAGGTCCATGGCTCTTGAATTTTCTGTCGATTCTGAGGAGGCTTTTGACGTCCTTGCTCAGGGCTTTCGCCTATCTGGATGTATGGTGCCATCCATATTCTTCATAAATCTTCTTGCCTTTTTCGGATACCAGAAAGTCAATGAATCTCTCAGCTAGTTCTTTGTTCTTGGAGAAGGTTATTACACCTATTGCCGTGCTTCTATGCACTTGAAGATCTTTTGGCAACTCTATAATATCCATGGTTTGCATGTTCAAGTTCTTGAAGGCATCCCATCCCAGAATTGCATCCACTTTTTTCTTGTTGATAAAAGACATCAATTCCCCGCACCCATCGGCATAAGCAACGGTATTCGTTCTGATTTGCTCGGCAAATCCCGCTTTAGTTGCTAAATCATCCCAGACTCCAGTCAAGCAACCACTTACAGAAACACCAACGTGAATTCCTTCTTTCGCCAAATCAGACATTGACTTTATCCTTTTCGGATTTTCAGCTTGCACAAGAATAGCAGAGGTTCTTGAACCAAGGCTTCTTCTTGTTTCTTTAAGAACTAATCCCTTCAACTGTGCATGGTCAAGTATATACTCTGAACCACAAGTCAACAAGTCGCCTTCTTTAGTTTCTGCGATTTCTTCAATAAGATTTTCAGCTTTTCCAACGGTAAACTCAAATTCTGTTCCGAATTTTGCTTTGAACTCTTCCGCACATTTCTTTATAGGGGGTGCTACTGCACCAGCGGAAAAAACATGGAGATTGTTTTGTTTCGACATATTCTTTCCCACACCAATTACTTGTATGGATACTTAACTTTGCATTTCTTTGATTTTCTCTTCGACTGCTTCAAGCTCTTTCTTCAGTTCTTCTGCGTAGTTCTTTAGCTTCTCAGTCTTCTCACCCTTGGTTAGGAAACGTCTTCTGTAACCTTGCTCATGTTCATGCATACCACAGCCACAGTAACTATCATGTCTTCCATGATGCATACCACAACCACATTCATCGTTCATGTCTTGATTCACCTCACTTTTCGTTTAACTATAGAAAGTAAAGTATTTAAACTATCAAGTTTATAGTGTGATAGTTGCTATTGACAGCGAAAGTGAGTGTATGCAGAACAGAAATGAAGTGGTTTGTTATTGTCCGATTGAAGGAGTCATAGACGTGATTAGCAAAAAATGGGCACTTCTTATCATAAATGCAATCGGGAACTACGGTAGCCTCAGATTCAACAAACTTATAGAAGAACTGGATGGCATAAGCCCCAAAACTCTTGCAGACACGTTGAAACGACTTCAAAATGAACAGTTGCTCAAGAGAGAGTCATTCGCTGAAATCCCGCCTCGTGTTGAATACTCATTGACAGAAGACGGACAAGGGCTAAGAGAAGCGGTTGTGCCTATCCTCAAATGGGCGGCAACAAGGCAAGGCTCAAAAAGGAAAAAGTGCTCCCTAGCCTATAGGAAAATGCCCGCACACAGAATAAAGAGCCACTCAAGAAAGATGCCACGGTGACTCATGATAACCAGCTTCACTTTTTCTGAAAACACTCTATGCAGAAACTGAAACTGAGAAAAGACCAGAGGATTCTTCCATTAGCACCTAAAAATTGATGCTGCGTTAATTGTCTTTTTGAGAACTGACTGAAAATATGGAAAGTGACAGAATTGTTACACATTTTGTTACAGTTTTCCATGCAAAGCCGTACATTCCGCATAAGCGCGCGCAGCGGGGGGCGTACGGACTCAAAGCGATTAAAGAGTGCACGGGATTTGTCTTCTATTGGAAACATCGTATTTAGCGCGCAAAACTAAAATAGCGGATTTCCATAACGGTGCAAATTCTGAGTCGCAGGAGTGACCGCGTGTGGACATGTCGTTTGGTTTTTCTCAGAATGTGGAAGTTGTGAAGTTTGTTTCGGACAATAGCATCAAGATTGCCAATTTGTGTCACATTCCGGAAGACGGCAGGCTGAAGACACTGAGCTTTTCGGCAACAGACGAAAAGCGATTGTTGGAAATGTTGGATTTCGGGGAGAGAGTTGATGGTTCAAGCTTGTTCTCTTTCATTGAGCCTGGGCGAAGCGACATATACATAAAACCGAGGATCGGCAGGGTTTTCATTAACCCCTTTGCGACGGTTCCGACGTTGAATATTCTGTGTGACTATTTGGATGAGAAAGGAAACCCACTGAGTATTGCTCCTGCGAACGTTTTGAAACGCGCTGAGAAGAAGCTTCACTCTTCAGTCGGCTTCGAATTGAAAGCTATGTGTGAGCTGGAGTTCTATATCATGTCTAGGCTGGAGTCTGAGATGCTTTTCGCAGGGATGGCGGACAAGAATTATCATGACTCTGCACCTTTCGCCAGGTTTGAAGATGTTAGAAATGAAATCATGGCCGCTTTGGCTAATGTTGGTATTGCAACGAAATACGGGCACAGTGAAGCTGGGCGAATCTTGACTGAGGATAACATGCTGCTTGAGCAGCATGAGATTGAATTAATCCCAAAAGACATGGGCGAAATGGCTGAGACGGTGACTATTGCAAAGTGGGTTGTGCGAAACGTCTGTTCGAACCACGGGGTGTCGACCTCTTTTTCCCCGAAGATCGCGATGACACACGCGGGATCAGGGATGCACATCCACATGTGCGGAATAAAAGATAATGAGAATGTTCTTGCAGGCAAGGATGGAGCCCTCAGCGACTGTGCATTGGAAATGATTGGTGGGATCCTGAGGTTTGCGCCAAGTCTTGCAGCTTTCGGAAACACCGTTCCCGTTTCGTATCTGCGTTTCATTTCAACCAAAGAATCGCCTATGAGCATTTGCTGGGGCGCCAGAAACCGGTTAGCTCTGGTAAGAATCCCGTTGTGGTGGGACTACAGAATGGAGGGTCCAAAGAAGGAGGACTGTCGGAGAACTTTCGAATACAGAGCCCCAGATGCCTTCGCAAGCACGTATCTTATCCTCGCCGCGCTGACGATTGCTGCCGACTACGGTGTGCAGAATCCGAAAGATGCGTTGAAAATTGCCCAAGATTCGCACGCAGATGCCAAGAACAGCGGGGAAAAAAGGTTCAAGGCTTTGCCGTGCTCCTGCAGCGAATCAGCAGACAACCTCGAGGAAGACAGGCGGTTCTATGAGGCAGACGATGTTTTCCCGAAGAGACTCGTGGACAAGACTATCGAGAAGCTTAGAGCATACGACGACCGTGAACTATGGAAAGGACTCATTGGAAAGCCACACGAAGTGGACTCGCTGCTGAGACAGTATCTACATTATGGCTAGTCCAGCGTACTAATATGCACACTGAGGTAACGACATCGGAAGCGTTGAGTTTATTAGATTCCGAACTGCGATTTGAAGGCTAGGTGCTTCTGATGAAAGCCCTTTACGAAAGATACCACATAGCAGTGAAAGAAGCACCGGCAAAAATCAAATTGCCCCCGAAATTTCTAGTCAAACGCTACAACAACTGCACGAACGCCCAGGAATGTACACAAGCTTGCATATACGATGTGCACGAAGCGAAGGAGGACGGCAAGATAGCAGACCCGAACGAAGAGTTGTGCAGGGGCTGTTACATGTGTGTCTTGAAATGCCCAAAAGCCGCCATCTCTATCGGAATCAACCCTGAATTTGAAAAACTTGGAAATTCCTACTTCTCTCCAGACAGGATAAAAACAATCTATTTCGAAGCAGAAACAGGCAGGGTTCCTGTTTCCGGCGCGGGGTATACCGGTCCCTTTGCGGGGCAGGGTTTTGACGGCATCTGGTTCGATTTTTCAGAGATAGTCAGACCGACGAGGGATGGAATCCACGGCAGAGAGTACATTTCCACGTCGGTAGACTTGGGAAGAAAGCTTCAGTCTCTCAAATTTGATGAGAATGAAAAACTGGTTTCCAATGTTCCAAAAACAATAGAGATTCCCATACCAATGATTCTTGATGCTCCGCTCAAATGCGGAACAAGTCGGAACCTCCAGTTAGCCGTGGCCAGGGCCGCTGTTGGACTCAAGACCTTTGCCATAGTGGATGCGAGGGAATATTCACCCGATCTGGCTCGTTACAAGGCAAGCCTGATACCCAGAATCAACCATAACGAAATAGACGAATATGAGAATTTGGTCAAATTATCGCAAATCGTTGAACTCGAGTGTAGAGGCAGCGATGTTGAAGAAGAACTGAAGAAGGTTAAAGCGATTAATCCTTCAGTGTTGATCTCTTGCCGATTCATTTATGATGCAGAAGCTCCCGAAAGGGCAGATACACTTGCAAAGTTAGGGGGCGACATCGTTCACTTTCACGTTGATGACGCAGTTGTTGAGCGAGACCCTGACTCAATCAAAAACGCCATACTCTCTGTTCACACGTATCTTGTTGAGAAGCGCAATCGAGACAAGATCACTTTGATCTTCAGTGGGGGAATAGCTGAGGCAGCCCATGTTCCCAAATCCATCATCCTCGGAGCCAATGCGGTCGCAGTTGGATTAGCATATCAAATCGCTCTTGGATGCAATGTTTGCCACGAAAACACGCACAGTCAGGGCTGCCTGATAAATCTGGAAGATGGAGACGTTGAACTGGCAACTCAGAGAATCATGAACCTGATCGGCGCATGGAGGGACCAACTGCTGGAAGTGCTCGGCGGAATGGGCCTGCGGGAAGTGAGGAGGCAAGCAGGCGAGACAGGCAGAGCGATGTTCTACGAAGATCTTGAAGCCAGAATTTTCGGTGATAAAGGATGATGCAGGGCGAACTCTTCAAGAAGCCAATAGTAAGACCCGCGCCTTCCCAATATCCAGCCTCGATAGAAAAGTATGAAGTGATTATCGAAAGGTCTAAATGCTCAATGTGTGGGAAATGCGCGGAAATCTGCCCTACCTGCATAGGGTCTTCATCTATCGATTATGAAGCCTATCAGAAGCCGAATGGATACCTGCGCGTAGCCGTCCCAAAGATTTCTTGTACAGGTCTATCGTGTCAACGATGCGTGCATGAGTGCCCAGACGGTGCTTTGTCCGTTAAACTCAGCCCACAGTACATTGCCCTCGGCGACGCGCGATGGACTGCTGAGTTAATAATGTCAACTTGGGAGCAGGCTGAAGTTGGAAGAGTTTCAGAAAAATACGAGTATAAAGTTGGGGATTCTGGAGGAGGTTTTGACAAGCTACGATTTGATTTTGAATTAGACGACAAAGAAATCTATGACGATGACACATCTAACAACGAGGACCGCGACACTTCCATCGTCCTGAACAAGAGAAATGATGGACGACCTGAGATCAGAATCCCCATTCCAGTCTACAGCGCGGATATGTCCTACGGCTCCATAAGCCTGAACGTGATGCTCGCAAGAGCCAAGGCGGCTGAGGCTTGGAACACCTTCACCAGCACTGGTGAGGGCGGCTACCCTAATGAGCTGATTAAATACAAAGATCACGTTATAACGCAGGTTGCAACTGGCCACTTTGGAGTGAACGCTGAAACAATCAAGAGAGCAAAGATCATAGTCTTAAAGTACGCGCAGGGCGCGAAACCCGGGTTAGGAGGACATTTGCTTGCGGACAAGGTCACTCCTGACGTTGCAAAGATACGGGAGGTAGTTCCCTACATTAGCTTGTTTTCTCCATTTCCCTTTCATAACGTCTACTCTGTTGAAGACCACTACAGGCATGTTCAGTTAATGGAAGACGTTAATCCTCAAGCATTAATCTCCGTGAAAGTTTCAACTCCTGTTGATGTTGACATGGTAGCGATTGGAAGCTACTACGCAGGAACCCACATTCTGCAAATAGATGGTGGGTACGGCGGAACAGGAGCAGCCCCCGACATAGCTAAGAAAAACATTGCCATGCCAATTGAATATGCAATACCGATTGTTCACAATTACTTGGTAAGAGAAGGAGTCAGAGATCAGATAACAATAATGGCCAGCGGCGGACTGAGAACCGCATTCGACGTTGCCAAGGCCATAGCCTTAGGAGCTGACGGAGCAGTAATTGGAACAGCAGAACTAGTCGCAATCGGATGTAAACGATGCGAAAACTGTGAAAGAGGAAAAGGCTGTCCAAGCGGAATAGCCACAACAGATCCAGCACTCAGGTATTTTATCGACGTAGACTGGGGTTCTCAGAGGATAATCAACCTGTACAGCTCATGGAAGAGACAATGGAGCCACATTCTAGAAAAGCTTGGTCTGGATAACATCAGGGAACTTCGACCCAATGACGAAGTGAAGTTCAAGAAAGGCAGATTCAATCACATGGTGCATCTCGATCATCTGAAGTGACAACTATGAACAGGAACACTTGCAGTCCACTGGTTTCAGACAAACATCCTGTTACCACCGGCGCTAACAGCTCGATCCGTGAAAACGTGGCGGAAGGCGGATGCGGCGTTCTTGGAATAGCTAGCTCCATCCCAATACAAGGAAGATACTTGCTACAACCGCTTATCCAGATGCACAACAGGGGAAATGGAAAAGGCGGCGGCATCGCGGCTGTCGGTCTCTCTGCAAAGCAACTGGGCGTTTCAGAGAGAGTCTTGGAAGAAGACTACATAATGCAGGTAGCCTACATTGATCCGAAATCAAGAGTGGAAGTTGAATCTCAATTCATAAACTCCAACCTCAACGTTGAGCTTGCGGAAAAAACCGCGACGATTGAGAACCACAGAAGCATAGGTCTGGAAGTCAAACCTCCAGAGGTTTGGAGATATTTCGTAAGGGCGAAAGAAGACAAACTTCGACAGTTTATTGAAAAGAATGGATACGAAGGGCTCAAACCAGAAACCGCTGAGGACGAGTTCATTTACAGAAACAGTTTTGCTCTAAACAAGAAGTATTATGCCTCTCTGGGCGACAAAAAAGCCTTCGTTACATCTCACGGAAAAAACATCATCGTTTTCAAGATCGTAGGATACGCTGAGCAAGTTCTACACTACTATCAGCTCGAAGACCTTGAATCCCACATTTGGATTGGACATCAAAGATATCCTACGAAAGGAAAAATCTGGCACCCCGGAGGTTCACACCCGTTCATAGGCCTGCACGATGCTTTAGTCCACAATGGCGATTTTGCAAATTATCATTCTATAACAGAATATCTGAGGCAAAGAAACATCTCCCCCTTATTCCTAACGGACACAGAGGTCGCTGCCCTATACTGGGATCTTTTGACGCGAACATATGAGTACCCGCTGGAATACGCGATCGAAGCAATTGCCCCAACGACGGAAAGAGATTTCGCCATGCTTCCAGAAGACAAGAAGAAGATCTATAAGGCAATCCAAGCAACACACATCCATTGCTCCCCCGATGGACCCTGGTTCTTCATCATTGCCCGAAACAATCCGTACAGGAGAGAGTTTCAGCTAATCGGAATAACCGACACTTCGATGCTGAGGCCACAAGTCTTTTCCCTCCAAGAAGGAGAGGCTAAAATAGGTTTCATAGCTTCCGAGAAACAGGCAATAGACACGATGGTACAGAACCTAGCGAAGGATGATTCAAGATTCTATCCAATGAATGACCTGTACTGGTATGCCAGAGGAGGCAGCTACACCGACGGCGGCGCCTTTGTCTTCACTATTGACGAATCGAAGAACCTTCTATGCACGGACAAGTTTGGGAAACCCATCTCGGCCACAAACCACCAGCAACATTGCAAGAGGATAAGCAGTCATGATATGCCTAGATTTCCAAGCATTGACGAAAAACTGAAAGACAGACCGAGAGGCGTCGACCTATTCGCATATACTGCGAAGAACATTGAAGGCTGGAGTTTTGGCGAGGTATGTTCATTTGCAGAAACAATGAGGGAATACGCCGGCAAAAGTGACGAAGAGAAGTCTGTCGTCGTGGAGACGCTTACCCTGCTCATAGACAGAAGATACGACACTGGCAGGAAGAGAAGAAGTGACATCGTCTCCCTATTTGAAGAAAAACTCTTTGACGTTTTCAATTCAACAAGCTCCACAGAATCCGATACAAACGGAAAATATCGTTTAATCAAATTCGAAGAAAAAAACAGACTGAAAGGCCCAGCACACTCAAATCAGACCCTCGTAATGGACGTTTCCGAATTCCCCCCGGAGGGAGGGGAAGGCACATGCCAGCTACTTGAAAGGGCCTGCAAACTGGGTTGGAAGAACTTTGTCGCCTACAACTTCAGAGGGCAGAGAAACTTCGGAGCTGGTCTGATTGCAAGAGACAGAGTCAGAATCGACGTCTATGGAAGAGTCGGCGACTGCCTCGCGGCGTTTGCAGACGGCCCCGAATTCTATGTGCACGAAAGCGCCCAGGACTCTGTGGCTTATTGCTTCAGATCAGGAAAACTGGTAGTCTTCGGAGACGCGGGAAAAGCATTTGAGTACGGGGCCAAGGGCGGAGTGACGTTCATTTTGGGGGATTTGATCGACAGGCCGTTGATAAATTCCGTCGGAAGCGCAACAGCGGTTGTCAACGGTTCGTGCAAAGATTACATGGGTGAATCCTGCATGGCAGCGAGAGGGTTTACAATTCTTAACGGAGTAGCATTTGATGACCACGGAAAAATGGTAGAGCAAGAAACCCCCTATCCCGGAGGAAACCTGTTCCCTCTCGCAGCAGCCAGCGCTGTATACTTGAGAGACCCTAGAGAGACAGTCGGTGAAGACCAGCTTAACGGCGGCAAAATAAACACAATTTCCAAAGAAGACTGGGAAAAAATCTTGCCGTTGCTGAAAGAAAACGAAAAGTTGTTCGGCATACAAATTGAAGACCTTTTGAAGGTTGATGGTGTGATGAGAATACCAGAGTGCGTATACAGAAAAGTGGTCCCCGTCGAAATAGCCGCCCTGGCGAAATATGAAAGCGGTATTTGAGCGTACGAAGCCTCGGAAAAACCATCAAAATCCTGGGCTGGCAGACATGAAACAGTCCAACAACAATTTCAGCGAGAGCTTGCGAAAGACACCCTGCGCGCGCTAGGCGATTAACGTATGAAGCTTTTATTCGTAGAATATGAGGTTTTGTTCCTCCAATCTTTCATGAAGCTTGTGCACGGCGTCATAAACGTCCTGTTCTTTCTTAGCTCCTGTGCAAACAAGGTTCCCGCTTGCGAATACGAGTATAACCACTTTAGGCTCGTCCATCCTGTAGATCAACCCTGGAAACTGCTCCGGCTCATACATCGTTTTTCCAAGCGCACCCACTGCCAGTTCCAACTCTACCCTTCCGCCCAAGCTTGCAGAAGCAACCATGTTCACAACCTTCAAGTCCGGCTTGCCGATGATGATTATCCCGCCCTTCTTCAGTTCCTTAACAACCGTCATAACAGCTCTGCGGGATTCCTTTTCCGATTTCGCTCCTGTGCAAACCATTTTTCCAGAGTTGAAAATCAGCGTGGCTGTCTTCGGTCTCTTAAGCCTAAATACTAGTCCGGGAAACTGTTCCGGTCGATACTCGACACCTGGATAACTCTTCACAACTGCGTTCAGGTCAACTCTTTGGTTGAGAGTGGCAGTGGCAACGACGTTTTGAATGTGTATTATGGCTTTAGTCTTCGGCATTAAACACCGCTTCTTATAGGGTAGCGGACGCTTATATGCCCTTTAAAAAGTCTTATGTTGCCAGTGTATAGAAGCTTCCCGCGCATTCCCTATTTTTCTCTGATACATAAAATTGGCTTGAAGGAGATTTCTTAAAGAGATAAGCAAGCTTTAACAGCGATTTCCATTCTATAATAGCTGGAGCGAAGACATGAAGTGACGAGACTGCCGATTCATAGACTATTCTGTTATTTCCCTTGAGGAGGCAAAAGAAGAATGAGATTAAAAGTTTTGCAAATAAGCAGTTTAGTTCCCCCAGGATGGGGATTTACAGAGACCGAGGCAAAGAAACCAGCTGGATTCTGTACGCTTAAAGAAGCAACAGAATTCGCCATGCAAAATTTAGGTTTGAAACAGGGCGAATTTAAAGTGTTAAAGGGCATAGGAGTCGATTTAGACGGTAATCCTAAAGGAAAATGGATTCTTAAAGTTAAGATGGAGTGATTTCAAATGCGCGCGCTACCACACTCCCCGAGCTATGCGACCCACGCGCTTTTAATCTATTCTCTAGGTATCAATGTCTTAAGTCTAGAGACCTAAGAATTTGCCAACTTATCTATCGCCAACTCTATATTCTGATCCCTCTATAGAACTTCATAGGACTGATTCTCACTACCAGTCGACTGTTAACAGTAACAGAACCCTGTTATGAAAGCCTTTAAAATGGCAACTCTCTCATATTGATATGGAGATGTGAGCAGTTGGCTATGCCTAGTCCGATAACACCTGAGGACATAGCTTCAGGTGATGATATTGACTTCGAAGAAAAAGAAGAGCATTGGAATGTCTATAAGCTTAAGGATGGGACGACTCTTAAGATAAAATTAGTTCTTGTTGGAGTCAAGAGACTTAAGAAGCATGGTCCTGATGGATCGCCTGTCTATATGATAAACGCTCAAAATGTTGTCAGGGCCGTCGACATCCCTAAAGAACTAATGGCTAAACAGAAAGAGTCAACATTTAAACCTGTTTAGTGGAATCTCTCATCATAAACAAAAAAATAAAAAGAGTCATGTCCAATAACGCACCAGTACCCTTTCGACAGATACTGCGCGCGCGCGCTTAAGTTACCTGCTTTCTTCCCCTTAGGTTTTTTGCGTGTCCTGTATTTTTCCATCTATTAGTTCTTGGACGGTTCGCAAAGTAATCTCTATTCCGTCTTGATTGCGAGCCCTCGCTACTTCCTCATAAGCACCTTAGCGCGCGCGCTTTGTGACGGCTTGCTATGTCACGACAGTGTTCCTTCATAGCAAAGGCTTTTTTGGGTAGCTTAACAGTACCTCATAAATGGTGTGAGATAAAACTTGTGCACAAGGAACTTTGATGTTAGTGAGTGGAGTGGAAGGGATAAATGGAGAGTGCGTGCTTGGGAGTGGAGGATTGCTAATAGCGCACGCGCTATAACTAGCACAAGTCCTTTAACCAAATAATATTTTCCTTAACAGAAAGATTCAAGGGTCATCACAAAGATTTTGGGTTAACTTGACTTAACAGTACCCTGTGATTGTAGCCCTACAGCGACAAGCATCTTAGCGCGCGCTATCATGCCGAAACGTTTATTCTACACACACTTGGTAATTGTATAATTGCGGACTAATGATCTAATCGCTCAAATTCTGACGCGTAATATGAGGAATTGCGTTTTGTGAAGGTTATCTGTTATGACCCTACTCCATATGATAGAGACAGAAAAGATGGAAAAAAGAAAGAAAGTGGCACGGTCTCAGCAAACGTTG
>JBEKXL010000020.1:0-43797 GCA_049512075.1 Bathyarchaeia archaeon | reverse complement strand
TGGGCCCTTGTCTCAGTGCCCATCTCCGGGCTACCGCTCCCACGGCCCGTACCGGTTAAAGGCTTGGTGGGCCATTACCTCACCAACAACCTGATCGGCCGCGGCCCCATCCTTGGGCAACGCCTAGGAGCATGCCCTAGGCGCCCTTTAAGCGAAAATCCATTCCAGGAGTCTTCGCCTATCGGAAATTAGCCCCAGTTTCCCGGGGGTGTTTCCGTCCCAAGGGCAGGTTGGCCACGTGTTACTGAGCTGTGCGCCGCGCCTCCAGCGTGGCTAGGAGGCGCGCGACTAGCATGTCTTAGTCCCATCCCGATAGCAGTAGGGTCCGGCAGGATCAACCGGAGTTAGCTCCACATTGATCACAGCCTGTGTTTACAAAGTTGTACAAACCGCAAATTCGACTGGATTTGGAGGGAAGATCAACCACTAAACGCCAAAGCCCAATTCAGACCTAACGCGATATGGATGTCAGGTCCACATACTTGTCCCCGCAATTGGAGGCCAACATCCTCATTCTATGAGGCGACTTTGCGCCTTTGCAGTCGGGGTTGAGCCGCCGCCGTAAAATTGCGGAGCTAATCAATCGCCAAAACGAAACTGAAGGCATCTCAGCCGATATAAACGTTTCTTTCAGAACTAACACGTAGTTCTAATGTTCAATCAACAACCTTCAATGACCCTCAACAGTTCAGTTAAACTTCTGATTACAACGTCGGGCCTTGCACCGTTGTCTTCTCCGCTTCGTTTTCTCTTGATTAAAACGGTCTTCATCCCGACGCTCTGTGGACCTGCAATGTCTAAATCCACCATGTCTCCAACGAAGACAGCCCTCGAAGCATCAACCCCCAATGTTGCGAGTGCGCTCTTGAAAATCTTGGGACTGGGCTTGCGCTGGTTGACTTCAGCACTTATCACGATGAGGTCAAAGTATTCCTCCAATTCAAACGTCTTCAGCAGTTTTCTGCCACATTCTGGAATATCGAAGTTCGAGATTAAACCGAGCTTATTCTTCTGGTGAAGTTTTTGCAGAACGTGGGCAGCGTCCTTGTCTGGCTGCACGTGACGCGTGAACTCGTCGGCAAAGCTCATTGTAGCTCCCATGACAGCCGTGTCAGAGGCTCTGAAATTGTAGCCTAGTTTCTCGAGCGTTTGAGCAACTCGGACGTTGAAATGCGGTTCTTCCAGACTTTCGCGGGATTCGGAGTAGAACTTGTCACGGATGTCAAAATAGGCATGTTGGAAACTGTCAAAGGAAACGTTGACTCCTTTCTTGGCCAAGAACTCGTGCATCTTTATCAAACAGGCTTCATAGTAAGCCTCCGTATTCTCGAGTAGCAGCAGAGTGTCAAACAGATCAAAGAATACAGCGTCAACCCGCATAGGTCTCACATTAAGGAACTATTTCTTGGGGGGGAGGATAAAAACAGTTCTTGCATGATGCAATTGTTTCGCCTTTTAGGCCAGTTTCCATGTCGTGCTGATGTTCGAACTGTCATTTCATGCTGCGCCTGCTTTCGAGACTTTCTTTCGAGCAGTTGCCTGATGGGTTTTCAATGGGGAAGAAAGGATAAACATTTATATTGTATAGTGAGACATAATATTGTGGAAGAATTGCAATGGGAATTGAATCGAAAAAAGATGAAATCCGATGGCAAGTCCTCAAGGCAATGCTCGATGAATTCCCAAGACTGAAGGAAAAAACCGAGAAATACCTGAAGGAAAAGAATAGAAGGCATAAATAAGGCTTCGATGTCTATTCTCCTGACTTGTGGTTCTACAGAAGGATATCGACGGGCCAATTCCACGGAGGGGTAAGAGCACAGGGAAAAGTTGATGTTTTTTGATCAGCACAGATTTTGGCTTTTCTTGAGCAAGTGTTGAGGTGGGATTTTAACTCCGTTCTTCCCGTTGATTTCATCATCATTTTTCAGCAGTTCTGTTATTTCTCGGTAACGTTGAAGAAAATCCATGCCTTTGCCCGTAGTTTCATATCTCTCTTTTTCATTCTCAGTGACCTTTTCTAACAGGTTAATCCTCAACATGAACCTGAGATAATCGTTCAACTGCGTGAAACTGAGGTTTGCGCGGTACATGATCTGCGTTTTCAAGGTGCCTTCCTTGGCTATTTCCAGAATCTCGGCGATTATGGAGAGCTTGTCTCTCCTTTTTGAAGATGGATTCGAACCCCATGGATTCATTTTCTATATTCCTCTTTTAGAATTGTTTTCTAGAATACAAGAAAGCAGAGATTTTCTTAAGCAGTGTTTCGCCCGTTTGACTATTCCCAGAATCGAAATATTCTCTAGAACAAACCTCTATTCGTCTCGATTATTGTCGTTTCTTCAAGTTTTCAGGCGCAGGAAGGGCAACCTCGAAATTGAGAACAGCCAATGAGGCAGACTACATCGCATTCTCGAGCGTGTCTGCCCAAACTGAAGAATTCGTAGACTTAACCTCCAAGCACTGGGAAAACTCGCAAAGGTTTTATTGTCTGAGACGAAGAGTGTGGCAAGGTGGAAGGATGCTAATAGGTTTGATTGCAGACACGCATGATAATCTGCCCATGGTTGACAGGGCTGTGAGGAGGTTGAACGAAGAGAACGTTGGGCTCGTGCTTCACGCAGGGGACTATGTGGCTGGTTTTGTAATTCCAAGGTTTAAGGAGCTGAAGGCAAAGTTGATCGGTGTTTTCGGCAACAATGATGGGGATCATGAGCTCTTGAAGAAAAGGTTCAGCGAAAACAAGAGGCTTGAATTGCGCGGCAACTTCGCGGAGATAACTGCGGACGGGTTGAAAATTGCGTTGCTGCACGGAGGCGATGTGGAGCTCTTGGAGGCTTTGATAAATCAGGAGAGCTTTGATGTCGTAGTTCATGGACACACTCACATCCATGAAATCCGCAGAAAAGGCAAGACGTTGGTCGTCAACCCAGGCGAAGTCTGTGGGTACCTAACTGGCAAGTCGACGTTGGCTCTGCTCGACACGGTTAAACGCGAAGCCAGAATTATTGAGCTGTGATGCAGGTCCTTCAGAAAATTCGCGGAAGAGTACACCAAGGCAAGCGCTGTCTTCTTAATTTTCCAATAGGTAAGGGCTTGTTTGATATGGTTGCCTTTCCTGGTTAGCCAGCTTGAAAAGTCTGGCTAATTCTTCATCTGATGCTCCATTTCTGATGGGAGTCAGAATATCTGTTAGGTTGTCGTTTCTCATTAAGCAGGGTTTGAGTTTTCCGTCACTTGTCACGCGCAGCCTTGTGCAGTGGAGGCAAAACTCGGTGTTTTCTATCGGTCGTATGACTTCAACCTGCACCCGCGGTAAATAGTAGATGTGGCGATTTTGCATGTACTGTCTAGTTTCAATCTTCACTGCCTTCTGTTTCAACATTATTTCATATTCGTCTAACGTTTCGTGTTTTTCGGAGTAGTATTCGTTTGTCATGTTTATTGGTTCAAGCTCGATCAACTGCAGGACGGTTCCAGTTTGCGTGGCAAATTCTATCATTTCCTGCACATCGCACTCGTTTGTTCCTTTCAGGATGAGCATGTTAAGCTTGACAGGCGAGAATCCGACGTCAACGGCGGCCTTGACGCCCCCCAGTACATCTTCCACTCTGCCGCCCGTGAGGTTATGGTAGGCCTCTCGATCCAATGTTGGGAGACTAATGTTTACTCGTTGCAAGCCACTCTCATGAAGTCTCTTGGCTAAGGGCGCAAGAAGGGTTCCATTCGTGGTCATGGAGACGTCTGTAAGTCCAGATATGGAGCTAATTCCTGTGACGATGTCCACGACATCACTGCGCAAAAGGGGCTCTCCGCCCGTCAGTTTTACTCTTGAAATACCCAAACCGACTGCGACGTTTGCGATATGAGAGATCTCATCGGCTCTCATTTCTTTGATAAACTTCTTGTCGGGCCTTTCTTCGCCTTCTCCGTGACAGTAAGAACATCTTAGGTTGCATCTTCCCGTGATTGCAATGCGTAAATTAAGGAGTGGTCGCCCACAATCGTCTTTAAGAACCATCGTTATTCCCGTGCGTGCCTAACGACTTGACCAGCTAACGAGAATATAAGTCTACCGAGCAGATTCTTCTGTTTGAAATGAGGATCGGCAACAATCAATCTGTAGCGAAATTCGAACGGAAAGGAAAGGTTTTGGAGGCAATAAGGGCGAAGGAGTCGCATAGAATCATGGCTTGCACTACTCACGCGCGTGCTTAATCAGATGTCCAGCTTCAGGTAAGATGAGTTCTGAAAGACAGAGTTGCACTGCGTTAGGCGAACCTGGAATGCAGAAAACAGCCTTGCCTCTGGCGATACCCGCGATTGCCCTGGACAAAATAGCTGCTGAGCCTATCTCATCATAGCTTAGACGTCTGAATATTTCGCCAAAACCTGGCAGTGTCTTGTCCAGGAAGGGCGTGACGGTTTCGATTGTGACGTCGGAGAGGGTTATACCCGTTCCACCGCAAAAAATGACTGCGTCCAAGTCCGCACGGCCAATCGTGTCCTTGATGCCTTCGGCAATCATCGTCGGATCATCAGAAACTATTTTTCGCAACAGCACGGTGTGTCGGGCTTTTCTCAACATGGACTCGATTATGTCTCCGGAAGGATCGTGAACTTTCTCGCCTTTCTTTACTTGAGTGTAACGAGATGTGCTGCACGTGAAAATGCCAAATTTTAGTTTCTTTGGCGCTTCGGTCTTGTGTTTCTTCGTTGTTTCGCTCATTTTTGACGTGCCTTCTTACGAGCGGCTGCCTTCATTTTCTTCACCACATGGATGTTTTCGATTGCCGTCGTCGGATACTGTCCTTCAGCGTTTTTTTCGTACTGTTTAACCATGTCCCATATCGTCAAGAGACCCGTAGCCGTGGCGGTCAATGCTTCCATTTCAATGCCGGTCTGAGCCTTCGTTCTAACTGTGGTCGTGACTTGCACGTTAGATTCGTCCACTATTTCTGTTTCGACTTCGACTTTCGTTATCGGTATTGGATGGCAGAGCGGAATCAGGCTGCTCGTTCTCTTGGCGGCTAGAATTGCCGCAATCTTGGAAGTGTAAAGAGGATCTCCTTTGGCAATCTTTCCCTTCTTGATCAGTTGTATTGTTTCGGGCTTCAATCTAATTATGCCTGATGCTGTAGCTTCTCGGAGGATCTCAGGCTTGTCTGAAATATCAATCATGGTCATTCTGTCTTGTCTCCTCAGTTCTGTTCTGCTTTAAAATTCGAGAGAGAAAGCTGTCTTTTTTCTGTTTTGTTTTCCGTTGGGTTGGTTTGCTCTTCGGTCTTGCGGTACAAAGCTTTGAGGCTTTCTTTCTGCAGTTCCTGTGCGCCTTGTTTGATTTCGGCGATTCTCTTTTCCAGTTCAGTCAGTCCTGTGTTCAATTCTTCAATGTGCTTCAGAACGTACTCTACCAGGGGCTGGACGTCTTCTGAGGCTCGAATGCCCATGACTGACCCTCTTGTATTTGAGACCTCTTTGAGATTAAGCATGTGGCTAATGAGTGGCGAAGGATTATCTCGGACTTCCCGCATTAGAAAGAGGTAGTCTGAACCGTCGGTCAAGGCTTTTCTCAGTTGTTCGAATGCCAGGCGCGAGTTTGCAACGGGGTCCGATGTGTTTTGAAGCAGGATGTCCTTGAATGTCGTCAAGGTTTGAGTGAGGTTCCTGTATTTGACCTTGATTGTGGGGGTCTTCTCTGGTTTCAGAATGAGCATTGATTCCTGATTGCTTGCCGCCACTTCGGACAAGCGGGTGACGTATTTCTCGGTTTTTTCAAGCAGTTTTGAAGGCGGAAGCTTTTCTGAGAGAACTCCGCTGGCGATGGCGCTTGCAATCTTTTGCAAAAGCTGCTCAAACTCGCTTATTCTTGTGTCCAGCTCCTCCTTAATCAAGCCAATGGCACGCTCACGTAGGTGTAGATAACGTCATTTACTGCTTATTTGCGTGTTCCCATGTTTCAATCAGAGCCTGCACAGCTTTGGCTTTGGGTGAACGTTCGTTGAGCCTGTACAGGCGGATTCTTCCAAACACCTTGTGCACCAAGACGCTTTCATCTTCCAGTGCTTTGAGGTGTTTGCTTGTCGTTATGTAATTTACGTTCAATCTTCGGGCGATTTCAGAACCGTTGAGCTCGCCGACTTGGACTAGAATTCTCAGGATTTTCATGCGGAGTCGGGAGGAGAAGACGTCTTCTACGTTCATGTTTTTCACGTTTCTTGTTTTTCCAGTAGAGTCTTGAGTTCTTTCTCCAGTTCGTCAGCGGGAATCCTGGGCAAGCATATGCCCGTAGATCTACCTCTGGAAGCTCCTGTCCCAGACTCGGATCTTACTATGCCCAAGGCGGAAAGGCTTCGGAGATATTTCCACAGTTGCGTGTGGCTTTTTGGAGTTGTTTCAAACTCTTCGCAAACGACAGCGTAGGATCGTTCAGCCTCGGTGAAGGTGACGTAGGCCTTCTCGTTTTTCTTGAGTGTTCTGGCTATGCCGAGCAGGAAGAGTTTTTCATGAAGACTAAGGGGGGCTAGGTCGCTTTTTCGCATTGCTGGGATTATACTTGAGACGGCTTTTCGAACGCATTCCGGCGGGACAGTGTCCAGGTCTTCAGCGTCTGCGTATTTTCCGGCTCGCCAGAGCAGTTCGATTCCGAAGCGGGCGTTTCCGCTTTCGGAGATTGCAATTTCGGCGATCAAGTTCAGGGTCCCTTCGGGCACTGTTAGAGGCTTGAAGGCTAGTGAGACTCGGTCGTTGAGGACGTCGGCGAGTTGTTGTTTTGAATATTTTTCGAGGTTTATTATGTTAGACTGTAACGTGCTCCTTGTGCTTGTGTCCAGTTGATCAATGGACTTTAGGTTTCGTACAACGCATATGAGCGAAAGCCTTTGAGGCTTGTTCTGCCTTGCCTCTTGTAGGCGGGTGAGCTTGTAAACAGCTTCGGAACCTTCTCTGTCGATGAGACTTTCGAATTCGTCCAAAGCCAGTATTACGTGTGAGTTTTGTTCGTCCAGAATCTGCATGAACGAGGTTAGAATCTCTTCAGCGGAGTAGCCGCGTTTTGGAAAGTTTGGATGGAAAATTGACACTACGTGCTGCAGGATGAGAAAGAGGCTTCCGTGGCATTCGCGGCAATTGACGTGAACGTAGCGGAGACTAATTCCATGCTTGTTCGCTTCGCTTGTGATGTTCGCTCCGAAACGTTGCGAAAGCGCGGTTTTGCCAGTGCCAACATCGCCGGTTATCATGACCCGCTGGGCCATTTTTTCAGGGGATTGCAGTGCAAAGCTGAAGAATTCCATGAGCAGGCGCAGTTCTGCCTCCCTGTGGGGAAGCTTGTAGGGAACGTAGTTTATGTCAAGCTTCGTTTCGTCCCTGAACACGCTTCGATGTGTTGACACTTGCCCGTCCTCGCAGTGATTAAGGCATCAAGCTTTGTTATTCTTTTCCCTTATTTGTCGGTTAATGCTTCATGAAAACAAAAGACTAATAAGCACATCAATGTTACCTATTCGCGAAATGATACCAAAGTATTTCTTTCTGACAAACGGCGTTGGAAAGCACAAGGAACAGCTTCAATCTTTCGAGTTGGCCTTAAGAGATGCAGGCATACAGCATTGCAACATAGTAAGCGTTTCAAGCATAGTTCCGCCAGGCTGCAAACTCATCCCAAAAGAACAAGGCCTTAACCTGATAAAGCCTGGAGAAATCACCTTCGTCGTCCTCGCTAGGAATTCAACGAACGAACCGCACAGACTCATCGCCGCGTCAATAGGAGTCGCAATCCCCTCAGGCAAGGAAGACTACGGTTACCTTTCCGAGCATCACTCTTTTGGACAGACCGATGACAAGGCAGGAGACTACTCTGAAGATTTGGCCGCAACAATGCTTGCCACAACCATGGGAATCCAGTTTGATCCTGAAATCGCCTGGCACGAGAAGGAACAGTTGTTCAAAACCAGCGGAATGATGATCAAGACGGCAAACGTGACCCAGTCTGCAACAGGAGACAAGAGTGGTCTGTGGACAACCGCAATCGCAGCGGCGGTGTTCGTGCCTGGAAAAAACATGGTGAAACACTAAAGCCGACACTTGACAATACGCAACCGTTTTTATACTGAAACGACAATTAGAATTAAAGTTGACGTTAAAGGTCAGAGGAGAGTTTATGGCGGGAAAAATCAGGCTGCCCATCGTGATTGTTAACTTCAAGACGTACGCTGAGGCAACTGGGAAGAGAGCGGTCGAGCTTGCGAAGAAAGCGGAAAGAGTTAACCATGAAACAGGAGTCAGCTTCGGCGTGGCTCCCCAAGTTGCAGACTTGGCATCTGTTGCTGAAACTGTGGAGATTCCAGTCTTCGCGCAACACATAGACCCCATCAGGCCAGGTGGCTACACCGGCCACGTGCTTGCTGAGTCCGTGGAAGAGGCTGGAGCCAAGGGAACGTTGATTAACCATTCTGAAATGCAGCTCAAGCTGTCAGACATAGATGAAATAATCAATATTACCCGTGAAAAGGGCCTGCTCTCCGTTGTCTGCGCCAACAACCCCACGATAAGCATGGCAGCGGCGGCTCTTAAGCCCGACTTGATTGCGATTGAACCGCCCGAACTCATAGGTAGCGGAATCCCAGTTTCCAAAGCGAAGCCCGAAGTTGTAACGGGCACAGTGCGGCTCGTCAGGCAAGTCAACACGGAAGTTGCTATCCTCTGTGGAGCGGGCATAAGTCGTGGAGAAGACGTTCAGGCAGCTTTGAGACTTGGGACGCAGGGTGTGCTGGTGGCGAGCGGCATCGTGAAGGCGAAGGATCCATACGCTATTATGCTGGAATTCGTCGAAGCAACGGGAAAGTGACAGGTGAGTCTGGTAGCTTTGAAGGTTGAAGCTGAATGTGCGGCTTGCATAATCAGCAGGGGAGCAGCTGAAGTCAAGGAGGCTACGACCAACCCTGCTTTACGTTTCAGGGCTATGAACGATCTTCTGAGGCTGCTGACAAAAGAGTTTAAACCCACTGCCGTTCCGGCGGATTTAGGAACAAGAAGAGACGTGGTGATACGATGGGTAACGGGCAATGCCGACCCGTACAAGAGAAGCAAGAGGATCAGCAACGAGAAAGCCTTGAAGCTTCTGCCTTATGCGAGAAAACTCGTTGAAGAAGGTTACACGCTTCAGGACAGGTTCAAAAGAGCCTGTTTGTGCGCCATAGTCGGCAACATAATGGAATTTGACATTCCAGGCCACAGGTTCACGTTTAGCAGTCTGAAGAAAGATTTCAGGGACGCTGCAAAAGACCTAGTCATAGACGATACGAGCAACATCTACGAATTAGCCAGGAAGGCGCATACAGTTCTTTACCTCACTGACAATGCTGGGGAAATCGTGTTTGACACCTTGCTTGTCGATCAGCTGAAAAACATGGGATTAACCGTGACAGTCGCCGTTAAGGGCAGACCGATAATAAATGATGCAACTCTTGAAGACGCAGAAGTGTCTGGCATGTGCAAAGTCGCGGACAGAGTGATTACTACGGGAACAGATTCTGTCGGTCTGGCATTAGACGAGGTCTCCTCGGAGTTTCGCGAAGTCTACGATTGCATGGACTTGGTCTTTGCGAAGGGCATGGGTTACGCTGAGACTCTCACAGAGTACAAGCTGAAGAAGCCTCACGTTCTGCTTTTCAGAACCAAGTGCAATCCGGTCGCAAACTTTTTCGGTGTTCCACGTGAAAAAAACGTTGCGAAGCTGATGCCGTGAATGAACTTGCCTTCAATCAGCCTTAATCGGGAAACACTTTCCCGTTTCGACGTTGCAATTCAGAAAGAGTGGCTAGTAACAAACGGTTTAGGAGGCTATGCCTCTTCCACGGTTCTGGGCATAAACACGAGAAAATACCACGGACTGCTCGTTGCGGCCTTGCATCCGCCAAAAGATCGCAGAGTTTTCCTCACGAAGCTTGATGAAGACGTGAGCGTAGGAAATGACGTTTACAGACTTGGGGCGAACGAGTTTCAAGGCGGATTCTTCCCGCGGGGATACAGCTTTCTCGAGGAATTCTCGGTTTCACCATTTCCAAAATACGTCTATGCATTGCCTAACGTTGAAGTTCAAAAAACAATATTCACGCCTTATGGAAAAAACGCTGCCATAACACTTTACCGTGTCCTGAACAGCAACAGTTTTGACGTCAAGGTTCAAGTTTTCCCAATCGTAAACGGAAGGCACTTTCATTCTGTAACCGACAGATCGAAATCGCCAGCGGATTTCGTCCAAAAACAAGATGGCGCCAGAGTGGAAATGAGCCTGAAGCCCCCCCAACCTGTCCTAATAATGAATACCACGGAAGGGCATTACCTTGCAAGGGGAAAATGGGTTGAACGCATTTACCTGCGAGAGGAAGCTCATCGTGGTGAAAGCTGCTTTGACGACTGTTATCAACCTGGATACTTTGAATCAAGTGTGAAGGCTGGGGAGAGCAAGGATTTTGCCATAGCCGCGGTTGCAGGTGAAGATGAGGAAAGTGCGAGAGAGGTTTTGGCTCAGTTGCCTTCGACAACTGGTGACGTGAAGGCACTGTATGAAGCGGAAATGAGTCGCTGTGAGAATCTCTTGATAGGTTTCTATGGAACGCACAGAACTCTTCCTTCAAACAGCTGGTTAGACTGGCTTGTCTTGGCGACGGACACTTTCATGGTTCAGAGCGGAACGGCAGATCAGAAAGTTGTGATCGCCGGTTACCACTGGTTTGAAGCTTGGGGAAGGGACACGTTCATTTCTCTTCCAGGCTTGGTGCTTGTTCCTGGAAGATTTGAGTACGCGAGAAGGATCTTCCTAAGCTTTAAGAAGTACTGCAAGCAGGGTTTGATGCCGAATTTTCTTCCAGATCGGACTGAACAACCAGCTTACAACACTGTTGATGCTACCCTGTGGTTCGTGAACGCGGTTTTGCAGTATCTGAAGTACACGGGTGACTTCAAATTCGTCAGGGAGCAACTCTGGGAAACGCTGAAGTCAATCGTTGAAAATCACGTGAGAGGAACCGCCTTCAACATACATGTGGACGAGGACGGTCTGCTTTCTCATGGTCCGCAGTTGACTTGGATGGACGCGACCTGTGAAGGTAAACCAGTGACTCCGAGGGCGGGAAAGGCAGTTGAAGTTCAGGCTTTGTGGTACAACACTTTGAGAACCGCGCAGTTGCTGGCTGGAAAATTCAATGAAAGAAATGAGGCAGAAACGTGCGCTCAGATGGCTGAAAAAACGAGAAAGAGCTTCGCCGAAAAGTTCTGGAATGTAAGAAAAGGTTGCTTGTATGATGTCGAAGGCGGACAGGAACCCGATGATTCGTTGAGGCCGAATCAAATTCTTGCAGTAGCGTTGGATTTCAACATGCTGGACGATGCTCGAAACCAGAAGGTCGTGGATTTGGTGCAACGTGAGCTCTGGACGCCCTACGGTCTGAGGACTCTTGGAAGGGATGACTCAAGATACGTCGGAGTCTACGCTGGTGACCGAAGAAGCAGAGACAACGCTTACCATAATGGCACCGTTTGGCCTTGGTTGCTAGGGCCGTTCATCACGGCATTTCTAAAAACCACGGGTTACGTGGAGTCGGGACGCGAATATACGCTGAAGAATTTCCTCACGCCATTGTTGGCTGAAAAAGTCCTCGAGGGTGGACTTGGGACCCTGAGTGAAGTCTTCGACGGGGATCCACCGCACACTTCCAGAGGATGCATATCCCAAGCCTGGAGCGTGGCAGAACCCCTTAGGGCCTACGTGGAAGATGTCATGCAGGTTAGGCCAAGATACGAAAGTGAAGTTTTGCAAGGGCTAGGATGAGACGTTCTTCCCCATGCTTTCCGCCGCGGTTTCAGGAGTCATCGTGTTAATGTACACACCTGTGCTTTTTTCGAACCCAGCCCAGATGGCGAGCCTAGGATAGACTTCCAGATGCCAATGATAATAGTCGCGGGCCCCTTTGTCCAAAGCCATGTGAAAACCGTAATTGTAGGGCGGATCATTCACCAACGTCTTCAATCGACCTAGACACGTTTTCAACGTTTCAGCGAAGATTTTCACCTCGCCTTGAGACATTTCCAGAAGAGAGCTTTCATGTTTTCTAGGAAATATCCAGAACTCCATCGGGTTAACGCTCGCGTAAGGAGCAAACACGATGAACTTCAAATTTTCAAGCACAAATCTAGGCCCGCCGCGTTCTTTTTCGATGATGCCGCAGAAGGCGCATTTTTTGTTTTGTCTCCAGAATTTTCTGCTAGCATCCATCTCTTCATTCACGGTTTTTGGAACAAACGGCGTGGCAATTATCTGGCTGTGGGCGTGCGAGAGCGAGGCTCCGGCCTCCAAGCCGTGGTTGCGAAAAATAGAGACGTACTGCACGTAGGGTTTGGTGGATATGTCTCGAAGTCTGTCGATGTAGCCGTTGACCACGTGAACAACTTGCGGCAAGGGCGCGTTTGCTGGGCCTTCATCATGGTTTGGTGATTCAACGAGTACTTCGTGATGGCCTACGGCTGCGGCCAGGTTTTCGTTTTTCATTATTTGTTTTGGGCTGATTCTTTCTTTCGGCGGTGAGAAAGCGGGATATAGGTTGGGGATGACGCGGATTAACCAGTTTTTGTGTCTGGAATCATCTTCATCCTTGGTTTTCCTGATTCCATTGCCTGATTTGAGGTAGACCAGAACTGCCGGCGGCGTCATGTGCTCGTTGCCTGGGCACATTGGACATACTGCGGTCTTGGCCTTCTGTCTCTCCTGTTTTGCAAAATCTGTTGGTCTGCGGCCTCGTTCAGTGGCAATTACGACCCAGCGATCGAGGAGATAATCTTTACGAACTTCGTTGAAGGTCATGCCCAGACTTCCAACATCAGAATAGACTCCAATGGCATTTATCGTTTTCTGAAAGCCTCTTTTACATGACTGTCATTGATTCCATCTGAGCGGACTTCTTCAAGCACGCGTTGATGTCTAAAAAAGGCGGTGGGCCACAGAGGTTCGACGTCCAGAATCTACCGGACACTCAAACCCTACACTCGTACCCGCATCCCCTTGAGCGCTGAACGTCCAGACTTAGGTTGCTCCCTCCCGGGCCTGGCCAGATTCACCTGGTCAACATTGAAGACGGCTTCCCTACGGAAACCGCTCAACGACCGCCAGCCCCAAGGGACGGATAGTCTTCGCTTCGGAAGTGAAGGCCCAAGCAGCCTTAAACGCCTCAACCTGAGCTTTCGGCCCGTCATATAGAGGGTTTACGGTACAGGGGACCCCTACCCCCCCGCCTAAGGCCCACCGCCAACAATGTCTCAATACTCAACGCTATAAAACTTTACTCTTGTGTGTGCTATCGTGCTCCGCGACGAGGTTTTAAGCTGGATTCATAAGGCCCATAAGTTAGTTAGGAGAAACGTTTTCACGCAAGTCTGGGAAGCGAATTCTTGTTAGGTTACCGTTACAACATTATAAAGACAGTAGGGACAATAACCCAGAATTGTGAAGTTTGATGAAGACGGCTGTGATGATATATTGGTCCAAAACAGGGAATACAGAGAAGGTGGCATTGGCAATCAAAGAGGGACTTGAAAGAGCAGGCGTCAAGGTCTCTGCAAATACGGCTGAAGAGGCTGCGGACGTAGACTTCTTCGACTACGACCTCGTCTGTATCGGTTCTCCTTCTTACGAGTGGCATCCTCCGAAACCGATGGAAGACCTGCTGAAAATGAAAATAAACAACTATCGAAAGCAAGGCAAGGTCAATCTATGCGCCCCGAAGATTCCAGGCAAGAATGCACTGATTTTTTGCACATATTCTGGCCCTCACACCGGGATCAACGAGGCTACACCAGTTGGCAAGTACATTGGGCAATTCTTGGAACATCTTGGTTTCACAGTCATTGATGAATGGTATATCCTGAGCGAGTTTCATGGGTGGACGGAGGGGAGCACAAAGGGCAAGATGGGTGACGTCATGGGAAAACCCAACGAAGAAGACCTGTCTAAGATAAAGGAAAACGCAGAAAACTTGGCTAGAACGTTCTGACTCATCGATAATCTTTTTCGGTTGTGACAAATCGGCCTGTGAAAGTAGATGGAGCTTTAGCGTACGCTATGAAGTATCAACGGGATGGGTAGTCGTTCGTGAACTTGCTTCGTTATGAACGACACTAGGACCGTTGGAAAACGTTTGCGGGCGCTTCTTCCTTTCTTCCTTGATAGTTGTCTCCTCGTCGGGCCCATGCCTGTTTCTGGTCAAAACTGAAGCGTAAGTCTCCGCTCTCTCTTGGTTTAAGCGTGCGTTTCGAGAAACACGCGCTGCAATAAACTGGTTTGCCCTCCGTAGGCTTGAAAGGCACCATGGCAGTCTTGCCACAATCAGTGCATTTAATCTCAAACATTCTTTTTTGGAACGTGTTCACCTCTGTTAGATTTGGACTGAAATTGAAAATGTAAATTTCCAATTATCACCGATATAAAGCCCGTGACGGACTTAAAGGTTTCTGTCCATACACTGCAAGGCAAACATTCCATTCTCAAGGCTTAAACCCTGTCTTTCTCCCCAGCAACACTTGGGCTTAAACGGGGCGCGACTTATCTCGAAGACTCTACGTGTTGTCTAATTTCACGACTTTGCAGCATCTTCGTTCCAAATGACTCATCAAGCCCACGCCTGCCTTCGCCCTTTCCTCTTCTTCTTCGAGATACTTTTCGAATCCCACTTCTTTGACACGGTTGTGGTTCTCGACAACGAAAGGATACCATTCTCTTTGATATTCCGTGTTCTTGCAGGTCAGAAAATCATCGCACAGGAGGCAGCTTTCCAGCTTCTTTTCAGATGCGCATCCTCTGTTCTCGCAGGGTGCGCCTCCACCGTTCAGGCACATGGGACACTGGGCATCGGCAAACCATTCTAAGCCTTTTCTGAACTCTTCAAACTTGAATGATTTGACGACAGAACTGACCCAATCGTAGCGGGCCGTATCCACAAGTCTCTTCAATTCCCCCGCCATCATCTTCACTCTTCCATTCCCACTCGGGCATTGGCCACAGTAGACGCCACATACCCCATATTGACGGTTCTTGGTGTTCATTTCAAATCACTTGGAATTTCTAGATTTAGTAGAATAGCACTCACCGCTAATGATAAGGATAGTGGGTTCGTCTAACCCAATGTTCATCTCCTTCAACCTTCCCAACGCACGCTGTTCGAACTGTTCTGGCCTGCGAGAGGCTTAGCACCAGACGACAGCAAACGCTAATAGTCGAAGCGGCAAGAAGTCTAGAGATTGAAGAGGAGTTCCTTTGAAAAGAATAGGCGTGGTCACGAGTGGCGGAGACGCGCCGGGCATGAACGCTGCTATTCGAGCTGTCACGCGTATAGCCCATTCGAAGAATTACCGAGTTTATGGGTTTGAGAGGGGCTGGGAGGGTCTGATAACGAACGCGTTCAGGGAGCTGACTCCCCGTTCGGTGGGAGGCATAATACAGTTGGGTGGAACCATACTCCATACTTCAAGGTGTGTGGAGTTCGAATCGGAGGAGGGGGTTGGAAAAGCTGCGAAGACTCTTGCTTCGAACAGCATTGACGGGCTCGTGGTCATCGGAGGCAACGGCTCTTTCAAGGGAGCTTTTGAGCTCAGCAAACAGACTAACACGTTGATAGTCGGGGTTCCGGCTTCGATAGACAATGACGTTTTTGGGACGGATGAAACGATAGGTTTCGACACAGCTGTGAATACTGCCGTAGACGAGATCGACAAGATAAGGGACACTGCGATTTCGCATGAGAGGATTTTTATAGTTGAAGTCATGGGTCGGACAAGAGGCTTTCTCGCTTCAACAGTGGGACTGACCGTCGGAGCAGAGATAATTCTTGTTCCAGAAGTCAAGTTTGAAACAGGCAAGATTGTCAGAAGGTTGGAGGAGAACAATGCTAAGGGAAAGAAGTCTGGCATTATCGTCGCAGCAGAGGGTGTTGGGGACACGCGAAAACTGGGAGCGGAAATCGAGAAAGATGCTGGAACGGAGGTTAGGCTCAGCGTTTTGGGCTATGCCCAGAGGGGGGGCAGCCCTACGGCAAGGAGCCGTTTGTTAGCGAGCCTGTTTGCTGACAAGGCAGTCGAGCTACTTTCTCAAGCTGGCGGCAACAGCGTAGTGGGACTGCTGAATGGCAGAATAGCGGCTCTTGACATAAAGAAGTCATGTGAGACCGAGAAACCTATTGATCTGAGCTTGCTGGATCTGGCCAATGTGCTCGCAAGCTAATATCAGGACAGCATGGAGTTTTAGCCGAAGAACACGCTCGCTATGTCATAGAGTTCTAGGTCCACCGTTTTCCGTTTGCCGACAACATTTTTGAGCGGCACTGAAACGATTCTGTTTCCTTTTATGGCGGTCATGTGACCGAATTTTTCTTCGTGAACCGTGTCTATGGCTGCTATTCCGAATCTTGTAGCTAACACTCTGTCAAAGGCTGTTGGGCTGCCGCCTCGTTGAAGATGCCCTAGAACAACAACGCGGGTTTCAACGTTTAAACGATTTTCAATCTCCTTTCCCAGGTAGTAGCCGATGCCGCCGAGTTTGATGTGTCCGAACTCGTCGAGGCTTTCACTGTAGACTATTTCAACACCGCCCTTCGGCTTGGCCCCTTCTGCAACAACTACAATGCTGAAGTTTCTGCCTCTCTCTTGTCTCCGCTTTATCAGTGCACAGACTTCGCCTATATCGAAGGGTTTTTCAGGAATCAGCACGACGTCTGCGCCTCCAGCTATCCCAGCCTCTAGGGCTATCCACCCCGTGTATCTGCCCATGACCTCCAGGATCATGACCCTGTGATGCGTTTCCGCAGTCGTGTGAAGTCTGTCTAAGGCTTCTGTGGCTATTGAGACTGCCGTGTTGAAGCCAAACGTGTAGTCCGTTCCAGCTAGGTCATTGTCGATTGTCTTTGGCACTCCCACGCATTTGAGTCCGTATTTGCCCATCTTGCCAGCAACGCTTAGAGTGTCATCGCCGCCGATGGCGATGACTGCCTCGATCGCAGCTTCTTTCGCGTTTTTCATCATTCTTTCGGGGCCAGTTTTAGTTTTGAACGGGTTAGTTCTAGACGTGCCCAAGATTGAACCTCCTCGTGGAAGAAGACCCGAAGCGGCGTTCAAGTCTAGCGGCAGGTACTTGGCTTCTAGCAGTCCGGCCCATCCGTCTTTTATGCCGAGGATTTCGTATCCATAGTTTTGGATGCCCTTCCTCATTATTGCTCTTATGACAGCGTTGATTCCCGGAGCGTCTCCGCCGCCACTTAAAATTCCAACCTTCATTTGTTTTTCTCCTTATGCTTTTCCTGAACTTCGGAACAGGCGCATTTTGCCTTTGACAACCTCTTTCATAGCGTCTTTTGCAGGGCCCAAGATTTTTCGAGGGTCAACCTCTTTCGGCGAGTCTGTCAGAACCTCCCTCATGGTTGCGGTGAAGGCTAAGCGCAGGTCCGTGTCAATGTTTATCTTTGCAATTCCAAGAGAAATGGCTTTCTGAATGTGCTTGTCAGGAATTCCCTTTGCTCCTTCAAGCTGAGCTCCATACTTGCCTGCTTTTTCGATCATCCACCTAGGAACGCCTGAAGCACCGTGCAAAACAAGTGGTATTGCAGCTTTCTCGCTGATCAACTTCAATCTATCAAGGTCGAGTTTTGGCTCAGCCTTGAACTTGTAGGCCCCATGAGATGTGCCAACGGCGACTGCAAGAGCGTCCACGTTGGTCCGCTTGACGAACTCTTCAACGTTGTCGGGATCGGTGAAGACAGCGTCTTCATCTTCAATAGTCTTCTCTTCCCCAACGCCCGCTAATCTTCCGAGCTCTGCTTCGACGGAAACTCTTTTCGAACGAGCTAGGTCAACCACCTGCTTGGTTAACCAGATGTTTTCTTCAAACTTCAAGTGGGATCCATCGATCATGACGGACGTAAAACCTGCTGTGACGCATTTGGAAATCGTGTCAAGGTTTTTTCCATGGTCAAAATGCAACGACATCGGAACCGGCAAGGATTCTGCTGCCGTTTTGGCAATGCTTGTCAGATACGGCAAACCGCCATATTTTATGGCGCTAGGCGTGACAGCAACTATTGCAGGAGATTTTTCTTCAACCGCAGCCTCGGAAACAGCTAGCAGGCTCTCTAGATTGTATATGTTGAAAGCGGCGACGGCATACGCTTCTCGCCTAGCTGGCACGAGCAAATCCTTGTTTGTGACAAGCGTTTTCGTCACCGCAGACTGATATTTCTCACCAATTACTATAAATGATTTGTAACTCGTTGCAAAGTGTTCATTCTATTCCGTGTGAGCTTGGCTCTACACGTGACATGCAAAGAGCCGCAGAGGACACAAAACGCGAACAACTCTAGCTCCAGAGAATCATGTTCCAAGTTACGACAAATGTGTAGAAGGCCACAAGAGCGATTAATATTCCTCGCATCAGCCTGGCTGCAAGATTCCAATCGGTTTGGCTGGTCACTTTCCTTGTTATCGCACACAAGATTCCGAACAACAATACTAACCCGATCTTAATACAGGCTGAAGGCAAGATTCCTATCTGTGCCCACGATAGGAGAGTTAAGGGATTAGCTTCGCGGGAGGGATTCGTAAACGAAATATCCAGTACGTTGAGCGAGAGCAGTAACAAGAACCAAGGAACCAACGAGCTTGATTTCCATTCCAATTCTCCTCTCCTCTTGAAATGAATGCAACTTCTCGCTATTTATCAGTTGTGAGTTCGCGGACATCATCTCGGCTGCGCAGGTCTAGATAGAACATTTGGGAGAGAAACCTCGGGTCTTCGAGTGTGAGGGTCATCCTTTGGGGTTACATTTCTCCAGGGAACACTCTTCTGAGAATCATGGATGTCGTGAAAGTTACTAGAAAAGTGATTCCAATCACGAGAGATAGGGCAGCGTATGTGTCAAGTTGCGGTATTGACTCTTGGCTTTGGATCTCAAGCTGGAACATCTTGATGTAGACGAATATCACGAGGCAGAGTATGGTGAATGCGCCAGAGAGAAGCTCGGTAATCGATAATCTTCGCAGTGCTACTTTTTCGGGATGCTTCATGTTCGATAAAGGCTTCCCTAAGAAACTTTCAGGAATCTTTCCGTGTTTGCAAGACTCCCTTCCCTCATCAAGAACAGTGATTCTTGTCTTTCGCAAGTCAATGAAAATGGCTCTGTTACGCCACTTCTCAATGCCTTGTAATGAGTGCCGCATTGCCTCTACTCCTTTTCTCCTTGATGAGTACTTGGGGAAGCTGAACACAAAAGGCATGTTTCAGAAGCGGAATATGTCGAAACTCGACATAAAACCCATTGTATCAGGGGCTGTGCCTGTTTTTGAATATATTGCATTTTAGGTAATTCGCAGTCCCCAAGTCAGTGCGATTTCATGACTTTGAGGGGTCCGCTTGCTGGAGGCATTTAGTATTTCTGGAAAGCCTTTAAACTTCTTCAATAATCTATCTGATGAGGTGTGTTGATGTGACCTGCTACTTCAGACATCTTCAAAGAATCTTTGAAAAAGCAGGAATAGAAGTCACTGAAGCTAACAAGCGAGAAATTGACAGAGTGATCCACGAGATCGTGGGCGTCAAATACAAGGATTGTCCGTCCACGTGGAAGGAATTGAAGAAGCGGGTTGCACTAGATGAGGAATCATTTGTTTTGGAGCTAAGGGAAAAATGGAGCAAGCACTTCTAGCATTCGGAGAACTGCGTGTAGCCACAACAGAATATACCCCGAAGATTGGTAATGATTAGACAGGAGAGTAAGTTGGGCTTTATTCGGCTATGAAGGTGAAGCATTGGAAAAGGGCGTTATGTCCGCTATTGTCGTGTTTTTTGGCGAAAAATAAGAATGTGGGGGAAGAACGGTTTTCGGTAGCCTACTTCTTTGGTTTTGCCTTCACTTCTTTCATAGGAGTTTCACAGCACACTGGGATGCATGCTGGTTCACATCCACACGGCTCATCAATGACCATTACGAGCCCGCATTCCTCACATTTATACTTCGTGCCCTTCTTTGCCATCTACCTTCACCTCCTCGCCAGTTTACTACACAAAAATCTCGTGTTACTCTTGGATATAAAACTATTCACTAGGCTCGCGGTGGCTTCGAGAAAGATAGACGCGCGCGGAGGGTGCCCGTTGGAACTGCAGAAAGAGAATTACATTTGCAGTGAGTCCTAGTCACCTTTTCTTTAAGTGCGGCTCTATAAGAGACTGAGAGCTTCCTTTGCAGAACTCTTCTGACAGTCAGAGGTTGACTATACAGGCTTCTTGGACTTATGGCGCCTGGTCTTAGAGTGTGCTAGTTTGAGTTTTTGTAGGTGCGTGAGCTTCTTGATTCTTTTTTCTCTTCTCATTGCTTCTGCTCTGGAGTTGAATTCTTCGACGTGAACCAGCTTCTTCGGCGGATGCATTTTCGTGTAGCGAGCGGCTTTTCCTTTCTTGTGAAGCCTGATGCGTGAATTCAGGTTTTTTGTGTAGCCAGTGTAGAGGCTGTTTCCTTCACATTGGATGATGTAGACATAGTAGGGCATCTGTCATCAGCGCCTCAGGTCGAAACCGTGTTTGTTTTTTCAAACTAGACATCTGTAACGGCGGCATAGAGATAAAAATTTATAAGAAATACTTTCCAACCGAGATTGATTTCTTGCCCAAAATACCTTAGTCAAACCGACTTAAAAGGACTGATAGAAGAATCTTCTATTACCTAAATAAGCCAAAAGAAGTAATCAAAGAAAATGAAGATAGCAAACGAGAGAACAGCAAGTAGAAAAGGGCTTCCAATCAAGGCGACTCTTGATGTCGTTCCGTGGCTTTTCCAACTTTGCCCTGTTCCTACCACTAACCAACAACCAAGAACCATTAACCAGAAGACTACTAGGATATAGGAAAAGATAGTTAATTTATCTTGTTCTCCGAAAAAGTGAGGAACAAAGAAAGTCAAATAGACAGCAAACAAAGTCCAATTTACTGCTCCAACTTTTATGTGGCTTGCTTTGTAGATGTATTCCCACCCCTCAAGGTCATCACTAATTGCGTTAAGCAATATTGTGATACCTGCAATACCCAAATCAATTAGATATTTGTTGGTTATTGGATTATAAAGAGGTTCTAGTATTGTAGTCATATCTTTTCTCAAAATACACGACTGTTCAACTTGCTCTTAAAACTTGTTTTTCAGAGTTAATCAGTTGATTAAAAAAGGGAAAGTTATCGTCCAGAAGATTCAATGAGCTTTTCTGAAAGCCAAAAACTAATCAAAGAACTAGCCGACTTAATGCCTCTCTTCCGAAGCTCTGCCTTATGGTCGTCAAAATACCTCTCTACCTGTTCCACCCTGTAAGCTGGAAGCGTCACGCTTCTATGTCCCTCTTTTGGCACACCGAACAACCTTCAATCAAAATAAGACAACATAGCGGTTGTTAATAAAGCCAATGATTCTAACCGTACCTTTTACCGTAAAACATATAAAGCCAAACAAATCTATAGACAACTTGGTGATATACAAATGAGTGAAGATGAAGTACAGCATCTGAAAAGCAAGGTTGAGGAATTAGAAAAGAAAATTGAATCCATTATTTGGGCAAGCAACACAACAACTCAGATTTTTATGAGTTTATTCGACAACACAAGGAAAGATATGAAAGATGTGCTTTCTCTATTGGAGAAATTGCCTGAAAACATTACTGAAAACATTACTGAAAACGCCATCAAGTTAGCTATTGAGAAACTAAAGAAAAACCTTAGAGAGAATGAGGAGAAGTTGCAGAAGGCTCAGAAGAACGCGTACATTTCCTGACATGATTTTCTATGTGGGATTAATCAACTGATTAAAAAGTCGGAAAACTAGCAAAAAAAGAGGGAGTTAGGGTTTATGTTTTTGTTTGTTGTGCTTTCAGTTGGTCAACTACGGCTCTTCTATCCGCAACGAGTTTGCCGTGTCCCTTCACCCATTCAGGGTTAGCCAACTGTTCCGCGCTCGGCACAAAGTTCTCAACTTGAGCTAGGTCTCTCTCAGCCTTTTCCAATGCTTGACGTTGCTTAGGGGATGGAGCGTTCATTTCTTCTTCTTTAGCTTCTTTAGCTTCGTGCTTATCGTTCATTCGGACGGTTTCAGCTTGGAGAAATTGGTTTCTAATTTCCCTAATCTTGTCTCTAGCTTCTTTGCGGATTTTTTTGGCTTCTGTTTCGATTGCATTTTCCTTATGCTGTTGAATGTTAGTTTTAGAATACCATTGAACCATTTCATCATAGATTTCTTTTCCGTGGTTTGGGTAATCCTTCTCGAACTCTGAAATCCAAAACTCCCGCGTTAAAGTTCCCAAGAGAGTTTGTTCCATAAGCCAGAATCCGTTACTTTGATTTGTGGTTCCTGAGTAGCGTTTGACAACATTAGCAATTGCCAACTTCATTGAAATTGAAGCAGAGTTTTCGCCGATAGTCATAGTCATAGAAATCGCCTCTAGTAGAAGCTGTGTCCGCATTCAGAACAAAGGTATCGTTGCCGTTTACCATGATTAACAGTTGGCACGAGTCCATATCGTTGAATGTGCGTGTTGCCGCATCTAGGACATTTCTTTATTTCATTTGGAGTTTCGCTCACAGTTATCACCATTAGGTAAATAGGCAAACGGGTATTTAAATCTTACGGTAGCCTTGTACGGAAACTGTTAAGTTGAACCTGTGACATTTTAGGTGCGGACGCTCCTATCCCAGAAGCCAATCCCTTCCCTCTAACCTATCCCCCCTTTTCATTCACAAACAATCAATCCTAGATGAAATTATCCTAGATTAGTTTGTCCTAGATAGATGCGTCTAGGGTCAAAAGTGTCTAGGCTCATTTCATCTTACATTCATTCAATAGTATAGGTAGGGGGTAGTAGGGGGAGCAAATAACCTACAGTCCTCTATTTTCTCTGTTTATGTAGCGGCGGCGGTGGTTAATCAGTTGAATAAGTGCCCTACCTATTTGCTATAGACCGCTGTTTTTGGATGTTGCTGGAAAAAAAGACGTTTTGGTTCATGATGGTTTTTAACAATAATTGATAATTGGTTGGTTATGTGGTCGGAATTGGCTCGGAAAACCGTGCCAGAAACCATTTGAAAAGTGCCGAAAATAATTCGCCGACCCAAAATTAAAAAGTTGCAAAATTTTTGCCCTATGTCGCTTGCCGTGGGTGGGCTTGGTTCAACTGTCAGTATCCCGTATTTGTGTCGAACGGCTTGTTCCATGCTGGAATCAGCTTGGAATCTAGCTTAATCATCGAATGCGCCGTGAATCGTGGTTCGTTCATTGATGTCATGGTTCTATATTGCTCCGTTCGCTATTCTACCTTAAACTATGGGAAGACGGGTATTTAAGATTAACGGATTTATAGCCCACGAGTTGAACTATTCGGCGAATTTGTCCATGCCTAAGCTACAGTACGGTATCGCACGAGTTAAGACATCACTAGCCAATTGCGACCCGTTTAATCAACTGATTAATTAAAAAGCAGTACCAAACGGACAGTTTTGTATCTAAAACAAGACAAACCCTCAAACAACAAGACAAACCCTCAAACAACAAGACAAACCCCGAACCAACGGCAAAATTGCAAAACAACCTCAAAAAACAAGTCCCCTACCATTTCCACCCTAGAACAAAGAGAACAATAGAGCGTCCGTCTATGACGTAGATAGGCGCGGGTGACGGCGGATTCTATTAACACTAATTGATAACACCCAGAGTAAGACTTAAATACCCTAGAATATAACTAATATATTAACGATAGGTGATATTGATGGAACAAAGCACAGTAGCACTTTCGAAGGAAAGGCTAAGAAAACTTAACGTTATCCGTGCCAAAACGGGACACGATAACACCGAAATAGTCGGAGATTTCATAGACGCGCTCTATTCTCTCATTGTCGAAGGGTTACAAGAGACTCAGAAGGTAAGCCTCACAAATTGGGAAATAAACCTAGCAAACAGCACGATACGGATTAATGCAGAACCACTTTTCAACCTGTCCGATATGCCGAGCGGGTTACAAAAAATCGTGTTAGATTCTTTTGGGTATGACTCTCGGTTCAGGGATATTCCACGGAAAGAGCAACCACTCACACCTGAACGAGCGAAAGAAATTGTCCAGCAAAAAATTAAGGAATATTCCCAGAAACTAGACGAAGCAATTCAAGAAAAAAAGGATAGTGAGAAACATGAGTGACCCAGCAACACCTGAACAGCGCAAGATTCTTGAAAAAGCAAAGGAACTAGATGCCAAACGGCAAAAAGTAGATTTAAACATAACCGTGGACAATCCTACGGGAGACGAACTTGTTAAACTTTTAAAGGATAAAGAAGAGAAAACACCCGAATCTAAAGATGAAATCATAGAGGATTTGCAGAACAAACTTTTCTTTGCGGCTCAGAAAGAAATCGAACGCAAACGTAAAGCTCTTGGTGCTCCCCCAGAAATTGACACCTTGGAAAAGCTGAAAGGCTTTGAAATGGCTAAGAAAGGCGAAAGCGGGGGTGTTGCACCTTTAAACGCTCAACAGATGGGTCAATCCGCAACTGAACTTTGGAAACGTCCTTTCCAGAATATGAATGAACTTTTGAAATTTCTTCATGACAACCAAGACGACCCAGAAGCAAAGCGGTACTATGATGAATATTGGAAACGTGCGATTCAAGCCATGAAAAGTCGTGAACAAATTTCGTATGAGCAACCTAAAGGTGACATTTCAAACGAACAGGGCGAAGTTACTATTCGCGATTGGTCACAACTGAAACCTTTCAAAAGCGAGATTAGAGAGGCTCTTGACCGTGCCAACGAAAAGGCTCGTGAAAAAATACGTCACGAGTATGATAGAAGAATGAAAAAGAAGGAAGGCGAAAGTTAATGACAATTCTTCAAAAGGGTAGATTGTTAAAGATTCCCGTGGTTTTCACAAGGGAAAACACAGACACGCATAATCGGAAAACCGTAGTGTATTTGGAAAGAGAACTTGTTATAAAGTGCTGGGAAGAGGACGACTACTTAGGCTATGAATTAACGCTTTTGCGTGGTCATAGTGGACGACTGCTTAAAATCGAAGAGGGAAAACCTCTCGTACCTGAACCTATGCTTAGAGTTTTTCTGAGCATTCCTAACGAAGCTGGAAACTGTACTTCTGAGATAGACGGGTTTCTAACTGCGAAGTACGATGGACTAACGATTAAGGTCACGGGTGAAGAGAAAGTTATCACGGCAAAAGAAGCGGCTGAACGGATTAACTCGGGAACCGTACTGTTCCTGAATGAAGATTTCACTAAAAGAACTATCGATTGTTGAGTGAGGTGAAATGAAAAAATGAGTATTCCAACAGTTGAAGAAAATCTTGAGCGTCTTCGAAAACTTAGGGAGAAAATCCTAGAGTACGTTGACTTCACCATAAGCGAAGCAGAAGCAGATAAGGCTCGACATAATGCAAGTCAAACGCCGATTCAAGGAAAAGAAGCAGAACAAGACGCTAAATACGACCCAGAAGACGAAAGCAAGGATAACTATCCTATGCATGAGGGTCGGTAAAGTGACAAGGACGCGGGGGTGTTTTCCCAGAGGTTTTTACTCCTTAATTGGAAAGCCATTTGTCTCACCACATCGCCTCTCTGGGTTTTCCCCGTGTCCCTCACAGTAACAGGAAGTATGAAAATATGACATCGGAACATCATAAAGCAGAACACGCACGGAGAATGCGCGAGTATAGAAAGACAGAGGCTTATCGAAAATATAATCGTGAGTATCAACGTGTTTACAAGCGAACGGGAAAAGGTTGCAAAAGAAAGAAGGGCGAAATTTCAATTCCCGTTGAAACGTTGAATGTGCCTATTGAAACAAAGGTGAAATTGCCATGAGTGACACGGACGAATATCGACAACTTAGCGCACTTGACCAAGCCTACGTTTCTAAGTATGGGTGGGATTCCTATCATAAAAAGAAACAGATTGAACAAAACATTCAAAATTGGGCTAATCAAACCCGACACCCAGAGCCACAAGAGGAAGAGGTAGAAGAGGAAGAGACAGAAGAGAGCGAACAAGATTCTGAGGAAGAAGGCACAGGAGAACCTGAGCCTCAAGAGGAAGAACAACCGCTTTACATGACGGAAGAACAGCAACGGGAATGGAAAGAAGAAAAACTTTTGGACGCTAAAATCGAAGCGGTAGAGAAAATTAAGGCTAAATTGGACGCGGAAGAAAGCACGGAGAAAACCACAGACGATTTAATCAGGTTTATAAAATCAGACCCTTCAATTGAAGAATTGACTAAAGGCTTTCTAGGTTTGCTTTTGGCTTTTCCGCGTTTTCCAGATGTTGACCGAGTTACGATAACCATTCAGAGAAAAAACGCAACCGTTAATTTCGGTTTTAAAGCGGTTGACAAAAACGGCAAAGACGTGACATTTGACTCGAAAACAGGAAATGTGGTGAAAGTTGACTGATAAATGTCCAATTTGCGGTTTAACCATAAAACCGTGGAAGGAAGAACCGTTCGAAATTGCTCAAAAAAAGGTACACGTTGATTGTGTTCCTACGGCAATTAGGCTTATGCGAAAACAAGTCGAACGTGAACGAATACGGCGTGAGCAAAAACCCATCTACAGGTGGTTTCAATGAGTTACGAACCGAATAACAGACATAAACGGAAATTTCACCGTAGAAACCGAAAAAGGAGAGAATCATAGTGACAGAGCAAATAAATGCAATTTGGATAGACCTTTCAGCGTATAATGTCGATAGGCTCAGAACGAAGAACCGTGCTTATGCGCGCCACGTCAAAAGAGAGTATTACAAGAAATTAAAATCCGAGCTAATGGAGAAGGTGAAAGTAAACTTTGACTAAATATAAACCAAGTTACCCTCAGCTTCCTAATCCGAAACGCTGGGAAAAGCGAAGGTGCTCTTAATGGACGCTATGATTCTTTTGTGGGCTATTACGCTGTTCTCTCTAGGATGTGACATCTTAGAGGTTTATTGGAAACTAAGGGGAAAGAGAAAATGAATCTCGAATGTAAAATAACCCGATGGAAAATTGAGGCAATGTTCGAGCACTTCACACCCGAAAAAGTTGGCAAAACCCGAGAAGAGATAAACGAACACCTTTTAACGTGTGCTTCGTGTCGGGAATTCTTTGAGAAAAAAGCTGAGGAAAAAATAAAGGAGAAATCAAAATGTCACTTGTTTTAACTGAGGAAGGTGGCGAACAAAAAGAAAACTTTCTGAAATGGATATTGGGTTTTTCAGACGACTTTGAAGAGCAATTAGCAAGTGAACTTGATGCTGTTATGGAAAAAATCCGTGACGCGGCAATTGAACTTTGTCCGAAAGATACAGGTGCTCTTGCTTCTAGCATTACAATTGACAACTCGGGAATTGTAAGCGCGGGTGACTTCTACGGAAATAGTATTAGCGCGGGAAGCGAAGATGTCATCAATCCTAAGACGGGAAAGCCAACAAGCGAATATGCTTCTCTCGTTCATGATGGTCACGCAATGAGGGACGGCACTTTCTGGGAAGGAATCCCGTTTTTGACTGAGGCTTTCGATATGTATTTTGAAGAACTAGAGGCTTGTGTCGATAGGGCGATGAAAGAACTAGGAGCGGTTGATTAAATGAGCGATGAATATTGGAAAACCCATACAGTAGAACAACACGAACAGTTCCTTAGAGACTTGGTTAAGCAAGGTCTATCAGTTGAGGAAATGCAGAAACGTATTAGCGCACAATTCGGGGAAGATAATTGGCTTTTCAGGTTAAAAGCATTCCTCACACAGTCCATTAATGCGCGAATCTCTTCTAAAATGCGCGATAGGTACAACAACGAGAGAATGTACTTTGAACTGAGAAACAAAATAGAGGACGATGTTATAGCCTCTACGAATTGGTTTAGCTACTTCGAGAATGATGTGAGTTATGAAGAACTGAGCCAACCTTTACAAGAACCTTTACATATAAACTTTACAAGTAAACTTTGCAATAAAACTTTAATGTTGGTTGTGATTGAGGCATTAAAAGCCTATGTTGACAACGGAGAAGAACTTAATCCTAAGTGTCTTTTACTCAAAAACATCTATCTAAATCTGAAAGAACCGCTCAGTTCTCAGATACCCAACTACCCACAAGAGGACGGGTTTATCGATTATCTCAAAACCAAACAGCACAGAATCGACCTAGAAGACGCACGGATAACGGGTTCAGTTTGTCCCCATTGCGGTGGTCACAACATTAAAAGTTATGGCTCGAATTGGCGTTGTTGTGACTGTGACAAAGAGTTTAGAAAGCACAGAAAACCATTAGAAGATTAAAAAAAGGAAAAATGGGCTATTTGACCATAATGGCTTCTAAGGTTGCGCTGATATGTTCAAGTTCTTTCTTTATGTCCTCAAGCAATTTTTTTAATTCTGAGTCTATCATTGCTTTCCCTCACGTATTCCTCTATTATCTGTTTGTCGGTCATCACGTTGATTCTCATTGTCATTGTTTTCTCTTCGATGAGTTTTCTTAACGCCGACATCACAAGGTCAAGAGCTTCTTCAATGTTGTTGACTCTTCCGTTATTGCCGTTGCTGTGTTCAAGAGGTAATGCACTAACCACTTTTTGCCAATAGTCTTTCAGTTCGTTTCTATCGAGATAATACGTAAGCAATTCTTGAGGCACGGTTTTGAAACTGAGAATCTTATAGACTATCTCTGGAACGCCTAAGTTGATTGCCGTGGAAATCCATATTTTTCTCAAAAGGTGCTGGTTGATTCGTTTCTCTAGCCCAGCAATCTTACACGCACTAGCCATCATTTTATCTATTCCAGCTTGAGTGATTGGCAATGAAATCTTTGCCGTGCGCAATTGTCTAAATAATGCCTTCGTTTCTTCTGAAATGTAGCACTTGCCGACTACTCCCTCTTTCTTGCTTTGCAATAGGAATTCGCCGCTTTCGATTTGCTCAGGTGTTATCCGCAACATATCGCTTATTCGTGCTGGAATATCCCGTGATAGACTGAGCCAAGCCTTAATTGAAATGTCCCCTAGGCTGTATAGCCTTTGTAGTTCTTTAACGGACGGTTTCCAAGTTTCAATTTTCATATGCAACTTTGGCAATTTGTTTTTCAATCTCAACGGTGCTCCAACATAGGTGAAAAGGCTCTGGATTGCTATACAGTATGCTCTCGCCGAGTTTTCAGTCACGTCTTTCTTCTCCTGCACCCACTTGAAGAATTGAATTATCCGTGTCTCAAAGTTTCTCTCTTCCTTTCTGAGTTTTATGATGTCTTCGAGCGATTCCGTCTTCATAAATTCCTTGAAATAGGCAATTGACCTTTCATAGCCTTTCCTTGTGTTTTCACCTAGAATTTGCGATAACCATTCTGCTTCAATGGTCATATTATCCATTTTCTCACATCTCCTTTTTGGTTTTTATGAAGCAGAAATTCAGTCCCAGCGGGAAAGTATTATAAGAAAAAAGGTATGGTATAGAGTCTGAAAATGGGCAGACGGTTTCGGGATGGTTGCTGTGGCAAAACTGAACAAGGTTGACGAAGCTGTGGTCTCGACGTTGAAAACCGCTGGCAAAGGTTTGACACTCAAGGAAATTGCTGCGAACTGCGGCGAGACGGATAAGAAGGTTTTCAAGTCTCTGCGGAAACTGTTTGAGAACCAAATGATTGACTGTGAGAATCATCAGTACCGACTCTTAAACCCCTGAACCCTATTCGATTGCTCAAGAGGCTTCTGTATCCGCGCATTTGACTCTGTAGGACATAGTCTGAATTCTGAAAGGAATGCTATGTGTGAGGTCGCATAATTGACTCGAAAACGTGGTTACAGACGAGGATACCCTGTCGCTGTTCTGATAGGTCTGGAGGAGGATCGTGCGGTCCTGTGGCGGGTCTTCAGCAACGTCGTCAAGCCCCACGTCACGCTGAGACTTGGCGCAGTGAGATCGGATGGGAAGGCCTTGTACAGTTTTCATGAAGCAATCGTCGACGCTTTGAGATCTGTGCTCAAGGAGGGAGTCAAGAGCATCGTGGTTGCAGCTCCGCCAAAGACCGATTTTGCTCATGTTTTTCTTGATCACGTACGGAAGCATGATGCGTGGCTGGTTCAAGCGAAGGGACCGAACTCGGCAACCTTCGGCGTGCTTGCCGGCTCTGCGGGCAAACCTCACGAAGTAGCTGACCTGGTGAAGACGAAAACTTTTCGTGACTTAATCAATAAAACTACGGCGGCAGATGCTGATCGCGTCTTGGACACGCTGGAGAAGTGGCTCAACGACGAAGACGGTGCAAGGATATCGTATTCTCTTGAAGAAGTGGAGGACTTGATCTACGGTCAATGGACGAGTGGCAAAGTCAAGCCTGAATACTTGATGCTTACAGATGAGTATCTGCAGAATAGCAGAGAAAGAAACAGGGTTAGCCGACTGCTGCAGATTTCAAACAACAAGAACGTGAAGACCGTAGTAGTTGACGCCGATACTCCAGCGGGTAAACGGTTGATGCAACTGGGCGGCTTAGTTTGCCTCGCAAGTTCCGCCCAGACACGCGGTGGGCACTAGATCCGCGGCCATCTCCTCGTTGGCGAGTTGGAATATTACTATGCGTCGGCTCCCGTTTCCTCTCTGAACTGCAGTCTGTAGAATGAGCTGTATAGTCCTTTCTCGTGCATAAGCTGTTCGTGGCTGCCCCTCTCCACTATCGCGCCGTGGTCGATGGTTAAGATTTCATCGCAAAGTCTGATGGTTGAAAGTCTGTGGGCGATTATTATCGTCATCCTGTTGTGCATCAGTTTCTTCAAAGCTTTCTGTATCACCAGTTCGGTGTAGGCGTCGACTGAGGATGTTGCCTCGTCCAGCACCAGGATTTCGGGGTTCGCAAGCAGCGTTCTGGCGAAGCTTATGAGCTGTCTTTGGCCTATGGATATGTTTGAAGATCCTTCCTGTATCGCGTAGTCGTAGTCGTTGGGGAGTTTCATTATGAAGTCGTGGGCGCCAATAGATTTGGCTGCATCTATGACTTCTTGGTCTGATGCTTCAAGTTTCCCGAACCTTATGTTTTCCTTTATGGAAACTGAAAAGAGAAACGAGTCCTGTAGAACTATGCTTATGCGGCTTCTCAAGGAGGCAAGCGGTATGTCTCTTATGTCGTCTCCGTTGATGAGTATTCTGCCTTCGTTTGGATCGTAGAATCTGGCGAGAAGGTTGATTATCGTGCTTTTTCCAGCGCCTGTCTGGCCGACAATCGCGAGTTTCATGTTGCGTTTCAGGGTGAAGTTGATGTTCTTCAGAACTGGGACATCTGGTTCGTAGCCGAAGTTGACGTTTTCAAATTTAACTTCATCTATCATTGTAATGTGATGCTCCTTTCAGGCGGTGCGTCCACGACCTCGATTTTTGTGTCTATCACGTCGAACATTCTTTCAATTGCAGACATGGCTGACTGGTACTGGTCGTACATGGTTACAAGGTCGACAAGTGGCATGAAATACGAGAACTGGTACTCTGTGAAAGCTACCAGAATTCCTAACGAGATTGTTCCTGCCAACAAAGCATTGACCCCGTAGAACAAAATTATCATTGTTCCAATCAGTCTTAATGCTATTACGAACGGCGTATATGAGGAGCCTATTAGGATGGCTCTGATAGTTGCCTTGACGTTTTCGTCTTGGCTTTTCAGGAACTTCTTTTCTGTTTCTTTCTCCTGCGCGTAGGCTTGGGTGACCTTTATGCCTGCTAGGTCTTCTTGCATCCTTGCCGTCAATCCTGAAGTGGTGATTAGAGTTCTTCTGTATGCGGCTCTTGAGTATTTTCCAAGGTACCAGACCAGCACTATGGCTACAGGTAGAACTGTGATGGCGAGAAGTGACAGTCGAAGGTCAAGATAGAACATTATGGCGAAGGCACCCAGTATTGAGGAGACATCTACGAGAATGCTTGTGAGTCCCAATCTGAGGAATATTCTGACGGTGTTGGCGTCGTTCGTCGGGCGAGAGATAATTCTTCCAGCTTCACCTTCTGAAAAATATCTGAGGGAGATGACCTGCAGTTTTTCCATCATGTCATCTCTCATTTTTGCAACCACTTTTTCTCCGACTATTCGCATCTGATAGGTTTGGATGTACTGAAACACGTAGTTGCCTAGGATGATAGCGGCGAAAATGGGGATCCACCATATGAAACCTGAAAGGTTTTTAGGCGTTATTATCTGGTCGATGGCTATCGCGTGCATGTAGGGTGCAGCCAAGCCGGTAAAAGCACCGATTATCGTAGCGGTGACGCCAATTTGCAGGTTTCGTTTGTTAGCTTGAGCGTATTCGTAGATTCTTCTGATCAGTACCCGGTCGGGGATGGTTCTTTTTCTTTTTTCTTCTTGTTTTGTGGAGAACGTTCCGTACGAACCCGACACTAGGAACCACCTGTTTCTTCCAAGATAGGTGAAGCTTTTTGGACAAACTGTGTTTCATAGACCCTCTTGTAGACGCCGTCTTTTGCTATGAGCTCGTCATGCGTGCCGAATTCAGCTACTGAACCGTTTTCGAGGACCAGTATCTTCTCAGCGGTCTTTATTGTTGAGAATCTCTGCGCGATTATGAGGGTCGTTCTTGTCTTCGTTGCTTCCTCGATTGCGGATTGAATTTCTTGTTCCGTCTTCGCGTCCACGAAAGAGAGCGAGTCGTCCATTATCAGTATCTTCGGATTGCCCACGAGCGCTCTGGCTATGGTTATTCTCTGCTTTTGACCTCCCGAGAGCGTTACCCCTCTTTCTCCCACGGGGGTGTCGTAGCCGCTTGGAAGGGATTCGATGAAATCGTGTATTCTGGCCGACTTGGCGGCTTGCACTATCTCATCCGTCGAAGCGTCAGGCTTGCCGAAGGCAATGTTCTCCCTTATCGTTCCGGAAAACAGGAATACATCCTGCAACACCACGCCTATCTGCCGTCTGAGGGAAGCAAGCTTGAATTCGCGGATGTCTGTGCCATCTATCCTTATGCTGCCTGATTGGATGTCATAAAACCTTGGGATTAGGTAGATGAGAGAGCTTTTTCCGGATCCTGTTGCGCCGAGTATCGCTATTTTTTCCCCTGGCTGCACCGTGAAAGTGACGTTGGTTAGGACAGGTCTGTCTTTTACGTACCCGAACGTCACTTTTTCCAGTTCAAGCTTTCCTTTTTCTATCTTTACGTCTCTGGCGTCGGGCAGATCTTCAACGCTTCTCGGTGCGTCTGTCATTTCTAGGACTCTTTCGAGTCCAGCGTAGGCGGCGATCCATGTTCCCAATGTCTGGCTTGCGTCCCTTATGGGGAAGGTTAGTCTCATCATGTATCTGGCAAAGAGGATGATGTCACCAACTTGAGCAACTGCTAAGGCTGAGCCCGGAATGCCTAGCGTCAATCCTGCGTACACGTAGACCAAGGTTATTCCAAGCGTGAGTATCGCTGGACCGAGTGGCATGTAGATTGATTGTATCTTGCCCGCGCTGATGGCTGTGTTCACGTATATGTCTTCCACGTCTTTGAATCCGTCAACAATGTCTTTTTCTCTGCGGAATATCCTGATCGTTTTCATTCCAATGATGTTTTGTTGTATGTAGGAACTCAATCTTCCTATGATCAGCTGCATGTTCCTGAAGAGGGGCATCGTTTCTGTCCAAAGGCGTGTTGTGAAATAGAAGATGAACGGCATTGAGGCCAATGAAATCAGGGTCATGATCGGATTTATGGGGAGAATTATCACGATGATGATGATTGTCGTGAAGACAGCGTTCAGAACAGTGCCGAGCCATGTTCTCAGGAACATGTCAACCAATTGAAGATCAACGGTGGCCCTTGAAGTGAGGTCACCAACGCCCACAGAATCGTAGAAACTGAAGGATTTGCCCTGCAGGGAACGGTAATATTCCGTTCTTATGTCTCGCACTATGTACTGGGACATCACTCCGTGCACGAAAGTCAGAACAAAGTTTGAAATGGCATAGCCTATCCCGGCCAGTATGATGACGAGTAGGTAGCCGGGCAATAGACTGGTGTTGGTCGGCGGTCCGATGACGTTGATTATGATGAACGTGGTGTACAATGGTTCGAGCGAGAACAAGATGGATCTTATCACTGCGAGAATTGTTATTGCCGCGACGTACCAAGGATATCCCCTGTGATACTTCATCAACCTCTTAAAAGCCGAAAAGGACTGAGTGAAACCCTTTTGCGGTTTAAGCGACTTAGCATAATCCAGGAGAGGCTTTGCTATGCTCATTGTGATCTTGGCTTAGTGGATACAAGTTGAATCGATATAAACATTTTCAAACGATTTTAGACTCTCTAATCGACGAAACTTGTTGACCAGTGCCGCTGCACCGGTTTTTTCGGGACACACAGTGTCTGGGTCTGCGACTTGTAGCCTGCCCAAAGGTGTGCTATGACGCCCTTTGAGGCAAGCCTCGAGTGTCCGCTCTAGTCTTTGGTTTGTGCCAATTCCGCAACTCTCGCTTTGATATGGTCATAAACGTTCTTAGCTGCCTCTCCCTGCAAGAAGTAGGGGTCTTCAATGTTCCACACGACTACTCTGCTATTGCACTCTGGACATTTTATCAGGACGGCGTCCTTGTGTCTTTGTTCCATTGCTACGATAAGGTCATACTCGTTTAGCTTCTTGCCATCTAGGCTTTCTGGAACTTTCTTGAGGTACCGCACTGCCCTCTCTCTTCCAAGGTATACCCTTACTCCCTCTGAGACAGGAATGGCAACTCGCAGTCCTGCCGAGTCTACCTTCCATTCAGGTCTCAATTCTTTCAACAAAGCTTCGGCAAGTGGGCTACGGTGAGCATTCCCGGAGCACACGAACAACACTTTCATTCTCATCTCTCCCCTTGACGATTCTTGAAGTTCTGTAAGTAGTCAGTGTTTAAATGAGTTGATGTGTACGAGAGCGCTTGATGCGTATGCAACCATGCCACTCTTTAAATACCTCAAATGTGAGAGGTTTCGTTTATGGGATACCAGCAGCGTGTGGGGTCACGCCGAGACTCTGGCCGAGGACATGGAATGCACAGGCGTGAAAAGGCCAAGGCCAAATCAAGGGGACAGAAACGTCGATCTGGTGGCAGCTACGTGTCAGAGGAGGATCATGTTCCGACTTCAGAAGAGGTTGTGGACAGAACCCTCAAAAGGCTACGTAACTTGGGAAACCAGGTGTTTGCCCTTTCCCCATTCAGCGAGCACTTCAGTCGTTGGCTGGTGGACCTGAGAGTCGTCCTGTCCGAGTTTGAGTCAAGTCCCACCGTAAGCGTGGATGACCAATTCTTGAAGGAGCGTTCGCAAATACTCTCGAACGTTGAGCTTGAGCTTGAGAAGAGACGGAGCGAAGAGGCTTCATGTGACGAAGCTGTCAAGAGCCTCTCGGACAATAGAATTCTTCTTGAACGAATCGAAGGAGAGTACACTGCCAGGACGAGGGATGCCGAGGGGCAGAAAGAATTTGAAATCAAACGTCTGTCCAGCAACGTTGATGGTCTCAGGGAAGAACTTGATCGTATAGCTCGAATGAAGACGGGCATCTTCAGAGCCGTCTCGAAAAAGGCTAAGGCACGGAAGGAGACAGAAGCGAGCCAGAGACTGAACTTGGCACAAGAGGAACTCGCCTCAGCTGTGCGGAATTTCGCCGCTGAACAAGAGGGGCTTCGAGACGAATACGAAAAAAAGAAGCAGCCTGTCATCGACCAGATTCGGGTTGAGGAGAAGGAGGTCGAGAACCAAGATGTCGATGGCTCTCTCGAAACCAGAAAGGCCGCGTGCGAAGTTCTCATCAACGCGGTGAACGCACTTGTCGAGAGAAAAAGTCCGTTAGATTAACCGGACTTGAAAGGCCACGTTTGCGTCAGGGTTGCATTGTACGACGAGGCGACATGTACTGTTGCCGTGTCGCGTCTGGGAATCTGGAGAAGTGCTCGTGAACTACTTTCCAACCTGAATCCTCTTTCCGCAAGACCGATGTGACACGCGAATTTACCTCGAATGGCCTGTTTCTAATTTGCCCCTGATAATGAATAGTGAAAGTAGCAACAACTGTGTCTCCGAAAACGTTTGCTTCAAAATCCTTTAGCTCGTAACTGTAGTTGGAGAGAACCTTGAATGCTCCGAATTCGTTTTCCAGAGCTTTTGCAGCATCCTGTCTTCCAAAAGGAGGCCAGTCATCAAACTTGTTGTAGTGTTCATCGAGGAGTGCTCTTACTGTATCTTCATCTTTGTTCTTTATCCCGTCAAGCCTCTTGATTATGGTGTTCTTAACCTCGTCCTCCATGGAGGTGTTCTTAACTGCATTCTCTGGGGGGGACTCGACCTTAGTCTGGTCTTGAGGTGTTCCGGCTAGCTTGTTCAGTAGCGTTGGCAGAACCTGTCCCCCTCTTCGATTTCTACCTTTGAGTGTGAGCATTTTGGCATTTGATATCCCCAGACACAATGGCTTGTTCTTGTCTATTAGGTTTTCCAAAGGATGCGCGTTCCATCTTCTTTTCTCTTCCTGTACAAAAAGTATGGCGCGGGGTGTGAGATTTTGTCCAATCTCCAAATCTCGATTTTCTTCTGTGAAAACGATTTTTGTCGCCGATCAGTAGTTATAACGTTTTCGTTTTATCCGTGTAAAACGAACATGACAAAGATATATCTTTGTTGGAAACCAAAAAGAAAGTGAAAGAATGTTTGTTGTTTTGTTAGCTTGCGCGCGCGCTGTGGCTAGAAAAGCTTTGAGTAGCCGAGCCTCAATATCGGAAATACTAGAGTGCCGCAACCCAGAATGGAGGTCGTCGTCTAGGCCGAACTCACACTTCAGCGGAGATATCTCCCGCAAATGGAAATCTGATTTCTGTTTTCCGCTTTCTCCAAGAATAGACGGGTCAAACTGGCTTAAAAAGAGTAGAAGACGGTACTGTTAAGTTATTTGACCCGCCGATTAGAATTTTATTTTGCCGCTTTGTTGGGCAGAATCAAATGTCTTTGAGAGTTTCGTTTATTCGATTGAGTTCTTCTTTACGTTTTCTTTCCATTTCTTGCTGCCTTTTTTCCTCAGCTAACCGCTCCGCCATTATTCTGTTGTAACAATCATTTGCTTGTTGTATGTATTTGTCCATCCACTCAATATTCGCTTTAATGCTAGATTCTGAAGACGTGAACGTAATAGTGTTTCCAGTCACTAGGGCTCTGCCTGGATATGCCTCATTGGGGGTGAAAGTCGATGGATGTTTGAAGCATTCTGTCCAATCCCAGTCAGGATTGCCATCAAGCGAAATCTGAACTGTCAGGACATCGTCTGCTTTGGCTATTGCTTTAGGTGCGCCAATTCGTTTGAATGCAACATTTCCAGTAGACATCAGCTATCACCATGATCTAAGTAAGTTGAAGAACTTTTAAAGATTTTCGCGACTCGATACTGTTGCGTTATTTGTGATGGCTATTTTTCTGGTTTGTTCACTGTAATTGACATAAATGCTTTTATGTTTACCCACGCATTGTCTTCTTAGGTGGTTCATGTTGCTAGCTTTCGATTCTAAAGACTTTCTGAGGCGTAAACTGTACCAAGAGGAAGACCCAGAAACCAAAGAACTTTTCTTGGCAGAAGAAACTGCTTTTTACACCCCTCTCGGAGTAGGCGTTGAGTTCAATGATACAACAGCTTTCAAAGATGTATGTGTAAAAAGAGTGCAAGAGCTAGCTACCCAATTCAAACTAACGCAAAAACGACTGCTATTTGACTCGTATTCTCTTAAAGAAGAACTTACACATTATAGGGCAATTCCTTTCTGTGACCAACTAATACAGAAACTACACCGCTATATCAAATTGGTCCATTTTACGTATGTAATATTGCCGCCTAATCTGTACCCAACGGTTACAGTAGGAGGGTATCGCTCCCCTGCGTATGACATAAAATCTGCTGATTTCTTACGAAGCTTGGGGCCTATGTTTTCGTACATTTCAGCATGGTCTTATCTCGGAATACGAGAAATAACGGGTGATCTTCAATTGGACGGTTTTAATTCAAGACAAACTCATGCCTGGAACGAACTAATTTCAAAGACCACTCCAAAAATATTCCCGCATGGGGATGAATGCAACCCATACATTATGATTGCCGACATTATTGCATACCTCACTGATGCAAAACTCTACAACCAAAAGAAAGGATTAAGACCTGAAAACCTAAAAGAAATTTGGAATACTTATGGCTTTGAAACGGACACACATTTTCTAGACATTGAAACCCAACCAATCTACAAATGGCACTCCGATGACCCTATAGATACTACCCCCTATCTGGCGCATCCCATTATTTTCCTTCTAGCCGATGACCTTGAGAAACTCCAACCAAATCCGCCTTCAGTAAGCGAAGAAAAAATAGGCCCAGACTCAGAGGAAGTAGAAGTAGTATCAACCTCAGTTCCCGAAGAAAAACGGTTTAAGAAACTAGTAAGACATATGGAACCTTGGTACTCAGTGACAGCTTACGCATATCATAAGGGCGGAGCAGCTCAGCTTTTTAATTATTATATGGACCATACAAAAGTCCAAGACGGTGACGTAATGGTATATGTTGGAAATCAATCAAAGAGTTTGGCTGAAAGCTTCTCACACTGGCTCGATGTAGAGGTTCTTTCGGCAAAGGAAGTCAGAAATCGTGTGAAGCTAAAAAAGGTATAACATTACTCCATTAACACATTTTACTCAGGCTGGCAATGCCCGGAGAGGAAATGTCAGCAATATATTGCTGGTGGTAAACCAGTATTTAACACTTATGGAACCCAACTCTATTTGCAGTTGATTCTACTTTATGACCACTCGTTTCTTGATGCATTTTTCCCATTCCGATTGTGTTAATACGCCTTTTTCTTCGAGCAATTCCACGAGGCTTGAAATCATGGTGTCCAATAAGTCAATTTCTTCCGCAAGTTCACGTTTTGGTTTATTCTTTGCCATGCTTACCACCCTTCGTTAAGTATCCTTTCTCGGATAACCAACTCATTATTATTGTTCGCAACGTATCTGAACAAGTTTCGCCTATCGTGCCGACAAGCTCCTTATTAAGAAGTTCAGCGACATTTTCGGGAAGAGCAACTAAGACTTTTCTCATTTCACAATCGCCTCCACTGTTCTCTCTTCTTTCGTTTCTGTCTCAGGACTTGTCGTTTTGGTTAGAAGTTGTGTTTCATGTCTGGTTGCTTCTTCAATCAAGCCTTTCCAAGTGCAAGGTGCCTGAGTCCTAGCTGCTTGTGCAGGTGTTTTTCCGTTAAGGCTTTGGTGGAGTCTCACATAGTTGTAGTGGATTGTAAATCCTTCCAGGAGTGACTTTGTAGACTCGAAGCTTTTGAGTCCTCTCATGACTCTTGTTCTGTCTTTAACTGTGCCTGCCGAAAGTGTAGAACAGAAAAACGGTTAAGGTTAAACTCTTATTCTGACATAGAACAGCCATGAAGGTGCGAATGTGAATTGTGAGGACTATGGTATAATTGAGAGACTGCAAAAAGACCTAGAGAACTACAAGAATGATTTGCAAACGTGGACAGATTCGTTAGAGGAACTATCGGAAATTGAGGATGCTTTCGAACCAGACGAAAAGAATAAACTAGATGGAAAAACCATTTTGGACGTTGGGACAGATTGCGTCAAACCTCTCTATGTTGCTCTCAAATTCAATCCCAAGAAAATTGTGGGAATAAACGAAGAACTTTCCTATTCTTACACATCAGACATTGAACAGAAGTCTAAACTTTTTGCAGAAACAAAGATTAGGTTTTACAATTGTAGTTTCTTTGACAAGGAAACGCTTGATAGAATCATCAAGAGAGAAGGCATTTTGAATAAGAGTTTCGATTTTGTTTTAGTGAGCAAAACCTTGCATCACTTCAGAACAGGAGAATGCATAAGAAAGCAAGGGAAGAAGCACGATTGTGCAGAGGTTGAAACCGAAAAGAATTGCATATACGAATTTGAGGAACACACGATTTTTGAGAAATTGCTTGAATTGGGAAGAAGAGTGATAATCTATGAGTTCTTCGACCGAAACGAAACTGACAATGACAAAATCAGAGGAAGAGGTGGATACTTCATTAAGGAAGAATGGCAACGGATATTCGATTATTTTCGTAAGAAAAACTACAACGTCAAGTTCATTAGACCAGAAGGATTCCTTCTCGACAAGGAAAAGCCAAACAAGGTTGATTCAACACTCAGAAAAGTGGATACTATCTGTTTCTATGTGGAGAAATGAAAACAGGGAATCCAAAAAGACAGAAATCTTTAATCAGCACAGCAACAGAAGACAAACTAGGGGTTCAGAAATGAAACAGGAAGTTGTAATAATAAACGGAGAACCTAAAAATGTTTACGTTAATGGTAAAGATTTGGAAAATGGGTTTACAGACTGGGTTATGAAGCAATGGGACAATCCTACTGGCATACATCGCGAGCCACAGTACGCCGCTATTAATGTTAAAGGCACGGACTCAATTCGTGTGATAATCGAGATTGATTCTAAGAAGTCGAAGTTAGACAAAGGATTAATCGTTCCAGCAAGTACGCCAATTCCTGTTTTTATACCGATACGGTATGGGGACGATAGACTTGAAGGAATCAGGTACACTACATTCAGAAAACTGGTAACTCACAAAACTACAGATGGCCTCTAGTCAAGCTGAAAGTGGAATATGAAAAAAGAATATGTCGAAAGTGCAGAATGAAACTACTCTTCCAAATACTTTAAAAGCCCATCCCATTCTCCCGTTTTCCATAATTCATGATTATCTTGCATCTTTTTGACTATGGCAGGTATGTCTATATTGGGTCTGTTTAATTTGGGGAATCTCCTTTCTCGAATAACAAGAGTGAACAAGTTACTTGTATTCTTAGGTTTATATCTGGATGGATAGTCGTGACGTTCAGATAGAACAACCACGGCGAAATCCTTCACAAGATTTCTAATCCTCGTAAGCCTTTTTCCCGTTCTCTCAACTACATTAGCTACCGCAGTTGTCCTAATCTCAAGCACGATGTGCTCTTTGTTAGTAGGGTAATCATGCTCGTTCGGATTCTCTCCTTTTTTCAATATGAGCAAATGAACAGCTTGATGAACTTTTCCATCTGGTGAACTGACAACAACTTTGTTTTGCGAAACGTTCAAGTCATGTTGCCGAAGGTGTTCTTTTATGACCCTTTGAGTTATCAAACCTGACCTGAATGTAATACTCCTCAATTTCTCTCCGCTTTTCCATGCATTGTTGATTTCACCACCTAACTGTGTAGCCCATTCATGAAGCATCCAAAATTCTTCTTCTTGTCCAGTCAAAAAAGTCATGTCAAGCACATCATCTTGTTTGAATTCGACTGAAATAAAACTTTTCGTAGAAACGAATTGCAAAACTTCAAAGCGCGCGCACTGAATATAAATCGTCGTTATTAGAACGACTTATGTTGGGGCTTGGTATTAGATTCTTGACAGGTTCGTTTCGCGAGGTTCTGTTATGTATAAGGAACACCCTGTTTTCGAGAAACCCATTAACGAAAACGCAAGAATATGGCGATACCTAGATTTTGCGAAGTTTGTTTCCATTCTGGAAAAGAAGGCGTTGTTCTTTGTGAGGGCGGACAAGCTCGGAGACCCATTCGAGGGTTCATATTCAAAGGCAAACATAGAGCTTCGACCTAGGGTCTATGGTCAGATACCTGAGAAAGGATTGAGGAAGATTTCCGAGATTCATGAGAGATTTAGACGATTCACGCTCATTAATTGCTGGAGCGTGAGTGATTACGAGTCCGAAGCTTTATGGAAACTGTACTTGAAGAGTGAAAACGGCATTGCAGTTCAATCGACTTTCAAACGGCTAGCCGAGAGTTTCAGAGGGTATTCGGGTGATGTGCACATAGGCATGGTGAAATATGCGGACTACCAAACCGAGTGGATTCCGGAGGGCAACAGCTTCTATCCTTTTCTGCACAAGAGAAGAAACTTTGCCCATGAAAGTGAGCTCAGAGCCGTTATTCAGCGGATTCCCATAAAACAAGGTTCTGAGGAGATAGACTTGGAGGGAAACATATGCGACATAGGGATTTATGTGCCTGTTGACCTAGACATTCTAATCGAAAAGATAATAGTGTCTCCTTCAGAGACATGGTTTATTGATTTAGTTAAAGCGATTGTTACCAAATATACCTTGGACAAAGAAGTCTTACCCTCGAGTCTGGCTGAAACACCAGTTTACTAGCGAGATTGGTGCCCGCGCGGACAAGATTGCGAGAGCAAAATGCTTTTATGAATATCAAATGACTAGAAGTGATGTCGTCAACATCAGATAATGAGACTAATTCTGTAGTGCTCAAGTCAGATGGGAGTTCTGTCCCCTATAACCAAGCCATAAAAGACCTCATCGAATCCACAAAAAAAGAGATTATTATCATATCTCCTTTTCTGAGCGTTGATATATTGAAGGATTTTGATAGACTCGATGAGCCTAATGCTCCTGCTGTAAGAATCGTCGTCTGTTCAAGCTATGCCGGCGAAGAAGGCGCTGGTCATATTTACACTAAACAGTTAGACCCCAATATTCTGATGAGTTACAATGAGAGAGGTTTTGAAATCAGAAAGAACTGCAACCTTCATTCCAAAATAATCATTTCGGACGGAAAGTCGGCCATTGTTGGTAGTGCCAACCTTTCTTCGGCGGCGTTCAGTCCAGATAGATGGGAGACAGGTATCTCTCGCGAAAGCAATGGTGTTCAACAATCGTTTCTCTATGATTATGCAAAGAGGCTCGTAAGACAAAGTAAACTCGTAAGGAAACGCGAAATAAAAAGGTGGCTCGAAGTCCTAGAGGAACACAAGTCAAAAATCGAAAAAATGAAAATTATCCAGCAAGAACTTGACAAAGACCTTTCCAACAAATTAAAGCGAGAAAGGAATAGAGCCAAAGGAAAGGGTGAAGCATTGATGCTTTTCGCTGACGAAGAACAAATTGAAAATGCTCTGAGAGAAAGAAGAAAAGGCTTTACAGCATTGATAAAACAAGCATCCTTGCGTTACAAGTTTCCTGATTGTGATTACCATCTTGATATTCTGTTGGACGAAATGGGTAGAATTCCAGTCTGGTTATACTCAAGAGACAGACAAGAAGTCGTTGCTACAGGGTTCATAGTTTACGCTGCTTACAACCAGATTGAAACCTTGCTTCGGAGCCTTGCACATATGGGTTATTATGGCATAAGTAATAATGTCTGGCCCATAGACTCCGGATTTTCTGAAGTTTCTGCTCTTGACCACAGAAATATCCACGTTCTCGTGATTATAGAAGAGCTAAAGAAACTGCATAGACCAATTACGCTGGCTCGATTGAAGAGGCAAGGTTTGGAAAACCCAAATGTCGGACCTGGTGGTCGCTACGTGCCAATGAAAATCTTCAAGCGAATCCAGTGAATTGTAATGGAACCAAAAATCTTTTCTTGTTAGAGGAATAATCCGATATCCGGCCAAGGTGAGATTAATACCATCAAAGTATTTGGGCTCTTTGAATGAGAACGCAAGACAAGAACTGGAGAAGAAGCTATGCGAGAGTCAGAAAGGAAAGTGCTTAGCGCGCTGCCTTGTCCCGAAATTGGTGTAAAATGGTCATAATTCCTGTTTTCGGGTTCAGGGACAGTTTTGAGGCACATGCGTGTTTTTAGCCCTTCTATGTGCCTTGGCTTTCCAGACGGGCTAAA
>JBEKXL010000019.1:0-45127 GCA_049512075.1 Bathyarchaeia archaeon | reverse complement strand
GGCCTCCATCTCCAAGGTTATCTCCACATTTTCGTAACACACGCTCAGTATAAAGGCTTAAGTGGGGGAATTCACCGCCCGGGGCAAGCCCCGGGGTTCTCTTCCCCCACACCCTTGAAATAGAGGAGCCTAAACCCGTTGCGCGCACACACAAACGACACGACACAAGAACACTGCTCCGCCTCCCTGCACCTAAACACCGAATTTAGGAACACACATGCGCGCAGGCACGCATGTGGAGACATCTCTCGCGTTGCCTCTAACCATTGACCCGTGGAAGCCGACTGTGCTTAAAACTTTTAGGCGTTTGCCATTTTCCAGATGGCGTCCATCATAGCTTCACCGTGCTTTATTCTGTAGTAGATTCCAAGGACCCTGGCGCTGTATGGTATCAGCATTCGCTTCACGAGTTCGTAGAGAATAGGGTTGGTGAATCTGTGCTCTAGGAAAGTGTGTCGCCAGATTCGAACGTTGTATTGCCAGCAACGAGTCAGAAACTCCCACCGAATTTTGGAGAGAGAATCAATCTCAGCTCCACGTTTGTTCATCAAGAGACAGTTTTCGAGCGGGACGAAGAATAGGGGAACATAGAAGGCATTGTAGTCTTTCAAATCATCCATCAGTTCAAGCGTTTCGGCTACATCTTCCTCTCTTTCGTCAGGGAGACCGATTATCAATGTGGCGAGGGGATACCAACTATTGTCGTTCAATATCCCAAAGGCTTGAGTGACGACTTCCTTCCACTGCTCAGGCTTGAATGGCAAAGGCTTTCCAGCCATATACTTCCGCATGAGCCTGACGCTTCCGGTTTCAATTCCAGTTTCGGAAGTCACTATGGGCTTATGCTCATGGTAAAACCAGTTATAATCGATGAGAATCTCGGCTATTTCCTGGACCATACTGGGATCATAAACAACAGGAGCCAAAGACATGTGCGAAGGCTGTATCGCCTTGACTCCGGGATAGTTTGCTATGCTCCTGACGAGCTTAAGCACGGCTTCCTTGTTTGGTATGAAGCACTTGTCTTTCGCGCCATACAGAAACAAGTCTTCAGTTATCAATGTTATGCGAGACGCGCCTTCTCGGATAGTCGTCTCAACTTCTTTCATGACCTTGTCCAAGGGCACGTCACTCCTGCCTTGCGTGGTAGGTGTGCAGAACTGGCAATTTCGACCGCATCCCTCAGAGATCTCTACTCCACCGTGAATCGCCGCATGCCTAATCAGAGGCATATCTCTGTCTTTTGACCCGTTTCCGGGGCGCACTACTTTCGGCAGGGGTTCTCCGCTGACTGCTTTGTCGAAAACATCAATGATGGTCTCTGCGGCTCCGCCGATGAGGACACAGTCTATTCCATAGTTTTCTGCCACTTTCTTTCGCTGAACCTGCCAGGCACCATAGCCGCCTACAATTATCTTAGGTTTGTGTTTTTGTATGCTCCGATGCCTTACTAGTGCTTCGAATTCAACAGCATTCAATGGCGCTCCGCCGCCTACCAGCGAAGAATATGTCTTGCTGACGTATCCCATTCCTGTTGGATCCATTGAGGAAATGCCAACAACCTTCGTATTGGGCCCGATGAAATCATCGAGGTTCGACGGGTGAACTACCGCTACATCTGAATCTGTAAAACCGTTTTCTAGCAGCAAGGCTTCGACTTTTCTCAGACCATAAGGTGCGTACTTGGCACTTCCGTCGCAGTTGCTTTCAACAGACGGATAAAGAGCTTTTCTTAGGATCCAAAGTGGCACTGGACCTTTCGAAAATGCAGCGATAAAGGCGGTAAAGGGATCGTTGTGGTAGTCGCTCATCTCAGTAGCTGAAGAAGTCAGAACTATCTTAGTCCCTGAACCGCTCGTTTCTCATTCCCTCGAGTATGATAAGACTCCAAGGTTTCTCCAATCATGTTATTAACTGTTGTGACTGAACTAACGAAGATGACGAGCAAAAAGCACATGTAGTGCTTGTGGCCCGCCGCTAGAACGTGGACAAGCAACAATCGGCTAGATTCCACGCGAATCCGTTCTTTTGGCATTGGGCTCTTCAGAAAGAGAAAACACGTGTAATCTCCTAAAACCATGTTGCAAATTCCCTTTTGCTAGCTAAATGGAGATATCTTTCGCAGAACTCCTCTTTTTCTGCAAAATGCTTCTCCTTATAATGTAGAAAACATTTAGGCATGCCTAAAGATTTATTAGGCTGCGTAAGAAGTTTAGGTATGCCTAAACAACGTCGGTGATGCGATGTCGAGCAAGAGCATTGAAGACTATTTGAAGGCGATTTACATTCTTTCTCGAAACGGAAAATCTACATCCACGACCGAGATTGCAGAGCATTTCAAGATTGCACCTGCAAGTGTGACTGAGATGTTGCAGAAGCTTGCCAAGAAAGGTTATGTGAGATATTCACCGTATCGCGGGGCCAACCTTACTCGCAAGGGTTTTCAAGTCGCTGAGAGAGTTACGAGAAAGCATCGGTTGCTGGAACGGTTTCTGCATGACGTCCTAAGAATAAGGGAGGATAGAGTTCACTCAGAAGCCTGTGAGATGGAACACGCCCTATCTGATGAGGCCGAAGAGTCCCTCTGCCGATTTCTAAAACACCCAGACCGGTGCCCAGACGACGACAAGATTATTCCAGCCTGTGACCTGCCATTTTCGACCTGCGAGGAATGCGTAGAACTGCACAGGAAGGACCTTGAGGAATCTGGAAAACGAGAGCTTATCCCTGTCTCGATAGACCAACTCAAGAAGGGCGAGCGCGGCAAAGTATCCTTCATACGTGGAGAACACAAGGTTCTGCAAAGGCTCTCTGACATGGGCCTTACTCCTGGCACGGAGATAACTGTTGTGAAGTCAGCCCCGTTTCACGGCCCCCTAGAAATCCTCGTAAGGGGTTCGAGACTAGCCCTTGGCAGGGGCATGACCGAGATAATCTTCGTTGAGGCTGAAAAAGTCTGACCCAGAAGAAATTGATTATTGCGTTGGCAGGAAACGCGAACGTCGGAAAATCCGTCATATTCAACCATCTCACAGGTCTGCATCAGCACATCGGGAACTGGCCTGGGAAAACCGTTGAAAGGGCGGAGGGGACGCTCAGCTTCAAAGGCTACACGATAGACATAGTCGATCTTCCAGGCATATACTCTCTTTCCACCTATTCCCTGGAGGAACTGGTGTCCAGAAAATACATAGCGGTTGAAAGGCCAGACCTAGTGATAAACGTCGTTGACGCCTCGGTCCTCGAGAGAAACCTGTTCTTCACCCTGCAGCTGATGGAACTCGAGACTCCGATGATCGTAGCGTTGAATCAGGTCGACATCGCGAAGAGGAAGGGCATCGAAATCGACACGAAGAAGCTTGAAGAACTTCTGGGAGTGCCAGTGATAACGACCGTTGCCACAAAGGGAATAGGCATATATGAACTTCTCGAAAGGGCGGTTGAGGTCATCGAAAAGGGACAGACCATGAGGTGCGAGGTCAGGTACGGGGAAGAAGTTGAAGAAAGGATCGCAAGGATTAATGAGATTCTTCAAGGCGTTCAATTCTACTACCCTCCGAGGTACGTGGCCGTCAAGCTGCTGGAGGGTGACGAGGAGATAGCAAGAGAGGTCGCCAGACTGGCACCGCGGGCCGTCGACGTAGCAAGAGAACTTGCTGGCGAAATCGAGAACCTCCACGGCCACCCCTGCTCAACTGTGATAACCTCCGAGCGTTACGAGGCTGCCGGGCGCGTTGTCCGACAGGCCCAGAAGCTGGTGCCTCCTCTGAAACCCACGGGGGCAGAGAAGCTTCACAGCATTACGACACACAAATTCGCAGGATACCTCATCATGGCCCTGTCGCTACTTCTCATTTTCTACTCCATCTTCACCTTCGGAAATTACGCCTCAAACCTTTTGAGCAACCTCCTCGACAGGCTGCAACCTCTGTCCACGAGTCTATTCGGAACCGGAATCTTGGGCAGCCTAGTCTGGGGCGGCATTGCAGAGGGCCTTATAGCAGGCGTGACGGTGGCGCTGCCCTACATAATCCCGTTCTACATCGTTCTGTACTTCTTGGAGGACTCGGGCTACCTCAGCCGAATAGCATTCCTCATGGACAACGCGATGCACAAGATAGGACTGCATGGAAAAGCGTTCATTCCGATGATGCTCGGCTACGGCTGTAACGTTCCCGCATGCCTTGGATGCAGAATAATGGAAACGCAAAGGGAGAGAACACTCGCCGCGTTTGTGACGACGCTCGTGCCGTGCGCCGCGCGCACAGTCATCATACTGGGGCTTGTGGGTCGGTTTATCGGTATCCAGTGGGCCTTAGTCCTCTATGTCTTCGACTTGCTGGTCATCTTCGCGCTCGGACGGTTGGCTTTCAGGGTCCTGCCAGGTGAGCCGAGCGCTCTGATAATGGAGATGGCTGATTACAGGATGCCGCAGCTTAAGACTGTGTTGAAGGAGACGTGGTTCAGGCTGGCAGAATTCGTAAAAATAGCTTTTCCCTTGATAGTTGTTGGAAGCCTCGTGATAAAGGCGGCGGATGTTTTTGGCTTGTTGAACCCTGTTGCAAACTTGCTCAGCCCCGTCACTGTTGTGTGGCTCGGATTGCCCGTCATTACGGGCGTAACCTTGATATTCGGCGTTCTGAGAAAGGAGTTGTCGCTCATTTTGCTCGCTGCCCTTCTTGCACCAGCGGGCTTGCAGGCTTTGACGCCGGTTCAGATGGTCGTCTTCACCTTGGTAGCAATGTTTTACATACCTTGTGTTGCTACTATCTCCGCCCTGGTAAGAGAGTTTGGCGGGAAGAAGGCCCTGTTCATAACTCTGTTTGAAATAGCCTTTGCAATAATTCTAGGCGGAGTCGCATTAAGACTGTTGACACTGGTCACATGACCGCGCGTGCGGCTCATCCTGTCCTCTCGGATGTTTGTTCATCCAGTCCATAGCAAATGATTCCGCTTTTGATTCTGTCGGAAACTCGGGTGATATTTTCTTTCCTTCCTCATCATCCCTTATTCTCGGGAACAGCAGTGCCAAGTAGTGTTCTCCATACTGTTTCTTTGTAACGACAAGATTTTGTCCCGTCGTCCAGTTTATGTATCCTCTCTGGTTGCCTATTCTTCTCCAGCCTTTTACTATTTTCATACATCATTCCTCGCGTGCCTTGAAGTCAGATTGTTTTTTTCGTCCACCGTTCTAAAGTCTTTTTTCTGTATCCAAGCCTTCCGATTTGACGCATCCTAAGAATTGCACAGCGCTTCTGGTTGTTGGGTTACCATGTTTTTGATGTTGTTCAGTGTTCCTTTTTTTCCAATGTTTAACTGTCTTTCGCCTCTGTACGTTGATGCTCGCGCATTCTCGAGTTGAATGGTGTCTCCAATGGAGATGGAGCCTATTTGTTCATTCCAGAGGCATAGTTTGATTGTACCGGTTTCGTCTGCTATCAGAGCGTTTGCTACGCTGGCGTAGTTTCCGAAACGGGTGAAGACGAGTTTTGATGCTGGAATCTCCAGGACTTTGGCCTTCAGATTAATCTGGCTCATTCCAGTTCGCAAATCTCTTATGGGAAGGGAGTGTGTCGTCCTGTTTTTCTTGACCAAATGTCTGCGGATCATGTCGGTCTTCATGAATCTTCTAACTGGATTGTCTCGTTCCAAGAGGAATTCCTTGAATATAGGAAACTGTGCAACAACTTTGGAGTCTTTCAAAATCAGAAAGACGACTTTGTCTTGTGTTTCACCGCGACGTTCGACGGAAAGGTTCCCACACTTGGATTTTCGATTTTCTCCTGCTGAGATCAGCGCATTGAAAAGAACGTCAGGGTCAACTTCGTATTTTACAGAAAGAAAAGCGAGATACTCACCGGCTGATACTCTGTTTCTCAAGGTTTTTCCACTCTTTTTTCCTGTGTTTTTCTATTGTAGAATCCGTTCCTAGCAAATTTCAGAGGTCTTTTAGAAGGATTAGGAACTGATTTTTCTTGTTGAAGTCTTTGTTCTTTTCTGCTTCTACTATTGCATGTTGCACCCAAGCGTTCAGCTCAGCATAGTAATCTACTTTAGGCGGATGTCCTATTCCCGCTCTGCTCCTCCATGATCGCACAGGTGTGCTTGCCTGCTTGTTTGTTGATTCCATAGTTTCCACCTAATATTCTTCAGTAGAATGGTCAAGGAAAACGACAAATCCTTCTGAGGCTCTTTTGTCAGCATTCTTTTCTAAGAGAATTCTACCTGTTAATGTAATGCGCTTGGTCGCATATTAAGATATGCGCAGATATGCGCGATCGGGGCTGATTATGCGGCGGTTTTCCAGTCGCGAGCGGCTTTTTGGGGTGGGAGCCGGATTCAGAAGTGTAAGAATTGTCGATGAGTGGCTGGCGGGCGTTGGGGCGAAGCAGATTTAAAAGCTAGTTGTGTGTTTTACAGGAGGTGTTGCAATGGTGAAGGCTCGTGTCTCAACCTGTTTATGGAACGATAGCAAACTATCGCATAGGTATCAGAACTCAAATGTCAAAGTGGTGTCTAATCCGATTTGCCGATGCGGATTCTGTCTCTAAGGCAGGCCAACTCATTGGGCGAAAAGTGGTTTGGACGGAAGGAAAGAAAAAGCTTATCGGAGAAATCATCGGTTTGCACGGCAAGAACGGCGTGGTCAAAGCCAAATTCCGCAAAGGAGTACCCGGCTGGGCTATCGGAACATCCGTCGAATTGATCGGCTAACGCACCCAGAGCGCGTTAGCTTTCGAATTTGAAGCGCTTAAAATTCTGAATCTCTGGATTGTCTGTTCAGTAGTTTTCACACCAGACTTCGTAATAGCTTCTCGGGTGACCGCAAACTGGGCATTTCTCGGGGGCTTCAGGGCCTTCATGCACGTAGCCGCAGTTTCGACACTTCCACTTTATCGGCGCGTCTTTCTTGAAGACCTTGTTTTGTTCGACGTTTTCGAGAAGTTTCAGGTATCGTCGCTCGTGGTATGCTTCCACCTTTGCGACCTGACGAAAGGTTCTAGCTGCTTCTTTAAAGCCTTCTTTCTCTGCCACTTCAGCAAAGCCGGGGTAAAGTGTCCCCCACTCGAACTTCTCGCCGTCAGCAGCCGCCTTCAGATTCTGTGCGGTCGAACCGACGATGCCTGCAGGATAGCCCGCAGTGATCTCCGCGGTCCCTCCTCTAAGATGCTCAAAAAAGAGTTGCGCGTGTTCCTTCTCGTTGTCAGACGTTTCTTGGAAAATGGCCGATATCTGCTCGAAGCCTTCCTTTCTAGCCGCACTTGCAAAGAAGCTGTATCTTGTTCTAGCCTGAGATTCGCCAGCAAACGCTGCCAACAAATTCTTCTCAGTTTGACTTCCTTTAAACTCCATAATCCTCCACCTCACCCTTAGCTTATGTGATGCAATAGCATAAAAAGCATTTTACTGATGCGCACGCACGTTCTTTTACAATAAACTAGAATGGGCGCATCGAAGATAGTCTTTTATCGTAGGCAGCGCGCGCGCACGAAGGCAAACGCTAGGAGAGCCTTGTCAACGACTTCTCGTATTCGACCACGACGTACTTCTTACCCTTTTGCACCACTTTGTGCCCTTCTCTTGTTAGGAGTTTCTCCTGTTCTTCTGTGCCGCCAGGATATTTTTCGTTTATGACACCGCCGACTTTGAGAGTGCGCCAGTAGGGAGTAATGATGTTTCGTCCTTTCTGTTTCTGTTCTTCTGCTGCGTGGGCTGCGATCGAAGCGAAAATGCCAGTGGTGATAGGACAGCCGATTGTGGCCTCGTGTTTCTTGGCCAGGGCTTCTCGAATGTGGTTTATTGTAGTCAATTTTCCCTCGGGCACTCTTCTCATTAACTCATCAACTTCTATGGGTGCTGGAATGACCACCGTGCCTGTTCCCCATTTCTTGCTCATCCTCTCAGTAATTTTCTCGACTCTTGGCAGGTCTTTGCTGTCTTGAAGTTTCTCACACCAAGTCTTCTTCTTCGCCAAAGTCCATCTCCAAAATTCAGTCATTCTCTGTTCCTGTTAACACTTGCCTTCTATCGCAAGATCAAATAGGCTGATTCCTCGTCGTGAGAGTCATACGATAGCACGCAAGAGGCGCAGTGCATACAGATTGTAGGAAACCCTGAGGCGTTTTCACGCGAGTTGAGGAGGGTCTTCTCATTGTCTTTTCCATTTGGTCGAGTCATCTAGGGTTGCGACGTTGAACCTAAGCAGTTCCATAGTGTCGTTTTTCCACTGTTCCGGCGACGCGTGTATCACTCTTCCAATGTACAGGTTCCTTAGAATCTGTAAGGATGGAATTCTCTGTGAGGCGATTTTGTATTTGACGTAGTCGGCTTCATCAAGCCTTTCTTCTGGGAGGTAAATGGGTTCTCTTCGGAAGTTTATGTCGAGCATGCACCTGTTTATCGTCTTGATGAGCTTGTCTACCTCGCCGTCGAGCTGTTCAGGGGTTTTTGAAGTCGGAAAGTCTTTTCTGCTGACCATTCTGAAAAAGTACGTGGCTTTTCCGGTGCTCTCTTCGCCAGTTGCTTCTGTCGCCTCCATGGCGATAGCGTTTCCGTAACCCTTCTCGACCGTGCCGTAAATCGGTACCAAAAACCAGATGTATTCGCCCGTCAGGTCGCCCATCAGGCCTCGTTTGAACCCTATGGCTATCTCCTCTTGTCGACCTAATTCCTTCAGAAAAGCGTATGGGTCGTTTAGGCCGACTGAGGTTATTTTCTTCTCCAGTTCTTGCCACAATCTTGAATTGATGGCTTCTATGTCAGCCCGCTTAGCGGCCTTTCCCTCCCTCATGATTGCAGAGACTCTCCTGAGCGAAACGGAGTCTATGGGTGGATAGAGCGCCTTGAGTGAGGAGACTGCTCTGGTTTGGAGTTCGTTGTAGACGTCTGAGAATTGCTTGAGGAAGGGACCGAACTCGGACCCCATTTTCTCGAAGAGGAACTGTTCTCCTTGTTCTGTCCCCACTTTGATGGTGTAGTTTTCCTCCGAAACGCCTGTGACGTCGCTGTAGGGTACTCGTAGAAACTCGCCTTTCTCAGGTATTATTACCATGCCCGTCTCGTACAGGCGAGTTTTCGCTGGCCCTTTTTGCTTCTCGTTTCCTTTTTCGTCTGTGCAGGTGAATTCCATGTTGACATCAGGTTTTCGGACGGTTTCGTTCATGAGCAAGTCCTTGATAATTACCTCGTTTCTGAGGTCTGAGAGAACTCTGTGGAAGTCTTCGTAGCAGTGGCCTAGATCGAACAGGGTCAGTTTCTCTTTTGAGAACATCGGTAACGTGATTTGGTAGTTTTCTGCTTCGATCAGGCTTATCTCTCTCAGGTGGAAAGGTAGAATGTCACCGAACTTTGGATACAGGGTGAGATATTCTTTGTTTATCGCTCCATTACAATCGCCTGTGGTAACCTGTTTACCGTTCTCGTCGAGAAGCGCATAACTCATCTGGCATTCGATTACAGTTTTGTCTTCTTCTTCTTCTTCGTTGCTGTTTTCCAACTTTATCTCTTTCTGGCTTCTGTTTTATTGTTGAAAAACGTATCCTATCTGGTGGTTTGGTCTAGAGTTTGTTTCCGCATTCTGCGCAGAATTTGGTGCCTGCCGCGTTTTGTGCTCCGCATCTTGAGCATTTTATCATTGCGAGTGGGGCTCCGCAATTTGTGCAGAACTTGCCTTCTCCTGCTGGTTTTCCGCATTGGGGGCATATGGTTTGTGTGGGTTTGATTTCGCCGGTGAATATTTGGGTTTCTTCTGCCTTTTTCCATATTTGCTCTTTCATCTGGGTAGCTCTTGCAGCCGCTATTTCGGAAGCGGCTCTCGGGGCGTCTTCTATGCAGAGTCCGCTTTCGTCGTTCCAGCATGTGTCGTCAACGTATTTTTGGCATTTGGGACATTTGTGGAAGTGCCCCATGGCTTCGTTTTGGGCCAGCTTGAAGGCTTCTTCGTGCTCCTTGTGCCAAGCTGGGGACATGCCTTGAAACCGTTCGGCGATGATGTCAGCTCCGCTCTCGGCTTCGTATCCTCCGCTTCGGCCCAAGACTGAAGAGCCTAGGGATGCGGCTCTGCCCAAGCCACGCAAGAGTCCTGCTTTCTTGTAGGTTTTTGACTCGACAAAATTTGTTTTGTATCCGTCAGAGCAGACGTCGCAGAAGAACGTGAACTGAAATCCTGCCTCTGTGCTGTTGTCAGCGAAGTTTCTTGTGAAGGGTATAAACGGCACTTTAAACAACTCCATGTTTTTGACAGTCTAGAGATTGGATCTGAAATATAAGAAGCTTCTGTTCAGGCCCTCCTCGTGAAAAACTATATTACTCAATTACCTGCAAAACTCTCCTAATAGTGACAGTTCATGTCAGGCTTCAAAAAACCGTGCAAATACTGCGGTCAGCTAGTTCCTCCAAACTCAAACGTCTGCCCCATGTGCGGCAAAGTGAACCCGCTAGAAACCAGATGCCCCAAATGCCACACACCAATCCAGCCCAACTGGGTAAGATGCAGTAACTGCGGACTTTCGCTATCTCTTAACTGTCCGAAATGCGGAAAACCCACATTCTTCGGTGACTATTGCCAAAACTGCGGAACTCAATTAGTCGTAGAATGCAAGAAATGTCACACCGTTCAGCCGCCCATCGGACCCAAATGCGTTAAATGTGGAAAACCACTCTAAAACAAACATCCAGAGCAGGGGATTCATGGTGAGCGATATGAATGTAAAGTTTGATGAGTTCGTTCCTGAGACACTGACGAAGCTGGAAAATCCAGGCTGTTTGTTGGTCGGTGCGAAGAAGGATGGAAAGTGTAATGTAATGACGATTGGCTGGGGCTTGGTGGGAGTTTTCTGGCGGATGCCTGTCTTTCTGGTGGCTGTAAGACATTCACGGTTCACACACGAGTTCATTGAAGACAGCGATGAGTTTACGGTGAACGTGCCTGGTGAAGGGCTCGATAAAGCTGTAAGCCATTGCGGTGAAGTCAGCGGCAGGGCGCATGACAAGCTCAAGGAGTGCAAACTGAGCCTCATGAAAGGAAAGAGCGTGAAGGTGCCCGTAATCCGAGAATGCAAGATTCACTACGAGTGCAAGGTTATGCACAAACTCGAAGTCAGACCTGACATCGTTCCAGCCGATGTAAAGACGCTTTTCTACCCGAAAGATGACTATCACACACTTTATTTTGGTAAGATTCTTGCAGTCTACTAGGCTTGGCTTTTCACAGGCAGGCGATGTGAGAACTGCGAAGCCAAGAGACTGTCCTCTCTGGCAGGTTCTTCGTGTTTTTTCTTCAGGAACCTTCCTCTTTCCGCAGATGCTTACGCGCGTTTACAAGAAGGCGAGAAATTCCAGTTGGACTAGAGTGCATTGCGGCGCTAGAATAGTTCGATCCAGATTCCGTCCGGGTCCTCTATGTAGGCCCATCGGCCACCGTCCGCTTTCATTTCGAGGATAGTCCTGTGTCCGGCGTTCTTTGCTTCTTCCAAGGCTTTCTCCAAGTTGTCAACTTTGAACGCAAGGTGATCCAATCCTTCTCCTACCACGTATTTTGTGTTAAACGGGCTGTCTATTTCGTAATAGTTGAGTTCCAATACGAAACCGTCTTTCTCGCTTTCAAGCCCGACAGCCTCGCCCTTAGTTTGGTCGATCTTGCCTCGACCCTTAACATTCATGCCGAGTACTTTCGTGTAAAAATCGATAGATCTCTGCAGATTCGTGACTCTTATCCCAACATAGATAAGTTTGGACTTCATATCCATCCTGCAACAATATGGCGAACCCTCAGATATGATTATTTGGAGCTCCGTCTGTCATTTTATGCGTTAGTGGCAACATCACCATCGCCCTTCTGTCTTTGATCTTGCTTGTGAACCAGCGTCTGGTGTGCCGCTATTTTTTCTGTTATGGCCTTTGCTGGGATGAGGAACAGGTTTTGCGCGATGAGATTTGCAATTAATGGGGGAAGTATCAGCGTGGGAAACGTGGCTAGACCTATAACTAGGGAGAGGGCTGCGTTCTTCACTGTTGTCGAAATCTCGATTGATATCGCCTTCTTGTGCCCGAATCTCTTGGTGAGAAAATGGGTCGAAGTGAAGGCGAGTGCGAGTATTCCAAGCATGAAAGCGTTCAGTGAAGCAAATTGTGCAACGTTGTTTCTCACTGGTTCGACTCCTGACGCGGTGGACCCCCAAACCACGAGAACGAGTATGCCCAGTTCCACTCTGGAGCCGTAACCGCTGACTCTATTCCAGTCAAGGTGAACGAATCTCCTCAGCAGAAAGGAGGCGGTCATGGGAATTAGGATTATTTCTGCCAGATTGAGCATCATGCTTGTAATGGGAACGTTGAGGAATGTGCCCACGGCGATGAGCATTGTTGCGGGTATTGTGACTATCGAGAACAGGTTCGTGATTATGCTCATGACTAGAGCGGTGGCAATGTCTCCTTTGAAAACCTTGGTCCAGAACGAAGAGACGATCGCGGATGGGCAGCAGAGGGCAAGTATAGTTCCGGCGTAGATTATGGCCGGGAAAAAGGGTTTTGTGGAAAGTGCCAGCACGGGCACTAGGACAAACGTCGTGAACAAACCCACTAGTATGATTGGATAATTCCCAATTGCATGGGCGATATCGTTCGGTTCTATGCTTAGCGTGACAAAAAACATCAGGAACATCAGCAGAAGAGTCAGGTAGGGCGCACCGCTCCAAATAACTCCCACCTGTGGAAGAGCAAATCCCAGGATTATGCTTAGAACCACGATTAACGACGTGAAGTACCTGCTGATCAGAGCGCTCATACCTCGAAGGCTTCCCAATAGAGGCTAGTATAGCCCAGACTAATGTAGTCAAAGTTAATATCTGTACCGCGCTCGCGGACTGAATAGCGAACGAAAGTCTTTTGATTGAGCTTTTGCAAGTCTCTATTTTGGAGAATGTTGCAGGACCGTTGCGGGGTCATGCGTACGAGTTCTGATGCTGGCAAGAATCTTAGAAAGGCATCACCAAATAGCGCGCGCTTCGGATAATGCCCCTTTCACGCACACGTATGCTAATATGGACAAGAAGAATGAAGTAAAGTCTTAAATGTGAGTTCAATCTGGAATGTACTTGGGGAGGAGCATGAGAAAGAAAGCAGTGGTCTTGGTGATTGTTTGCACCGTTTTGGCCATAAGCGCCGTTGCGGCCTTTTTTGGACTCGTCGTTTTCACTCCCGCCCAACAGAGAGTCTCGATAGACCAAATCCTGCTTAATCCCGTTGCGTGGGTGAACAGGGAAGTCGTGGTTGAAGGCAACCTCACTGGTCCATTTATCGGCTATGATATCTTATGGAACTTCGAACTCAGCTCTAACGTAACTATCGGAGTGCGTTGGAACGGCCGCGATGGAACGGCAAATGGTTCGGATGTCTTTGATTCTGTGAGCGTGAGGGTTTTTGGGGTTGTCAGAAGCGGGGTACCAGGGGTCGAGGGCGGGCGCGGCGGTTACTACATCGATGCCGAAAGAATTGATGGGCTTTAGCACAATACCGAAAGGTGATTAGGAGAACTCACGCTGGCTCAGCTTCAAAACCAGGTTCTTCATCGTTCTAGACTAGATATGATTTAGCACGTGTTGGAATTGTGGTTTGGGCCTCTCGACGCGCTTTCTGTCTAAAACGGTTAAACTGATTCGCCTTTTGCGTCAAGTTTTAGCTGTAAAACCATTTTTAGCCGATTTAACCATACGCGCTTCTGAATATCGGAGAATGGGAGGCAAGGCACGTGCATCAAGTCGAGGGAAAACCTATAGAATAGGATCTGCATGATAGCTGTGTTTGGTGTGAAAAGAATTGGCTGACTTCGTGAGTTCTGTTAAGAGGTTTGCGCTAGTTATAGTGATCCTGATAGTTGTGGCCTTTGGCCTTGTGTTCGCGTATGACCAGTTGTTTGCTGCACAGGTACACTTGACTCTGCTGATTCATCAGACTGTTAGAACGGTGATAGTTGTCTCCTTTGGCCTGATTATTATCCTTTTCATTAGGCGCTCTAAAGCCCTTTTATCAAAACACGTTGGCGTTCACCTCGCCGCGGTCTTTCAGTTCTTCATGGTTCTAGTCGTGGGCATCGTGGTGTTTTTTGCTTCACTTGGCATATTTCAGGTTTCACCGACTACACTGTTGCTAGGTGGAGGCATCGCGTCGATTATTATCGGTCTTGTCATATCCACGTTTGTGGGCAATATTCTCGCCGGAACGTTAGTGCTCATGACCCGCCCGTTCAGCATAGGCGACATTGTTATGGTGAATAACATTCTAGGCAAGGTAGAAGAGATAACGGCGATGGTAACGCGAATACGGAATGACATCGGAGGTCTGGTGGTCATTCCGAACACTGCCATAGTCCAAGGGGGAGTAATCGTCACGACATTTCCAGCTTCAGAAGCAATCGTGCGACGCAGACTTCCCTACTCGCAGGGTGACAGGGTCTACACGACCTATATGAATGAGGAAGGCGTGGTCAAGGAACTCACGCCTTTCTACACGAGGATTCTACTGGATTCTGGTAAGGAAATCACCTTTCTCAACAGCAGTGTCTTGACTGGCACGGTGGCAGTGGCAAAAATCAACTAGAGCTCATAGAGAAGCAGGCTTTCCCTTTTGTTTAGAGCTGGTGCTGGGTTCAGATTGTCTGCTTAGGCCTCGTTTGTGCATGCGTTCGTGTTCCCATGTGGCGAAGTCTCGTGGAGGATTGACGATTTCGTTTTCAGGTTTTCGTTTGAGTTCTGCTGCTCCGTTTGGGCACCCCGTGGCGCACAGTCCGCAGCCGATGCACCTTTTCGTGTCTACGACTGATATTCCGTCTTTTTCGGAGATGGCGTGCACTTGGCATCTTTTTCTACATGTTCCGCATCCTACGCATTCGTCGGGGTCGATGGCGGCATAGTAGTTTGCATGGGCCACAGAGTTTTCTATGCCCCACTCGTTGATTCCTCTGAGTATTCCGCAGCAGCAACCGCAGCAGTTGCAGACATAGCCTATTCCTTTCATCACGTTGCTGACCGTGTGAACAAGGCCCATTTCCTCAGCTTTGTCAAGAAAATCTAGTGCTTCTTCTCTCGAAATTGTGTACCCGTTCGGAGGGCTTTCGAGTGAGGAGAAATTGAGGCAGGTTCTAAGCGGAAAAGTGCACTTGCGGCCGATTAGATCCTGTTGTTTTCGACAGACGCAGTCACGTAGACCGAATGTTTTAGACTTGAGGAGTATGGCTTTGACGTCGTCGTAGGGTAGTATCCACTCCGACTTCACGGCTTTATGTGCAGGGATGACTCGGTGTATGGCTGGTTGAGGCTTCATGATTCCGGCTGCCCCGCCGTTTGCCAAGTATTCCTCGACCAGGTGGGCTAGTTCGTGATCCATGCTTTCTAGCTGCGCCTCGTAAATCCCGACGACAAAAGGCGCCAGCCTGAAAAACAACTTCCCGTCTTCTTCATGATGCCACGCAAGTCCACGCTTAGCCATCCCCACCAACTTTTCCCTCGTTTCTTCTGGAGAAAGTCCGACGCGACTAGCTATAGCGCCAACCGGTTCCATAGACCCGCTTAGCTGCCCTGCCAGCTTCGCTTCCTCAGGTGAGAAAATCTTCTTCAGAACTCGTATCTCAACGCTGGAAGGCGTTCTTGGAAACCCATTTGGCAGTCCATCCAAGGCCTTCGCAAGTTGCTCATAAACGGCATCCGTCGACGTCCACATCCTCTTCATTTGAGGACTCTGTTGAAGTGCCTATTTAACGGTAGTGGGATATTCCAAGCGAGAAAAATGAGATATAAACTGCCGCAACTAGAGTGCAAATTCCCATTTGCACCCTATGGTGGAGATATCTCCTGCGCACCCCTCTTTTTCTATTCGGTAGTAGTCTTCAGCACCTAGCGCACGCTTCATGGTCTTTCCATGCGCGATCAGAGATTCTTTCCTATTGCAAGGAAGCTTAATCCCATGGCGAAGGCGCCTGGATGGCTTAGCACTGATTTGAATTCATGCAGCATTTCTCTGAAATCCTCTGCCTTGGCTATGCCCTCATTGATCATGGCACCTTTGTCACGCTCCAGAATCTGAACAGGAACTCCTACAAGCATCTTAAAAGCTTCTGGATTTTGCTGCGTTCCGCTTATTGGGAAAGGATGGATGTCAATCGAACTAAAACCTGCCTGAGCAAATATCGAGAAGAGTTGTCTGCCAATGTAGCGATCTTCTCCCGTAGCTTTTACTCGTTGACCATACTTGGACCACAAATCGAACAATCTTGGCATGTTAGGAAATGCGAGCATACCACCATGCGCGCGCGCATGTTCTGGGGCCGAGAGCACTAGATCGAAGGTCGATGTGACCATGGGCTGCAGATCGAAGATCCATTTCACAGAACGCTCTTCAATCTAATGGAACAAGGCGCAGCCCACAAATAAGAGAAAAATGGGATTATGGGTAGTGTTGTCCGTAGTGTTTTGCTAGTATGGATAGGTCTGAGAGGCCGACTTTGCCGTCGCCGTTTAGGTCCGCGTTGGCGACCCACTTTGGACTGCCCGGTGTGGTTCCGTAAGCCTTCGCCAGTATGGATAGGTCTGAGAGGCCGACTTTGCCATCACCGTTTATGTCGCCTGGAATTGTTACAAGTGTCGTTCCGTCTGAGAGCGTGTTATCTCCTGTGTATGTTTCGCCCGCAACTGGTCCTGCCGTGGCGCTGATGGTGTAGCTGCCATAAGATGCTCCTGTCGTATTCCATGTCAGAGTCAGGTTTGCACTACTCCCAGCGGTAAGACTCACGTTAACTTGGCCTATTGCAATCGATGGTGGCATGCTTGGCGCGGCAAATGCCGTAACCGTGATGTTGCTTTCATCGAAATCGCCAGTATCTGCAACAGTAACGTTAACAGTCATAGTCATGTTTTGACCAACCGTGGGCATGGGCGTACATCCAGTCTTAGACGTGGTTACGTTTGTTACCGCGACATCATGCGTGGGCACTGGTGAAACCGCGACGGCACCTCTGATGAAAGCATGCCAGTTCGGGTCAATGGTGAAGCCATTGATTTGCAGATAGTTCTGCAACTCCAACACACCAATAGGATAGCCAGGCGGTGGTGGTATAGGAAATTGGACTACGTTGTAGGCATCTTGTGATACCAATGTTGCGTTGTTGTGGACGGCGGTGGTGAGGTCCGTGTGCGGAACAGGTGAGCGCCCCGGAACCAGACCAGCTTCGAAAGCGTTATAATAGGGGTCGCTTACAAGCACCTGGCTTGTTGTGGAGTTGACGCCAGCGCAAGTCACGCAGTGACCCAATTCAAAGATTGGGTTTGTAACTGGTTGCCAGTTCTGGCCGGTGAAGTACCAGAATTCGAGGCAAAGCTCAACGTCCTGACACGCCTCGACCTGTTGGTCAATCCAGCTGAAGACTGGAAAATCCGCTCCGTGAACCTCGAACAATCCGGCTACGCCATGGTTTGTTAGGTAGGTATTAATCCCGGGCTGAATATCTGCATACCTTGTTCCAACATAACCCCCACCTACTCCTATGCCATCCGTATGCATGTTGCCTGCCAACTCAGCGACAAGTCCAAAAACGTTCTGGGGGTCATGATCGTCCCATTGGCCATAAGCAGTTACCAAGTTGAAGTGATCGCTCACTGTTGGAGGAGGCACCGGATTCGTGTAGTTCTTTGATTCGTATTTTGAGTCAAGCCACCACAGCGAATCTGCAACAGCTACTGGAACACACCAGGAATATTGCACATGTCCTTGGTCAGTGGTAAACTGGGGCTGCTTCTCGTCAAAATCCGGCATTCCGCTCGGAGCATAATCAGGGTATGAAGGCTTAACGTATCCAACCCATGGTGTTGCTAGTGCGTATACGCGAAATACTGCGAATGTGCTTGTCAACATTAGCCCTAAAAGTATCACAGAGGTAATATAGTATCTACCGTTTTTCATGTTTACCCTTTCTCCATTTCTATTTCATTGAGAAACGTACCACCCCCTCAGCAGTTGAAGGGAAATCGATTTCTCAATGATTCAATTATAATATGCAAGCTTTGACCTTTTAAAGTTTATAGGTACAAAGTTCTATGGTCCAACCACCAATAACCTATTCGTTATCGGAGACATTGGCTTCATCCAAGAAGATGCTGAGTTCTTGAAATTCAACAATTCTGCCTTCCTTGGCAACTTTTGAAGGTATTCCTAAAGCTAAAGCGTTTTCTCAGTCCCAAGGTAGAAGGCGCGCGCTATGTGAGGGCAACTCTTCCGCTGGCCAGAAAGATGAGCTTACGCTTTTCCGCAAGCGAAAACAGAAAATGCAAATTCCGAAAATCACAGTGTGAATTCCCATTTGCACCATGAGTCTTTGGGGTGTTTGTCGGGTGGGCAGACTTGGCATTTGACCTCAACTTTCGGGTTCAACGTCTTTACGAAATTTCTCAAGTAGCCAAACCGTACTTTCTTGCATGGAAACTCGCCTAATCCCTTGCTTAAACGGGTCTCCTGGGTTCTGCACCTGCCCACGCTGAGAACTGCGTGTTCATTGCTTATTTCGGTGGTCTTGAAGGGTTGATCCAGAGCCCAGCTTGACTTCTGCAGGAGTTCCAGTATCTTGGCCACGTCAGGGTTTTCTCCGACTTTGAACATTTTCTGAAGGCTCTTCGCTTCGATTCCAGCCATGGCTTCCCACACGCCGGCATCAATCTCTGTTGCAGCTTCTGTGCCGAACTTTTTCTCGATGCCCAGAAAGTATAGTCCGTCAACTCTCCACAGGTTTCGGGCTTGAAGGAACAAGTAATCCACCAACCTTTCTATAGGTATAGAAGAAAGCATTTTTCGGTCTTCAGCACTTCCAAGAGGGTACTCACTCACCGACGACACCACCACGCGTATAAACAACTTATCTTCACTATCTCTTAAAACTAATCCGAAACGTCCATTCGGAGGATCAACTTGGCAAACGTAGCACGTAAGAACAATCTGAATTTGTGCAAAGCTCCGAGGCTCAAACAGATCAGGTTGGCCTGTCAAAAGACTGCGCGACCGATTCTCTTGTTGTCAGTTTGCACGCTCATTTTCGGCCTGATGCTGTTCGCAGGTAGCGGTCGTACAAGTTGCGTAAGCGCCGTTGCTTCAAGTGCAGACTCGCCCTATGCGACTTTTCTAACTGCAAACGAGATTGGTTTAAACATCTCGATTTTGTCGCCCGAAAACACGACGTTCACAGTGTCGAGACTACCTTTGACGTTCACCGTGAATGCATCTATCTCATGGGCCGGTTACAGTTTGGACGGGCAGTCAAACATCACGACACTCGTGAATACGACTTTGGCCAACCTCGCCGAAGGATCGCACTCCATTGTCGTTTATGCCAATGACACCGCTGGCATGATGGGGTCCTCCCAGACAGTCTATTTTGCAATAGGAAATGTGAGCATTCTGGAAATAGTTCCACTGGGCATAATCCAAGGCCTGACAGAATGGCTACCCGTCTCGAGCACTGCCCACCTGAAAATAGCTCAGCACTTGATGAACTTGGAAGTTACACCGCTCTTGGATGTAACCCTTCATCTCGGAACGCTAATAGTGGTCGTTTTTTACTTCAGAAAAGACGTCAAGGACATACTCACGGCGTTGGTGCATCTGGACTTCACGTCAGAATATGGTCGGCTCATACCGCTCATAGTCGTGGCAACTATACCCACAGGAATAATCGGGGTACTCTATGCCGAATTCCTCGAACAAACTTTCCAAACACTATTCATAATCGGCGTGACGTTCCTAGTCGGTGCTACATGGCTTTACACTTCTAGACTTGGAAAAGAAAACCTCGGCACCATAACCCCTTTGACAGCGTTCATCATGGGTGTCGCTCAGGGACTCGCGAGTTTTCCAGGCCTGTCCAGAAGCGGGGCCACTATCTCAACCGCCCTGCTGCTGGGGTTGAAAAGAGAAAATGCATTCAGGTTCTCATTCCTTCTCTCAATCCCCGCGATAATAGGAGACACGGCCTTCGAAGCATACCATAATCGCGGTCAATTCGCCGTCCAAAACATAAGTTCCACAACATTGTTGGTCGGCGTGGTTCTGGCCGCGGTTGCGGGCTACATTGCGATAAGAGTCGTCTCAAACTTGGTGAGGAGTAAGAGATTCCATTACTTCGCATTCTACACTTGGATACTCGGAATAACTCTAATCGTTCTCACGCTGACCGGGATTCTAACCATTTAGGCTTGCCCTGCAAGAACTCCGTCAAAAATATGGCGAACTCGCCGTTGGTTTTGTAGACTTCAGCAATTTCCTCGTTGACTAGAACTGTGAAACTTTTCTTGAGAACCTGCGAGATTCCCTCAGCCACACCTGCGCTTCTTCCCCCATCCTTTAACCTCTGCCTGAACAGGTCACAGACATCAGTAGATTTCCGCCGAACCAAGACAGCCCATCTGCCGTCCTCCACATAGGGTCCACAAACCGTGTCCTTGCTGTCCGCGTATTTCATGACGAATTTTTCACATTCCTTCTCCTTGTCCAACGGCGGTCCCAAGTGCTTCTTGACAGGCGAAATGCAGCAGTGTTCAAGCTCGAATATGAACATGCTTGAGTTTTTCTCGTCACTCCATGCAAGGTCTCGCAAAATCTTGAAGTCGCTCAGTTGCACAAGCTTGCGGAGAGAACGTTGGCTCTTGTAGAGCTGGCCCCACAACACGTCGGGTACGGTCTTGACGCCGTTGAAAACCACAAAAACGATTTTCGAGCCACGATTCTTCAATCCCTTTTCCATTTCCTCCGCGCTTAGTGCCGTCGTCTTCCGCGGATAGAAGAATTCAGTGTTCGGTTTTCTTAGGAAAGCTTGTGCCGCGGCTATGAAGCTGTAGAGCTTCTGTGTTTGTACTGCGGAAGCCACGTTTCTTGCCCTATCTACCGGATCTACGATGACCAGTGGTTCATCAAAGAGAAGAAAGAGTTCATTCTCTCTGTTTTTGTAGTGGTTCTCGATGTCCACGATGATTCTCTGTTTGCTTTTGGCGAAGGCTTCCAACGTCTTTGTGAAGGTTTTGTAATACAGGATTAAGAGTTCGCAGAGGTAACCGCTGAAACCGCCGACCTTAATCTCTGCACCATACACGCCAGTGCCTTTCATGAACTTCTTCAGCAAGCGCGTTTCATTTCGCATCGGTTTGTCCAAACGCTTGTTAACGTAGTCAGTGTGGAATGGCGTTCTGTCAGTAGCGCTCAACCATTCGCCACGTTTAGCAGCGTAGCATGGCACAACGTTCACTCTGACGCCTTCAACTATGGCCTCCAGATATGGATGTTCAGCAAACCTCTCAATCTGCATCGAACCTTCCGTTGCCTTTCTGGCAATCTTTAGGCAAGCGTCGCCCAGTGACTCTTTCGGAATCGAACGGGGGACCCGCATGAAAACGTCGATGTCCAGTTCACTGCTCAGCCACGTGTCCTTGGCAAACGACCCCTCCACTCGCACTATGGCTTTCACACCCAAACGCTTCGATGCAGAAGCAACTTTCGTCTCCAGTTTCTTGGCCAGCGCGTTCATTTTGGAGCGTTCATCGTCTTTGGGCGTGACTTGTTTCAGAACGGTGGAAAGGACTGTTTCCATTTTCTCTTGCATTAACGGGTCCTTCTTCTCATCATTGCGGGCAGACCTCTTTGAGCGTCGAGTAAACGGGTCCCTTCGGTGTCAACTCGCTTCTCTTTAGCCGTAAACATGCAGCTCTAACAGTTCCAAACTCGTAACCCACGTTTTCACTGATGAATTTGGCAAGCTCAGCCTTGTTCCTCCCGGACCTTACCCGGGCAATCGTCAGGTGCGGACTGAAGCCCTTGGGATCAGGCGCAAACCCCAAACTCCGCAGATGAGGCTCCAGTTGACTGAAGATTCCTCGCAGTTTGTCAGCGCCCTCGGTTATACCTGCCCACACAACGCGCGGGTAGCGTACGTCTGGAAAAGCGCCCACACCACAAATCTTAACGTCGAAAGGAACAAACAGCGCCCTCTTCATGCCATCAAAAATCTCTTCAACCTTTCTCGCCGTGACGTTTCCAAGAAACCTAACGGTTATATGGATGTTCTTAGGCTCAACAACTTTCAAATCCGCGCCCGTTCCTGCCAGCAGCGCCTGCACCTCCGTCAGCCTCTTCAAAACAGACTCGCTGTCCATGTCGAACGCTACAAAACTCCTAATCGGCTCTGACACGCGCACTCCACCGCCTGTACACTATTTGCTGTCATAAACGCTTTTAATGTAAAAAAGACTATCTGTTGAACAACCAGAACATTTTCAAGGGCAAGAAAGATGGCTGACCAGAAACTCGTACTAGGCGTGGCGGGCATGCCAGGCTCAGGAAAATCTCTCGTCCTCAAAGTTGCAAAGGAAAACGGCTACGATGCGGTGGTGATGGGCGACGTGGTGAGACAGGAAGCAGAAAAGAAAAACTTGCAGCCAAACCCCGAGAACATCGGAAAAATAATGCTGGAACTGCGAGAAAAGGAAGGAAAAGATGTCATAGCCAAAAGATGCATCCCGAAAATAGAAGAAGCGAAAAAACACAAAGTCGTCGTAGACGGGATAAGAAGCCTGGACGAAGTTGAGGAATTCAAAAAGCGTTTTCCGAAGTTTAACCTCATAGCCATCTGTTCCTCTCCAGAAACGCGGTTCCAGAGGCTTTACCGGAGGCGAAGAAGTGATGACGCTGAAGGCTGGGACGTTTTTCACGAAAGAGACCTGCGCGAACTCGGCGTCGGACTGGGCAACGTCATCGCCATGGCAGAGTATACTGTAGTGAACGAGGAAGCCTTGGAAGTCGTGAGAAACAGGGTCAAGCACGTCTTGAGGAAGGTGGAGGAGAAATGGAAGAAATAAGCCTTCACGTGGAAACCGAAATCAACTCTACAGAATCACAAGAAAAAGTGGAAGAGGCCGTCAGGAACATCTTCGGAGACGTAAACCTGCAGGTGAAACCTCTTCATAAGGCAAGCCTTCTGGTAGGGGAAGGTAAAGGAAAAGAATCACTCACTAGACTGTGTGATCTTCTTCGCCGGGAACACATTCGCGGCGCTGCCCGAGCCGTCTTTCTCGAAGGCATGGAGAAGAAGGCCATCAGGTTCTGCTTGAACAAGCAGGTGGCATACGTCGGACACATTTCCTTCTCCAAAGAAAACGCAGAATCCCCCCTAGGACCCATAAAGGTCAAGATAGAGTGTAGAGACCCCCGGGAACTCGTTGAGTGGCTAGCCCCGAGGATAACGCAGAAACACGGGTGGTAATGGCTTTGTCCTCAAGAGCTACCGTAACAGATCGCGGTGCTGTCCTTCTCGGCAAGAATGTCGCGTGTGACGCTTTTGAGGAGTCCAAACCCCTCCGAGTTGTCACTCATGCTCACGCTGACCACATGGTGGGATTGAGGCAGAGCTTGAGAGCGTGCAAGAAGGTCTTGATGACGAAAGCCACGAAAGACATGATCGATGTCATGCGGAGCCCGCTTTTTCTGTTGGGTGGCTTGGTAGAAACCCTTGACTACGGCCAAACCATACGGTATGATGGAGAACGGATAACATTTTTCAAGGCCGACCACATTCTAGGAGCGGCTCAAGTGCTGGTTGAAGATTTTGAGGGAAAACGGATAGTCTTCACAGGGGACTTCAGAATCGACGACACTCCCGTCCTTGAATCAGACGTTCTTGTCATCGAAGCCACGTATGGAAGCCCAGCCTGCAAACGCTCTTTCGGAACAAACGTCAAGGCCTCACTAGTTTCCCTAGTTGAAAGGGGGCTGGAACAAGGCACGGTCTACGTTTTCGGTTATCACGGGAAGCTTCAGGAGGTCATGCAGATCCTACACGAGGCCGACTTGAACGTTCCTTTCCTTGCGCCTGAGAAGGTTTTTCAGGTCTCAAAGGTCTGCGAAAAACACGGCATGCACATAGGACGGCTGATGCTGTCCACAGAGCCAGACACGGAAAAACTGCTAGACAGCAACGCACCGTGCGTAGCCTTCTATCACATGGAATCCAGGAGCAACGTCGGTCTGAACAATTTCCGTGTTCTCGTAAGTGGATGGGAATTCGATTCAGCAATCCGCCAGACCGACAACAAAGAGTACGTGGTAGCCCTCAGCGACCACTCAGACTTCAACGGTTTGCTTGAATACGTGAGGCGTTCAAAACCTGAACACGTCATAACCGACAACTCACGGGTCAGCAACGGCGAAACCCTAGCAAAAGAAATCCGCAAAACTCTAGGAATATCTGCAGTAGCCCTGCCAAAAAGAGATGTCTAGCGCGCGCCGATTCTGCCAAAACTTAAAAAGCTCAGAGTGAACCATGTTTTGAATCTCTAGTCAAGGAGAAAAGATGAGCATGCAAAAATCCTCGCTGATTTCAGGCTTTTACAAGCTAAGCCCCAAACAACGCCTAGCTGCGGTTAAGGAATTTGCCGATCTGACGGACGAAGAGACTGAACTGTTACAGAACACGGGCTCTTTGCCCATGGATTTGGCTGACCGCATGATCGAAAACGTAGTAGGAGCCTTCCCCGTGCCATTGGGCATAGGCACAAACTTTCTCATAAACAAGCGTGACTACCTAATTCCCATGGCCATCGAGGAGCCTTCAGTCGTGGCTGCGGCCAGCTACGCCGCAAAGATGGCAAGAGACGGCGGTGGGTTTCACACGAGTAGCACGCCGCCGATCATGATTGGACAGATACAGGTTGTAAACGTCAAGGATCCCTACGCGGCAAGGATGCGAGTGATCCAGTCAAGAGACGAAATCTTGAAGAAAGCAAACGAGCAGGACCCCGTGCTTGTTTCAGCTGGGGGCGGGGCAAAGGACGTGGAAGCGAAGATAATCAGCACGACGCAGGGGCAGATGCTGATAGTGGAAATGCAGGTGGACTGCCGTGACGCCATGGGGCCGAATGCCGTGAACACGATGGCCGAGGCAGTGGCTCCTATGATAGAGCGCATAGCAAACGGTCATGTCTACTTGAGAATAGTGTCGAACCTGGCCACAAAACGTCTGGTAAGAGCCTCATGCCTTGTGCCAAAAGCTTCAGTCGCCGGAGAAGACATCGTTGACGGCATCGTGAACGCCTATGCTTTCGCAGCGGCAGACCCGTACAGGGCGGCAACCCATAACAAGGGAATACTGAACGGTATAATCGCGGTCATACTCGCAACGTGCAACGATCACAGGGCAATCGAAGCCGGAGCCCACGCATACGCGGCAAGGACAGGCCATTACACTTCGCTTTCAACATGGGAAAAGAACGAAAACGGCGACCTAGTCGGCTCCATTGAACTGCCAATGGCAGTTGGCCTAGTAGGCGGCGCTGTGAGGACGCATCCGATAGCCAAGATAGCCTTAAAAATCCTCGGTGTAAAAACTGCCAACGAGTTTGGCGAAGTCCTCGCGGCCGTGGGCTTGGCTCAGAACCTCGGCGCATTACGCGCGCTGGCGCACGAAGGCATACAGCGTGGCCACATGTCACTTCACGCCAGAAACATAGCTGTCACGGCGGGAGCAACCGGAGACCTCATCGACAAGGTAGCGGCGAAGATGGTTGAAGAACGCAAAGTCCGCGTGGACAGAGCCAAAGAACTCGTCGAGCAATACGAGGAAGCCGGGAAAACCTAAAAGACAAACCCGTGGCATTGTAAACACGGCGAGAAAAATGAAGATAATCCTTGGACCCGCTTCTACACAACTGGGAAAACAAGTCGCCCAGACTCTCAAAGCTGAAACCGTGCCCGTGGCCTTTAAGACTTTTCCAGACGGCGAAAACTACTTGCGGTTGGAAGGCCAACTGCAAAACGAAGACGTTGCTATAGTTCAGACGACGAGTCCTCCTCAAGACACTAGACTCATTCAACTAGCACTCATGGCAGACTCTGCAAAGAGAAACGGCGCCAAAAAAGTAACAGCCATCGTACCCTACTTGGCGTACGCACGCCAAGACAGAATCTTCCTCCAGGGCGAGCCCATAAGCGCCGAAACAATCGCACGCATGCTCAAAGCCGCCGGCGTTGAGCAGCTGATAACGGTGAACGTTCATCAAGACAAAGTGCTCTCACACTTTCCTTTTCCAGCACGAAGCGTCTCCGCTATCCCCCTTCTTGCCGAATACTTCGTGAAGAAAGGCCACGCGAAAGCTTTTGCGCTTTCACCAGACAAGGGTGCGATTCACATCGCTGAAGAAGCAAGAAAAATCTTGGGCGGAGAATGCGGATATTTGGAAAAGAATAGGGACCGCTATACTGGACAAGTCAGTATGGAAATGAAAACCCTCGACATAAAGAGCAAGACCGTCATAATCTTCGATGACATAGTCAGTTCCGGAGGAACAATTGTCGCAGCGGCGAAGATTCTGAAAGAACTGAATCCCCAACGAATCTATGTTGCATGCGTTCATCCGCTACTAATCGGGAAAGCAGAACGACTAATCCTCCAAACTGGGGTAGAAGAAATCGTGGGCACCGACAGCGTTCCAAGCAGTGTGAGCAAGGTGTCTCTTGCTCCAGTAATAAGCAGAGAGCTTGCACGCTAAAGGAGCACAAACGTGGCCAAACTCTTCCTTTTCCTTTCGGGTGAGCATGAAGACTTGCCCGTCTCCGAAGTAAGAGCAATACTCGAAGCTGAAGATCATTCCTACCAGGTCACAGAAAAACTCGACCAGGTTCTAAGACTGGAAGCAGACCCCACATGCGTGAAAGACCTTAAACGCAGAGCAGCATTCACGAGACTCTGCGCACTTGAACTCTTTACCAGCAGTTCAGAAACAAGCAGCATAATCAAAGCCGTACAAAACGCTAGACTCGAAGAGGTGCTGAAACGGGGCGAGAGCTTCGTCGTACGCGTGAAACACATCAGAGAATACTCGTCCGAAATCAACGGCATGACCCTCGAAAGAACGCTCGGCGCCTTGATAGTCGACAAGTGCCCCACGGCAAAAGTAAAACTGAAGACGCCTGACAAGACATTCATAGGGGTACTCACTGAAGACAGGTTCGTTTTCGGAGTCAAGCTTGCGGAGATTCAAGCCAAACCCTTCATGGAGAGGCGTCCAAGGAAAAAACCCTTCTTCCACCCGTCCGCAATGCAGGCGAAACTCGCAAGGTGCATGATAAACCTGGCAGAGCCCAAGATAGGAGATGTGGTTCTCGACCCGTTCTGCGGAACAGGAACCATGCTCATTGAAGCCAAACTCATTGGCTGCAAAGCGCTAGGCATAGATATTCAGCGTCGAATGGCTAAAGGAACCATCAGGAACATGGCTCACTTCAACGTCAGACCAGAAGGCATCATCATTGCCGACGCAAAATACCCACCGCTGATCAAGGTTGACTGCGTTGTAACTGACCCCCCGTACGGCATTTCTTCGAGCACTATGAAGCGTACCACAAAACAGATTATCGAAGAAGTGCTGACAGCTGTACATGAAGTACTGAGTAATGGAAGGAGAATTTGTATGGCCGCTCCCAAGAAACTGGGCATCGTGCACGTGGGCACAAGCTTGGGCTATAAACATCTAGAGTCCCATTTTGTCTATGTCCACCGGAGCCTAACTAGGGAAATCGTCGTGTTCGAAAAGGTGTAACCCTTGAGTTTGCACATAGTTTTTCTGGGTACTGCCGCAGGCGTGCCAACGCCCAAGAGAAGCTTGCCCGCAATACTAATCCAACGCGAGGGTGAACAACTCATGTTTGACTGCGGTGAAGGCGTCCAAAGGCAGATGCTTTTGGCCAGGGGTAGTCTGAATAGGAAAATGAAGATTTTCATAACCCACATGCATGGAGACCACGTTCTGGGGCTTCCGGGATTGTTGCAGACCATGGCCCTGCTTAACAGGGAGAGAAAGCTCGACGTCTACGGGCCACCCAGAATTAATGATTTCTTGGAGGCGATAAGAGAGACAGTGCCGTTCGCCCTAACATTTCCCGTTGAAATTCACGAGATTGAAAAAGCAGGTGTCGTTTGCGACGGAGAAGAGTATTGTGTAGAAGCGATTCAGTCGAGACACGTGATTCCAAGCTTTGCGTACGCCTACAAAGAAAAACCTAGACCCGGAAAATTCCACCCCGAGAAAGCCGAGGCTCTAGGAGTCCAAGAAGGCCCTCTGTGGGGAAAGCTTCAACGCGGACAGGACGTTAGACTCCCAAACCAGCGCGTTGTGAAACCAGAGGAAGTTATGGATACACCAAGAAAGGGCAGAAAAATAGTCTACACGGGTGACACTCGTCCATTCAAGCTCCTCGAAAAGTTCGCGTCAGGCGCGGACCTGTTGATACACGACAGCACCCTGGGTGAAGAGCTGGCTGAAAGAGCAAAGGAATATTGCCATTCGACCCCAAGTCAAGCCGCAAGAACCGCAAAGAAAGCAAAGGTCAAGAAACTCGTTCTAACACACATCAGCCAGAGATACGAGGACACAAGCAAGGTGCTGAAGCAAGCAAAGAGAATTTTCAAGAATACACTCGTCGCAGAAGACTTCATGAAGCTGGATATCCCATTGCTAGAGGAGTAGCCGTTCTAGCCTCTGAATACTCTCGTCAATATGCTCAACAGATTCGATAATCACCGCTTTGCTGAAAGATGCTCTTTTCAAATGCTTCGCCACTATGTCCCAGTCTATGTTGCCGTAGCCCACGCCCAAGTGCTCGTCGGATTTTCCATGGTTGTCATGGGCGTGCACATGGACTATCTTGTCTGAAAAACCTGTTAGAAAACCCTCCAGTTCCCCGACCACGTTAGCGTGTCCAGTGTCAAAAGCCAGCCCTATGTCCTCGCCAATTTCATCGTAAAATCTTCTGAACTCGTCCACGTTCTTCATAACAAACGCTTCCATAATGTTTTCAACACACGCCTCAACACCGTGGTCCCGTGCAAACCTGAACAGCAGTCGAACGCTTTCCAAGTTTCTGGCCCAGTCCATGCCAGGATAAAACATGCTGGTAGCTGTTCTTAAGCCAGGATGAAAAACCCACATCTCACAATCTAGAGCAGCGGCGTTGACGATTGAGTTCTTCAATCTCCTCAGCGTGGTGTTAAGCAGGGGACTTGGTGGTAGCGCTATGTTTATGCCGACAAAGGGTGCGTGCACCGTGTACTTCTTGTCATAACACTGTTTTATCCTATTCAGTGCTGCAACCTTCTTCTTGTCCAAAGCGTGCAAACCGTCATCAACGAGTTCTACGTAGGTTGTTTTGGCCTCAGGAATCTGCTCCGCCATCTTACTGAAGGGTTCCCCCAGACAATAAAGCATGGAGAGACCAATTTCCGGCTTGACCATCTTCCAAACCAGCTGTGCCATCGAAGAATCTGGGCTCGGTGCTTATAACCTGATTTGTCCAACAAGTGTGGATCTCGCTTTCTTAGTCGACGTCCCGTATTGCGTTAGGCTACATCAGAACAATAGGGGCTCAATATCTTCCATCGGAATCTCACCATTGGTTTCTTACCAGCATTGATTGTCAGGCTTGGAAGTCGTGAAGGGGATTCTCTTGACATAAATTCAAAAGTGATCAAAAGCGCTATGCCTTACACTAAGGAAAGGCTGAGAAAATCTTACTCCGCCTGTAGTTCTGAATTGGTTTCTGCGAGTTCCAGTTGCAATTTCCACAAATTCTCCCACGGTGTAATTTGCAAATTCAAATGTAGGCCTTCCCATTCTAAGACCTCTACACATCGGATCTGCGTAAACGAATAACGGTTTTTCACGGTAGAGGTAGAGGGCCTCGCTTGGGTATCCATATTGGGGTCTTGGCAGAACCTTGAAGGGCCAGAGTTGACACGCCTTAGGCTTCATGTGCTGCAGTCCACAAAGGCAAGTGTTTGAACCATTGTTAAGGAACGCGCACGAGCCGTCGCTCCTTCGGTTTATGAACAGCTTGCTCAGGTCGGAAGCTGTGTGCTCCACTCCGTAGTTCTTGATGATTCCAAGCCATTCTCCGAAGTCTATGACGACGCTGTAGAGTCTGCAACAGTCGCCGCATGAAATGCATTTCCAGTCTGCGATGTACTTCCATGGAATATATTGCATTGTGTCCTTCACTGTTTGGAATCAAGAATCCGCGTCTCTTATAAAATCTGCTTGGCAAAGGGTTTTAGTTTGTCAACGAATTCTTTTGGAATCTGCGTGGCCTTTCCAGTGTTTTTGTCAGCTGCCACAACCACAAAGTAACCGGTTGCCAGCAGTTCCGCCGTTTCTTTGTTTGTGACGGTAAAGCCGAGCTTGACAGACTTTTCTCTTAATTGCTCAAGGGTCAACTCAACTTCAAGCATATCTTCAAATCTTGCTGGTTTCTTGTACTGGCAGAAAGCTTCTACCCTTGGAAGCCAAAGTCCCTTGTTTCTAAAGTCCGTGAAGCTGAGCCTCAGAGATCGGTAAAATTCCTCTTCTGTCCTCTCAAAATACACGAAGAATCTTGAAAAGTGCACGACCCCTGCTGCGTCGGTGTCCACCCACGTTACTCTCACTGTGGTCTTGAAAGAACTGTGGGACATGGCGTCTCACCAACTAGGGTCTCATGTAGAGGTAAATCGTGTGGGAAGGGAACCCCAAGGTTTGATTTTCACAATAATTCACAACCTTGACGGGTTTCCAGCCAACGATCTCGTAATCGTGAGAAACGATGCGCACACCGCGTTTGAGCTCACTTTCAAGCTTCCCCTTGATCTTCTCGTTTGCGCTTGTGGTTAAGTAAAGGAAGATGACGTCTGCTGATGTTAGGTCAACGTTGAACATGTCTCCGTTGACCATAGTTATCCTGTCCTGCAGATTCTGCTCATAAACGGTGCCCAAGGCCTTCTTAACCAGGTCCTCTCGCAGTTCCACGCCGACTGCTCTTGCACTAAAATCCTTTGCCGCCATTATCACAGTTCTACCGTCACCTGCTCCCAAGTCGAAGATAACTTCGCCGGGCTTCAACTCGGCCAGCACCAACATTTGACGAACAACTTGTGGTGGACTTGGAACAAAGGGCGCTATGAACACCGTGAGACCTCCGTTACTGTGTGGCTTTCTTGTATTTTCTGGTTTAACCAACGGTTTTGTTGCTTTAAACACTTTCGATGGTTCAAGAGACGTACGTGGCTTTCTTCGGCGGGGGCTGACGGGCTTCTCCGCATTTCATGCAGCTTTGAGCGCATAGTTCAAGGTATTTTTCTTCTTCTCCTGAACCCGCGGCCTCAGCAGCCTTGCGGCATATTTCGCTTGGTTCCTGACAGCCTTCTTCCTTGCAGAGCTTTGATATCGAAAGGCAGATTTCCTGAACATCCTTCGGCTCGAGCACAGCGCGGTTGGTGCGAACCAGCAAACACGCTTCTCTCGCTAAAACACATGTTTTAACGTACTTGATTCTTTCAAGAACTTCTTCTCGAAGCTTCTTCCGGCTTATTTCCAAAGTGTTTTTTCCTCACGTGGTAAGCAGCAGGGTGTCTAGGCAGAGATAGGTAGGGATTCATTTAAAACTTGTTGTAAGTCACACTCATTCGCAGAAGATTGCTACGCTGAGCAAATTGCAGTGCCGGAGCGCTAGCTAAGCGGTGAGATATGGTTTCTATATCATTTCAAAATGGGAAGAGCCGGGTTCTTTCACTTTGGAACGGCAGCATGCCGGTTTACCAGAACCTCTTACTCATGGCTTTGCGTTCCGCTTCAAGGACGAGTTCATAGAATCTGTCATTGAGCCTAGATTCCTTTTCTAGAATGGCTTTAACGTCTGAGGGCTGCATTCTTCTGGCACAAAAGGCGACCGCGGCGGCTTTCCCATATTTCTCTATTAGTTGGGCTGTTTGCAGGGCTTGATTGTGCAGTTTTTCTTCGCTCTTGCTCAGCTTTTCGTTTCCCTTTTCAACCATGGACAGCGCCTTCTCCTCTTCAACCCTGAGAAGCCCAATCGCGAACGAACCGCACTTTGGACATTTCGGCCTGTCAGGCAAATCCTTGACCCTCATCATCTCCATGTAGCTCCAACAGTTCGTGCACAGAAAACTGTTTGTCTCGTTGAGCAACCTTGCCTTTGCGGACTCTATGAGCACGGCCCGCATTCTCTCGGGAGGAATTAAATCGGTTTTCATGCTCATGCGCTCAATTCCTGCACGAGCAATTGGCGATGCGTTTCCGCCAGTTTCAATTTTTCGAACCGTGATTTCGCCCTTCCGCATTTCTGCAAGAACGCTGATGAGCTTGTCCAGGTCCAAGTCCTTGGTGAACACCTCCTTCAAGGCTTCCTCGTGAATGGGCGTTTCCTCAAAACTCTTCGCCAACTTCTGAAGGCTCACACTGCCGAAGTCAGCCCACTTCTGCAACGCTCCAAAGCGACGCGCCACGTGTATAATTCGCCTCTTGAAAAGCCCAGTTTTCACAGTGGCCGCTGTCAAACCGTCTCTAACAGCCCGTTCAGACAAGGCTTGCATTTCGCTAAACAATTTGACAATGTGATCTGCGTTAACTGTACCCATCGTCTGCACGAAGATTCGGTACGGATCATGCTGAACCACAGCCGTGTAGCCGATTTTTTCAGAGAGCAACTGGCCCAACAACTGAGCCAAGGCTCTGTTCGTAAGCGAACCGAAGTTGATGTGAATCAGAACGAACTCGCCCCAGTCTTCGACGGTTATTCGCTTATCCGTAGGGACGGAATAACCAGCATTTACGTGTTCAACCGTTTCTGTTAATGCGCGCAGAATAACGTCTTGGTCAGCAGGATACTGTTCACTTAACTCGGTTGCAATGCTCTCGATCGACCTTTTCTTTCCTAACTGTTCTTCCACGAATCCTCTCATGGCGCCTACTTCCTGCGAGACTTCAAAGGGCACAGGAATTTCTTCGCCTATCCAGCTGGGTATGGCTCCTGTTGGATCGTCTATGGGTCTGACGTGCACTCTCTCCTCGGAAACGTGTTGAATTATCCATGGGCTTCCTCTGATGATGAACTTCGTGCCCGGCTTGCCGAACTCTGCCATGAACGCCTCATCCAAGACTCCGACTGAAGAGTCGCTCGTCTCATCCACTACGAGAAATTGTTTCTCTACAGGAATCATGGACAGATTGTCAAAATAATACTCAAACAGCGCTTTGGCCTGCCGCGGCTTCAAAACCATCTTATCCTCGAACGAGACCCAGGCCAAACGTGGGAAACGCTGATGCATGTACCTGAGAACTTTCTCAACATCTTCAACCGTCAAGTCTTCATAGGGATACGCGTTCTTGAAGAGCTCTAGAATCTCGTCGAAACCTAGCCGTCTGTTCTTGAGCAGCAGGCCTGCAATCTGATGTGCAAGAACGTCATAGGGCTTTGGCGGAATCTGCACCGGCTCCAAGTCTTCTTTCAGCGCTTTCTTGGCTATGGCTAAGGCCTCGAGCGCATCGTCCGAGTCTAACGCCACTATGATTCCTTCGGCCACTCGGCCGATGCTATGGCCGCTTCTTCCCACACGTTGGATAAGCCTCGTTGCCTGTCTTGGGCTCATGTATTGAATGACGAGGTCTATGCTACCGACGTCGATGCCCAGTTCAAGCGAACTCGTGCAGACAAGCCCCCTCAACTCGCCGCTCTTCAACCCTTTTTCGGCTGCGATGCGGGATGGCTTGGCGAGCGAGCCGTGATGAATGGACACTGGAAAGTCGATGTCCCAAACTTTGAACCTGCTGGCCAAGACTTCAGACACGGCACGCGTGTTTGTAAAAAGCAGAACGGACTTGTGTTCTTCGATGTAATCTCGGATGATTCGTAATCGAGCTGCGACTTCGGGGTGCGTGTAGAGCTGCGTTGACAATCGCACGTCTTCATCGTCAGGCGTTGGAAAAATGATTTTCAAATGCATCATTCTTGCAACTGGAACCCGCACGATTTCGACGCTTCTTCCTTTGCCGACGAGAAACTGGCCAACTCTCTCTGGGCTGCCAATCGTTGCGGACAAGCCTATCAGCTGGAAGTCTCTGCCGATCATAGCCCTGAGCCGTTCCAAGGCTAGGGCTAGCTGGCTTCCGCGCTTACTGTCCGCCATTTCATGCACTTCATCAAGTATGACCCACTGCACTTTCTGGAGATGCTGGCGCATGATCCAGCCGGACAGAATTGCCTGCAAAGTCTCGGGAGTCGTTATTAGAATGTCCGGCGGGCTTCTGGACTGACGCACTCTCTCTTTGGTTTCAGTGTCTCCATGTCTGACAGCCAACTTTATGTCCAGATTGTTACACCACCACTCGAGACGCTCAAGCATGTCCCTGTTCAAGGCCCGCAGTGGAGTGATGTACAAGACCTTAATTCCAGGGACTCCTTGCTGCCCCTGAAGAAGTGTGCTCAAGACCGGCAAGAACGCAGCTTCAGTCTTGCCAGTAGCCGTAGGCGAAATCAGGAGAACATTCTTTCCTTCAAGAATCAGGGGGATAGTCTTTTCTTGAGGCTCGGTCGGCCTTGGAAATCCCTTCTGGTTAATGAGCTTTCGCACAGGCTTTACAAGCAGCTCAAAAGCATTTGCCGGACTATCGTTCAATATTCGCCTAACCTACCTTGAAACCAGTTGGAATAAGCTTGAAACCCTAGGTAAAAGCGTTTTGGAAACCATCTCTGAAGCATGGACAATGACAGGGCGAAGGAAGTCGGTGGAACTTGGAACCAAGTCCGCTGGCACTGCAGACCTCAAAACTGCCCCCAAATCCGAAAATAAGGATAATAACCACTTTAAACCAATTCCGGGACAAGCCAGCGCGCTTTATAGCGACCGATTCTATCTTTGAGACGGCACCTTCGCGTGCTAGAGGGGTATCGAGCGATCTGTCGTTTGCTGCAAGGTGCTTCTTTGTTGCAAGTATCTTGAAACAACGTACGCCAGAATCAGTCCCAGTGCAAACCCTATCATATTGAACAGGGTGAATAGGAAAAGCAGGAACTCGAAAAAGTAGACTGCATCAGAGGAGAAAGGAGGTTCCAATTGATAACTTAGAGGTGCAGGGTTTCCTATTAGCGCGGTTCCTATATCGAAGGTTAACGTGCCATTTGTTTCCAGCACCTTTTGATTTGCAACGGAAACATCAAAGGATATGTTTTGCATTGCGGTGAAGTTTCGGACGGGCAGGGGAGCGACATAGACACTCAGCTCAAGCGGGTACGATAGACTCGATGCTCCTGAGTACTTCGTCTCCCAATACTCATTTAGAGAGTCGCTCCGCTCGTACGGGTTCCAAGCACTCCAAACAGAAACGAATGAAACAAGAAACGTAAGAACAAAACCGAGCGAAAATAGCATGTACCAGTGCCTTCTCAGGAGTTTCTTTTTCACAGAAAGAAGAATTGCGAAAAGAATTAAGGGTATGATGAACGCCAGAATCATCCTCTAGCCCCCGAATGGAGTTGTTGTCCTGCAATATATACTGCGCGTTAAAACGTGAGAAAAGGCTCTGCGCAATCTGTTGCGTGCGCGACAAGCTTCAATAATAGAGATGGGATCAAATAATACTTAAACGTATTTTGGTTTGGGTATTCTCAAAACTTCAATATCATTGAGTCACTAAGTATTAGAGAAATGGAATAGAGAACCATAAAACAGAAGAAAGTTAGTTTTGTCAAATCCTTAGGTGTGCGCGCTAGGTCTATTATAGCTTGCTCAGAGACATGGTTGGAGACAAACTCCCTGTGTGAAAGGATGTTGCAGATTGATTTTCTGCGGTACAATATCAAGAAAAAAGAGCGACAATACTTTCGGGCAGTATACAAAAAAGGGGGTTTGGAAGGTTTTTCTTGAGCAGTTCATCCCCAGAACGTGAGGAAGGCTCCGACTGGCGTGTTTTGCGCGCGCGCCACCACCCAAACTGCCTAAAACGTTCACAAAAAGTCCTGTAGGCACTTCTCTTTCGCAGCTTCATCACCAAACATAACACTATTCAACAAAACAAGCCTAACTCAAGTTTTACGCCAAAACCGATTAATGGAAAGTTATTTATCTATCATCATCAGAAAACCATGAATATCGAAATACATTGGAGGAAGTTAAATTGCCTAAATGTCCAAAATGTGGAACCGAAGTTTCAAAGCCAAAGAAGTCGTGGAAAATGGCAGGTCGCCCTGACAAGTCAGGAAAGAGAACGGAGCTTGAGATTGGGCTTTACGAATGCCCGAAGTGTCACAAGCAATTCCGTGAAGTGCTAAGCAAGAGGAAGATCTAAAACCGACGCGCTGCTCACCTTAGGACGCGACCTCCCCCTCTTTTTCATCTTTGAAGCGCTAGGTTTTAAAGTCGCCTACCACTAACTCACCCAAAGCGTTTACGAAGAGAAGGCAAGCCATTGACAACTTCGAGACTTAGACGGTTGTGGAAAAACGAGTATTTCCAGACAGCGATAATGATTGTTTTGATTGTTGTAGTGGTGTTTGGCTTCTGGTTTGGCCTGAGATTCGCGCTTAACACTAACTATCCAATGTTAGCTGTCGCTTCAGGAAGCATGTGCCTCGTGCAGCCGAATCAGTGCGACGGATGGTCCCACCCGTTTGCCCGAACACTTCACACGGGAGATTTGATCATAATTCAAGGAGTAAACGCCTCAGACATCCACCCAGGGCCATACCCCGTCGGCGACATCCTCGTTTTCCATAAGAGTCCAGGGAGCGACGAATTAATAGTTCACAGGGCAATCGGAGAAACAACGGTAGACGGCCAAATCGTTTTTATCACTCAAGGAGATGCGAACAACGCACCCGGGCCGCCGCCAGGTGGGCTAGTACCGGCCAGCCTTGTGGTCGGTAAAGTCATTCTTCGAATCCCTTGGATAGGGCATCTTGCACTTTTTATGCGCGATCAGTCGGGCGTGTACTTGATATTGGCTCTGATAATTATTATCATAGCAGTCGAGGTTGTCATTTCAATAGCTGGAAGCAAAGAGACCGAAACCAAGAAAGACGAAATCGTCGACAAAACTCCTGAAACCTAGTTTCTCACTCGCTCCTGCACCGTGCAAATCTTGTGCCCATTAGGTATAATGTGGAAGCCAGATGTGATAGCAACACCAGCCTGGGCGGTGCTGAAACCTCTATAGAATATATAGAATATAGTTTCTATTTTGAAAAAGCACTTGAGCATAATCCGTCGTTTCTCTCTCTTCAGGGAGTGGAGAGAAGATGAAGAAAACTTCACTGTTTGAGCATGATACAGTACCAATTCGGGCTAGAAAGCCCGATGCGGAGTGGTTTGTTAAGAAACGCACGCGGTAACTGCACTCACGCCGGAGCTGCATGCACGCCTGATGTGGACAAGCATTTGTGAGTCTTGCGTTGCTCTTGGATCAGGTGAGTTCTCCGTTGGCGACCATCACTACCTTTCCTCCTACGCAAACATGTATTTCTCCTTCTCTGTTTTCCGCTTTGATATGCAGTAAAGAGGGCCTGCCTATTTCGTAGCCTTGCTCCACTCTGGCACTAACTGAGTCATCGCCAAAATAGCGGTATCTGGAAAGGTAAGCCGCCAAACAGCCGTTGGCTGAGCCGGCCGCCGGATCCTCGGGAATCCCGTGCAAGTCCACAAAGACTCGTACGTTCAGATTGTTTTCTTTTTTGTAAGTTTCAGGACAGAAAACAAGAGTTTCTGCTTGTGTTTCTTTTGCCAGTGCAAGGTGTTTGTCCTTGTCTATTCTGACCCGTTTTACTGCGTCGAGGGTTTTCAGGGGAACTATGACGAAAGGAACGCCTGTGGACACTTCTTGAATAGGATAGTTGTTGTCGATCTCTTCGAGGCTAAGGTTCAACATCTGCGAGATGTTTGCGGCATCAAAGGTCTCACCGAAGATCGGCGGTATCTGTTTCATCCATAGTACCTCTTGGTTTTCCTCTTTTTCGAAAGTAACGGGTATCTGCCCCACTTTTAGGTTAAGCACTACCTTGTTGATGTTTTCGTTGACTAAACTGTGTCTTATCACGTAAGCAGTGCCTAAGGTTGGGTGTCCAGCGAAAGGCATTTCCCTTGCGGGCGTGAAGATGCGAACGTCGTATCCGCCATTTCGCTTCGCGTCTGAAAGGATGAAGGCTGTTTCAGAAAAGTGCATTTCATTTGCGATTCTTTGCATATGGGCGCTGGAGAGTGCACCGGCATTTCTGACCACGGCAAGTTGATTTCCAGCGTATTTTTCTTCAGCAAACACGTCGACCAAATAGAAAGTCAAACCTTTCATCATGATCCTCAACCTCCTGAAGGGCATGACTCTCATAAATACTGAGCGCACATCAAGGCGCGCACCAAGTCGGATTGAGAAAGCATAAAGCCTTCCCTTGATTTTCTATGTAAGTCTTCAACAGTCAAATGCTCAGATGGCGATTGTTCAAATGGCAGATTACAAGCGTCTTCTGTCCTATGCTTTTCCTTCTGAAGGTCTGACACGGGACGTTCTGTTGATTTGCCTCTCCAACGTGGTGGGCGCTTTTGGTGAGGGATTGTATTTCTGGTTTTTTCCCCTGTACATCAGATCTTTGGGCGCCGACTACGTGCAACTCGGCCTGGTTCTGTCCACTTTGATGGGATTTGCAGCTCTGGTCCCACTGTTCGGAGGTTTGCTGGCCGACCGTTTTGATCGCAAAAAGATATTGATACTGTCTTGGACGCCGTGGGTATTCGCACCTCTTATCTATTCTTTCGCTGGCAACTGGGTGCAACTGATTCCTGGGACTTTCTGTTGGGGGCTGTCTATGATTGGTCTTCCAGCCGTAACTGCTTACGTCATCACGTGTGTGAGCGACAAGACGAAGTTGGCCTCGGTCCTCGCGATTGTTTGGGCTAGTTACTCCTTCAGCTACATTTTCGCCCCCGGAATCGGCGGCTACCTAGCAACGATTATGGGGATGCAGTGGGTTCTCCGCATTTCAACAGTTCTTTCCGCGGTCGCAACCGGCGTTTTCTTCTTTCTTCACGACCAGCATCCTCGAAAAGAGGAGACAACAGAGGAAAACGAATCTGCTCATGCACCTCGGAAGAAGGGACTCTGGCAAAGGATGATTCTTGCTTTGCACGCGCCCGAAGAAAAGGGGCTCTGGCGAAAGATCCTTGTTTGGTCAATATTTCTGGCATTTTCATCTTTCTTCATAGGCATCGGAAGGCCCTTCGTCCAGACGTTTCTAAACGAAAGCATCAAAATGAATGAAGTGCAAATCGGACTGTTCGGTTCGATCAACTATGCAGGAATAACTTTCATAGGGGTGGCCATGGGCCGCGCAAGCGATAAGTGGAGGAAATCAATAGCTATGGGCGTCTGCCTCTTACTTTATTTTGCTTCAATAATTCCTCTCCTCCTGTTCAGGGAAATCCCGACACTCATGTTCTTTGCGTTTCTCTTGGGCGGCTCAGCCATTACATCTCAGTTAGTCTACTCTTTCGTCGGCACAATCGCGCCTAAAGCAAAAAGAGGGCTTTGGGTTTCAATCCCCCAGACTTTCGGCCTAGTAGCATCCTTCGCGGGGCCCTATCTGGGAGGTTACTTGTACACTTTTTCACCAGTTTATGCCTTCATATCCTCTGTCAGCATAATGCCAATTCTTGCAGCCTACGCCTTTGTAGTGATGAAGGATTAACTCGTTTTCAGAATGTTCAGTTTGTCAGGCGAGTGCTTCCTACACTTTTCTGCAAGGTTGCTAGGCGCAAAGTTTTCCTTCCAAGGAGTCAGAGAGTTCCTTGACCTTCTCCGACGCGTTAGGTTTCAGGGGATCACCGTGACCGCTTAGCATCAAATCGAAGTCTAAGCGTGAAATCTTTTTGACCGACTGTAATGCCTGCTGCATGTCTAACGTGAACCGTTCCTGTGGGCCACTTATCTTTCCATTGGCAAACCTGATGGTGTCGCCCACGAACAGCACCTTTCTCTCTGGGTCATATAGAGAAACGCTTCCAGGCGTATGTCCGGGCGTGTGAATGACTGTGAGTCTGCCAACCTTGTCGTTTTCTTGGAGTATCGTGTCCGGCTCGACTGGCTTGAACTTGAAAAACGGTGACATGGCCTTGAAGAGAACGCCCGTGAAACCCTTTGGGCTTGGAAGTGTCTTCTTCCCAGATACAAAGTCCGCGTCTTCCTCGTGAACTCCAACCTTCGCGTTCGTGAGCCGCTTGAGTTCAAAGGCACTTCCAACATGGTCTACGTGGCAATGGGTTAAGAGTATCCGCGAGATGTTTGAAGACTGCTGGCTTATCCTCTGAACGTAATCAAGGATCTTCTCAGCGTTTTTCGGCATTCCAGTGTCGACGACGGCCAGCTCTCCTCCGTCGATTATCAGATAGACGTTCGCGTTAACCCCGTCCACCTTGTGTATGCCCTCAACAATTTCCATTTGAAATTGCACCTCTTCAGTCGAGACAGCTTGCCGCAGTGACAAGACTGCTCGCCAACATGTCAGTTGTGGAGTGGCCTAAAAACCTATGAGCAAATTTAAACCGCGCGATTGCAGAACCTCCTAGCCCTGCGTTATCATCCACCGTGTCTGCTCGTGTTTCAGAATTTCCTGTTTTCTATTTGTTTGACAGCCTCATCGGCGAATCCAAGAAGAAAGACCATTGCGAAGACCAAGACAGCCATGAATATCTTGTATTGAAGACCGATGTTAAGGTAGAAAACTACGAAGAAGAACCCTGCCATGAGCGCAAACGACAGGAACTCTCGAACTGTTCGACTATTCATTCTACGCTTCATCTTCACGTTCAAAATTGAATTCTTCTCTTATTAACTTTCTCCGTGTGGGTGAAGAGTCACATTGATGACTGGTCGTTCAAAGTTCCATTCTCAGTTTTGCAAGACGTAAGATGTGCTCCGTCCTCTCACTGCTTTTAGCATGTCGACTAGGCGCGCATTAGCAGACATGGAATAGAGGGAATCCTCCGTAAGATTAAATGAAAAATCGCACCTATGTCAGAAAACTTGCTAAGGTCTCAAGGTCTAAAGTGGAGATATCTCCCGAAGTCCGTCTTCACATGACCGACTTCTTCTAATGAGAAATACGGTCAAACTGGCTTAAAAAGAATATGTTGAAAGCGTAGAACAGAAAAACGCTAGAATCAACTAGACAAACTGACTTGAACCTATGATAGTAGCTCCTTCTACCTATCACCAATTCTAAGCCATACCCCGCCTATTCTTTCGTATATCAGGTCATGGAACGAAACCTTCGATTCTTATCTGTGATTCATAAACTATAAGATTATCTGGATATCAAAAATTGGAGCAACCACAGAAGTTAAAGAGGTTTTCACTTTTATGGGTTCGTTTGAAGGCACATACATACGACTGGGATAAAAAGTGTTATGATAAGAGGTGATTGACATGGCAGAAGGAAATTACATAATCAATGATTATAGCTCAAGAGACGATTCATGGTTAAATGAGGTCACAGAACGATACATTATTGTGTCCGAAAGTCCAATGGATTATGGAAAACTCCCGAAATTACCCCAAGTAATAAATAAACTCGCTCTGAAAGGCTATAAACCCGTTTGTATGACCGCATATGATTGCTATGTGCACGTCATAATGGTCAAGGAATAGTGAAATCATAAATGCTCTTAAACAATTCTTGATTTGGGGTTGGCAACAATGCTCACCGAAAGACCCTGAGACTTCCCATTCTCCTTAGTTAACGGACAATCTAGATTTTTGGATTTTTCATATATCACCAAAATAGCATAAGACTGAAAAAATGCCGCTACTTCTCTGCTACTTTTCCGCAAAATCTGGGTAGCTCAATAGTCGAAAGCATGGAACAGAAAAACAAAAAAGGAATCTCAGTTCAGCCATAGCTTGTACGCAAAATCAGAAATTGAGGGTGACTATTCTTCCTTCTATGTCTCTTTGGTGAGCAACTTCTTTGACATTTCTTTTGCTTTCATCAGACTTTCAACATTGAAAGTTGGTGCTAGCGAAGTAAATTCATCGTTGAACAGACATTTCTGATATTCTTTCAAGTTTCTAATCAGATACCCATCCCATCCCAAATCTACGAATCTGTTTGACAGAAATATCAGCGGGAACTCGCATCCTTTTATCCGCAAGGCTCTGTCACCATCTCCAACAAACTCCTCAGAAAGTCTGACTTGTGATCGTTTTGGTTGTGGTTTCATAGCTATTCCTCGTATTCTTCAAGTTCAAAGGTAAACCAGTATTTCAGTTCGGGCAGTTCTGATTTCATAAGGTTTAGTTTGTCTGCTTTGGCCATGGTTTTTGGGTCATTGTTTGCTGTCTTTCGCAGTTCAGATGGGTTTGTCTCTTGGCTTTGCAGGTGTGCACAGGTTATCCACCTGCCTTTTTCTTGACTCCAGCCTTTAACTGCCCAAACCATTTTGTTAGGTGTTTTCATGTCTTCTTCTTTTGGGACGAAGCAGTTGTTCCAGTCTACAACGTAGGGATTCATTATTGCTCCTTCGGACTTGAGTAGTGGACAGATTTTTGTGGGAGTCTGATAGGTGTTTACTTTCTTGAGGTATGGAAACATTAGGCAGGCTTCTTTCCTTGTCTTATAGCTTTCAATCATGCCTATGTTTTCGCCATGAACTTCCCATGCCACTGTTTCGCTTTTTCCCCAATGGAACGGAACGTTCTTTCCAATAACAACCCTGCCTTCTGGCACCTTACGCCCACGCTTACGTTTTTTTACAGATGGTGACACGCTCTTTTCATCCATCTTTCTAGTGGTTCAAGCGCGCGCGCTAAGTTTTCGAGAATTTATATAGTGAGGAGGTGTAGGATATAACTGGTTCTAGCGAAGAGGCTGAAACTGTGTCACCCAAAAAGAAGAAGCCGAAGTATAGAAAACATAAGCCGAAACGCTAAGTGATACAGAATGACGCCACGAAGAAAGAAGCCTCGTCCCTATATTGATACAAACGTAATATTGGATTATGTTCGAAATCGAGACCATGATTCCATGTTATTGTTAGAAACAATAAAGCGTAAGAAGATTCGATGCTGGACAACGTACTACACAGCTTTGGAATTAATGGATAGAGAGCAAGAGAATAAGTGGATATGGAAAAGGGTTCAAAAGGGTGAAACTCTTGATGATTTTCTTCGCCATCGCTATCCAAGAAAGCTGTCAGAAGCTGATTTGCTTGAGGTTTATAATGAAGTTGAAGATAAATTCCTAAAACCCTTCGTAGATACCGACATCATCACCTTGATGGTACCCACAAATGAAGGTTGGGACTCGATTTTGCAATTATTGAAGAAGAGCAATTTCTCAGTTGGTGACGCTTTTCAGCTTGATGCGGCGATAGGTAACAACTGCAATATTTTCATTACAAGAGATTCTGAACTCGTAAAGATGGTGAACGATACTAATCTAATTCCCGCAGCACAACCCAAAGAACTTGAGAAAAAGTTGGCGGAGATAGGTATACGACCTATTGTTTGATCTCTTGAAAACTTACACTTTTGTTCTTTGTTTGATTCGCTTTTCCCACTCGGCTTGAGTTACTATGCCTTTTTCTTCAAGCAGTTCTACGAGACTTGAAAGTTCGGTGTCCAATAGGTCGATTTCTTCTGCAAGTTCTCGCTTAACAACCGTCTTTTTCATGTTTTCCACCTTTTGTGAGATAACCTTTCTCAGAAAGCCAATTCATAATTATAGTTCTGAGAGTATCGGAGTAGCCTTCTCCGACCTTGCCCACAACCTCTTTGTCTAACAGATCGACAACGCCATCTGGAAGAGAAACCAAGATTTTTCTCATTTCGCAATCACCTCTATAGTTTGTCCATTCGTTTTGTCGCCTTGAGTAACGACATTTGCGAATAGTGTAGACTCATGTTTTGTGGCCTGTTCTATCAAGCGCGCGCGCTCGGAGAAATGGAGAAGTATCAGAAAGAAGCTGTGGAACTGAAACAGAAGGCACATGGCTTAGAGAAACAGGCACAAGATAAACTCATTCAGGCTTTGAACCTCAAAAAATCAGATGGTAAGAAAAAGCATATTGAAAGGTTTACCTTTGACCGAATAAATGAATAGATTCCCGATTTCTATATAGCGAGATGAGTAGCGCGCATGCTTGTTCCTAAATTGGCCTAAAATGGTTTTTATCCGGGTTTCATGGTTTAGGCAGGGTTTTGGGCTCCATATCTGTCCTTGATCTTCATAGGTACTTGTTTTCCTCGAACGCGGCAGAAACCTGCAAAATGGAATTATGACCATTTTTGACCACTCATGAAAGACGCTGCACGAACCTGGCGCCCCCAAGCCGACCCAATGCCAACCTACAATCCAATGCGAAGCAGTAGAGTTAAGCTTTTTGCCACACCTCCCCTGATTCTCCATTCGACCTCCATTCTTTCAGGCTGGCATTAGGCTGCAATCACTCATCCGGGCGAGAAACCCACTACTTTAGCAGCTCACGGGCAACGTCCAGTCATTTTACCGGTCGCACAGACCATGGTCAAAGACGGACTAGCCAGCCCAGGCAGTATATATGCAGGTCGTCTTTCATAAAGTCATTTTAGGAACACGCATGCGCGCTACGAACGAGGAGTTGGTCGCCACATTCAAGATGATTATGGCCAGTCAAAAGCCCGATGAGCTTAGAGAGAATTTTGAGATGATGCTTCCTGCGATGAACCTGTACGAAAGAGTTGAAATGATTAGGGCGGGCCAGGCAAGCATGCCCCCTGAAGCTTTCCAAGGCTTCCTCAAGCTCACTGAACGTGTGCTCAGCCTCGAAGATTGGACAGCCCTGAAGTCGATACTCGAGAGTAAATAGCACCTGGGCATTCCATTTCCATCAGCCCGTAAACAATCCGAAAGCGCGTACTGTTCACGGTATCGTGCTGTAGACTGCATCGGTGAGACGCTCAAGCGCGCGCTGCCTTGTCCCGAAATTGGTGTAAAATGGCTATAATTCTTATTTTCGGGTTTGGGGGCAGTTTTGAGGTGTGCATCTGTTTTTAGCCCTCTTGCGTGCCTTGAAGTTCCAAACGGGCTAGGTGCAGCCTCAACGTGTTATGGAAAAACTCCACTTCCTTCAGGATTTGTTGGAACCCGTTGATTTGCCATCTTAGCGCGCGGCCAAGATTTGCCCAGAAAACAAGCCCATATCCAACTCGAAAAGACAAAAGAAGAATAAAAACCATTTTTAACCATTTTAGGGACAAGCCAGCGCGCT
>JBEKXL010000018.1:0-45554 GCA_049512075.1 Bathyarchaeia archaeon | reverse complement strand
TGGGCAGAAGGATACTGCGCCAACACGGTAGGCGGACTAAACCTCGACGCCGTCAGAAAATACATACGAGAAGAACAACAAGAAGCCCTACCGTAGAGCCCCGGAGCTTGCTCCGGGGGAAACTACTGAGCAGTTCAGTGCCTTTCATGTCCGGTAGTTCGATATCAATAAGGGCGACGTCAAAAGGCGATTTTTCACAGGCTTTGATGGCCTTCTTTCCATTTTCGACAGCTTCAACCGAATAGCCCTCATCGTTCAGAACTGAAGAAAGCATAGTTCTCACTCCAGCGTCATCGTCAACGATGAGGATGCTAGTTAACATAATCATCACGCTGTCTTATGTTCATCTGTACCGATGCAACCTCAAATATCGACATGAGTAAGATAAGTCTCTTGTGAAGTAGAAATATGAAGTGAACGAGTGGCACGCCCTATGGGCGGAGGCGCGCGCATGAAGAAAACTACTGCGCCACAAGAGAATCGAGAACACTATGAAATACATCAGCATGATACGCTCTGAAGACGACGAGTTCGAGGTCACGACCCAGACCACAGTCGAAGAAGCAAAACAGGCTCTTTCTGTCGGGTTCAACACATAACTGAGAAAGACGGCATAATACTGTTCAGAAGACCCAAAAGGTTCTGTGTCATAAACGCAGGATTGGGTGTTTAAACTCTTAACCCTGACAATGTGGCGAAATCTCCCGCGCAATCCCCTCTTTTTTCTTTGACCGACAGAACTTTCTTCTATAGGTCGGTTAGGCAAGGCATATTTACTGCATAAGTACTCTCTAGCGATAAGTGATAGAGTCTGTGAAAGACTATTCAGGAAACAGTGTTGGATAAAGCGGTTTAAGCTGGCCTTTGGAATATGAAGGAGAACCAATAAATGAAGCGGGAAGCGTCGTCAATAATGGTTGTTTTGCTTGTTGTAAGTGCTCTCACTTTTGCGGTGAGTTTAGATTCTGAAGTTATGCCCGCAAAGGGTTCGACGCAACAAATAGAACCCGCTCTTGCCGCGGGTTCTCCGCCGCCAGTACAGTGGGGCAGAACATATGGCGGTTATGGCGTAGATATGGCTTATTCAGTGATTCAGTCGAGCGACGGAGGATATGTGCTAGCAGGGTTCAGCACCTCTTTCGCTTTCCCACCCGAAACAGGCATCGTCACTTGGTTGGTTAAGACTGACTCCAGTGGCAACGTGTTGTGGAACAACACCCTCAGCTGCTTCTACAGTTCAACCGCCCAATCTGTGGTTCAGACGGGTGACGGAGGCTTCGCATTAGCCGGATCTACAGGTTCTCCTTCCACCAATAATGATTTCTGGTTGGTAATGACTGACTCTTCTGGTAACATGTTGTGGAACAAGACCTACGGCGGATCAGCCGACGATGAGTGCCATTCTATCGTTCAGACGGGTGACGGAGGCTTCGCGTTAGTCGGGTGGACAGATTCTTCCGGTGCTGGCAATGGCGATTTTTGGTTGGTTAGGACTGACTCTTCCGGTAATATGTTGTGGAACAAGACCTACGGGGGAACAAGCTTCGATGAAGCATGGTCTTTGGTTCAGACGGGTGACGGGGGCTTCGCGTTAGCCGGGTGGACAACCTCTTTTGGCGCGGGGCTCACTGATTTTTGGTTGGTTAGGACTGACTCTTCTGGTAGCATGTTGTGGAACAAGACCTACGGCGGATCAACCGATGATATATGTTATTCTCTGGTTCAGGCGAGTGACGGCGGATACGCTATTGCGGGGTACAGACTTTCTGTCGGCCTCGACTTGTCCGATATTTGGCTTGTCAAAACGGACGTGTCTGGCAACATGTTGTGGAACGCAACTTACAATCAACCATTCGGGGCCGAGGCTTATGCTTTTTCTTTGGTTCAAACAAGTGATGGTGGATACGCGGTAGCAGGCGGCGCACACAATCCCTTCCCCAACGACTTTGATTATGTTTTAGTCAAATTCGCCTCAGATTTGACTCATGACGTGGCCATCACCAATGTTGCACCGGCCAAAAGCATTGTCGGTCAAAACTACACGTTAAGTATGAATGTTACAGCAGCAAACCAAGGCAACTACGCTGAAACCTTCAACGTCACAACAAGCGCGAACGCAACTGCGATCAATCAGACGCAAGTGACCCTAACAAGCATGAACTCAACAACAACCACATTCACCTGGAACACCACCGGCTTTGCCTATGGCAACTACACTCTGAGCGCGTACGCTTGGCCCGTTCCAGGCGAAACAAACACTGCAAACAACAACTGCACAGACGGCAGCATAACCATAACCATTCCAGGCGACATCAACGGCGACTTCAGAGTTAGCCTGTCCGACCTGTCCCTACTCGCAAAGGCCTACGGCTCCACACCAGGCAGTCAGAAATGGAATGCTAACGCGGACATAAACAGCGACAACAGAGTCAGCCTCTCAGATCTCTCGATACTGGCAAAGAACTACGGCAAATCGGTTACGCCATAACCATTGCCGAAGAATGTTCCTCGTAATCGTCTTCTGAATCTTACCGTGCTTGTAAGCTGGCAAAGGAAGCCCAACAGAAAAATGTGAAAGAAAACGATACCCCATTTCGTTCACCCCCCCGGCAACTGCATATATGTATCCTAAATGCTTGGCTTTTCGCCCATTCCAAACCACATTGAACGAAAACCGCCGTTTTCTTTCAAACCGTCAGTTCTTTCCTTCATCAGATTCCAACGTAGTATTTTCGCGAATCCGTTTCAGTCATGCATCTTTGACGTTATAAATCTAAGTCAAACCTTTCTTCTATTAGACGAGCGAGCTGCGCTAGAACATCTTTCCACAAATTTTATCTGTTCGTTGAACTACCTATATGATGGGAAAGGAGAAAATGCTGAAGGTATTTTCTGGATTAGTTCTGTTGGTACTTCTGGTTGGCACGTTAGCAGTGGCGTCTGAGATTCAACCAGCAAGTGCGGACGGCGTTGATTGGTGGCCAATGTTCCACCACGACCCAAGTCACACGGGAACCTCAAACTCAACAGCTCCGACCACAAACAACACCTTATGGACCTACACGACAGGGAGTGGGGTGGGATCTTCTCCTGCCGTTGTTGGTGATATGGTCTACATTGGATCAGGTGATGGGAATGTTTACTGCCTGAACGCTGGTACTGGAGCGCTCGTTTGGAACTACACGACAGTTCGGGGCACAGTAGGTAACGCGGTGTTTTCTTCTCCTGCCGTTGTTGGTGGTCTGGTTTATGTGGGATCTCAATGTTATGTTTACTGCCTGAACGCTGCTAGTGGAGCGCTTGTTTGGTACTACACGACAGGTGGCAGTGTGTTGTCTTCTCCTGCCGTTGTTGGTGGCTTGGTCTACGTGGGATCTTATGATGATAATGTTTACTGCCTGAACGCTACTAATGGAGCGTTCGTCTGGAGCTACACGATCGAGAGTAACGAGGTGTGGTCTTCTCCTGCTGTTGTTGGTGGTCTGGTCTACGTGGGATCTTATGGTGGATATGTTTACTGCCTGAACGCCACTACTGGAGCGCTTGTCTGGCGCTACACGACAGGTGGCTATGTGGATTCTTCTCCTGCGGTGGTCAACGGAGTAGTTTACATAGGATCAGAAAATGGCAAAATCTATGCTTTTGGTTCTGTCCAGTCCTCGACGTCTGTTACATGCTCACCAAACCCTGCCCATGTCGGTTCATCTGTTACGTGCACAGCCACCGTCTCAGGGTCTAACCCCACGGGCACTATCACTTGGAGCACGAGCAGCATCGGAGGCAGCTTCAGCCAGTCCGTCTGCACCCTGTCCAACGGAACCTGTTCCACCACGTACACCGACAACTTCACCGGCTCTGTAACCATCGCCGCCTATTACAGCGGAGACTCAAACAACATGCCAAGCAGCGGCAGCACCACCCTGCTTGTCACGTCAGCTGGGCCAGTCTATTACAGCCAGAACTACACGAGCGTTCAAGCCGCAATCAACGCGGCAGCCCCCGGAGGGACAGTTGTAATCGCTCCCGGCTTCTACACCGAGTCTCTAGCCCTGAACAAGACTTTGACGATTATAGGTGAAAAGGACCCGCCCGTCTTCGGCGGAGGGGCTTCGGGAATCTATCTTACGTTGGGTTCTGGGGCTTCAGGTTCTACTGTCACGGGAATCGAGATAACCAACTGGGCCGAGGGCATACTCGTCGTTAACGCTAGCAACGTTAGAATCTACTGTAACATCATGGCTTCTATGGGCGGTAGCGGTGTGGTGCTTGAGGGAAGCAACGCTGCGGGCAACGTGGTGTTCGACAACATTTTCCAGGATACGCCGACCCCAATCAACCTGACAGCTTCAGCAAGCGGCAACACCATCTATGGCAATATGATCACTTCGCAAACCGGTGTTACCCTCAACATTGCAGCCAACGGAAACGTCGTCTACGGAAACTCCATATCAGGAAGCCAAATCCTCTTGAACATGACAAACTCGAACGCCAACGTTTTCTACCACAACAACTTCATGGCTGCTGTCCAGCTGACCGTCCTCGTCACGGGAAGCAACACTTGGGACAACGCCTATCCCAGCGGCGGAAACTACTGGAGCAACTACAACGGGGCAGACTTGTACAGCGGTCCGTACCAGAACCTGCCCGGAAGCGACGGCATAGGCGACACACCCTACACTATCGGTAGCAACACGGATCATTACCCGCTCATGAAGCCGTATACAGCGGCGTCTGGACACTGCGTCGCGGTCATCAGTGTCGTGGCTGCAAAGACCGTGATCGGGCAGGGCTTCAATTGCAACCTAACGGTCTGCGCGGCAGACACCGGCGAGTATAATGAAACGTTCAGCGTTACCGCGTATGCAAACGCCACGGGCGTAGGCACTCAACAGGTCAGCGGTCTGAACGCATCGTGTCTGATGGTTCTCAGGTTTGCATGGAACACGGTTGGCCTCGCCTACGGAAACTACACCGTAAGTGCCTATGCACAGCCAGTTGCCGGCCAAACTGACATGTCAGGCAACGACTTCACCTTGGGAACGGTGAAAGTTACGATTTCAGGCGACATCAACGGCGACTTCAAAGTCAGCCTGTCCGACCTATCCTTACTGGCAAAGGCCTACGGCACCACACCGGGCCAGCCGAAGTGGAACGCCAACGCAGACATAAACAACGACGGCAAAGTTAGCCTCTCAGATCTCTCGATATTGGCAAAGAACTACGGCAAATCGGTTACGCCATAACGCTCGCAAAACACTACGGACAACGATACCCCTAAACTCTTTTTTTTAGTAAACTTCGCGTTTTCTGCTATTCTCGTCTCCCGAGTTCCCTTAACCATGCTGAATTGTCTTCCGAAGAACTCAGAGAGAATATTCCCAACTACCTATATGAACATCTACAAGTCTTTCGACAATGTAAAACATAGAGCAACAAGGACGTTGCAAAACCCTAGGTTGCTCAAAATATCATTCAAAAGCTTCAGACATTGGGGGGAAGCATGATAGCTCACTATACCAATGGCAACGTGCTAACCGTCAAGAAACTGTTGCGACATAAGCGAGTAGAAAACACCATGAAGTACTTCAGCATGATACACTTCAAGGACGACGAGTTTGAGGTTACGACCGCAACAACGGTTGAAGAAGCTAAGCAGGTCCTGAGTACAGGGTTCGACTACATCACTGAAAAGAATGGTATCATGCTGTTCAGGCGACCTAAGAGGTTTAGAGGTTTTGGTGGCATAAACGCAGGATTGGGTGTTTAAACTCTTATACTTGGTTCTGTCTATTCTATGGGAAGTGATGTGTTGTCATGCCTAGAACTGCTGCTCCATGGGAAAATGAACGCCAGCTGTTGGTGAAGGCTGAAGACAAGACCGACCCAAGGTTCGGATGCAAACCTGAGGACAGGCCGGCGGAAGATTACTTAAAGCACGGAGTAATCAACCTGGACAAGACTGCTGGTCCGACGAGTCACGAGGTGGCTGCTTGGGTTAAACGCATTCTTAAGCTTCAGCATGTTGGTCACGGCGGGACTCTAGAGGCTTAAGAGAAGGCCAGAGAAATCCCAAAGTGACCGGCGTTCTGCCAATCACGCTAGAAGAGGGTACGAGAGTCGTTCAGGCACTGCTTTACAGCGGGAAAGAATACGTGTGCGTGATGAAGCTCCACGCAGAAGTCGGGATAGAACAAGTTAAGAAGGTTCTAGGCGAATTTGAAGACTTGATTTATCAGCGTCCGCCTCTGCGATCTTCGGTCAAGCGACAGCTGCGGACGAGGCGCGTTTACTATTTGGATTTTCTTGAACTGGAGGGTCGCAACGTACTTTTCAAGGTAGGATGCGAAGGAGGAACATACATACGGAAACTGTGTTTCGACGTGGGAGAGGTTCTGGGATGTGGAGCACACATGCAAGAACTGCGCAGAACGAGAGCCGGACCTTTCGTTGAAGACAACAGCGTAATCCTGCATGACGCAGCATACTGGTTTATGGAGTGGCAAGAAAAGAAGGATGAAAAGTTCTTGAAGCAGTTCATTCAGCCGATGGAACACGCTCTCGGATTGGTTCCCAAAATATGCATAAGAGACTCCGCCGTTGACGCCGTTTGCCACGGCGCAAGCCTGACGGCGCCAGGCATTTTGTCGCTTGAAACGGGAATACAGAGGGACTCGATGGTTGCCGTTTTGTCCTTGAAAGGCGAGGCTGTTGCGTTGGCCAAGGCCGTAGCCAACTCAGAGGAAGCTCTGAACATGGAACACGGGATGGTCGCCAAGACGATGCGAGTGCTCATGCCCAGAGGCACCTATCCAAAGTGTTGGAAGAGCGGCGGAGAAAAGAATGGCTAAAGACGCCAAAAACATTGAACACTACTTTGTGGCGAATCCAAAATCGAGGCCAAGATATGGTCTGATACGCACTTACCTCCGCGGAAAACCTTTCGAGTTTCTGACAGCCTCGGGGGTGTTTTCAAAACAGCGGGTTGACCTGGGCACTCGGCTGCTGATAGAATCCATGCTGTTGCCCAAGAAAGGCTGCGCGTTGGACATCGGTTGCGGCTACGGCGCCGTTGGGATAGGAGCAGCGGCCTTTAACCCGCGCTTGTACGTGATTTTGGTCGACGTGAACGCGCGTGCGGTTTGGCTTGCCAGACAGAACGTTGAGAAGAACATCGTCAGCAACGCGGAGGTCAGGCGCGGTTGCCTATACGCACCAGTGAAAGACCTGATTTTCGACTGCGTACTCTCAAACCCTCCGGTAAGCGCGGGCATGGAGACCGTTAAAGCGATGATAGTTGAAGCACCGAGGCACATGGCCTGCGGAGGCGTTTTCCAGATGGTAGTAAAATCCAAGATTGGAGGCAAAAGGTTGCGCACGATTTTTGAGGAAGCTTTCGGAAATGTTGAGGTCCTGGCAAGGGAAAGCGGCTACCGCGTACTACTGTCCAGAAGGCAATAGGCTGGACTCACTCGCTTGCGTGCAAGTCTGTGCTGGAAAACCTATAATAAACTACTCTGCTTGAATATGAGTTGTTGCATTTGCGCCGGGGTATCCTAGCCAGGTAGGGAGCAAGCCTGGAGACGTTTCCACATGAAACGCCTAAGAGCTTGTGGCCTCTCGGGGCCGCGTGGGTTCAAATCCCACCCCTGGCGCCACTGCGCTCCTAAACGTAAATCGGGGAAGACCAATGTCTTTGCATGAAAAATCCTGTGGAGCAGTCGTGTTCAAACGTGACGGAGAAGTTCAATACCTTCTCTTGTACTACGAGGCAGGCCACTGGGACTACGTAAAAGGCCAGGTTGAACCACATGAAACTGAAAGGGAAACGGTAGTCCGCGAACTGCATGAAGAAACAGGCATCACCAACGCACGTTTTATCGAGGGTTTCAGAGAAGAAATAAGCTATTTCTACAGAAGGGAAGCTAGGACAGTATACAAGGAAGTCATTTTTTTTCTAATCGAAAGCAAAGAAAGCAACGTGAGATTGTCCTACGAACACGTGGGATATGAATGGCTCAACTACGAGAAAGCAATGGCAAGACTGACTTTCGCAAACGCCAAGAAAGTGCTGGCAAAAGCACACGAGTTCCTCAGAAAACACGAAAAAAAACAAGCAAGCTAGGCTCAGCGTCGCATTTTCTTCATGCTTCAGATGCAGGTTCTGTCTGTGCTATTTCGTTCGTTTTCCTTATCACATCAGTTACTGAGGCGACTGATTTTTCAAATTCTGCCTTCGTTTCGGGATCGAGTTTGAGTTCCAGAATCCTTTCGACACCATTTTTTCCAAGAACGCATGGCACACCGATTGAGACGTCGGAGAAACCGTACTCGCCCAGCAGGTAGGTGGAGACGCCCATAACCCTGTTTCTGCCCTTTAGGACAGCGTCCGCCATTATGGCGATGACGGCGCTCGGAGCATAGGTTGTGGCTCCTTTGAGTTTTATCACGTCTGATCCTGAACTTCTCGTCAGGCTCACTATTTTTTCAATCTGCTGGCTGTTCAGTAGCTCTGTTATGGGTATGCCTGAAACGGAAGCGTGTCTCACGAGAGGCACCATGGAATCTCCGTGCTCTCCGATGACCAGGCCGCGAATGTCCTCTCTTGAAACCCCCAGTTCTTGCGCGATGTACGACCTGAAACGGAGAGTGTCCAAGATGTTACCCATCCCAAAGACCCGGTTTCTCTCAAACCCGCTCTCCTTGTAGGCCACGTACGTCATGACGTCAACCGGATTGGTTACAATCATGAGTTTGCAGCCCGGACAATACTTCACGACCTCCCTCACGACGGACTTGACTATCTTCGCGTTCTTTCCAGCAAGATCAGACCGGCTCATCCCAGGCTGTCTTCCCAGACCCGCTGTGACGATGACAAGCTCCGAACCTTTCATTTCACCATAATCGTTCGTTCCCTTGATCTTCCCGTCAAACTCGATCGCTGGGGCGGCCTGCATCATGTCCAAGGCTTCACCTCGCGCCAGATTCTCAGCAATGTCAACTAAAACAACGTCGCTAGTCCTGAACCCTAGAATACTGAAAGCCGCGGAGCTTCCAACTTTCCCAGCACCCACAATCGAAATCATGAATACGAAATGAAACTTAGTTTCACTTAAACCCTACTCTCTCCATTTTTCGGAAGTGTCGTTTTGGCAAACGGCTTTTTAACTTCGAGACTCTCATCAGCCATCGTGGCGAATCTTGCTTTCACTGGGCGAAATACAAAGGTTTCATGTGGACAAGCCCCTCCAAGCGCCTAGTCCCTGGAACCCGCCGAAAGCACTTTCGGGTTTCGTTTAGTGACAGCAAGTTCGTCAACCTCAACAAGAGTAGGCGAAGGCGATCAGATGAAGAGCAGACCGCTCATAAACTACATCGTGGAAAACGGTAAGTTCAAAGATGACATGTTCGTGAACGTCACAATATGTAACGTTCCTGAAAGCCTGCTCAGAGAGTTTATGCGAACGGTCGTGATCCCGTCATACCCCGGCGGAATAAGCGAAGCGCTTCAAGACTTGATGAGAAAAGAAGCTCAAAAACAAAAGAAGCTAGACGCGGCATTTCAATAGAGAATCGCGAGTTAGAAACGGCCCCTGTTCAAAGAGTGCACGATTCTAGCATTTTCACGTTTGCACATTCTCACCTTTGCACGCTACATCTTTCTTGTCTAGCACGCGCGGAACGAGCATGAAAGCTTTTTAGCGTCAGATTAGTGTATTACGCAGTGATGCTCAAAAGCAGGAGAGGAGTTGTTGAAGGACGTTGAGATGAGGCTTGTTTCTGAGCTTATGAAGAACAGTCGAAGAAGCGACAGAGAACTGGCAAAAGTGCTTGGCATCTCTCAGCCCACAGTCAGCAGAGCGATCAGAAAAATGGAGGAAGAGGGCATCATCAAGGAGTACACGATGATTCCTGACTTCAATAGACTTGGGTACAAGATTCTTGCGTTGACTTTCGTCAAAGTCAAAAAAGCATTCACCCAAGAACAGATAGAAAGAACTAGAGAAATCATCAGGAAAAGTCTGGAGACAGGACCTTTTGAAGTCGTCATGCTTGAAAGAGGGTTGGGTTTAGCTTATGACGGAGTCTTTATCACTTATCATGAAGACTATTCATCTCACGTGAAGTTCACAAAGTGGCTCAAACAGTTTGACTTCCTAGAACTCGAAGAAACCGCAAGTTTTCTGATAAACCTAGAGGACAAGGTTCGCTACCGCCCACTGACCTTCTCAACACTAGCCAACCACATACTGCAAATGAAAGAACTGCAAATGAAAGAAAAAAAGTAGGCATGTCCAACTGGCGAGCGCTGGTGAGTTTATTAAGAGAATGACAGTTGACCTGGCATGGAAAAACCTGGGAAAGCCAAGACCAAAGTTGAGGTCAAGAAGCGAGGAGTCAGGTTCTGTCCAAAATGCGGGTCCACTGAAATCTATTGGGCTCGTGGGTTACCGCAGCTGTGGTCTATCTGGGAGTGTAGAAACTGCGGCTATCACGGGGCATTCATAGTGGAAGATGGCAAAATGTCCAAAAAAATCCAAGAAGAATACGCAAAAAAACATCTCCACAAAGACGAACCGCAAACCTGAAGCACCAGCACACCCTGCAGCTACTTCAGCTTCCACCTTTTGCACTTAGGCTTCTCTACCCACCAAGAAAGCTTAATTTTCTGATGGAACTGCCGATTAATTCTAACGCCGTGTCGTATCTACGTCCCTAGTTGGCTAGAAAGGTTTACTAGACCGAACGCATAAGAATTAGGCTAGTTGTCGGCGTGATGGAGAGATTAGATTTACATGTGCAGGTTGGATACCACCGACATTGACCTGCTTGCACGCAAACTGTTCATTCTCTCCATCACTTTACCGATTTTGAAGCTATCCTGAAGTCGTTAGTTTTAGAAATCCCAGCTTTACAAGCTCCAGGATTAATTCAGTGGCCTTAGCATCCACTTTGCCACTTTCAAACGGAATATATCCGAAGTCACTAAAATCACTGGCGAGAGTCACGCTTTTCTCTTTAAGAATGACTATTTTGTTCCCGTAAAGGTAAGTTGCAGCGCCCAGTTCATAAACAACGTTGTCGCTGGGTCTACATATTTTGTTTCCAGCCGAGTCCTGTATTTCCTCATCAGGGGTAAAGATGAATATTGCTGAACCACACTTCTGCATCGTTTCCTTCACTTTTGTTGAGATGAGTCTACCCATGTGGGCTTCTTCTTCAGCTACTATGGAAGGAATATTGAATCTGCTAAGGATATTTTTTAGTTGCTCCACAGGAGTTTTGTCTTTCCCATGCGCTATGAATATTGGCCTTGCAGCAATTTCAGGCTGTTTTGAAGGAGTGGAGGAGGATGGAAATTCGGTTGGTTTGGAAACAGCGGGCGTTTCAGGAGAAATAGCAGGCTCAGGCGCAGATTCGAACACGACACGCGGAGCCCCTGCAACATCGCGGATTATCCCAACAAACCTTCCATTGTCGTTCAAAAGTTGGATACACTCATCAACGAACTCTTTTGGGACTCCAAATTCCATCTCTAGCTTGTTCTTGAAGAATTCATCTGCTATCGGGAACTTTCCATCTCGATAGTATTCATATACTCTCTTGAAAACATCTGGTTTTTGAGCAGAATCTTGTAGGTCAAGAACCTTTTTTTCAGGGCTAACAGGCTTAACGATAGAGGTCCCCAGTGGGGTCAGTTCTATGACTTCAGAAGCATAGGAGCCTTTAATCAATCCGTACCTGTTTGATGAGCTCAACAGCATTCTAAATTCACTGCTTTCTGGTTTTCGTCCGATAGCTTCCGCAATGAACATGGGTTTCATAGGTTTATCGTTGTTCTTTTCGTGGATAGCTTGCGCGACTCGGAGTGCTTCTTCGAGAGAATGTTTTGGGAAAGGTCTACGCTCTTTCTTGGACTCTTCAGACGTTATTAATCATCCCATCATAAACTGATTGGCAACAGTTGAATATCTATTCAGGACAGTTACATAAAAACCTTGTGGTTTGTATGATTAACATTCTGTTTGTATATGATTAACATTCTATAACGTAAGATGCAAAAATACGTGTCTGCCTACGCGCTAAATGCTGTCGAGTTCACGGAGAATCACCGCTATTCTCCTTCCTTTCTCAGTCAAACTGTAATCTACTCTAGGTGGACGACCAATAATCACTTCTCTGGTCACAATTCCTTTACTCTCTAACTCCTTAAGCAAGTTTGCAAAACTCTGCCTACTAATCACGAAGTTCTGTTTGTAAAGCTCATAGTACCCAGCTTTCCCGACCTTGTTCAGATGAAAAATGACTTCTATCGCGCCTTTCTTGAATAGGAACCGACTCTTAGTTCGCAACTGAATTCACAAAACTACAATGAAGCGAGTTTTGGAAAAGGAGAATACACTTTAAACAGTACATTGTACTATAAAGTTTAATTAAGCACCTGCAACACACTAAACTTCATGCCAAAATCAAAAGAGTCATTGAAGAAGATTTACACGAAAGCAGTCGAGAGGTTAAGAGCTTCTGAACCAAACATGGAGGAAAAAATGAAATACTATCGAGAACTTGACTGTAAGGATTGGAGTAATAATGACTTTTTTGATGTTATGGCGAGAGCGGTATTTACTGGTATCAGAGACAAAACCATAGAAAAAAGGTGGCCTGCAATAACTGAAGTCTTCTCAAAATTCAATGTTAACAAAGTAGTAAAATACACGGAAAAAGATGTACAGAGGCTTATGAAGAATCAGGAAGTAATTAAGCACGAAGGAAGGATAAGGGCTACAATATCTAATGCTAGAAAAATGGAGGATATAGCAAAGCAGTATGGTTCATTCCTCAATTACGTAGACTCATTTCAGAAGTCAGATGACTTAGTATCTGACTTACAGGAACAATTTGATTATATCGGTGAAGTTAATGTCTATGAGTTCCTAACTCAGATTGGAAAGCCATTCATAAAGCCTGACAGACAAATTCGTAAAGTATTCTTGAAGTTAGGATTGATTAATGAAAAGGCAACTCCAGAAGAGATAGTACAGATTGGAAAAGACATGGCTAAAGCCGTAAATGAAAAGCCCGCTGTAGTTGATTGGGTCTTGTGGACTTATGGAAAGCTTGGAGCTTAAAGTCGATTTACCCAACCAAAGAACCCTTTCTTGTGGGAGTTTCAAGTGATGGGAGTTTTAGGACCATGCTCCCATACATTTCATTCGCATAGTATTTAAACCTCGTTTCCTGATTCATGGATATTGAAACTCCATGAAACGGCTGTTTATGACCTTGAATTGATTGTTTACAAAACTGTTTTTCTGGATGCAAATGCTAATCAAGAAGGCTGAAATCGGGCCACACTTTTACGGGGGCGAGTCTGGGCTTGAGCCCTAGTCTCAACCTTGGCAACCGTTATCTTCCTTGGTGTTGTCCCTTACACCATGAAGCCCAAATCCAAATTCACCCAGCCGTTTTCTCATTTCAGTGGGCAGTTTGGCTAGTCGTTCTTTTCTACCAGGTTTAAGGTCTCCGCTATCGTTTCTAACCACTGCTTAAAACCTTCCTTATATCATATATTTGTTGCATCTGCTTAATGTATCTTTACCCAATTTTCCCATGAAGAATTAGTCGGCAGTTAGGTGACAATAAGCTTAATTAATCAAAATTCTTCTTTACTCAGCACGGCGCCTAGGCCAAATAGATAGCCCTGGTAGTATAGTCCGGTCTAGTATATGCGGCTGTCGCCCGCAGGACATCAGAATTGAAATCTCTGACCTGTACCGGGTCCGAATCCCGGCCAGGGCGCCATCTCCCATTGACTAGGCGGTTTTGTCTTTGTCTTCTTTGTCGACGAGACGTTTCAGTTTTTTCTCCATTTTCAACTCGTAAACGTGCTCTTTCACGGGTGGAGGTAAGGCCTCCCTTTGAAAAAGGAGATTTGGAGCTACGATGCGTCTTTCTCTCTTTTTAACCTTGATCTTTTCACCATCAACGACGTCCTCGAACGCTTCTAAGGCTTCCACGATCCAGTTTCCTCGACTTTCCGTTAGAACTCTGACTTTGTGCTTTCCTTTATAGTATCGAACTTCATCGCTCATAATCAGTCCCACAAATATGTTCATGCGGAATCAATATAAAATACACGCAACAGGGTGCGCCACATCAACTTGAAACCGATTGCAGAAAACATAAGAGCTTCTTCTAATCATCATTCTACGTGACAAGAGTTGACCCTGACCTCAACGCGACATGCTTTCTCCGACACGTGGCTGCATGAAATCCTAAGAGATACGGGCGTCAAGCCGGATGAGGGTCCGACCGTGACTGCTAGGGCTTCCAAGAGCGGTTTGTGCGTGGTCTGCAAAGGCTCTAGGCTTCTCTGCGGCAAAACACGTTGTCCAATCATCGTTAAAGTCAACTATTACTTGAAAAGCGTTCCTTTGATGAGCAGTGAGGATATTGTTGGGTCTTCACCTCCGAGCGTTTTTATTGGCAGAATGGGTTATCCGAACGTCTATGCTGGGCCGCTTGTTCCTCCGGTGAAGGAGGACACGAGCCTCTTTGACCTGCCTGAATTCTGGTTCGGAAAGTCGATAGACGAAATTGTAGCTTTCCGTTCAATGCTAATCCGCGGCAAACATCGAGTTCACGTACGCGAATTTGAACAGGCGGGAAAAATAATCGAGAAAACTCGCGAACTAGCCCTGGCCGTTAAGCCCGTTGACGTCGAACTATTGCTGACCAAGAAGCCTCACGGTTCCATATTCCTGAGCGATGAAATCCAGCCTTTCGGGCCGTCTGCACCAATTCGCGACCTAAACGTAGCGAACACGAGCTGGGATCACCAGATTGAAAAGGCCTACAGCGACACTGACTTGAAGGCTGTCCCTGCTGTACTCGAACTCTATAAGAAAGGCGTGCTTGGAACGAGAATTCAGAAGGCCTTCAGCGTCGGCGCCTTCGGGCTGGAAGAAAACCGACGCCTAGTGCCAACCCGATGGAGCATCACAGCCGTAGACGACATAATCTCGAAAAACCTCATGGAACAAGTCAAACAGTTCCCCGAAATAAACGAGTACCGCATTTACGAATCCAAATACTTGGACAACCTGTTCGAAGTTCTGATGCTGCCGAGAGAGTGGAGCTATGAAGCCATAGAGGCGTGGTATCCTGGCACGGTCTGGAACCCGGACGGCAAACAAGCTGTTATGTTTTCCGATTGGGAAGGCAATGACCGACGAACAACCTACGCCCAAATCGGCGGATGCTACTATGCTGCCCGTCTTGCCGTGTGTGAACAACTTGTTAAGGAAAGAAGGCAGGCAACAGTGATAGTCCTGCGCGAGGCTCATCCCGGCTACATCATGCCTGTAGGCGTTTGGCAGGTGCGAGAGAACGTTAGGAATGCCATGCGGCAAAAACCCCTAATCTACAACACGTTGAACGAAACGTTGGGCAGAATCGCAAATCAATTCAGCATTCCACTTCAAAGCTGGATAAGAGAAAGCAACCTCATACGCAACTCACTATTCCAGAAGCGAATCACTGATTTTCTGTTTGCCAAGTGAACGTAAAGTGAAGCACACATTGATGAAGCGCTAGAAGAGTTCTTTGTTTCTCTTTACTACCTCTTTGACATTTACTTCGCGCAGGTATTTTCCAACATAATAGCTAGCAAGTAAGATTGGATATGTTAGAGGCAAACTTGCAAATGATATGCAGATTCGCCACTTCATGACTTTTCCCCTGTGAAAGCTCAAATATTAAATTTTCTGCTAAGCACCCGAATGGACATGGAAGAACTTGAAAGGGAAGTTGGCTTTTCCCCAATCAGAGGTCCGTCATCGTGGATACTAGCTTTAAAGGTTGTCAGTTGTCACTTGTGGAGTTCCACCATTTTTCTGTATGTTTCCATAGTCCGAGTTACAATTTCGGCTGTCTCTTTGGCGTTTTTCCATTCTTTGAACTTCACCCACTTGTGCGGCTCCAACCTTTTGTACGTATCAAAAAACTCCTGAATCTCCCTGAGCATGTGCGGATGCACGTCCGTGATATCGTGGTAACCGTCATATCTTGCGTCACTCACCGGTACTGAGAGCACTTTAGCATCTTCGCCTTTTTCATCTTCGACAACCAAGGCTCCTATCATCCTGACCTTGACTATGCAACCCACTTCGAGCGGTTGATAGCTTAACACCATAACGTCCAACGGGTCACCGTCTGCAGCCCATGTCTGGGGGACAAAACCATACTCAACAGGAAAAACAACTGATGATGGTACTACACGGTCTAAGACAAAAGCTTCCCACTCGGAGCGATACTCATACTTGTCCCTTGAACCGCTCCTGATCTCAATGACCATGTTCAGCAACACGGGCGGCTTGTCGCCTACAGGAATATCCTTCCACAAATTCATACTCATCAACAATCAGAGGCAAAAGCTGAACTGGCTAATTTATATTTGCTCAACAGCTCGTGCCCTGCACGGGAAACGCAAGCCACTTTCTCATAAACTTGTCTGGCCAAAAATAGTTGTCTTTTTGATAGCACGCGTTCTCTACTTTATGAACTTTGCTGGGTGTCTTTTGAATCTCTTCTTGCAGGCTAAACTGCAAAAGTGATAGGTCTCCCCATCGTGGGTGATCTTGAATTTGGCTGTCTTGTCATCCATGATTGCGCCGCAAACAGGATCTTTGGGCATCTTACTTTTCTTAACCTCATGTTAGAATGCTCGTTCTGCCTTTTATGAATAGCGGTAGGGACTGTCAAGAGAAGAGAAAGTAATACAAATCGTCGACTTATGTCAGCAGATAGAGTCGATATTTGAAATTGCTCAACTCCCCGATGAAAATAGAGGGTTACTCAAAACTGAAGATGTAATCAATATCTGGACTAAGAATTCATGATTCTGAGACTTTAAAAACGAAAAAGGTGCAATTCGCTATCGATCCATATGTCCAAGAGGAAAAAACAAAAAACCAAACACTATGATTGCAAACTTCCGTTGAGAAAGAGGGGCAAAATAGCCTGCAAAAGATCCAAGCCCAACAAGTTTTGTGCGACCTTCTGGCTTTTCAGCACCAGTTGTCCACACCTGGTCACATCAAATAAGTGACGTGTAAAGCAATTCTGGCACATCCGAGCAGATTACGCGCTGGCGACTATTCTCTTTCGATAGGTTTGCGCGCTAAATAAATAGACGTAATTCTTTGGCTTCTCTTTCGAGTTTTCCGTCTCCCCTCAGGCTGCCTCGCTGGCTTCAGCCGTCAACTTGCGCCAGAGTGATACAATAGATACGAAGAGAATAGCGAAGGACAAAGAAAATGCCTAATTCCACGATGTGCTAGTAATAAAAAAAGAAAAAAGGTTTTTAAAAATCTGTAAAGATGTTAGCTTACAACCTAATATCTTCGCGGTGGTCTTCGTTTAGCATAACATTCTCGGCAGTATACTGGCCTGCTTCCGTCGGGTTTGAAGGGAACTTCGCATTCCTTTCCGCAATCAGCGCAGACTGCCTTATGTGTCTCTTTTTCATACATTAACTCTTTCAACTCCTTACATTGGCTGTGCAGAAAATTGATTCTTACACGCTGCATGTATCGTTGGCATTCATCCTTATAAACAATTTGCTCGAACGCTCGCAAATTCAAGCAAGAACCATGATGCATGCCCTAATCAGGCTAAATCTTTTTGTTCCTAAAGCCGCGAAATGGAGAAAAGGGAGGACGGGTGCGAGAAACCTAGCGACTAGTTTGTGTTTTACTTGAAGTACTCCGCTAATTTTCTGTTTTCGGCTCGACGGAGTGTCTCTGCGCATTTTCGCGGGTCCAAGTGTTTGAATTCCATGCCGAACGTCGCCAGCAATCTTTGAACGTCTTTTGCGATGTCAGGGGACGCGAGTATTCCTCTCACTTCGCGATCAGCTTTGCTCTTGATTGCTTCGATGTATTTGGCGAGCTGAAGCACTGCGTCTTTTCCAGCCGTTTTCCGCTTGATCTCCACGACAACAAGCCTTCCATCTTTGTCGGTGCCGTAAACGTCAATGAAGCCTGGTTCAACCTTTTTTTCCCAGCTTATGATTTTGAATCCTTCTTCCAAGAGCTCAGGCTTAAGCAGCACAGCTTTCTGCATGTCCTCTTCGCTCGAATATAATGAGAATTCTGCAGCGTCCACGAGACTTAGCTCTGTGACCAGCCGAATGTTGTCAAAAGAGACCCTGACGGATTCTGGGGGTTTTTGCCTTACAGCACGTATTTCTAGCGCCTGTTCTCTGCTTTGAACGTGGAAGATGACGTTGCCTCCGGGCATCCAGTTGACCGGTTCGTAACCTGTTGAACGGTGAACAAGGAGGGACCCGTCGGTTTTCACTATCAGGATGCGTTCGCCAGGCTCGAGTTTTGATTTTGCTCTGCCAACGTAGTCGACGGAGCATTTGCCGACAATAAGCAGTGTTCTGTGGTGGGAAATCGCCATTCTTGCGACGTATTCAGCTTCTGAAGCGTTCGGTTCGACCAAGACGGTTAAAGGTCTGAAACTTGACAATGCGTCTTCGCCAATAGCCTTAGAAGACTTGTCCACACATAAGATTTCTGAAGGCTTGCGATGAGTGTTTGGGACAAGAAACGAGACATCATGCGACGCTATGACGTGACCGCGCGAATTTACGATATGCGATACGCTGAGGAACAAGCTGCAAAGATTGAGGCGGCTCTCAGACACGTGGTAGTCAAGGCTGGCGTGGTTTTGGACGTTGGTTGCGGAACAGGCATCTTGTTCAGTTACGTCGCCGACGAAGCACGGATGACTGTCGGTGTAGATGTTTCCATAAAAACTCTGCTTAAGGCAAAAGAACGGGCTAAGAATCATGCAAGTGTGCATTTGGTTTGGGCTGATGCTGACAACATGCCCCTGAGAGACAAGGTTTTCGACAGAGTTTTTGCAATTACCCTCATTCAGAACATGCCCCGTCAGACTGAAACGTTGAACGAAATCAGACGTGTGGTCAAAGACGACGCCTTGATAGTTGTCACAGGCTTGAAGAAAGTCTTCACAAGAAGCAAACTTGAACAGCTACTGAAGAACGCAGGCTTGAACATCATAGCAATGAGGAATGAAGGCTTAAAGTGTTACGTGGCAGTGTGCACCAAAGCATAATATGCTATAATTTCTAACAGCGAGTTTTAATCCTGCCCAAGTCTTGATTCTTCTGCGCTTTTTTACGCAGAATTCCAACGTTAGGATCCAAGTTAAGACCCTGTGAACCATATGTAGAATCCTTCGGAAGAGGCAAGTAATGTTTATATTAAGAGTTTGACCTCACAAACCATTCTATAAGGAAGGATCGCTTGTTAATGATGCCCGCCGATTCTGTATTCGGAACGCTCCGTCATGATTCCTGTGACATGGAGATTGGAGGGCGTGTTGACTGATGCCGTTTCAAACGCTAAAGAAAGACACGGCGGAAGAACTTTCATTAGAGTGGATAATGCACGTTAAGAATTACAAGCTCAACCTTGACAAAAATAGGTGCGTCGGTTGCCAAATCTGCAGTCTAGCCTGCCCGAAAGAAGCAATCAGAATAGAAAAACAATCCAAAACCGTCGGAGAAAAAACCCAAAAGGCCAAAGTAGATATTGACCTATCCAAATGCAACTTCTGCGGAATATGCGACATTTTGTGCCCATACGGGGCGATCACTGTAACTGTAGACGGAAAACACCTCCTCTCAGTTCTGGACAAGGAAAGCTTTCCTCAATTGATCCGCGACATCAAAGCTGATGCAAGCAAGTTTCCCATGGATCGTGACAAGAGCGAAGATGTCTGTCCGATCAACCTGATTAAAGTCCACTATTCGACCGCCGAAGGAAAACCGGTGGAAGATTCCTGTTCTCTGAACGAATCTGAACAGCATGCGCTCAGGATGAAGGTTGAAGTTGACAAAGAACATTGTCCATGCTGCGGGATATGCGAAGCAAAGCTTCCACAGGGCGCAATGCACGTGCGAAGGATACTTTCAGGGAAGCTTGCCATCAAACGTGAAAATTGTCCCGAAGGGTGTACAGATTGTCTAGATGTCTGTCCGATTACAGGTGCACTTTACCTTTCTGATGGTGACAAGAAGGTACACGAAAACGAAATGTTCTGCGTCTACTGTGGAGCCTGCAAGATCGTTTGTCCGGTTGATGAAGCCCTTGATTTTAAGCGAACGCGCATCAACCATACCCCCGTCCGTTCAGGAGCTTGGAACAAGGCTCTGGAACGACTGACTTCGCCAACCGACATGACTAAAGAACTGAAAGCCAAGCGTTCTCTGAGGGCAAGAGAATCCGTGAAAAAGAGAATGGGCTTGAAGGAGGAACAACGTGTCTAAAGAAATCAGGAAGAGCGTTGACACTGCCAGGAAAAAAACAAAACCCAGACAGAAGAAAGCTAGACCCGAGGCTGAAAGCCCCAGAATCGGGGTCTTTGTCTGTCAATGCGGTTCAAACATAGCCTCGATAATAGATGTGGATGCTTTAACAAAGTATGTCCAGACTCTGCCCAACGTGGTGCATGCAGAGAACATGAATTATCCTTGCAGCCGTCAAGGTCAGGACGAGATCATCGCCGCCATAAAGAACAACAAGCTAGAACGTGTCGTTGTCGCTGGTTGTTCACCGAGGCTTTACGAACCGACCTTTCAAAGCTGCGTGTCTAGAGCAGAGCTTAATCCATGGCTTTTTGAGATGGCGAACATCCGGGAGTTTGCATCCTACTGTCACCAAACCACGCCTGGAGAGGCAAATGAAAAAGCAAAAGACACGGTCAGAATGGCTGTTGCCAAAGCAAGACTTCTCGAACCATTAAAGCCAATAGAATTGCCTGTGACAAAGAAGGTCATGGTCATCGGCGGAGGAATCGCTGGAATCAACGCTGCCCTAGACCTGGCCGACATGGGTTTCAAGGTCTACCTGGTTGAAAAGACCGAAACCATAGGCGGCTACATGGCGCTGCTGGACAAGACGTTTCCAACACTTGACTGCAGCATATGTATCGAAGGTCCCAAAATGGTTGACGTTGGCAGGCATCCCAACATTGAAATAATCTCCTATGCTGACGTGTTGAAAGTCGAAGGGTACGTTGGCAACTTCAAGGTGAAAATCCGGAAAAACCCCCGCTACGTCATAGCTGCAAACTGCACCGGCTGCGGTGAATGCAGAGACGCCTGCCCCATAGAATATCCCAACTATGCAGACATGTATCTTGGCGCGAGAAAGGCGATATCCATCCCGTTTGGCCAAGCTGTCCCGCTTACGCACACCATTAACCGCGACTATTGTATTGAATGTTACAAGTGTGTTGACGCCTGCGGGGCTCGTGAGGCAATAAACTTTGACCAGAAGCCTGAAGAGATCGAGGTTAACGTGGGGGCGATAGTTGTAACAATTGGCTACGGCATGTATGATCCCAAGGATTTGGCGTGGACTGGCTACGGCAGGTTCTCGAACGTTTTCACGGCAATGGAGTTCGAGAGGCTTATACTTGCAGCTGGTCCAACAGGAGGGAAAGTAATTCGGGCTTCAGATGGACAGAAGCCTCATTCCGTTGCGTTCATGCAATGCGTAGGCTCTCGTGACATCAACAGATACGAGTACTGCTCAAGCTTCTGCTGCATGTACACTCTGAAACATTCAGTCATGCTTAAGGAGAAGTACAGGGATGCCATCGAGGTTTACGTGTTCTACAACGACATGAGAAGCAACTTCAAGGGCTACGAGGAGTTCTTCAACAGGGCCCAGAAATCCGGGGTCAAATTCATCAGAGTCAAGCTTGAGAACCGAAGGATAACTGAGGACCCGCAAACCAAAAACCTCACAGTCTGCGGTGAAAATGAAGACGGCAAGCCCGTCTCTGTAGAGGCAGAAATGGTTGTGCTTGCAAACGCGGCCATTCCATCACAGGCAGCGTCCGAACTGGCAAAAATCCTCAAGATACCCTTAGGCAAGGACGGATTCTTCGCTGAATGTCAGCCCAAAATCAGGCCAACTGACACTGAGGTGCCAGGTATATTCTTGGCAGGTGCATGTCAAGGCCTAAAAGACATTCCTTACAGCGTTGCTCAAGGAAGCGCTGCAGCGGCTCAAGCCGCCTCTGCCCTGAGCAAGGGCTCATGGACGGTTGAGCCACTGGTTGCAAAAGTGAATGACGAGCTGTGCAGTGGCTGCAGAGTATGCGAATCAGCTTGTAGCTACCACGCGATTAACGTTGAAAAAGCCGGGGACAAATCCACAGCCAAAGTCACTGAGGGCTTGTGCCGGGGCTGTGGAATCTGCAGTTCTGCCTGTCCAATGGACGCTATAACGATGCCGAACTATTCGGATTGCCAGATTGTGGCCCAAATTCAGGCAGTCATGAAAAGGGAGTTGAAAAAGCATGACTGAGCAGTCTAGTCCAACTCTCTTGACAAAAGCAGAGGAACCTCGCATCGGCGTTTTCGTGTGTTACTGTGGTCTCAACATTGCTGGCACCGTAGATGTTGAGGACGTGGCCGAGTACGCCCGCAAACTCCCAAACGTGGTCTACGTTAAGACAAACCGTTACACCTGTGCCGATCCAGGTCAGGAAGAAATCCGAAAGGGCATAAGAGAACACAAATTGAACCGTGTTGTGGTTGCCGCATGTTCGCCTAGGATGCATGAACCCACCTTTCGCAGAACTGTGTCCGAAGCCGGGCTAAACCCTTTCGTCTATGAAATGGCCAACATCCGCGAGTTTTCTTCGTGGTGCCATCAGAATGCGCCCATAGAGGCGACCGAAAAAGCCAAAGAACTCGTCAAGATGGCGGTTGCGAAAGTAAGGCTTCTTGAACCACTGGACGTGATCGAGGTTCCAGTGACCAATAAGGCACTAGTCGTAGGTGCAGGCGTTGCCGGCGCAAGTGCTGCCCTTGACCTTGCAGAGATTGGTTATCAGGTCTACCTAGTTGACCGAGCTGAAATTATAGGCGGTCACATGGCTCAGCTCGGCAAGAGCTTTCCAGTCTTCGAATGTTCAAACTGTCCGCAGCAGATTCACTGTCCGAGGTTCTCGTGTGTTGCCACAAGAATCGGTGCTGTGGCCGTTCATCCAAGAATCAAACTGCTTGCGTACACAGATGTTAAACACGTTGAAGGTGTCATAGGAAGCTACAAAGCGACCATTGCAAGAAGGCCGAGGTTCGTTGACGAAGACAAGTGCATAAGCTGCGGCAAATGTTCCGAGGTATGTCCGGTTGAAACGCCGAACAAGTTTGACGCCGGAATGAGGAAACGCAAAGCTATCTACCTGCCATTCCCTTATGCCACGCCCAACACTTACACGATTGACAAAGAAACGTGCTTGTACTTCAAAGACGGGAGCTGCAAGAAATGTCAAGAAATCTGTCCCGTAGATGCTGTGGATTTTAAACAAGAGCCCTCCGAAGAGAAACTTGAAGTCGGCTGCATGGTGGTAGCAACAGGGTACGATATCTATGAGCCATACGATCTGCCAAACTATGCCTTCGGCAAACACAAGGACGTCATAACAGCCTTGCAGCTTGAGAGAATTATAGACACAAACACCCAGATTATTGGAGAGCTTCGGAAACCTTCAGACGGCAAAATGCCTGAGAGCATCACATACATACAATGCGTCGGTTCCAGAGACGTGAACAAGTTCGAGTATTGCTCAGGCTTCTGTTGCATGCTCACACTCAAGAGCGCCGTCTTCCTCAAAGAAAAATACGACGACAAACTGAAAATCAACGTGTTGTACACGGACATGCGTGCCAACAGAAAAGGGTACGAGGAACTGTTCAGGAAAGCTCAGCAGCTAGGCATCAACTTCGTTCGTGTCAAACTAACAAACAGGAACGTAAGTGAAAATCCGGAAACAAAAAAACTCGTAGTCTGTGCTGAAAAAGAAGACGGCACACCTGTCGAAGTCGAAAGCGATATGGTCGTTTTAGCAACGGCCGCAATGCCGAGTCAAGGCTCAGAAGAAGTTGCTAGGGTTTTCAATATCAGCCGCGGGAGTGACGGGTTCTTCATGGAAAGTCATCCAAAACTGAAGCCCATAGATACGCCGTCAGACGGTGTCTTCGTCGCAGGAGGATGCCAAGGACCAAAGGATGTTCCCTACAGCGTTTCTCAAGGCATGGGGACGGCGGCAAGGGCAGCAACAATCCTTTCCAAACCGACTTATAAAATCCAGCCTATCGTGGCGTTGGTTGACCCTGCAAGATGCCGCAACACCAAAGTGAAATGCGGCCTCTGCGCTAAGGCCTGCCCCTACAGTGCTATTATAGCACCCGAAGGCCAAGTTGCACAGACGATGAGCGCAATGTGTCACGGCTGTGGCACATGTGTCGCCGAATGCCCAGCCGACGCGATAACTCAAAAGCACTTCACGGACGCGCAAATAGTGTCCCAAATAAGAGCCGCGCTGGAAACGAACCCGGAGGGCAAGATATTGGCGTTCCTGTGCAACTGGTGCAGCTACGCTGGCGCAGACCTCGCGGGTACGAGTAGATTTGAATATCCCTCTATAATAAGGCCTATCAGGGTCATGTGTTCAGGAAGAGTCGATCGAGATTTCGTCCTTGAAGCTTTCAGGCTTGGCGCTGGCATGGTCATGGTTGGTGCTTGCCATCTTCCGTACGACTGTCACTACATCAGCGGGAACTACAAGATGAAGGCCCGAATGGATGCATTGGCGCCGATGCTGCAGAAACTCGGCATGAGTCCGGAGAGACTACGTGTAGAATATGTCTCAGCGGCTGAAGGCATCAAATTCGCAGAAGTCGTGAAGGAAATAGCCGGGCAGATGCAGGTGCTAGGCAAGGATAAGATACAAGCAGAAAACGCCAAGATGCGGCCGTTGTTAGAGAACATGCTGAAAAGGAAGGAACAAAAATAGTCTCTCGTCGACCAAGCGCCATGCTTGCATTATCAGATCAGCTTACTCTTCGCTCTTGTCTGTCTTTCCAGTATTCTCTCGTTCGCAGGTACTGGATTTTCGCTTTCAGCAGATCCATGAAAAAATCGTCGTCTCTGGGATGCATTTTTCCAAGAATTCTGGAAGCTGTTTCCGGCCCTACACCTTTCACTTCCAATGCTACGACTGCTTTCTTCCCGTAGCTCAGTACCAGGTCTGCTGTGCGTCTTGCCTGAGTCAGTTCCTTGAGTTCTTCCTCGGAAACCTCTTTTCCTTCGCGCCTTTTCTTCAACACTTCGTACACGTGTTCGGCGTCTTGGCTTGGGTATAGAGGTGCCAAGAGTTTTGAACCGCATTTTCGGCACACGGGCTGCTCTTGCATGTCTCTTATTCTCTCTTCCTCAGCCCATTGACCGCAAGACATGCACAGCAGCGACGCTGTTCTAGCGTCTATTGCCTTTTTCATTCTGTCTATGTTGCTCAGCAACAATCTTTCAGGAGCCATCAGCTCTGACATGTCAGAGAACTTTGCAAGCATGTGATAGGCCAATGGTGTGGGTTTCTCTTGGCTAAACGTTGTGCTGACTTTGATTCTACCGTTGCCCACGGCGCGCATGATCTCTTTGGCTTTTTTGATGTCTACTTTTTCAATCATGGCTTCGCGTAACGTTTCATCGAGGATGGGTGTGTTCATGAATCGTTTGGGTAGCTGACTTAGCCGTTCGTAGCTCATGGTCTTCCCGCGTGGGAGGGCGCCGAACCGTTCGGCGACGAACTTCATTTTGTACGAAAACGGAAACTTCGACTCCAAGTATGCTTCAAAAGCCTGTTCGGTCTCTTGACTTGTAAGGCTGAACAGACGTGCACAAGTATTCTCCAATTCTTGTCGGGTTAGCTTCCTGGGCGTCTCAATCAGTATGTGATAACCATCATTCCACCAGCCCACGATGATTTCCCTGTCAGAAAGGACGGAGTCGAAGATACAGCCCAAGGTGCGATTCACCATTTCGCCGAAGCATGCGTGAACGATCAGAAACTTTTCAAAACCTTCAACGACGATGTGCTTGTCGGTTGGCAATGGGGCCCCCTGTTTCAGGTGCTCTTCAACTTCCTGAACAGCGCTAAACAGCGTAGACTTGTCGGTTGAAAACTTTTCCGCGAGCTCCTCTGCCGTGGCCTCAGCTTTTCCAGTTTCCTTCAATGCTTTCGCGATTCTTTCTCGAAGCTGTCCAGTTTCCTTGGCAAGCTCGAATGGAACGGGCAACATCTCACCGTCCCAGCCCGGAACAGCCGCTAAAGGATCTTCCGAAGGCACGACGTAGACCGTTCCGGTTTCCTCTTCAATCTGGACTATTCGCCAGACTTGGCCTTTAATGATGAAATTCAAGCCCACACGGGCTTTTAGTGCCATGAACTCGTCGCCTAAGCTGCCGATTTTCCTGTCCGAAATCACGTTGACAATCGGGTAGCGTCTTTCGTCAGGAATCATCGACAGGTTCTCGTAGTAGTACTTTCGGCTGTTGCGGCCTTTCGTCAAACCCTTGCCTTCTTGGTCAATCCTTACTTCTCCCAGACGTTCTAAAAAGCATATTACGTCCCAAAGAAGGGTCTGCGTAAGCTTTCGGTAGGGGTAGGCCCGCCGCAGCAAAGCTAGAAGCTCCTTCGAGTTCACCGTTGCCTTGTCCATTAGGATTCCGACGATTTGGTGCGCCAGGACGTCCAACGCGTTTTCCTGGATGAGAACATGTTCAAGCCTGCCCGCTTGAGCGTTTCTCGTTGCTGCGACAGATTCAAGAGTGTCGTCTGGAAAGGCTGTGATGATGACGCCTTCGGAAACCATGTCTAAACGATGGCCGCTGCGTCCCACTCTTTGGATTAGGCTGCTAACCTGCCTTGGCGAGAGATACTGTATGACGAGGTCAACGTGGCCTATGTCGATTCCAAGCTCCAAAGTGCTCGTGCAGACGATTGCTTTCAGGCCGCCGGCTTTAAACTCATCCTCAATCTGTGAGCGTTCTTCCTTTGACAGAGAACCGTGGTGCACGGCAATGTCCTTTCGTCCGAGTTGATTGAATCTGTAGCCCAGCATCTCGGCAACTGTTCTGCTGTTGACAAAAATCAGGGTTGACTCGTGACTGTCGACGAGCTCCTTCACGCGTCTAATCCTTGCAGCCGCTTCCGGTGACGTGTTGAGCGTCCTTGCTAAGTCATAATCTGCCTCAACAGGAACGGGGTTCTCGACGTGATAGCGGTAGCCCTTGGGCAAAACGGCTTCTACTATCCTGACGCTTCTCTCAGCTCCAGCGAGAAACTGCGCAACTTTATCCGGATTCCCTACCGTGGCTGACAAGCCGATTCTCTGAAACTCCCTACCGACAACCTCGCGCAACCTCTCTAGTGCAACTGCAAGCTGAACCCCACGTTTGCTGGAAGCGAGTTCGTGCACTTCGTCCACTACTACACACTGTACACCTCGCAAGTGTTGCCTCATGCGCGAACCTGGAAGAATTGCTTGAAGAGTCTCAGGCGTCGTGACAAGCATGTCGGGAGGGAATATCGCCTGCCTCCTCCTAAGCTTCAACTCAGTGTCTCCATGCCTGACCTCGATTGAAATACTGAGCCTAGAAGACCAGAATGACAATCGCTTCAAAAGGTCACGGTTCAAAGCCCTCAAAGGCGTAACGTAGATCACGGCTATCCCCTTTCTCGGCGCCTGCTGAACAAGCTTGGAGAAGATGGGAAGAAGAACCGCCTCGGTTTTTCCACTCCCTGTGGGCGCAAGCAGAAGCACGTTCTCCCCGGCCAGGATGGGTGAGGCTGCCATTTTCTGGGGCAGAGTCGCTTCTGAGAAGCCCAGTTCGGCTAGAGCGGAGCGCACTGGTTTTGCGAATAAACCGAAAACCCCGGAATTCGAAGATTCTTCACGCATTTCTTACAAGCCACAAGGACGTTTTGCTAAACCTTTTTCTTCATGTTGATGAGAGCGGATACGAACGTACCAGCCCTGCTTCTTCCCGATACGCGATTGAAGCTTTCTCCTTGAACCTGCCTTTTGAAAGTAGGTTGCCGAGCTCTTCTGTCAAAACCTCTTTTCTGGTACAGAAGATGACCTCGTTCATGTCGTTTGCCCACACGGTCAACCCTCTTGTTTTTCCCTTGTGAAGCAAGTGAAGGAACGAGTCTTCTTCGCCCAGCTGCAGCAATGCTATCGCGCCTGAACCCTTCAAGGCACAGAAGAAGGAGTACAATGCTTCCGTAACCTCTTCTTTCTCGCTCAGCGTCTCCTCGAAAAAGTGTGGAATCACCTCTGAGTCGACGAGTTCAAACTTTTCCGATTCAAAAACGTGCGCGCTGCCCAACGCCTTTCTAATCTCCTTGTAGTTCTCAACCTTCCCGTTGTGAACTGAGACAACAGTCAAGTTCGGTTCCCTTTCGACAACGTATGGTTGTGCGGTCTCCTTGTACTTCGCCGTTTTCATAAACTCTGGGCTGGGCATCCGCACATGGCTAATCAACACAGAAGCCTTGTCAACCTTCACCATCTCAGCCAATTTTCTGGCAGGAGAGTCCTCGACCTTTCCGACCTTTTCAACCAGAACATTACCGTCCTCTAGAAGCAAAGCCACGCCCGCCCCGTAGCCTCCAAGGGGAAGCGGTTCCTGAGGGTACTGATGAACCTCTAGTTTCTCAAGAACTCTGAAGACTCTGGCCATGCGCAAGGGCTTCTTTAGGCAAAATCCAAATATGCCGCACATTTCTGTTTTCCACCCGAGTTTTTGCCTCTCTCAAGGACTCTTCTCAGTCAGTCAAAACTAAATCTTTCGGTGAACACCTATTTTCCATTTCTCATAGCAATCCAATGTTGAACACGATACAGAGCACCTTAAACGTGAGACGTCTTCTAGTTCATGAGATGCTTCATGGCTTCTTTGACCACTTCTCCTGTGCGCGCGAGTGTAAGAAAGAACCAGTCGGACCAAAACCTTGAAATCGTCTCGTGGGTAACATTGCTTGGACGATGAGGTCATCGAGGTACGGAGACGCTGTTGGCGAATGATCGCTTTTTCCGCTGCTGAGTCCAAAAATACATAAAAATCGCTGTTAGCTGAAACCGTATATTAAGAGAAGGAAAGAGTGCCAAAACTTTGGTGCTGTGCGAACAAAGAAAAGGGAGAAGGAGAGAAGGTTAACGTTCTGGCGGTCCGCTGATGTAGGCCCAAACGCTTACCAGTACCAGTGTTAGACAGGCTCCGGCGACCCCTGACAGTAGGTATCTTGCGCTTAGAAACGCTGGCAAGACAGATACTAGCCAAGGAATCGCGTACGTTCCTGCCAAGTCTGCAATCATTCCAGCAAAGAATCCCAAGATAGCCACAAAGACGAAAATTTTTAACCTTTCGCCCATTTGATTCACCTTTTTGGATAGGAATTAATTCAAGCCTCTTTTTAGTCTAACTTACACCTTTATGTCTATTCTCGGAAAACCGCGAACATAGTCTTTTAGTTGGAAAATTAAAGCCCAAAACTGTTTCGGCTGGGACATATAGCTCCACATATATACAGGCATGTTTTCACCATGTTAACAATGTATAAGACTCTTCCCCGCGACCTTTGGTCTTTGGAGGTAATTAACTTGTCAGAAAGGTTTAGCAAAAAATGGGAAACAAGAAGAGAAGAGCAACCCCTCACAAACCGTGTGATAGAGGCAGTTAGGCCACCTGGCCCATTGAAGCCCCGCCTAGACTTCGCTGTTCGACGCATTGAACTGCAGGTTCAGAAATTGGATCAAGCCACGGACAGATTCGGCCAAAGGGACAAGACGATATTCGCGAGAATAGTAGATGCATACACCAAGCATGACACCGCGCGAGCAAACGTTTTTGCCAACGAGCTGGCTGAGATACGCAAGATGGAAAAACTCATCATTAACGCAAGGCTTGCACTCGAACAGATCGTGTTAAGATTACGCACCGTATCAGAACTCGGAGACGTAGTGTCAACATTAGGCCCCGCAGTCGGAGTCTTGAGATCAGTCAAAGCTGGACTCGTAAGCGTTTTCCCTGAAGCAGAGAGCGAACTTGGCGAAATCGGCAACATGCTGAGCGGAATAATGATGGAAGCAGGAACAGGTTCAGGAATGACGTTGAACTTTGACAACGTGAACGAAGATGCAGGCAAAATTCTCACAGAGGCAGCAACGGTCGCAGAACAGAGAGTTAAAGAGAAGTTCCCAGACTTGCCACCAGGAATGCCCGGACTACCAACGACTCCAGTAGGCGAAAAATCCTCAACGGAAACTTCGTAAACATAGGGGATGAAAAGGATGTCACAAAACCCCAACCTTTTTCTTTCTGTAGGAAAACAGATCAACGACGAGTACGGACGTGCGATAGGCAAGATAGCCTCTTTTGCAGTGACCCCGAGTGGAAAATTCGACAGTGTCTTTATCGCGCTGGGCGATGGAAGATTTCTAAAGCGCTGTGTGGATAACGTGAAGTTCGACGGTTCTGAAGTAACCCTCGTCTCCAACATAAAAGCTCAGGCAGGCATACTCAACGATCAGATACCCCTCATTTGGCGCAAGGACCAAGCCCTCAAGGACCTCTCTGAGAAGAAGAAGATATCAAAGGAACTCTACGCAGAGCTGCACAGCAGCTTCGATGGCGTTCTAACTCAGCTCAAGAGTGAAGCACAGACTCTGAGAGAAGAAATAGAAGACGAAATCGCAGAATGCAACGAACAAACAAAGGATCTAAACTATGCCTTGGTCAACCTCGAAATCGAACACGAAATAGGAAAAGTCGACAACCAATACTACGAAACCGCCTTTTCGATGATTCAAGAAAACATCAAACGAGTCCACATGAAGAAAACCGACTTGGAACTGACGACCAGCAAGCTTTCCAGCATCCTGTTGGGTGACACTTCCAAACCCTTTGAACAGACGAAAGGCAAGATCCCCGAACCGCCTAAACCGTTTGCATCAGAGCTTCCAGAACCGCCAGTAGTCGTTTACGTGAAGGAAATCGGAAAAACCGGAATATAGGCTGGAACAAGAGAGTAGCGGGCGGAGGGAAGACTCATCAAAGGATTTATCCATTCGAGCCCTCCACCTCTCCGTGAAACAGCTGTCAAGTCAATGCAGGTGCTGAGAGTCCAGCACGGCAGGCTTGAACAGGCGAGTTACAGGCTTAAAGAGAGAGACAAAATCCTTTTTCAAACGTGCGTTGGGGCTCTCAAAGCGAAGAACAAAGATCGTGCGGCAATCTGCGCCAACGAAATCGCGGAAGTGCGGAAGATTATTAGTTTCCTCTACAACGTAGAGCTGGCGATCGAACGGGTAATCCTCAGACTTGAGACCATAAGAGAACTGAGTGACATAGTTATCGATCTCAAACCTGCACTGAAGCTTCTCCAGAACGTCTCACAAGAGCTGTTTCAATTCTTGCCTGACGTCTCATCTGAACTGAGCAAAGTCAACGACACGATAAGCGAGACACTCTACTCAACAAAGCTAACGGCTGACGAATCAGTGATTCCCGTAGACCGGAAGACACCTGGCGGCGAAGAAGTGCTAAGCCAAGTCTCAAGCTTTCTCGAACAAAGAATCTCCCAAAACCTGCCCGAACCGCCCGTTACTCAGAAAATCCCAGAAAGCGAAAAGGCAACGTTGGAAGAGATGCTTGCGTTAGCGACCAACTTTTCGGAAAAGAAGACCAGCAAAGTCTCCGAAGAATCTGGAAGAGACTCTTCTCAAACCCTCATTTCTTATAAAAAATCCGAAATCAAGGAAATCTCCTTGAAAGTTGAAAATTCTCAGTTAGAGGATGTTCTTCTCGATTACGTCAGGAAGAGCAACGGCCAAATCGATATGGAACGTTGCTCGGTTGACTTGGAAACCTCAAACGAGGATATCGAGAAGGCCCTAGAGAGTCTGGGGTCGAAAGGAAAAATAAAAATTGAATTGAAAGCTGGAGAATGAAAGTTATGAGCGCATCTCAAGAGCTTGAGAAGTCTGCAACCACCTTTGCCTTAGAAGCAGTTCGCCTGGACAAGCAGGGAGCAAAGGGCATGGCCATAACCACGTACCAAAAAGCCATAGAAAGCCTCCTGCAACTCGTCCAACTCTACCCAGAATACAGCCTGAACAAGGTTTACATACAGAGAGCAATCGCCTACCAGGAACGAATCAAAGCAATACAGGGCGCCGTGACATCCTTAGAACCGCGGCCCGAAGCCAGATGCAACGGTGTTGAAGGGGAAACAAGGACTGAAGGCGGAAAATCAACGTACGAAGAACTCATAGTGATAGAGAAGCCAAACGTGAAATGGGACGGAGTCGTCGGGCTTGACCCCGCCAAGAAAGCCGTGAAAGAGGCTATAGTCTACCCGGTTCAGAGGCCAGACCTGTTCCCGCTGGGCTGGCCGAGAGGCATCCTGCTGTTCGGACCGCCAGGCTGCGGCAAGACGCTGCTGGCCGCCGCGGTTGCCACGGAAATTGATGCCAACTTCGTTTCTATCGATGCTGCTTCAGTAATGTCCAAGTGGCTTGGTGAGGCTGAGCAGAACGTGGCCAAACTCTTCGGTTCAGTCAGGAAATCAGCTTTGGAAGGCAAGCCGTCCATAGTGTTCATCGACGAACTGGACTCCATGATGGGTAAACACGCGAACGAGGTCGGCGGCGAAATCAGAGTTAGGAACCAGTTTCTGAAAGAGATGGACGGAATCGTGGACAAGGGCAAGAACCTACACGTCTACGTTATCGGTGCGACGAACAAGCCTTGGGACTTGGACTGGGCATTCATAAGAAGGTTCCAGAAACGGATTCTGGTGCCTCTTCCAGACCACCACACACGCTTGATGATGTTCAAACTCTACACGACCAACTTGCAGCTGGCGCCTGACGTCGACTTGCACGAGCTGGCAAGGCTTTCAGAAGGATTTTCAGGAAGCGACATCAGAGACGTCAACCAATCGGCACAACTGAAACTCATAGGTGAATTCTTCGAGTCCGGAAAAGCAGACGACAAACAGGCAAAACCGAGACCTGTGACGATGGACGACTTCAGACAGACACTGGAAGACAGGAAACCCAGCGTGTCTCTCGACATGCTAGCATTGTACAACAGATGGTTTGAAACCTTCAAAGCGCTCTAGGAGGAGATGATTACAAGTCACGTAACAGGAGCATGTTGAAACGCAGGGTGGAAAGGTTTGGAGAATTACCTTACATTTTAGGAATATCTCCTTTCTCCCATCTCCCCCTCAGATAATATCTCCAAGCCCCACAGCCTAGCGGCAACATGACTCATGTTACACCTTTTTTCTGACTACTTTTTCCACAAGATCCGCTATTTCTTTGCCATGCTTTAGTACGTCTATGTACGGGATTTTAAGGTGGGGTTTCTCGGGCGAGTATGGTCCTGTGAAGGCCAGTATAGGCATGAACATCTCAACTGCTTCTTCGATGTCTTGGGCAGATTCTGCAACCACAATCTTGTGTATGCTTTTGTCTTCAGCCACGAGTTTTCTGAAGCCTTCTAGGAAGACAATGTCGCTCCCTCTGCATCTCTGCAGAATCTCTTTCAGGGAGAGGTCTGCGCGAGTCTTCTCTATAGTGGCTATCTCACCTGCTGATGCGGCAACCACCGTTTTAGCACCTGATTGGACGAAACGCCATGTATCTTTTCCTTCCGTATCCAGCGTAAAATTAGGCTCTGGAATGTGTTTGGCCACCGCAATCTTGTAACCCCTCTTGGTGAGTTCTCTCGTCAAAATCTCTATGGTAGTGGTTTTTCCAGATTTTTTTCCGCCTACCACACCGATGACTGTTGCCTTCAAGTCTTATGCACCCGTGTTCGCTGCATTTCCTCTGTGAAGACTCTTTCCAACATTTTCTTGTCCATGTTCAGCTTCTGTGAGAGATCCTTCGCCCATCGCAGGTAGGCTCTGAAGAGGCTTTGAAATATCTCCGCCTTCTCCTTGTCGGACAATTCTTTTTCTTCAGCGAGCAAAAGTGCAAACCACTTGCCAGCGCTCGAAAGTTGATAGGCCTTGACCCATGTGATACGGCCATTCCTTTCGGTTTTCTCCATTTTCTCCGTCAATATCCTCAGCTTGGTCAGCGACTTCAGGTTTTTGATAACGGTCTTGTTTGAAAATGTTGACTTCTTCACGAGGTCGCCCTGGTAAATCTTGTTCGAAATGCCCTGGCTGAGCGAGAATTTCAGTATGTCAACAGCCGCTTTTGAACCGAAGATGGCGCTCAGAACCTTGATCTTATGTTCAGACGGAAGAAAAACTACATACGGATGTAAGTTGCTGCTCAACATTGCTCACGTCAGGTTGCTGTAAGCCTCCTTCTGCTTTAAGCGTTATGGCCTCTGCGATAGGTTTTTTTGGCACTCCAATCTCATCATGTCGAGGTGCTTCAGATGGACCTGAAACGTTGGATTCCCGCAGACGGAGATACCTTCACAACAAAAGAGGGGTTCATATTCAACGTTTTCGGGTATGAACATCCCGCCAACCGGGTTTTCGCCTTTCTCAAATACATCCCAGCCCAGTTCCAGAAGCTGTTCAATGTCGAATATTTACAGAACACATGGAACCTTGAAGAACAGAAACTCTTTCGAGCTGAAAACCTATACACTGCACAGAACTATCAGACCTTTCTGGAGACCTTTCGAAAGAACTTCCCAGACTACGTGTACTATTGTCCTTTCAGAAGAAAGGAGATTATCAGCGCACCGTTAGATTCCATCAAGAACATATTCGTTCCGAGAGACTGTCTGCATCATCTGACCTGGCTTGAAACCAAAGATGACTTGCAAAGGATGACACTAAGCCTGGTTGATTTGCTCTCAACCGAATCAGGCATTGGGCTGGAGGATTTGGGTGTACACGGCTCTGTGGCCCTAAACATGCACACGTCAAAATCAGATTTAGACCTGGTCGTCTACGGAGCGCAAAACTTTCGCGTGTTAGAAGCAACTATAAACAGGCTCGTTGAAGCTGGCAGGCTGAGCTACAAGTTCAGCAACCGGTTAGATGCGGCTCGCCGATACAAAGGAAAATACCTGAACAAGATTTTCATGTTCAACGCAATTCGCAAATCTGAAGAAATCAAACAAAAATACGGAGAGCTACAATGCAACACCGTAACTCCTGTCAACTTCGCCTGCAAGGTTCAAGACGACAGCGAAGCCATGTTTCGGCCAGCCATTTACAAAATCAGGGACTACGAACCAATACACGCAGAGGCACTTAGCGAAGGTAAGGTTCCGGAGACTGTTGTTTCAATGATTGGCTGCTACCGCAACGTTGCCCGACGAGGCGAGAAGATTAGCGTTTCAGGAATGCTGGAGCGTGCAGAAAACGTTGAAACGGGACAGGTTTTCTATCAAGTCGTGGTGGGAACAGCGACCAGCGAGGAAGAACACATTTGGCCACTCCGAAACTGAGAGACCGCGACGCCATCGTCACTGAAGAAGGCCTAATATTCAGAGTGTTTGGATACTCACACCCGCCAGACGCCTACGTATGTGACGCTGAATATGCGCCTGCAACAATATTCAAATCCGATAATCCCAGGGCATTCAGAAACCAAGCGCAACATGTTTTCTACAAGTTCTATGAAGATGAAGGCTGGAAGTTCGTGGAAAAGAGTTATCCCCAGTACATGATTCCACACACAATGCTCCAGAAGAAAGTCATCGGCGTCAATCATCGTGACATCAGCAAAGTTCGAAAGCCCGAAAAAGAACTCAGAAAACTGATTCAAACCGAACCCAAGGACAGCCTTCTTACGGCAACGCGGAACGTCTTGGACATTGCAGCAGATCAATCCGGTTTGCCAATTGAGAGCTTCGGCGTGTTCGGGTCCATGCTCCACGGTTTCTATCACCCCAGATTCTCGGACATCGATCTTATCGTTTATGGTAAAGAAAACGTTGCGGGGTTGCGCAAAGCACTGCAGGAATTGTACGAGGCCAAGTCTTCTATCCTACGGAACGAATTTGAAACCGACGAGTCCATAAGCGGTAAAGTGTGGAGATTTCGAAACTTCACTCCAAAAGAATTCCTATGGCATCAGCGAAGGAAACTGGTCTATTCACTGTTCGACAGCAAGGAAAGCGGAAGGACAATAAAGACCGAGTTTGAACCAGTGAAAGATTGGAAAGAGATATGCAGCGAGTACAACTCTGCGAAGAGGATCCTGCAGCGAGGCTGGGTCAAGATGTTAGCTCGAATAAGAGATGACAGTGACGCTCCGTTTATACCGTCGGTTTATCACATCGAACCGTTGAAAATCCTCGAGGGCGAAAGGCAGGCTCAAGGGGTCAAGCGAATTATCTCTTACATGGAAGAGTTCCGAATGCAAGCCTTCAGAGACGAAACCATCTGCGTTGAAGGAAACCTAGAAGAGGTCACTGGTGAAAAGGACGACTTCCTCCAAATAGCTTTGACCTATTGTCCAAGATATTATGAACAGGTTCTGAAGAAAGCAGGGATCTGAAAGACCTCTCTGCTTGCTTGCTCTCACGCGCCCTACCTCAGGTCTACTCTACGATCCAAATATGTTCCGAATTAGTTTCGGAATATACCAATGACGATACGTCAACCGCGTATTTAGGCATCCTCATTGACCAAGAAAGAGGGAGATTATCCCTGCGACGCCGTTATGGTGACAGACGAGGCAGAATCCTGCTCGACGGTGTTGGTTAAGTTTAGCGATGTCAGCGTGAAAGCAAGCCAGCGTTTTGTCATGGAAGGCATAATTGAAACTCATATTTAACCTAAATGACTTGTTTTTATATCATAACTAATGTCTAGCCGCAAGAGTTTTAAGCGTTGAAACAGTATTCCTAATAGGCGATGCGACAGTTGAATTCACAGGAGCGTGTCATTTTGGCAATTCTGCTCTTGGCGCTGTTTGCGTTTCTCTTACCTTGGGCAGGATTGACCCGCGCTGACGAATCGAGTTCAGAAGCCGAAGCGGTGGCCTTTAACTTCCTTCAACACGTAGCAGTGGCGAATTTCAGCAACTACAACGTAAACGTCACGTCCATCCAATGGACTGCCTACGCCTACTATCCAAGCTGGGATATCGGATTTCAATTAAGCCGAGGAAACTATACCGAATTGATGGACGTATCCGTCTCGAATGGAGTCATCAGTTGGTTCTGTGCACCCAGCCCACACACAGTAATCGGAGCAGACGGCTCGCCGACTCAGGTTTCAGGCACCAACATGACCGTGCAGTCCAACGACACACTGAGACTCACGAGAGACATACTCAGCTCTTATGAATCCTGCGTGAACCGCTCCTACTGCACTCTGCTCACAACCCTCACCGACCAAGCTTTGTCCAAGGGCAGTTTAACCTTGAACGCAGGCAACTCCACAATCACACTCTCCCAATTCGCTTGCCCCACATACAAATCCTCTGAATTCGATTACAGCGCCGCAACAAATAGTACATATTCACTTTGGATGAAATTCAACCCGGACGGGCACTTGGAAGAGTTTGGTGACAGCATCGGCGAATTGAACTTGAGTTCACTCAACGTCAAAAACGTCAACGTTTCCAAGGAGCAAGCCATAAACATCGCCATGCCATACGCGTTGAATTATTCTAAGACGTACGGGCGCACGGTGGAATCTGCGAACGCAACACTTTCATACGTTCCGGGTGGACCCATGTTCGACGCGTACGGAAATGGAACCCGTGACCCTTACAGCCTATATCCTGCCTGGGACGTAGACATACTTTTCACCAAGTTGCCCGCCGGTAAACAGGACTACGGCGTTTTCGGGTTTCAAGTCCGAGTGTGGGCAGACAACGGGCAAGTAGCCGCCGCCGACGCAGCCGCCAAGGAAGGTTCCTCAAGCTCTTCAAGCTCTTCCCCCAGTTCCTCGCCGACGCAGACTAGCAGTATCGACTACCTGCCGGTGCTTTTGGGTGCTGCCGCCGCAGCATCGTTCATCGCTATGTCTTTTGTGGTCTACCGTAAAAACGGCAGGCGAAGGCGGGAGGGTTTAGAATGATGTTACGGGTTCAAGTTTGCGTCGTCATGCCTATGATGGTGCTGGCAGTGCTGTTCATGACTTTCATCGCGCCGAGCGCACACGGTTCAAGTGCATCTTCAGTATTGAGTTCAACATATGGTTAGACGTGGGAGCAAAACAATGTTAAGGCAGCGCTGTGCTCCTACATAAACAGCTGCTCCATCGCAAGCGGTTACGCGACTTATGACGCGTACGGGTCAACGGACTCAAACAGCATCTATCAAGCAGCCTTTGGCCATGATGCTACGTACGCGATAACGTTCTACGAGGGACATGGCGGCTACGACACTTTGAATGGACAAACGCAATATTGCATCGTGAATGATAGCGGCGGACAAGTTTGGGACAAAGACATATACGCGTATAATATGTTTGGAAGAAGCCATTTTGCCTTCCTATGGTCATGCGATCAGGGAGACGTGATCGGTCAAACGTATAATGGAGTCCCAGTTGGAATGCCCTACGCATGGACCCGTAGAAATGCCAGCCAGCTGAGTTTAGACGGCTACACGAATGCAACTCCAACGGGATTTGCTTTCATAGGCTTCATCGGTGCAGGTCCAGCGCTCGATTACGATTACGGTCAAGGCTACTATTTCGCAGCATACTTCTACCAGTGTGCATTTACAATTGGTAAAACGTTGGATCAAGCTCTTGACTATGCCGCACTGCGAGTTTGGCAATGCACTTTTGCCTCATGTCCTTACCGTCTGGGCTTCACTTTTCCCGATGGCTCCAGCGGAGAGATGGTGATATATGGCGATGGAACTCTCGCGATAGAATTTGCTTCTTCCCAGCCGCCTGACCCGCCCCAATGTCCGTTAGGGGGCTTGGGAGGTGGGGGAAGACCGGGAATTCCGAACATCATTCATAACTCCAGCGAACACTCTTCTAGTTAATGCCTCTGTCAAATCAAACTCTCCTCTACTCCCTGCAAGTGTTTTGACACACAGTTTCGGGGAGGCGCCACACACTAATCAACCAATCCATCAACTTATTAAGACCCAGCACATTGCTCAGAGAAAAGACGAATTAGCGGCATGCATCCTAGAACAATCTGCTAGAACTTTGATTCTTAAGTCTTTATGAAATTAGGAATAGCATTGCATTCATAGGACTACGATGCAAGATCAGATTCTCAAGCGCGCGCTAGAAAGAAGCGTAACATCACTTTCTCCATCGAAATGTGATACAGCTACTCAAACATGAGTAACTAGGAACGGCAAACAGTGCGTGAGGATTACAAAACGGAAAAACGCATACTTCTCGTAACTCTTTAGTTTTGTCAAATCCGCATTGCGCGCGCTAATGGTTTTAATTCTGGCTAGCAAATTCCAGACAGGTCTAGTTCCCGTAGAGAGAACACGGAGCCGGCCGAAGTTCAGCAGTGTTCCCAAGACTCAAGAACAGAATAAAAACCATTTTTGGCCAATTTAGAACACACATGCACGCGGGTTCTGTAAACTCTTGGCGCGCGCTAAATGATATTCCCAGATGTGGTGCAGACTTCGAGATTGCAGTTGAAGATAGGGTTCACTAGCTCGAAAGGACTCGGTGCTCTAGAACGATATAGTCTGAATGCCTGCCTCCGACTAGTAGCCTAAAATGCTCTTTGTTTTGCCTCCGGTCTGTGACACGTTCGATTTTTCCCTGTGCGATGACGGTCTCGCCTTTTCTGGCTTGTTCACAGAATCTGCCTCGAAAAGACGTGATTTCCTCGATGCGTTCGGTTGAGCCTTCGAGTGGTTTGACGTTTTCGACTTTGTAGGTGCATGGGGTAAACGTTGATTCTGAATCGTTGACGACTGTGGCTTCAACTTTCGCGTTGCCGACATTCTTGTATTGAACGTCGCCGTAGTTCTCGTCAATTTCATTCCAGTCTTTCACGAAGCGGACAAAATAGTCGGTTCCATTGAATTTGCCTTCCATAACCTTCCTCGATTCAGCTCGTAGGAAGTCTTCGAACCCTATTGCAGTGTCCTTCGAACGGAAGTCGAACAGCACTCTCATCTCCCGCCGTGTGTAAGGCTTCACGTATTCGTGTTCGTTCTCGAACATACTCCTCAGTGCAGAATAAACTCTCTTGCAGTTTTCCGAACCATAAACGATAGGATCAATATCCGACCCTGAAGTGTGAAGCCCAACCAAGATGGAGCCCGAAATCCCCACTGCATTCCACTGGACGTTTGCACTTTCTTTCAACAGTTCCGCAAGCTGAATGGCCTTGTCCTGAAGCGTATCTAGACATTTGGACATGCGCAGTTCCTGAAGCTTTTCAACAGGTTTGAAATGTTTTTTCACACTATCAACTGGGACTTCGCATAAAGTTTCGTCAAAAACAGGGTCATAGGCAAGGTACTCTGGAAACCTCTCCTTCAACAATGCGTATCTTTTCGGAAGAGAATAGACCTTGCCAAAAGACCTTCCCTCCCTCGTTCTCTCACCTTTCTCATCAGGAAAATAGCGAATGAATGCTACTACGCGATCAGCAGGGTGAATTAGGCCTTTAACGTCGAAAATCAGGTTAGCACCAGTCTCTATCAGATCGCCTTCTCGAGCCTTCATCCACCAATTCCGCCTTACTCAAGCGCACGCGCTCAGGTTGGGGTGTATCCTTTTACCTAGCACTAATAAGACTTCCGAAACAACTGCTTGCAACGTTTCAACTTCAATGATTGTTTCTCTCATCATCCTACGGCAAGTTTAATTTCTTGGAACGTATAGCATTAAAATCTCCACTCAAAGTTGGCAACCAGTTGGATTGAGCAATCAGAATCAACTTTAAAGGAGTTTCCAAACTTTAGAATAGATGGTTAAGCTGTGGTCGAGGGATGGATGCGAGTTCGAAGCTGAAGGTTACCTTGCTCACGGGGCGGACGATAGAGCAGGGTGTGGGTAAAGAATGTGGAAAAGCTTCGGAAAACTATTTTGCGAGTGTTGCGGTTTGTTATTTTGATTCTGAGGATCTGAAGAGGCTTGCGATAAAAGAAGGAACCAATGTTCGCGTTTCAACAGATTATGGCTCTGTGATTCTTAAGGCCTTGAAATCTCCAAGGGGACCGCACGTGGGCGTTGTTTTCATTCCTTACGGTGTGTGGGCAAACGCAGTTGTTAGCACGGAGACGGACAGCATCGGGATGCCTTCTCTTAAGGGGATTCCGGCGGAAATCCAACCCGCACCTGATAAGGTTGTTCTTGGCCTGAGTGAGTTTCTCAGGGAGCAGTTTGGGAAGGGATAATGTGCCGATTGCAAGGGCTGTAACTTGTCCGGTCTGTGGGAGTCTCTGCGATGACATAGAGCTAAGAATCAAAAACAGAAGGATTGTTAAGGTCAAGAACGGCTGTTCGATGTGCGAATCTAAATTCTTGGGTTACAGTGGACACAGGCTCTTGAAACCACTCATCCGAAAGAACGGAACACTCGTTGAAGTGCCTTTCAAGGAAGCCCTCGTCAAGGCTGCCGAAGTTCTTGCTGAAGCAGACTATCCGCTCCTTTACGGTTGGAGTTCCACGAGTTGCGAAGCCACACGCGTGGGAATCGAACTGGCCGAGGAAGTTGGAGGAGTCATTGACAACACTTCAACCGTGTGCCACGGCCCTTCGGTCTTGGGCATTCAGGACGTTGGTATCTCGTCGTGCACGTTGGGGCAGATAAGGCACAGGGCGGATCTCGTTATCTACTGGGGAAGCAACCCGTGGAGTGCTCATCCCCGACACATAGAGAGGTACACGACGCTGTCTGAAGGAAAGTTTGAGAGAAGCGAATGGAGATCCTACGTTACAAAAACCAAGGCTGCAACCGCAAGGAAAAAAGTTGAAAGCGCTCTGAGACAAGTTTCGCCAAAGAAGAAATTTTCCATCCCATCAACCCCAGTTGAACGCGGACCTTGTCCTGCAATTCTGAAAGCTGGCAGAAAACTCATAGTGATAGATGTTAGAAAGACTAGAACGGCAGAAATCGCGGACTACTTCATTCAGGTTGAACCCAACAAGGATTATGAGCTTCTGCAAGCCTTCAGAGCTCTGATTCGGGATCAAGAAATAGAGACCGACAAGGTCGCGGGCGTGCCAGTTGAATACTTGGAAGATGTCTCTGACGCGATGATCGGCTGCAATTTCGGAGTAATCTTTTTCGGCCTTGGGCTAACGATGAGCAAGGGGAAGTCGCGGAATGTTGACGCCGCCCTCCACTTGGCTCGCGACCTGAATGCTCGAACCAAGTTCGTCATAATGCCAATGCGCGGGCACTTCAACGTCTCAGGCGCAGACACCGTTTTCTTGTGGCAGACGGGCTATCCGTACGCCGTTGACTTTTCTTCGGGTTATCCGAGGTACAATCCAGGAGAAACCTCCGCCATCGATGTTCTCCTGCGGAAAGAGTCAGACGCAGCATTGGTAATCGGTTCAGACCCGGTTTCAAACTTTCCAAGAAAAGCAGCTGAACACCTGGTGAACAACCCGCTGATAGCCATAGATCCACACATGAACGCAACAAGCCAGATGGCTGACATCGTTTTTCCCTCGGCTTTCGTTGGAATAGAAACGAGTGGAACAGCCTACCGCATGGATCACGTGCCTCTTCCGCTCAAAAAAGTCGTGGAACCTCCCAGAGGAGTGCTGCCGGACGAGGAAATCCTGAGAAGACTGCTGTTGGAGGTCAGGAAAGTGAAAAAGAGAAAGAAAGCCCGAGCAGAGGTGAAGTGAATGGAGCTTCTGGTGAAAAACGGCTTCGTCTACGACCCCCTCAACGGTGTTAACGGCGAAAAGATGGACATCGCCGTTAGAGATGGAAAAATCGTTGAAAGCGTAAATGAGCAAAGGGCAAGAAAGATCAATGCTTCTGGAATGGCGGTTATGCCTGGCGGCGTAGACATTCACACCCACATCGCCGGCTCGGAAGTCAACACTGGGAGGCTCCTGAGACCTGAAGACCACTTCAAAGATTTTGAATCCAAAACATCGGTGACGAGAGCAGGAGTCGGCCGTTCCATTCCTTCGACGTTTACCACGGGCTACCGCTACGCCAGAATGGGATACACGACGATAATGAATCCCTCAATGCCCCCTCTAGAAGCGAAGCACACACACGAAGAGTTGAACGACACTCCGATGCTTGACAAGGCCTCTTACCCGCTTCTTGGCAACTGGTGGTTCGTGCTCGAATACCTAGCTCAAGGAAAAATCAAGGAATGCGCAAGACACATCGCATGGATTATGAGTTCAACGAAAGGATACGCCATAAAAATCGTCAATCCCGGCGGATTGGAAGCTTGGGGCTTCGGCCACAACGTGAAGGGTCTGGACGATCAGGTTCCCTACTTCTGTACGACACCACGGGAAATCATCCGTGGGCTGTGCAAGGCGAATAAGCTTCTGAATCTGCCTCACACGATTCATGTCCATGCAAACAACCTCGGAAAGCCGGGAAACTACACGACCGCCCTAGAAACTTTGAAGTGCGTCGAGGACCTGGCAACTGAAGACAAGCCAGTTATTCACTTAACACACTGCCAATTCAGCGCATTCAAGGGCGACGACTGGAGAACATTGGAGTCAGGAGCAGAAGAGATTGCAAACTACATGAACGGTCACTCTCACGCGACCATGGACATGGGTCAAGTAATATTCACGGACACGACAACGATGACTGCTGACGGCCCGTTCCAATACGCGCTGTACGGACTCACGGGGAACAAGTGGGTAAACCATGATGTGGAAACCGAGACAAGCGGGGGCATCGTGCCTTTCCGCTATCATCGCAAGAGCTACGTTCACGCGGTCCAATGGTCCATCGGCCTAGAGCTGGCTCTACTCATCAAAGACCCCTGGAGAATCTTCATGACGACAGACCATCCTAACGGAGGGCCTTTCACGGCTTATCCAAAGATTATCGCTTGGCTCATCAGCAAAAAAGCGAGAGAGGCAAGCTTGAAGAGAATCAACGCGCGAGCGCGCAGCCGAAGCCTTCTACCGTCAATAAATCGTGAGCTGAGCCTCTACGAGATTGCAACGGTGACCAGGGCCGGGCAGGCCAGAGCCTTGGGTCTGAAGAACAAGGGACACCTGGGCGTCGGAGCGGACGCTGACATAGCAGTTTACAATGTGAATCCGGAAACTACCGATATTTCAAGGAAGTACAGAACCGTCAGAAGAGCGTTCAGAAGGGCAGCCTACACTGTTAAGGGTGGAGAACTGGTTGTCAAGGACGGCGCAATCCTCAAGCACGTTGACGGTCGTACGATGTGGCTTGACGTAAAAGTCTCTGAACCGGCAAAAATAACGGGCGACATGAAGAGAAGGTTCAAAGAGTACTGGACAGTTGAATATGAAAACTATCCTGTAAACGAGGATCACCTCAAAGGCTTGGACCCAATAACCGTGAAGGCTCGTGTCTAAATGATAAGCCTGCGCCCTCTAAAGGATTTCAGGTTTCCAGTTCTAGCCGAGTGCATAAACCCCGATGTTTTTCAAGGAAAGACACTGAATGAAATAGAGACCTTGCAGGTTTGGGAAGGAAACAAACAGAAAAAACTCGGTGAACTCTTCAAGATTGACGAAGTCAAAACGGAAAACCAACCTGACAATCCGGCTATAGCCGTCTACGGCGACGTCAGCAAGGTTCGAAGAATCGGGTTAGGAATGAAGAGCGGAGAGATAACAATCAACGGCGACGCCGGAATGCATTTGGGCGAAGAGATGAAGGGTGGCAACATCACCGTTCACGGAAACACTGGAGGATGGACCGGTTCGATGATGAAAGCAGGCACAATAGAGATTCACGGAAGCGCCGGCGACTACCTGGGCGCTCCGTACCGGGGAAGCACCGAGGGCATGCACGGAGGAAGAATGATTGTCCATGGAAATGTTGGAACCGAAGCAGGAGCCAACATGAAGAAGGGCATCATCAAAATCTATGGCAGTGCAGGTCAATTCGTAGGCTTCAGCATGCATGACGGGACAATCTACGTTCAAGGAGACTGTGAAGGAAGAGCAGGAGCATGCATGGTAAACGGCAAAATCGTAGTTGGAGGCCACCTAGAATCTGTTCTCCCCTCATTCACCATAGACGGCATCAGACCGAAGGTCAAGATTGAAGAAAACGAAGTGGCCGAAGGGCCCCTTTACGTTTTTCTCGGAGACCTTGTGGAAAACGGAAAAGGCAAACTTTATGTCTCCAAACAGAAGAATCCACATCTAAACTCTTACGAAAAATTCCTCTGAGGAGAAAGCCTTGATGAAAAAACCCTTGAGCGTAAATCGCCTAGCGTGGAAACTGCTGGATGAACTCGTTGAAAACGCAGATCTCTACGGAGTCAAGGTCGAAGAAACAGAATCGGGAACCACCATAATCGACGCAGGAGTGAATGCACGGGGAGGTTTTCAGGCAGGAAAGATTGTCACCGAAATATGCATGGGAGGATGCGGAAATGCTGAAATAACCTGCCGAGGGTATGGAGACCTAGACCTTCCGTCAATACAAGTCTACTCAGACCATCCGGTCATCGCAACTTTAGGCTCACAGTATGCTGGGTGGCAAATAAACGAAGAAGGCTACT
>JBEKXL010000017.1:0-50257 GCA_049512075.1 Bathyarchaeia archaeon | reverse complement strand
TTTAGCCCGTCTGGAAAGCCAAGGCACATAGAAGGGCTAAAAACACGCATGTGCCTCAAAACTGTCCCTGAACCCGAAAACAGGAATTATGACCATTTTACACCAATTTCGGGACAAGGCAGCGCGCGCCGAGAACTCAGCACGTTAGGATTCCGAACATTAGAGACCGTTCAAACAACAACATGGTTGAAAGACTACATGGAACAATAAGACAAAGAAACAAGGTTATGAGAGGGCTCGATGATGTTGAAACAGCACAGACAATGATGGATGGCCTGAGAATCTACTACAACTTCATAAGACCCCACATGGCGTTGAATGGTAAAACTCCTGCACAAAAAGCAAATGTTGAAACTGAGAAGGCAGAATGGATGTCGTTAATCAAGAAAGCAACCCAGTATCAGAAGATTAAGACAAATCCTTAAGACGTAACGGCATTCTTGTTCAGGCATAAGCAAAGATTGGACAGTGATGGCCTAGAATAATACGCATCAAAGCTTCAATCACAACCATTCTAATTTCAAATCATGCATCTGCGCATATTCCTCAAAATCTATGCCATATTCTTTCAAGAAAGCGGCATCCTCCCTATACATAAAGTGCCACTTTTCCTTCCACGCCTTTTTGAAGTAAGCATCAATATCGTGAATCATGAGAAAGTCTCTCACAGATCCCGAAAAAGTATATCCCTGTTCTTCTTCAAAATGCATGTATTTAATTTTTTTCTGAATATAGTCTTTTGGAATAATACCATCTAGGTCCTCGATAGTGTTGATGCCCATAGCGGTCATTTCATCAATGATTTCCTTGTCAGCTCCTCTAAAGCTTGGTGTTAAGCCAGCTACGACCACATCCTTTAGTCTATTTTCCAGATATGTTCTCAGAGATGTGGAATTTATCGGTATGCGCAAGTCACCTGATTCTGTCTTTCCTCGTATTTCTGAAGTGTAGTTATCGATAGCCTTTGATATGTTATCAAACTCTCGGTCTATAAGTTCTAGGTTTCCTGCTACAATCGAAAGTCTTCTTTGTATATCCTTTGGTAGAACGCCACTAAACTTGTAGTTTCTGTCATGTTCAAACTCGGCCCACGCATGTTGTAGAATGGTTCTAACTTGAATCTCACACCACATATCCTTGAATACTTTGTTTTCAGGTAGCTTGACTCGTTCAGATCCAAGGGTTCCAACACAGTGTATAGAACGATAACCTACTCTATTTGTCCCCAATTCTTCAGTTTTATCAACGGCATTTTCTGGTTGAATCTCAAATAACTCTTGGATTATCTTGGAAATAGTCTTTGCATCGACATCAGTATAAGTGATGACTCTAACTCCTGCCATGTCTTGAATCTCGGAAGGCGGGTCCTTGTACTTCTCTTTTGAGGCTTTCGCTTCGCAACTTTCAATAGACTTAGCCCTGCTACTAATGCTGTAATAGTTGATCTTCCTCTCATCTAGTACTTCGTGAATAATCGATTCTACCCTCTTTGCCAAGGCTTCAAAAATACCCCTTTTCTCACGATACCATTCAACGGCTTTCTCAACGTTAGTCTTCGACATCCAATACCTTCACATAATTGCAATTCAAGTGTATTTGTAGTTTCTAGTATGAAGTTTCCCCATAATTAGTTTGCTGAAGCATTGGTTTACGCCAGAAGCGCCGATGGTTAACAGACTTCTTTAAGCGCCTAAGAGTTAACAGAACCACCTTTGCGTATTCAGGGTTCTCTTCTGGTGTAGCGCGCGCGTCGAGGAATCTCGCTGAGACTGGCTACTTGCAATTCGCGGGGGGGGGGAAGGTTTATGTGCATTTATCCAAAGATGGTGTCTGCAGGTAGAAACATGAGTTCAAAAAGGGATCCGTCAAGACCTAGGATCAATGAAGAAGCTGCAAGAATGCTGAGAGCAGCGGCCAAGGTAGCCGAACAGAGGATCCACAAACGGTTTCCAGAGAAAAGAAGGGTGCAGTGAGCAGGCCTCAAGGAGAGAGTTGCCAACTTTTGAGGGTTTAGCCTAGCCTGACTGAAGCACAAACCTTACTTCTGTCCGTCTTTAGTCTCTCTGCGAATTCGAAAAGGTGTGTAGAGTTGGCCAGACCCTAAAGTCGGTTTGTCCTCGATTTCCGTGACGAGACCTTTTTCCCTGAGGATCTTGAAGAGTTCTTCATGTCGAGCGAATTCCGGAGTCATTCTCTCAATTTTCTCATTCAATTTCGTGATCTGTTCCAGTAGCCCATTCATCGAAACAGCATCCTGGATCTTCAAAACACCCTTGCATTTTACGCATAGACTCGCATTTGGTTGGTTAGGGTTTCCACAGCGAGGGCACATGATGACTGCCGGTTCCTCTTGGACTTTCTGCTTCAGGCCGGCTTTCTCAAGTAAGGCTTTCTTAACTGTCTCTCCGGAGAGATGGACGTAGGTGCTCGGTTCATCGCTGTTTTTGCTCCAGCCGTAGATGCTGCGCAGCATGGACTCGCCTAATTGTGCGTTAGAAGTGGCCGAGCTGTGTCTGAAAAGATGGAAAAATACTCTCTTGGGTATCTTTGCCTTTCGCCTACATTCTAGAAGCTTGAAACGAGCCCTATCATAGGACAAGGGTTCCGTGTCATCCGTCCAAAGCCAAGCTTCAGAATTGCTACGGTCCGGATGCTGATCTAGCCACTGCATCAACAATGGCAATGATTCAATCGAATAGGCCACGCGCGGTCCTGTTTTTCCGCTCACGGTCAACGTTGCATACTGTTCCTGGAGGTCCACGTCTCCTATATGCATCTGAAGAGCCTCACCAACTCTCAAGCCGCAGTCGTAGCACACGGCTATTAGCGCCTTGAGTCGCATGTCCGGCGTGACGCTGATGAGCTTCTTGACTTCTGCAGGAGTGAGGAGATCCGAAGCCTTAAGCTTCTGTTTTGGAGCCTTGGAATGGATCCAGCTAACAGGTTTCGGATATCCCTCGTGCCGGGGATCCTCAACATCGAAGAGCCATGCATAGAATTGTTTGATTATTTCCTGGAAATCTCTTCGCGTGTAGTCAGACGCTGGTCCAGGCCTGCCTTTCTGGGATAGCTCAGACTTCCAGCGGTCTTCAGCCTTCGCCAATACTTGAACCATGTTCTCTTTCGTTGCTTCCTTGAAGGATATGGGCCCTAACAGAGTTGCGAAGATCTTCAGAGTCCTCATCAACTTGTCCTGGCGTGGAAGGCTCTTTCCGGTGGCCTTGAGATATTCAGCATAATCGAGCAGCTTCCTCTTGTTCCCTGGAATGATCTGCCTTGATTTCTTGATTCCCTCTTTTCCTTCAATGGCCAGCCAGAGGCGCCTTTCGTAGCGGTAGATTCCCAAAGTTCTCTCCTTAGAACATGAAGAAGGGCATTCCCGATTTGAAGTTTTAGTTGGCGCGGGGTGTGGGATTTGAACCCACGCGGCCATTGCTGACCACAGACTTAGCAGGCCTGCCCCCTACCAGGCTAGGGCAACCCCGCAATTATCCCCCCTAACTCAATTCTTTCGGGCTCTCCAGAGCTAACGATGTTTTAGACCTTTGTTGTCATATTGTTCCTTTGTGGTATATTGGTTTCGCTCTCCTGAAAATCCTGATGGCTTGGCTACTGTCAGCGTCTGAGGCAGGTCAGCCTGATTTAGTTCGCTATAAACCAAATATCAAAAGGCAGGCTGATCTCAGAATCTCTTCTGCATAGTCTTGAACTTTCTGGAACACCTCCTGGAACCATGAACAGAATGGAAAAATGTGAGATTCTGTAGAGTTCGTTCGTTCCTCTTTTTCCAATGTCTGTTACTGAGAAATTGGGCTAATTCTTTAGGACTCTTGACAGTTCAGTTTTGCATTCGCGCGCGATGATATTTATTCAGCGAATGGTCCTGAGGCTGTGTCTTTTCTGCGTGATGAAAGCAGAATTGAGTGCAAGTTTCTGGGACTTACATATGAGAAGGATGGCGTTCAACTGAAAAAGTCTCATGAGAACCTGTGAGTCAGGTTTGGATCCATGTGCATTTGGTTTCTTTTATTGTGTCGTAGTGTGGGTCGTCAGAGAGTATGCGTGCTTGGCTGGTTATGGCTGTTGCGGCTATGATGCAGTCGCCCATGGGGATGTTTTTGTGTTGGCATTTGATGAGGCCGGCCTGTTTGGCGATGGTTGGGGTCAAGTTTTGGATTTGTAGTCCGCTTTCCATGAGCGCATGGTAGCGAGTCTCTGCTAGTTCTTTTCCTCTTTTTTCGCAGGTTATTTGGATGACTTCAGAGATGACGATGGTGGGCAATATTCCTTCGTTTCTGCTTGTCAGTTCTCTCAGTCTTCTTACTGTTTTCTGCTTTGTCTGTACCTGATCGGAGTAGAAGTGTTCAGTGAAGAATCTTGTGTCTAAGACTTCTTTCAGCCTAGTATTCCTCGCGGAGTTTGTCTATGTGCTTCTTGATTTCTTCTACTTTTCCATATTTTGCGTCTACGCCTGCCATGTCTTCAAGTCTGGGGATTGGCCTGAAAAATACTCCTTGATCTGTGGCTTCTACGAGCAGCTCATCACCTTCTTTTATGTCCAGTTTTTGTCTGATTTTTGCGGGAATGGTGGTTTGACCTCTTCGGGTTACTTTCACTACGTTCTGCACCCAGAGTCACTCTCATATAACAAACGAATGTACTACTGTATAAAGATTTCCTATTTGAACATTAAGATAGGATTTGTGTTTGCGTTCAGGATAGACTTGACTTATTTGGTTGTTAGCGCGCGCTTACTCAAGTCTAAACCTTCTCCAAAACCTCCATAATCTTGGCATAACTCTCAATGCTGCACCGCCAACCCGCAGAAATCATCTCGTTCACAGCCTGCTTAGCTCTTTCTTTCGTGATTAGCCTCTCAGAAACAGCCCTCACCAAAACATACGGAGTACCCACGTAAGCTATCCCATAAACCTTAGCAGTCTTCCTTGCAACCTCATCGTCTATCACGGCCAAACCTCTGCGTTCTCTGGCAAGAGTCAGAACCTCCGCGTCTGTCACATGAAGACCCCTTGTGTCCAGCAACCGTGACAAAACCCCTTTATCCTTAGGCTCAACAACTTCAAACACGTGATCTTCGAACAATTTTCCCAAAATGCCCGCATCAGGAACACCTTTACGTTTTCCCGCATCCACAACTTCCCTCTTCACACTCGCCGGCGTCAACATCTCGGCTTTCAAACCTTCAAAAACCCCACTCAGCCCTACTTTGGTCAAGTATATCAGCGGTGTAGAATTGAAAACAAGCGGCTTCACTTATGCCTCGCCGCCGACGCTTCCTCCAGTTCCTTCTCAAGTTCTTCAGGCGTAAACCTAACCCATTCCACGTTTCGCTGCTTAACCAAGTCAGCAAATTCCCACAACGAAAGCTTCGCCATCTCCGCAGCCTTAGCAAACGTCACCTTACCCTCCCGCAAAAAACCCAAAGCTGTCTGCTTCCGCCACTCCACAATTCCCATCTCAAGCAAATTCCGTACAACCGTAGCCTTATCCAACTTCTCCTGCTCAATAATCTCAAGCAACTCCTTCTCTACTTCCGCAGGTATCCTAACAGCCAGTGGCTTAAGGGTCAACACAATCACCGTATACAAATGATGCCGAATGCATACATAAACCTTCTGCCATACACCCGCGCCAAAAATACGCCACTTTATCCTTCTCTTCTTTCAACTCGTACCTCTTTGGCTTGCCCACCTCTCTTCTTCCCTTGAAACAAGTGTCACAAACAGGATACAACTGTACATTTTCAACCAAGTCCTTGCCCAAATTCTTCAAATCCACAAGCAGGCTATTCAACTCATCCCTTCGCAAGCTACCAATGAGTGCGCGGTACTGAATACGTTGATTACAATCATATTTTACATCTGATGTCCGCAAGAGAGGCGGGGGCCGTGAAAACATTACAATGCAACATTACATCTAACCTTACAAACGAAGAGTAGGGGAGTCGATTTGAAGGATAGCCCGCCTGTTTTCTTCATGGTTTATTACAATTACAGATTACATCTGACCTTACAAACGAAGAGTAGGGGGTCGACCAACTGACGAGTTTCCTCTGAGGCATAGCCTCACACGCTCAGACATCACGGCTTTGGATATCATGAGCCTGACTGCATCTGAAAAAAGCTTTCGAGAAAGCTGAACTAGGAAAACGGGAAACTAAACGCTCGTTAAGCAACTTTTCTCCGAGCAGAAAAGGTTTCAAAAAAAAGAAAGGGAGTGTTTAGCTGTTGGGTTGTATGTTGAAGGGTAGCACCGCGTATGCTTGCGCGTTTGTTGCGTTGATTGCTTCGTAGCCTAGCATTTCGTTTATGCTGAAGTTCGTGTTGCTGAACAAGTTGCTCTCCAAGACTTCAATCGTCACGCTCTGGCCTGAACTCGCGAATGTGCCGTTGAAAAGGGTATTCCTGTCCACGACTTCAGTGCCTATTGTCCAGTCTTTAGGGAGCAAAACCCGGACCTGGCCTGAGCTAGTATCCAAGATTAGCATGCCCTTCACTTCTGAGACCACTGTCCCCGAAACGTTCGCAAGCGTGGCGTTCTGCGATAGCCCTTCGATCCACTGAAGACCGTTCGCCCGCATCTGTGGCATGCGACTCATATGACCCCATGGCATCGTAACGTTGTATGGACAAGTAACGTTATCCGATTCGAAAAAGGTCTGCATGTTCTGCATGCCCGTCTGCTCATTAGCATTGGCCGTGGCGCCGTTCTGCGAGAACGCGTACGCGAAGACTACAGCGCCCAATGCTAAGAACGCAACCGCAGCTACAGCAGCTATCTTCAAGGTTTTCCTCATTTTTTCACATCGCCTCACACGAACAGCAAAGCACGCGCTTATTAAACCGTTTTTCAGAATTAGACCCAACTCTATCCCTAATCCAAACATGCCAGCGCTTTGCCAAGACAGAGAGAATCTGAAGACAATTTCACCGTCGAAATTCAAGTAGGCACGTTCAAAGACCATTAAGCTACTGATTCCAGTTCTTGCCTGTTCGTTGAGCAAATGACTGATTTAAAACAAAAGCTGCTTTCAGGTTAAACCTCCAACCTCTCAATTGAAAGCCTCGTGATCTGAAAACCCTCGTTTATTTCTTGAAAGCACGCTCATGGCCAATACCGTTGAAACCCTTATTGTCGCTTGTGAAGATTATCTGGCAAGAGTCAGCGTGCACGCCTGCTTCCTTGCTGATCGGTACACTGGTCTAGATGACGTTTGTGTATGTGGCTAATCTCTGAATACTCCACTTTCTCAAACGTTAGACGTGGTCCTTCCAGCGAGGTCATGCAGGTGTCTTTTTACGCGTACTCGACTGTGACAGTAAGGGCACATTTGATTGCCTGAGCTGTTGGATACCACGGCTTTTTTAGAAATCCAACGCTGGCAATGACTACAATAGGCACTATTATCATACCTATTGTTCATTGTCATCGCCTGCTCAGAGCGTGCTACGCTGATGGTAGCGGTCGGGCTCCCAACACGAGCGACAATGTCAGAGTCTCGTTGCTTCTTACCACTGCCACACTGATTGTCTGACCTGGCAGAGTATATTCTTCCAAGTAAGCTAAGAGATCATCAGTGTTCCTGATTCTTGCGCCGTTAATGGCCGTTATGATATCGCCTCCAACTCTCACTGATGTTCCAGAGACTTGAACTTGGGCCGTGCCAGCACGCAGGCCAGCCTTATCCGCTGGTCCTCCACTCGTGATCTGAGTGATTAGCCAACCGTAGGTCACGTTTGTGTTCATCGCCTGCGCAATACCCAATGACATGTCCGTTCCGGATGCTCCTAACCAAGGATGGTTGCTATATGACCCGTTTGTGATCAAAGATTCGATTTCTCGCAGTATCGAACTCGAAGGAATTGCGAAGCCCAGCCCCTGTGAATTGCTAACGATGGCGGTAGTTATCCCGACGACTTCGCCCTTGTAGTTCAGAAGGGGTCCTCCCGAGTTACCGGCGTTTATGGGCGTCGTCGTCTGTATGCAATCGGCTATGTCATATCCGCCTGACGTGCTCTCGGTAATCGTTCTGCCTAGAGCGCTGACAATTCCTGAAGTCACTGATCCGGCTAGTCCGTAAGGATTACCAAGTGCAAGCACAGGGTCGCCGACTTGCAACGTCGATGAGCTTGTAATTGCAAGTGGGTTGTACGCATCCTGTGGCGCGCTTGTGGAGAGCACCGCGAGATCTGCGTAGGGATCTGAGCCGGTAACGTTTGCTACATAGGTGTTTCCGTCTATGAATGTCACGGTGATGTTGGTTGCGCCGTCAACAACGTGGTAGTTAGTGATGATCACAAACTGTCCCGTTAAGTTAGAGACAAACCCTGATCCTTGCACCTCTGCATAGCCTACGAGTTGCCCGAAAAAGCCATATACCGCTATTAATCCTTGAACCACGACCACAGAGTTCTTGACCTGTTCGTATAACTGGGGCAGTGAGACGTTATCTCCTAGAACGTAGGTGGTGTTTTCGTAGGTGGAGTTTACGTAGGTTACGTTTCCTGAGGTTGAATTGTTCGTTGACTGGAGATCTGAAACCTGTTTTTCAAGAGTTGACACGTTGCTTTGGAGACCACTGATCAGACTTGAAGTGTTAAAACTGCTTATCGCGTAGCCCAGTATTCCTCCTATAAGCAGACATATGACGGCTGTTCCAATCAAAATCGTGAGTAAACTGCGCGTTTTTGGTTTTGCGGGTGATTCCATTTACACTTCTCCTTCATCATTTACAGTCGTTTCTTGCAACTGGGGCATTTTTCATCGTTAGGCTGAATCTTGCTTCCACAGTAGGGACACATGAGCTTCTTCTTTACCAAATGAAGCCCCTGCTTCTCCTTGGCGATTCTTCCATCTTTCAAAAGGAGCATTCTCTCGGTGTGGGAAGCTACCTGGCTGTCGTGCGAAACTATCACGATCGTTGTTCCTCGATTTATGTTTAGGTTCGCGAGGAGTCTGACAACTTCGTGCTTGTTTTGCGTGTCCAAGTTGCCGGTAGGTTCGTCCGCCAGGATTATCGCCGGGTCATTTGCCATGGCCCGTGCGATGGCCACTCTTTGCTGTTCGCCAGCACTCAGCTTTTGCGGCCTGTGATCTTCTCTTCCAGACAGCCCCACGAGCTTCAACAGTTCGCGGGCTCTCTGCCTTCTCTCGTTCTTGGGTCTTTTTGTGTTTTCCATCGGTAGCTCGACGTTTTCGCAGGCGCTCAGGTATGGCAAGAGGTTGAAGGTCTGAAAGATGAAGCCAATCTTGTTTCTTCTTATTTTGTAAAGTTCCCCTTCAGGCAGTTTTGAGACGTCAACGCCGTCGAGAACCACTTTTCCAGCGGTCGGTTTGTCAAGGCAGCCCAGAACGTTTAGCAGCGTGGTCTTGCCTGAACCAGAGGGGCCCATGATGGCGACAAACTCACCCCTGTTCACCTGAAGATTGAGATCGGACAAGGCTCGCACTTCACGCTTGCCCATCGTGTAGACTTTGGTAACTTTTTCAGTTTTCAGAACAGCTTCAGTAACAGCTTCACTCATACCTCATCGCCTCGGCAGGTCTTGTTCTTGAAGCTCTCCAAGCCGGGTACAGACTTCCTACGGCTCCTAGGAGCACGGCCGCGCCAAGCGCAAGTAACATGATCGTTGGGGTTACAACAGCTGACGCAGTTGATGACCCGAGAGACGCTACTGTACCCAAGCCGCCTGTTTGAAAGCCCGTGCTTCGAGAACCAAATGGGTTTACAGCTGGGAGTAGAACTCCTGATAGAATAGGGGCTCCAACAGTTGCTATGCCAATGCCTACTACGCCTGCCGCTAGACTTAAAATTACTCCTTCTAGCATGAACTGGCTCATGACGCTCCAGTTGCTGAATCCTATCGCTTTGAGTGTTCCTATCTCCTTCGTTCTTTCTCGCACTGTGTACAGCATCACGAACAGGACGATGAGGCTCGTTGCAGCGAGTGCCACGATGATCTCTTGGGTTGCAACCGATTGGGTCTGGGCCACGGTTGATTCGGCGTTGTTCAGAAGCTCGGTGTATCTTGTTTGTTGGCTCTGAAGGTTTGCCAAGCGATCCGCGTACGTACTGACAGAAATCTCACGTGCATTGATCTCATTTGAATACATTGACTGTATCTGCGTGTTTATCGTGTCCACAACGGAGACATTCTCTGCATACAGGTCAAGCCTGCTCACGTTTCCTATTTCATTGGTAATCGTTTGAGCATCAGTCAGATTCATGTACACTCCCCTCGTCTCCATAGAGTTTTGACCCGCCTGGTCATAGATTCCTACCACCGTGAAGGATGTGCCATTGACATCCACTTCGTTGCCCACTCCAATTCCGTAGTACTTTGAGAGGTTAAGACTCATGAGAAGAACGCCACTGTCTCCTTCGCGTAGATTTCTCCCTGCTGTTATGTTTGTGGGTAGTACAGAGTATTCGTCGATGAACGAGGAATTCAGACAGACACCCGTAATCGTGTAGAGCGGTCTAGACATGGTAAAATCTCCCATCGGTGTAGTTATGGTCTCCTGGGTGGTCTCCGAGGATGATTTCACCAGGAACGGAACAACGTCTTTGACACCAGCAATGGAACCAATGTTGCCAACAACGGATTCATTCATGTAGAATTCTTCTCGTGTAAACGAGAAGCCGGATCGGTTCATGCCTGATGAGGGGAAGCCAGACATGTCTGAGGGCGGACCGGAAAACATGCTTCCAGTCGACGTTGTGCATTCTATCAGCGTAGTACTCTGGTTGATTTGCTGTTCCGTCTCGATGATGGTGCTGTTTAAATTCCGTGTCAAGTTCTGCGTGGATTCTTGGTTTGCAATCACGCCGGCAGGAATAGATATCATTATTGCCAAGGAAAAACTCAAGGCAACGATTACTAACAATGCCCTTATCTTCCTTCTTGAAATGTTCCTTATTGCTCTTGTAAAGGCACCCAAACTTTTCACCGTTCCAAGCGTTCCATATTCAATTCAATGAGGCGAGGAGGGGCAGCAATTATGAACCCGGATATTATGTTATGTCGTCCGTGGCCAAGGTTCTTCACGTCTTTCACTGCTGCCATCTCCATGTCTACTGACAATTCAGCTTGAAAGAGCAGAGTGTTATTAAACTGTTTTTCAGAATTGCACCAGATTCTTTTCCTAATTCAACGTCCTAATTCATCGTCGACGAATGGATACACGCGCCGTCCTGTTCGTGAAAAGACTTATGTACACAGTCTGGCCTGCCGATGTGAAACGCACAGACTCATTCGTATGCGACTGCCAATCACAGAAGCATCTAGGGCTTTCCTAGTCCATTATGAAGCTTTGATCTGCTGCGAGAGTTTTTTGGTGATGTGTGGAACAAGCTTTTCCACTATAAGGAAGGCGCATGTTGCGTAGATGATTCCGCCTATTATGTCTACTACGTAATGTTCTCCAAGATAGACGGCGCTGAACCACACGCCTGCAGGGAACACGAGGATGGGTAAAGCTCGTGTTTTCTTGATTTTCAGGGCGAAGAGTGAAATCAGCCATGGAAACATTGCGTGAAGACTCGGAAACGCCGCAAACGGGTCGGCTGAAATGTAATCGAAAATGGTGCGGAAGAAGGGAATGCCTATGTTGCTGTCCACTTGGAACAGAATTCGTGTAACAGTATTGGCTCCATACACTGCATTAACTCCATACCATGGGGGTGCGACTGGATAAACAAGAAACGTTACCAAGGCGCTGTAGGTGCCTATTGCAAGGGCGAGAGTGTATTTTCGGAAGTTTTTGGGACTGTACTTCCACAATATGAAGGCAAAAACCGTTGGAGCCACAAAATGGAGAGAATAGAAGAAGGCTCCAAGATAGTCCAGAAAGGGACTCCTAAAGAGCTGTTGAAGGACTAGCGTTGGGATAGAACCGAACAGTCGCAAGTCCGCCATGATAGGCTCCTCGATGTGCACAATCTTCGGCAGGCCGCCAACAATCCCGTACATTGCTTCAAAAGACAAGAAAACAAAAACAAACGGGCCCCAGTCCCCGATGAAACGGCGAGTCGTCTTGTTGTATGCGGCGTATATGAAAAAACATAGGGCTATGAACTCAGGCCCCGGAAGTATCTTGTATACTAGGCAGAAGACACACAATATCGCTACGTAAACACCGGGAAAAACCACTCCTAAAAGACGTGAATAGCGATAATCGAGTTTCCTTTCGGGTTTTGACGCATTTTCTTCTTCCGTAGCATTCCCTGCTGGCCGTAGGCAATAGCTAAAGATTGAGGTTGCGACTAAAAGTTTTTCCGTTCGCGTTTCCAGTCGTACATTACCACGTGCAACACGAATCGCGCAAATGCTACATCTCGTTTGAGCTCTGGCACGCGTGGGAATCTTCTATCCCGTAGAGCCTAAGGACGGATTGCAAATCTTTCGCGGAGTGCAGAAAAGTCATGATTCTGAGCATACGAGCCGCATCTTTGAAGGCTCTGCCGACTTCCAAACTGGCCGTTTGGAAGGAACGTGTTGCCCATTCCACCACGCAGAGATGAAACGTTGAGACTTTGCTAATTATCGCGCCTGAAAACGAGTTTTGCATTTTGCTCTTGTCCATTTTTGTCATCTCCTTCACGGTTTCTTGTCTATTCCCCTTTGGTTCTCGTTGGGGTCCAGAACAGCTGGAGGAAAATGGAGAGGGGAGACAGAAAGAGAGTCTTCAGCTTTTCTGGACCTTTGCGAGTCCCTTTTTTGGAGAATAGGGTGTTGTAGACTTTTTCTCAACCTCCAATCGTCCAAGTTGGTGCGTTCGTTATTAAACTGTTTTTCAGAATTGGGCCAGATTCTATTCCTAATCTAGTCCAAGGCTAATGTGAGATGTGACGATGGAATGTTGAGTCACACATTTATTATACTAGTTCAAATAGGTTTAACAAAATCTCCTTGATGCATGCGGAGCGGTAAAGATGGCTGCTAGTGCGCGTCCGTTCAAGTATCTAATTGGATGGCTAATTGCAGGCACAAGAGGCGGAACGAGTCGCGCCAGAATAATTCAGGCCCTGAATGAGACTCCGCAGAATGCAAATCAGCTAGCAAACCTCCTTGGAATGGATTACAGGACAATAAGACACCATCTTCAAGTGCTTGAAAAAAACAGAATAACCACGTCCGCGGGAGAAGGATACGGCAAAACATATTTCTTATCTCCAGCCATGGAGGAGAACTACGCCCTATTCGAGGAGATTCTGAAGAAAATCTGGAAAAAGTAGAAAAAGGGGGAAAAACAATGAACCATTATATGCAAAAGAAAACGAGAACTTCCCTAATACTAGCAACTCTGATAGTGATAGCTGTCGTGGTAATAGCTGTCCTAACTGCACTCTGGGCCACTTCCACGATTGAGTTTGAGCCTTCTCCCTTTGGGCGCCGACCGCTTCCCCCGGAGGACATTCGCGGAGACATAGAGCTTTTCTACACGCTAGAAACAGTAGTTTCCGTGGTCAATGTAACACTTTCGATCATTCTGTTGCTCATGTACGTTAACATTTACCGGAAGACGCAGTCTGAGTTCACAATAGGGCTAATAATATTCTCAGCGGTCCTTCTTTTGCACGCTTTTGTCTCAATTCCTTTATTGCATCGGGTGTTTGGTTTCTACGAGTTTGGTCTCGGCCCGTTTGCCGTGTTGCCAGACTTGTTTACTTGCCTTGCGTTAGCAGTTCTCTTGTACCTCACATTCAAGTACTGAGAATACCGCCGGCAAAACCATGAATAGTGCGTACGGAACTGAAGTTATTCAAGACAGTTGCCTTTTTGCAGAAGGGCAAAGGAAAAAGGTTTCCAGGCGGAATCGCGATCACCTGTGGTAGTGGGAGAGTCTGCAAGGCAATTTTCCCCCAATCTTTCACATCTGAGACGTCGCTCGTTCGCTAGGTAGTGAATCATATTCAAGTTTTTTATGATATGTAGTAGCGGCTTGCTCTTGTCTGTCCATGCTACTCCCATTGTTCCTTCGGGCCAATTTTGCTGTTGGTAAGATGGTTTTGTACGAGATACTTGTGCGCTGCGAGCGCGGCTAGGGCGCCTTGGCCAACAGCTATAGATATCTGTTTTTCTTCAACGTCGGTAACGTCTCCTGCCGCAAATAGACCCTTTATTGTCGTGGACTGATCCTTGCTCACGGGAACTTCACCTCTCTTGTTCAATTCAACCAAGGCTTTTAATGGACTCGTGTTCGGGTTCAGGCCGATTTCAAGAAAGACTCCGTCCACGTTGAGGTCAAACCTGTCCTTGCCATCGACTGATTCGAGTCTGACGCCTGTCAATTTGTCTTTTCCAAGAAAGGAACGAACTACCGTGTCGGTGTGAACAGTGAGGTTCTTTACCTTGAGGACCTCTTGGACTAAGGCGGCATCAGCTTTGAATTCTTTCCTTCGATGAATCAGGTGAACCTCAGAGGCGAAGCTGAGCAAGTCACGCGCAGAGGTGAAGGCAGAGTTGCCGCCTCCAACGACAGCCACGCGTTTGTCTCGGTAGAGCGGAGCGTCGCAGGTGGCGCAGAACCCTATGCCTTTTCCGATGAACTGCTCTTCTCCGGGAACCCCGAGTCGATTGTATTCTTTCCCCGCGCAGTATATCACCGAACGCGCTCTGAACTGTCGATCGTCGTCTGTCAAGACAACAAAACTGTCGTCCGTTTTCCTGATCATCACCACATCCGAACCGAGTGCCTCCGCGATAGGATAGCCTTCAAGGTGGCCGCGGAATGCTTCCGCCAAGTCTGCCCCGCTGACGTTCGGCATACCCAAATAGTTTTCAACAGTGGCGGTATACTCGATTTGTCCGCCCAGCTTTTTCGCTATTAGAGCGACATCCAGTCCCTTGCGAGCGGAATAAATGGCCGCGGACATGGCAGCCGGCCCGCCCCCCACAATTATGACTTCATATTCGTGCTTCTCTTCTGCTAATCCAGTCTTTCGTGTGTCTTGGATTTCGCGTATGGCCTCTTCTAGGCGCTTGTATTCTTCAGGACTTACAGCTTTCAAAATCTCCATGTACACTGTTCCCGCCGGTATCGCGCCTTCAAAAGAGTGTGCTTCGTTGATGATGGTTTTGGGAACGCCGGTCACATTGTATCTTTGGGCTAGCTGGGGAAACTCTGAGGCTTCTACCATGTCTGCACGGATGTTTTGATTGACAAGAGCAAACTGGTCCGCAACATGCACCATTCTCGGACAGTAGGGACAGGTTAATGTCACCATCACCTGAAGGTGTACCTGTTCTTTTATGCTCTTCACAAGCTCTTCCAGTTGTGGGTCCAAACCTGAGCTACCCGTGGACACCATCAAGATGGCCTGTATTAGCGAAGAGAATTCATAGCCAGCAGTAAGACCGTAGAATCGTATTCCATAATCTCTCTTTCCGATGACAGCCGTGGCCGGTATCTTGTCTATTTTGTAGCTCATTGCTTCGTCACCGTGCAGCACAAAGTCATAGACCGTGAGTTCAAGCTTGCTTGAGAGGGAACTCAAATCCTTCAGAAGCTCGAGTTGTTGCTCACACGCAGGACAAGCGTTTTTTTGGGTGAAGAATACTAGTCTTACAGGGGAGATCAGATTGTTCAGGATTTCCTGAAGTTGCGCCTTCGTTTCTTCATCAATCACCTTGGACATGATGTTCGCCTTCCCATTCGAGTTACAAACTATCCGGTTTTGTACTAAAACATCAACTCCTATATTCTTTTTGACGTGCCAACATTCGTAGGAGTGCGTGCTTAGATAGTTTCAACCGACAAAACGAATCAAAGCGTTTTACAGACGGCATCGAGCCTGTCATGAGGCTTCTGAAAAAAGGGAGAATATCGAGCTGGCTTGTCTGTCAAGCACTCTGTGACGGTGGTGCTTGTGGCTGTGTCATGCGTTATCGAATCTAGCAGGTTCCAAAATGAGAAATCGTGGAGCAGCTTTTCTGATACCATCTTACAACCAACTGAAACAACTTCGAAATCTGGGAGCAATTTCCCCCATTTTTCAAGCCACTAGTCTAGCTTCTTGCTTTTTCAGGTTCTTTCTGGAGAGACACCACTTTGTCCCTTCCGCTCTTGTGTCTTTTGATAAATCCTTTGCTTTCCATGTCTCCGAGGATTCTGCTGGTTTTGGCTTTTGAGAATTTGAGCGCGCGCGCTATCCTCCAATTCCGCCTCCTCCACCACCCTGAGCAACTCTCCATCTGCATCAAAAAGAGCGAGCGCACATCGTTCAGCAAACAGAAGTCACAGCGCGCGCTAACTTATGAGAAATGTGTCGAAACTGTAGCGCAGGAAAACAGCTTGAAAAGAATAGGTTATTTCATATCTTCTACTCGATATAATCTACTTAAGGCAATTCGAGAGTTTTGTTCATGTCTGCTACACGAGCAACCCATGTTCAAATTGCCTGCTATATTCTGAAAGTCCTCATTTGCTCTTCTGCTTTTCGGATGAATTCCCTCATCAGGGGTTGCATGGCCATAGGATATTGTTTGATGCACGCTTCATCTTCACCTGGACTCAGGAAGCATTGCAGTAGCTTCTTTTCCAGAAGTTCCTGTTGGATTTGCCTGGCAGCTTTCCAGCGAAGCTTCATGTTTTCGGCAGCCTTAACGCCTCGCAATTCAACCTTTATCCTCTTCTTCATTCAGATGCCATCCTACGCCCTTACAGTTTCATATCGTGAATCTCAATAAAACAGTTTTTTCGAATCTCGATATATATCCAAAAACGACACATCATCAGACTATCATGCTGGGGTTGCGCTTGACCTCGAAATCCTCGTTTGAAGACGTGAACTGGAACAATTTACACTGCGTGCAGATTCGTTGCACCGTCCCTCTGCTATGCGCGCGCCTAGACATGTTGCACGCACACACAAACTATACAACGCAAGACACGCTGCTCAGCCTTTATCACACCTAAACAACGGATCCAGAAACACCCATGCGCGCCTTTCTAGTTAGCAAGACGAAAGTCATTCACGTGCATATCAATATTGACAAGATTTTTACTGTCAGAAGTCTATTGAGAAAAGGGAGAAAAGAGATAATTTGTCCTCTTTAAGTAAAGAGACGAAGAGAATTTCCGATGTGCTCAAGTTTGGGGCATCCTCACAGGTGTCAGACTATGAGCGGCGATTTTCGTCGCTCGGGAACCTTTACGAAGGCCTTCTTTCGAACCTGATAAGAATGAAGTTTGGTCACGAAGAGGCGTACGCGACCGCAAAAGAATTCTTCAATGATTCCACGGTTCGCTTTGCAGGCATCGACGGCACGATGTATTCTAGGCCACTGTTTGACATGGTGATATTCTTCGGAGGGGCATATGCATCCACTGGCACTGTGACTTTCAGAGAAAAAGGTGCGCCAATCGTCAAGTATGACGAAAAGACGATGCAACAAAGAGCCGGCATCTCCAGTGTTGTACCAATTTACATTAACGAAGTCGTTGACTTGGACCAGGCTTTCTACGGCGATCACCCTTCGGAAGAAGTCAACCCTAACAAGCCTTTCACAGACGAATCGATAATAGACAATTCAACGATTGCAGACAGGATAATGACTTTCTCTGAATACTACCTCGCCTACAAACTCGCCTCAGATGAAAGCAAGAAAACACGCATAATCCTCCTAGACAGAAGTCTTTCAATCGAACGCGCAAGCCTGCTTTACGACACGTCAAAACACGAATTCTGGAAGACCAAAAGCAACATAAGAGGATACGAAATCGACGGAGAGGCCATCGACGAGAATGATTTGACCTTAGCCAGACAACACGTGTTCAACCAAGCGCTGGGCTTGCCACCGGCAAGAGCGGATTACCTCCTTCACGCGATAACCAGCCTGGTCCGACGAAAGGGACCATTAACACTCAAGCAGATCTTCGGTGAATTAGGCATAGACGACGAGAAAAGGGCAAAAAGAACAAGACGAAATCTGAACAGTCTGGTTAAAAGAGAAATCCTGAAAGAAGAATTAAACGAGACTTTTGTTCTAAACGCAAGGTACAACACAACCTGGGAACGCGTTAGCAAGCTTGTGACGACCTTGGGCGATCAGTTCTTTTTTTCAGGATCAGACAAAGCGATGAAAATTGTCAAGGCCAATGAAGAACATTGGCTGACAACCCTTGATATTGCTTTCCTAACTCTTTTCACATTGCACATGCTGATGGAAGAATGCTGGAAGAAGCACATCCTGTTAATAGGCATGACAAAGGACACGGCGGCAAGAGACTTCAAGCGCCAACTGGTTCCAATACTGCACAACGAGGGACTGTTGAAGACCACAGTCACCCAAGAAACCTTTGCAGCTCTGCCTAACACTGATCGCATGATACTCCAATCGGCGAGCATCTTCAACCCTGAGAATATCAAACCTCCTTGGAGTCTCATCGAATACGACTCTGCTGTTAGAACGATGGTTCCAGACCGGCAAAAAGGTCCAGGTTACGTTTCAGGCGCCATAAAGAACAGAATAACCCTTGAGAAAGCATTCCTCAAAACGTACGTGCAGCTAAGCCAGGCAAGGACGGATCCGATGCTGCGCAGCAATGTGCTTCTCATCGACCGTCTAGTGTACCCAGAACACGACTGCAGACCTGAAAACATTGTGAAACTCCGGAACGAATTCGGCGGAGCGACAGAACCCGTTGAAATAATCCTGTTCCAAAACAAGGATGCGACTAACGAGCTTCAGAATCTTGTCATGAACGTGCTGGTCGCCATGGCTCCATCCAGCATCCCGGAAGCCTTCGGCCACAACAAGCCGCTGTTCATTGCAGACAAGATTGCAAAATGGAACTACAACCAGTTCAGATGCATGGTGGACACGACGGCAAACTGGATGCTCAACAACCATAAATTGAGAAAGTTCATATTCTATATGAGCACTTTCAGGGAAAGGAGAGCTTCAATTGAATCCACAAGAAGAGAGAACACTTAATACCTCATGCTTCACCGACTTTGACGGCAAGTTCAACGCGAGACTCGCTGCCGTTATTCCAAGATTCTTCATGGGCGGCGAAGAAACCAAGGTTGCCGGCACGAGTGCACGCTACCAGTGCCGCGTCAAAATTGAATACCAAAAGGATCTCATGGGGCTTTTGGAAGAAGGCATGCTGCTGGCCGTCAAGAACTTCAGGCAAGTTGAGCTTGGTTCGGAAAGATACACGCTGATGGAGGTCAGTCGCGTTTGGCCTGAACATTTCGGTCTGCGCGGCCTGTCCGACCGCGGTTACTATCCTATGCAGTTTGAAATCATAGAGCAGTCAGAGAGTGACTGGCAGACGGATGACACCTCCACTATGATGATTCAAATAGATGCTGTTCCAGTAAACTACGACTTGATTCTGAACAAGAACTGCGAATTCAAGTTCGTCAAGGGCTTTTCTTACCCAGTCGCAGGAAGCCCTTGCTATGTGTTGAACGGTGAAATGATAAACCGCATGTACAACCAGAAAATTGCTGAAGAGTACGGCATAGACACATCCAAAACCGTGGAAGATGCCAGAATCGACCAGAGACTTGGCCTAATAAAAATGTTCGAGACGAGCAAGACTGCCATCCCGATATACGTCGACTTTGAAAAACTCGTTCGCTACCACTTCGGCGTGTTCGCCTTCACCGGCGGCGGCAAGAGCAATCTGATGTCAAATATCCTCAGGAGGCTTCTTCTTCACACCGACAACACGAAGGTAGTCATTTTTGACATAAGCTGCGAATACATGTTCCTGCTGCTCGACGTACTCGCAGACCCCAAGATTCACTCAAGAGTAATTCTTGAGCACAGAATCGACTCCTTGGAACAGTTCTTCAACTCCGTTGTCAAACCGAGAGAATACGAGACAGACGAACGCACAAAGAAAGGGCTGCAACGCATAATTGACCAAGGAAAACTGGCTTATTATACAAAGCCCCGGCAGCAGATTCCAACCTACAGTCAATTCATGGAAGAGCTTGATGGCCAAAGAGGAGGATCAGTGGACAAGCCGCATTACATCAACGCCTTGGACAGAATATACGATGCCATTCGTGAATACGTCGAAGAGCACGGGTTAAGCGAAAACCAACAAGTCACCGAGGACTTCGTCCATCACATAGACCAAATCGCAACCGAAACGGTTGAACAGTTTAAAGTACATGACAAGAGCGGTCTGTACGCTTGGGCAACAACAAGAAACTCGATAATCGACACAATAAAAAAAGGCCGTGAAAAAGAAACGGAAAGCACAAGTGGACTAACCGTAGAAAAAATCTGCGAGACCCTCGAAGACAAGAAAACCAACCTCGTCTGCATTTCAATCTCAGACCCCTACACGATAAAGGAACTCGCCATAAACCTAACGCAGGACCTGCTCGTCCGCCGAAAACGTCGATTCACGGTGAAACCCTACATCCTAATAGTCTTCGATGAAGCGCAGGAATTCATCCCCAGCAACGGCGCAGGCATAGAAGCTAAATGCTCATCTCACGTTGAAACCCTGCTCAGGCAAGGAAGAAAATACGGCCTCGGCGTGTGCATAGCGACCCAGCGCATCGCTTACCTAAACACAAACGCGCTCCAACAAATTCACACATACTTCGTGGGCACCTTGCCCAGACCGTACGATAGACAGCTTGTAAGCGACACATTCATGGTAGACAAAAGCATACTTGAAAAGACCTTAGAATTTGCCCCGGGCGAATGGCTCCTCTCAAGCTACATAGCCACAGGCATGGAAAACGTCCCAATATTCATAAAAGCAGACAACGCAGAAAATGAAGTAGAAAAATACCTGAAAACCTAAGCTTATCCGAAGACCAATAGCGAACTGCCAAAGTACTCGGCTGAAGAAATAATAACCAAAAATTTCCCGTGGTCAAATCCCAGCGACCCCACCACGATAGCGCTCGCTAAGAAAAGAAAAAAAGGGAACTATTTTTTAAGTTCGACAACTAAGAGGTCTAAATCGGTTTTCCCTGGGTTCTCGGCTTCGTGAGATTGGGCTTTAAGGAAGATTGCCTGACCAGTCTTCAGGTCTAATACATCTGTTTTTCCCGAAGATGTCATCTTTGCTTTCCCACCTTTGAGAACATATACCACATGGTCTGGATGGTAATGCATTACCGCCTTTTCGCCTGGCCTCAACAGAACCTCAAGTACACGCACACGGTCGTTTTCCATTACGAACTTATAGACGTTTTTAGCCACTTTCAAAGGATCTTGCGCTTTTTCCGTTATTCCACCTCAAGTTTCCTCATTCCTTCTTAGACTCTTCGCTTGCATATTTATAAATATGTGACTGTAACCACACAGCAAGAGCGCGCGCGTCGTCGTTTCGTCGTCGTCACGTCACTACAAAAATCAGTTTTGGGTTTGGGGGTGAAGTTTTGTCCCCCCCCATTACTTTTTGTTTAACGACGCGCGCCGCTGCAGGTATTCAAAACCTTCTTAAGGGGTAGCACAAATCACGGCACTTAGAGAATACCCTAGTGCTTGCCTTAAGGTTAGCACGCGCTATTTCATGTGCATTGAAAACTTGCGACCTGCGCGCGCGAGCAGCAACATTTGACTTGTGATTTGTCTTCGACATTACATACTGAGCGCGCTGCTATTTTTTCCGCCTGAGAAAGTTGATCTTCGACTTTTCTAGTTCTGGTTTCTCTGTACTGGATGGTGACTGCGGTTCTTCGGATGAAGTTTTTTCAGGCTCGGTTTTCGGGGGATCCGTTGCCTCTTCTCCAAGAAGTGTCCTCAGCGATTCCACTTCTTCCCTCAGCATGCCAACTTCGCTTTCCAGAGCCCTAGTCTTGGATTCAGCCAGCTTCTTGAGCTCTTCAATTTCGAGCAGGAGATTCTTCTTTTCAGCGTCTAATGTCTTGATCTTCTCCGTCATGTTTCTGAGACTGCTCACGATAGTCCTCTTCCCCTGTTTTTTGAAATGACCAGCGTTCTTAAACATTTCTGAATAAATCTTATAGTACTATTCTCTATCAGCGCGCGCGAAATGATAGGCGTAAAGGAAAAGCGCGCGCTAGTCTTTATCCTTCCTTCTTGTCCTCTCGCGCACGCGACGCGTTTGGAGCCTGAACTGCCCTTCGAACTCCAAAAAGAAGAATAAGCACCTTTCTTAGCCATTTCAGGAGCAACTATGTGCGCTTTTTTGGTAATATTCTGCTGCTTGAAATACCGTTTAAGTGTCCGTTTCAATTTGATTGATCCGTTGGATAGCTGAGGTAGAAGAATGTCGCAAGTGAAGTGCCCCAAGTGTGGAGCAGAAATAGTGCCGTATGCAGTGGGTTTTCCTCATGAGAAGATATTTGTCACGGTCTGCACCGACTGTGTTAAACTCAAGTTATCTAATCAAATGAAAGCTCTGAAGGCTTTTTAATCACCGCCAGTTTTGCCCCCTAGCTAGCTAAAGGTTGAAGAGATGAAGATCTAAAGCGGTTTGGCAGATATTGCTGAACCTGTGTCTTAGAGCGCGCGCTACGCCGCCGGCTTCGGTTGCGCTAATCCGCATTTTTTGAGCAGTCGCTGCCACTTCTGGTCGGTGAGCCTCTGAATTTCGTCAATCATCTTCTCGTTTTGGGGCGTGAACAGATGTCTGAACCGTCCCTGAACCTGCAGGTACTCTCGCACTGGCTTCTTCTTCTGCGGAGCCAAGGCCATAACTTTGCTCGGCGTCGAAAGCTGGTATTCACCGTTTACAGCCTCCCACAGCGGAAAAACGCATGTTTCAACCGCTAGACGCGAAAGCTCAATTGACCTGCTGGGTTCGCTTCGCCAGCCTCTGGGGCAAGGAGCGAACACGTGCAGGAACGCGGGGCCGTTTACCTCTATGCCCTTCCTAGCCTTCATTATCAAATCCTTCCAATAGTACGGCGATGCCGTGGCAACGTAGGGCATGTCATGAGCCACCATTATGTCAGCGATGGGCTTCTTCTGCTCTAACTTGCCTGGAACAGCCTTGCCAGCCTGCGAAGTCGTCGTTGATGCGCCGTAGGGGGTGCCGCCGCTCCTCTGGATGCCGGTGTTCATGTACGCCTCGTTATCGTAGAGCACGAACAGGAAATCATGCCCTCTCTCAACCGCGCCGGATAGAGCCTGAATGCCAATATCGTACGTGCCGCCGTCTCCGGCAAAGGCCACGACGTCGACCTGTTCATTCTTTATTCTGCCCTTCTTCTTCAGAATCTTCAAGGCCGCCTCAATTCCGGACGCGTTCGCTCCTGCAGTTTCGAAGGCCGTGTGCAGCCATGGCGTTGCCCACGACGTGTAAGGATAAATTGTTGAGGCTACTTCCATGCAGCCTGTGGCTTCAGTGACTATGGTAGGGCCTCTGGTGGCCTTCATTATCAATCTCAGCACGGTAGCTGGAGCGCAACCTGCGCAGGCCCTGTGGCCGGATAGAAACAGTTCAGGTTTCTCAGCTATGTCCTTCGCCGTGAATTTTCCTTCCGAAATCTCGCTCATCTTTTTCACTCCCTTAGTCCGATGAATCGTACAAGATCATCGACCCGGCGGGACCGAATTATCTTCTGCAAGTCTTCATAGACTCTGCGTATCTGCGTCGGGTTTGTGTCTCTTCCGCCCAGGCCGTGAATGTAGTTGACGATGAAAGGCCGTTCTGCCGTGTCGTAGAGCGCGTGGCGAACTTCATGGAACACTGCCCCGCCTATGCCGCCGAAACTCATGCTTCGTTCCATAACGGCCAGGGCTTTCACGTTGCCGAGTGCCTTGACTATTGCTTCAGCTGGGAACGGTCTGTAAGTCCTGATCCTGAGCAGTCCAGCCTTTGCGCCTTCTGCCCTCAACTCGTCGACAACTGTCTTCACGGTTCCAGCAGTCGAGCCCAAACACACGATGGCCACTTCGGCATCTTCCAATGCGTATTGCTCTAACAGACCGTCTCCGTAGCGTCTGCCGCTCATTTCAGCATATTCATCGTGTACTTGTGGGATTACTGTAAGGGCGTTTCGCATGGCTTCTTCCTGCTGTCGTTTGAACTCGAAATAATAATTTTGCAGGGCTATGGGTCCCATCGTCATCGGACTCTCGGGGTCAAGCTTGTAGGGCACCGTTTTACCCTCATGCGTCAGCACTACTGGAAACTGGCGCGTTCCAACAAACCCTTTGACAGTATCATCCGAGAGAGTCTTGACGTTCTCCAGTGTATGGCTTAGAGTGAATCCGTCCAAGCCTATCATCACTGGCAACTGAACGTCCAAGTGCTCGGCAATTCTGAAGGCTTGAATGACCGAATCATAGACTTCCTGAGCGTTTTCACAGTAAATCTGTATCCAGCCGCTGTCTCTTTCAGCCATGGCGTCAGAATGGTCGCCGTGAATGTTCAGGGGTGCTGACAATGCCCTATTTGCTATAGCCATCACCACAGGGGCCCTGCAGCCAGATGTGACGAACAGCATTTCATGCATCAAGGCTAGACCCGCAGAGGCCGAAGCGGTGAAAGCTCGTGCTCCCGTGGCTGAAGCTGCCAGACAAGCGGCCATGGCACTGTGTTCAGATTCTGTGCAAACGTACTCTGTTTCAACTTCGCCGTTGGCCACGTATTCGCTGAGCTTCTCGACTATTATCGTCTGCGGAGTTATCGGGTAAGCCGCAACCACGTCGACGTCGCACTGCTTCGCGGCCAGAGCCACTGCTTCGTCTCCGTTTAAACCCTGAATTTCTTGTTTAACAACACTCTTCACTCTCTGTAGCCTCCTCTCACATCTTCATTACAATCGCTTTTGTAGGGCATTCGTTCGCGCATATGCCGCATCCCTTGCAAAAGTCCATGTCAAATTCGATGTCTCCCTTCTCAGATTTCCAGTGTATCGCGCCGTCGGGACAGAAAATCGTGCAAATCAAACACTTCGTGCACTTTGTAACGTCCCTCTCGGGTCTGAAGGTTTTCCAGTCGCCCGTCAAATACGTGACGCTGGATTTCCAGCACACGCCCGCGGGTGAAGCTTCTTTCCAACTCTTTTCTTTACTCATTCAGATGTCACTCCCTGATAAGCCTCTTTCACAACAGCAAAGTTTTTCGTAGCCACGTCTCCTCTGAAACGTCCGTTAATCATCTTTTCAATAGTTTCCAAGGTTACTATTCCTGTTACGCGTGCCACAGCGCCCAACATGGCCGTGTTCGTTATCGGCATCCCCAATATCTTCAATGAAATCTCAGAAGCCTCCACGGTCCACACCTTCCCGGCGTTGGATTTCAACTGTTTCCTGACCTCCGCTGGGTTCTCCTTCGTGTTAACCAGGATATTTCCCGTCTTCTCGTCCAAGCCTTCGGCCACGTTAACCGTCTTCAGCAACGTTGGATCGAGAACAGCCACAACGTCAGGACTGTAAACGGCACAGTGTATCTTAATCGGCTCAGTGCTTATCCTCGTGAACGCTGTGACCGGCGCCCCCATCCTCTCCGGGCCGAACTCCGGAAAAGACTGAATATACTTTCCCTCGGCGATGGCGGCTCTTGCAAGAAGCTCGCTCGCGGTCCATGCTCCCTGACCGCCCCTGCCATGCCACCTTACCTCAAGGATCTTCTTCAACACACTTCTCTCCAAAGGTCTTTCACCCTAATTGCAGAACCCAAGATATACACTTTACTCGGGTTTTTTGTGCTTTTTCTAGTACATTTTCCACTCTCTTTTCCGAACAGCACGCGACTGTCTGAAAAACTGGGCTTCAGACTATGGAGTCACTTGCTCTTGAAAAGACTCTGGATAGTCTCCGTAGCCGCGTTTCCCCTTTCTTCAACTGGTCAGAAGCTTCTTCATGTCTTCATCTGAGGGGATACCGCACAGCGTTTTTTTTCCTGCGCAGATGGCAGGAGTTTTAATGCCTTTCTTTCTCAATGCGAGCTTTGCCAAGAAACTCATGCTTCCCACATCGACAACCTCGTATTCCAAAGCGTTATTCTTACAGAAAATGTCGATTCTCGTCAGAACCTCCCTATCTTCATCGGGTAGGTAACGTTTTCCGAATAGGCCAGCATGGTGCTCAAGTCCCTGAAAAGCAGTCTTCTGAGCTTGGGCGCAGGCGTGCATGGCTCCTTCCTTATCGACAAATCCAACTGTTGGAACTTCAAAACTGCAGACGTAGACCTTTAACTTGACCATACAATCAATAATAACATAGAAAGTTGAATACTTAAGGCTTTACAGCCCCTAGTTCCGCGCAACTTACCGCGCGCTCTCTTGGGAATTCCTTTGGGTTGAGGTTGAATAGAGGAAGTGGGTTTACGCCTTCGTTTTTTGTCGCTTGTGCAGAAGCCTGTCAAGCATTTCTGTAGCTGCCCCGTAGCTGAAATTCCATGCTCCCTCTTTGAACATCTGGTATATTTCCACGTTGTCCCATGTCCCGTGAGCCAGATCTCCTAGGAGCATGTTAGCATTCTTGATATGCCCTTTCTCTGCCAATTCTCTGATAGACTTGCGCATTCCTGGGTACTCAAACGCTGGAACTACAAGGCGGAGAAACAGGGAGTTCCAGTCAAGAATCTTTTCGTAACTCGTGTTGTACGGAAGATGTTTCAATGCCTCCGTGAATTTCCTAAGGCTTATCGTGTTCTGGAAGTCGAAGTGGAACAAGAAAAGTAGCGATGCTTGTTCTTGGTTGGGAAACAAGTACACTCTGTAACCGCTGATGAGCCTCTGTGGGTTGAGGTTATTCTTGATTCGGCGAGAAACCAACGGAATGTATTTTTTGCTATTCTTTTCTCCAAGTGTTTGCGCTATTTTTGCAACAATTCTCCGCTGGGTCGTCCGCGCATTCAGCTCTAAACATCTGAGGATGATGAGGTCGATCAAATCAAACTCTGCTCTTTCGTAATTCTCGTGTTCATCAGTTTTTTCTGGTATATATGAGTCGAAGGCTGCTACCCATTTCTTCCAGTCGAACATCGGAACGTCATGTTTTCCAGCGTAGAAATCCATGTTCAACAATGGATATTTGGGGCTTGCAGTTGCATGCATTTCATAGTCAGAGATAAGTTCTCTCTTTGAGAGTTCGTTGAGAAAAGCTTTCAGATCTCCTTCCTTGTCTGGGGGGATAACGTAGCGGACATAGTTACCGAGTTTCCATCCGTCCACAACAGCAAGGTATCTCCACAGGGGGAAACTTGTGAGGGCGCAGCCAGAATCATCTTCCTTTCCGACTTGCGTGGAGGCCCAAACCGAGTAGCTCTTTAATCCAAGCTTAGGTTCATTAATAACTGCTCTGAAACGGACAATGTCTCCCCTGTCGAACCTTCTGATGCGGTAACTAACGGTCTGCTTTGGCGCTTCAACGGTTTCAGCCAGCCTTCGGACGTTGTACGTGCTGGGTGAGAGTATTGCCCTGATGATCTTAAAGTCTAGAGAGTCGAGTCGCTTGAACTTTTCAGAATACTCAGTTATCGAAGGAATCAAACGTTGATAACTCATAAACCCGCACCGGGAGTCGAGATGTCAAGATTATGCAAGCAACCATTCTTAAACATTGCGCAATAAGACCGCCTTTTGTATCTTCAATGCGACTTTGACTAAAGACTTATATGCTTTATTAGCAGAAGTATCATGGGGGGAAAATGAAGCCCATAGCCCTTGCTGCGATATTGGTGTTGTCCCTTCTCCTTGTGCCCACGGTGTTTGCCTTAGAACAGTCGATTCATACTGCGAAGACAGCGTTGTCCAGGCTGAGCGTACATTCCACTTTTTTGGCAAGTGGAGCAGTAATCGTGCCCAATGATCCTGGAAGCGGCGGTGGAGGGCAGGGCGTCATCTGTAATGTACTGCAGCAAGAGTGATGTTTTTGTCCAGGTTGGGTCATATGGTAATGATTGAGGCATCGGAAGCTCCTCTCCTTCTCCCTATAAAGCTTTTAACCCTCATGAACCCTAGAATCCCCTCGTGTCACCAGTTGACCGAAAGCAAATTATCACTGTTCTTGCGCTTGCACCCACATATACCAGAATGGCTTAAAACTACGCCTGCGTGGATTGATAATTGAGCCCCTAACTTGTAGGCCACGGGGCTTGCCATTTTTCCTTGAAAACGATTTCTGAAAGCCTTTTCCTTGGTCTAGGAGCTGGCGTCTCGTTGGGCATGCCGATTGGCAGCGTGCGCTCTCTCAACCTTGCACAACTGGATGTTTGGGGTTGTGGTTCTTCTTTTACTCATCATCCTCGGCTTGCTCTTGTTTTTCCAGATGCCTAGAATCGGACTTGGCGATGAAATAAAAGGCTTCCCCGTCAAAGAAACCTCGCTAGCGGTCTGGAACTGGACAACCGCACTCGCCGTAAGCGTTACAGGAATCGCACAGGCAGACCCACAATACCAAGAATACATCGTCTTAAATGTCTCATTGCGCAACGTAGCGAGCCATGAGATCTGCTTCGGCACAAACGACAGTTTCAACCAAGAGCTTCAACAAGCCAAGACCAAGAACCTGTTCTTGGAAGCTGTTTACGAGGCCCCAGGTATGGAACAACGACCCTGCTTGTTCATTCAGAAACCAACGCCCTCGACATTGGCTGGGGAATCGCGCCGACGGAAAAACTGTATTCCCTCGCACCGAATCAATCAATAAATGGCTATGTTTATTTCATCATACACCAGGATTACACTCCAAAAAGCTTAGTCTGTAACGACACCAATGGCGAACTTTTCACCGTGGAATTGAACAACTAGAAAGACACGTGTTGTGGTGCCGCCGACAGGACTTGAACTCAAGAAAAGTGGCGAAGTCTCCTGCATATCCTCTTTTTTCTATTTGTTGTCGGCAAAGCGCCACCTCATGACGGGTTCATCTGTCGTGCGCTCACTTTGCTAATACTTCTATCTTCACTCGCCCATCTTTGACGGGTATGTTTGCGAAATATTTGTCCATGGTGAAAAACAGTTTGCATCCCAGTCGTTCTGATATCAATAGGTGAACTAGGTCTGGGGCATTTGCTTCCTTATAGACAATCTCGCTATCAACTCTGCAGGAAGAGCATTTCAGATAGCTGTTGCATTTGTGGCAGCGAAACCTGTATACGCGAAAAGATCCTTTGGTTGCCAACAGCAAGGGGAGACCTGCCGCAAATGTTTCGTTTGGGTATGTTAGGCCGTCTGGTTCGAAACTGAAGTGTTGTGTGTCTTTCGTTATCTTGTCGATGATCGTGCTGAAGGCCTTCATGCTGTCTTTGTGTACAGTTTCTTCGAAAGGTTTTGAGTTTGCGATTTGTATCAAATCGCCTTGCGATGGGCTGTTGGCAAGTTCTTGATATTTCATTTTCGTGACTATTGTCCGAAGCGCATGCAGAGTCTCCATGAGGGTGAAATTGGAGACCACCATCTTGTATTTGTTATTCTGGACTTCTTCAAACAGTTTTTCGGCAAGTTCAAAGTTCTCGTCTGAATCCCCCAATGAATACGAGACGAGAATGTTGGTGTCCGGATAGATTCTCACTGGTGCAGAATCGGTCATTAGCTATCCCGGATTTCTCGGATAAGTCCTGTTACGTCGATCTTTCCTTTTGAGATCCAAGATAAGCAACCTTTGAGATCTGTCACGCTTCCAGGGTTTTCGTTAATGGTCCTAGGAATCGCGGGAAGACCTGTGAGAGATCTTAGGTATAGTCTCTGACAATGATCTTCTGGTCCTATGATGGTTTTCAGTGTTGTTTGTTTGAGAATCATATCTGTTTCCAGAACAACATTCTGTTCGAACTTTGTGGAAACGTACTGTGCTGCCTTTTCTATTGGGTGCAACAAATCAGAAGGGAAAAACGTCGAAATTAGTCCTTCTCTGATTGATGACCATAACCTTGAAAACAGTTTTTGTGGTTCTAGGCTCATTTCTGACTCTCCTCTTCAACTTTTTTCAAGAGGATTTCTAGATCTTTGACGAGCTCGTTCATCTGCTTCCCAAGTTCGAGTTTTTCTTCAGCCGGCAGTTCCATGGCTCTACTAGTCTTTGGCCCTATAGCCGCCGCCCTGAGCATTATTTTCAGGAATAGGCCTGCAATCTCAGGCGGTGCTTTTTCCACAAAAGCATCAAGTCTCTCCGGAGAGAACTCCTTCATCATCTTGAATTCGTTCGGAAATCTCTTCTCTATTTCTCCCATCTTCGTAATCAACTTGCCGTTCTCGCTAAGCATGGAAATGAATATCTTTATGAGGTTGAGGAATTCGGTATATTCTTCCTTTCCTTCTTGGTCCATGTTGACCCTCTTTCCTTTTTCAAACGGCTGAGATTTAAAGTGTTTGTTCCAGTTGATAATAAGGTATACTGATCAAGAATCGACATCTATGGTATTTACTTGTCGTTCAGTGCTGTGCTATGTCTATGTAGCGTCAGGCAGACTGATATTCGCGCGTAGTCCCATTATGAAACAATATCGTAGACTAGAATGAATGATTACGATTGAAACGCACGCTTCTGAACAAAGACAGATTATGCGACCAGTCAAGTCGGTCTTGCCAACGCACGCGCTAATTGACGGGTGAAGCGGGTTCATAAAGACTGATAGAAAATTCTTCCATAACGGACGCTGAGACTAATAGAAGAAGAAAATTTGGGGTTATTCTAGAGCGCGCGCGACAAGAATCTCGGGCGCGTTCGCACGATTTCTCATCATGTGTTCCTGTTCGATTCTGAGTATTAATTGTAGCTTCATAATTGCTTTATCGCGTGTAATGTTTGTTGTAACTATTCGATGTCTCACAGTAGCGGTAGGCACAGAAGGTATTCAAATGGAAGAGCACGTGGTTGAATCTTCTGCAAAAATAGTGCTAGATTTGAACGATAAGATACATGTTTTGCATGTGGATGATGACTCTGGTCTTCTGAAGATTACTAAGCAGTGTTTGGAAATGGAAGGACCGCTTCAAGTTGACACGGCCCTTTCTGTTGAAGAAGCTTTGATGAAACTGGAGAAGGACAAGTATGACATCGTGGTTTCCGACTACCAGATGCCTGGAAAAGACGGTCTGGAATTCCTGAAAGCACTGAGAAGCAAAGGGAATGCGATTCCCTTTATCATGTTCACAGGAAAAGGAAGAGAGGAAGTTGCAATAAAGGCGCTCAACCTTGGAGCCAACCAATACGTCAACAAATTGGGAGAAACCGAAACCGTCTATGTGGAACTAGCTCACAGCATCACAGAATTGGCCAAAGCTAGAAAAGCCGAAGAAAAACAAGGTGAATCCGAAGAGAAGTTCAGAGACCTCTTTGAGAAAGCAAATGACGGACTCGTCTTCGTGGACCTGTCCGGAAGAATAGTGGATTTGAACCAGAAGGCAGCAGAGATGGCAGAAAAGCGAAAAGAAGACATTGTTGGAAAATCGTTTCTTGGCCTGGGCTTAGTCAGCTTAAATGACGTGCCTGTTCTAGTTGAGAAACTTGGACAGCAAGCGATGGGCAAACCAACAGAGAGATTCGAATTTGAAATCGAAAGCGAGAAAGGTGAGAAAAAGTTCATTGAAATAAGCTCCACAATCATTCGAAAGAACAACATGCCAACAGGCTCTCTGGCCATTGTGAGAGACGTCACCGAGCGCAAGAAGGCTGAAGCTGCGCTGAAGGAAACCAAAGATCAGTTAGAGCTGCAGATCAAGAGAATGCCTATTGGTTGTATCGTCTGGGATAAAGACTTCAAGGCTATTTCATGGAATCCTGCTGCAGAGACCATTTTCGGATATTCTGCAAAAGACGTCATAGGCAAACATCCGTACGACACTATTGTGCCCAAAGAAGCTCAACCCGTCGCAGATAAAATCTGGCAGCGGTTGCTCGAAGGAGATGAGACCGCCAACAGTGTCAACGATAATTTCACCAGAGACGGTAGAACGATAACCTGCTCATGGACTAATACCCCCCTCAAACGAGAGGACAATTCTGTAATCGGCGTGTTATCCATGGTCCAAGACATCACCGAACGCAAAAAGGCAGAGGAGGCCCTGAGGGAGAGTGAGGAGCGTTCTTCCACGATATCTGCTGCGACCTTTGAGGGAATTGGAATCAGCGAACAAGCGAAAATCATTGACGCTAATGCTCAATTGGAGAAAATGTTGGGATATGAACCGGGCGAACTGATAGGCAAGTCTGTGTTCGATTTTGTGGCTCCCGAATCACGCGACTTTGTTATGGCAAATATGCGAACAGGATACGAAGGCCCGTACGAGCACTTGGCAATGAGGAAAGATGGTTCTGTTTTCCCGGTTGAGATACGGGCCAAACCCATTCGCTACAAAGGAATTATGGCCAGAGTAACCGCCATCAGCGACATCACTGGGCGGAAGAAGACTGAAGAGGCTCTTAGAAGTTCAGAAGAAAGGTACAGGGATCTTTTCGAGAACTCAAAGGAGCTCATGGTCGCATATGACTTGAAGGGGAATCTGACTGCTGTAAACAAAGTCGCCATGGCGTATGGTTTTGCACGTGCCGAGCATATAGGGAGAAATATGCTGGAGTTTGTTCCTGAAGAACAGTGGCCAAGATTACGTGAAGAAGTAAAGCAAATTCTCCAAGGAAAATGTGTTGAAAATGAAATCGAAATAGACACTCCGAAAGGGAAGAGAATCTTGGAGTATAGAAGCAGCCCCATAAGAGAGGGAGAGAAGATTGTTGGCATTAGCGGATCATATAGAGACATAACTGAACGCAAAAAAGCAGAAGAAGCCCTCAACCACTCTGAACGAAAGTACAGGGAGCTCTTTGAGAATGCATACGATGGCATACTTGCACTTGACCTGAATGGAAGAGTGATTGAAGCAAACAATGCTGTTCTGCGGTACGGTTATAGAAAGGAGGATGTCGTCGGAAATAGCATCCTTGATCTTGTTCCCAGAAAGTATCACCCTGTCCTTATGAAGGACTTTTCTCAAGCAGCGCAGGGGAAACCTGCCAAGAATGAAATCGAGATACAGACTCCAAATGGAACTCTTATGGCAGAATATTGCTTCAGTGTCTTAACCCGAGAAGGGAACGTCGTGGGAGTGCAGGTGATTATAAGGGGTTTGGAGGAGCGAAAGCAATTTGAAAAGACGGTTAAGGAGAGCCAACAGAGATTCAGGGGCTTGTTTATGGGCAATCCTGAAGCCGCCGCGTATGTCGGGCCAGACTATCGCGTTTTGGAAATAAACCCCCGCTTTGAAGAACTCTTTGGATATTCTCTTGAGGAAATCAGAGGAAAACACATCAACGATGTAGTAGTGCAGAAAAGCAAGATGGGCGAAGCGGAGGCTCTGGATAGGAAAGCAGTGGAGGGATATGTTTACCACAATACAGAAAGGCGAAGAAAGGATGGATTACTAGTTCCTGTGGCCGTTTCTGCAGCTCCAATCGTAGTTGAAGGTAAACCCACAGGATTTGTTGCGATGTACAAAGACATTTCAGATATGAAGAATGCTGAGAAGAGACTTGAAACAATGAATGAAAAGCTTCAAGTCGTTGGCGGATTGACCAGACATGATGTCAGAAACAAGCTCGGCACAGTGACAGGAAATGCTTTCCTGCTCAAGAAGAAGTATGCTGAACACATGGACATTGTTGATGGTCTCAAAGAGATGGAACAAGCTTGCACAGAGATCGTGAGGATCTTTGACTTCGCCAAGACCTATGAGATGCTGGGTGTTGAAGATATGACCTACATTGACGTGGAAAAAACGTTCGGTGAAGCAGTATCGCTCTTTTCAGGTTTGATTAACTTGAACGTAGTCAATGATTGCCATGGACTGACTGTTCTGGCAGATTCACTGCTAAGACAGCTCTTCTACAACCTAATCGACAACTCGCTAAAGTATGGCCAAAAGATTACTACGATAAAGGTACGCTATGAGAAAACAGAACAAGATAAGCTGGAAGTATTCTACGAGGATGACGGCGTGGGCATACCTGTTGCCAACAAGCGGCACATCTTCAAAGAAGGATACAGCACAGGAGGAAGCACTGGCTACGGGTTGTACTTAATCAAGAAGATGATGGAAGTTTACGGTTGGACCATACAGGAGACAGGTGAAACTGGCAAAGGAGTCCTGTTTACAATAACTATACCTAAAACTAATCAAAATGGAAAAGAAAACTATCATATTGTTTAATCCGCGCGGGATAGTATTGCCCGCAGTGTAAGGCCCGTATGGACAACACTACGCGCGCGACGGTAATAGACCTATCAGCTACTTTAGCGCGCTGCCTTGTCCCGAATTAGGTGTTGAAGTAGGTTGGTGAGACTGTTTTGTCTTGTCTTCCGAGGTTTTCAGCTACTTCTCTTGTTAGGATTAGGCTGAATATGCTGTAGAGAGCGTAGACGGCGACGTTTCTTACTCCTCTAACCTTGTTCATGGCTAGGCTGTGCTGGGTTTTGAGGAAGCTAAAAACAGCTTCAACAGCAGGCCGCTTATGATACTGCTTTCTCTGGTCTTCGGGTCCGTGGGATCTGAATTTCTTGTCAACTCGCAGGACGCTCTTGACGCGCGCGCAAGACCTGCTGGGAAGTGGCAACAGGTCTTGTCTGTTTCTTACCCCTGTAAGTTCTTACACCCCTTAAGTTGCTTGTGAGGTTAGTAGGAGTGTTCGGAGCATGGGGTCGTTCATTCTGTAGACTTTTTCTTTGTCTTGTATTAGCATGGCTGCTTTGAGGTTTTCTATTATTCGGTAGATTGTTGCGTCGTGACTATGGATGCTTTTGCTATTTCGCGCGCGCTTCCCACTTAGAGTTCCGTTCATGCAGCCAAGAACAGCATTGAGTTGGTAAAGAATGACTAGCCATAAGAATGGTAGGACTGATTATGGCAATTATAGGTTTTGGTCTAGCAATCTCTGGCGCGAGCGCGTCGATAAGCGCCTTTCTCTTTCGCCTTTTCTCCAACCAATCTTTAAACCCGGCCATTTCAATCCTCTTCTATGAGTTTGCTGGGTTCAAATCCCAGCGCACCCTGGCTTCATAATCGAGAGTGAAACTAGGCAATGATGAACTAGCGCGTGTTGTCGTGTACTAATTCTTGGTATTAAATGTACTAATGCTTGGTATTAAGTGTCCGCAGGCCGATTTGTCTTTGGTGACTCTATGAGAAAAAGGAGGATAGCCATTGTAGCTGCACTGACGACACTGGCGTTGATCGGAGCAGTCTTCGCCGCTTCTGCCGTTCTTTCTGGGCAACGTGCAAGCAACGAGTTGGACAGTTACACCAGCTTGACTTCTCCAATAAGGCTCACCAAAGTTGGCGACATACCTAACGAAGTCTCTTTGGGCGTTCCATACGCATTCCATGTTGTGACAGAGAACCTGAACCCGTCAGAGTCCTATACGATCAGAATAGTTTTTGATGTCTCACAACAATGGTGGGTCTACCCGGAGATACCAACGCCAATAAACAACGGGTCTGTCTCAGGTTCCCCCGTTTCTACGCCTATTGTGCCCCAGTTCAATTATAGCGCTTTTAACCAGTTGACTCCAGACATGGTTACGTTGACTTTCAGCGGCAAAACCGTTGACCTTGCCTACAATGAGACTGAAAATAGCCTAATTGGCTATTCAGACGCGTTCACTGCAGCCGTTGGTTACTACGACAGCTCAGCAGTAACAGTTCAGTTCAATGACGCGGCGCTCTCAGCGTCGACAGGCAGTTGGACAGTGAGTATATGGGCGATCTTCGCCTAGTCTCCCTCTTTTTTTAAAGCTTCAAAATGCGCGAAAGCTAGTAAGGGCATCCATCTCGACTGTCCTTGCATCAAGGACTATGATGTCTGTCTTTCTGTTTGTTCTGATAATGTTAAGTTATTTGTGATGAACTCTAGGAACGTTAGGGTTCATTCATGTTCTTGGTCAGCTTCAACTTCCCTTCGTCTGCGTCTTTGCATTTCATCTTGAAGCTTTCGAGATTCAAGATTTTCCACGTCAATTCCTTCAGTGTAAAACACTTTCCCACAGTTTTGACATTTAGTGCGTACTCCTGCTGTCAGCGGCGCTGTATATCTTTGCCCACAAGAAGGACAAACCCATGTGCTGTTCTCTTCTTCCTTGTTCTTGTCTACCATTAAAGTTCCCCTTTTTTGAGCAAACAACAAGTAGCCTCCCAAAGGTTACCTATAGTTTCTTTCAGTGCTACACCTATTTATACTATCACTTGGTACCAAAAAAGGTTTAATAGAATTGGAGATTTGACAAGAACTCTTGAGACTTTCTTGCTGCTGTAAATTGGGACAAAGAATATCATGAGATTAACTCAAGTACCGTACTCTTAGCGCGCATGCGTGTTCCTAACTTCCTTTTTTTCACTGTAACGAACCTGTGTTGCGCTCATTGAGACTTTCCGTCTCTCTTGGGCGGAAACCCTCTTTTTCTGTCTTTTATGGTTTAATATTGGTTTTACTTTGGGTGTAGTGTGGTTTTGGAGGGGTTGCTTTTGTGTATTGATTTTGTGTTCATAAGTGTTTAATCAGGAGCAAGACATCCAAGACAACGTTGCCAATGCACGCGTGAGTGTAGTGTACTGTATGAAGTGTGATTTCCATGGCTGAATCTGCTGTTCAGTCACATGCCGAGATAGTCGTCGGTTCCGATGAGAAGAAGCTGATTCGTGTCTTGCACGTTGACGATGAGCTGGACTTGCTGAAAATTGCGAAGCAATGTCTGGAATTGCAGGGCCCGTTTCAAGTTGACACTGCAGGCTCCGTTGAAGAAGCCTTTAACAAACTGAAAGAGAAAGAGTACGACGCAGTCATCTCAGACTATCAAATGCCGGGCAAAGACGGGCTAGAATTCCTGGAAATGCTGAGAAAGAACGGAAACACTATCCCATTCATCATGTTCACTGGAAAAGGAAGAGAAGAGGTCGCGATAAAATCCCTTAACTTGGGAGCCAACCAGTACCTCAACAAGGTGGGAGAAACTGAAACTGTTTACACGGAGCTAGCTCACAGCATAACGGAACTGGTCCAGATTAGAAGGTCTGAAGAAAAGCTGCGTGAATCGGAAGCGGCCCGGTTAGACAGAGAGAAGAAGCTGGAAGCAATATTCGCTTCGTCTCCTGACGCCATTACAATTTTCGATCTAAATGGAAACGTGGCCGAACTCAACGAAGCTGCAATGACTTTGCACGGTTTCTCTGAGAAAGGAGAAATCTTGGGCAAGAGCAGCTTTGACTACGTAGCTCCCAGAGATCATTCTCGAGCAATGGAACTGTTTGGAAACACGCTAAGAGAAGGCTCTGCCAGGAAAGCTGAAATCTCGCTCTTGACTGCTGACGGTCGCGAATTTCCAGCAGAATTGTATGCAAACGTTGTCAGAGATGCCTGTGGCATGCCTACTAGCCTAATGGTGGTAACAAGAGATGTCTCGGAGCGCAAGAAAGCAGAAGAGGCTCTAAGAGGATCTGCGACCGCGCTCAAGAAGTCGGAAGCAGAATATCGATCATTAGTCGAACAATCAACGCAGGGAATAATGATCGCACAAGGACCAATACCTCACATAGTCTTCGCTAACTCCACAATTTCAAAGATTCTGGGCTATACTGTTGAAGAATTGACGTTACTCTCGCCTCAACAAACAGCAGGACTCGTGCACCCAGACGACCGAGAGCTCTTTTTCGAACGATTCAAAGACCGATTGGAAGGAAAGCAGGCACAACCACAGTACGATGTTCGAGGAATCAGAAAAGACGGAACTATGGTATGGCTAGAGCTGTCTTCTGCTCGCATAGAACATGGAGGACAACCAGCCGTGCAAGCGATATTCACTGACATAACTGAACGCAAGAAAACGGAGGAAACGTTGAAGGAGTCTGAGGAAAGGTTTAGGGACTTGTTCGAAAGCATACAAGACCCTGTGGGCATCTTCGTTGGAAGAGAAGGCCGCCTCATAGACTACAACGGAGCGTTCAAGAAATCATCGGGATACACCAATGAAGAACTGAAAGGCAAAGTGTTCTTGGATTTTGTTCACCCTGACGATCGCGCCATGGTTCTAGAAAAATATCAAACAAAATACTCAGAAGAAGAACTCCCCCTCATATACGAAATAAGGGGGGTGAACAAGAGAGGAGAATCTATTCCAATGGAGCTCAGCGTTAGCGCGTATAAGAAGAAAGGCAGAGCCATTGGCATAGAGGTTATACATAGGGATATTACTGAAAGGAAACGTTATGAGGAAAGACTTTCGGCGTTGAACATCTACAGTCGGGACCTAAACATGGCGGAGAAAAGGGAAGAAATATATCGCCTAACCTTGGACGCCATGCAAAAAGTTCTGGGATTTGAGTATGCAGATTTCTTCATTATTGACAAAAACATGCTTTACATAGTAGATCAACGTGGATATCCAGAACCTTTTCCACTTGAGTTGCCGTTGGATGGCAGCAAGAAGGGCATAACTATTAAGGTGGCAAAGACTGGCAATTCCGTAATCGTTCAAGATGTAAGAAAGAATACAGACTTCGTGGAAGGACTCCCTGGCATACTTTCCGAACTCGCCGTACCAATCAAAGCTGGGCAAGAAATCCTTGGAGTACTAAACGTAGAAGACAAAAGATTGAACGCTTTTGACGAAGAAGATCAGGAGTTGCTTGAAATCCTAGCGTCACACGCCGCCACCGCGATAAGCAACTCAGAGTATGCCTGGAATTTGGAAAAATATGCAACAGAAATTCGAGAAAGTCAACAGAAATTTGAACGGCTTTTCATGGACAATCCTGAAGCAGCCATCTATCTGGACGTGAACTTCATAGTAGTGAACGTGAATCCTCGTTTCTGCCAGCTGTTCGGTTACTCTGTAGAGGAAGTCAAGGGCAAAAAAATAAACAAGGTCGTAGTGCCAGAAGACATGCGCGAAGAGGCAGAAAGCCTGGACAGAGACGCGAAGAACGGATATGCCAGTCATGACACTGTTAGAAAGAGAAAGGATGGGTCGCTGGTGCCAGTGTCGATTTCTGCTGCTCCAGTAACCTTTGAAAACAATCTGCTTGGCTATATTGGGATATACAAGGACATCACTGAGCTGAAAAGGGCGCAGGAAGAATCGGAAGAGTCGAGGAAACATTTCCAAATGTTGTTTGACCTTATGGCTGACCCAGTTGCTGTAGTGGATGGAAGAGGAAAAATCTTGGAAGTCACGCAAAAAGCTGAAGAAATAACAGGGTTCAAGAAGGAAGAGCTTGTTGGAAAGAACTTGCTGAAAGTAAAGATGTTTGGGGCGAAGACCAAAGCAGTAATGATAAAGAAACTGGCCGAAAGAATGATGGGAATGAACGTGCAACCATATGAGGTCGAACTGCTAAAGAAGAACGGGGGAAAGCTGATTTACGAAATAAACGCGGCGAAAATCGATTACAAAGGCAAACCGGCTGATCTCGTCGTGTTCCGCGACATTATGGAAAGGAAGAATCTGGAGGAAAAACTGCGGGTTGTCGGTAGCCTCACGAGGCATGACGTGCGAAACAAGCTTTGCAGGGTGACTGGAAACGCTTATCTGTTGAAGAAGAAGCTGGCTGGAAACCCTGAAGCGTTGGAGCAGTTGGCCGACATGGAAAACGCGGTCAGAAACGTGGAAACAATTTTTGAGTTTGCAAGAACATACGAGAAGCTGGGCGTCGAACAACTAGCCTACTTGAGCGTTAGTAAGGCTGTTGGCGAGGCAGCGTCGCTCTTCTCAGACTTGAAAGGCATCAGAATTGCGAACGAGTGCGGAGGATTGACCGTGTTGGCTGATTCGCTCCTGAGGCAGCTTTTCTACAATTTGATTGATGACTCGCTCAAGTATGGCGAGAAGTTGACTCAAATCAGAGTCCGCTATGAGGAATTCGAGGACAAGCTGAAGCTGATATATGAGGATGATGGCGTTGGCATATCTCGAGACGCAAAATCCAAGCTTTTCACTGAAGGCTTCACCACTGGCAAAGGCTCAGGCTACGGACTTTACATGGTTAGCAGGGTGATGGATGTTTATGGCTGGGCAATCGACGAAACGGGCGTGCCAGGCAAAGGAGCACAATTCACCATAAGCATACCTAAAACCAAATCAGACAGAAGACAAAACTTCAGGCTTAGTTGAACCCAAACCTAGCGCGCGCTATACGCGTTAACGGCGCAGTGTCGATACTAATTCCAAGCCTTGAAATCTGTGAGCAAACTGACCTCCCTCTCAAGTGTTTGTCAAGCCATTGCCTCACGAACCCGCGCGATCCTGGCGTGCGCTACCCGTGACCAAGGCGCTTGTGCCGTTGCAGGGCAACGCGCGCTGTGGGAGGATTTCGTCGTGCTTAAGGTTTGCTTGACTCTGAGCTTATGTTCCTGCGCATGGCAGGAAGATGAACGTATGACGCGCGGGTTAGAGCTATATGCCTGAAAACGTCAATGAGGACTGCAATAGTTTGTTGGAGTTGAAGAGATGAGGATCATAGGTGTAAGTGGCAGTCCGAGGGTTGGGGGAAATACTGATACGATATTGAAGGAGGCTTTGATGGCTGCGGAGGAAGAGGGTGTAGAAGTGGGTTTGATTCGTATCTGCGATTACAGACTGGAGCCTTGCAATGCATGTTCAGACTGTTTCAACACCAAGAAATGCGTCATCGGTGACGACTGCGAGAAGCTCTACCGAGAACTCGCGAATGCTGACGGCGTCATACTGGGCAGTCCCTCTTATTTTCAAGGAGTGACGGCTCAGATGAAAATCTTCATAGACAGAATAGGGTTCCTAGCTTTGGCGCGAGGAAGAAAGGATTTTGCGGACAAAGTCGGCGGAGTCATCGCTGTCGCTCGGCGTTCAGGCGTGGCAAGCACTTGCAATCAGATGCTCACGTTCATGACTGCGGTTAGAATGACTGTCCCGGGTGGCGGAAGAGCCTTCGCCATCGCGAGAGAGAAGGGCGAGGTTATGAAGGACAGGGAAGGAGTGGAGTCTGCGAGGTATATGGGAAAGATGCTGGCAAGAGCCGTTCGCGCCATCAACAACTCGCCAAAGGACTAGAATCCAAACTAAGCTCGAATCGGGTTTTCAAATGGCGCGCGAGCTCGCGCTGTGGCTCGAAGGCGCAAAACAATTATGGGTAGAACGCCCTCTACCCTAGATAGGGAGTCTGGGAAATGGTCGACGTGGAGGAGGGAAGGATTATTGGTTGAGGGCATCCGTTATCGTTCGCCGATTTTCGCTGCGTTACTCATATTGACATGCATTCTAGCTGTCTTTCTTATTGTCTCTATCTTAATCTATTCGTTGTTACTGCTTTCCTATGTTCTTATTGCTGCAGCAATTCTGTCTGGGATTGCCGCTTATTCTTGCTTCGCGAGTGGAAAGGTGCGAACACGTAAAGTATTGCTAGGTCTGACTCTGCTAGTAATTGTAACTTTGACGTTTTATGCAGCCTTGTTCGTATTGTCTCTCACGCGCGCCAATTGGGTCTTTGTGTTAACCACAGACAAGTCTTCTTACAGTCTTGGAGAAAAAGTTCTGATTACGGTAACTTTGGAGAACTATGGCTTCGTGTCCCACTCAATAACATCAGCGACGTCAGACCCCGTAGTCGTTGTCTACGCTATAAGTCCCGTGGACCTAAGCGGGCGCAAGGTGTGGTCCAACCCCTATCTTTTTGAGGAGACTACTTTTTCAGTTTCACCTGGCCAAGCTCTAGTGAGAACGTACGTGTGGAATCAAACGAACTCCGCCCAGCCTTGGTTATGGAACGCCACGTACGAAGCAGGCACATATCTAATAGAAGCATTCATACCTGGAAGCTTCGGCCCCACTCCCTCGACACTCTTCCTTGCAGATGTCTACATGAACGTCACAGCAACATAGCGCTAGCCAACTGAATGAATGAGTTTAGGGTTCCAGATGTTACGTGAACACTCGGTTCAGCAGTATTGAGTTCCACTTTTCGGGCACGAGCGCACCTACATGAAGTGCACCTGTCATTTGATCTTCGTCCCCAGCATCAACGCAGAATAAAACCTTCCTCTAGCGCGTGCTGGTCTACCCCAATACTGAAATCTATTACGGTGGTAGGTTGATTCGCATTAGTTGGTTGGGCATTGCGAAAATTCAACGGTACAGACTACGGTAAGCTAGGATCCACAAGGAGAAGGAAATGATAGTGGTTGAAAATAACAATCATAACAAAAATAACAAAATCCTAACCAATCCGTTTTCGCCTCAGTATCCTTCAGATCCAAAATGTTTTGCGGACAGGAGTGAGCACCTGAATTATTTCACTCGGGCCGTTGCAAATTCAGCGAAAATCAGACCACCCGCCCCCAGCAACATGATTCTCGGTGACTGAGGAGTGGGGAAAACTTGGCTATGCTAATAAAAAATCCCCAAAACGGAACATGATTGCTTGGGCTTTCATAGTCATCCGCCATATGCCTGAGCTCTTTCTAGCACAAAATCGCTATGGTTGGCTTTTTTGTTGCGTTCTGCTTTTTGAATGGCCAGGATATCATTATTTTTATTTCTCTAAACCTTAGTGATTCCAAACATAACTACTAAGGAAATGAGAAAAAAATATAATGAAGATTGATGTATTACTGCAATAGGTGGTGTCAGAAATGGAACGTGATCTAGAAGCGTATGCTTCAAGGGAGATTATGAGGCTGTATGGAAAACATTTCATAAAATTAAAATACTTATATGCTATTTCAATTATATGAAATACAGTGAAAACAAAAAAAGAGAAGTATGCTTTCAGCAAACAAGAGATAGAAATACTAAAAGAAATCGCCAATGACAATCATATTCTATCTCAAATAAGAGAAAGGTGCTCAATCAAACCGAGCCTTCTCTCGCACTACCTAAAGAAACTTCAAGAAAAAGACATAATAAGAGTACAACAAGTAGCCTTTTCTTCCGAAATGAATTTTGCGAATTCCAGAAAAAGTATCTTTTTCCAGGATACAAAACATGCGCTACTCCTGAAAGAACTCTTAGGAAAATACTCGCACATCAAATGGGAAGACGTTTTACCTGGACTTGGCATCGAGGTTCTCTTTCAAATATTAACAGGCGCATACAGTAGTGATCAAAGCGTTTCGCCTATCACATTTTGGAGATATTCCAGAAACTTCATGGCCCTCGGGATAGTGGCGTGCAGTGGCGAAGACTTCCTAATCAACGATCGTTTTTCTTTATTGAGTAACTTCTTGGAAGAATATCAGAGTTTCATAATTAAAGCAATTGTTAGTTCAGTCTCCGAGAGTGCGATTGTGTTGTGGCAAAAGGATTTTGAGTGCCTGATCAGATTGCCAAAGACCATAGAAATTTCTCGAAGCGATTTTGTAAAGACAGCCACTTCTTGTTTGCCGGATTTCGGTATTCAACTGACGTCAGATTTTGAGACGTACTTCTATTCCAAGAGGAAAACAAGGATTTGTCTGGAGGAAATAATACTTCACACTCTGCTAATTGAAAGGGGAAATGTTCGTTACGTAACTTACAGCCTCATACTGCTAAAGAAGGAACTACGGCAAGTCGACAAGGATTACCTGCTGAAAAGAGCCACATGGTACGACCTAGGTCTACAGATTAATGCAATGTTGGAATTTTTGAGAACAAGAGGCACTCGCACTGGTTCAGGATTGCCAACATGGGATGAATTAATGGCTAAAATGAGGGAATATGAGGATGAGGCGTTGACTTGACAAATAGGCCATCTTTTGATAGAAAATACATAATCAACGAGCTAGATAAATTATCTTCAAAAATCGCGGTTCACACTCAAATTTTCATCATAGGCGGCCTAGCTTTGATTAATTACGGACTGAAAGAAGCAACATAGGACATTGACGTTGTAGTTCTTAGTGACCAAGATATGGGCACTTTGGTTGAGTCGTTGGCAAATATTGAATACCACCTGTTAGAGAATTCCTCAATCTCAAGACAATATAAGAAAATGGAAATATCTAGAATCATGGAAAACGAAGACGGTTTCAGATGGGACATATTCAATCGATCTATTTGCAATGCACTCGTCTTCTCGGTTAATATGGCATCTAGAGCAACTGAGTTTTATTCAAAAAGGCAATTGATTTTGAGCCTTGCCTCAAAAGAAGACATATTCCTTTTCAAAGGGATTACAGAACGTGAAGCTGATCTTGATGACATGCGCCTTCTAGCGGAATCCAGTCTGGACTGGCAAGTGATAAAAACGGAGTGCAGGAACCAATCTCTCGCTTCGGGGAGACTCTGGGAAAGTGCACTTGTACAGAACCTAATCGACCTCAGAACAAAGTACCAAGTTAGATCGCCAATAGAAAAAGAGCTGCAAAGAATCGTGGAAGAAAAACTAAGTGAGGATCTTCTAATCAAGTTAATTGCCAATGGTCACACGACGATTAGAAATATCTCAAAAGCTGCAAGTCTGCCAGACTATCTTGTAAGAGAATATACTGAGAAGATGGCGCAAAAAGGTATTCTCAAGATTGACAAGACAAATCGCCCATATAAGTTCTCACTGGTCTGATCAGAAATTGGCGCGCGTGCATTTCTCGAACCATTTGTGAACAGGCATACATGCCACTATTCGCATGGTATTTATTAGATGGCCAGATTAATATTGAACGACTTACTCCCCTTGACTGAGGAAACGAGAACATGAAGAGGTGTTGAAAGAGATGTTTCCCTTATTGTGGTGGTTGACGTGGATAGTAGTGTTCGTTGTTCCTACGACTGATCGCTGGTTAATGAACAAGTGGCGGTACTTAGTCTTCGGCTTGTTCGGTGCGCTGTTCGGGTTCGTCGCCATCGCGGTCGCCACACTGGACGTGTACATGGTTGTGTGGCTGATATTCTTTAAACTGTCCCTTACAGTCGTGGAGTGGCTGTTTGCGTACGTTAACGATTATAGGTTTTCCGGCTATGAGGAACGGGTCAAGTACGGCAGGATAACGTATAGGCCAGTGCTTGGGGGAGTAAGGGGAAGGGTGGTGTACAAGTGGCTGGCCGCCGTTGCGCTGGTCGTGATAATCGTGTTTTCGAGCTTGATGTTGTGGCAAACCCAAGCTGTGTCGAGAGTCAACAACGCGAGTGCCTTCAACCAGATGCTGACATTCGAACCTGCGGGAACGCCGTTGTTCCAGCATGAAATCCCCGACAACATGCTGAGACTGACAACCCAGGAACTTGCGGAAAGCATCGCGTTGAGGAGCGCCGCGCACTTTGGAAGCGTAAGAGTCGGCTCCTCCCACATAACCCTGTACAACGGCCGCCTTGTCTGGGTTGTCACGATGGTCCCGCTGAACCTGTACGGCGACAATAGCGTCAAGGGCCTGGTCATCGTCGATGCAAACGACCCCGAACTTAACGTTTCAATCGTCGACAAACCCTTCAAAGTGGCCGAAGGACTCCTGTACTTTCCACCGTTCTTGACAGGAAACATACAGGGAAACGCCTATTGGAGCCAATCGACCGCAGACGCCTATGGCAGAGCCACCCTGACAGTCGATGACAATGGCAACTGGAAATACGTGCTAACCACAACCCAAGTTCAACAATGGTCCTTCATCGCCCAGCCCAAAGGAGTATACGTCTACAACGACGCTGGCCAAGTCGAAAACTTTTACACCATGAACCAGACGCCAGACTGGGTCACCCAGCGCTACGACGAAGGCTGGCTCAAAACAATGATCAACGCCTGGGGAGGTACCAGAAGAGGAAACGGCTTCGACATCTTCGCAGGCGGCTTCGCCTGGATACCCGCATCCACCAACAGAGTCGAAATCTCAGACGACGTCCGATGGATCGTCGACCCCGACACAAACAAGATAACCGCGCTGGTCCCCGTTGACTTCGTCGGCGAAGCACAAACTATGGCGGGAATGTTCAAAACGACCGACACGGGAATAGAGTACTACGACACGACGGGTCTGGACATCAAGAGCGGCCTGCAGGCACAGAACGTCGTTGAGTCCCACATTCTAATGCCCACCACCGGAGCCTACGAAGCAGAAATGCCCCTAATCTACCCGATAAACGGTGAGAACGCCTGGTTCGTGCCACTATACTGGAGGACCGCACAGGGCGAATCCACCTCGGCACAAGAAACCATCAAACTGGCCGGACTCGGAATCGTCGACGCCGTAAACCTGGACCACTACACAATCGTCATGACCAGCGAAGGCTACGAAGGCGCAACCCTTGTTCAAGAAGCAAAACGCAGATTCGAAGCCGGAGCAGTCCAACCCTCGAACGAGACGACGATAACCGGAACACTGACCAACAGGTTCTCCTACGTCAACAACGGCAACACCATCTACGTCCTGACAATCAACCAAACCGACTACGCAGTGTACACACAGAACCTGGACTTCACAACAGTCAGCAGAATCGAAAAACTAGAGATAGGCAACACAGTAACCATAATAGTCAACGCAAACAACAACGAATTCCTACGATTCCCAAGCTAGCGCGCACGTTTCGGAGAGGGCGCAACAAGGACTAATTACTTGTTCAGCCAACCTGCAATCGAGCCAGTCTTTGCTTGCATCAAGGTTATGGAGCGAACCGCTTGATTATCCAATCTGGTATCGTAATCATTCATTTACCAGTTTCAGCAAAGCTCTCTTAACGGCAGGATCCTTGATTAGGCTTAGCAGTTCTCGGTCCTCGTCACTCAAGCCCGCGACCACTTTTTTGCCGCTAATATCCAAGCACTCTTCAAAGGCTTTGGGATAGCGTGCTTCAACTTCCTGCTGTAACGTTTGCAAGTATGTCATGTCGCTTGGGGGAATAGCCTTGCCTACGACGAATTTGATTTGAAACTCGTTAAACCCGGCTCGGCTTAGGCCGCTCATAACCCATTTTCTTAGCAGGTGCGTGTGAACTCTTCCGGTTACTGTAACGTGGGCATCTCTGGCCAGGTGTTTCGACATGCCATTAACACCTTCTTTTGTCGTGTATGTGAATAGGCTGTCGGTTTTGGGGCTGGCTTTGAGAAATTCTTCTATCCATTCTATCGCAAGCGGGTTCAACACGCCCAGGCGCAGGGCTCCGGTTTTGCCTCGTTGATGAATGAAATAGATGTACTGCTGCCTTTCTTCACGGGCTCGGTAAATGAGGTTTTCTATGTACGTGCGTTTTAGTTGTAGGATTGCTTGGACTTCCCAGCCGAGACTGCAAAAAGTGGCGAGTATGGCTTTTTGTTCTATGTTGGCTACGCTGAACATGCGAGTTAAATCCCGATTCGTAAAAACGTGACTTGAAAGGTCGATTAGGGTTGTGAGCTCGTTTTCCGCGTAGGCGTAGGTATTGGTCGTTGTAACTTGCGAAGCTGCCTAGTGCCGTGAGGACTGCGATGATGGTGTTTTGTTTCAACGGTTCCTTTCGCCAGCCAGGACACCAGCCTTGTAAAGCCTCGTTTTGAAAAGTCAGTGCCAAATGTCTCATTTCTCGGGGTTCCAAGGTTGCGAAGGTTTCTAGGGGTTTTTGCCACCATGCCGTGAAGATTCGGACGCTGTTAGCGTAGATTTTGCGTGTGGTTTCTGTTCGGCATTCGCTGAGCGCGCGCGCTAATCTTTTTATACGGCCATGGCTTCTTAAGCTGACTAGCAACGAAATATTTTTAAGCTTACTAATAGTTAAACCCTTTCTTAGCAAAATTTAAGGAGGAATGAAAAACAATGTTGTTAGATGACATACTTCTCGTACTAGTTCCTACAGTAATCATTGCGATAGCTGTCATTGTCATATTGGTATACTTCATATACACAGTGGTAAAACCCTCGGAAGCGCATGTTGTTGTTACACAAGGCAAAGGTAGAAAACTGTACACTTCCAGACCAAATGAAAAAAGTTCTTATTGGTATGTTCCGTTGTGGATGAAAAGAACAATTCTTCCATTGGGAATTGTAAAGCTACAAATAGAAAATATATCTCTACGGGATAGCGATATGGCAAAGTTTCTTGGTGACGTGCGTGTATGGCTTAACATAGAGAACCCTGAATTAGCCGCAGAAAAATTGGGTACTGGAGATTACACTCAAACTCTGACTACAGACGTAAAAGATCTCATAGAATCCATTACTAGAAACGAGTCTATGAAAATGGATGTTATATCTATAATGAGAGACAGAGCCAAATTTAGTACCACAGTTAGAGATGAAATCAAGCCAGTTCTTCTTGGAGAATGGGGAATCAAAATTGCAGATCTGGAAGTTATACACTTCAAGGATTTGGATCCATACCACGTCATAGCAGATATAGAGCAAAGACAAGCAAAGGTCATAGAAGCAGAGACAAGAAAACAAGTAGCAGATCAAGAAAAAGATGCGACTATATCAGAACAAAGATCACTTCAAGAAAGAGAAACTGAGAAAGCAAAGGCAGAGCAAGCTTACAAGACTGCTCAACTTGAGAAGGACAAGGCAATTGGAATCGCAGATCAGGAGAGGGCACAAGATATTTCGAAGGCTACGATGGAAGCTAATAAACAGTCAGTCGAGGCTAGGAGAGCTTTAGATGTTGGTACCGCTGAAGTAGGTGCCCAAGCGGTAGTCAAGACAGCAGAAGGAGCTGCGAATGCAGTGAAAACCAAAGCCGATGGTGACGCTCAAGCAATCAAGCTGACAGGCTTTGCTCAAGCAGACGTGAATCAAGCACAACTGTTTGCGACAGCTGCTGGTACAGAGAAACAAGCAAATGCATTGAAACTCTATAATGATGCAGGTTTGTCTATAGAAATTATCCATGCAACGTTGCAATCGCAGATAGCAAAGTGGGCGGCTCTTGGCGATGGACTTAAAGTAGCAAAAATTAGCATTGTTCAAAGTGGAGAAAGTCAAATCTTTGGTATTCCGCTGAGTGCAGAAGTTGGTGCAGATATTGGTATGATGATAAAGGCGCTTGAAGCACAAGGAGTAGATGTTTCTAAAGTTCTAGATACACTTCCGATAGGTTCTGTAGCTAAAGAAGCAATAAAAGCCAATCTCGCAAAGAATATAGTCAAGCAAGCAAACCAAGAGACAAAGAAGGCGAAGTAAGATGACAGAGAACCCTGACATAATAGATGTAAAGAAGCTCAGTCCGTTTGCGCAAACGCTTCTCAGCATCTACGCCAAGACAACTGGAACTAATAACAATGAGAAGGTTTTGGAAGAAGCTCTCTTTGGAATCTATGAGCTTAGAAAACAGATAGACGTGACACGCGATCCTAAGATATATCCACAGGACGCGCAAGCTTTGATGAAACAGGTAAAAGCAGTCTTTGCAAGGTTCGAGCGTTGTGGAGATCCAATGAAAATGTTGCCTGCAGATTTAACTAGCAGCTCATAAATCCCTATTTTTATCGCTATGATTATCAGCGGAGGTGACTGAGGTTGAGAAGAAAGAACGGCGGAATAATCTTTCTAATAATCGCAATCGTAATTATAGTTCTCTTTGTAATTGTGGTTGTTGCATATATAGAAAGCGAAAATGCAAGAGAATCACAAATCTCAGATTTTAAAGAGTTCGTTGCTGATCACAACTATCCGTTACATATGGGTTCAGTTTCGTACAGTAACGTTGTAACACTGGGAATGAGTGCTTTTGAAGAGAAGTGTACTACGTTGTCTACTGAAGCAAACTTTGAGATAATACAGCAAAATACACATACTTGGCTGATATTTCCACAGACAAAATTCAGTGTTGTAGATACACAGACTAACACTGTTTATCGATGGGTGGTGTAACTTTGGACAGATGTTCAATTTGTTGGCATTGTTTGCATTTTACAGGAAACAGAAGGACTGTAATCCTTAAAGTGACAGACCACGGAAAATTTGGCAAAGAAGTACACGAGCAATTGTATGCGGAATAAGCAAACGTGACGCAATACTACATATTGGTAGTATAAGGAAAAGTCTGAACCTGAATCTGAAATTTCTTGCTCTTCCTTAAGCTGCGCGCGCCTCAAAACAAAAACCACTATTCCAATACACACTGAAAACACCCGAAAATTCAGCAGGTCACCAAAAGAAAGGTGCTGACCCTGAAGAACCAGAAAACCGTCAACATCACTTAAACTTGCCAGGCAAACGTGTTATCCATGAAAGCACGCGTTATTTATGTGCATACTCCGAATTAAAGTTCATAATTCATAAGTCATATGTCTTGGGCCTCGCTGGCATCAATGACCGAGCGCTTCAGTGCGTGACGAATATGGATCCTGCAATTGTCTTCGGGCTGCTTTTACTCTATTTCAAGGGTGTGGGGGAAGAGAACCCCGGGGCTTGCCCCGGGCGGTGAATTCCCCCACTTAAGCCTTTATACCGAGCGTGTGTTACGAAAATGGAGATAACCTTGGAGATGGAGGCCGGGG
>JBEKXL010000016.1:0-50359 GCA_049512075.1 Bathyarchaeia archaeon | reverse complement strand
GGGCAGGCGGATACTGCGTTAACACGGTAGGCGGACTAAACCTCGACGCCGTCAGAAAATACATACGAGAAGAACAACAAGAAGCAACACCATAGAGCCCCGGAGCTTGCTCCGGGGGAAACTACTTTTTCTTCATTCAGAAAAGCGGGGGGCGGGCGAGACCCTGATGGTTGATGTGAAGATGCTTTCACAAGATATAAAAATCGCTTCAAAACATACGAGCCTGCAGGGTTGACTGCGGCGGACAGAACCCGAGGTTCTGGAGCAGTTGTGCTTCTCTTACTCTTCTGCCTTGCTATGTTGGCGAGTATTGCCAGGACTGATGTTGTTAGGGTTCAGCTTGGAGTTTGATTAAGTACTATTTGACGGGCGCACGCGCAATCATGTGGAGAAAAGTGCTCATCAGCCTTGAACTGAGCTTCGAGTAACACCAAAGAAACGTGCAGTCATGCTGCGCACTCGACCAGTTTGCAAGTGCCAATCCACAAACTATATTTCCAGCATTGCGCACCCTCCTGGAGAACGGTTCATGAGGTGGCTGTTCCGGTATCAAGAGGTATTGTGAAGGGGATGGTTCGGTTGAGGTTGTGGTTGGAATGATTCCGGTTGAGATCTCTGATGTTAAGAAATCGTATGGCGATTTGCATGCGGTTGACGGGGTTTCCTTTTCGGTTAATGAGGGCGAGGTTTTCGCTCTTCTTGGCCCGAATGGGGCGGGTAAGACGACGCTGATAGAGATTTTGGAGGGTTTGCGGAAACGAGACGCGGGCGCCGTGAAGGTGCTGGGTCTTGATCCGTGGGGAAACAGCGGCGTGCTTCACAAGAGAATCGGCGTTATACCTCAGGACTTCACGTTCTTCGACAAAGCAAACCCACGGGAGGCAGTGAAGTATTACGCGGATCTCTTCGATGTCACCGTCGACCCGGACGCGACCTTGAAAGAAGTTTTGCTGGATGATTCAGCCCGTGTCCTCTTCGAGAACCTTTCCGGAGGGCAGAAGCAGAAGATGGGTCTCGCACTCGCACTTGTGAACAATGCAGAGCTTCTCTTCCTAGACGAACCCACCACTGGGCTTGATCCAAACGCCAGAAGAGCCGTTTGGGACGTGATAAGAGGATTGAAGAGCAAGGGCAAGACGGTGATATTGACCACGCATTACCTTGACGAGGCGGAACAGCTTTCCGACAGGGTCGCCATCATGAACCACGGACATGTAGTGGCCATGGGAACCACCGAGGAAATCATCGAAACTCACGGCTCAGGCGAAAGGCTCGAAATTCACGGAACAGAACAGCTGGCCACCTACATCAAAACTCACACAAAACTGAACACCGAGTACAATAGCAAGGGTATCATCAGCATAGCAATCAAACAAAAAGAAGACGCGCTCACAGCCCTTACCGCTGCTGAACAGTCAGGACTCGACTGGCACGATCTCCACACACGCCGCGACAGCCTGGACGACGTGTTCGTCAAACTCGTGAGCGGAACAATAGACGAGCACGGCGAAATCAGAGCCGAAAACACAAATAACAATTCACGTGATCAGAGGAGGCGCTAAAACGAATGCCCAGTACAAAAAGAGTCATGTCTGACCTCCGCGTTTTCGGCCGAGGATACCTAAGAAACGCGGCGGGACTGTTCTTCGGCCTAATATTCCCAGTCATCCTCATACTCATCTTCGGCGCAATCTTTCAAAGCGGCTTTTCCGGCACGATAACGCTCTACGTTCAAAACCACGACACCGGCCCAGTCTCCAGTTCCTTCACAGGCGCCTTGAACAGCACAGGCACAGTCAATTTGATACTGGTGAGCAATTCTGAAAACTTTTCTCAATACCTCTCAGCTCACTCCGCCTCCGACGGAATAATCATCCCAGCAGATTTCTCGGCCGACTATGCAGCTCACCAACCTGTCAACGTGACACTCTACGGCAACCCCAGCCAAAGCTCCAGCCAAATCGTGAGCGGAACCGTAGCCGGAGTGATAAACGGGTTTAACCTTTACGGCTCGCGCGCTATTATCGGCGTAACGCAGACCACGGCCAATTCCCAGGTGACCAAGTACATCGACTTCCTGGTTCCAGGCCTCATCGGTTTCGCCATACTTATAAGCCCCATGTTCTCCCTCGTAAACATATCCTCTGAGTACAAGAGAATAAAATTGTTCAAACAGCTATCGTTGACCCCTCTCACCAAGATGGAGTGGCTGGCCTCCAAAGTACTCTTCTACATCCTTCTCTCCTCTGTGTCATTCTTGTTGATGACTGCCGTTGGAGTCGTCGCCTTTCACGCACACGTCGCGCTCTCACCGTGGCTAATCCCATTCCTAGTACTGGGCCCCATGTTCTTCGCTTCGCTCGGCATGCTCGTGGGAACCATCTCAAAGAGCACCGAAACAGCCAGCGTCGTCGGAAACGTCATAACCTTCCCCATGATGTTCCTCTCCGGCACCTTCTTCCCCATCTCGCTCATGCCCACGTACCTGCAGACTTTCGCACACGTCCTTCCCTTGTTCTACATAATCGACGGGCTCAACGGAGTCATGATATACAGCAACTACGCACAGGCAACAATAGACCTCGTCGTAGTCGCAGTAATCACGATCGTTGCCTTCGTAGCCGCAGCGAGACTATTCAAGTGGAGAGAAGACTAACCTCCAGAAACAAGCACCAATCATCAGTTCAATCAGGTTAAACATGGAGCCCGCACTTGGTTATTACGCGCGCACTAGTCTTGGTTTGCCCGCGTTATGTGCGCATTAAATGTTCACCTGTCAGGATAGCCGTTGGGCCCCATCCTTTCTTCTTCAGGCAAGCTCGGCATCACGCTGCCTGTTCCCGCAGGGCCCGGAATGGTCATCAAAGTTTGAGTTCGAAGCACTCCCTTCACGTGGTGGATTCTCTCAATCATCTTCCCCAGATAGTCCAAATCCGAAAACTGTGCCAAGACCACCGCGTCGAACTGTCCTGTCACCCCATATGCGGTCTTCACACCATCAATCTTGAGCACAGCTTCCAGAACTTGCCACAAGACACCAGCATCCGTGTTAACTAGAATGAAAGCCTCCAAATTGCCTTCCTCAAGAAACTGTAGTCTGTTCCAGTGCATAAATCTGTTACTCAAAGAGTTAGTCAGGCGAGATCAAAAAATCTTTACGAGAAATTTGGCTTCAAGGCCGAGGCACTGAGCAAAGCGCGCGCTAATACCTAAAACTTGCAAGTTCGCCCTCATTCCAACAACGGCTCAAACTTCCTCTTCGCAAACCAGCTAATCTATCCTCTAACGCTTCTTTCCTAAATACCCTGGTTGGGAATCGTGAAAACAAGACAGGGTTTCCTCAGCTAAAGCCCTTGTTCCCAAACCTATTATGATGCGTGAGCATTTCCATGTCACGACGCACTCTCAGGTGTTTAGCCGGCCTGGAGACGGGGTATCCCAGACGGATGACAAAAGCAATCTTCATGTATTCGGGGACGTTGAGAATCCGCTTCACCTCTTTTTCCACGGCATCTCCACTGAACACGCTCAATATGTGAACGCTTATCCCAAGCGACTGGGCCATAAGCCACATGTTCTCCATGACACAACCCAAGCTAATGAAACCCAAAACATCTCCGTCGGAAGCAGGCGCTCTCTTTCTAGAATCATAAATCACTATCAGCAGTAGCGGACTGCCCGTGATGCGTTGGTTCAGGGGCGAAGGTGCGCTTTCACGAACAGCTTTGTCCAGCTTGGCAGGATCCCTCCAATCCGGCGGAAAATTGGTGCCGAGGATTCCGACCTTCTTCTGAAGCAACTCCTCTTCCGAGGATGACAGCTGCTGGTAGTTCTCACGGATGAACGCTTCCGACACACGGGACTTGATTTTTCCAATCTTCTCCAGAACCTCCTTGTCATCAACGACTAGAATTTCGAAGTTCTGCATGTTATGAGCCGTCGGCGCCCAGCGCGCCGCCTCCAGGATCTGCCTCAGGCTCTCCTTGGACACCGGACGATTCGGATCAAAAGGGACCCTCATTGACCGTCTCTGCTGAATAATTTTCAAGACATCAGCCATAACCCTCATCTCCCAACTTAACCACTCGCGCCTGTGATTTTCCTCTAGATGAATCTTCGCATATAAGTCTACTGACGCGGTTTCATGACCCGACTTAGCGGTACTCCCCATATCAGTCGGTTCGCGAAGAAAGCGCCGGAAAATGTGCAAAGACTACGCAGAGGGGATCAGCTTGATTTCGAAAATGTGCGGCCACATCTTTCCAGTGACAAAGAGCCTGTCTCCGTTCGTGTCGTACGCGATTCCGTTCAGTACGTTGTTTGGATCTTGATTTTTCGAGTCTCGAATGCCCGTCAAGTCGATCCACACCGTCACCTGTCCGGTCTGGGGATTGATGACCGCGATCTTCTTTTGTTCCCAAATGTTCGCGTAAACCGCCCCTTTTACGTACTCAAGCTCGTTGAGTTCAGTGACAGGTCCAGTGTCATGCACCACCACCTGCCCGATTCTCTTGAAAGTCACTGGGTCCAGAAAGTACAGGTCCGATGTCCCATCGCTCATTATAAGTCGCTTGCCGTCGTACGTTAACCCCCATCCCTCAGTAGGATACTCAAACTCCCGCAACAGACCAAAAGTGGCCTTGTCATACACGAAACCCACATGCGACTGCCACGTCAACTGGACGATTTCATCCCCGACGATTGCAATGCCCTCGCCGAAATACTGAGACTGCAACGTGCGAACCTGCAAAATCTCACCGGTCTCCAAATCCACGCGGCGCAACGAGGAATTGCCGTAGAGTCCCGTGCTTTCGTACAGAAAGCCGTTGTCGAACACCAATCCTTCGGTGAAAGCATTCGTGTCGTGCGGGTACACGTTGACAACGCTGAAGGTGTAGCACAATGCCGTGGAATTGGCAGGCTTGTCGTCTACCAAAACCAGAAACACGCCAGCGACCAAAAGCGCGAGTGTGACAATCACCACGCCCATCATGTGCCACGCTGTCATTAGAAATCCTCCCCTGTCTCCTACACTGCCAAGACTCTGATATACTTACCTTCCACCTCTAGGGCAAATCTGTATGGAAGTGTGTAAACCTTTAGCTCCGGTCATACTTTTTTCTTATACGTCGTTTCAATGACTTGGCGTGCCTTCAGTAACAGTTTAACTCGGTGTTGTCTATTGGGGCGCGTGCTTACTAGCCAAAATGGCGCCCGAGGCTCCCGAGTAGAATTGGCAGTTCCGATGTGTCATATGTCTTGTTTATGTGCACATCAGCCAGAACAGAAAGAAGCTGCAACATTTTACTGGTGAACGCTTGTTCAAATTGAGCCACCCGCTGGGGTTTCCCAGAACACCTAAAAGCATCGAAGCAGCGAGATTAGGGGTTTGCGTCGGCTCTTTTCTTCATCCAATCGTGGGCGAAGATTTCTGCTTCTCCGCTTTCTATGCCTTTCAGTATCTTCTGCGCCACATACTCCGCGGTGTCGGCTGGAAACGGAACGGAGCCTCCCTGCTCTCCGCCTTCAGGAATTGCATCCTTAATGGTGTTCTTCTCGAAATCGGTGAGCGTAATGTACGGGTACACGACACTGACAACAATGTCATCCTTCTTCAATTCTTCCCGTGCGGTCAAGCTGATGTTGGCAAGCGCTCGTTTCAAGGCCGAATATGCCCCGTTGTTCGGCAGATACATCAGCGCGGTGCCGGAGCTGATGTTAACGATCGTTCCTCCGCCCTGCTTCCGCATGATAGGGATGACCTGCTTCATGGCAACGAGCGGGCCGACCACGTCCAAGTCGAAGATGTGATGGAAAGTGTCAACGTTAGTCTTCTCAACTGGAGCGTCATATCCCTGGCCGGCACAGTTGATTAGAACGTCGATTCTCCCGAAGTGCTCCATCGTCCGTCTAATCATGCTCTCGATATCACAGATTCTCGTCACGTCGGCGGGAACCGCCAACGAGCCGGGAAGCTCAACTGAGAGTTGCTCCAACTTCCCTTTTGAACGGGAGACGAGAGCCAGTTTCGTGCCCTGTTTAGCAAGAAGTCTCGCTGTCGCCAGACCTATCCCTGAAGAAGCGCCAGTGACAATTACGACCCTATCCTGAAGATCCATGAAAACTATTCCTCAGTTCTGCCTCTTACTACAGTTAGATAATGGCTAGTCAATCCGTTTAAGGATTTGGGGTGGCCGTCTCAGCGACGAACTCGTTTTTCCCTTAGGGATTCCAAAGATTAGCTCGGAATACACCTCGTGATCGTCTGGGATGCTCAGTTCCTTCTTCACCTTCGGATCGTTCGCTATGCTTATCAGCAAACCGATCCAGCAACTCCCAATACCCATCGAGTAGGCTGCAGTATCATGTTCTGCGCGGCCATCGTGCAATCATTCACCGCGCGCGCCGAACACGTATTCGCGCTAGCGTGTTGCTGAGTTCGGGGAATTGACATGAACCTGTTGATCACATTGGGTTGGACCGACATCCATGACATGGTATGTAGAGTTTGATGAGAATGCAACCGTGCTTGGAAGGTAAGCAGAAATTAGCACAAACAATTCGACTTTGCAACGCTCTAGCGCGCGTTAGAACCGCGGTCTCAAAATGAACGCGCTACTGCTAAACTTCTCTCCACCGTGCCTTGGTCTTCGCTATCATAAAGAGTATGACTGTTACAGCTATCAGGACACTCCAATCGAGAACCATGATCGCAACTGGTAACGGCAGGTACCCCGTAGCACTCTGAGCTAACTCTGCCGCGTACGTAGTCGGAGAAAAATAGGCCAAATATCTGAACGGAAGTGGAATGTAAGTAATCGGGTAGTAAACAGGCGGAATCGTCGAGAAAAGTGTCGAAAGAAGTCTGGAAAACGCAAAGCTCTGAACAATGTCACTGGAAAACGTTGAAAGCGTGTAGCCCACAGCCATAGACGCAAGAAACATCAGAAGAAGCACTGCCACAAACTCTAGGACTCCGACAGGACTCAGGACCAGGTAGTAGTGTGCGAGCACGGCGAGCACTGTCAACGCGGGAAGGGAGTAAACAATCTCCGAAATCGCGATTCCAACCATGTACGTCAGCCAACCGGTTGGAGAACTGACCACCATGTCTTGAAGCTTGAAATCGTTCTTGAGGTGCGAAAGGTCCGCCTGGAGGCCCATGCCGCTCGAGAACATGCTCATTATGAACGCCCCTTCCACCGCCTCTCCTATCAGGCTGCCGCGACTCACAAACACTATCAGAAGCAGGAAGGACAGAGGCGAGAGAACAGTGTTGATGAGGACAATCGGGTAGTTTCTCATTTCATACACGGCATTGACGAGTATAGCAGCCAGAACCTGGCTGAACCTACTCCTCTTCTGCATCGGGCCCTTCTTGGACTCCGACTCCTTTTCCCCCTTCTCGATTCACAAGATAGAAGAATATGTCGTCAAGCGATATCGGATTGATGGTAAACTTGAACCCGCCCTTGGACAGTTCTCTCGAAATTCTGAAAGCCTCCTCTTCTGCCGTGAGAATTCTGACTACGCCATCCCTTCCAGTCACTATCTCACCTTTCAAAGACGCAAGAAAATCAGGCGCCGGCTTTGACAGCAGCTTCATGCTGTAGTTGTAATTGACTCCCTGCCTCAAATCCTCAAGCGTTCCGAGGCGGATTAGCCTGCCGCTGTCCAGTACGCCAATCTGATCAGCCAGCTGCTCCGCCTCTTCGAGGTAATGCGTAGTGAGAAATGTGAAACGCTCTTTTCCAATCTCTCTGAGAATCTCCCAGAACTCTCTTCTCGATATCGGATCAAGCCCCGTCGTCGGTTCGTCCAAAAAAATTATTTCGGCTTCTGAGGAGAGGACCGTGGCCACCAAAACCTTCCTCTTCATTCCTCCAGAGAGCATACGATTCAACGTGTTGGAGTACCCGCTGAGCCCGAGCCTCTTAAGCGACTCGGATGCCTTCTCCCTCGCCTCAACATAGTTGAACCCTCGCCACAAAAGATACGACAGCACCGTTTGCATCGGGGTCATCCAAGGTATCGGTCTTGCCTCTTGGGGCACAATGGCAATTTTCTCTCTGAGCCTACGCGGTTCGTTCACGACGTCTATGCCGTTTATAGTGGCCACTCCGGACGTCGGTTCGAGCTCGGTTGCAAGGATACGCACAAGCGTGGTTTTTCCAGAACCGTTCCTGCCTATCAGCACGAACACGCCACGCGAAGGGACAGAGAAGCTTACAGAGTCAAGCGCCTTGGTCTTGCTCTTGCCGTAGACTTTCGTCAGGTGATCACACGTTATCAACTGATAGTTCTCTCCACCAAAGCAACATGTGATGCCTTCAGACGACCGTACTGGGGCAGAGTATCCGTCCGATCGTCACAAGAACGCGCACGCTTCAGCTCTCCGAAACGGCGAGAGAGGTGTTCTGTTGCAGGGATAGGCACGATCTCACTTCACTACAGCTCTTGCCCGTGTATCGGTGGTGAAGACGGAACGCAGAACTTCCATGGCTTTGACGATGACTGCCCTGTCGTCAGCGGTCACACCATCTAGTTTGTCTGCCAGATACGCAAGTGCCCCGCGTCTTGAGGCCTCTAAAACCCTGTGGCCGCGAGGTGTAACGGTCAATCTTACGCGTCTTCTGTCCGTGGGATGGCCTTGCCGTGTCATCATGCCCCGTGCGATAAGACCGTCTACAAGTCTGCACGTGGAAGGCGGAGTGAGCCCCATGTGATCCGCCACCTCCGAAAGCGAGGGACCCTCTTTGCGGTTCACAAAAGCTAACGTGCGGAACTGAGGAACGGTCAACTCAGGCGACCTTCGACTCCGCATCTCAGATCGTATGTCTCTCATGACTGTAGGAACCACTTCGAGGAGCTCACGTGCCGATTCTTGCGGAGTCACGACCATATCAATTGCACCTTCTAATAATTAGATATGCTAACTATTTAATCTTGCGAGGGGAGAGGTGCCATATCACGAAATCGCGCGCGCGAGAATTTCATCGTTCTCCATGGAAAACCGTGCCGCAATAGGTGCCCATTTCAAACCCAAGACCTCGACTATCTTCTTGACTTCCGCTTCAAACTTGGACATTTTCCACGTTTCCCCACTGTTTTTCTTGCAGATTCGCGAGTTCAATCGAAACAACAGATTTGTGAACACCTGGGCTGCTCATAACTATTCAATTCTATGCTAGCACTCCCTACTAGTGAGAGCTAGTATGCTTCGGCGCGTGCCAGTGTGAGCTAAGGAATAGCAACCTCTGCTTCTTTGAAGGTTGACAGTTTTAAACGCTCAAGTGAAATCAAAACCTACCCTGAATTTGAAGTCGTTTTTCCACCGTCCTACGCTCAAAACGAGCGAAATTTGAGCGGAACTAATGGTTTGAAGGTGGTGCGGGGGGTGGGATTTGAACCCACGAACCTCTACAGGATAGGCTCCTGAAGCTTTCGCGCCTCTTGATTGTTTTTTGGCTCTACGCCTTTAACCATGCTTGGCGACCCCCGCATGGCATGCTATTGGTGCATGTGAAAAGGTTTAAGAGTTACTATAAGCTTTGCATAGCACACAGGTGCATTTCATTTGCCCACTCACGGTTCGCTCTCAAAAGCTGGAAAAGTCAGGTCTCAAACTCCCAAAATCCAGGCTACTCCCAAGAGAAGTCCCAGCCCAAGATATCGCAACAGACGCAACTACGAAAAACGCGTAATCCTCCAGAGAAAACCCGGACAAAACTGGGTCTAGCCCGTTCTTCAAAGCTTATTTTCTCATCCAGCAATAATCACTGGTTATGTCCGCCTCGCTTGCAATACTGAACGCCAACATAATCACCCTCACCCTTGAACAGCCAAAAGCCGCGGCAGTAGCCGTTCAAAATGGTCGAATAATCGCCGTAGGCTCGAACACTGAAATCCGCAAACACGTCGGCACTGGCACAAAAATCGTAGACGCCAAGAGCAAAACCGTCGTTCCAGGCCTCGTTGACTGTCACGTGCACATGACAGAGTTCGGCTTCTTTCTGCAAAGCCCCGACCTCAAAAACGCACACTCCATAAAAGAAATGCAAAACAGGCTCCGAGAACACGCCTCCAAAACCCGCGGAACAGGCTGGATTCTGGGAGGAAGATGGGACCAAGAGAAATTCACTGAAAAACGGTACCCAACCCGGTGGGACTTGGACATTGCAGCGCCAGACATGCCTGTTTTCTTGGTCCGCGTCTGCGGCCACACCGGCCTCGCCAACAGTGAAGCCCTCCGATTGGCGCGCATAACCGAGAAGACAGTTGTCGAAGGCGGAAAGATAGAATTGGATGAAACCAGCGGCCAACCCAATGGAATCTTGAAAGAAAACGCCATGCGCCTCATCTGGAAAACGGTTCCCAAACCAAGCTTGGAAGCTCTCGAAGAAGCCAGCCTCCTCGCCAGCATCAAGGCCGTGGAAGCCGGACTCACGGGCGTTCACTGGATAACCGAGTCAACCGACGAAATTCAAGCCATAATGAACCTTGATTCTGAAGGAAAACTGCCCCTAAGAGTCTACCTGGGCGTCCCACCCAAGCTCTTGGACAGCCGTGCCAACCTACATCTCTCAACCCGCGCCTCGAACAGCAAGGTCAAGATGGGTTTCGTCAAGCTCTTCGCCGACGGTTCACTCGGCTCCCGTACCGCGGCTCTCAAAGAACCTTACTCTGACGAGCCTAGCTCGAACGGCCTGCTCCTGCACCCCAAGAAGGAACTCTGCCAACTCGTCCTTAAGGCCCACAAGGCCGGGCTGCAGCTAGCCGTTCACGCCATAGGCGACCGCGCCGTCGAAAACGTCCTGGACGCTTACGACGAAGCTCTGAAACAGTTCCCGCGCAAAGACCACAGACACAGAATCGAACACTGCTCCCTCCTCAACCCGGAACTCATCCAACGCATGAAAAGCCTGGGCCTGATAGCCTCTGTTCAGCCTCACTTCGTCGTATCTGACTTCTGGCTCGTCGACCGTGTGGGCAAAGAAAGAGCACGTTGGGCCTTTCCGTTCAAGACTCTTATGAAGGAGGGCGTGATTGTCATTTCAGGCTCTGACTGTCCCGTGGAGGAAATCAGTCCCCTGCTCGGCATCTGGGCTGCCGTGGCGAAAAGAAGCTCAGACGAGAGTCTCAACATGAAGCAAGCCTTGGAAACCTACACGTTGAACGCGGCCCACGCCAGTCTAGACGCGGCTGAGAAGGGAACGATTGAAGTTGGCAAGCTGGCCGACTTCACCATCCTTTCGGACGACTTGTTCAGCGTCGAACCAGACATGATTAAGAAGGTTAAGGTGGAGACAACAGTCGTTGACGGAAAAATAGTCTATTCCCGCGATGACTCTAGCAGTATACGAATGGGGTAAATCTTTCGCCAACCAAGACGCGCGCGCCACAGTTTTTCTGAAGGGGAGAGCGCGGAAAGCAGCTTGTCCGTCTCTTGTTGATATGGGAAGCTTCTTACCCTTCACTTCCCAAATAGGTCTGGGTTTGCACGTTGGGAGGAGAGGTGAACCTGTTTGAAAGACTTTGAGCTTCAACTGGTATCAGAGCTTGTTAGAAACTGCAGAAGGAGTGACAGGGAGCTTGCCAGGGTACTTCACGTCTCTCAGCCCACCGTCACTAGGACAAGGGCGAGGCTCGAGAAACAAGGACTCGTAGAGTACGGCGCGTCTCCTAATCTGGCTAAGCTGGGTTACAAGATAATGGCAGTAGTTTTTGGCAAACGGGACTATGAGAAACACCCAGAAGATGTTTTTCAAAAAGCCAAGAGCTTCGTGGAAAAACACTCAAACATGATATTTGCCTCTGATGGCAACGGACTAGACCACGATAGAATAACCATTTCAATCCACAAAAGCTACTCAGACTATTCTATTTTCATGCAGGAGATGCGAGCCGAAGTGAAGGATATCATGAGCCTCGAATCATTTCTCATAGACCTAACCACTGAAAACGTACTGCGACCATTCTCCCTGAAACAGCTTGCAGATGACTTGAAGGGCCAAAACAGTTCACACGTACACACTTTGGCAAAGGAAGCGGACGGTTGAAAACAGAAGCGCGCGCCTTTTCTTAGTGTGCTCTAGAAAACAGAAATAGCATACGCGCGATCTCAATCTTGCTTGTCAGGTTCCATCAAACGTGCTCATGCTCTTCAGGGTAGTGGCTGCTGTCGCAGAAAGGCTTAATTGAGGACTTGCCGCAGCGGCAAAGAGTAACTCGATTGCGAATTTCATAAGTCCTGCCCTCAGCCGACTGTATTGGAATGCTGCCTCTCACCCAGATTGGACCGCTCACGCCCATCTGGGGATCTTCAACCAATCCAATAGATCGCTCAAACTTGGGCTCAATTGGTTTTCCAGTTTCCTTGTCACAGGCAATCAGACGGCCAGAGGGGCAGTCTGCAGCCTCCTCGATAGCGATTCGTCTGGCTTCTGAACTGTGTGATTGCGGGACAAGGTTCCAGATTCCGCCAGCTCGGTGGCAGAATCGGGCAGATGCGCACAGGATCTCAACATCGGTCAATTTCAGAGCCGGGCCGTCGATTTCTTTGGCCTGATGGAGGTAGGACTCTTGACCGGCTGTCTCGGTGCCATCAAAGTTGATTTTTGCATGCGTTCCGTCACAGAACGGTTTGTTCTTAGACTCTCCGCAACGGCAGAGGCCACATTTTTCCTGCACTGCGTATTTTTTGCCCGGACGCCATTCATTGGGGGTTCCTTCGGCGTCAGCCCCGATTAACTGTTCTATCAAGGGAATTCCGCCTGAAACAATATAGGGACCATTCTTGCTTACTTTAATCCATTGTTTATGAGTCGTTGTCTCATTTTTGGCTACCAAGGCCAGCTCTCCAGACTGTTGATCTAACCAGTCACGCTGTTGAACTGTCGCACATATTAAGCGTTCGCCAAAGACCTGAATGTTACATGACTCCTGGAGAGAATTGTCACGTTTCGAGCCGTTTCCTTCAGCTGATGCTTTGGGCTCCTTATTTTAGGTGGATTTCAATCGAGTCTCCGTCCTGCAGCGTGAATGTTGCGCCGACTTTCTGCGGGCTGTACGCCAGGCGCTTGGACCAGACTCTCGCATAGTTGAAGTTCTCCTTGAAATCGCTGTGAATGCTCTTCGCCAAATCGTACACCGACGAATTCTTCTTCAGGATGAACGGCTTCTTCGAAAACCCCCTCTCATTCGGCTCCTTCGTGTAGATGCGCATAAGGTTCAACGTCCTGAACAGCGTTTCACCCAGCTTCTCCAGGCCCATTCTCCTGTAGCACGAGACTGCCAGGATTGGGAGCTTGCCGTGAACATAGGTTTTCAGCAGTTTCAGGTTTCTCTCCGCGCCTTTCAAGTCCGCCTTGTTCGCAACTACTACTGCTGGCTTGTAGATGGTGTTCTCAAAAACCGCCTCCTCCACCTCTTCGAGCGTCGCGTCTCCCGAAATCCGAACAAACGCGTCCGTCAGATGATACGTCTTTAGCAGTTCCTCAACGTCTTTGAAGGTGCAGTCGACCAGTCTTCCGAACACGATTATCCGCAGGCCAGCACCCATGAACTTCCTCTCAATCTCCACGCGCGCCTTGGGCTGACTCACCAGGATCCGCGCCTTTTCCATCTCCCCCAAAACCAACCCCAATTCATCAACGGGCTTCTGTGACAAGTCGACCATTATGATCAGTCCGTCCGCGTTCCGCGCGATGCCCAACGTCTGCAGTCCCCACGCTCTGCCATCCCCAGAGCCCTCCATCAACGCTGGCGCCTCAATCAACTGAAACTGAATGTCCTGATAATTCATCACTCCAGGCACGGGCACACGCGTCGTGTACGGGTTCGCCGACACCTCTACCTTAGCGTTCGTAACGGCAGCGAGCAAACTGCTCTTCCCCGCCTTCGTCAACCCTATGATAGCCACTTGTGCAGCGCCCTCCTTCTCGATAAAAAACTTCGGACCCGTCCTCGCTGCCGAGGCCCTCTTTCTCTTCGTCTCCTCAATCTCTTTTCGCAGGTTCGTAATCTGCTTCTTAGTCTGAACTACCATCCTAGCCGTACCATGATGCCTCGGAACCAAACTCAAAAACTCTTCCAGCAGCTTGAGCTTCTGACGTGGTTCCTTAGTCGCCTCAACCTCTTCCCACTTGTTCTTCGCATCCGGAGGCAAATTCGTCGGCATAGCCCACGCAACCCAGACAATAAACAAAAAAGCCCAGAGCTAATATCTGTTTCCAAAACCGCGCGCTCTGCAGGGTCACGAGCGTTCTTGAACAACCTAGTTCGACAATCTGTATTCTGGAATCATACTTTTTATATTGGCTCTCTAGCGATAGGCAGTTCCACGAGTTGAGGAATCACTCGGAAAGGCTGTCATATCATATGGAATCATATCAAGGGGGGTTTTCAAGCAGCGCCTTAGCAACTCGGCGAGGGCTTGCCTTGGATCAATCATACGGAGTCCACCTAACCGATAAGAGGCTGATCGTAACAAAAGAAAAGAGCCATATGGGACTAGGCTGGAACATGAATGCGGGCTCACTTTTTGGCTCATTCACTGCCAAAGTCACCCCGTTTCTCGACACGACTCCTAGAACAGTCGAGCAACTCGACAATAGCAACAAGAAGCTGGATGTCAGTGTAGACCAGATTCTCTTAGTTGAACTCAAGCCTCCCCGCTTCCTCTCCAAGGGACACATCACTATAGACCTGAAATCGGGCAAATCATACAAGCTTCTACTGTTAAACTCCGTGGAAGAACATGCTACAGAGTCCTTTGCTACCGCAGAAGAGCTCTTCCAGAAGCACTTGCCCGGAGTATTGAAAGTGGTATGAACCGCTCCAAGCCAACCTATGCGAGATTGACGATTCCGATATTGCTCATCATTCTCATGAGTCCCCTCATTTCTTTTCCTGCAGCTGACCATGCGCCGTCTTCTGACCGCACGGCACTAAGGACCGCTACATCTGCCTCAGGCGTTGCAGCGACCGCCGTTACGGGGACGTACCAGACCAACACAGGGATAGTAACAATCACTCTGGACGGAGTGGAGTTCGTGGGAGGAAACCCAGCTATCCCCCTTGATCCCTACGGTAGCAGATACTACGAGTTTATCGCATCCGCAGACCATTCACTAACCTTCCAAGCAACCGCACTATCCAACCCGTTTGGAGGCAGCACGGCTGGCGTGTACAACCACATGTCCGTAGCTGTCGACGATGATTGGCAGACGGTCAACGGCACTGACACCCAGCTCTTTGTAACAGAGACTCTTGATCTTGCGCACCCCGCTGATGGGAATCCCGAACACACGATCACTGTGGTCTACGGCCAACCTGCCTGTCCAGACGGATGCCCCGGTGGATATCCAGACTATTATTACGGGCACACTTTTGAAGTATTAATCCACGAAATACCGATTATCACTCTGAACAGCAACGTAACAGGCACTATCACACTCCCACAGCCCATCGACAATCACAATGGAGAAGCCGACGTGGCGCTAACAGGACAGGTTTTCCCTCCTAAAGCCACCGTCGAATCCAAGATTCTAATGGACGGAAGCCTATGGGAGGACGCCTTCAGCCTTCCCACAGACTCAAGCGGAGACTTCAACTTCACCTGGGCGTTTGACGCAGTGGACCAATACGTCAGTTACGGAAACACTCCAGCGCTCTACACTTTCATCGTAAATTACACAGGAACGAACACGCTCTCCAACTATGCCACTCCCCAAATGCTTGCTTCAACTTCAGCATCAATTGACATGACAATCGTAGTCTCGCCGTCCGGAGTCACTCCACCGCCTACAACCAACTCCACCGCGCATCTTCCTGTCATAATCATACCTGGAGTGGGAGGCTCAGAGCTGGACACTTGGAGCGGGACCCGCGCAGACGAGGTTTGGCCCGCACCCAGCGGAACGCACATACCCCAAGTTGTAACGCATCTGTGGCAATTGGCAACGAAAGTGGATATGAGCGCCCTCCGACTGAACTCTGACGGCACAGCGCCTGCAGATCCCAACGTCTGCATATACGCCAGCGACATTCTGCGATCCGGGCTGTCCGACTTCTACGGTGACCTCGTGAGCTTCCTGGAATCCAAAGGATACGTCGAAGGAAACAGCCTGTTCGTCTTCCCATACGACTGGAGACTCGACAACACGCTGCACTTGGACGAGCTGGACAAACTTGTAAACCAGGCCAGAGTGACAAATGACTCACAGAAAGTCATACTTATCGCTCACAGCATGGGAGGGCTGATTGCAACAGCCTACGTTAATTCTGACCCCGCGAGAGCCGCAAAAGTGGACAGCATAATAACGATGGGAACACCCTTCTGGGGTTCGCCCAAAGTCTACTACGCCCTCACAGAAGGCTACGCTCTCGGAAACAGCTTTGCCGATCTGCAACAAATGAAATCCATGATGCAGGAGTGGCCAGCCGTCTACGAGTTGCTCCCGAAAACACCGTTCATCCTAAGATCAGGTTCCGGAGGCTACTTCCCACTCGACCAGACTTTTGACATCACGTACAGGGCCGCTTATTCAGACACTCCGTGGCAATTCAACTCGGCAGTGCTGCACGAGTCGTACGCGTTTAACGCCCTCCTGGGTTCACCCAGCAGCCCCGTCCTTCCATCAGAGGTCAAACTCTACACGATAATAGGCTATGGCACACAGACACTCAACGGCTACACCGTGAGAGGTCCAACCCCTGAAGAACTAGCAGAGAACATGACCGTAAACATCAACGGAGCAAATGTCGTTCTCATACCCCAGTTCGGCGATGGCGACGGCACCGTTCCGCTCTGGGGCGCCGAAAACAGCGCAGCAACAGCCACATACTACGTGAGAACAAACCCAACTCCACTATTCGGCGACTCAGCCGCACACGGCGATCTGCCAAAGAACCGAAAGGCTCAGGCAATCGTGTGGAACCTTCTCAACGGCACCACATTGAGCCCAGAAGATTTCTTGTACGCTCCCAGCAGCCTAGGCTTGCACTCGATTGAAAGCGTTGATTTGACTATCCACTCAAACGCTAACCTCGAAATCCTGGACCAGAACGGCGGAATGATGGGATGTGACACTTACAACGGAACCATCCTTGAGATGCTACCCCAAGGAACTTTCCTCGACCAAGATGGCATCCAATACGCGTCTATCCAGAACAGCTCAGTCCCATACACACTTTTCCTCAACGGAACCAACGCCGGGACTTTCACGATGACCATCAATATCACGAGGGCCGGAACAACAACAGTATTCTCATATCCAAGCGTCCCCGTCGTGAACGGGACGGTCGCTCAACTATCACTCAACCCGCCAGAAACCATCAACTCATTACCCCCGCTCACAGTCACAACCAACGGGAATACCACGAGCGTTTCCGCCAAACTCATATCACAGACCACAACCGGCGGTTCACAAACAACACTCATCCTTAACATCCTGCCAATCCTCATCGCGATTGCCATGCTCGTCGTAGTATCAGCAGCATTGATTACAGTGGTGAAAAAGAGAAGAGTTGCTCCACTACCACCGCCACAGCATTAGCTTGCCCCAGAGTTATCTGAATCTCCAACACGCTAGAGCCCGCAAGTCGGAACGAATACGCATGTTTGAGGAAGAGTTAAGTCTTAAGTAGCAACCCGCACACTTCTCGTACACCACACAAATCAGAAGAGGATTATTCCACATGATGAGCAGAATAGCCAGTGAACATCCGCTGTTTCCTATGCCAATATGTCTGCTCGGCGCAAACGTTGCGGGAAAACCCAACTTCAACACGATCGCATGGTTCAACATGGTGGATTTCCAGCCAGACATGGTAGGAATATCCTCGGACAAAGGTCACCACACAAACAAGGGTATTCATGAGAACAAGACCTTTAGCATCAACATACTATCCGCCGACATGGTCGCCGCCACAGACTATATCGATCGACCGATCAGATGTTTGCGCAGACGACAACGTAATCGTCACAGACACGTTCAACGCTTACGCAGTGTTCGTTGAGGCAAAAGGCCTGCTGCGAACCAAGAAAAGAACAAGTACTGAATGAGCTGGGCGAGCCTTTCATTTCAGCCCTAAAAGTAGAAAACAATATGAAACAAAAAGTCGAGTACGTCAGAAAAACCGAGTAGTCTTCTGCGGAGTCCCGGCGGCGCCGTTCAAAAGACCTTTCCAACAATAACCACACCTAACACGGTTCGACAAGCTTGGCAAACTCGTTTCGCCAACGACACCACCAGGAAAACAGCAAGCCACTCTTCCACTACACATCTCTTTTGAGCACTCAGAAAAAACGCGAATCAGGCACTGAAAACTAAGAGGTCACACGCAGCATGAACTCCAAACGTTTGCCCGTTATCCACGGGCTTTCGGGAGCGCGTGTCATAAGCGCGAAATCAACATCATAAACTTTTAATAATCGATTGAACAGTTGAATAAACGAATTCATTAAAATTTAGAGGAAGATTTGAAGAACAGGAGGAAAAAGAAAAAGTGAGCAAAACAGGCAAGCCGCACTTGAACCTAGTCATCATGGGACACGTCGACCACGGAAAATCAACCACCACAGGACACCTGCTGTACCTAGCAGGAGCCGTCGACGAAAGAACAATGAAGACTTTCGAGGAAGAGGCCAAGAAAGCCGGAAAAGAAAGCTTCAAGTTCGCATGGGTCCTCGACAACCTCAAAGAAGAACGCGAAAGAGGCGTAACCATAGACCTCAGATTCCTAAAGTTCGAAACCAAGAAATTCTACTTCACCGTAATAGACGCACCCGGACACAGAGACTTCGTAAAGAACATGATCACAGGCGCAAGCCAAGCCGACGGCGCCATACTCTTCTGTTCGGCCAGGAGAGGAGAGTTCGAAGCGGGCATCGGCCCCGGCGGCCAGACAAGAGAACACGCGTTTCTGGCTTTCACACTGGGCGTCCGCCAGCTCGTCGTAGCGGTCAACAAGATGGACGACATATCCGTCAACTGGAGCGAAGAACGCTACAACGAAATCAAGAACGAAGTCAGCCGAATGCTAAAAATGGTGGGCTTCAAACTTGAAAAAATCCCCTTCGTACCCACAAGCGGCTGGACCGGCGACAACCTCGTCAAACCCAGCGAACATATGCCCTGGTACAAGGGTCCAACACTGATTGAAGCCTTGGACACGTTCGAAATGCCCTCCAAACCCACGGGCAAGCCCCTTCGCGTTCCTATCCAGGACGTGTATAGCATAACAGGCGTCGGCACAGTCCCCGTCGGCAGGGTCGAAACCGGCATCATCAAAGAAAACGATGTCGTCGTCTTCATGCCCTCCAACAAACAGGGCGAAGTCAAATCACTCGAGATGCACCACGAACGCATACCCAAAGCTGAACCAGGAGACAACATAGGCTTCAACATCCGAGGCGTGGCCAAAACCGACATTCACCGCGGAGACGTAGCAGGTCACACCACCAACCCGCCGACCGTAGCCAAAGAATTCATCGGACAAATAATCGTCATCTACCACCCCACAGCCGTGGCAGCAGGATACACACCCGTATTGCACTTCCACACCGGACAAGTAGCATGTCGATTTACCGAGCTGATAAGAAAGCTTGACCCACGCTCGGGACAGGTGACTGAGGAAAAGCCGACTTTCTTGAAGACTGGAGACGCAGCCATCGTTAGAATGGAACCTTTGCACCCGATTGCCGTTGAAACCTTCGCCGAATTCGAGGAACTCGGCCGCTTCGCCGTCAGAGACATGGGCACAACAGTGGCTGCAGGCATTATAAAGGAGATCACCAAGAAAGGGCCATAGTTTCATTCTCTCCCTTTTTTCGTGGCATCAACCGCACCAATTGTCGAAGGTTAACCTCTAGTTCTGCTGTTCCCACAAGCCTGCGTGCAGGCTTCATTGACTGTGCGCGTCTCTGGGACGTTTTTTGAGAATTCAGATAGGGGATTCATAAGCGATTAATATCGTGAGGCGGGGAATTATTACGGTCATCGTGGTGTAAAGGGCTTGATTAGGGGTCGATTAATTGCGTAACGATAAGAATTGGGGTCTTCCGAGTTTTGTGAAGCTGGGACGGCTAAGAGAAACAATGTTGATATGACAATGGAGCTGGCTGAATGAAGAGAAGTAGTGATGAGCTGAGTGCTAGCGGTAAAGCCGCCGGCATCGCAGAATGCAAGAAGACGGAAGAAGCTTTGAGCGAGTCTGAGAAAAGGTACAAGAGTGTTGTTGACAACATCGCCGTCGGCGTTGCCGTGATAAGCACGAACATGGAGATTCTGGCATTAAACGCCCAGATGAAAAAGTGGTTCCGTGACGTTGAGGTTTCGAAGAAACCCCTTTGCTTTAAGGCTTTCAACAACCCACCTCGAGATGCGGTATGCTCTTACTGCCCGACGCGCAAGACGCTGACAGACGGGCAAGTGCATGAATCCATCACGAGCACTCCTACGGGCGAGAAGACTCGGCGTTTCAGGGTGATCTCGTCTCCTGTTAAAGATGAGGAAGGCAGGGTCATCGAAGCCATTGAAATGGTGGAGGACGTCACTGGGCGCAGTCGGTTAGAAGCGGAACTCAAGTCTCATTCTGAACGTTTGGAGGAGCTGATCAAAGAAAGAACCCGCGAACTTATGGAGGACGAGGAGCGTTCGAGAGCGCTAAACTTGCACGGTGGGAAGGTGAATGCTGCAAAGACTCTCTATCAAGTCTATGAATGGACTTTGGATGCTATGGAGAAGGTTCTAGGGTTCAGTCACGCCTCGTTCTTGATAGTGGGGAATGGCGTGCTCCATTCTGGTCATCAGCGCGGATATCAAGCCCCCATGGGTTTTGAGTTGCCTTTGGACGGTTCTAAGGGTGGCGTGACGGTTAGGGCCGCAGTCACGCGTAAAACCGTGCTCTTGCCAGACGTTTCGAAGGACAAATTATACGTTCGATTTAGCACAGATGCGCCTACCGCTCGGTCTGAGCTTGCGGTTCCGGTCGTTGCGGAAGACGGAGTGCTGGGTGTTCTGAACGTGGAAAGTGAGGAGCTGAACGCGTTCGGCGAGAGAGACGCGATGATGCTTGAGGTTTTAGCTTCGCACGCTGCAACCGCTATCGTCAACATTGAACATCGAAATGAGCTTGAGAAGCGTAATGCCCAGCAGGCTTCATTGATGAAGAGTTCTGCCGAGATGATTCACTCGGTTGATCTGCGGCAACGTCTTCAGGCCATTCTGGACGCTGTCAGAGGCTTGGGTTGGGGCAGAGTTGTGATTTCTCTCCTGGATGAAAGCTTTGAGATAGGCAGGGCTGAGGATGTCGTGGCCTCAGGATTGACGGAGGAAGAGAGGCTGTACCTCTGGAACCACAGGAAACCCGGGCAAGTCTGGAAAGAGCGTCTCGGACCGCAGTTTGAGCGTTTCAAAATGGGCGAGTTCTACTATTTGCCATGGAGCGACAGCTTTGTCAGGGAAAAGTTCAGCCAAGGTGTTGTGCTTAGCCATCTGTCTCAGGAGCAGATGTTGGATTGGGATCCGAACGATCTGCTTTACGCTCCTCTCAGGTTGGCCGACGGGCGAATCGTGGGCTTAATGAGCATCGACGACCCCGCGGATGGAAGAAGGCCCACCAGAGATTCGTTAGCGGCGTTCGAGCTTTTTCTCTATCAGGCTGCGGTGGCCATTGAGAACGCCAGACTGATTCAACAGTTGAACGAGGCGAAAAACGAGATTCAGGGGTATGCGGGGCAGCTTGAGGTGAAAGTAAAAGAGAGGACGCGAGAACTCGTTGATGCTCAGAACCAGCTCCTGAGGGCGCAGAGGCTTGCTGCCATAGGCGAACTTGCCGGAATGGTGGGACACGACCTGCGAAACCCGTTAACAGGCATCGCCGGCGCCACATATTATTTGAAGATGAAACTGAACGAGAAGTTGAACGATAAAGAAAGAGAAATGTTCGAGACCATGGAAAAGGCCATAGCTTACTCGAACAAAATCATCAACGACCTTTTGGAATACTCCCGGGAGATTAGGCTAGAGCTGTCGGAAGCTGTGCCGAAAACGCTCTTGGCAGAGGCATTGTCGCTGATGAAAGTTCCAGAAAACGTCCTCGTGATTGACCGAATGGGAAAGATGCCACGACTCAAGGTTGACAAGGAAAAGATGCGCAGGGTATTTGTGAACATTATCAAGAACGCGTTCGACGCCATGCCAAACGGGGGAAACCTGACAGTGAAAAGCGAGAAAGAAGGAGACAACGTTGCATTTAGCTTCTCCGACACGGGCACGGGCATGTCAAAAGAGGTATTGGACAAGATGTGGTCACCGCTCTTCACAACCAAGGCAAGAGGCATGGGATTCGGACTGCCAATCTGTAAACGCATAGTCGAAGCCCACGGAGGCAAAATCACGATATCAAGCGCCGCGAACAAAGGATCCACGTTTACGATAACTCTTCCCATGGAACCGAAAACTCGAGACAAAGACCAAGAAGTCTGGGTGAACATGCCCGAACGTCTACAGTCCATCACGAAAACGTGAAAGCGCGCGCTATGGGTTTCCGCTCATCCGCGCACTCAGACATCGACCTCTTAGGGTCAGAAGATGGGCAGTGCGCGCAATAGCGTAAGATTTCAACAACTGGATTTTGCGTTTGCTCTCACTATATCGTTCAGCACCGCGTAGGCTGTTTGTTTAGGGCCCAGGAACTGGGCTGAGACGAAGATTTCTTTCGAGGTTTTGAAGGTGTATTTTATGGCCATGTTTCCCTCGTTAACAGTTGCCAAAGCGTCGTCTGGGCGGATCATTTTCGGCGAAACGGTCATCTCCAGTTTGCCTTTGTTCCTGGCGATCTCGCAGATGAGTTTGACTTTTCTGTTCTCTCTGCGAGCCGCCTTCACCAGCGTTTCGACATGTCTGATTCCCTCAATCTTCACGTCCTTGAGCGACGCGTTCTCCCCGAAGAGCGCGTTAGCAATAATCACCAGCTTTCTAGCCGAGTCTATTCCGTCAACATCGTCAGAATAGTTTGTTTCAGCCCATCCTGCCTTCACCGCTTCGTCTATGGCATCTTGAAAATTCTTGCCCTTTTGCATCTCTCCGATCACAAAGTTTGTCGTAGCGTTGAGTATGCCCCTGACACTCTGAAGCTCGTCCGCTTTGAAGCACGATTCAACCATACAGAACACCGGAACATGCGCGCCAACCGTAGCTTCATAGAACAGTCTGACGCTGTTTTTCTTGGCTGTCCTTACGAGTTCGCGGTAGGCAACGACCAGCGGACCCTTGTTCGCCGTGACAACACTCTTCTTCGCAGCCAACGCAGCCTTGATGTTCGAGAGCCCAGGTTCACCATTCAGCGTCGACGGCGTCAACTCTACCGTCACGTCGCATTCGATCTTTCTCACAGCCTCTAACGCGCCGAAACCCTCCACGTACTCGCGGAAGCCCTTCCATCCTCGCGTTTTGTACATGAGAATTTCCGTCGGACTGAGTCCTCTCTCATCCGAGGCCGTTCCTCTTGAATCGGAAACAGAAACTATGCGCAGATCCAGCCCTAGCGCCTTCAACAGTTCCTTCTTCTCGTCGATAAGCTCGATAAGGCTTTGTCCCACATGGCCCAAGCCCACAAGTTGGATTTTCATGCACGCACCATTGTCACTGTAAATATTTTAAGCTTGACAACGAGACCAGCACAGTCTCTGGACAGGCAAGACCAGTGCCACGATTGCCAGGAAGCAGAAAACATATAAACGAAAACAAGTTGAGCTGAATCATCCAGTGCAGGGATAGGAATGAACGGGAACAAAGAACAGAAGAGTGTTGCAGGAGCGCAAGTTGCAAAGTTAGTTGATTTGGCAGACTATCAAGAAGACTCCGTGGTGAGCCGAACGATAATCGACAGAAAAGCTGGAACCGTGACCTTTTTCGCTTTTGACGAAGGACAGGGTCTGAGCGAACACACGGCGCCCTATGATGCCTTGATATATCTCCTTGATGGAGAAGCAGAGATCGTTATCTCAGGCAAAGCCACACGCGTGGAAGAAGGGGAAATGATTGTAATTCCCGCCAAAAAACCACACACGCTCAGAGCGGTGAAAAAGTTTAAGATGATCTTGACGATGATACGCTCCTGATGCAGACGATTAGCAAGCCCGTATACTTCCTTAGGATTAAGTATATTATTATTGTTGCACAATAGCCACAAGTGTTTTGGTATAGCAAGATGTCAAAATAGCAGGTCGAGAGAAGCGAATGAACATGCTGTATGAACCCCCTGAAAAGCCTCCTATGAGGAAGGGGAGAATCTTCACAATTCTCCTGATTATCTTGCTGGACTCTTTGCTCATCCTCGCCCTGATTCTTTTCTTTCCGCTTCTAACAGGCTCGGCGAATCGACGCTTGACCAGTTCCGACTGGTCGGGTTATGTTGTCGCCACAGACTTGAACAACCCTCAACCGTTAGTCACAAGGATCGAAGCCTCTTGGACAGTTCCCCAGGTCGGCGTTACAATAAGAGCTTCTTTCAGTGCGACGTGGATTGGTGTCGGTGGCCAATTCGACGGTACGCTGATCCAGACGGGAACAGAACAGGACTCAATAAACGGAGTCGGAACCTACTCAGCGTGGTATGAGCTGTTGCCCAACGATGAAGTGACGATAGCTTCACTGAGCGTATCGGCAGGAGACCGAATCACGGCTTCAATATCACTTTCAGACCCGACCGCGAACACATGGCTGATAGAAATCCATGACTTCACTGGTGCCACGGGTGAACAGTCGTTCCAAAACAGTTTCGTTTACGTTTCGTCGATGCTCTCTGCTGAGTGGATTGTGGAGCGACCGAGAGTGAACAATGTTTTGAGAAATCTAGCTGACTTTTCCGAATTAACATTCACAGGTTGCGCAGCAACAGTGGGCGGCAAGGTCGTAACTATCAGCAGTCTTCCCTCTATCCAAGTCACGATGTATAATCAAAACACAGAGCTGGCGAGTGTTTCGCCGCTTGCTTCTAATGGATCCTCCTTCACAGTGAACTACGTAGGCTAGCAGATAACTCTTAAAATCTCCCGAGCGCGACAATAATCCTCCTTTTTGGATCAACTAACGATGCGCATTCATGACGCAAAAGAACGGTGGCGAAGATGCGGGAAGCTTTTTGGGGTTTGCAACGTTTAAATAGCGTCGCGCAGTCCATGTTTGACAGAACGTGTGTGCGGATAGGCTCTGGGGAGAGGGCAGGGATGAAAAAGATGAAGGTTTTGGTTTCTTTCGATTTGCCAAACGTCTTTGTAGAGAAGATTAGGAGCGTTTCGCCGAACCTTGAGGTTGTGCAGAGTGAAGGCAAGGAAGAGGCTCTGCGTCTAATCGAGGATGCGAACATCCTGTTTGCAGGTTTCTTCTCGAAAGAGCTGTTCCTTGGAGCGAGGAAACTGAAATGGATCCAGGCGTGGGGTGCCGGGGTTGACGGACTCCTTCTTCCGGAAGTGGTGAAGAGTCGGGTCGTAGTGACGAACGCCGGAGGAGTTCATCCTACGCCGATTTCGGAGCACGTCATAGGATTGATGCTGTGCCTGTGCCGAAAACTGCACCTCTTCATCAAGAATCAAGTGGAGAGAAAATGGGAAAGGTTCGAATCATGGGCATCCGCAGAGCAGGTTGAAGAGTTGTCGGGTAAAACCGTGGGAATAGTGGGGCTGGGTAGAATCGGAACAGAAATAGCGCAGAAAGCGAAATGCCTCGGAATGAGGGTTATCGCGACAAAACGAGATCCTTCTCACACGGCGTCAACCAGTGTTGATCAGCTCTTGCATCCGGATGATTTGAACCAGCTACTCGCCAAATCAGACTTCGTTGTTCTCTCGTTGCCGCTCACCAAAGAGACGGAGGGAATGATCGGGGAAGCACAGTTCAAGAGCATGAAACGAACCGGCTACCTCATCAACGTGAGCAGAGGAAAAATCGTTCAGGAAGACAAGCTCATCGAAGCGCTGAAACAGGGGTGGATTGCGGGGGCAGGCTTGGACACGTTTGAGAACGAACCTCTGCCTGAGAGAAGCGAGCTCTGGGGCTTCAGAAACGTGATAATCACCCCCCACGTTGCCGGTTTAACACCATATTACATGGAACGATTAACGAGCATATTCCAAGAAAACCTGAGCCGATTCATCAACAAGCAACCTCTAATCAACGTCGTGGACAAGACCGTCGGATACTAAAACAGAGACACGCTCTGTTCGCACTAGGCATAGCCGAGCACAGACATATGCAACTGGAGTCTAAGAGTCCCGTCTGTGAACGTCGGGGGACGAGAACTTTTATCTAGAAAAAAGTTTCACAAGTGTTATCTATCCAAATAGTACCACCTTAAGAGTACAGAAAGATGGAAATGAGAAGGAAATCTGCATCTCGTGTATTCATTAGTCTAGTTTTAGTAGCCATTATCATGGTGGCTTCTAACGCGGTTTTGGCACGTGTACTCGGCTTCGGTCTTCTGGGTGGACCGGCGGGGTTGGCAGCGGTACCGCCAATAAGTAGGACATTTTTCCTGCAGAATTTTGATAATGAAACGGCGGGTGGTGTTCCCAATGCTTGGGTTGTGAATCCAGCGTCCGTCGGAAGTTTCACTGTCGACAGCACCACGGACTTTGCTGTTCCGGGCGGCAATTCTGCGAAGTTCGTTGACAACTCAACCACAGACGCGGTGACCGCCTTCCGTTATTTCACCCAACAAAATGGCACGATCGTCTTCAGTTTCTCGGTAACCATGCCCTACAACACCGGTAACCACACGGGCCTCGAAGTCAGCGTTGACGATGGAAGCTTCGACGGTTCCAACATAATCTTCAAAGACGGTGCAATCCAGTACTTTGACGGGCACAGCGGGCTTGTCACACTGTCTTCCTACGTTTCTAATGTGTGGTATCGAATCAAGTTTGTCATGAACGTACCGTTCAACACCTATGACATTCACATCGATGATCATCTTGACGTTGCGGGAGCAGCGTTCAACGGATCCTGCAGCCAGGTTCAGAGAATGACGATCACCGAGTATTCTCCGCCCAGTCCGCCTGGTTCCCTGTTACCCATAGGGTACATAGACGACATAGAAGGAAGAGGGGTCATAATTGTTCCAACTGATTTCCCAACGATACAGGCAGCTATTGACGCGGCAAGCCCCGGGGATGTCGTGTACGTGACGCCGAGAATCTACTTTGACAGTGTTACGATAGGGCCGGAGAAGAGCGGCATTTGGCTTGTCGGACAAGACGTAAGCACCACGATCGTCGACGGGAAGTTTCAGACCACAATGCCCTTTAGAATCTCTTTGATGGGCTGCTCTAACGTAACAGTGTACGGCTTCACGATTAGGAACTCAGCGATAAACGGGGCACAGGTCAGCGTGACCGGCTTGGGCAATACCGTTACAGATAACCTGATAGTTTCCGGGCTTGGCGACGGAATCCGAGTTGCAGGTTCCAACTCAACCATAACAGATAACGTTATTCAGGCAAACCAGATTGGCGTCAATGTCATTTCAGGCCAAGGAAACTTCGTGAACAACAACACCATAATACGTAACACTGTGGGCCTGCAGTGCGGACAGAATGCTGCTAACAGCCTGATATACGGGAATCGGTTCGTGAGTAACAGTCAGCAGGCGTTAGACGATGGACTGACGAACATGTGGGATGATGGTTACCCCTACGCGCCTGCGAACAAAACGGGAGGAGGAAACTATTGGAGTAATTTTGCAAACTGCACAGATGTCCGCTCGGGTCCTCACCAGGACCAAGGTTCCAACTCTGGTCTTTCCCAAGCTACATGGCCTTTCCCAGACGGCATCTGCGACCAACCGTACATGATAAGCCAAAGCGGCGTTGACCATTATCCTTTGTTTCTCATACAGAATGTGAGTCAGAGCCCGTCACTCATCCACGGTAACGTCATCTCGCAGGTGTTCGACAAAAGCGTGGAATACAAAAATGATGTCACCGTGACGGCAACAACCTTGAAGTTCGTCACGATTGTCAATGCAAGCCTCTACGTGGACTATACGAATGCAAGCGGAACTATTCATGGACAGATCACGGGCAAAGCATCTGGTAGCACTGTAACGTTTACTATACCGCGCGCGGCTTACAACACGACGGTCAGATATACTGTTTCTGTCCTTGCTAATGGAGCTAGCTGGCTTAACACAACTAGCTACCCCATCCCATTCCCGTACTTAGTCGATGACATGACTCCGCCAAAAATCATCAACACGTTGTATTTTCCAGTTGACGTGAACGAGAGCCAACTGGTCATTGTGTACGCAACCGTTGCCGAAGATGTGAATGCTAGCGGGGTCTATGAGGTTTTCGCGTCCTATCCAGTGAACAACAGCACCTGGTGGACAGCTCAAATGACCTATGTTAACAGCGTCAACGGCAACTACACGGCGACTATTCCTAGGCAGCCGGGAAACACGACGTTGGTGTTTAACGTAACTGCGATTGACTACGCGGGAATCCAGGCTGGGCCAAGCTCCAATTCTACTTACGTGAAGGAACTTCCTCAAATGCTCGTAAATGCTGCCAATCCGATTCCTTTCGACCCTTGTAGCATCGACCAGGGTGCTGTTTCGGGAGACCAGACTTTCAGCGTTAGCTTCAACGTAACGAACCTCAGCGCTGCTACCGAAGAGCCCCTCGTTTGGAACCTGACCCGGATCAAAGATGGACCTTGGTTAACCTCCATAAACCCTGTTGGCGGAGTCCTGCCTGGAGGCCAAACGATACATGTAATCGTGAACATTGACACGCACAAATGCACAGATCCCGGTCTTTACATTGCAGAGATGGCAGTAAATTCCAGTGGAACAGTGCCTCAGTGGGCTGTTATAATAACCTTCGCGGTGGTGACCATAATAATCGACAACTCTTCGGCTACCGCCCAATGGCCGAATCGCGTTGACGTGAGCGCACCGCAGGTTGTCGCTTTCCACGCAGAGTGGGCTATCAATGGCTCAAGCGCCGTTGGCGGCTCGATAAGAATCAACGCCAGCAGCACTTATCAGCCAGTGGACACGAACGGTTGGGCGAGATTCGTTGTCAACAGTTCAAAACCTGCAATAACGACGTTCACGGTCGTTGGCGTGAAGTTTAACTTTGTAACATCCTTTGCTCAGACTGTGCCAAATGTGACGATTGCTTGGGATCGCGTTAAAGTTGTTCTTTCCATGGGTAACGACAACTATGTGGATGTTGGCTCGGCGGCCAACATATCGTGGAACAGTAGCTATTATGAGCTTGACGGGACACCGTTCCTGGGCAGTGTCATATTGAACGACAGTGTCACACGCGATCACGTAGACAAGGCGTGGATAAGCGCTTCTTCAATAATTGATCTCCGGTACGGGCTGAATGCCTCTGAGAGCAACAGCATCGGCGTCGTCTGGGACGAGATAAAAATAATCGCGGGAGGAGTTTCCAGTTCACAAGCGCCCGTAAATCAAACGGAATACGTCTGGTACATAGCTGTCTACGAGTTCGAAAACACGCTGTTCAGAGGAGAAAACGGCAGCCTTTACGTGAGTGATGGAACGCAGGATTATGCCCTGGCTTGGTCGTCTGACGGCAAGGAGATGTGGCGAGGAGATTTCCGCGACCAGACTTCAAGAGTGAGAACTTTTCAGATTTCGCGCCTAGAGGATAACGTGCACCACCTGACTAAGATCAAAGATGGCGTAGGTCCGATGAATATCATGTGGGGGGATATACCATGGTGGCAAGCATGGCTGCCAGCGACGACGAGTCAGAATGTCACTGTGGCAAGTGGTCCCGCTCAGCCTGTCCAGTCAGCTCAGGCACAGACCGCTGGGGCTTACGCTGCGTGGGCGGTCGTCATCGTCGTGATAGTCGTGATAGGGTTAATCCTCACGCTGTTTATACTCATGAGCTCTGGGAAGAAGTCCAGGCCGAGCAACGGCAAGAAGAGAATTGCCCGAACGAACAGCAGCAACAACGTGAACTCGAAAATACAGATGCAACACGGCCGCTCCACCGAAGGATCAATGTTAAGTCTTCCATGAGCCGTGGAAGACTGTTTTCGCACACTTGGAGCAGTCTACTTTGGTGTAGCATTGGGTCGAAAATGCCTAAATGCCGCGAAGGAATGGTTTGTGAGCTTGACACGCGCTGTCTATGAGCGGCCGCTTGCTTCCTGACGTACTTGCGCGCATGAGGCTGAGGGCAGCCTTCTCCGTTTTTTTATATAGCGCGGCGTTAGGTTACGGTTACACTGTATTTTTCTATCATGTGGTGGGGATGATAGCTAAGTTTTGCTTTTCTCAGGCCCGGTATTCCGAGGTCTTGTTCGCGGTTGACATATGTGAAGGTTCTAAGTGTGTTTTGGCAGAGCCATTGGTTGATGAGTTGGTACAGGCCTGTGATTTGGGGGTTGGCTTTTTCGAAATGTATGACTGCTGTGTCGTTGTTGAGCGATTCTGCGAGGGTGAAGGCTTCGAGTTTGCCGTCTACGTAGACTGCGCCGCCGAACACGGCTAGCTGTGGGTATTTGTCAAAGATTGTTTTGATTGCTTTGTTTTCCGCTTCCAAGCTTGGCACGGAGCCGCATTGGCGGAGGTTGCACCATTCTGTTTGAAGTTGGAGGCAGTCGTTTACGACTGAGGCGTCAAGCTTGGCGTATTCGCACTTGTGGTCAGCGAGGCAGCGGGTTATGAAGTTGCGTTTGGAATGGTACTTATCGCCCGGAAGATCGGCTAGGTCGGATGAGAGGTACACGTAGTCCCAGTTATCCCTGTCCGGCTCAACTCGATATCGCGCGCTGAGCTGCCCTGCCTGCTTCGAATCTATACCATAAAGCAATATCTCGGAGTGATTCGCAACTGCTGCCTTCCTCAAGTCTTCCTGCACTGTGGGGATTGGTTCATTTGTCAGTGGGGGCAAGAGCACGTTCTTTCCGTCGCGTATTCTCCTGCGTTGTATCAAGGCTGTTTTGTTATGTCGTGAGAGTTGTACTGGTTCTGCCTCGTTCCACACGTAGAGGTTTGTGAAGGTGAGCTCAGAAATCTGCGGTTGCATCTCCTTGAAGAGTGCCTCAAGAAGAGCTTTGTCTTCAAATGTTAGTTTTCGGAACTCGGGGAATTCTGGAATATCGTTTGTTCCGTTCAAGGTTCTTTTTTCCCATCGTTCTTGCTTTTCGTATCGGAGAGGATAGTCTCAGAGGAGGTTGTGGGCGGGTTAGGGTTCTTGTCTTGTTTGAAGAGGTTTTGCAGGACTTGTGCGGAAGTGAAGAGGGCACGGTTGCCTCCGACGTAATATGCTACTCTGAGGGGTTCGATGATTTCTTCCTTTGTTGCTCCCAGTTTAAGGGCTCTCCTGCCTAGCGCTGTGGCGCCTTGAAGCGCGCTTTGCTCCACGTCTATGGCCATAGCTATCAGCACTTTGGATTTCTGAGGCAGAGCTCCCTCACAAAGGACAAGGTCCTGTAACCGGTTGAAGGATTCAATAACTTTGGGGTCAAATTCTTTGTAGAAGTCTAGAGGGTTTGTGGACATATCTGTCGTCTAGAGGGTCATTAATAGGTCCTTAGAAAATAAAGCTTGGCTTCAGGACGGCGAAAGTTTTGTTCGGCGTCAGAGATTTGCTGGTCAGATTGCCGTTCCCGGTCTACGGACAAAGCGTATAAGCAAGGTTTGCCCCAATTATCCTTGCGGGGGAACATGTGAACAGAAAGTCAAGGTTCCTGTGGGGCCTACTTTTAGTTATGTTCATATACAGTTTGCCAATGATGGGTTTTACGGCTGCTGGACTCTACTTTTATCTGCTTGTAGCTACTGGAGCTTTTGTCTTTTCCGTTTACATGGTCTACAGGGTTACAATCAGAAATGTCAAACTGAAGTATCCGATAGTGTCGCCTGATGGACATCCAGATGCATATACAGGGCGTATGCCACGACCAATATGCGAGGACATGGAACGATACCCATGGTTTTTCAAAAAGCGAAACAAGAAACTCGACAACAAAAAAGTCAAAAAACGGTAGTTTTCCAGCGCACTCTGAACCCTCTTGATACACTGCGCGCATCAAGCTCGAATTCTATAGAAGAGTCGCAGCACCATACGAGGACAAAGATAAAAGAATCCGGAGACCTTTGAACCTCGAACAAAGAACCCGTGGAAACGCCTGCTCCTGCGTTGCTGCTGCCTCGGTTTCGCACTTGTCTTTGTTCAGCTTCTTTTCTTCGACTTGTTCTCTAAGACTTTTATTGCCTTAATGGCGATGCGTATCTCTTCTTTGATTGCTTCTTGAACGCCTTCATCCAGCTCTCCAGTTCTTTGCCCGGGTTCAAATTCACCCTTCTCCAGGCCCATTAATGGTTTGCTATCAACAGCCAGGATGGCTCCAGCCCTCAACTTCCTCAGTTTTGCAAGTGCAAATATCGCGGAACACTCCATCTCAACGGACAAGACGTCAAGCCTTCTCCAGCGTTTCAGGTCGTCCACGTCGCCGTAGAACGCATCTGTAGTCAAAACAGGGCCGAAATGAACCTTCCGTTTCGACTCTTGTGCGGCTTGAAACAGTGCTGCGGTCACGTTGAAATCGGCGACGGCAGGGTACTCAATCGGCACGTAGTTTCTTGATGTTCCATCGCCGCGTACAGCGGCAGGTGCGATGACGATGTCGCCAACCTCTACGTCGGGTTGCAGACTGCCCGTCGTTCCAACTCGTATAAGGGTCTCAGCCCCAATCTTCGCCAACTCCTCAACGACAATCGCCGCCGACGGACACCCGATTCCCGTTGAGCAGGCAGAAACTCCAATGCCTTCGACGCTGCCCGTGTGCGTCACGAACCCCCTGTAGTCCCCAACCTTCACGCTGTCGTCAAAGAAAGCAGCAATCCTCTCAACTCTCTTAGGATCTCCCGAAAGCAGGACATACCTAGCAACGTCCCCAACCCCACACATTATGTGAGGCTGCAAGCGCTTCCTCATCAACATCTCCGAACTCTCTACGCGGCACCGCAAGTTATGTTTTCTGATAGGATCGTCTGTCATCGGATTCCGCAAACCAATCGCCCGCACTTTCTCCTTGAAGCGTGTACTCAGATATTGCGCGAATGTAGGATCACATTAGGAATAGAATAGGATCCAATTCTGATATAATTCTGAAAAACGCCTTAATAATTCGCAAACCAAGGCGTATCCGGAGGTTGAGAACAAGTCGGCAATACTCTATCCTCTCAGAAAAGGACTCGCACAGGCCCAGAGGAGCTGAAGAACTTTTTCGTCTCTCCTTTCTCCCTTTCACTGCTCTGGGCCGTTGCGAGAACTTGAATGGGGTCTGCGCTGAATTTTTTGGGTGGAAAGAGAGCCTGTTTAGTTTCTGTTCGGAAAGAAACTTGGCGCGTTGGTGTAAGTGTTCTTCCAGAATTTGAGAAAGAGATCTGTTTTGGGCTGTAACAAGGGGCACGAGGGTCGCATATTTGATGCGAAAGGGTTTTTGACAAAAAAAGGGAAGATTTTATGGGGCGTTGTCCGCGTTGTTGTAGCGTTTCGTTTTCAGCATCAATTTGCCTGCTACCGCAGCTACGAGTGTTAGTGAGAGCATTGCCATCAATGGGTACTGAAACTCTGGAATCGGGTTTGGAGCTCCTGTAACGGTGCCTGTGATTGTTCCGAAGTTTTGTGCTGGCTGCGCGGTCATTTGGATGTTGATGTTGGGTGTTGTCTGGTCGACTGTGACGGTAACGAGAGTTGGGTAATATGCATCATAATAGCCTGAGGTTGTTGCGCTGACGTTGTAGTCGTAGCCGGTTCCCAATCCACTTGAGATGCTGTAGTCGCCGTTGCTGTCGGTTTCGCCTGAACCGGAGCCGTTGCTCCCAGTGGCGCTGACCGATGCGAATCTAATCGGGTGTCCGCTTTGGTCTGTTATGCGTCCAGTTATCGTTCCCGAAGCTTTTGTGGTTATGGTGACAGGGGTTAATTCCATGTTTATGCCGCTCGTCTCTTGGCCAGCAGTAACAGGAACATCAATGGGGTTCATGATGCTTTCGTACATTGTGTAGTTTCCGTCGCCGCTAGCTTCTAGGGTGTAGTTGTCTGTTCCCAGACCTGTGGCTATCTGGTAGTTGCCTGCCGAGTCTGTTGTGGTATAACCATAGTACGATGTGCTGCCGCTGCTTGAGAAAGCAGTGACGTCAATGCCGAAGAGACCTGTGCCGTTTGGTGCCGCTACATTTCCCGAGATGATTCCCGACCTTGCCAGAGCAATGTTCACATTCTTGGTTTCAACTCCCGCAACGACGTTTGCGGTCGTCATATTACTGATATATCCATCTGGTGCCAGTAAAATCGAGACGTTGTACATGCCGGTCGGCAGGTTTGTCGCTATTTGATATTTCCCATCAGACCCTGTTATGCCATAAAATCCGAAGGTTCCTGTTCCATTTGAAAGCTCCGCGTAGATATCAGTGGCGTTGATTGGGTTTTGGCTCACGGCGTCGGTGACTGTGCCTGAGATTCCGCCGGAAAGCTGTAAATCAAAGTTTACGTTTGGTGTGGTTTGGCCAGCTGTTACGCTTACGGAGTCTACTTCGTCGTCAATGTACCCAGTGGCAAATTCTGTTGTCACGTTGTAGGTTCCAGTCTTTAGGCCCGTAGTCATAGTGTATTGTCCAGAACTGTCGGTTATGGCGTATCCTGAGCCGTTGTCTCCTTCTGCTGACACGAAGACGCCTGCGAGTGGACCGTTGGCGCCGTAGACGATTCCTATGGCATTCTGTTTCGTTGTGGCATTGAAGACGCATATTTGAGCTGCGAAGCTCAAGACTATTGCAAACATTAGGACATCTGCTAGTAACCAACGCTTTAACAAGCTGTTTTTTTCCTCCTTAAGGCACACTTTCCCCTTCTTCGTATTTAAAGACTTGTGACGTGGCCCATGCAACTTCCATGCCAACTTGGCTGGACGTGGAGTTACTCAATCTGGCTCAGATCTTCTGATTTTGTGCTTTTCTGCTAAAACCTTGTTCAGGAATCTCTGGGCTTGCCTTGCCGATAATCGTCCGTGTTGGAGATCATCCAGTTCTTTTCTCTGTTTCCATTTTGAGTCTCGTGTTACTGATTGGATGGTCTCTTTTGTTTCCCATGGGAAAACTATCCAACATGACGTCTTTTTTCCTTGGTAGTCTGGTTCGATGATGCTCCACGGTTTCGTGTACATAGTCACCGTTCTCACTTTCTTTGCTCCTTCTTTGATGACCTGCTCCTTAGCCAACTTCAGGCTCCCTCCAGTGTCTGCAACCTCGTCGACGAGAAGCACTTTCTTGCCCGACACCGAGGCTGATAGCGGTTGCGTTAGTCTCGGTTGGCGCCCAGCCTTGCCGATACCAGTATAGAATTCGACTCCGATGTTCGCCAGCACAGGGGCACTCAACAAGTCGCAGAGCACGCGAGCAGGAATCCAGCCTCCCCTCGAAACGCCGACTATCACATCCGGCACAAACCCACTTCTGAGAATCTTCCTCGCTAGACTCAAGAGAACGTTGTACATTCGGTTCCAGGTTAACACTTCAAATTCAGTCACTCGGGTCGTCGTGCTCCAGCCACCGTCTTCTACATTCTACCCGTTGCAAATTAAGAATTGTGCATCCATCGTGTTTGGGACTTGTTCGCGTATTGATTCCTAGTCTTCTTCCCATTTGGTTATCCAAGAACCTATGACGATGCATGCAATTCCCAACACGGTGATTATGGCAGTGTTCAAGATTGCCGTCTGCGTTTGGCCGAAAATCATGGAGGCTCTGAGTCCGTCACTCACGTAAGTGAGCGGAAGCACTTGTGCGATCGCTTGCAAGAACAGTGGCATCTGGCTCAGCGGGAAGAACGTGCCCGAAAGAAACATCATTGGGAAGGTTATCACGTTCGCCGCCGCGTCTGCGCCATCCGGGTCTTTCACGAACCTTGCGATGATCATCCCTAAACCCGTGAACATCAGAGAGGCCATCGCCACCATGAACAACGAAACGGCGTCCACAGTCATCTTCATGCCAAACACGGCCACTCCCAAAATAAGCATAACTGCCATGCCCAGAAAAGTTATCAGGACGTTGTATACGGTTCTGGAAAGTATCCATTCGTAACGTCTCAGCGGCGTAGTTGCCAACTTGTGAAAAACACCGTTCTGCTTGAACTGGGCGCTTATCGAAACCGAAGTGAAAATGCTGGTCGTCATGGCCGTCACCCCTATCATGCCGGGCAGAAAGAAGTCAATGTAGCCATAACGCTTCGGCGCAATGGTAAAGTCTTGAACGTTCAAGTACTTGACTCCATTTGAGAGTTGGAAGTTGATGTTTTCGACAATGCTCGTCACGATGCTGCCCACTACCGGTGCCGAAGATGTGGACTGGTCGAAGACGTAGGTGACGTTTGCAAGGTTAGCAGTGTGAGTGAAAAGGGCCATGTTGGCGGAGTCGTTAAACCCGGAGGGGATGATAATCAAGCTGCTCAGCCTGTTTGATATTGCATAGTCTGTGGCATTGACAGTGGCGTTAACCGTCTGGATGTTGAAGACACCTGAAGAGTTCAGTATGTTTATCAGAGTATTGGACCAGTAAGTTGCTTTTCCATCCACCATATCTTGGTTCTGAAGGTAAAGGTCATACTTCACGGAGGAATAACTGAAAATAGCCCCGAATAGGAGTATGAGAACGCATGGAAATGCAATCGTCCAGAAAATGGTGCTCTTGTTGCGCAGGAAACTCCTGAGACTTGCTTTCAGGTCTATCACTACGTGGCTCATGCTGTGCCTTCCTCCTCTCCCAATGTTTCCCCAGTTAGGTTTAGAAACACGTCTTCAAGGCTTGAGCGTCTGAGCTGCAGTTCACCGAACGGTATGTCGCTGTTGCTTAGACTGTGCAGGACTTCTGAGACGGTCACAGAATGGTTCATGTGGACGGTGACGTCTCCGGTTGATTCGTCATAGTTGGCTTTTATCCCGAGTTTCTCTATGTTCGGAACAGCCTTCGGACTGGTTTCTTTCAGTATGAGCATGTTCCTCTTGCCGTGTTCGGAAATAAGCCTCTGAGGCGTATCAAGTGCAACGATGTTGCCGCTGTGAATGATGCCCACCCTACTGGCAAGAATTTCAGCCTCTTCCATGTAGTGCGTCGTTAAGAAAACGGTTTTTCCCTGCTTTTGAAGCCCCTCGATAAGGTGCCACACACCGTGACGCGCCTTCGGATCCAACCCCGCTGACGGCTCGTCCAGAAAAATCACATCAGGATCGTTAACCAAAGCGACAGCTATGCCTAAGCGTTGCTTCAAACCGCCTGACAAGTGCTTAAAGAGCACATTCTTCTTATCCTCCAGATCCACGAGTTTTATCAAACCCTCGACATCCGGACGACTGTTAAACATGCCAGCATAATACTGAATCGTCTCCCTGACCGTAAGCCTCTCATAAGTGTAAAAGTCCTGCGGCAAAACACCTGCCTTCCTCTTTATCGCCATCTGGTCCTTCGCGATGTCAAGCCCGAGAACAAAGGCTTTCCCGCTCGTGGGCTTTCGCAGGCACTCCAACATCTCCACCGTCGTCGTTTTGCCAGCTCCGTTGGGCCCCAGAAACGCAAAGATCTCACCCTGATTGACAGAAAAAGAAATGCCGTTAACAGCAACCAAATCGCCGTAACGCTTAGTAAGCCCTTCCACTTGAATAGCGCTATCATTGCTCAAACTTGTCACTTCCAGTGATATCCAACCTTCGGCATCGATGCCATTATCTTAAGCTTTTCTACGGTATTCTACTGTATTCTATATTATCCTATAGTATTCAAAGAAATAGGTTGCCTTCATGCCTAATTCTTCGTAAGGGTGAATGGCTCGAGTACGCCAGGCTGGTTGCCACAAATACTTTTATACAAGCTTCGGAAGTTGTTTCTAGATAGAAAGAGACAACATTCTGGGAAAACAATGTCAATCCCTCCTGAGGTCGCTTGGATAGTCCCGGTTGTCCTACCGTTCATCATAGGCTTGCTGGTGGGTGCTGTCATAAAGAAAGCTTTGAAGCTTATGATACTCGTCGTCGCACTTGTCATAGTCCTAGTCGCCACCGGCATCTTGAGCCTGACCTTCAGCGGCCTTTTCGCCGCGGCAATGAACCTTCTGCCCAAGCTATACGACCTTGGGCACGGCTGGCTCAACGTCCTGCCCTATTCTTCCGTGGCTTTCCTTATCGGCCTCGCACTGGGTTTTCTATTTGCGAAGTAGCGCGCAGTGACCGTTTTCCTGTGCGCCTCCTTTGCGCGTGCTGGTAATTGTTAATAAGACAGAAACCAACTACAACATGCCGATCTGCTCTCGTACTGCTATTTTGGAGATGTGCCAGGAATGAACGGTGAAACAAGTTCAAATAACACGAGAATGGAGACTCACGGTTCCTTGTTCTTGGGCAGGACCAGGGCAGATGGGTCTCCGGTAGAGCTGCCAATTAACGCATTCAAACGTCACTTCATGGCCCTCGGAGGCAGCGGTTCCGGCAAAACCGTGTTGTGCAAATGCATCATCGAAGAGGCTGTGCGAAACAACATCCCGGTCATCATTATCGACCCTCAAGGAGACATTTCCTCCCTCGCCATAAAGGGTAATCCTGAAGAACTCACAGAACACGGAACGTCCTTGGAGGTTCAAGAGGAATTCTTCTCAAAGGCAAGGATAGCCATCTTCACTCCTGCCAGCAACAAAGCCATCCCCATAAGTGTCAACCCGTTCAAATCTCCTTCCCAAGACATTCCGCATGAAGAGGCCATCCAAACTATCGACCTCACGGCCACGTCCCTTGCAAGCTTTCTCGGCTACGATGTAAACGCAGACGCTGGAAAAAGTGCCAGGGCCTACATGTTCACCATACTCGAACACCTGTGGCAACAAGGGCAGAGAATCAGCGACATGAGCCACTTGGCTCACATAGTCCTGAACCCCCCAGCCAAAATCGCCGCCACTCTCAACAGTCTGGTAGCCAAGAAAGAGCCTGAAGAGATTGCCCGGAAGCTACGCTTTCTGACAGTTGGAACTTCTTCACTGATGTTTCAGTTGGGAGTTCAGATAGACATTAGCCTGTTCGTGGACACCAGCGACGGAAAAGTACCCGTGAACATAATCTATTTGAACACCTTAAGCTCTGAAAACGACAAGCAATTCTTCCTAGCCACCCTCTTCAAAGAGCTCTATTGTTGGATGCTGAAAAACCCCTCAAACGATTTGAGAATGTTGTTCTACGTTGACGAAATCTCGCCCTACATTCCACCCTACCCCAGGAACCCTCCTCCAAAAAACGCGTACGCCCTTCTCTTCAAACAGGCAAGAAAATACGGTGTTGGACTCGTGGCGGCCACACAGAACATCACAGACATAGACTACAAAGCTCTGGCACAGGTCAACACGTGGTGTCTCGGTCGCATGATGACAACCCAAGACATTGGCAGAGTCCGAAAAATCATCCAATCAATAGACCCCTCACACGCAGACATCGTTCTGCAGAAGCTGCCAAGCCTGCGAACAGGCGAATTTCTCCTGCTGTCCCCCGACTTTTACGATGACGTTGTCGACTTCAATGTTCGCTGGCTGGCCACCAAACACCTGACACTGGATGAAAAGGATCTCTCCCAATACGTGCCCACCGAATCAAGAGCCTTCTTCGAGAAACACTTGGAAAAGAGAATCGCAAAGAAGTGGACCGCAGCCGCCCACATTACTCCCTCCGCGAATCTGGAGGAGAAAACCCGGCGATTCCTTCATTCAGAAAGAAAGGCCGTGCCCGCGGACTCTGTGGCGAAGAGCTTGAAGATCAGCTCAACGGACACTGAAAAAATCCTCCGCAAGCTCGTCAACGCTGGCGCCGCAAAAAAGGGTCGATCCAGAAGCCGGAGTGAATACTTGTACTGGCTGTCCGAATTCAACCTCGATCCTTCCAAAGACATCAACGGAGAGGTGCTGACAATCCCCGCACGTATTACCCAAGTCGAAGCTTCCAAGAGAGCCAAATCCATGCTTGAAGGTGGCCTGCTACGCAAAGATGAAGAAATCTACGATGCAGAGTTCTGGTACATCCCCCTCTGGAGAGTCACCGCCACACGTGAGGCAACCAAAATGCTCCTCCTCAAAAAAGAAGAAACACGCACATACTACGTGAGCGCACAAACTGGGGCAATAATATCCCTAGAGAAGAAAGAAATAGTCTTCCACAAACTCATGACAAGCACCACCGAGAAACTCAGAAACTTGGACGAAGACGAACGCATCACGTTCGTGCCCAAACTGCCCAGCGAAATCGGAAAATTCCCACAGATAAGACTTGGCACAGACAGAGCATACCAAACGCTAGAATTGAAAATAGGCGTCCGCCCAGTGTCAGCAGAAATGATTTTACTTCCCGTGTGGAGCATAAAAGTACGGCACAAAACAAAAAAGACCAAACGCACCATCAACATGGACGCCGCCACAGGACGATTGCTATCCGGACATTTCCAAGAGGTCACGCGCTAGAAACTGAAATGTAACAGTTTTGTTACGTTATCATTAAACTGTAATCACATGGGCCCGAGCTTGCTCCAGGTCCACGTTTTGAACTGCAAGGGTATACAAGCAGACATTTATGAAACGAAAGGAAAGGTTGACCGTGACAGTTCATGCCCATCTTGTTTACGGGATTTGGAGCGAGTCTATACGCATTCGCTACCAGACGTATCTCTTTGTTCAGGGACATCAACGCCATAGTTGCGAATGAAATTCTAGACAGAGTTGCATCCGGCACAGTCCTGGATGTTGGAACGGGCCCAGGATGTCTCCCCACTTGTATCGCTATTAAGAATCCGTCATTGGAAGTTGTTGGACTCGATGTTTCACGGGATATGATAAAGATAGCTCGCGCAAATGCAAAGAGAGCACACGTGGAGAACGTGCACGGCCTCGTAGGTGACGCTGCAGAAATCGGCATGCCAAACGAATCCGTAGATCTTGCGGTGGCAACGCTGAGCTTTCATCATTTGTCAAACCCACCCACGGCGTTTGAAGAGCTGTACAGGGCCTTGAAAAGCGGAGGAGAGGTTTGGATATACGAAGTGAACAGTGACCTAACACCGCAAAGCGAAGCGTGGATGAACGGCAGGTACAACATCGTTACAAGAAAAATCGCACGCTCAGTCATGAGAATGCTAAATAAGCACACGATGACAGCCGAGCACGCCACGGCAATACTCAGAGACCACAAGAACAGGTTCGCCGATGCCAAGGTTGGGCAACTTGAACCTCTGCTGGTCAAGATCGTATTAGTCAAGAAGTGAGCACGGCCCGCGTCTTTGCAGGCTACGTTAATCCAAAGCGCCTGTTCAAATTTGTTGATGTCAATAGATACGCTGTTTCAGGAAGCAGTGCGGTGTTTCATTGCAATAAGTTAAGAAGCTGCTCTGCATCGCTTGGAGGGTAGCCTGAATAGTACTTACTAAAATACCCAAAAACCTCCAGGTGTTGATCCAGGAAATTCTTCACCCCGGCCGCCATCTTTCCAATATCCTCTGTTCTGTCAACTTCCACCTTGCCCAAAGTTCCATGCACTTTGCTCCTATCTCCTTCCCATCTTATGTAGACAAAACCAGCTGTCGCCTCGAAAACAGGCTGACCAACGAAAACCTTGGCCACGCCGTTTTCTCTGAGAAGAGGGTTCAATTTTTCTCCTGCCCAGTCTTTGTTTCTCACTTCAACGGCGTAACGATAGCCCTTGGGCAAGGTTGACAAAAACTCCCGTAAATCTGGAAAATGCTTGGCTCCGAATGAGCTGGGAAACTGGAGCAGAAGCGGTCCGAGTTTGTTCTGCAACTGGGACATTCTTGAAATGAAGGTGGCCACCTCTCTTTCGCAGTTTCGCAGCATTTTGATGTGGGTTATGACTCTGGGAAATTTGGCGGAGAACAAGAACCCCTCAGGAGTCTGTTCTCTCCAAGTCTTCGTTGTGCTTGTCGACGGAATCCTGTAGAACGTGTTGTCCAATTGTACCGTGTCAAAATGCTTCGCATACTCGGCCAGAAACGCTGTGGGCTTCAGCCTTTCTGGATAGAAGTGGCTGACCCAGAACCCGTAGCTCCAGCCCATCGTGCCAATGTGCGGTTTTTCTATTCTGCCTCTTTTGCCTTCAGGAGTAGCCACTGTTTCTCCCCTGCCTTCTTGAAGCGTGCCAGCACATACCTGCCACGTAGTCTCTGGCCGTGGAGAGTGACCTCCACCATGTTTTCACTCCAAACCTTCGTTTCGTATGTCCCGCTGTCAAATATCTTCACCGTGCCCGCGCCATACTGTCCTTCCGGTATGGTTCCCTCGAAACTCCGGTATTTCAGCGGATGATCCTCCGTTTCCACGGCGAGCCTTTTCTCGCCCGACTGCTCCGGTATCCCCTTTGGAACGGCCCAGCTTTTCAGCACGCCGTCCTTCTCCAACCGCAAGTCGTAATGAAGTCTTCTCGCATGATGCTCCTGAACGACAAATGCCCGCCCTTCCTTCTCAGAACTTACAGTCCCCGATGGTTCAGGCGTGACGCCGAAATCTCTCCTCGAAACGTACGGTTCGAGCCTGCCTTGGGTTATCTGATCCAACGTGCACTCAGAAGGAAGCTTATCTTTTCTAAGTCCAAGAAATCGGGGCATGCGCAGTCTGCCATCCTTGGTAACGTTTTGATAAGCCACCTCGCAAACGGCTTCAGGCTTTAACCAAACTATCTCTTCCAGGGAAACAACCCCTTCAAGAGTCTTATCCTTGACTTGCAGGGGCACAAACATTTTCAACATTGACTCCAAGTCTTCTCGGTTGAAGCCGGTTCCCACTTTACCCACGTAGACAGGTCCCGTTTCGCCAAACAGTCCCAGAATCAGCGCTCCAAAGGTCGGCTTTCTCGCGCCCTCGCCGACCGTGTAGCCAAAGACTACGCAGTCGCACGTGAGGATGGGTTTAATCTTTAACCAGTTTGCGCTTCTGGCTCCGGGCTCATATTGGCTGTCTCTTTTCTTGGCCATCATGCCCTCCATGCCCTTCGCCAAGGCAACCTTGTAGTACGCTTCCCCCTCTGTTTCCACAAATGCGGACAGCACAACAAAGCTTCCCTCGCGCACGTACTCTTTCAAAAGTCTCTTTCTCTCCATCAGTGGAAGCTCAACAAGAGGGTCCCCGTCCTTCTCTAGCATGTCGAACACTATGTAGTTTGCGGGTGACGCTTGCGACAGATACTTAACGTTTTCAATCGAAGTGGTTTTGCTTCTTTCCGCGAGCGCCTGAAAGTCGGCCTTGCCACCTTTCATGACGATTATTTCACCGTCAATCACCGCGTTTTCTGTCAGTTTCTTCAACTCTTCAAGTTCGGGAAAATTATATCTCAGTTCTTTGTTGTTTCTGCTTCTAATGCTAAGTCCGCCGTCAACGTAACTTATGGCCCTTATGCCATCCCATTTGACCTCGAATATCCAATCTTCTGAATTGAAAGGCTTTTCAGCGTGCTGTGCAAGCATTGGCCTGTATTGCTGTCTCATTGTTTCTTCAGCTGATTGAGCGTCTCTTGCAGGGCTGCCATGAGCTCCTTGGCTTCCTCTTTCACGGGTTTTTCAGCGACGATTGTTTCACCCTTGAGCTTCTTTGCAATCAGTTTCCGGATCCTCTCCTCGTAGGTGTCCTCGTATTCCGTTATGTCAAACTCGCCTGAAAGATCGTTTATTATCTTCACGGCGAGGTCTAACTCTTTCTTCTCCGGTTCCATGAGTCGTTTCAGTTCTTCGAAGTTGTTCGGATCTGAAATCTCGTAGGCGTATCGAAGCGTGGTCAGCACCAAGGCTCCCTTGTAAGCGTGCAACAAGACAGGATACTCCTTCGTTCTCAGAGTGATTCTTCCCGCTCCGGCCTTGTGCGTTTTCTGTAGGGACGTCAAGAGTAAGCTGTAGGCTTCATTGCTCTTGTCAGGCGTGAGGACATATGATCTTTCAAAGTATATCGGATCGATAGAGAGGTAGTCCACAAACTTGTCGATGCGGATTTTCTGACTCGACTGCGGTCTCGCGGCGTCAAGCTCCTCCTTCTGGAAAACTATGAAGCGGTTCTTGCTCACTTCATAACCTCTCACAGTGTCTTCCCAAGGAACGACTGCGTTGTCTTTAACGCACACCTTCTGATACTTCAGGGGCTGCCCATCCTGTTTGTGAAGAAACCTGAAAGAAAAAGCCTTGTCAAACGTCATCGTGTAAAGCTTAACCGGCACGTTGACCAGCCCTATTGTCACAGCCCCACTCCAAAACGGTCTCTTAGGAATTCGTGCATTTGCTTCTTCCATTGGTTCTTCTTCCATCAATCCACACTCTTCTCAGAGTTTCTGTTTGTCTTCAAGCATTCCCTTCCATGGGTTGCTCTCAGACTTGGCAACCGCTGACAAAGTGAATTCCTCTGGCTTTAACCCTTTCTTGACGTCTCTCCAGTCCAACGGCATAGAAACCGTTGCTCGTGGCGTGGCCCTTAGACTGTAGGGGCACACCATGGTTCTTCCATGAGAATTCTGCAGATAATCAATGTAAACGGTACCGGGTTTTTTTGGCTTGGAAAACTCTGAGACGACGACGGGAGATTCTCTGGCCAAATACCTTCCGATTTGGTGCACGTGTTCTCTCGTCTGATTGAACGTGTACTCGCGAACTATGGGAACAAGAATATGCAAGCCTTTTTTTCCGGAAGTCTTCACGTAAGATTTAAGGCTTAAGCCGTCAAGCTTCGTCTTCAGCATTAACGCCACATCGACTACGTCGTCCATACTTGCTGGCGGCTCAGGGTCAACGTCGAAAACGAGGAGGTCTGGCTTCTCAAATTCGTCCATCTTGGAAAGTGTCATGTGAAGCTCTAAAGCTGCGAGGTTGGCAAGCCAGACCAGCGTGTCCAAGTCGTTGCACACAACATAGTTTATTTCCCGTTCGGCGGTTTCAGAGTATTTCCTGAAAGTCTTCACCCAATGGGGAGTGCCCAGAGGCATATCCTTCTCGTAAAAGCCCTGTTTGTCAATGCCGTTTGGAAATCTCGTCAAAACTATCGGCCTGTTCTTTAACATGCCCAGCATTCTGGGAGCCATTCTGATGTAGTGTTGAATTACCTGCGCCTTAGTGACCCTTCCCTCAGGATATAGTATCTTGTCCAGGTTTGTGAACTCGACCTTGGTCAACTTTTCCAGCCAAACCTGCCTCCGATTCCAATATGTATCTCTGTGTGCAGATAATTCTTGTTATCAAACAGGTTTTTGCACTGAAGCGCGCTAAAGTTAAATAGCAACGAAGTATCTACGGCAGATATGTGGTGAACTCATGTCTCGCTCTTCAGGATGGGTCACATCAATCGCTGAGGGAACCAATTTCGGCAGTCAATCAAGCCCGCCTCAATCGGGTCCATCGTTCCCGCCCGCGGGAGGCAATGTGGGAATTCGTGCTACCCTGGGAATCGTCAGCGCTGTTCTCAGCCTAATCATCGTACCTGAGATATTCGGTCCGATAGCAATAATCCTCGGAGCATACACATGGAGAAAAGAGCAAGGAAACCGCGGACTCTACATCGTAATTATCGGAATCATATGCATGCTTGTAGGCCTGTATTTCACATCCATTTTTGAATTGGGAGACCTCCTCCCGTCGCTGTCCTCCAATACAGTCTCCGCTATGAACGCCGCGCTACGAATATTTGCATAATACATTAGATTCCGAGGATAGGCTTTGAGCACGCATGGTTAGGATTCTTAGCGTGTCCTGAATCAACCGGCCGTGAAGCCGAGTCTCGAAAAATCGCAGCTTAATTCACCATAAAGACTCGAAACGCGCGCAATATCTGTTCCTTGACTCAAATATCTGCAACCGGCAAAAATGGATTGAAATTTTCTGTCTGTGAAACATCAGATCGTGGCGCTTAATAGCCTGCAGGGCTGTATCATCTGGTTGGTGAAAATGTCTGATTTTAGAAGAATAGACAGAGTCTTGAAAGGGAAGCCGACTCTCGAAGGTGCAGGCGTCAAGCTCAAACGCGCGTTTGGTCCTCAGGAAGTTCCTCTGCTGGACCCGTTTTTGCTTCTTGACGATTTTCATTCCGACAACCCCCTTGACTACATCGCGGGGTTCCCCTGGCATCCTCATCGAGGTATCGCGACAGTAACCTATGTGCTTGAAGGGATGGTTAAACACGGAGACAGCATGGGAAACGAGGGCGTCATCCGTTCGGGAGATGTTCAATGGATGACCGCAGGCAACGGCATCATCCATCAGGAAATGCCGAAAGGTTCCAACGGTCTGATGTGGGGTTTCCAGCTGTGGGTGAACCTGCCCTCCTCACACAAGATGGACGACCCCCGATACAGAGGGATAACAGGAGCGGAAATCCCGGAGGTTGAGGTGGAACCAGGTGTTAGAATTAAGGTGATATGCGGCGACGTGGAAGGAAACAAGGGCCCAGTGAGAGACCTTGTCGTGGACTGTGAATACTTGGACATCGTGATGGAGCCAAAGACAGTGCTCGAACACTCGACGAAGAAAGGACACAAAGTCTTTGCATACGTGGTTAGCGGCCGTGGCTACTTTGACCCCTCGAAATCAGACTCAATCGACGTCGAGCACGTGGTCATTTTCAAGGAAGGAGAGAAGGTCAAGATTCGCACTGAGGATAGAAGTCTTCGGTGCCTCCTGATATCCGGAAAACCGATTGGTGAACCGGTAACTTGGCTTGGACCAATCGTCATGAACACCCAAGAAGAACTGAAAACCGCTTTCGACGAACTTGAAGAAGGCACGTTCCTGAAAAACCCCAAACGTGCCAGAAAACCGCCCGAACTACACTCCTCCTTCTACAAACCCTGAGCAACGCCGCAAATCAGCCAGCACGAAATCGAGCCACAAAAAATCACTTAAGAGGCACTCTGAAGCAGGGGCTCGAAACGAGTCACATCATCGAAATCATGTTCAAAGGGGACGACGAACGCTGAATCCCGCGTGCGCCTCTGAAAAGCCAGCAGTCACGTTGGTTTCTCAGCCGAGAAGAGAGTAAGGTTCAAGAGCAGGGCAGCAATGAGCAGATGGTAGGTGACTGGAACAACCTTGGATGATGAATGGCACATTCCCGAGTCTTCGTTCAGTGAGCGGGACACTGACGTTCTGAACCTGATAAGCCAAGAAGCCTTGACCAGGTTCACCTTCGACGGGCTGAAGAGGAGACTGGGCCTGCATCCTGAGACCCTTTCTAGGATTCTCAGCAGGCTGGAACAAGAAGGCATCGTGGAGAAGGGGCCTGGAGGCTACAAGGTCACATCCAAAATCAACCAGTTCCAGACCCTGCATTCTACCATCCGCGATGAGTCTCGGATGCCTCTGCTACAGACGCTTGTTCCCACCAACATATCAGTGGAACAGCTTATCCTGAACCTCAAAGGCAAATGGTTCGGGCTACTGCGCTGGTTGGGTTGCACGGAAGGCGAAGAGGGAATCACGCTGAAGTGGATTACGGAAGACGGCGGCATCCAGGTGAACGCGAACATTCTAGAGCCCGCCTTGACGATAGAGGCCAAGTTTCTCCGAGACAAGGATTTGAACATGGCTCTGAAAGCCTCTTACCAGCTGATGGTTTACATAGGCAAGTTGTGCTCCGGCTCCCAGCTGATCAGACGCGTGGCCTACTTCGGCGGCTACGACCTGCACTTGATGCCCGCATAGATCGTGACTGACTTTCTTTCTTCCTTAGTCAACAAATATAGCGCTGCTATTTCCTTTTTTGAGGTGAAAAAGTATGAGTAATCAAATCAGTTCATTACAGATTTTGAAATCGCTTTCGGACGCTACCAGCGAACTCGTTCAGAAACTCGCACCCTCCGTGGTCAACGTGAACTCGAGGATGACAAGAGGCACAGGCGTCGTCTTGACGGCAGACGGCTACATAGTAACGTGCAACCATGTTCTTGGTAGAAGCGCTGAGGTCAGGATAGGCCTCGGCGAAAAAAGCCTTGAAGCCAAACTCGTTGGCTTTGACCCATACTCTGACGTGGCACTGCTGAAGGCTGAAGAGGGACGCTTCAAACCCGTGGAATTCGGAGATTCGGACAAGCTTAGCACAGGCCAGTTCGTTCTTGCCCTTGCCAATCCCTTCAACAGGCAACCGACCGCAACAACGGGCATAATCACCAGCGTCGGCGCTACGCTCAGAGGCTGGAGAGGAACCGCCATGGAAAACGTGATAGCAACCGACGCTAGACTCAACCCAGGCTTCTCAGGCGGACCGCTCATAGACGTTTCCGGCAAGGTGATAGGTCTAAACACGGCGTACGTTTGGTCTCGAGGTATAGCCATCCCCGCGAACAAGGTGAAAAACATCGCTGACAGACTCATGTCCGGAGGGAAGCTCAGAAGGGCATACTTGGGCATAGTGTCCAACACCGTTTCGATCCCGCAAGAAATCGCAAGCCAGGCACGCATAGATCAAGACTCAGGCGTAATGGTGTTCCAAGTTGAACAGGGCGCCCCCGCCAAAAAGGCCGGTCTAACAATGGGCGACGTCATAGTGAAGTTCAACGAAAAACCCGTAACAACCTTCTACGACCTCCCAAGACTCCTAACCGAAGACGTCATCGGAAAAAAGACAACGCTATTAATACTCCGCGAAGAAAAACTGATGCAACTCACCATAACCCCAACCGTAGCCGAGAGTGAAGAAGATGATTGAGAGATTCCCAGCAAACCTTGACATAGAACCAGAACCGCTCCCACCACCCCGACCGCTCCGACCCTTCCCCACACCCTTCCCACAAATCCCCAACTGAGCACACAAGAAGTCGCGAATTAGGCACTCAAAAGCAAAGGCCTTGAATCCTAACGCTTACATACCCCTTCCCTCATGTTAGCCAGAGGTTTCTGATCTGATGCAAGGAGGTTCTTCATGGTGAAAACTGAGACGATAAGGCAGAAAGTGCTCATACCCGCCACGCCAACCGAGGTGTATGAAGCTTTCGTCGACGCGAAAAAACATTCAAAGTTCACCGGCAGCAAAGCCACCTGCGACCCAAAGGTCGGAGGACAGTTCACAGCGTGGGATGGGTACATCTCCGGGAAAAACCTGGAACTGGAACGGGGAAAAAGAATAGTGCAAGAGTGGATGACCACAGAGTGGCCCGAAGGTCAACCTCCGTCAAGGCTGGAGCTCAATTTCAAAAAGGCAGAGGGCGGCACGGAACTCTCCATGGTCCATTCTGGCGTTCCCGCTGAACAAGCCGCAGACGTTGCACAGGGATGGACAGACTTCTACTGGGACCCCCTGAAGAAGTACTTCAAGAAGTGAACGTCTAACCCAGTTTCCTGAGAGCCTCTGTGACTTCTTTTATGTCCGGAAGCTGCTCGACTGGATAGACTTTGACGAATGCGACTTTCTGATTTTCGTCAATGATGATGTTGGCACGTTCTGAGGTCCCGTACTTGCTCCTGAAAATGCCGTAGGTCTCCGCGACTTTGCCGTGCGGCCAGAAATCCGACAGCAGCCTCGTGTTCTCGATGTTCAAGCTTTTTGCCCAGGCCTTTTTCGATGGCACAGTGTCAACGCTAACGCCAACGGCTATCGTGTTGAGAGAATCAAAAGCCTCCTTATTCTTTTCCAGAGACTTCATCTGTTCAGAACACACGGAAGTCCACGCCAAAGGATGGAACGAAAGCAAAACCCTCTTTCCCTTAAACTTCGAAAGAGTAAACACCTCTTCGTTCTGGTCCTCCAAACTGAAGTCCCTGAACTTGTCGCCTACCTTCACTCTCTCCTGCATACCATGATTCTTCCTGCTGCTTCATTACAATTAGCCTCAATATGCCTTGAGTATTAAAAGTTTAAGAAAGGCAAGGCTCAAAAGAACGTGTAACCGTTCCATGAATGAACAAGTGATTTCTGAATGTCTGCGAACCTATCTGCCACTCGAAAGTCTTACCATAACCTTCAGCATGTCGATACGCACACCTTTTCCCTGTCAGACCCTGTGTCCCTCCGCCTCTACGCAAGCACGGAGCCGCGCAACCTGAAGATAGCTGACCTGCAGAAGGCCCTCATTCTGGTCGTCAACGGAACAGAAGCCGTTGGAGAAGGAACAGGCTTCGGGCTTCCAGTCCTCGTGTACTCCGACGAGACGTATTTTTCAGGTTCGTCTAAGCTGTACGTTTAGCGCGCTGGCTTGTCCCTAAAATGGTTAAAAATGGTTTTTATTCTTCTTTTGTCTTTTCGAGTTGGATATGGGCTTGTTTTCTGGGCAAATCTTGGCCGCGCGCTAAGATGGCAAATCAACGGGTT
>JBEKXL010000015.1:0-57684 GCA_049512075.1 Bathyarchaeia archaeon | reverse complement strand
TAGTACCCAACAACTTGACCCTGGCTGAACAAGGCTCAGCAACAGATGGCCTCCACGGATTATGGCCAGGACAAGCCGCGGTATCCGGCAACATCCTAGCCGACGCACCCTTCACGCTGTCGCAACTCCAAGACCCGGCCCACGGAATGGACTACGTATGGGTCGGCACAGGCCCTTGGAAGTACCGACCGGGCAGCACAAACTCTGTATCAATGCAGAGCCCTGGCGGAGGCGTAACCCTCGACGCTTCGTCAGGCTTCTGGATGAAACCTGTGCCTGGCGAAATAAGCTTCAGGTACACGTGGCTCCATGCCGATGCTGATGCACAGCCATCGGGTGGATACTACAGGGTAGGCCTGTCCGACCTTAGCATGCTTGCGAAAGCGTATGGAACAGTCGGAACACCTCCCTCAACAGTACCAATCTCAGCGGGTCCTCACTCATGGCAGCCAGGAGCCGACTTAGCTGCGCCATCAGGTGTCATCGGCCTGCCCGACCTGGCAACACTGGCCAAACACTACGGCTGGTACTGGGGCAACTACAGCTACAACACGCCAGACCCACCTTCGGAAATCAACGCTGGATTCCAACACTGAACTGGTGAAAACAAACCTCCCTTTTTTTGTGTCTTCCAGACCTAACCGCTTGTGCTCAGGGTCAAAAATTGAACGGATTAGCGGCTTTAGTAAAATCCCAACACTGGCACAAACAACAACGGCGGAGCTGGTCTGTCATACGCGCGCGCTGTCAGACTTGGTTCTGAGATATTGAAACGGTGCCTGGAAAACCACGGGCAGAGTTGCAGACACCGTACCGTAGCGGAGGCGCAACGAGGCAACCTGTTTTCTTGGCCACTTCTAACGCCACGAACTCGGGTTGCAGGCTGTCCGTGCAGAGCGGCAGATGATCTCCGTGTTCTTCGACGCTTCCAATATGAAATATGACAACGCTTCCCCCTTTGGCCCTAGTTTCTGCTTCCTTCATGCTCAGCTCGTCAAACCACAATCGCTCTTTTTTCTTTGAGGAAACGCGTTTGGATTCGGCCTTTGCTCCATCCATTTGCTCACTTCCTTAGAGCAGGACTGTTGAATTTCAGTATGGTGACGTTTGACTTATAAAATCGTTCATGCTGATGATAATGGTTGCTAGAGCTTGGCAACTTCAGCTTCTTCAGCATTGATTCCATGCCAGTTTATTTTGTATCCGAGGGCTTCGAGCGACTTGGTTGCGTCCGCCACTCCTTCTGATTCAATGATTCTTATCGCATCGGGCAAGGGCAGTCGGCCTGTCGGGCCCAGTTGTTCTTCGATTTTCCTTCTGATTTGTTCGAGCTTGTCCCTTCTCACCAAGCCGTCGGACATGGCCGTGTAGCCTTCAGGCGGCTTCTCGGTCAATGCTTCCTTCACTGCCTCGGTGGACACGCCGATTCTGGCCGCAAACTCCTCGTAGTTGACAAAGGGTTCAGTGAATATTACCGAGAGGCTTTTCAACAGTCCCGTTTGTCTTGTTTGAACGGTTTGAAACGCTCCTTCCAGATAGCGGAGAACCGGGGCTAACGGAATTTTGTCGTGATAATATATTATGTTGAGTTGCGCGTTTTTCTCTAGGTTGGCGAGTTTTTCGCAGGCCAGGTTTTCGTTGACGGCTACGAGCATGTTTGCCTCGACCTTTTTGAGTTTCTCCATTTTGCGTAGCAGGTATTCGAGTGTCCAGAAACCGACTATTTCCATGTACACTTTGACGCTTTCCTTCTCCAGGGAGAAGTCTGGTATTATGACCTGTTTGCCCGCAGGAACTGGTTCGGGTTCTCTTTTCAGCTGCCATCCTGTTTTTAGGCCTTGAAACTGTTCGGCGAAGTCCTGTTCAACCGCGCTGTCGTAGGAGACTTTTGGCTGTTGAGGGCTCTTTAGCATTGCACGGTGTTTCCAACCTTCAAGTTTGAATCTGCATATCTCGTTCGTGTATCTCCACAATATCTTTGCTTCAACGGTCCACTCCGGGTTTGCGATGATTGTGGGAAGAAGCTTGGCTGTCGCCGTTCCGTATCTTCTGGTGAGTTTGAACAGGCTGGCAGGTCCGTCTATTTTCACCCAGAACCTGCCGTCCTTGTAAACTTCGTAGATTAACCCAAGCCTTTTTACGGCATAGAATATTCGCTGCCAGTTACCCGAGGCCGTGAAGTTCAGCTCTGTGGAGTCGAAGAGAAGTGTCTGCGTCAGGCTGAGGTTGTACTCTTTCAGCAGTTCGTCCGGCGCGAGCGGCTCGAATTCTTCAAGGACCAGTTCACTGTCGAGATCGGCGTAGAGGAATTCGTCAACAGTCTCAGACCTTACCTTCAGTTCTGAGGCTACGGTTTCGACTATTCTCCTCCTTCGCTCCGGGGTCGTTGCCAGCCCAAGCTCTTCTGTTGCTTGAAAAATTCTACGCCTCAACTCCACAGGGTTGATTCCTTCGTTGCATTTGAACGTGCCCTTTCTGTCCAGGAGATAGGCGAGGCCTCTGACAAAACGGTATTCGTATCCTTTGTCCTCAAGTTCGCTGGCAAACGCTTTCAGAACGCTCTTCTTTTCGCCTACGTGATCTTTGTAAGCGTTGATCAGGCTGTTTGCGACTTCCAGACTGTCTTCGGTCGCTCTTGCGTACCTTGGCCATATGTCGCCTTTCCTTTTCCACACGGCGAGGAGTTCGCTTGGAAGCACGGTTCAGTCCTCCGTTGCCTTCTTGTGCCGTCGTCTGCGGCTTATTCCCACTTCCACGGTCTCTTTTGAGACGAATTCCACGAGCTTAGCTCTTTTTCCTTCCACTTTTCTAAGAATTCTTCCCAGTCTCTGGATGTATTCCCTTGTGCTTCCCGTTCCGCTCAGTATGTAGCCTGCCGAAGCGTCCGGGACATCCACGCCCTCGTCGAGAACTTGAGACGTGACTACGGCTTTGTACTCGCCTTTTCGAAAGTTTTCCAGGATTTCTCTTCTCTCCTCCCTCGGCGTTTGGTACGTGATGGCTGGTATCAGAAACCTGCGGCTGATCGTGTAAACAAGGTCGTTGTGCAGTGTGAATATCAGCGTTTTCTCGTTTCTGTTGGCTTCAAGTTGTCGTCCCAGGAGACCCAGTTTCGCGTCTGAGTTGAGTGCGATTTTCAACGCGCGGTTTCTGGCCAGAAGGGCTTCTCGCGCGCGGTGGTCTCTACCGGTGACCATGATGAACTTTTGGAAGTCCTCGGCACTTCTGAGGACTATTCCCTTTTCTCTCAGGTAGAGTCTGAATGTTGCCATCTCATCGTCGTAGGCTCGCTGTTCATCAGGGGTCAGTTCAACGAACATTTTCTCGTACGTGTACGGTGAAAGGTGTTCTCCGGCCAACTCTTCAACGCCCACAGTGTATACCGGGTCTCCGACGAGCCGTGGCAAGAGTGAGTGTCTTTCGTCGCTTCTCTCGTACGTGGCCGTCAAGCCCATGCGGTACGGTGCGATGTACATTTCGGCGATTTGCATATAACTCGGCGACGCCAGATGGTGAACCTCATCGAAGACTATCAGCATGAACTTGTTGCCGAGTGTTTCTGCTTGGAGGTACGCCGAGTCGTAGGTCGAGACGGTTATCATTCTGACGGTGTTTTCGCCTCCGCCGACGGCTCCAGCCTCCGTGTTCAGATGCTCCGCGACCCGTTTTCGCCATTGGTCTATGAGGTCTAGGGTTGGGACAACGATGAAGGTCTGCGTTCTCAAGAGGCCTATGGCCTTCAACGCCACGTAGGTTTTGCCCGCGGCCGTGGGAAGGATTAGGATTCCCCGCATGTTGGCGTGGCGCCACCTGTCAAGGGCTTCTTTCTGGTAGGGTCGCAGTTCTACGGTTGAATTCAATTGCTGAATTGGGGGCAGATTTGGAACATCATCTTGAAAGGCTAGTTTGCTTTCCTTCAGGTAGGCCAACGCGTCCCAGTAATGCATGGCTTTTATTCTGTAACACTCAACCCTGGGGTCCCACTTGCCGTACGGGGTTCCAACCTCCCCGCGCAACAGAATTGTACCCTTGTTAAAGCACAGGCGAATCATGAGCGGACAATAAGTCTTTGCTGGCTGAACTTTAAACTCCTTTCGCTTTCAGGCAGGCCTTGTTTTTCAGAGTCGGGTTGAAGCGCGAATGCTACAAGCGAAGCATATAAATCAGCGGGGAATCTGTCTCCCTTGGTGCTGGGATTGGAAGACTGCATCTTCTGCCGTATAGTTGACAACGTCACTGCGACAAGTGTAGTTTATTCCGATGAGAGAATTTTGGCGTTCATGGACGTTCAACCTGTTAACTCGGGTCATGTGCTTGTGATTCCGAGGGGTAATGCGTCACGCTTGGCGGAGCTTGATGAAGAAACGGGAGCTCAGGTGTTCAGGGTTGCGATGCGAGTTGCCCAAGGTCTCAGGCGGTCAGAATTGAAGGTTGAGGGAGTAAATTTGCACCTGGCAGACGGTGAGGCTGCGGGTCAGGAGGTGCCGCATGTCCACTTGCACGTTATTCCAAGGTTCAGAGGGGATGGTTTCGGAATCAGGTTCGGTCCCGACTATGGTTTTAGACCGGACAGAAAGGAATTGGATGCGGCCGCCCTGCGAATTAGGCAGGCTATGCCTTAAGGTAGCCAACTTTTCTTGGGCTCGGCCTTAGGGGTTTTCTTGTCCTCGCGCTTCTCGGTTATCGATTTCTTAGCCAATTCATAGGCCATTCTGTAGTCGAATATGCCATTAGGCTCTTCTGCAGCCTTTTTTATGAGCGCCACTTCGATTTTGTTCTTGAGTTTTCCGATGACAAGTGCGCCGATGCCGAAAACGCCGGGCAGCATCTCCTTGCCGTCCGTGTTGGAGTCCAAGCCTGCGACACCAAGTGGTGGAATCGCGTTGATGTCGGCGACGATCCTGCATTTTTTCGCGCTTTCCTTGAGCACGGTCAACGGGAGGAGTTCAGTTCCAGCTGCTCCAGCTGAAAGAATGATTTCCGCGTTTGCTATGGCTTTTCCAACGTCTTCGGAGGTTTGAGCTTGGAGACCGTGGACCGTTTCGCTCTTGAACTCTTCGTTTATCTTCGCTGCCACGGATGAGGCCTTCTGAAGCGTGCGTGAAGTCACGATGACGTTGGCTTTTTCAGACGCGTACAGCCTTGCCGCGGTTTGACCGACCGGGCCTGTTCCCGCCAGCACGGTTACCTCCTTGTTCTCCAAGGTTCCGAGGTTCCTCTCAAGCGAAACCTTCAGGGTCTTGGCAACTGCGGCTGACGCGGTTGTGTAGGCTCCCCGTGGGTCAATAATCACGGAGAGTTCGAACGGTGGAAACATGCATTTCTTCGCTCGGCCCAGAATCTCGTTCGCGAGGTCAAAGTCACGCCCGTTGATGAAGACCTTCGTGTTTTTCGCTCCCTCCGGGCCTCGGGGAAACATTGCGTCGTAAAGGATTTTGTCTGCGTCCTCGGCCGTCACGTTTTCGTACTTCATTATCGTGGCTTCTGGAAAAGCATCTATCGTTGCCAGTATGTCAAACGGGCTTGCGTGCTTGTCAGTGTCTAGAAAAATGAACACTTTCTTGAACTGTGGTTGCGACAAGATTGCACCCGCGCTAAAGTTGAAACCTTAAACATTTAAGAATTGCCATAAGCTTTCCTTCGAACCAAGAAAGAACTTGATTGAGGGTCTATTCGTGCTTGTCGTTGTGTTCCAGTTTGAGAATTCTGGCGAGCAAGGGGACACCCACAAGGAATGATACGGCAACGGCAATGAAATCTTCAAGATAAGAGAAGCCCGCGCTCGTGATGAACATCCCGCGAAGGGTTACATAATCGGGCACAAAAATGTTGTAAAGGCCGGCTGGGACGAGTAGAAACACTCTGATGAGCGAGTCAGTGGCTATGACTGTGAAGGATATCAAAGCAAGGGCGGTCGACATACGTTTAACATCGGATCCGAACAGGTTGCGGCTTAGCTTCGCGGCGGGATAGATGAGGAGCAAGGCGAACAGAACGTCCAATACCGTCCAGAGTGGAAGCTCTCGTCCATATGGATGTATGAAATAGGCTGAAAGCATTATCGCGTAAATTGCGAGAACGGGTTTCCATTTGGCTTTGGCCAGAAATCCCGCCATCAAAACGCTAAGTGGCTCTGCTATCACGCCGAACATCCAGTCGCTGCTTTGCCAAGCCATTCTAGCGATTGAACTGCCGATGAGGGCGGCGAAAAAGCCGACTTGTGGACCAAGAATTATCCCTTCGAAAGGCTCTAGGTAGACCGCCCAGTTGCGCCAAGGCCCAATTCCAAGCGAGATGAAGGCGAGCACTGCGTGCAAGGCTGCAAACGTTGCAGTTAGGCTCACTGCCTGAGTTTTGCGCATCAGACCACTACTCAGAATTTGTCGAGCGGTAGAAAAGGCTTGAGCGTGAGAGACGGTGACTTTCGTCATGATTTCGCTTTTTTCAGGGTTGGATGCGAAGGTCAATCCAGATCAGTGTGCGCGAGTTTGGTTTAGAGTCTGTTTCTTTCTGGTCTGGATTACCGCAATTGTTTAATATGAAACACAAGAATTCTAGGTACTCATTATGAGGGCTGTGATGATGTCGGTTGAGGTTTTGGAAAAGCTCTGCAATGCTTGTGGAGTTGCAGGCAGGGAAGAAGAAGTTCGAAGTTTGATGCGTAAACTGTTAAAGCCGTGCGTGGACGAGGTCAAAGAGGACAAGCTAGGTAACGTGATTGGGATTAAGGAAGGCGTGAAGACCGCGCCCAAAGTGATGCTTGCTGGTCACATGGACGAAATAGGCTTGCTGGTCAAGACGATTTCGAAAGAGGGGTATCTTCAGTTCGCGAAAATAGGCGGGATAGACGACCGTGTTTTGCTGGCGCAGAAGGTGATGGTGTACACTGAGAAGGGGCCTCTGCACGGGATAATAGGTTCGAAGCCTCCGCACATACAGAAGGAAGATGAACGCAAGAGAGTCATCCCTTATGACGAGTTGTTCATTGACATCGGGGCTGCAAGTCAGGAGGAAGCCAAGAAGATGGGCGTGAGAATCGGAGACTCAGTTGTGTTCGACGTGAAGTTTACCGCTATCAATAAGGACATCGTGATTGGCAAGGCTTTGGATGACAGGGTTGGATGCGCCGCGATGATAGAGGTTCTGAAGCGTTTGCAAAAGACTGAGTGCACAATTTACGCTGTGGGAACTGTGCAGGAAGAAGTCGGATGTAGAGGAGCAACGACCTCTGCCTTTGGAATATACCCGGATGTCGGACTAGCGCTCGACGTGACAGTGGCTGGCGACATCCCGGGGGTCAAAGAAGTTGAGGCTCCCACGAAGCTCAAGAAAGGCCCATCGCTGTTGATTGCTGACGCGATGCACATATCCCATCCGAAGGTCTTGAGGCTGTTGACGGAAGTCGCGGAGGAAAACAAGATTCCCTACCAGCTTGAAACAGGCTTGGCGGGAGGAACAGACGCTGGGCGCATCTCTCTGGCGAGAGAGGGAGTGCCGAGCTGCAGCATCTGCATACCGACGCGTTACATTCACAGTCCAACATCGCTCCTCAGTCTGACCGACGTGGAAAACACCGTGAAACTGACAGTTGCCGCAATCAAAAAAATACCGAAATACTTCTAATTTGCGCACCAGATTTGTCAGGTACAAAACAGTTCCCATAGGATATATCTGGGCGCACGCCTTCGGTGCTAGGCTTTGAAGATGGGTGTGAAACTGATGAATCATGCAAACTCGCTTGGTGAAAAGGCCACGAGACATTTCAGAGACGACGGCTACAATTGCTCGCAGAGTGTTCTGCTGACCATGGCTGAGCATTGGAAATGTAAGAATGAACTGATTCCTAAGGTGGCCACTGCATTTGGCGGAGGAATGGGAAGGTGCGGTTCAGTTTGTGGGGCTCTGACTGGAGGTCTGATGGCTATCGGGGTAAAGTATGGAACAAACGAGCCCTCAGCGGAAAAACGATCACGTGCTTATGAACTCGCCGAAACATTCTATCGGCAGTTTGAGAAACAGAATAGAAGCGTCATGTGTCGAGAACTAATAGGACTCGACCTGTCTGATGCAAAACAGCGCAAGAAGGCTCAGGAAAAGCACGTGTTTGAGAAGAAGTGCACCGTTTTCGTCAAGAGTGCTGTCAAAATCCTCGTTGCCCTCGGTCGGGACACAGCCTAGGCACCGTTAATCCTTTCTACAAAGCACCTTATGAAGACAAAGGTGAGCAGCGCCCCTATCGCATAAGGCAAGAGGAAAACCAGTGCTTGGGTTGAGGGCGATGTTTTTGCAAGGGCGTCGAAGGCTGGTTGACTTTCCACTATTCCCAGTGCAACGCTGTCCCAAAGTCCGTGGGCCAGAACGAGCGGGGTCAGGCTTCTTGTTTTGCTGTAGAAATAACCGAAGAGCAACCCGAAGAGGAATGTAGTCAAAACTCGCTGGGCCATGTCAAACGGGTTGAAAGGGGAGAGGTCCCAGACGAAGTGCCATGCTCCGAACAGAATTGCCTGAACAAGGATGGCACTCCTCGGCGTGGAAAGTTTTTCAAGATGATTCTGTATGTATCCTCTGAAGAGTCCTTCCTCGCATATGCCCACGCACAGGGTCATGAAGGGCAACACCAGCAGGAAAGGAACAGGGTTGAACGTTTCAAACGCCATTCGATTCGTGAGGCCGTATATTAGCAGATAACTAATGACTGTGGCAAGTATGTTCGCCGTGAAGAAGAACACAACTCCGTAAGCGAGTGATTTTCCAGGTTTTTTTGTAGTGAAACCAAAAGCAGAAAGATTGGTTTTCTCGATGACTACTATCGTTGAGATTGTGAGAAAGATCACAGGCGTCTTTTCAAAAGGCACACCGAAAATCGCCACCGATGGGATTCGAATAAGCATCGCCAGGAGGAAAAGTGCGAAAACCCAGAAAACAGCCTCACTGTTGTCTCTTGCACATATATCATTCGAAAGATTCCTTTTCCGATTGTAGCTTCTGTACCACGCATAGAGTGGCATCAACAAGAAGAGCGAAACGAGAACTGGAACTGAGGCGAGAGATTCGTCTTGTCCGGGAAAGAGAAAGGCTATCAAAAGAACAGCAACGGCAATAGCAAAGTAGGCTAGAACGATTTTCACAGCGGGGGCTTCCCTTTTCAATGCTATTGAACCTCAGAGACTGCGAGTCAACTCGGCTGGCGTTTGAATTAAGCCTTTTCACTTAAGGCAACATGCAAAATCGTTTTAAAACCAAACACTTCATTATTCTCACGGTTAGACGGTTGGACGACGATAAGGGCTATGAATTTCTGGAGCACACCGCAGACGCCTACATCGCTGCGTACGGTAGAGATTTGGCCGAGGCTTTTGAGAACGCTGCAGTTGCAATGTTCGACGTGATGACCGAAGTAGAAACCGTCAGTTCCAGGTTTGAGGATTTGGTCATGGCCGAAGGCGAAGATGAATACAGCCTGCTCTACAGTTGGCTTGAAGCATTACTCATAAAGTCTGAAACGAACCGGATGCTCTACTCCAAATTCAAAATTTCAGAAATCCGAAAGACTGCAAAGGGTCTCAAGCTTGAGGCTAGGATTTGGGGAGAGAAGTTCAACCCGAAAAAGCATCTGCAGAAGGTGGGCGTCAAAGCCGTTACCTATCACCGCATGGAGATCCTCAAGGAACCCGATATAGTGACGCTGAAATTCATTCTGGACATATGAGAAACCATCCATAGACTTGCTCGCAAAATCTTAATATGTGTCTGAATGGCTACTATGACCAGAGAAGGGAGTAAGGGGCGCGTAGAGTCTATGAGCAGTTTCAAGAGTGTAGTAGAAAGGCTTAGAAACTTGGAGAATGAACGCAAGAATCTTCTACTGGAGATTGAGGAACTCAAGAAGATGGCGGATTCAAAGGCCAAAGCTCTAGAGAGCGAGGTCGGCATGCTGAGGGAGGAAGTGAAGTCGTTAAGAGTGCTTCTTGGGGCCGAGGAACCCGCGGTTGATGAGGAGCAAGAGCAAAAAAAGAAGCCCCGCAAATAATCAGCTTCACCTTAAGTGCTGCAGCCTGTCGAAAACGCACCAAGAACAGTCAGAGCAATGAATAGGAATCGGGTCATAAGAAAGACTGCCTTTTTGCTTCTTTTTCCTCAGCACAGTCTAGGGTAGCCAGTTCGCCAATGAAGGTCTTGGCGCGCCAAGGTTGAACTCAAGCTGTCAGATTGTTGCCCGTGCCAGACAATCAGAAGAGCTTGAGCTTCTGTCTTATTGAGTGTCTATACGTTTCATTATGCGGCAGTCCCGCTGTCCTGTACCGCACAAATCCTGTGTAAGCAATCCTGGTTTTGCTCGGTTTATGAGGATGCAGCACGAATGCAACGTTGCACTGCTCGTTTTCGCAGAAATACTTGCTCTTGCCTTCTCGTTCCTTCCGCAAGGGTTTTCCACATTCAGGACAGTCAATCATCCCCAACCCTCCAACGAGAAACTGGCGGAGGCGATTAAAAGCATTGTTCCAAAACTGGAAATATGCCAGGAACGACTACCGAAAGGGAAAAGAAGATGAAGTGAGGATGAGGCCTCACTTTGTAAACTCGACAAGCTCCTTGGTTTGACACACACTTGTTCTCTATTCCATCGATTGGCCTGCTCAACTATGACAAACGTTTCGACGAAAACATTTAAGCAGGCAGTCACCGCTAGGGTTCACGAGAAATAAAGCGGATGATTAGCAGATGCACGTGACAAAACTTGAAGAACACATCGATCTAGTCGACGTTGAAACGGCTGGCTTCGAGAATTTTATCGCCAGCTACGTCCTGAGAGGAAAAAGCGTTGCAATCATTGAGACAGGTCCGACTTCTTCGGTGCCCAACCTTCTCACTGGTCTTGGAAAATTAGGCGTCAAACTGGAAGATGTGACCTACGTTGCAGTTTCACACGTTCATCTTGACCATGGAGGAGGTGCTGGAACCCTGTTGAAAAGTCTGCCTAACGCGAAGGTCATCGTACATCAGAGGGGTGCACCTCACTTGGCCAATCCTGAGAAGCTTTGGCAGCAGTCGAGGGAGGTTCTCGGCAAGATAACAGAGTTGTACGGGGAGTCTGAACCTGTTCCGCCTGAAAGAATCATTGCAGCAAAGGATGGCATGACCTTTGACCTTGGAAAAAACGTCGAATTCAAAGTTGTGGAGACTCTTGGCCATGCTTCGCATCATCAGAGCTACTACGAGACTTTCGGCCGCGGAGTTTTTCTAGGAGACGCGGCTGGCATTTATCTAAGAGAATTCGATGCAATCGTGCCTACGACACCGGCACCTTTTCGTCTGGACAGTGCATTAGTCGCCGTAGATAAGCTGATTAGCCTGAAACCGAAGGCTCTGTACTACAGTCATTTTGGAGACGCGTCCAACCCTGTTGGAAGGCTTAAGGCATACGCTGAGCAGTTGCGGCTGTGGGCGAAAATTGCACAGCAAGGAATACAAGAAAAACAGAGCCTGGAAGAAGTGCGTCAGAAGATTATTGAAAATGACCGGCAGATCCAGAAAGCTGTAAAATTCATTGAAGCTCACCCAGTGTTGAACGAAACCGTTTTTAACAACAGCGTAGAGGGGTTCATGCAGTTCGCTGAGAAATGCCGTGGCAACCCGTCGTAGCTTGCTGCGAAGAGTCAAGATCGTTTATATTTGCGCTTCTTTACTTTTTGTGTAGTAAGCAGGTGAAAAAATGGAAGAGGGAGAAAGTCATCCTCCTTCGGAGAGAATTCCGCTTGAAAAGATAGACGATTGCTCCTGGCGCATTCCGAAGTACAAGCCGGGGATGAGGGTCACTGGCGTAGTCTTCGCCAACAGAGAGTTGCTGGACAAGATGCAGACCGACAGAACCCTGCATCAATGCGTAAACGTTGCACATTTACCCGGCATATACAAGTACTCAATTACCCTGCCGGACGGGCATGAAGGTTACGGTTTCCCGATAGGCGGCGTAGCCGCGACAGACTATGAAGAAGGCGTGATAAGTCCGGGCGGCGTGGGCTACGACATCAACTGCGGTGTCCGCCTAGTCACGACGAACCTTTCTGAGCAGGACATACGACCGAAGCTCGGCCAACTCGCAGACGCTATTTTCAACAACGTACCCGCCGGACTTGGAAGCCGTCGGAAAGACTTCCGGGTGTCGCAACACGACTTGGACACGCTTACAACGAGAGGTGTTCCATGGGCGATAGACAAGGGGCTGGGCTGGCCTGAAGATGCCGAGCACTGCGAAGAAAACGGTTGCATGAAAAACGCCAACCCTGACAAAGTCTCATCGAACGCAAAAAACAGGGGATTAACGCAGATTGGCACTCTTGGTTCTGGAAACCACTTCTTGGAAATCCAGAGAGTGGACAAAATACACGATTCGCGTACAGCCAAGGTGTTCGGGTTAGAGCATGAAGGCCAAGTCACCGTTATGATTCACTGCGGCTCAAGAGGTTTCGGCCATCAGGTGTGCTCAGACTACCTTCGGGTGATGGAGAGGGCAGTTCAAAAGTACAAAATAGTTCTTCCAGACAGGGAGCTTGCCTGCGCGCCTGGGAAAAGCCAAGAGGCAGAGGATTATTATCAAGCGATGGCGTGCGCCGTCAACTACGCATTCGTCAATCGACAAACGATTCTGCACTGGGTTCGACAGAGCTTCCAGCAGGTTTTCAGAGAAAAACCCGAAAAATTCGGGTTGAAACTCGTTTACGATGTCGCTCACAACATTGCCAAAATAGAGAATCACAGAGTCAACGGGGACAAGAAGAAAGTCTGGGTTCACAGAAAAGGTGCGACACGAGCATTTCCGCCCGGGCACCCGGAAATACCCGCAGATTATCGTTCTGTGGGCCAGCCTGTGCTCATCCCGGGAAGCATGGGCACAAGCTCTTGGCTCTTGGTCGGTACGGAACAGGCCATGCAGGTGAGCTTCGGCTCCACAGCCCACGGCGCCGGTCGTATGCTAAGCAGAAGCGCAGCAAAAAGAAACTTCTATGGTGGAGACATCAAGAAGGCTATGGAGAGACGAGGGATTTACGTTCGAGCTGCAAGCTTGGTGGCCTTGGCCGAAGAAGCAGATCCAGCCTACAAGAATGTTGACGTCGTCGTAGACGTAAGCGACAAAGTTGGCATAGCCACAAAAGTTGCCAGGCTAGTTCCCATAGCGGTTGTGAAAGGCTAGACTCTTCCATGAGAGTCTAGACTCCCCCCCTTATTTTGCTTCAGCTGCTCAGCTTGGACTCGTTATTCTTTTCCGTCCTCAGTTTCTGTTCTTCCACGGAATGTGCCCTGTGAAGCTCTCTCATGTACCATGATCTCTCTCTGGCGTAGTGTATTGCCAACGCTATTCCCAGAAAGATTAGGACAATGCCCACCGAGGTCAGAGATGTGCCTAGGAGGCTGTCCGGATTGGGTGTGAAGTGATAAGGAAATATCAGGAACCAGTCTGGATTTACACCACCTAATTCGGCTGTTATTATCGTTTCGAGGAGTCCGCCAACGAAGAATACTGAGCCGATGATGATTATCAGGTAGCCGATGGTTTCGTTGTGTCGAGACTCTTCTGCTTTCTCGTGCAGATACTCACTGAAAAGCAATAAAGCCCTCGGTTTGTTTTCGTGGCTTAACGTCTATAAATCTTGCGATATTTTTCGATATCCTCGCGGCTTTGGCGAAGTCTATATCAAAAGCTTCCACATAACTAGTACGTAGCGTTCGAGTTATCAGTGATTGGAATGCCATTCAAGGACGAGTGCGGGCTATGCGGCAGAGTTCTCTCATACAGTTATCTCAGACGCTGCCAGAGGTGCGGGCGGCTATACTGTAGAGACTGTATGGTTCCAGACGTGTCGACAGGCGACCCGACGAAGCTGCTTTGCCTGAATTGTGCGCGAAGGACAGTTGTGCCCCGAAGCGTGTCTAGATACGGCGGATTGACCGGCTATCTGAAGTTCCGAGGTGCTTTCACAAGTGCGGTCAAGCTTAGCTTCGCTCGTATTGACGGAATAATCGGGGAAAACTTGCCCATGAGCGCCTATCGCAGCGAAGAATGGTGGGACAACCTGCCCAGCAGTCCACATGCCAAAGGCTGGCTGGAAGCAGGCTGGGAAGTGCGAGAAGTGAATCTGAAAGAAGGCTTCGTCGTCTTCAGAAAAGTGAAGGACGTGCCGATGAAAAGAAAGAGCCTCAGCAGAGAGATCAAGAAGCCGTTCACACCTGTCCGTGTAAGGATTCCGAAACCCAAAAAGCCGTCAAAAACCAAGGTCTCGAAACTCTACGCTAGGATCAAGAATCTGGAACGGCAGAGAACTTCAATGCCAAAATATCATGGCAGTTTCAAGCCGAGACCCAAACATGAGAAGAAGCTCTTCGGGCCGAACGAGAAACCCCAATAGGCAGAGAAAGAAATCTTATCTATACCACCATCCTAATCTATTGCGGAAAAAGAGCGGTCGTCGTCTAGACTGGTTTAGGACACAAAAGCCTTCAAAGGCAAGTGTAAGCCTTCCAAGCTTGCGATCCCGGGTTCAAATCCCGGCGACCGCACCAAATTTTGGGTTCAAAACCACAAGTCACTGGCATCCTCTTGGATTCGCTAAAAAGCATCGTCAACCAGAACGAAGAGGGTACACTCTGGATATTTGGTAGCCCCTACATGAACGTATTACGGATCAATCTGGCGCTCATGAAGGCGTATCTGACCCAGAAGGTTCTCGCAATAAGCGCGGAATAATACGTTGCCAGTGCCAACTGAAGTCTGGCAAATCTTACCTTGAACTTATTCTGCAGTTGTTTTGTAATTTATGATTGAGAATATGTCGTACTTTGTTCCCAAGTATTCTCTTCCGTGCAGGTATTCAAGCTCTATCAAAAAGCCCATACCCACAATTTCTCCGCCAAGCTTTTCAACCAATTCCGCGTTGGCCTTAATCGTTCCTCCTGTCGCCAGCAAATCGTCGACAAGCAACACTTTCTGGCCGGGTTCAACGGAGTCTTCGTGAATCTCTATCGTGTCTGATTCGTATTCCTTGTTGTACGTTAGGTTTACTGCCTTCGAGGGGAGTTTGCCCTTCTTTCTGATCGGAACAAAGCCAACCCCGAGCTTGTAGGCCACTGCCCCTCCTATTATGAAGCCTCTGGCCTCATTCGAAACTACCAAGTCTATTTTCTTGGCTCTGAAGTGGTTCGCTATCTGATTAATGCACTCGCGGAAGGCATTCTTGTCTTTCAGAAGCGGCGTTATGTCCCAGAAAACGACGCCCTTGAACTCTGGTATTCTCCTTATTTTCGACTTAAGATTCAGGCTTGACACCTCGCCCAATTGATAACGCATTTTCAAACTGATGCGTTTTTCAATGCGTCTTTGCATTCACACGTTCTTTCCTTCGGTATTCTCGCTGTTGTCTCCATGATGACGTTCTTGACTTTCTCGATGTTCTCTTTCATAGTCCTCGCAACTTCCCCAGCGCTTACTGGATGATCTTTCCACACGTCGTAGTCAGTTACAGTCGCTATCGAGGCATAGCATATCTCAGCTTCACGAGCCAAAACGCATTCGGGAACAAGCGTCATACCTACCACGTCGGCGCCCCAGCTCCTGAACATTTTGGACTCGGCCTTCGTTGAAAACCTCGGTCCTTCTACGCAAACGTAAGTTCCAATCTTATGATAACTGATATTCATTTCCTCAGCCACTTCCATCAGTATCTTCCTCAAGTCAGGGCACATGGGTTCAGCCACTGAAATGTGGCACACCCTCGGGCCAGTATAGAAGGACTGTTCCCGCCTTGTCGTTCGATCTATGAACTGATCAACGAACACGATATCGCCGGGCTTGTACTCTTCCTTCAAAGACCCGACAGTTGACGGAGCCAGAATACGTTGAACGCCCAGTTCTTTCAACGCGTGTATGTTGGCTCTTGAATTGACGTCCGTGGGCCTTATCGTGTGCTTCTTTCCATGTCGCGGCAGAAACGCTACCCTTCTGTCATCCAGTTCTCCAACTACAACAGCGTCGGAAGGTGGTCCATATGGTGTGTCAAGCTTCTTTTCCCTGCGGTTCCTAACGAGATGCGGATCGTAGAAGCCTGTTCCTCCGATTATTCCTATTTCTGCTTGCATGGACATCTACTAAAATATCGTGAATTTATAAGAATAGCGGGTTGGGAACGTGGCCTAGAGAGGCTATGGCCATTATTGTGAAAGGAGCTATAATGCTTAGCACAAAGCCGCTTGAAAAGGCCGTAATCAGCGTGTCAGAGCCACAGTAACGCACGATTATGGGCAGTGTTGTATCCATGGCTGTCGCGCCGCCTGATGCAGTTGGAGCGTATTTGTCAACCTTGACCATCAGAGAAACGGCGAGTATCGTCAACAGTTCTCTGAGGAAGTTTGCGGCAAAGCCCAGAGCTCCCCACTTTGCTCCGAAAATTTGGCTCACCAGTGGACCTGTCAACGTGTACCATCCATACCCCGCGGTTACCGCTGTCGTCGCAACCACGTTGATTCCAAGGATCAGCGCGCTTACCAAGCCGCTCAGAATAGTGCCCAACGCGATTGCTAAGGGAACAATCAATATTCTGGGTCCGGTCCGTCTTATCTTGGAGATGGAGTTCTTGTCCATTGCAAAAGCTACTCCCATAACGAACAGTAACAGCATGAGTGAGGCATTGAGTAGATAATCAGAAACCCAGACACTGTTGACGACAGTCGCCCAATTTGCGTCGAGATATCCTGCAATACCTCCGAGCATTAGGGCAGCTAGTATGTACTTTATCATTCCAAGCCCGCCGTTCTCTTAACTGCTTTAACAAGGACCACACTGAACACTATGGCAAGCGAAGCAATGACGACAGCGCTCAAGCCAACATCGGGTAACGAATTCAACAATTCACTGTTTGAACCTATTCCAAAACCAAGCGAAAATATCAACACAAGAATTATTCCAAACGTGGCTTTGCCAAGATTGACTTTCCTCTTCTCACGCAAAAAGTAGCCAAGAAACATCCCGGCCACCAATGGAACGGCAAGCAGTGCAAAGTTCATTGTTCCGCCCAGCTCTCATTCCCGCTCTTTCTGTTTGAAATGCTTCTTGAAGACCTCACGTATGTCTTCTGGTTTTTCAAGCACAAACACGTTTTCCATGCGAGACAGCTTTCTTGCGTTTTCTGCATCTTCTTTTCTTACTCTCAATTTGAGATCCTTCCCATCAGGGAGCCTTGTGACCACAGTTCCTTCCTTGTAATCGCTGGGCATGATGTAGACGGGAACAAAGGCTTTCAAAGCCATGATTGCTGAGTTGCAGAGTAGCGTGTCGGTTATTCCTGCTGCGATTTTTGCCACGGTGTTCGACGTTGCCGGTGCAATCAGCAAGAACTCATATTTTCCCAGTTCGAGGTCACCGGCAAGAAACGGCGAGTTAGAGTTGAGTTCGACCCAGACTTTTTCAAAATTCTGTTTCAAATGCTCGTGAAGCTTGTACCATTTGACGACCTGTTCCCCCGCCTTCGAAAGATAAACCCTCACATCGACGTCATTTTGATACTGTTTCTTAATCTCTTTTATGGTGTCGATTGTTTCGGGCAATCTGTCTCCGCTGCCGGTGATTCCCCACGCGACTTTCCTCTTCTTCTCGCTTCTTGCCGGGTCTCCCGTCATAATAACACCATTTTAGGCTCTTTTCTGGATATCATTCTCTTTCACAAGGTCAGCGAATCTCTTCACAGTCTTTTTAAGAGTCTTGAATCCTTCTTCATCCTGTTTGACATCCTTCAGGGTGTCCTTGGACCAGAAAGTGGCTCCCAAGTTTGCTCCAAATGGACCACCGCTGACGGGTATGACGCCGTTCAAAACGTAAAAAGTCATGATTTGCTGGATCGCCAGTTCCTGACCTCCGGCTCTGTCTCCGCCGACTGCGATGGCCATACCAACCTTGTACCTCAACACGTTCTTGTCGCCGGCAAACAAGGCCCTGCACCTATCCATAACAGTCTTCGCCTGGGCACTTATTCCGCCGTTGTAAACTGGCGTAGCAAATACCAGTCCATCAGCCTTCCTGAGCAATGGATAAAGCGCGTACATGTCATCTTTGAGCTTGCACTCCTTATTTCTCAAACAGTAATCACAGTGCTGGCAGAACCCAATGTTCTTGCCTCTCACAGTGAAGAATTCTGTTTCAAAACCCATTTTTCCCAGGAGGTTCAAGGCTTCGCCCAAGACGTGCTCAGTCGCCTGTTTTCTCGGACTCCCGCAAATACCAAGTATCATAATAACCCATTACAGTCTTATGCCCCTCAAAATCAATAAGGTTTACTGAAAATTCAAGGAAAAAGGGAGAAATAGGCGCCTAAAAAAGGCGTGACTTGCTCTCGTTCTATGCTTCTTCGAAGAATTCTTCAGGTCTCGGCGGTGTCGGTGATAAACCTCTGCGTTCGCGTATTTGCTTTATTATTTCATCTTTCATCTGTTCTGGAACCGGAGCCCAACGGCTGAATTGCGTAGCCCAGAACGCTCTGCCCTCCGTGGAGGACCGCAGTTCTTCAGCTAGGCCGAACGATTCGGACACTGGCATTTCTGCTTTGACGATTATCATGTCTTCCTCGTTGGTCATGTCTAATATTTTGCCTCGGCGCTTCTGAACTATGGCTATGACGCTGCTCACGAACTGGTTGGGAACCTTGCAATCGAAACTTATCAGCGGCTCCAGAAGCTTAGGGTCGCTGAGGAGAAAGGCGCACCATATCGGACGCCAAGTCATGGGCAATATCTGCGCTGGACCGCGGTGCGCCGGGTCTTCATGAACCGTCACATCTTCCAGGTTTATCTTCAAGCCGTACGCAGGTTCCTTTGCCAAAACAGACGTGAACACTGCTTCTCTGAAACCCGATTTTATGTGGTCCATTATTTCTTCAACGTACTGTCTTCCCTTGATTCTGTTGACAAGAAGATTGTTGCCTTCAATAGCCACGACGTTGCGTGCGTCATCCGTCGACCAGCCGAACCCTTTAAGAATCTTCTGCCTCTCATCGCGTGCCTGCATTTCACTGATTTTTCCAAGCTTGATTGCTTCAACCACGTCGTCCGGCAACTTCTCCATCGTCACCCAAAGCTTGTTGTGCTTGTTAGGGCTCTTGCCCATTATCGCCGGACCCTTAAGGTCATGGCTGATAGTCTCGCGGTAGATTACGATTGGCTTGCTAATTTTCACTTTCAGGTTGGCTTCCTGCATGCGATAAGCCGTTATTTCCAAGTGAAGCTCACCCATGCCACTGAGCAGATATTCTCCGCTTTCCTTGTTTATCAGGAAGTGCAGGTTAGGGTCTTCAGTCGTCAATTTGTGCACTACCTTGTCGAAAAGTGGCAAGTCTTTGACGTCGGCAGGTTCAACAGCCACCGTTACCACAGGGTCTGAAACGTACTTCAACCCTTCAAACGCCTGCGTCTCCACACCATCCTCTGCAACGGTCTCGCCCACGTGGATCGAAGGCAGACCAGAGAGGGCAGCGATGTTGCCGGCGGGAACTTTGTCGATTATCACTCGGTCAGCGGCCATGCTCATGTAAACCTGTTGAATCGTGCCCTTCTGTCTGCTGGTTATGAGTTGAACGAGCTTTCCCTTTTCCACCGTGCCGCTGAAAACACGTCCGATGGCCACAACTCCACTGTGAGTGTCAACCTCAATCGTTGACACGCACATCAGAAGCGGACCCTTGGGGTCAACCTTGGCCATCCCCTCGCCCACAACGCCGTTTGCGTCGCCAGGCCAAATCTGACTCTGCCTGTAAGGCTGAGCCTCTATCGGGTTTGGCAAGTGCTCAATGAACATGTCCAGGATAGGGTCCTGCACTGGAGCCTTCTTGCTCAGGGCGTCAACCTTTCTGGTAACCTCCTCGTGCTCTCCGGTGTAGGCGTCGATGATTTCTGCGAATGTCACGCCTTTCGCCTTCATGTGTGGCAGGTTTAAGCCCCACTTGTGGAGGGCTGAACCGAAGGCGACGGCGCCGTCTTCAACTTTGACCTGCCAGTCCTTTTTGTGCTCAGGCGGCGCATACTTTTCGATGAGAGTGTTGACTTTCGTGATGATTTTTGCGAATTTCTTCTGAATGTCGTCAGGCGTCAGTTTTATTTCTTTTATGAGCCTGTCAACCTTGTTTATGAAAAGAATGGGTTTAACCCTTTCGCGCAGGGCTTGCATCAGGACCGTTTCCGTCTGAGTCATAGGGCCCTCAACTGCGTCAACAACGACAAGGGCGCCGTCTACTGCTCGGAGGCTTCTTGTGACTGCGCCGCTGAAGTCAATGTGTCCAGGAGTGTCGATGAGGTTTATCAGATAATCCTTTCCTTGGAAATTGTGAGCTAAGCTAATGTTGGAGGCAAAAACGGTCATCTGTCTCTTCTGTTCAAGTTCCCAAGAGTCGAGTGCAAGCTGTTGTCCCGCCCTCTGTTCACTGATTATTCCAGCCGCGGCCAAGAGGCTGTCTGAAAGCGTCGTCTTACCGTGATCAACGTGAGCAATAATGCTAGTGTTTCTAATCATTTCCGGATAATTCATCAGCTTCTGAATTTCTTCAACTTGCCTGTAGCGTACCATAATCAAACCTTCCCTGCGGTAGCGAAAAACTCATGAATATCTGTAAAGGAGTTGCCTTTGACATTTCGAACATTCTAGGTTTCCACTGCCTAAAGATGAGCTACATGGATGTAAAAAAAGCGACCTATTAACTTTGTGCCATTCGTTTCATCAATGCCGTTGGAAACAGATTTGGTTGTACTACTAGGTTCTTTCCTTCATCAACGCCACAAACTTGTCCTCAATTTCCCTATCAATGTAAAAACCTTTCCTGCCTAGTCTTCTGACTCCAAGAGACATTAGAACATGGCTAAGTGGGATAGTCCTGGCTGCCTCGTGCAAATCCTTGAACCTGACGAAAGACACTCTCTGCGAATCCTTGACGAAACCATCGTATTTCTCCTTTGAGCTCAACACCGACTCATCGCCATGCTCCTTCCACAGTCTGTCAGCGTCCCCAACTTTTCGCTCGATGAAGTCGGCGTACCCGGCAATTTCACCCACTGGCTTGGTTACATAGAATAGAACCGTCGAAGCATCCTTGGGCGGGGCTATTCCTCTGAGCACGAATGAATGAGTCATTCTTCCCTCATGATTGCGACGGCAAAATTCATTCCACCATCTGTTTTGAATCATCATTACAAAAGCCTGTTTTCCACCCATCCCTACCACCCGCGCAACAACCAACATAAGCCACTTCTACATTTAAGACTTCTCAGAACAAAACAGTCCACGATTGTCCGATTAGTTTAAATGTAAGGGCTAGTCATTGTAAACAACAAAATATCGGTGATCAACGCAAAGATGCGCAGATTCGCAGAGTAGCAAGGTCTCAACAGGCTGATCTAGATGTATGTTCTAACCATTTTGGCACAAACAAGCAACATTTTGTTGCCGCACGTTTTCTTAGCTGACTGCCTGACCAGAGACAACTGTTCTAAAGGACCTTAACGCATCCGAGTTGAAAACGATTTTAAGGAGAGAGGGTATTTTTGAAGGATGCTGCGACTCTGCATGTCAAAGAGGTCTTCGAGGTTCTGAAAACCTCACCTGCAGGATTGACCAGTGAAGAGGCCAAGAGACGACTTGCCGAGCACGGTCTTAACATACTAGTCGAGAAGAAACACGTCTCGATACTCTACAAGTTTCTGGGGCAACTCAAAGACTTGTTTGGCGTGTTGCTGCTTTTTGCGAGTCTGCTTGCCGCGGTGGATGCCATATGGGAAAACAACTTCAGCATGTGGGAGACAAGCGCCATAATCTTTGCCGTGGTCCTTGTAAACGCTTTGTTCAGCCTTTTCCAAGAATGGCGTGCGGAAAAAGCGATGGAAACCCTGAAGAGCTGGATGCCCGAGTATGCCAAGGTCATCCGAGACGGGGAACTGAAGAAGATTCTGGTAAGAGATTTGGTTCCAGGCGATCTTATCGTCCTTGAAGAGGGTGACCGGGTTCCTGCAGATGCGCGGTTGGTAGAAGCCTTCGATCTGTGGACTAACAATGTTCCGTTAACGGGCGAATCTGAGCCGCAGCCCCGAACGACCAAAGCTATCAAAACTGTAGACTCCACTTACCTTGATGTCTCCAACCTCGTTTTCATGAGCACAAGCGTTGCCACGGGTCAAGGCAAAGCAGTCGTAGTCAAAACAGGTATGGAAACGAAGTTCGGGCAGATCGCCGGGCTTACACAGGAGATAAAGGAAGAGGCGAGTCCCTTACAGAAAGAGATTGCCTACGCTGCAAGATACGACTTCATTCTAGCCATAACCGTGGGTATCGCATTCTTCTTCGTAAGTTTGACATTGCTTCACGTTTTACTCGTCACTGCCATCCTGTTCATGATAGGCGTGATGGTGGCATTAGTTCCAGAAGGGTTGCAGGTCACCGTGTCCAGCGTCTTGGCAATTAACGTATTGAAGATGGTGCGAGAAAACGTTCTAGTGAAGCGTTTGTCGGCAGTTCAGACGCTCGGCAGCGTAACCGTGATATGCACCGACAAAACAGGAACGATTACGAAGGGCGAAATGACCGCCACGAAAATGTGGGTTCCAGATAGGATTGTAGATGTTTCAGGGGTCGGCTACAATCCCGCGGGCGATTTTGTGAACAGCGGCAAGCCTTTGGAAAAGGAAGAATCCGGCACGGTTGAGAAACTCTTGGAAATCTCGGCCCTCTGCAACAGTGCCAAGCTCGAGCCGCCTTCAGACAGGAACAGATCCTGGAGCATCGTAGGAGACCCAACAGACGGTGCATTACTCGTAGCCGCCATAAAGTACGGGCTAAACCCGCAGAGCTTGCTGGCACAGAAGCCAATTCACAACGTCATACCTTTTGACTCGCGGAGAAAAAGGATGACGACGATTCACAAGTATGACCACACTATCTGTGCTTACACGAAAGGCGCGCCTAGAAGCATCCTCTCCATATGCAACAGGGTGTTGGTTGAGGACAATGTGGAAAACCTGACCAAAGAATATCTCAACGCTGCCGAGACAAGAATTCGGGAGTTCGCAGAAGAAGGTCTTCGCGTCATAGCCGTGGCTTACTCAGAGCTGCCAGCGAATGGCGCTTTCAAGGCTAGAAATGTTGAAAGAGACATGGTTCTGGTGGGGCTTATTGCCATGAAAGACCCACCTCGCCCAGAAGTGGAGAATGCGGTGACCGTGGCAAAAAAGGCCGGAATAAAGATTGTCATAATAACTGGAGATTATGGTCCGACGGCTCAGACCATAGCTCGAGAAGTGGACATAGTGGATCCAAATAAATGCCGCATAATCCGCGGCATCGACATGGAAGCGATTACGGACGAACAAATCTCGGAAGAGGTCAGGAAAGAAAACGTCATTTTTGCAAGGGTTTCACCCGAACAGAAACTTCGGATAGTGAAAGCTCTCAAACAGAATGGTGAAATCGTGGCCGTAACAGGAGATGGAGCAAACGATGCTCCCTCGTTGAAAGAAGCTGACATAGGAGTAGCCATGGGCGTTTCAGGAACAGATGTGGCAAGAGAAGCTGCGGATATGGTTCTGCTGGACGACAGTTTCGCCTCAATCGTCAAGGCGGTAGAGTCTGGACGGACAATCTACGAGAACCTGAGGAAGTTCATCGTGTACGTTTTCGCCCACAACTGGGCCGAACTGATTCCCTTTGTCCTCTACGTCGTGCTGGGCTTGCCTCTTCCACTGCTTGTCGCCCAAATCCTAGCCATAGACTTGGGAATTGAAGTAATTCCATCCTTGGCTCTGAGCCGAGAACCGCCAGAAGTCGGCATAATGCAGGAACGGCCACGGAGCATTAAAGAACGATTGTTTAGCACAAAGGTTTTTCTCCGCTCCCTGTACATAGGCGCGATTATCGCCACGGGCGCAATGATCGGGTGCCTCATCACTTGGTCAGCAGGAGGCTGGCACCTCGGAATGTCTGTGGTCGAGCGCAATAATTGGGTCGCTCAAAATCCGATTATCTACGCCACAGGTACCACAATGACCTTTGCTGGCATCGTGATAGCCCAGGTTGGCAACGTCTTGGCAAGCAGAACGAACAAAGTTTCCATCTTCAAAACAAGCCTCACAAGCAACAAGTGGATATGGCTCGGCATAGCCTCCCAAATATCCATAATATCTCTTCTGATATACGCTCCACCAATGCAAGCGCTTTTTGGCACAGCACCCTTAGGGCCGTTTGAATGGGCGTTCCTAGCGTCTCTCGCAGTCATTATAGTCTTCGTCGAAGAAATCAGGAAGTGGTTCACAAGAAGACTGACGAAGTGAGTCTACATCGGTGCCCCAACACCAAGTTTTTATGAACAGCATCGTAAACTATCATCAATGTCTAGCAAGAATTTCTTCATAAATCGCTACCAAGAACTAGGCTGGAAATACGAAGACGTCACACCTAGACGTGCACTAAGGATAAACACAATAAACGTAGACAAAACATCAGCCATCCTGCAGAGGCTACAGTCTATTGGAATAGCGCTTGAAAAGGTTTCTTTCCTCGACCACGGCTACTGGGTTTGTGAAGCAAAATTCTCGGTCGGAGCGACATCAGAATACCTCCGGGGCCTTTACTCAATTCAAGAGGCAGCGGCTCAAATACCAGTCACCCTGTTCACAGAACTAGAAAACAAAACCGTGTTGGACGCCTGTGCAGCTCCCGGAGGAAAAACCGTGCAACTGGCCGATTCAATGCACAACACAGGCGCAATAGTCGCTCTAGACATCAGAAGACAAAGGCTGACAGCGTTGACAAACCAACTAGAACGATGCCGCGTCAAGAATACAGTGGTCTACTTCTTGGATTCAAGACAAGTCTCTCAATTGAGAGTGGGTTTTGACCGAATACTTCTCGACATGCCCTGCTCAGGGAACTTCGCGGCAGACAAAAACTGGTTCAATAGAAGAACTATCAAGGATGTAGAAAGAAACGCGGGGCTTCAAAGAGAGATACTGGCTAAAACAGTTAAGGTTCTAAAAGACGATGGTGAAATAGTGTATTCGACCTGTTCCTTGGAGCCTGAAGAAGACGAGTTAAACATTGACTGGGCCATAAGAAACCTTGACCTTCAAGTGGAAGAAATCAGCTGTCATGGACAGAGGGCTCTGACAGACGTTTTCGGGAAATGCTTGGATAGTTCAATAGAAAAGTGCAGGCGAATCTGGCCAGGACACACGCAGGGGTTCTTTGTGTGTAAACTGAAACGGCGGAAGGCTGCATGATCAAGCCTTTAGACGATTTTGTAAGCCGCTTCGGAACGCAGATTACCTTTGATGAAAATTTCATCGTGAAAAAGCAGGGTCGATACTTCCTCCTAAGTGAGAATGTCAAGCGATTGACGTCGGAAGGCTTCTACTATGCAGGAACCTACTTGGGAAGAGTCAAAGATGGAAAATTCTTTCCAAGCTTCAATCTGCTGAATATGGTTGCACAGAAAAAAGCAAGCAGAATAAATATCGAAAAAAAGGCGGAATGGCTATTCATCTGCGGAAGAGACGTATTCGAACAAGGAATAACGAAAGTGGCAGGTTCGACGAAAAAGGGTGACTACATATTGGTCCTAAACTCATATGGTGAGTGCCTAGGCTTCGGCAAGATACTGCGTAATCTGGACAGAAAAAGAAGAGGTCCAGCGGTAGAGAACATTCTGGACATAGGCGACTTCCTCCGAAGAGAGAGATAAGCAACTAGCTCGCGCTCCATATTGGCCTTTTTGTCCTTCAATTCTTGGGCTTAACGCCAGTGACTTTTACGCTTGCGACGGTGTTTGCGATTTTCTTGAGTTTTTCTGCGGGGATTTCTTTGGCTTTGGCGATTGCTTGTGCGGTTGGATCGTTCGCCATGTTTTCGACTGGGAAGTAGTTTTCTTCGATGATTTTGACTTCTTGAAAGCCCGCCTCTCTTATCATTTGGAGGTATCTGTCTTTCATTTCGGCGCCTGAGAGGCATCCGATGTATGCCTGAACGTTTTTTCTTATGATTTCGGGAAGCTTCTTCAGCAGAACAATGTCTGAGACCATTAGTCTTCCGTTCGGCTTCAGAACTCTGAAGGCTTCTTCGAACACGCGTTTCTTGTTCGGTGAGAGGTTGATTACACAGTTTGAGATTACAACGTCCACTTTTCCGTCTGCCACGGGTAGGTTCTCGATTTCTCCGAGCCTGAACTCAACGTTTTCGTACTTGCCTTTTCTTGCGTTTTCTCTGGCCTTGTCAATCATTTCGGCGGTCATGTCCACGCCGATGATCTTGCCACTCTTGCCGACTCTGTTAGCTGCCAGAAAACAGTCAAACCCTCCCCCCGAACCGAGGTCTAGAACGGTTTGTCCTTTTTCCAGGGAAGCTAAAGCAACGGGGTTGCCGCATCCTAGACCCAGGTTTGCGCCTACTGGAACTGAGCCTATTTCTTTTTCGCTGTAGCCTATTCTTCTGCTAATATCCTTGCTCATGTCTGAGGTATTAGAGCAGCAGGAAGCCAGAGAGCTCGCAGGGGTTTTCTCTTTCTTAGCTATCTTTGCATAGCCGTCTCGAACTATTTTCTTTAATTTTTCTTCTTTCACACTACGCACCTCCCACATGATGAATTATACGCGTTATTTAACCCATCCTGAGTGAAGTCTTCAAGGGATCAATCTTTCAAGTGCAACCACATTGATCGTCTTGTTCTACCCATTCTTTGACTTCCTCTTCTGTTGAGCCGAATGGACATTCGTCTGAGTTGCCCACATTCTTTCCGGTTAGGGTTGAGGCGAATTTGTCCATCTTGCCAAATGCACCCTTTCTGACAACTCTCCCTATCGCAATTGCTTCGAGGATTTCTTTCTTATCCACTCCTACTGACTCAGCCTGAGTAACAGCGGTTTTAAGACAAGGTATGCAATTTGCCGTAACAGAAGCTCCAACCGCGATCAACAATTTGATTTTGTCTTCCATAGCATATCACCTCCGTGTTGTTTTTTTCAATCAGCTTGCACTTTTTTCTTTACTTTTTCTTCTTTCTTGCTTGCACATTCCACTTTTACCATGTCCTGTCACTTACTTTTCCGAGCGAACCACTTTCTCACAGATTTCTCGATCTGCTCCATCTGTAGATGCCACCAGCCACGAGCAGTATGCCGAAGGCCGCCAAGGCAATAGGCCAGGTGCTCACGTTCTTGTCTATTATTCCAACTTGCTTCAGTGTCAAGAGGATGCCCCATAGAGCTACTACGGATCCAATGGCGAGCTGGTCGATGGCGCGGCTCCTGAGTCTGTGCCCGCGTTCATTCTCAAGTTGGGTATCGTGCTGGTCTTCTTTTGTTTCCATTTCAGATCTCTCCATTTATTGGTATCTACTACGCAATGGTAGTAGAAAACTATTTAAGGATTCTCTGACAACTCCTTACTAGGAGTAGGAGGAAGCAATTGTGAACTTCAAGGAAACCGTCGCCAGAGACCGAATAGTTTCGCGACTCAAAGAACTAGAATTACCAACACATGAGGCGTTGATTTACCTCACGCTCTTGACACATTCCAACATGACGGCGAGTGCACTGTGCAAGGAAACGGGTATCCCTGACTCGAAAATTTACTACGCTCTGGACGGGCTCTCTAAGAAAGGCATGCTCATAGTTCAGAAAGGCAATCCAAATATTTACCTGCCCATGGCACCGAAGGACGCTGTCGCCAATCTGAAACAGCAACTGACTGAAAGGCTCAATGAGAAAATAAGGGAAGCGGACGTTTTGGTGGACATGCTGACGCCAGTGTACGAGAGTGCCGCAAAGCCGGAGGAACTGGAAGTAGCTTACATCATCCGGGGACAAAAGAACATAATCAACAGAATGAAAACGCTAGTTGCAGCGGCACGCAAAGAAATAACCATTTTCATTTCACACCCGGCAGTTCTAATTGGACTGAAGGAATCATTGGTAGAAGCGAAAGAGAAACGCAAAGTCAAATTAAACATCGCCATGACACGGGAGATTTTTGAAAAAGAAGACTCTTCAAACCTGGGCAAAATACGCTTGTTAGGTTGCTCGTCCGACCAATCGGTTGAATCCCTCGGAATGGTCATCACCGATATGCGCACACTCCTAACACTATCGGACTGGTTCGATGAGGTCGCCATGCTGACACAAGACCAAAATCTGATTCGAGTATGCAGAGACTACTACGACAACCCTGCGTGTTGCACAAGCGTGTGCTAACAACAAGATACAACACCGCCCTCCATTTCAGTTCTATAATGCCTTTTTTGGTCATACGGCAACCTCTGAAATCAGTTTCTTAACTCTGTCTTCTATCTCATTTCTGATTTGTCTAACCTTTTCCATGGGCTTGCCTTGGTTGTCTTCACGGGTTTCACAGAAATCGGTTTCTTGTTCAGCGAGTGCTCAGGCTCAATGCTATGCAAACCATCAAGTTTTAAAGGATGCCTGTTTCAGTCTAATAGAAAGCCCGAGTTGAGCGGTAAAGAAGGTCACCTGTTGGCAACACAACGAAACAAGCAATTATGGAAAAACGAGTATTTTCGGACCGTCGTAATGATTCTCCTCATAGTCGTGGTGGTCTTAGGCTTTTGGTACGGCCTGCGTTTGGGGTTAAACACGGATTATCCCGTGCTTGCTGTGGCTTCTGGAAGCATGAGCGTGCCCAAAGGCGCGCCTGATCCAGGCTGGGCAGGCCCCTTCTCGCGGACACTGCACACGGGTGATCTAATCATAGTGGAGGGGGTCAACCCGAATGATGTCTACGCTGCCCCATTCAACGAGAGCGGGAGATCTGGCGACATACTAGTATTTCGCGCTATCGGCAATGATGAACTAATCGTTCACAGAGCGGTTGGCAAAACCGTCTCGAACGGACAAATCTATTTCATAACTCAGGGTGACAATAACTTTGAGCCAGGTCCTTATTCGCCGACTCCAGCGGAGAATGTGATCGGGAAAGTTGTCATGCGGGTTCCTTGGCTCGGATACATAGCACTTGACATGCGCAATTCCATCGGAATACTTCTGATAGTGATTCTGATTGTCGTGTTCATCGTAGTCGAATCTGTCATTTCAGAAGTGGGACACAAGAGAACCGAGAAGATTAAGAACGAACCCATGGAAATAGTTCCCGAAACTGGAGACGTAGACTGACTGAAAACGTCAGTTAACAAACGATCAAAATTCACTTTTGCAGGGCGCAGCAAATAGATAATTTGGGCGCCAATTGAGATGGTGCATTAGTCTTAGGTATCTTTGTATGCTGAGTTTTCCTCTGCTGCGTACGGACAGGTCTTAGGATTATTCTTTGCGGTTGGCGCGTCTCGCGCGCGTATCTGTCGTCTTGCTCGCTCAAAAATTGCAGTCGGCATCATGTTCGCCTGATTTCTTTAGTTTTGTGCTTTTTGCGGTTCTTTGACAGCGACGAGTATCAAGAGGGCAGCTGCCACCTCAACTACGGCGAAAAGGTAGAAAGGTGTTGCGGGACTGATTGTTTGGAAGAAAAAGCCTCCAAGGGGTGCGCCTACGGCTCCTCCGATGGCGCCACATATGTCCCAAAAAGACGTGATTCTTCCTCTAATTTCCCGGGGGGCTAAGTCAGCTTGAAGAGCTTCATGCGCGGGTGCATAGTACATTCCTGCTATTGCCAATAGGATCATGGTGATCGCTGCTTGAACGAATAATCGAGAGAATGTGAACGCGACTACGAAGGGGGTACACGTTAATATTGAGATTATCATGATCTTCTTCTTGCCATACTTGTCACTTGCCCATCCTCCAGGAATTTTCAAGAGCGTGATGGAAAGAATTTGTAGGCTGACGATGATTCCATAACTCAATGTGTCAAGACCTATGACTTGAGTTGCGTAGAGAATGTAGTAATTGCTGATCAGCGCGTTGGCAAAGGCGACGAGTCCGTACGCAAAAAGCAGTGCCATTAGACTGTGCAGGGATTTTGCTGATAGTGCACCACGGATACTCACCGTCGAGTTGCCAAGGACAGTGGATTTCTGTCCGTTTCTTGGTCGTATTGTTTCTTTGAGGAACAGCAGCAAAATTGCGGCAGAGACCAATGTTGTTCCTGCAACGAACGCGCAGGCCAGTCTGAAGCCGCTCTGCGGGCCGTACGTGTCTATGAACCATCCTCCAATCAGAGGAGAGAATATCGCAGGAAAGGAGGGAAAAACTTGAAGCATTGAAATCGCTGTAGTTCTTTTTTCGGGAGGAATCGAATCAGCCACTGTTGCATGATACGCTGGACTGGATATGGCTCCGAAAGCGCCCATCGCGGATGTTACGAAGAAGATTCGCCAGTCACGAATCAACGCGTACAACGCTGGGAAGAGCACTGCGTAAAACGCTGCGATCACTATCAGTCTTCTTCTACCGTAGTGGTCTGCTACGCGTCCTCCTAGGAAGAGTATCAAGCACTGTATTATGATTGATATTGAAGACATGAACCCTAATCTTATAGGGTCTCCGCCGATGCTGACGAAGTAAAGCGAAAGGAAAGGACCGATTATTCCTGTTCCAAAACCATTCACCATGTTGCTGCCGATGATTACCGCGGTGTTGCCGCGAAAAAGCTTGGCCGACCGCGAATTTGGGCTGTTTTCTTCCGAGTCTGATTTCCTCATGGCTTTCAGTCGTCCACACGTTGCAATACGCTTTTTCTGACCAGTCTGGTCCTCACTGGCTACACTCTATTCTATGTTGTTTGTCCACTCCTTCCGCCGAGAAGATAAGTCTTAGTCTGTTTGTCGACATACAACAACCATCTGTGGTTGCGCTCTGATCTTAATCTTCCGTGGTGTACAAGGAGCTTCGATGCGAAATCGGACTGAGCGGGCGGATGCTTTGCTCTCCAAGCGTATGGATGTCACTCACTTGATTCAGAAAATTATTCTTTCTGTTTCTAACGCATATTGCTATTGGAGAAAGTATATTAATTCTTCTGTTGGTATGAATATTGGGGGAAGTCCGGTGGAGAAAGAAGGAGAACAGAAAGGCCACTCATTTGGGTCCCTACTGGCCAGGTTTTTTCTTCACGGAATAGCCTTCTCTGCGCTACTAGCAGTTTCTACGATCGTATGGGCATTTGTTACTGGTACTCTGGTAATGGTAGGCTTCGCAGTCGGTCTAATGCTGGGCGTAGTAATCAGTTTGATACTGAGCTTTGTTCTGTACATATTCATAGAAGGTGGCTTGAACATTCTCCTAACAAAGTTCGTATGGAAAGTCTCAATAAGACAGGACTGGAAGGCTGTTCTGGGCCACGGCCTCGTCCTGTTCATCGCCCTGCTATTGGTTGGAATACCATCCATCATAATAAACTTCCTGATTCCAAGCTGGATCACTATCGTGGTGGTCTACATTGCTTACTGTTTCGTTGACGGATTCGTCGCCAAGGAAGTAGCATTCGTCTGGAAAAGCGGCGGAACACTGTATGATAGTGAATGGGCAATAGTGCTCAAGTATCCGGTGTTATTCGGTCTTCTCATGGCAGACTTGATTGTCGTGACTCCAATTTTCGTGATGTCGCTGGCTACGAGTCTGTGGTGGGTCGCTTTGGTATTGTTTTGTCTTGTGCAGTCGCCCCTCGCTTTTCTGGCTTACGAGCAAACCAAGCACGCGAACTGGGCCTTGCAGCCCAGGGACGGATGGTGGACTCCCAATGAGCCTCAAAAATCGGATAAGGCCGCTTTGGCGGGGAAGCTTTCATGGAAAGCCACGTTGGCTAGGCTTTTCCTACACGGAACGGCCTTTTCAGGCCTGCTAATGGTAGCTGAAATAGTGTGGATTGTTCTCACCGCTTTTCTGATTTTGGTGGGCTTCATAATCGGCTTCATACTGGGGATTGTTGTGCTCTTGTTCATAATTGGCGGTTTGAACAGCTTTTTGACCGAGCATATTTGGCATGTTTCAATAAAACGAGGCTGGAAGAGTGTTTTGGGCCAGGGCTTAATCCTGTTGATAATACTGGCAATCGCAAGAATACCCTTACTCGTCATAAACCTGGTTATCCCAAGCCTGGTTACTACCACAGTGTTTTTCATCGTTTACTGCTTCATCGACGGATTACTCGCTAGGAGAGTAGCATCCTACTGGGAGAGCAAAGAGTACACAAACATTTTCTCCACCCATGATTAGCCGCCCTTCAGAATACACGCAACAACTCAGAGACTGCCAAAACAACGTAAGAACGCGGAGCGCGCGCCATGACAAGCGTCGGAAATGAAACCCATGGTGCGAGGAACTCCAGGAATTGCCTCAAACCAAAAGAGATAATCTCAAGCAGTGCGGAAGAATCACACAACGTGTGACGTCATCAACGGTTTGTGCCTCAGAGAAATCGCGAATCAGGCACCTAGAAGCAAGGGCTCAAAATCCAGCATCAGATGCTTTGGTCGCTGCACGATTTGGACTCTAGCTTTTCACTGCTTCCAAAACATCTTCAATCTTGACCGTGCTCTGCACTCTTTTGGCCAAGTTTCGAACGACGACTGCTCCTTCTTTGAGCTCTCTTTCCCCGATTATCACAGCGTAACTCATCTTTCTCCTATCTGCATCTTCCAACGCCTTGGCCATCTTTCGCCCCATGACCTCAAGCTCAACCGACACTCCCGCGTTCCTAAGCATCTGCGAAACCCTCAAGGCCTCACCCCTCAGCTCCTCCTTGATGGGAACAACCAGTACCGCCCTTTCCTCCTCAGTCTCTCGCAAGGTTCTCTGGGCAGCCTTCTGCTCCTGCAACGCCAGCATCAGCCTGTCCACTCCATGGGCAACGCCCACAGCAGGGGTCGGGTCGCCCCCGAACAGCTCAATCAGCCTGTCGTATCTTCCGCCTCCGCCCAATGCTATGTCCAGGTCGGGCACGTAAACTTCAAGAATCATTCCCGTGTAATACTCTAGCCCCCTGGCGAACCCCGCGTCAACCGTCATGTCAACATCGCATCTGCTCTTCAAAACAAGATCCAGAATCTCGCCCAGGTTCCTCGAAGCCTCAACAGACTTTTCATAATCTCCCACGAGTTCGGCTACTCTGTCGACCACGTCGAGAACGTTGTTGCCCTTGAGTTCGACCAGTTTTTGAAGGGTCAGAATGCACGTTTCTGACACGCCTGCGCTTTCCACGAGTCTGAACGCATCTTCGTACTGTTTCTTGTCCATGAGCTGCATGACGGCGCTCTGCACCTTGTCCACGAGTTTCTCTTGGGTAAGTATGCCTCTCAGGACGCCGATGTGGCCGACTTTGAACGCGAACTTCTTCAACCCTGCGGTCTGCATGAGGCTGTTCGTCAGTAGCAGGATTTCAGCATCTGCCTCTGGTCTGCTTGAACCCATCAGCTCGTAGTTCGTCTGCCAGAACTCTCGGTAACGGCCCCGTTGTGGCTCATCGTACCTGTATATGCTTCCAACAGAGAAGAGCCTGAACGGCCTGGGCTCGTTCCGCAAGGTCGTGGCCACAAGCCTAGCCACGGAGGCGGTGAACTCCGGTCGCAACGCGACGTCTCTTCCGCCCAGGTCCTTGAAGAGGAACATGCGCGACTTGACTTCTTCACCGGCTTTGGCTGACAGGAGCTCGTATGACTCAACGACGGGCGTCACAATCTCCCTGTAACGGTAGAGCCTCGCCACTTCCCTAGCCCTGCCTTCAACGTGTCGTAGCAGCCTGGCTTCTTCTGGGAGAAAGTCTCTCATGCCTCGGACGGTCTTGAACTCGGCCATGCTCAGCCTTCCCCCTCTTATTTCAAGCTTAATTCTGAGACGGAGTAGTAAACTATTTCTCCTCTGCGGTTCATGACGGCCAGGACGAGTTCTTTCTTGAGGCTAAGGCTCTGTGTCAACGCGCGGCTCAGGCTTTCAACTGCAATAGGCTTTCCCTCTTGAACGCTCACTATCAGGTACTTTGCCGTGTCCTTGCTGTAGTCGCCGCGCTCGTAAACTCGGAAATCCACGCCCTGGCCGAAGCCCTCGCGCACAACGTATCCCCTGCTTCTCAAATCACGGAAGACCAGGTAGCACGCCCACGCGTTCTCGTTAACGCTTTCGTAACGCTGGAGCAGCCTCTGAAAACCCGCTTTTTCACCGTTTTCATCCTCAACCTCCAGCATCGACTTGTCTACGAGGTAGAGCGCCTCGTAGAATGTAAGCAGAAAACTCTTCTTTCCTGGCACGCCGTAGCCTCTCTGGGAAAGCTCGTCTACAAACCGTTTTTCAGGAACCTTCACGCCGTCTTTCACGAGCAAGCCCTTGGCCCTGAGCTCCGACGGCGCTTTTTCTTCACTCCTGCTCATCTGAACGCCTCTCAGCATGCATAAGAGTGTTTTCACTTATAGCGGTTGGCCTCAAACCGTTTTAAATCCTTTCTGCGCAGGATGCCGGTTTCGCAGACGATGGCTGAGACGTACTTGAACGGTGTTACGTCGAAGGCCGGGTTTAGCACGTCTATTCCCTCTGGGGCGATGCGTTGCTGGCCGATGTGCGTGACTTCTTCGGGTTTCCGTTCCTCGATGACGACCTGTGTAGACGTGTGTTTTAGGTCGAACGTGGATTTGGGTGCTGCAACGTAGAAGGGGATCCTGTGCGCTTTGGCTAGGACGGCGACGGTGAAGGTGCCGATTTTGTTGATAACGGCGTCCTGGACTATGCGGTCCGCTCCAACGATGACCTTGTTCACCATCTGCTTGCTCATCACGTAGCCGGCCATGCTGTCCGTAATCAGTGTGACGGGTATCCCCGCTCGTTTGAGCTCATGGGCCGTGAGCCTGGCGCCCTGCAGGAGCGGGCGGGTTTCGTCCGCGAAAACCTTGAACCTCTTTCCCTGTTCCCATGCGGCTCTCAGGATGCCTAGGGCTGTGCCAAAATCTACAGTGGCCAGCGCGCCGGCGTTGCAGTGTGTCAACACAGCGTCTCCGTCGTGGATGAGTCTGGCTCCATGCTTGCCGATAAGACGGTTTGTGGCGACGTCTTCTTCAGCGATTCTGTTTGCTTCTTCCACGACGAGTGCGGCCACAGTTTCTGCGCTGCCTTCAGCTGTTTTGGCTTTGTCGAGGATTCTGTCCAGGGCCCAGAAGAGGTTGACTGCTGTGGGTCTTGTCGCCCTTATGGTTTCTGCGGCTTTTTCGAGTTCGATGATGAGTTGTTTTTTCGTTTTTGCCTTTGTGTTGCGGGCTGTGAGGGCTAAGGCGAAGGCTGCGGCTGCTCCAAGCAAGGGTGCGCCTCTTATCTTCATTGTTTTTATGGCGTCGGCCACGTCCAGGCAGTTTTTCATGGTGATGGATACTTCTTCGTTGGGGAGTCGTGTCTGGTCAATCGTCTGCACCGTGCCGTTGCGCCACTCTATCGTTGGCATGGCTCATTGCCTCGTAAACCGTTTATGCTGTGCATGTATAAGGTTTGTTGGGCAGGGTGAAAAAGTTTGTGAAAACGGTTGGCTTGAAAGAGTTCGTTGAAGCCTATGGGCGGAGGTATTCTGAGGTTCTGGGCATAAGGCTTGGCGAGGGCGATGACGCGGAGGTTTTCAAGTGGTTTTTGGCGTCGCTGTTGTTCGGTGCTCCGATAACGGAGTCTACGGCCATCAGGACCTACGGTTGCTTTGAGAAGCACGGTGTTTTGACTCCTAGGAAGATTGTCGGAACTGGGTGGGAGGGGCTGGTTGAGATCCTGGATAAAGGCGGCTACACGCGGTACGACTACAAGACTGCGGACAAGCTTCTGGAGGTGGCGAACAAGCTTGCGGAGGAGTACGGTGGGAGTTTGAGCCGTGTTCACAGCGTGGCTTCAAGCTCGCAGGATTTGGAGAGAAGGCTGAAGGGTTTGGGGAACGGGGTTGGTGATGTGACGGTGAGCATTTTTCTGAGAGAGTTGCGGGGCATCTGGGAGAAGGCTGATCCCTACCCGACGGGCCTCGAACTTCTTGCTGGTGAACGGCTCGGAATCCTGGAGAAGGGTCTGGACGGTGAAAAGGCTTTGAAACGGCTGAAGGCTTTCTGGGCAAAAAACGGGGTTGCGGGAGAATCGTTCGTGCACTTTGAGACTGCTTTGCTCAGGTTGGGCAAGGAGTACAGAAGGGGAAAGTGTAACGTTCGCCTTGGCTGACGGTGGATGGGGCGCTGCCCAGGAAACGGGCTTATGTTGAAATCTTGCACTTGTGTTTGATTACTCAAACCGTGATTTTTTCGGGAGTCAAGCGATTGATTATGCAACCGTTTGGACGTTAGTATGTGCTTGTGATGTATCTTTTCGCGTTGTTTGCAGCTAGAAGGGGCGTGATCAGGCCGATTTTGGGAGGTCGCAATGGAAAATGTTTTATGCTCATCCCATGCAAATGATGAATCGGGATCATTATGGCTAAATGTCCTTTATGTGGAAAAGAAGTCAGCACTCCTAAGAAGACTTGGAAGATGGCAGGCAAAGCAGACAAGAGCGGCAAGAGAACGGAACTGACAATCGGACTCTTTGAACACTGCGGAAAAACCTTCAGATCCACGCTAGGCAAAAGAAAAATCTAGACTCATAAAAAAAACACTTCACCCCTATCTTTTTTTATTTCAATTAGGAATTAGTGGACTCCAGAATTGACAATGCACGCGTCCACTGTTTCAAGCGCGCGATTGGCTTAATTCCAAACACTTGCCCCGACCACGCGCGGGAAGGGCGCTTGTGGAAGAATTATAAGACTAGCCATGGGACTAATGCGTTGATGCTGAATGTCGATAGTCGGCTTGGATTTGGCAGGTGTTGAAAGCAGACCCACGGGTCTTTGCGTACTGAGGGACATGAAAGCAGAGACGTCCTGGTCTACACAGATGAGGAAGTGCTGGAGAAGACAGAAGGAAGTAAGCCCGAGATAGTTGCCATCGATGCGCCTCTGAGTCTTCCGGCTGGGCGAGAGTCAATAGAGCAAAGGACGAACGTTCATCTGAGAGAGTGTGACAAAGAACTCCTGCGAAGAGGGATAAAATTCTTTCCAGTCACTCTCGGCCCGATGAGAAAACTTACTACTAGGGGCATGAGTCTGAGAAGAACCCTTGAGAACAAACGTTTTAGAGTAATAGAGGTCTATCCTGGTGTCGCCCAAGGCGTTCTTGGAATTCCAAGAAAGCAAACGGGGCTAGACAGGTTAAGAGAGGGTTTGGAGAAGGCGGAGTGAGAGGACTGAATACCCGAATGAGTGACCATGAACTGGACGCTGTAACCTGTGCTCTCGTTGGAAAACTCCACGTGGAAGGAAAAAGCGTCACGTATGGAACCTCCGATCAGGCGATAGTAATGCCCACAGGATGAAAAACCACGCAAGCGCGCGCTATCTTAAGAGCTTTCACAGGTTCAGGGTCGCTCTGATGCTTGTTTGGGGAGTCTGCGATATTTTTCGTATATTTCCTCTGCCCTCGGTCGCAGTTCTTCTGGAAGGTTTGGATCGTCGTCTAGGACGCTTTCCTTGTGCTGTCTCAGTCTGATTTTCGCCCAGTACGTGTCGCACTTGTGAAGTGCGTATTTGAGTTCTGTTTCCATGGCAGTTAGATGTGCATCATAAACTGCCGTCCTGGGCGAGTCCGCGATAACTCGTTTGTCGATGGTTCTTCCCATTTTCTTGAGTTCGCTTATTTCCACTAGTTCGTGTATCATTATGTACTCATTGCCCAGAACATCACGCAAAGTTGTAGGGTCATCAGAGAAAATCTCGCCAGTCATCCAATCATAAAACTCCCTTGCGGAAACATCGATTCGGTCGTAACCAAACTGCTTCAGTGCTTCTTTAGCCTTCCCTATTTTGGCGTCAATTTCATTTAACATAGACTCACTTCAATAATCCTTTGCTAGTCTGGAAATTTAAGACGAGCGTTGTCGAAGTTGGTCGATGATGTCTCATGGCTCGCGCTCAGGGAAAGTTTCTTAAGATAAGAGTACGAGATCGTTACGTTTCACTTCACGATTGCAATTGATGGTTCATATGGTAAAAGAAGGAAAATACCTGTTCACTTCGGAATCCGTGGCGGAGGGTCACCCGGACAAAGTCGCGGACCAAATTTCAGATGCTGTGCTCGATGCTGTCTTTTGTAGAGATCCTAAAGCAAGAGTTGACTGCGAAACATTGGTGATGCAGGGAAACGTCGTAGTCACCGGTCAAATCACGACCTCCTGCTACGTGGACATTCCCAGCATCGCTAGAGAGACGCTGAAGGAAATAGGGTTGGATGACGCCAAAGACGGCATGGACTGGGAAACTTGCGGCGTCTTGGTTTCGATAACGGAGCAGTCCCCAGACATTGCAAGAGGAGTCATCGAGACGGAAACTCATGAACAGGGAGCTGGAGATCAAGGAATGGTGTTCGGCTACGCGACAAACGAGACAAAAGAGCTGATGCCGCTGCCCATAATGCTAGCACACAATCTCATGAGAAGGCTCTCCGAATGCCGGAAGAAAAAGATTCTACCCTATCTGAGACCTGATGGCAAGTCGCAGGTCACAGTTGAATACGTCAACGGAAAACCAAGAAGAGTGACAGCCGTCGTAATAGCTGCTCAACACATTCCGAAAGTTGACAGAGAAAAGATGAGAAAAGACATAATAAACCAAGTCATAAGAAAGGTCATACCTTCGACCATGCTGGACAAAGAAACGAAATATTACATTAATGAAACAGGAAGGTTCGTTGTCGGAGGAACCCTGGCAGACTCAGGCCTGACGGGAAGAAAAATCATCGTCGACACATACGGAGGCGTCGGAAGCCACGGCGGAGGATGTTTCTCCGGAAAAGACCCCTCAAAGGTGGACAGATCAGGCTGCTACATGGCAAGGTACATCGCAAAAAACGTTGTCGCGGCGGGTCTGGCAGACCAATGCGAAATTCAAATATCATACGCAATAGGCGTAGCGCAGCCAATTTCCGTAATGGTCAACACGTTCGGAACTGGAAAAATACCCGACGAAAAAATCCTAGAATTGGTTAAAAAACACTTTGACATGAGACCAAAGGCGATCATAGATCACCTGAACTTGCTCAGACCAATATACAGAAAAACCGCCGTGTTTGGGCACTTTGGAAGAGATGATCCGGACTTCACGTGGGAAAGAACCGACAAAGCAGAGATCCTCAAAAAAGACGCTGGATTGACGTAGCACTGGCCAGTACGCGTTTAAGTACTTTCATTCAAAAAAGATTGGAAATACGGGAAATCCTCGCAATGTCCATCAAGAAGAAGTGGGGGGGGAGGTAGACACGCGAACCACGTAAAGGACCTTGCTCGGCGCGTGTCGATCACACGTGCGACTGTGTCTTCTCCAATTGTTCATGCTCTCGGTTCGGTTCAACAGGCGCTTCTGCGGGCGCTAACTAACTCGTAGAGGAGGATGCGTTGATGATTTGCAAGTTGTTTGTCTTCAGGCATGCTGAGACGACTGATAACAGTCGTGGAATATTCTCGGGGTGGCGAGACCCGAAACTCACTTCGAAAGGGCTTTCGCAAGCACACGAGATTTCAGAGCAGCTGAGGCGAGAGAAGATTGACTACGCGTTCACGTCCCACCTCAAAAGAGCTCGGAAAACTCTTGAAATAATCCTTGAGACACAGCCTGCCATTTCTGTTTTCACGGACGACCGGCTCATCGAGCGCTGCTATGGCTTGCTTCAGGGCAAGAGCAAGAGAAAGGTTGCAGAGGAAAGGCCCGAATGGTTTGCAAAGATTCACAGGGGCTACGATTTTCCACCTCCCGATGGAGAGAGTCTGAAGATGGTCGAAAACAGGACTTTGCCCTTCCTGGTGCAGCTTGAAGAGTGGCTCAGACAAAACCCGGGCAACGTGGCCATATCGTGCCACGGCAACTCTTTACGTCCAATCCGTCGAGTCTTTGAGCACCTGAGCCTAGGACAGATGCTTCAGATCGAGAATCCGCAAGACCGCGCAATGTCTTACGCACTTCACGTCCACAGCGTCAATGTTGGCAGCCATAGAAAGAGCATCGCCAGAGCGGATTGGCAAGGCATATTAGTTCCTCGACAGGTGAAATTGGCAACAGATCAGCGAAACCCACTGAAGAGATACTACTAGTTCAAAATGGCGCACCCGAGATATTGACTCAAATATGAAAACCAAGAATGGGCTGACGGCGCCCACGGTGCAAAATCATGTATCTGCACATAAAAATAGGCCTAAACCTTAATGAAAAAAACCACTAGTGCCTGGGCACCCGTGGCAATTAGCTCGGGTTCGAAAAGAAAGAAGAGTAGCTAGTTTTCGCCTTCCACAACGAACAGGGCATCAATTCAAGAAAAAAAGAGGATGGAGGAAGTTTAGCTGCTTGGTACTATGTCGAAGGGGAGCACTGCGTATGCGGCTGTGCCTGTTGCGTTCGTGATTTCGTAGCCGACCATTACGTTAATGTTGAAGCTCGGGTTCTCGAATATTTCGCTTTCTAAGGCTTTGACATTGACGTTCTGTCCTGAGGCTGAGAAGGAGTATGTACTGTTGAACAGCTTCCATCTGCCGACGACTTCGGTGCCTACGCTCCAGTATTTGGGCATTAGAATTCTGACCTCGTTTGAGCCTGTTTCCAGTATCAGCATGCCCTTGAACATGGAAATGACAGTGCCATTGACCGTTGTGATAGTCGCGTTCTCCAGAAACTTCTTGGTCCACGCATGATCTTTGCCCATTATCGATTGCATGTTCTGCGATTGACCTTGCGGTGCACTGTTGGCCGTGTAAGTCGGCGGATTCTGTCCGTTGCTGGACATCGACGCATTTTGAGAGTTTGCGTACGCCAAGACAACGGCTCCAAATGCCAAGAACAGCACTGTAACAGCTGCAGCCAATTTCACACTTTTTGTCATGTTTTATCACCAAATAGAACGCAACCCAAGCCGCGCTTATAAGGCGCGTTCATGATTCGTATGGATGATTCGTCTATTGTCCAGCACATCAACAGCGACTTTGCTCAACGGAGCCACGGATTGCGAATGAAGAGTGATTGGGCCTAGCCAGCACGAATGCCGCTTGTCATGGGCTCGTTAGCGCGCCAAAGTTGTGGATTTCCGCTTAACATTGCGGAATTAGAACGCAATCCAAGGCTTAATGAGGGAGGCTGTTCATAAGAGTGTTAGGAGAGTCTGTTTGTGAGTAGACGTAGACGGTTCGACAGACTCGAGTGTCAGAATTGTATTTACAAGGCGGGCACGTACTGTTGGAGACAGTGTCCGTACAACATTTGGAAGAAGGAAGAATACTGAGGCGCGGCGTTTCGTAGTAGAGTTTTACTTTGTCAACATTGCGCTGCTAATTTATTTTGTAAAGATTCCTGGCTATTGTTTGTATTATTCTGTCGTGTTTCTTCTCGTCTTCTTCTATGTTCTGCCACAGCAGTTTAAGACCCTCGTCCTTCGTGTGCGTCATCTCTTTTTTCAAGCTGGCTAGTGTGTCGGTTTCCTTTTTGACCTGCTCTTCAAACTCCTTTCTCACTAAGACTTCGTCCACGTACTCTTCGAGTGTGTGATCCCACAATGATGTGCCTGCGGGAACACCTCTGAGGATTTCAAGCATCTCAGTCAGAATAGCAGCGCGCTTTTCAGAGTCAAGGCGCATCTCCAGCAGGAGAAGTCTCGCAGCAGCAATACCGACCTTCTCTCTCAAATCAGAAAGGCACTTTACGTACTCATTTTCAACATTGATTTGTTGCGTGATCAACTGTGCCAACTTGCTCTCTTGCGGCATTCAATCTCGCCCCTACAGATTGCTCTTACGCTACGAGCTTTAATTTATTAAAGCTTATGTTAGCCTTGCTGTAGACCGAGTCTGGAAAAGAAGGAAAACAGAAATTCCAATTTCACAAGTCTAGACAGAGAGAAGAATACGATTTTAGCGCGTGTGAGAAAAGTGACCGCGGAACCACGGTCTCTTGGAGGAGTCAGAGGGTGTATTCTTCCATGTATGTTGGTGCACTTACTTGCCATCCGCCCTTGGAATGGAGATAGTTCTCTAGGCTCGATATCGCTTCTTCTTCGCCGTGGGTCAGGAAAACATGCTTCGGTGGAGATTTGAAGTTGTTGAGCCAGCGTTGCAGGTCGTTCATGCCGGCGTGTGCGGAGAAGCCATCGAGTTTCTCGATATTCATCCGCACAGGATAGGACTGTCCCAGGATTCTAACGGGGGAAACGCCGTCCAAGATTTGCCTTCCCAACGTACCAGCTGCTTGGTACCCCACAAAAAGAAGAGTGGATTCTGGACGAGTTATCTCTCGGGCTAGGTGATGCTTGATTCTTCCTCCTGTAATCATCCCCGAGCCGGCCATGATGATGGTTGACCCTCTGATGAGGTTGATTGCCTTGGACGCTTCAATGGATTCGGTGAGCTTCAACCCTGGAAAGTCAAAAGGTGATTGACCATTCTTGAAGAGTTCCGGTGTCTGTTTTTCAAGATACTCTTTGAATTGTTCAAAGACCTTCGTGATTTCGACGGCCATAGGGCTGTCGAGAAAGGTCACAACATAGGGGATCCTTTTCGCATTGGCCAAGCGACCGAGGTGATACAGCAGGTCTTGCGCGCGCTCAATTACAAAGGTGGGGATGAGGACGTTCCCGCCCGCGTTCACCGTGTCATTTACGACCTTGGAGAGTTTGTCATCGATATCTTGAGGGCTGTCGTGGTTGCGATCTCCGTACGTGGATTCCATGACCACGTAATCCGCTCGGTCAAAAGTGGCGGGATTGGCGAGAAGGGGCTTGTCCCATTGGCCGATGTCGCCTGAGAAGACGATGTTCCGCGAGCCGTTGTCATCTTGTACGATTAACTCAACCATGGCTGAGCCCAGGATGTGGCCGGCATCGTGGAAACACACCTTAACTTGATCATTAAGCGGCAGATATTCTTCGTAGGGAATCTCCTTCAGGAGTGGAAAACACTTTTCAGCATCCTGGACTGTGTAAAGGGGGATTTCCTGGTAGGGTCCCTTTCGGCCTTCGGTATCATGGCGCTTTTTCTTGAAGGCGGCATCTTCTTCCTGCATTCGAGCAGAATCCAAGATGATTATTGGAAAAAGTGCTTTGGATGCAGGCGTGAGCAGGATGTCTCCGGTGAATCCCTCTTTGACAAGTTTGGGAATGAGCCCACAGTGGTCCAGGTGAACGTGTGTGAGGAGGACATGATTAATCTGGCCTGGAGGAATGGGGAAGGCCTCCCAGTTTCTGTAGGAATAGTCCCTTTCCTGAAACAGCCCACAATCGACAAGAATCTTCACTCCACCGGCATCCAGGAAATAGCTTGATCCAGTCACTTGACGCGCTGCACCCAAGAACTTTATCTTCATGAACCTTCCCCCTATGATTGTTTGTTCTGTTTTTTCGTGAGCCACAGGTTGTAAGCATTATCGATTGCAGTTTTTAGTGTTGAATAGTCTGTGCCGGGAGGAAAAATTCCAGGCAGCCTCAGCCAGACATTGTCTTTAAGATTGCGGAGTTGCAGGGTTACAAAGAAGGAAACATCACCCAATCTAGTCAGGAAATTTCTTTCTTGACCCATAGACGCCCCACCAAAGTCATCAAAAGGTAACACCCAATGGTCCGTCATGTCTTCCTTGTAGAAAATCATTTTCTCATTTGTAACCAGAAAATGATTCTTTAGATTTTTCCAGTCCTGTTCGAAAATGATTCTTTCCTCAGGATATGGTACTAATGTTCCAAGAACCTTTTCGGGGAAATTGTTTCTCATCAATTTCTCACTACGCTCAATTTTCTTCATATCAAGTTGGTTCATAATTATCTTTCCAGCTTCGATAACGTATTTCAAACCACAGCATTTGCACACACCCGCCTGCGATGAAACTGTAGCCCCACAATTCTGACACAGAAAAGGTTTCACAGACATCTGAACCATTTCCCTAAGAGACACTACCTCCAAATTCTAATAATGCTTCCGTCTGCTAGGCCCACTCTGTCAATTCAGATACGTGAAGCATAATGTTGATTTTGAGATCAAATGGTGCTACGTTGGGAAAACTTCCAGATCAATACCGGCGGCGCGCGCGGCGGGCTGTATCTAGAAGATAAAGCACGAACAGGTACATAAAACAGGTTCACAAACAAAAGCCCTGATTTGAACTCTATTTCTAGAGATATGTGGACCGGTTGGTATCCGCATAGAAGTTTATTCTGTTCGGATTTGTTTTCTTTGTGTCTGAACCCGCTCTTTATCCGCATAGAAGTCTATTCACTTTGGATTTGCGCGCGCGTTGTCTTGAGTATATTTAATAGCACCAGATACGTTCCAATTGTACCATTTGTCAGGGGTTGCAACTGACACCGAGTCTACTGATATGAAACCTATTCTTGGATAATTGACCCATGTTATCCCTAATTCCGTCCAAGGGTTGTCAGAGCAGTAACAAGCATAAACATTGAATGTTTCACCAACGATAAATGTATACAGCGAAAGTGTAGCTCCGTCAATTACCGCTCCGTTTGGAATAGTGGATAAGTCGAATTTCAACCATACTATGTCTTGGTAAGGTGAAGAACCAAAGACCCAATATTCAACCTCAAGGTCGGTCTGCCCACCATAGTTTGAATTTGGGTTGCTAGAATCAACATACGTATCGTCTGAGGGTTTCAGTGTTACTTGTCCAGCTTGAGCATTAACGGTTTTGATACTGATAGACGAAACAAAGACTAGACTCAAGACTAGCACAATGACAATTTCTCTGAAGATATGGATTCTGTTTGTAGTCATTTTTAAATCGCCAGTGTGTCTTCTGTTTCTGTGTAGATTAAAGATTTCTCCGAGATTCCTCTTTCAGCTTGACTTTTTCCCGATAGCTATTAGACCAAAGCCAAGCAGTTGAATTGACACACCGACAATAATGAAACCCAAATCTCTCTCACGTAAGATGTCTATCTCGTCATTTAGTCTGAAAGCATAGAATACTGCAAGGAGCAAGCCTATGACGATGAGGACTAAGCCCAAAATTGCTATTCGTGATAACTGTTTAGCATTTTGAGAAGTCATCTTCAATCACTCCAAATTGATATCGGACAGTTTTCTCGATATCTATTTTTAGATTTAAGGTTTGACTAGAGCCTTCTGTAGGCATGGCTTAAACTAGAAAAAGAGAGTGGGTCTAGTAGTAGTATGTTACCAACACAGTTTCAGTTGCGTTATCAATGGTGTTTGTGTTTCCCACTCTGATTTCTACAAAAGATGTTCCAGAATGAAGTTGACCCATAGCGAGCAGAACGGGAAAAACACTGACTGTTTCAAATGATGGTACGTTGATTCGATGGTCATAGTCGTAGGGGTACCATGCAAAAGCCTCTGGAGTACCTATATAATGGTATGTGTGGTCTTCTTCGAATCCAATCTGTACAGTGGCATTGTAGATTACCTCAATATACGTGTTGTTGGTTGTTGATGTTGTAAGTACTTCGAAGTAACCTGCTGCTGGTACGCCATCTAAGAACGTCCAAGAGGTGTAGTTGCCTGCTGTTTGACTGACAGTCTCGTTATTGACCCAGACTGTGTATTTCAGAAGGTTGAGTGTGTCGTTCAAGTCTCTTATCAGGCTATCCTTCTGATTGATGGTGTCGTTTATTGTAGAGGTAAAATAGATGGCAACAAGAAATGCTCCCAGAATGATGCAGGCTGTTCCCAATGCGATAACAATCTTGTTACTAACCATTTTCTTTGGTATTGTTTCATTCATTTTTTCATCCCTAGTTTGGCTTCTGTTGCTGTGTGCTTCTGAGTCGGTATTCTCTGTAGAGTATTTGACTGACTACAATCAGAATGGCTCCGACAACAGCCATGACTATTCCATAATCTGTAAACCATGTTATTATAAAAATTGGCAAGACAACTCCGACAACTAACAAGATTATCCCAAAGCCCAAGCAAATTTGCCCATAATATCGGTAATCGTCAACTCTCAATGTAATCCCTAGTTTATGTTCTGTTGCTGTGCAGATTAAAGATTTCTGTGTTTCCAAGGATGGTCAATTATTCATAAGGCATCGTTTGGGGTAGCTCGGTTTTTTTGCCATATTTGAACAATATCAGCCAGCATTTCACGCAGCGGTAAGCTTGAAGATTCTGAACCGTCCAGTTAAGTGGAATAATCACAGCCCCACCAGCGGTTCCAAAAATCCCCTTATGTGCTTTCGTATCCCAGAATAGTCCGCGAGCTGTATTCACTTATCCTTTTTCCATTTCTCCACCACATTCGGGACACTTCTTGACTTCACTCATGTTGGAACACCTAGTTTGTCTTCTGTTGCTGTGCGGATTTAAGCGCGCACGCGCTTGACAAAAACCGCTTGAAGATAGCGCGCGCTGATATCTGGATTGGAGTTTCTTCCACAAGCTGTAAGAAGGCTGCAAAGCCTATCTGTAAAGTATGAGGTATTCTTTTTGGAAAAGGAAGCGGGTCGTATAAAGGTCACAGTGCTCAAACGGTTTGACACCAAAGAGGTATTCAAAGACCCTCCCGTCAAGGCAAAGTATAGTGGTCCATGCCCCGTCTTCAAAGAAGGACAGGTATTCTATGTTGATGACAGCATGCCAAGTGGGTTTTGCCCTTATGCTTGGGACGCAATCTTTTTTGCAGTTATAACGCTCAAGTCAAATGGCAACTTTAGCGAGTGGTATGATGAACCTGGAGTTGCAGTAGGGTGTTGCGGAGACGGATTAAGACCAGTGGTCTTCAAGCTAGAGCGAAAATGACCAGACGATTCCTCCATATGCCTTCGTAAACCATCAAAACCGTAATTACCTATTGGAGATATCGTCCATCTGAAGACCTAGTTCGGGAGACATCTCCATTTGTCCTCGTTCAAATTCCAGCGACCTGCAATCCAACAAAAAAGGGAGATTTCGGTAGAAACTACAGTCTAGCGCGGGCTTTCTTGATGGATTCGATGAACTCGTCGGGGTTCCCAGGAGTGATAAGATAAATGCCTTGCTTGGCTTTTATCAGCACACCGTCCCTGAAGTTGGTTATGACCACGAATGCCCTGCCAATGTTAGGAAAATAGTAGTATCCGCCGTAGCCGCTTGCCCCGAATAGCCTGATGCCGAAAGGAATGAGCGTTCTTTCAGCAGATTCTATCGTGTCTAAGGAAATCTTTTTGGTGCCGCCGATGAAGATGGACGCTCTTAAAATCAATTCACTCTGCGTCAAAGTGTAGCGCGTCGCGTACAGGGAAACCGCTATAGAGACTATTATTATGTCCACGACGACGATGACCACCAAGCCCACAAGACCTCCGAGCGCTGGTGTCTGCAAATACAGATAGACAAAGAACAAAGCCAAAGCTGCCAATAGCGCGGTCGTCGCAACATAGAACCATGCAAGCGGTCCAGAAACAACAGGTTTGTTCACAATGTTCATTTCGAACCAGCAAGAACCAACGGCATGTCCCTGATTAAAGGTAGTGTGCGTGCCGAGAACCTTCTTTCGCAGCTCGCGCAGAGATATTTGGGTTGTGGAATCGTGTCCAAGAAGAAAAGTTCCGCGAGAAAAAAGATTCAGTGTATTTTCATGAAGAAGAAAAAAGGGAAATTCTGCGGGAGACATCTCCACTTGTCCTGAGTTAAAATCTCACTCCCGCAAAATGGGAAGCACTGCTGGTAGCGCGGGCGTCTACTTAGCGTAAAACTTAAAAGTATATGATTTATAGGGGAAATTGACGAATGAGGAGGTGATTTTGGTTGGCTAAAGTGAAGAAGCGTTCGGGGGTTATGCAAGAGTTTGACAAAGCAAAGTGTAAAACTTCTGTGAAGAAGGCTGGAGCCAAAGAAGAACACGCAACAAAAGTAGCGGATAAGGTGGCAGGCAAGGTAAAAGAAGGAACAGCAACTATAGAGATTAGGGAATGGGTAATAACAGAACTAAAACCATTGGATTCAAAGGTTACAGAGGCATACGTAACTTACAAGAAACCGAAGAAGAAGAAGTAGAAAGATTGCACCGTGCTATTATGTCTTTGCTCTGTTCTTCTGAGCTTTTCTCTTTTCTTCCAAGTCTCTTTGCATTCTTGCACATCTGTCAAGCCATAGGACTTGGTAATCCTTGGGTGATATGACCCTGTTTTTCAAATCTGATATGGTGTGAATTCCTTCTTCCTTGCACCATCTAACACAGACTTCGTATTCTTCCCAATCGAGCTCTTCATCTTCCCATTCGACTGGAATTTCAGAAAAACCAAGCAAGAATGCTGCAAAGGCTCTTGTGTGCCCGTCAACAAGAACAACTTGGTCTCCCAGTTTCTTCACTGGAACAGGCTCAGCAAAACATGGTTTAGACAAGTTGTCTCATAACATAACGTAATTTCTCAGAATTAATGTATAACTGAGACGGCTGAATAGAATCCAGCTTCATCTGAAGCATATTGGTCATTTCAACAAGAACTCTAACAACCCTTATGTTAACTCTTATGCAAGATTTCAGGGAGTCCATAAAGGTTTTTCATCATGAAGAAAGCCAGTTTTTGGTTTTGCGGAAAAGTTATGCTGAACCGAAAAGGGATTATTGCGTGTGTGGGGGTAGAGTTTTATCCGAAGCCCGAACATGCAAAGAAACAACAAGATGTTAACGTTTAGGGGTCGTGCGAAACATTTTTAAATTCAACTTCTCTATCCAGCTACGGAGGGATGAAGCATGGTTCTCTACTATGTAAAGTACACAATCGATAAGGATAAGATAGATGCTTACACGAAATTCGCAAAGGAGGTCGCCGTTCCCGCCTGGCTCTCGACCCCCGGCCTCAAGGAGTTCAGGGGATACCGAGAGACCGGAACGCTCAACGTACTTGTCGAGATGGAGTTCGACTCATACATGTCGTGGGGAAAGGCTCTAGACGACCCAAAAATCAAAGACATGATGACCAAAACAATGATGCACGCCCATGACCTATGTTGGAATCTCTGGGACAAGTCACCTGTGGCCCCCGAACCCCTGAAACCAAAAAAATAATCAACGTATTCTGAGTTTCATATCCCTATTTTTTCTCCATAAAGCGCGCGCCAGCTTGTTGCAAAATTATGAGAGTTGACATGTTGCTGTTTAAGCTTGTTTCGACTTGAATACTCAGGGTGAAGGATGGAGAAACCCGAATTCTCATGCGCCATCCTATCTAAACTAGGCTTAGATGATATAGCGAAGGTTGTCAAGAAAGCTTACCATAAAGAAGATGGGCCGGGTAGGCCGCCCAGGAAACCGATTGGCATCTTCAAAGCGTTGATCGTGAAGCGGCTTCAGCAGATTCCCAGCGAGAGAGAACTTTGTAGACGGTTATGGAAAGACGATAACTTGAGGGAGATCTGCGACATCGAAACGGAACAGAATCCTTATCATCCATCGCAGCTGTCGCGGTTCAAGAAACGCGTCGGAACACGAAGGCTTCAAAGAATCATGAACAGGCTGCTCAAGGAACTTTTGAAGAGAGGCGTTATTAGCGGTGAAACCGTGGTGCTGGACGCCACCTTCGTCAAGGCTTACAGCAGAAGAGATCCGCATGAGACCAGTCGTGGAAAGTCAGACCCTGAAGCCAGGGTGGGGAGGAACGGCAAAACCTACGAGCTCGGCTACAAACTGCACGTTGCAGCAGACGCGAAGTCGGAGCTGCCTCTGGCAGTTATCGCTGCGTCGGCCAACGAGAACGAGAAGAAACACGCATCAGCGCTCTTTCGCAAGGCGTTGAAAACCACAGAGCAGCGCACAAAAACACTCGTTGCGGATTCGCAATTCTCCAGCAGAAAACTGAGAGAACAGCTTTCAACTCACGGCGTAAAGGTCGTCATTCCTTACCCGGCGAACCAGAGCAAAGAAAAGAAGACACTACTGCGTGTGGACAAGTACTTCAGGACTCATGGTCCTGCAGGCGAACGCCAGATTTACGCTCAGAGGGGAGCCATTGAGCGGGTGAATTCAAGGCTGAAGGGACAGCTCTGTCTTGAAAGGCACAGGCCAGAGGCCTCGAACGTATGACCATACATGCTCTGCTCTGTATAATCGCCATGCTTCTGAATGCATTAACAGCGTTGAGGCTGAACAGGCCGGAAAAAGCCAGATCCATCACTATACTCGCAAGATAAAGAGAAATTAACACAAAGAAATCGATTTAGCAACGAGCTGGCGCGCGCCATTGTTTAGGCAATGAAACACAGTCTCTCACGAACTAGTTCCAACAGAGGCATGCTGCGCGTCCCTTTTCGGTTTTGCGAAAATAGAAAAAATGTGGGAGTTTGCCTGATTTTTGTGCTTAGATTTAGAACCGTTTGTGCGCGTGCGTCCCAACAGCGTATAGTCTTCCATCTAATGAACCCGCATATAAAACGCCATCGGCAATAGCTGGTGAACCTGTCGCGCCTCCTGTTTTGAGTCTCCATAAGAGGGTTCCAGTATGTTGGTCCAGAGCATACACGTAGTTGTCCCATGAGCCTATGAAAACTTTGTTGTCGGCTACAGCAGGAGAAGATGCTTCGATGATATTACCAGTTGCGTAACTCCAAATTAAGCTGCCATCCTTCTCATGAAAAGCGTAGGTGTTGTTATCATCACTGCCAACGAAGACTTTGTCGTAGGCCACAGCTGGAGAAGAGTAAATAGGGCCAGTTTCCATACTTCGCCATATAATGTGACCGTTGAACTGGTTAAGAGCAAGAACACATCCGTTTGCCAAGTCGCCCGTGAGGACTGACACAAAGACCCTGCCGTCAGCAACGGCGGGAGAAGCGACGAATGAGCCACCATAATCTAAACTGAGGCTCCAAACAACATGACCAGTATACATGTTCAGAGCGACCAACGAGCAAGGGGGCCCAAGGTTGGCAGCAAAGATCATACCGTTGGCTGCTGCTACACTACAAAATACATCTGGTAACGCGTAGTTCCATACTTTGGCTCCGGTTTTTTCATTAAGAGCATAGATGCCATCGATATCCCCTACAAACACGAGGTTACCAACGACAGTGGGTGATGAATAATAAGCGAAGAAGTCTAACGGGTAACTCCATACTGTGCTGCCATCACTCTCTTTGAGAGCGTATATATTGCTGAAGTCGCAGATGAAGACTTTACCGTCGTCAACAGCTGGTGAACTCCACCAGGAGCCAATATCTTGTCTGCTCCACAACAATTTGCCATTGATCTGATCTACAGCGTAAAGCGAGTTTTCTGTTCCTACGAAGACTTTACCATCAACAACGGCTGGGGATCCTACGATTCCGCCGGCGGTTTGAAATGTCCAAAGGATGCTATTCACGTTCGGCGCTGGTGACAGGGAAAATCCTGTGTGCATTGAATCGTGGTGAAACATTGACCAAGGATATGCCGTGATGCCAAATGCTTTCACCTGAGGTGCAAGGACCGAAAACATCAAGAGACTTAGACCAATCATTATTAACGATGCTTGTTTCAATTTTCCATTCTCCTTAACTCTTGTTCTCGCAAATGTTACTTGTGTTGAAACTATTATTAAAAGTTAGCGCGCGCTTGAGTGCTGAACCAGCTTTATGAATAAGAAACGGTTCGCTATTCTTTCTTTTCTTTCATGGCTTCGCGCATACGCAGAAGACCCTCCTTAAGAGCGTCTGATCTCTTTCGGAACGTGCCTTTCTCAATCTCGCTCTTAACCCATGCTTCGCGCGCGCGAGTTTTCAGATCAGACGAGGATAGAAGATAGCTCCATACATCTTAATATCTCCGTTCGGCCCCTTTGTCATCTAAGGAAGAAGATATCCCGAGCGCTCGCGCTGGGGGAATAGTTTTGGAAGTACAACATGTGTGCTTCAATGAGTTCCCCGATCAATGCATAGGATGCCCAGAATACAGCGAAACAAGGCAGGATCAGGCAACGCAACTCATGTTGCTGGCAAGGATGGGTATGATGTACCCGCCGCCATACGGGAAAAAAGTCGTCAAAGAATGCAAGGTATATCACAAGCGCAAAGTTGAATATCTGGCTGCTTTTACAAGGTTGCGCTGAGCTTCTTGCTATCTCATAGCCAAGACAAAGTTGACCGCTGAAACTAAGTTATCGGGGAAAAGTCATCATTTCTACGTTGCTCCTTGGATTGCACTAAAGGAAGCTAAATGCATAAGACACGCGCATTTCTTATAGACGTAAGAACAAAGTCTAACGTGTTGAGGAGGATGAAATGTGTCAAAAGGTAAGAAACAGAAAGCTACAGATCATAAACAGCACATGAAATTGCAGAGAGAAAAAGAACTAAAAAGGAAAGAGAGACGAAACACTCAACTCCCTCCAGAATACACCAAAGGCGAAAAATAGCGCCCGCAAAGAATCTGACAAGGCAGGCTTGAAGGTTCTAGGCTAGCGCATGAATCACTCGATAGAGCGCACGCGCTCTTACTCACAGCGCGCGCACTCGCGCATAGCAAGTTTTAACTGTTTTATTGTTGTGTAGATTTGTGGGTAGGGTTGATGTATTTTCCCGCATTCTTGGTGGGTGCGTTCTGTGTTCTCATCGCTGCTGGGTACTGGTATCTTATTAGGCAGACTCCTAAGAATAAGATGATTCCTTGGGGATTTTTCGGTGGAGGATCAATGACGCGGACAGCTGCCTACGTTACGGTTTTTTCGCTTTTATTCATCGCCGCCCTCGCCTTCGCAATAGGCATAACAGTGACAATATAGTGCCCTTAAGAGAGCGCGCGCGTTCAGTGTTCTTCCATAGTTTCTTTAAAACAATTCCCTCAAATCAGCGTCTTCGAACTCTTATATAGAGCGCACGCGCGCTAATTCATATTGAGCATGAGGGGTGAAATTGAGGGTTAGCGGAGTAGTTTTTCTCATTTTTCTAGTCTTTTTTTTCACTCTATCATCAGTGATTCACGTGGGGGTCAATGCAGCAGGGACGGCATTTTCGGACGATGCCTATGCAAGAGAGAACGCTCCAACCGCGCAAAAGATTGGGGGCTCCATGGGTTCCCAAAGACCTGAATCTGATACGTCAGTAGTCGAGCTTGCTCAGGAGAATTCAACAGAAACATATCAAGGAGGTCTTCAAACCTTGCGTGTGAGCGCTTCTGCCTCAAGTTCTCCTTTAATCAACCATGCGATGTGCAAGGACTATACACCAGATGGCGCCCCCGTTGATCTCACGACGATTTTCAGTCCTGGTGACGAAAAAGCGGTGTGTCTGGTAACAAGTCCAATCAATGGTTCTGTTGAGTTCAGATGGTACTATAGGAGCGACACATCTAAAACTTGGGTTTTATGCTACTCCTGCGCAACAACGGTGACAAATATGGGGTGCGAAGGCCACCTATTCATCGCAGGGCACGAGCTGTATTGCCCGAGGGCTTATAAGGTTGACGCTTACCTAAACGGGAAGTTTTCGTTTTCAGATTTCTTCGAGATAACCAACGGCGGGCTGGAAAGCCCTCGCACTTGCGAGGGTGTTGACACAAACGGGAATCCAATCAACATGAAATCCCGGTTCACCATCGGAGCAGACTCAAACGTATACTATTATCTCAGGTTTGACAAAATCGCCTACTTCAACGAAGAGCTAGGATGCAGCCACAACTTCACGACCGTTTGGATTCAGCCCGACGGCAGCATATATGAAACGTACTCGGGCAACTTCACTGACTACAAAGATGTGAACGTGACTTGGAACTGTGGGGAATACGACTACGCCACGGACGATTATATGCCCATCAATTCAAGCACCCCTGTCGGAAACTGGAAAGTGGAAGTCTACCTTGACAGCTATTTCAACGGGACATGGATGCCTTACGGGCCTGTCGCGACCACGCCTTTCGTCGTTGCAAACAAACCCGTCGCAGACTGGACATTCATGGTGTACCTTGATGCAGACTACAATTTTAGCGTAGAAGGTCAAAATGGTTCCGCAGGAATAGATACTTTTCTGAATATCGCCGAGGTCGGTTCCTCATCCCAAGTTAACGTGGTCGTACAGATGGACAGAATTGCAGGCTGGTGGAATAATGGCGTTTGGACAAGCGACGGCAGGTTTGACAATTGGACTGATTGTAAACGCTTCTACGTCACGACAAACATGACGCCTACGGCTGGGAATGCAATATCGGATTTGGGCGAGGTGGACATGGGAGATCCTGCAACTCTAAGGGATTTTGTCAATTGGACAATAGACAGTTATCCTGCCAACCACTACTGTCTGGTGCTTTGGGACCATGGAGCAGGTTTTGTGGGCCTTTGTATTGACTCAACAAACAACGATTTTTTGTCAATGTCCAAATTGAGCCAAGCTCTGGACGGGCTTCCAGTAATAATCGATGTAGTATTCAATGACGCTTGCAGCATGTCTATGACAGAGGTTGCCTATCAGGTTAAGGATTATGCAGATATAATGGTTGGCTATGAAGGGCTTGGCTACTCACCAGGCCCTTATAACTGGTACCTGGCACACCTGACCAGCAACCCATCGATGATGCCAAGCGAGTTAGCGACGCAAGTGGTCAGCGACTACATAGCCTGGTGCAATCACGAACGTCAAATTTACAGCCAACAAGGTCATCCTCAGGTGATTCAGAATGCAACTATGTCGGCAATCGACCTGACAAGAATCACAAGTCTAAGTGCCGCCATCGACGATTTTGCTATGGAGTTAAAGGATAAAGAAACGCCGTACGACCAACAGATATGCTGGGCAAGAAACAAGACTGAGGAATATCCAGGCCCATACGAAGGGGACACGGGCTGCTACGTTGATCTCTGCCACTTTGCCCAGCTTATCAATGCTTCAACCTATCAAAATCCTGTCGACGAGGAGCTTCGAAACGCTGCTGGCCAAGTGATGACAGCGATAAACGAGAGCACGATAATTGCAGAAAACATATTGCTCCCAAATTCCTATGGCTTGGCGATATTCTTCCCGAGTGATGGAGCGAGGTATAGCAGTTTCGAAAAGGAATATGAAAACACAACCTTTGCGGCAGATACTGCTTGGAATGAATTTCTACAATACCATTTGTCCGGATGCCTCTTGACAATTCAGACAATTCCTCCCTACCCTAACATCCCGGTAACAGTTGCCAATGAGTCGTACATACCGGTAACAGCCGTTAGCGCAGGCGCGCTTAACTATTCGTACGTTACAGATGACTATGGAAAAGCCCAAGTGTTCCTTCCGCCTGCCGACTACACCGTAAACGTAACAGCCTACGTCTCAACAGGACTCGGTTCACGTTCAGCCTTCATTCAATGGGAGGGCAATGAAACATCGAATTCAAGAACGCTGCTCGTGAACGGGACGACAACGCTAACAGCCAAATACCAGCCTCAGTACCAACTAATCATCAATGCAAACCTTGGAACCACTATTCCATCAGTCGGTGCATACTGGTGTAATGCCGACTCAGCCTTTTCTGTTAACACAACGGCCCCACCGTTAGCTTTTTCACCCACGCAAGAACGATACGTCTTGCTCGGCTGGAATGGAACAGGCAGCGGCAGCTACAGCGGCATGGCCGATTCAAGTTTCATAACCATGAATGCTCCCATCAACGAAACAGTCAACTGGAGACACGAGTACTACTTGACGGTAGATTCTATCTACGGTTTGCCCACGCTTTCCAGCGGCTGGATGGAAGCAGGAACATCGATTCTCGCGTCTGTCACGCCCCCAGCACCGACGGATACTCAGTACGTGTGCACGGGATGGAATGGGACCGGAAGCGTTCCTGCATCCGGAACAGAAACGTCAGCAAACTTATCGATAACTCAACCTTCTAGCCTAATGTGGAATTGGAAGACCCAGTACCGAGTCAATGTGAACACTGATCCTGCTGGCCTGATTCCCCAGCCCAGTTTTTCACCTGGACCATGGTACGACGATGGTACTGTGCTGACGTGTACGGCTCAGAACGTAAGCGGCAAAGTGTTTGACCGCTGGACAGTCGATGACTCAAGCTACGAACCCGGCCGCAACTCCATAAACATCACGGTGTACGGACCGCACACGGCCGTTGCCCACTACCTACCAGCCGCTGCGTGGTGGAACAACCTGTTCGCTCCTGCGAACATGCCATTCGTCCTCGCACTGTTTGCAGTGCTTGCCGGATCTCTAGTTGGAGGCGTGTGGGTTAGGACGAGTAGAAACCGCATCAAGAAAACGTATCCGCAGCCCGCACCAGTCACGATTCCAAAGGTTGCTCTTGCGAACCGAATCCCAACTGGATGTGAGGCCCTCGACAACCTACTCTACGGCGGAATACCAAAAGGATACTCGGTCGCCTTGACTGCACCTTCATGCGACGAAAGGGATTCACTCATCAAAGGATTTCTAGAAGCAGGGGCAAAGAGTGGCGATGCCACGTTTCACGTCACAATTGACCCAGCTGAACTGGCATCGCTGGCAAGAGAATACCAGTCAAACTTCTACCTTTTCGTCTGCAGTCCTCAGGCGGACACGATGATAGAGAGCTTGCCTAACGTATTCAAATTGAAAGGTGTGGAAAACCTCACCGAGATAAGCATCGCATTGGCCAAAGCCTTTCGCGCACCTGACGCACTGCAAAACGTCCCTAGAAGAGCTTGCGTTGAAATCATTTCCGACGTTTTACTGCAGCATCATGCCCTGCAGACCAGAAGATGGCTGACGGGCCTCATTCCCGAATTCAGATCGAAGGGGTTCACGACGCTTGCAGTGATTAACCTCCAGATGCACCCCCAAGAAGAAGTTCAAGCAATTCTGGATCTATTCGAAGGACAAATCGCCATCTTTGAAAAAGACACTGGAACTGGACCTCTGAAGTTTGTAAGGGTCAAGAAGATGACTAACCAGAAATATTCAGATTGCGAATTGCCCTTGAACAAAGAAAGCCTTGAAACGCACGATAAACAAAAAGACAGCGCACGCTAAGCGCGCGCCTCACACCTACATCGTTTGTCAGTGAACAAGCATCCTTCACCTATCAAGACTTCTCCTGTCCTTTTGCATCAGCTTTCGATTTGTGGTGAAGCACTGGGAAAAGAAACACGTGCCATGCCCTACCGAGCAGACATACAACTGCATACTCTCGCTGAAGCATTAACGATTATTGAAAACTCCAACGAGCTAACACAAGAGCATGTTGACAGAATCTTCAACCTGCTTCACAATGTGAAGTACGATTTTAACGATATGTGAGGGGTGAGACAATGGCCAAAAGGAAAAGCGCGCGCGGGCGGATTAAATAATTCATGGTTTATATTGGGGGAGCCCGACCTCCTCATATTGATGGATACGAAAATGAAGAGATCAGGTTCTGCCATGCTTCTATTCAAGAACTTGGATTTAACTCCTCTTCACTCCATCCTCTGGAACGGTCTACACCAGGAAGGCGCGGGGCGACCCGCAGAGTACAGCCCGGAGTGCGACCTCCGAGCGCTCCTTTTGCGTCAGCTGGAGCAGATACCCTACGGCAAGGACTTGGTGAAACGGCTCAGGCGAAGCCGCTTCCTGCGAAACGCCTGCGGCTACGGCAACAAAATCCCCACTGAAGCGCACTTCAGCCAGATGAAGAAGCGCGTAGGCGTCGAAGGATTCCGCCAGATAGAAGCGCGCTGCCTTGTCCCGAAATTGGTGTAAAATGGCTATAATTCTTATTTTCGGGTTTGGGGGCAGTTTTGAGGTGTGCATCTGTTTTTAGCCCTCTTGCGTGCC
>JBEKXL010000014.1:0-66357 GCA_049512075.1 Bathyarchaeia archaeon | reverse complement strand
AAGAATATTATTGGGCACGAAACTCAGGCTGTAAGTGCTATCATTGCTTCCTTCTTTTGAATACTGCTAGAATTCCGAAAGCTGCCGCAACTGCTGTAACTGACCCTATGGTTCCAAATGGAATTTCGCGCGCGCAGGGTTTAAATTCTAAAAAAATTGCAGAAAGAAGAATGATGATTAGGCGCGCCACAGGTTGCCAACGGTTACTATGCATCAAATGGTTTCTAGCAATATCCTCTTTAGGATGGTTGCGCCGTGTTTTATTTTCAGTTTTTTCTCGCCTAGTCTCTGTCGATATTTGATCGGCACTTCAATTATTTCAAAACCTTTTCTTTCCACGTGATGGTTCAGTTCAACTTCCACATCGAAACCTTTTGATTTCACCCGCCAGTCTTTGAGTATTTCTGCACGTACGACGCGTAAACCAGTCAATGGATCGCGCAGGGCTACGCCATTAAGCATGTTGTGTGCAAATGCCAGAAACATATTTCCAAAATGGAACGAGCTGCGCAAAGCTTTGGTGCCCAAGTGCCCGTTAAATCTGTTACCGCACACCATGCCTACGTGTGGGTTTTGTTCCAGTATCTCGATCATTTCAGGCACATACTCTGCTGGATAAGTATAGTCTGCATCGGTAAGTACCACATAATCCACATTTAAGTCTGCACATTTGAGCGCCTTTGATACAGCATCGCCCTTGCCAGAACCATCTTGAAGAAGTATTTCCGCTCCACAGTTCTTCGCTATTTCCACGGTTTTGTCGCTACTGTTGCCGTCAACGACAAGAACGTGTTGAGGGTGCAGGTTCTCTGAAAGCTCAACTATAGTGAGCCTTATGCCTGGTTCCTCGTTCAAAGCTTCAATTATGACTTGGGTCGAGTAGGATTGCACATGTGCTTTTTCCATCAAATTCCTCAACTTTCTCTTTTCGTAGCTCAGTATCGTATGTATTGCGAAATACGTTATAAACGAGGTTTCTGAGACGGCAACAAGTCAAAGCCCGACATATTAGCGCGCGCAAACAGAGTTGTTACGTTTGATGTTTCTTTCAACATTCCCAAAAGTCGCTTCAATTACTCACTGTTACGTTTTTGCGTCGTCGCGCGCGCCGAAACACACCGAATACTAAAGCACGATTTTTCTGAAGTGTTTGAAGCCTGCATAGCTTACAAGTGCAAATGTCATGCTGAGCAGAGCAAGCAGGGTGCCAAACGGTACTTCTGGAACTGGAAGTTTCGGTACGCGCGTGAAGCCTAGGGTCATGTCGCTTGACTGGTCTCCGAGCAAAGTGGCTAATCGGTCTTGGTAGGGTCCTAGCTGAGTGTCTGGTCCCAACGCGTTATTGATCGAGGCTTCTATTCCGTTATATCCCAAAGTGTAATTGATTATTCTGGAAGCCCAGATGTCCTCGGGATGCTCCAGGACTCCATCCAGTCTCACTGCGGCACTGTTGTTGCCGACAGCGTCTCCTGAGAGATGGTTGGCCCTGAAACAATGAATGTCCAAATAGTCACCCTCGGCGCGCGCGCCCCCACCACAGAGGAGACATCACCCACAATCCCTTTTTTCTGTGTACGAAGATAGAATTCTTCTATAGCTAATGAAAAAGCGGCCGGCGCGCGCGTGAGGTATTCCTGGCCTCGGGGGACATCTCCCGGACAAATCCCCATTTCTTCATGAGTTGGGTTGATGCCTTTGTATACAGACACGTTCAATCCTAGCACGCACAAGGCGTGCGGGATCAGTACTGCGCCAACAGGGCCGCGCCACCTTTAGGAGGTATAATCAGCCTGCAGAATTGGCCTTGCGAAACTAATTGGATGGGGAGCAGTCCTAGGTTCCTACTGAGTTGGATAGGATAGGTGTCCCGTCTCCGTACCTGTCGTTTGCAGTGACCATACATGTCCACGTTTGTCCTGAGCTTGTTTCCTGAGCCACTATTGTTGACGCGGTGCTTTGTCCGTTCTTTGACTCTTGGAAGCCCTGAGTCACTTGTTGGGAGGAAAGTGCTCTGTTGTATATTACGAGCTCGTCCAGTGTTCCAACTAGGTAGCGGCGCGCGTCTCCACTTCCATCAGAGCCTATGAATAGGGGTTCGTCTCCTGGCACAAACTCTGTTTCAGTAGTTATCGTTCCGTTCCATGGTACATTGACCGTTTGTGTACCGTTTATGTAAACGGTTAGTCCCGGGCCAGACTTGTATGTGCATACGATGTAGTACCAGTTGCCGGGTATCAAGAAGTTGTTGACGTGTGTAGATGGGTTTGCGTCGCTCCAGCTGTCTGCTGATCCGATATCAGTAGTGACGCTGAAGAATAGTTGGTTGCCGTTGCTAATATTGGTGTCTGGGGTTGATTGGAAGCCCACCATGTAGCTTCCCGAACTTGAAGTGCCAACTTTCTTCGCGACTATTCGTGTTCTATTCAGCCACCCATCGACCTTTATCCAGAATTCTATTGTGAGTTGGGTCCACGTGCCCGCTGCGTCTCCGCCGAGGTTATTGTCAGCGCAAGTTATCATATCATTTCCATCGAAGTGGTATGCGCCTCCGACTGCTCCACTGCTTGTCCATGTTGCGTCCGATACGACGCCGTTGTTGGCGCTGGGCGAGTAGTCTTTGGCGCCGCTGACAATATTATCTGTGTCGAAGGGCATCTGCAAGTTGGAGATTGACGTTCCTCCTACGCGCCAGTTGTAGATTTTCCTTGTAGGCGTGGGTCCGTCAGTATCGCTGGTCGTGGGAGTGATCACGAGGTTTCCTGATTGTTTCTGCAAGTTCGGTGTACCTTGTATTGTGGGCCGATTGTTTTGTACGATGGTGACGGTGGGGGAAGTTGCTGTTGCTCCAAAGTCTTTTCCGTCTCTTGGTCTGACGGTTAAGTACCACTTGTCGCCCACTGAAGTGCGACTTGCTGGAACGGTTAGCTTGTTGTTCAAATCTGATTGTAACACGCCGGTATCGTACCATCTTATCTCTGAGCCAAGCTCCACATTCTCGTCTACATCATGGTAAGCATAGGTGGCCGTGAGGTCATCGGTGTCTATTGGTTGCAGTGTTTTTCTGGGACCTACAGCCAGATCATCTGCAGTGGGCGCATTGTTCGGTATCTCAATGTAGTCCAACCCGCCGGCGGTGAGAGCCCAAGTCGATTTCCCGTTCTCGATCACCATACACTTCCATTTTTCTTGTCCTCTCGTTGCTTCAGATTTTATTATCGACCTGTTGGTCCAACTTTGTTCCAGATAGTGTTGGTTTATCTGCTGATCCGACAAGCATTGGCTGTACAGTCTTACGTCGTCGATCATACCTTTGAAATAGTCGAACCAGCCTATCATGAGCGCTACGCCGCTGCTGCAGTGGATGTTGCCTTGCGCATTAGCCGATGCGACCATTACTCCGTTCAAGAACAATTTCAGTCCAACACCATCCTTGTATGTTAATGCAACGTGTTGCCAGCTGTTGAGGTTGAGTGCCGTGGACGTTTTGACGGAAGTGTAGCCAAGGTACCCTAACTCGGTATCATCGTTACCTCTTTGTCTGAAGACTCCTGCGAACAGTCTACCGTCTGTCCCTATGCCTATCTCATAGCTGGGTATCTTGGAGACGAATCTGACGTCAGTTTGATTCTGTGGGAGGTAAACCCACATTTCCAGTGACATCTCAGACTTGTTGCCGTCTGACATCAGATCGCCTGTTCGTGGTTGCGGGTAGCCATTGAAGTATCCTGAGCCTCCATCTGGAATCATGATGTAGTCAAATTGGCCGTCGAAAACGTATGCACCGCCATGCTCGCTTGTCCAAGTCGCGCCGTGTACCAGGCCGTTGTTGCCATACGACGAGTAGTCCTGCACGGCATTGGGGTCGTTGTTGTCGAAGGTCAGCAATAACCTAGTCAATGACTCCGGAGTCGAAGTGGTTGGATTCTTGTAGTCGTTGACATACCAGTTGAAGACTTGGGAGTTTCCAGCGTTTGTTGCGTTGCATTCTAGATCGCCATTCGCTAGGCGAGTCAGAACTCCACCTTGTCCTCCATTGGAGATTGGTTCATAGTTGCAGTAAATGCTGTATGCGCGATTATTGCGGTTTGAATAGACACATGGATTTGTGGGAAAGCTCGCATAAGTCGTGGTGCCGTAGACTCCTTGATTTGTGGCTCCAGAGCTGTAGTAGAACCTAACGGTCTTGCTGGAAGCTATGGCATTAGCAACCAGCCAATAGTAGTTGTTAGCAGACAAGTCTGGATAGGATGATAAAGATACTGTGAACCAGCCTGTGAAACTAGCGGGAATCGTGCTGACTCCTTGGGCTAGAAGGGTGGTTGGCACACCACTACTGTCTTGGTAGATGGCTACCTTCAAAGGCCTGTTTTCACCATTCCTCTCCGAAACGTAGAGGCTTATGCTGCTAGCCGTTCCATCCTCTGAAATCTGGTACCTACTCCCATACCAGTACTGAGCAAGATTTGATGTACTCCCGCCTTGGTCAGTTTTTCCGAAAGAATCTAAAACATCTTGCGCTGTAATCATCGATTCAGCCGCGGTTTTTTCAGAGCTTGATACAGACAGACCTTGCACAGATGAATCAGATTGTACCGCGCTAGACATTTTGCTTGACGCGCCTGGGGGAGCTACGTATTCAGCGACTCCTCTCCGGTATTCGCTGTACCATTTGATTTCAGACCTTGCTCTCTGGGCTGGCTTAGGCGCAGTTGTATCGAAAGCGTAAACCACAGCACTTGAACCGCTTCCCCTTGAAACAACAACCTCAAGAAGGCCATCGTTGTCAATGTCCTGCACCATGGCATACATGAGTCCACTAAGCAGATTCCCTCGCTCACCTATCTTCACGTAGTTTCCGTTGTCGTATGTGAAAACGATTATTGCAGTCATGTTACATGCAATGATGTCCAATTTGCCATCACCGTTCAAGTCAGCAACCGTCGGGGAGAACTTGCATTGACCGACAACCAGTTCCTTTTCGATAACTCCGGTTACGAGATCATATATCACAAACTTGTCGGAGTAGTTTGCAATCCGGCTATTGCTATGCGTCCCGTCTGCTGCGATCATTTCCAGATGGCCGTCACCGTCTATGTCACAAACGGTTGTTTGATAATGACCTGGTACACCTATTGACCCGGTCTTCCTGAATGGCAAAGGTTTGGCGCTGCCGCTTGTTGAGTTGAGAACCAAGACTCCGCCCGACATGTCACTTACGATCACATCAAGCACTCCATCACCGTTTACATCAGCGAGAACTGGACACTGACTGCTCGAAAGAACATCAGGCATGCACCATCTCTCGGTCAAGTTGTCAGCCCAGAAGGACCTAACGCCTCTGCCATAGTTACCATCGTTCATGTACATGTCACGATCTCCCGTGTAAATCTCAAAAACGCCGTCATGGTCAGCGTCTGCGATTGACACGCCTCCTGAACATGCTCTCCAGTTGAACGTCTGCGCCAGTATCTTGCCATCATAGCTCAGCTTCGTGATCCGACCGACGAATTTCCCATCGGCACCAGCTTCAACGTTCTGTGAACCATGGAAAATCTCGAGTTTCCCATCGTGGTTAACATCCGCAGCGGCAAAGGATCCCATGGTAGTTCCCGCATTTGCTATTGTGGTCCTCCACCAAAGCGCTCCGTTCGACCGTAAAACAAGCAGTCCAGGAACGTAGTAGAGCGGAACGCAAACCTCAAGATTCCCATCGCCGTCAAGATCGTAGAGAGTTGTCTGCGCGTACGCGTATATGGAGCTGTCACGATAAGTCCATATTGTTGCTCCTGTCTGTCCATTTAAGCAATAGACTGTCCCTCCATTATAATCCGTGGCGAAAACGACTTCTTCACCTGGAGTACTCTTAACAACATCTCCTATGACAACGCCACCTTCCCACAAACCATCGCCAAGGCCGCTTTTAGTCCATTTAGGCGCGAGCGTCACCGTGGTTGGTGCTGCACTAGCAACTTCAATGAACAGTGAAGAAGATGATAAAAAGAAACTTGAAAGAATTACTGCAACCATTACCACGCCCAGAAACTGCTCTGGACTATTAAACCAATATCTCCTCTTGGTCATCTCTCCTTCTCCAACAATCATTGCTTTTTTCTTCTTAAAAAAAGTATATGGAACTATGTTCTATTCTTGCGTAAACTTATCTCATAACTTCGATCTAATGTCAAGTGCGGAATTATTGAGGCCACGTTCAAGCTGAGCGAATGTTTACACACGCACTAAATCACAAATCAGAATGCCCCTTCTTCACTAGGCATTTGCCAGATCGTCGAACTGGTAAGACAAAGTATATCAGGTTGGATGCTCGTATTGGGTTGTTTTGCGAAGGCAATGCAACCAAATAGGATTTTCAGCCACCTACTGTCCACCGAATTTCCTGATGTTTGAAAGTGAGGTTATCATGCAGATAACTGCAGCACGCGCTATACAGTAACCCTAAAGTAGAAAAAACAACATAAGGCTTGGTGGATTTTCCAGAGGTTTGAAAACTACGAAAACACTCACTTCAGTGATCTCGACTAAATTCATCGTGCTATTTATTTGCTTACTAACGCTGACGTTAAATGTTGAAATTTTCGGAACAATCTGACCCAGCTATACCGCGCCTAACGAAAGTGTGAACGGTACTGATATGAGATTTGGAATAAACTATCTCTCGACCAACTGGCACTACGAACCTCATTACCTCAATGAAACAACTGATAGGGACTTTAAACTCTTCAAAGAGCAGGAACTTGAATATGTCAGCTTGGTCGCTGTTCGGAAGTACCTTGAACCCGAATATTGTGCATACAACTATGCAGCACTTGATGATATCAAGAGAGTGTGTCGCATTGCCTCAGAGTACAATCTTTCAGTGATCATAGATTTTCACACGATGATGAAAAATCTCACGGAGTATGGAAACCCTAGCTGGACAATGCCAGTTTGGCTTTCACCAAGAAAGTTTGAAACAGTATTGAAAAACAATGCGGCGAGACAGGCATGGCTGGATTTTCTTGGAAATTGCACGGCCTACTTGGACGACATGGAAAACATCCATAGTTGGCAAATGATGAATGAACCCGCTATTGGAGATTGGGCGTGCAATGTTACAGTTAACGAATTCATTGAATTGTGGTCGGAAATGAGGAATGTCATCAAAGCGCAATCAACAAAGCAAATTTCGATAAGATTTGGGGCAGAAACTCTTCTTGATGATTTTGGGCTGGATTCTAGGATATTCGATCTGTGTGATTACATATCGCTAAACTGGTATGAAGAACACTGTTCTGATGAGAACTTTAGTAAAGTAAGGGAGAATGTTTCTGCCCATAAGCCTGTTTGGATCAGCGAGTTTGGCTACAGTAGTGACGATGGCCAACTTCAAGCGGGCAAGTATAGCGGATACCTGCAACTCTTCAAAGAAAAAGGGGTCACAGTTTGCTTTCCAGGGTACTGGAGAGCAGATTATGAACTTGGTGACCCACTTGGACCAGGCAAAGGCTACAATTTGGCATTAAACCTCCAGGGGGATCCTAGGCCAGCGTTCTTTTTGATGGAGAATGTACCCCCCGACATTAATGATGTATCTCAGAGCCCTTCCGCAGATAACGTCGGGCCTAATCGTGAAGTTAGAGTTAATGCGTCAGTCACAGATGCGTCCAGCGGCGTAGGATCGGTGATTCTGAACTGCACAGTCAATGGCACTGTGCAAACTTCTATAAACATGACAAACATCGAACAAGACAGGTGGAATTGCACTCTCCCTGCTTTGTGTTGTGGCACGAATGTTTCCTATGTGATAGTTGCACATGACAAGGCTGGCAACATTGCCACGTCAGGAGAGACTGGATATGAAGTAGCGCATACGCAAGCCATTTTGGCAAACGCTTATGGTTCACACCGCGCCAACTACCATTACCAAGGAGAACCACCCTCGCCAAATTGGAACCCCAACGCAGACGTGAACAATGATGGCATAGTGCGCCTTCAAGATCTTGTCCTTCTGGCTGTACGATACGGGCAAGACGACCCCTAACCCCTTGGCGCGCTTTGATGTTATCACGTAGATAATCTAAAGGTTATGATCAAGTGTCTTCTTTCCATACATCTGGGGCTGTCCATCTTTTGCCTGGATCACGTGGATTGCAATTTCTGCTTCTGCTACTGCCGGAATACTTTCGATTTTCTTGTCTGGCTTGTTCTATTAGACGTTTCTCCATGATACGTCTTGGAAGGCAATTTTAGCCGAACTTCCTTTAAGTCTGAAGACAGACTTCTTTTGGAATCTTCTCTCTGCTGCAATACCATGTTCTCCTGAAAAAGCATGATAATTGCATTTTGGAGCATCTGGATCCTGTGGAAGCTCCTCTTTATTCTCTGGTTTGAGAAGTCTGTCTTTGTCTTTTGCATGAAAATACCAGTTCCAAAAGGCGCGCGCGAGCGCTGGCGAGCAAAACAGGGTCCTAGACCTCGCCGTGTGGAATTTTCCAGAAAAAAGCGCCATATTCGTTGTGATGGCGTGCTAACGACTGTTGAGGCAACGTCTGTGCGTTTGATCTTTTTGTTCCTCAGTAAAGGAAAGGCCCCAGCCTATAATCCCTAACATAATCCCAATGGGCAGGACGAACAAGCGCGCCATGAAGGGTAGTTTTCGCAATTTGATTACCACTTGATAGTGCTAGTGAGGAAGCCTTAAGGGTTCTTGACAAGTGCAGTTAAGCAAATAGTCAAGTGCTCTTTGCAAAAAGCTCAGCTATATAGTGGCCTTAGCGCGCGTTAGGTCGTATAGGTTTATGGAGTTATCTTCCACTACTTTCAACACGGCCCGCGTGCACATTATACGCGCGCGCGAATTGGCGGAAAAAGCTGTGCATTCTTGGTTTGCACGAGCCAGAAACGAAAGTTTTTCACATTGCTTTTCATCGAATGGCTTGACTTTGAGCGGGCAGTTTATCATTCGATTCAAAATGACACTGTTTTTCTTGCGCCAGATACTTGACAAACAGTCAAAAACTGCTTTTCAAAAATGCAATTAAGGCTCGTTTTCGATAACTCCTCAGAAAACCAAATGGAGATGGAAAAGTGAAAAAAAGCTTAACGCTGCTACTAGTTGCTTTGGCATTGACTGTCCCGCTGATGTCGTTTATGTCTCCAGTCAAAGCTTTGACTACCGTTCAAAGATACGGCGTTGACTATAGCTCGTCAGGCTGGAGCTATTCGGACACCGAAACTCATCTGAGAAGTGACTTCGCACGCTTCAAACAAAACAACATTACCTTGATTTGTCTCTGGTTGCATTGGTACAAAGTGCAGCCGAGGTCATCATCATCCTATGACGATGCCTTTCTTGCAAGAGTGAAGAAATTGTGCTTGATCGCCAATGAATACGGGTTACTGGTGGACATCGATTTTCACTCGGGCTGCGGAAGCTACAAACGCTATGGTTTGCCTTATTGGTTCTCTGGAACTTTCGACAAAGTTGCCACTACCTCTACTGCCAAAGCGCAGTGGATCAACATGGAGAAGCATGTGGTTCAGTATCTTTCGGCAGTTCCGAACATCAAAAGCTGGCAGCTGTTCAACGAGCCGTGGGCAGACACGTCCTCCTTGCAGACAAGTTATCGAGCGCTCTTCGTCGAAACCGCCGCTGCAGTAAAGGCCTTGACAAGCAAGCCTGTCACGATAAGGTTTGGCGCTTATTCATTCACAGCACACAACTGGAGCAATTGGCCTCAACTGTACCAGATATGCGACTATTTGGCGTCAAACTGGTATCCCGCGTATCAAACGGTAGCGTCTCTCGACGCTTTCGTCAGCGCTGCAAAAAGCCACCAAAAGAGCATGGAGATAACTGAGTACGGTGCAGACTCGTCAAACGATGAAACGCAAAGAGCCTCTGTTGTAAGCCAAATTTCGATGTTTAAAGCGAGAGGAATAGATACCGCTCTGATCTGTCAGTACGGAACACTGGTCGACAGTCGTCACTACAACGTTCGAAACCCGTCCACGGGACAACCAAGACCTGCCTTCTACGAAGTGGCCAAAGCGAACAACGGTCCCTAACCGTTCGGAAATCAAAGAGTGAGAAGAATGGATCTACTTCTCACCTCGAATCCTTGATGATACCCAAACGAACGACCCTGGAAAACACTGACAAGGTCAGTCTGTCGAAAGATCCAACCCCAACTTTTCTGAATTTTGGAGTAGGAATCGCTATAGGTCACCCGTTCAGCGCGCGCTTCCCCGCCTACTAACTCGCGTACACCTTTTGTTTTGGCGCGCGCGACGGTTCTGGTGCATTTTAGGATGACACTCCTTCGTGTTGCATGTCGGATGATGCACTCCTATTCTGTTTTACTGCATTTTGTATTAAAGTTATCCACTTGTTTTGCCCTTGTACTATTATTCCACAAACCTCGCTCGGAGTTTTTCCTTCTAGGCTTTCATGTGGTCTGATATAGTTGTGAAAGATTTGGTAGCCCTTGAGAATTGGCGTATCAACCTTCTTTAATCCGCGCATAACCTTCTCACGATCTCTGACTTCACCATTCATCCTTTCCATCTTGTTGTTGTTCATGTCACCCTGCAATCGAATGTGCTTCACATGATCTGCTAAGGGATAGACTTCTTGGCTCGCCCTTGAATACGTTCTCAATCCATCTGTCACTATCGTTTTTGGTGCCTTGCCCATTAGATATTTAGCTTTGGAGAATAGGGTTCTAGCGTCATGCTGATCTTTTGTTTCGGCTACCTCTTGAGCTATCCAGAACCTTGTTTCGTCATCCATGACTGCGAATAGATATTTGAGATCGCCCTTGATTTTTACGTAAAGTTCGTCTGCTCTCCAAGTATCAGAAACATTAGGCTGAATCTGTTCTAGGTAACTGTTCATCAGTTTCACGTATTTTCTTATCCAGCGCAGAACGGTTGTATGTTCAACTGTCACGCCTTGAAGCTTCAAGAACTTCTGTACATTTCTTAACGATTCTCCTGTGAAATAGAGTTGCATTGCAGAAGTAACTATTTGCGGTGTAGCTTTCACCTTTTCAAAACCCAAGTTTATCGAAAACTGTCGCCCACAAACCTTGCACTTGTACTTCTGAATATGTCCATTCAAGTTGCGTCTTACAGCGTTCTTGACTATGCGTTCTGAACCACAGAACTTGCAGACATTAACATTAACTTCTCGAATCACTCTGGTTACTGCTACTTCTGCTCTGAATGATTTGGAAAACTCAACTGCAAAAATGTGTTTACATTTTACTTTTCGGTATTTGTTATCAGGACACTCGCACAGCCATTCATCGTCAACCTTAGTTACTGCGTATTTTCCGTTTCCACTTTGAGATTTGACCGTGTAAAAGTTCTCATCTGCTCTCTGTATTTGGTTAGAGAGTTTGGCGATTGTTTCACCGCGTTCTTCTCTTGTGGTTGTGAGTGATGTTGCCATTTCTATCACCGTATTGCCGTATTACTGTATATACAACACCAGATATAAGCTTTACGGTTTAACGGCAAAGCTTAAATACGCATAACTGTATAGGATAGGATGGTGAAACAAACATGCCCAAAAAACTAACCGTCCTGATAAATGACGAATTAGACGAAAAATTCAGAAACGCCGTATTCAAATGTAAAGGAATGCACAAAGGCAACATCACAGAAGCCATAGAAGAAGCAATGGATCTTTGGATAAGGAACTGTAAACCTACATAGTACCGTGACTGAATGCCTAGAAGAAAGAAGTCAAGAAAGCTTGCAGTTCTAATCATAGCCAGCGTTATTTTAGGTTTATTTCTAATCTTAGGTGCTATCTTCAATGATTACGGAAACACCGTACTTATTCCAGACGGGCAAAACGAAAAAGCGAATCTTCTTACCGCTGTAAGAGGACAATTAACATCGCCTTTCGTTATTAATACGTCAGAACCATTTGACCTTTGGTTAGGGGGAATGGGAACATCATATACCTATTCAGAGCTTGTTAACGGTATTGACCTTACAAGATTCGTACATATTGAAGTGGGTAATCAAACAGTACAATTCCCTGTTCAAATCAACCTAACAAATAATCAACTCTGCGTTTCAGCCACTATCAAAAATGCCAACAATGAAACCCTTGTCAATGTAATAGATAACCAATGGCATGCCGTCGAACCGAACAGTATGTTAATCTGGGATAGAAATTTCAATTCTTACGCTTTCGAATTAATAGACCCTAACGGAATACCCGCACTTCAAATTCTCCTAGGTTCACAAAACACAATCAATATTGGATTCAGTCTTTTTTCGCAAGGAATACCAGATTATTTTGGAATAACAACTGGCACGTTCCTAGGCGGTGTTACAAGCGCAGACATTCAACAGATTAGAAACTCGACTTTGTTCAAATATCCAAGTGCTCAGTATCCTTGTGAGATGCTAAATTCCACAGGGTATCCACAAGATAAGAGCGTCTCTAACATAGACGCAAAGATACAGCTAGGGCATTCTCTTTCAATAACAGGAATCGTTTTGATGGCGATTGCAGGTGTAGGGTTTCCTTTTATTATTGCGGAATACGTCTTAATGTGGCGTAAGAAGAGAGAAGAAAATCAGGGCATTACTGTTAATGTTTATGTTCAACCAGAATAAGAACCACTCGAACAAAAAGAATAGCTATTGCGACCATACAAAGATTTTGACCAAATGCAAAGATGTTCGAATCTAAGGACATGACGACACTATCGCCTATCATCGCGATTAATCCACATGCCAACAAGGAAAGACCAATCCAAAGAAATATCGTTGAAATCTTGAAATCGTCAAAAGTCTTCATCATCCGATGTGCAACACATCGAACCATCATCCGCCGCACAACACATTTCTTCGTCATTCAATCATGCACCAGAACCCGCGCGACTGCTTGACCAGTTCATGGGTAGCAACTTATATCTAGTTGCAATATGCGAACGCGTCGTATACATCGTTTCAAAAAGCGCGCCTGAACGCGTCAGAAATGCTTCTTACGTTTGAGTTTAAGCTTCAAACTGATTACCAGTACGGAAAGGGTGGATAACAGCAGTAGTGTGATTACCGCTGAAAACTCGGGTATTATTATTTTCACCAAGTGGTTTGAGTGTTGATATGAGAAGTATATCCATCGATCTGTGCCATTATCTGCCAGATTGTCATTGTAGTATACAATGGGGGTTTGTCCATCGTCTATTAGGATTATGTAAGGTGGAGCAAGCAAGGCCTTAGGGATTTCTAGTCTGCAGAACTCGAGATTTTCGGAGTTGTTGGATATTTGGAGTATGATTGTTTGGTTCAAATCGTAAGTGAGAGATGTTATGTTTGAGTTGCTTATGGCAGATACGTTGTATTCTTCGCTTTGTTTTGTGACGTTGTGAACGGAGTAATTGCCCATAAGTGGATAGTTGTCGCGATTGTCTTCATCAAGTCTTATAGGAGCGTCTGCTATTCCGTCGCTTCCAGTAATGTTCTGAGAGGCTCCCGAAAAGTCATCTTGGCTTTGTCTATCGCCCCAATAGTTACCTTCTATTCCGTTATCCCATGAGTTGGCTCCGCCCGATATCTTGTTGGGCTGGTCGAGAAAGTTGTTGTGGAAGATATGGTTTCCCTGGCTACCTTCTGCGGCTACCAAGTAACCGAACCCTGATATTCTCAGGTTTTCCACTGTCACTCCTTGTCTACTGGAAAGGTTCATTGCGGCAGAGTCGGTATCATCAGGTCCGTGCATGGAGTATCCTTTGCCGTCTATCACAATATTGTCTTTCTGAACCACTATCGACTTGCTGTAAATATCTTGAGTTAGAACGTAGTAGTCTGTGTTACGCTGAATTGGGGCGGTTGAAGGATCTATCGACCCATCTGCTCTGATGTAAATGAATCCAACTCCGTCAGCCCTTGCTTTTGGGAGATTGGACGAAAAAAGTGGGAAAAAGCAAAGAAGACTTACAATGACTAGCAATCGAGTGCGACCCACAGTCTCTCACCTATCCTGTGCCCACTTGTCGTTTTTCGGAGACTTTAGCTTTTCCCTTTTTCAGCCTTCTATGTCACGACAGAATTTGACTGGACTGAGGGGCCATCTTGATACTTGTCGTTCGGCGTTACCACGCATGTCCATGTTTGACCTGGACGTGTCTCTTGTGCCACTATGATTGAGCTGTTGCTCTGCCCATTCTTTGACTCTGCATAGCACTGATATGCCTGTTGAGGAGTGAAAGCCCTATTATATATCAAGAGTTCGTCAAGAGTTCCTTTGAGATAGCGTATTGAGCTCCCGCTTCCATCGCTGCCAATGAAGAGTGGCTCGTCTCCGGAAACGAATTCTGTTTCCGTCGTTATTGTGCCGTTCAAGGGCAAGTTTACCGTCTGAGTACCGTTTACGTATATTGTCAATCCGGGACCCGATTGGTATGTGCAGAGTATATGGTACCACACGCCGACCTGTAGCACGTTTCCAGGCTGCACGGTATCGTAGTCGCCCGCATTGGATGTATCTGTGAACCCATTAGGGGTTGTAACCCCGAAGAACAGTGCGTTTGCATGTGGGTCTGAGGTCTGGAAGCCTATCATGTAGCTGCCGGTGCTGGATGTGCCGACCTTTTTGGCCACTATTCTAGACCCCCACTGAGGACTGTCTAGCTTGATCCAAAACTCTATTGTCAATTGAGTCCACGTGCCAGCAGCATCCCCACCGAGGTTCTTGTCTGCAGCAGTAACGACGTCATTGCCGTCAAAGTGGAGTGCGCCTCCTACTACTCCGTTGGATGTCCACGTTGCGCCCGATATTACTCCATTGTTAGCATTAGGTGAGTAGTCTTTTGCTCCTGAGAGCATGTTGGACGTATCGAAAGGCATCTGCAAATTCGCGATTGATGCACCATTCACTTGCCAACTGTAGATATTTCTCGTGGGCAGTGGTCCGTCTGGGTCATTGGCTGTTGCTGAACAGGTAAGATTGCCTGAGGCATCTTTTGATAGACTTGGAGCTGGCGATATTGTCGGTGGATTGTCTGTAACTATGTTAACTGTGGGCGATGTCACTATCGTGCCGTATAGGTTGCCGTCAAAGGGTTTAACAGTGAAATACCATGTGTCACCTGTCGTGGTTACACTTGAGGGAATCATTCGCATATCGTTCAAATCGCTTCTGAGATTGCCGTTCTGGTACCACCTTATCTGAGATCCAATTTCGTTGTTTTCGTCTGGGTCATGATAGCCGTATATTGCAGTGAGGTTGTCAGTTTTCAGGGGTGGAAGAGATTGTCTGGGACCGATGGCTAGATTGTCTGCACTTGGAGGATTGTTTGGTATGAGTATGCTGTTGGTTAGCTGTGATGTTCCATTCGTGATCACTTCGCACATCCATGTTTCTTGTCCTCTTGTTTGAGCGGACTTCATGATTGATTGAGTGGTTATGGCCTGGTAAACTTCCGCATAGCGCTGGGAAATCTGTGCACCAGACAAGCTCTTGGGATAAAGCCTTACTTGGCTAATCATGCCGTGGAAATAGTCAAACCAGCCCAGGACTAGAGGCTCGCCGCTGCTACAGTGGATGTTGCCGCTTGCACCACTGTACGACGCGACCATATTTCCATCTAGATAGAGTTTCAGGCCCTGTCCGTCCTTATAGGTGAGTGCAACTTGGTGCCAACTATTGATGCTGATTGCATTATTAGCGCTCGTTGCTGAGTAGTAGCCGAGGAAACCTTTATCTGTGAAATCAGTTCCCGTTTGAGTCCAAACCCCGGCGAAAAGCCTGTTAGACCCCGAGAATGATAGGCCAATCTCGTAGCTTGGTATCTTCGACACAAATCTTACGTTCTTCTGGTTCTCAGACAAGTAGACCCACAATTCCAAGGTCATCTCAGACTTGTTGCCGTCGGAAATGAGATCTCCTACTCTTGGTTTCATACTGCCATTGAAGTACCCTGGACTGCCATCTGGAATTTGAATATAGTCAGAAACACCATCGAAGTAGTATGCACCGCCGTGCGTGCTCATCCACGACGCGCCATAGTTGACGCCGTTGTTATCATATGGTGAGTAATCCACTGGACTAGTGCCGTCATTGGTACTGAAAGTCATCAATAAATTAGTCAGAGATGTCGGGCTTGTTATGGTTGGATTCTTGTAGTCATTGACATACCAGTTGAAGACACGAGAAATGGACGGGTCGACATTGGTGATATTGGTGCACACAAGGTCGCCGTTTGCTAGGCGCTGAAGAACCCAGGGGTTCGGTGACACAGTCTTGAAAGCCCACGTCCCTGCGATCAGGTTATTCCCGTCTTTGCTTTGGGCTGCTGCCGTTATCGCGGCGTTGTAGCTAGTGCTAGCTGTGAGGTTAGACGTAGGTGTGAACGTCATAACAGTGTCGCCTAGGCCCCAGCTGAAAGAGCCCGTAGTCAAAGGATTCATGGAGAACGCAGCTTGCACTGAAGTCGTGTTCATCGGCTTGCTGAAAGTAACGACAACAGTCGAACTTAAGGGAACATCAACTGTCCCATTCGTCGGAACAGTACTTACTATTTTAGGCGCAGATTGCGCACCTGTGTAATTGCAGTAGATGCTGTAGGCGCGACTGTTAAGGCTCGAGTAAGTGCAGGGGTTGAGCGGAAAACTTGCAAAACTGGTAGTGCCATACACTCCTTGATTCGTAGTTCCCGTATCGTAGTAGAACCTAACAGTCTTACCAGAAGCAATAGCGTTAGCCGTCAACCAATAATAATCGCCAGCAAACAAGTCTGGATAGGATGATAAAGAGACTGTGAACCAGCCTGTGAAACTTGCGGGGATCGTGCTGACTCCTTGGGCTAGAAGGGTGGTTGGTACACCACTACTGTCTTGGTAGATGGCTACCTTCAAAGGCCTGTTTTCACCATTCCTCTCCGAAACGTAGAGGCTTATGCTGTTAGCCGTTCCATTCTCCGGAATTTGGTACTTACTTCCATACCAGTATTGAGCAAGATTAGTATTGCTACCGCCAATATTCGTCTTACCAAAAGACGACGAGATCGTTCCTGGATTAATTCCTGTGGTGAAACTCCAGCCGATGGGCGCTGACAGGTTTTCGCTTAGCTGGCTTTGAGCTGCTGTCGTCAGTGTGACTGTGTACGGAGTTCCATAAGTAAGATTGGAGCTGGGAGTAAAAATCATCGCAATGTCGTCTGGACTCCAGCTGAAGGTGCCTGAGACAACTGGATTAATTGAGAAAGCCGCTTCTACCGAACTGTGCTCTGCAGGCTGGCTGAAGTTAACCTCAATTGTAGTGCTTACATCAACAGCCGAGCCCGTTGGCGCATCACTTGTCACGTTGAAGCCAGTAGGACCTGCAGGCGAATAGTTGCAGTAGATGCTGTAGGCGCGACTGTTAAGGCTCGAGTAAGTGCAGGGGTTGAGCGGAAAACTTGCAAAACTGGTAGTGCCATACACTCCTTGATTCGTAGTTCCCGTATCGTAGTAGAACCTAACAGTCTTACCAGAAGCAATAGCGTTAGCCGTCAACCAATAATAATCGCCAGCAAACAAGTCTGGAGAAGATGACAAGGCCACGTTAAGCCAACCTGTGAAGTTGGCGGGGATTGTCGAGGTTCCTTGAGCCAAGAGGTTAAGCGGTGTGCCGCTGTTATCGTCATAGATGGCAACCTTCAAAGGCCTGTTTTCACCATTCCTCTCCGAAACGTAGAGACTTATGCTGTTAGCCGTTCCATTCTCTGAAATCTGGTATCTACTCCCATACCAGTACTGAGCAACATTAGTATTGCTACCGCCAATATTCGTCTTACCAAAAGACGATGAAACATCTTGAATCAGTTCTGTTGACGCGGATTCGAACTGAACTGTTGTGTGGTTTTGGCCGTAGGTTGGTTGTGCAATGTACTCGGCTACTCCACGTCTGTATTCGCTGTACCATCTCACATCTGACCTTATTCTCTGAGTAGGTTTGGGCGCGTTGGTGTCGAAGGCATAGATATAGGAAGAGGAGCCGCTTGCTCTGCCGACAACGACCTCGAGTTTGCCGTCGTTGTCGATGTCTTGCACGATTCCGTACATGAGTCCATACATGAGATTGTCTATTTCGTCAAGTTTCGTGTAATTCTTCGCCACACTGTCGTATCTAAAGATAAATATTGAGGTCATGTTGCAGGCGATTATGTCCCAGGTGCTGCCACCTGTTAAGTTGGCAAGCGTTGGAGCGTACTTGCATAGCCCAAGATTGAGTCTTGCCTCAACTTGCCCAGTATACAAGTCATATATTACAACCTGATTCGAGTAGTCAGCATAACCCCCATTGTGCGTACCGTCCGCTGTGACCAGTTCTAGGTGACCGTCTCCGTCAACGTCGCCTACGGTTTCTTGATAATGCCCCGGCACATTGATATTGCCAGTGTCTCTGAAACGAGCATTCGGGCTGATGGATTTTGCACTGCCACTTGTAGAGTTGAGACATACCACTCCGCCACTCATGTCGCTGACGATTACGTCGAGCACTCCGTCGCCATCGACGTCGGCGAGCACTGGACATTGGCTGCTACTGAGAATGTCAGGGTGACACCATCTCTGTGTAAGATTGCTCGCCCAGAATGATCTAACTCCCTTGCCGTAGTCGCCATCGTTCATGTACATGTCTCTGTCTCCGGTATAGATTTCGAACTGACCGTCATTATCAGTATCTGCAATGGAAACGCCGCCGGAACATGCCCTCCAATTGAAAGTCTGCGCCAATATCTTGCCATTATAGCTCAGCTTGGTGATTCTCCCTACAAAGATGCCGTTGGTACCTGCTTCAACGTTTTGTGATCCGTGGAATATTTCGAGTTTTCCGTCTCCGTCAACGTCGGCAGCGACAAAAGAGCCCATTGTGGTTCCACCATTTGCTATATACGTTTTCCAATAAAGCGTTCCATTCGACCTTAGCACTAGAAGACCAGGAGGGTAATACAGGGGAACGCATACTTCGAGGTTACCGTCACCATCAAGATCATAGAGTTGAGTCTGTGCATACGCGTATATGGAGCTGTCGCTATAAGTCCATAACACGTGTCCAGTATTTCCATCCAGACAATAGACCGTGCCACCGTTGTTGTCAGTGGCAAAAACGACTTCTTCACCTGGATTGGTCTTGTTAACATCTCCGACAACTATTCCACCTTCCCACAAGCCGTTTCCGAAGTCGCCGGCCCTCCACTTTTGATCCACCAACACTGTGGATGCTTGGGCGGCTTGGAAAAGCCTTGAAGAAGGAAAGACGCCGCTAAAAAGAATCATCGCAGATATGAGTAGAGCTGTAAACACGCTTCGATATCTAAACTTTTTCAAAGAGCTCCCTTCTCTTAATTCAGTAAAGATGTTAAGACCTGAATATAAAAGTGTATATGGAATAATCCTCTATGGTGCACGTATCAAATTATAGCACTCGAAAGCAAACAGGATAAAAAGGCACAATCTGCAGTAGATTTATCTGGGAGAAGGAGAGGGTTCCTACGCAAGAGAGTTTCGATTTCGCACCATGGCTACTGATCAAGACAGCGTTTCCAGAATATTGTCGGCCCTATCTCACCCTTTGAGAAGAGAAATCCTAGCACACATAAGCGAACAGAAAGAAAGCTCTTTTACAGATTTGATGGTGGCTTTAGGCATTGACACTGGGAAACTGAGCTTTCACCTACGAAGTCTCGACAACTTTCTGGAGCAAACATCTGCAGGTAAATACCGACTGAATAATGCGGGTGAAAATGCCTTCAAGCTAATCAAAGACCTAGAGACATGGGCAGTTGAAGTCGACATTGCAAGAGATAATTCAGTGCTTCCCCTAGCCAACCTCAGAAAAAGAACCCTAGCATCTCTGACCGACTTGACAATTGCCCTCACACTATTCATAGCCCTACCAGCATCTTTCTCTTCAATTGCTTTACGCGGATTCAGTCCTGATTTCAACAATGTCGTACTTTTTTTCCTCCTTTTATGGATGTATTTGACCCTCCTCGAAGGGTTTGCAGGCCAGACTCTGGGGAAACGACTTTTCGGTCTCAGAGTAATCCGAACCGATGGCAAAAAACTGTCCTATGATCATGCAGCTGTCAGAAATTTCGGGAAGGTTTTCCTTCTACCAGTAGATCTACTAATAGGACTGAGACTGAAGGACAAGCGGTTCATAAAATACTTCGACAAGTTTTCAGGAACGACTGTAGTAAACCTGAGAAATTGAACTCTGAAAGGCATCTACATGCAATCCATCATTTTCCAACAAATGTTGACCAAGAGCCAAAGGATTCTTCTCAGAAAATCTTATGACTAGACATTTCATATTCTCGCAGCCGTTGACGTGAGACAATGGTCGACAACACGCAAATTTCATCATCTTCAAGAGCTCGTGCTTCTAATCCATATTTCTGCTTAGATAACGTTATGCACGGACCAGTAGATATCACACGCTATTATACAAATGAGGATTGGCCATTTTGGCTCAGCGAAGCAAAGGAGGCAATAAGTTAATGCCTGCCCGTTCTAGAGAGCTCTTCAAATGTGGCTTGGCCGCTCTCCTAATAATCGCCGCGATGTGCTCCACTCTCTCCTTCGCCTATGGCCAAACACAGATAACCGTTACGGTCAATGCCGCAAAAAGCACTGGAAAAAACAGTCTCTCCTTGGGAATGGAGTTAACTGGTGAGATAGGTACCTTTCAGTCATCTTCAACGTTGAGAAACCTAGCCTCCAGCGCTGGTTTCAAAATGGTACGTTTCATAAACCGTTTCATGGAACCATGTACGCAATGGAACGAAGCCTTAAAGACGGGAACGTTCCAGTGGACAAAAATAGACAGTCTAATCAAGAATGTAATCCAAATGGGTGCAGAACCGCTCATCTGTCTAGGGTTCTTTGATTGGAATACGAACAAGCTTGTAAAACCAAAAGGAATGACTGATGATCCTGCCACTGGGTTGCCTCGACTCGATCAGTGGGCAGCCTACTGCACCGCTTGGGTGAAGCACTTCCAAACTGTAAACTTGCCTGTCAAATACTACGAGATTGTTAATGAAGAATTCTTTTACTATGGTTGGAACCCAACGCAGCCCAAACTCGGCAATTATGTCAAGCTCTTTAATCAAGCAGCCGATTCAATGCGTCAGGTGAATCCCAATGTAAAGATTTCATTTGACGACTCTAACAAGAAAGTGGCACTGAACTATTTCCTAACCCAAGGGGGAAAACTTGACTTCCTAGAGTTTCACAGGTACGGCTCATCATCAATGAGCGCCACCGACCAGACTCTCCTGACGGCAGCTGAAAATCTGTACATCAATGACAGCAGCGCAAAATATGGCATTGACACTGCAAGACAGGTTTACAAAAACGCAAGAGGAGTTACTCTACCTGTGATTATGTCTGAAGGGAATCTAAACAGCGCTTACAGCAGCGGCACGGATTCGAGGACGCGCAAAATGCTTGGAGCAGTATATACTGCTTTGTCGATAAGAACGTTCATGCTCAAGAACGTGTCCTACACCGTCTACCATAATTTCGGTAGCGAAGGATCTACAGGTGTCGGGATGGTGGACACTACCAACAACAAACCGTGGTATCCCTACTATGCACAACAAATGATTGCCAACAACCTGGCTGTTGGAGACAGCTTGGTGGACTCGACAAGTTCATCAGGAGATATAAGGGTGATAGCTTGGATACACGCCGGAACCCTGAACACCCTGCTAATCTGCAAAGCAAATGCCGCGCGAACGGTATGCATGAGCGGACTTAAGGGAACAATAAATTATCTCAAGATAGACAACACAATATCATGGCAAACACCGAGAATTCAAAAAGGGACCCTCGCCCAAGGAGCACCAATTACGCTAAACGGATATGCTGTTGCTTTGCTACAGTCGAAACCATGATAGACGCGCGCGCACGCACTTTTCTTAATGCGAGATACCAATCTAAGCACAGTCCAATGAAGTACGTGCTAAGCGCGCGCTAAGCCGTTCGTGACAAATGACACTCTCTCTGCCCGGCCAAGAAGGCCCTTAAGGAGATTTTGTAACAATAGACGGGCAGTGAGTTTTCTTCCGAGTTCATCAATCAAAATTTCGCGCGTTCTACCAGCCCGCTTTATCAAGAATTGGGAATATTACAGGTTTCGGAAGAACATAAATATAGCGCGCGCTAATATTCGAAATCAGAAAGTAAAGATCGAGAAGTCGGTGGAGAACGAAATGACACAGAAGAAGGCAAGAGACTCAGACGAACAAGTCCTTGGGGCTTTAATCAAATCGAACTCGACACGCTACGAGCAGTGGAAGAGAAATGATCTTCTTTCTGCAGCGCTTCAAACATTACCCAAGCAGTTCAAAAAGAAGAACGTCTTAAAGTGTGGGAGCTTTCTGTTGATTGCGTTAATGTTCTTGGGCATTTTAAACCCAATTTCAAAGGCATATGCCACTTCAGTGAGAACTCAGATGTGCATAATCATTGACGGTTCAAGCAGCGTCAGTGACGCCAGGTGGAACATGACCAAGAATGGTGTGGCAGAAGCCATAAACAGCACCATTCCGAAGGATGGCTCAGTAGAACTTACGATAGTTCAATTTGGTTATTCTGCATCCAATGGGTCTGCGAAGACGGAGCTGCCCCCCACAGTGGTCGACGATGGGAACTTTGCAGCTATAATCGATATAGTTCTTGCAATGCCGAAAGGCAATTACAGCACCGCGATGGCTGACGGAATCTTCCTCGGATGGACTGAACTCAGAAACTCGCCTAATTTCGCTTTGTCGGAAGAGCAAGTTATCAACTTGGCGACTGACGGCGAAGCTAACATTAGAAACTACAACGCGACAAGCGATCTGGATGGTAGCGGTGGTTCACCTGACGCACATGACGATGTTATTGCCGTCGTGAACTATGCTGTGAGTCAAGGACTCGACGAACTGGATGTAGAAGGAATAGGTAATTTCACCCTGTACAAAGACTGGCTGGAAAGCTGGGTTGTGCGTCCACAACCTGCACACCTGGCCCCACCATTCAACCCGGGATGGATCAGATTAGTGACAGACTCCTTAGTGTTTGCTGAAACTCTCGGTGAAAAGTTCAATGCCGTGCTTGATGACACCAATCCACCCAACATAACAGATGTATATCAGTTACCGCCTGCGGACAATGTCACTTCTAAAGATACGGTTGAGGTCTTTGCGAACGTTACTGATGATTTGAGCGGTGTAAGACAAGTCCTCCTGAATTACACTATAGATGGGTCGGAACCGTATTCAGTTGTTATGAGTAATTTGCAGGGGAACAAGTACAATGCTACGATTCCAGCATTTGCGAACGGGACCCACGTTACATACGTTGTGGTAGCAGAGGATTTCGCCAACAACTCTATAACGACGCAAAGCATGGGGTATATACTATACTATGATTACTATGTGATTCCAGAACTCCCAACATCATTATTGCTGCTCGTGTTCATGATCGCAACACTACTATCAGTAATAGTCTACAGAAGAAGACACGCGCTACGCACGCTCGAGCAACATTTCAACGCACGCGCTAACTGTCGTAGCGAAGGAGACTCACGCTGGACAAACATGGACAGGGGTAGTCACTCCTAGCGACAAGTGCAAAGACGGACAATCAGTCCAATCCAACTGCAAGGGAACCTAGGATGAGCTCGCACTCAGCTGAGCGCTCTCCCATATTTCTTTTACAAGCCAAAACGTAACAGTAAGACTCTTTGAAGCACCTCTCAGAATGTTGAAAGAAACATAAAACGTAACAAATTGAAGTGCGCGCGCCTGCTGTTAAGAGAAATGAAGGTTCTAGGCAAAGATGTTGAGGGAAAAGGTCCAAATGAAAACTTGTCATTGATAGTTAGGATATTCCCCCCAAGCATGTGTTGTCTCTTCTGGTGAAGCAGAATTTACAAATAGACAAACATTGATTCACAAAAACCCTTAAGAAACGGCTTCTCGTTACCGAGACCTCGGTTGGAGAAATGCCATGAACCAAAAACTGAAAATTGTGTTTGTGTGTGCGTTCCTTGCTGTGTTCACTATCTTTATGGCAACACCGTTGCAGACACAGGCACTTTATGAAAGCAAAACCTCCGTCATAGCAAAGTTCAAAACTCTTTGCGACTCGCATAGCAATCGCGCTTCATACGTTTCGCTTGGAAAATCCACGCAAGGCAATGACATTTGGATATTTCGCATCGGCAATCCAAAGGGCCCGGCAATAATGTGGGATGCACAGTTACACGGCGGCGAAGACATGGGAAGCGAAGTAGAGCTTCTCATTGCCAAATGGTTATTGGAAAGCAAGGATCCAACTGCAAAATCCATTCTTGTGAAAGACTATGTTCTTTTCATCCCAGTTGTTGATGTTGACACTTCCGCACGAACAAACACAAACCATGTGAACCTAAACAGGAACTTTGTTTATGGGTGGGGCACTACTGGAAGCAGCAGTCCATCAAGTACAGAGTACAGGGGACCTTACGCAGCAAGCGAAAAGGAAACCCAAGCACTACGGAACGCTTTCAAGACGTATCAACCAAAGTTCTACGTTAACACACATATGTGGGGCGGTCCAAGACTCTTCTATTCGAGTGGCGACAGCACTGCACTCGTCAACACAGTGAAGGCAAAAATCGCTCAAATAAGCAGTCAACGCAAGGTCACACCATATTCGACGACTAAATTGTCGGGTGGTGGTTTCGCCATTAGCGACGCTTCATACCTCTTCAAGGCCTGCGCGTGGCTTCTTGAAATCGACGGTCCAACTACACCATCATACACAGCGCTGGTAGCAAACTACTACCCAAAATGCCTGCCCATCTTCATTGCCCTTTGCCAACTGGCTTAGCGAGCGCAAAGCTTCCTCCTTTTTCTCCACCTAAGGTTTCTCAAATGGGGTAGCATCTTAGCATCCACCATTCAAAACAAGAACAAACGAGTTTTCTCATTGACCCGAAACAGATTGACCCAGCAATGGCTAAAAAAGGATGAGCTTTTTTTAAGATTCATAAAAGCGACATCCTGAATGGGATCGTGGAAAAGAATGTTGACTTCATCTTCCTTGACCCATCCTACTCCAATCAAAGGAAAAAATGACTATGTACCGAGCAAGTTCAATGCAGCGCGCGTTCTTCGCAAAAGCTTCCGTGGTTTGCAAAGGATCTCTCTAGCAGATTGAAGCATGCGTTACAACTCGGCAGCTATGTGATTGAAGTCTCAGTAAGGATGTAAGCTAGGGAGAAAGGTTCGCTTTGCCCACTCAACGGCGCGCATGCTTGTTCCGAAATTGGTCTAAAATGGTTTTTATTCTTCTTTTGCCTATCTGCGTTTGATTTGGACTGCTTGATAGTAGGTCTTGGCTGTGTTGAGACGGACAGTGCAAGAAGGTCAAAAACAGATGTGCACCTCAAAACTGCCTCCAAAGCCCTAAAAAGAATAAATACCATTTTTAACCACTCATGAAAGACGCTGCACGAACCTGGCGCCCCCAAGCCTACCCAATGCCAACCTACAATCCAATGCGAAGCAGTAGAGTTAAGCTTTTTGCCACACCTCCCCTGATTCTCCATTCGACCTCCATTCTTTCAGGCTGGCATTAGGCTGCAATCACTCATCCGGGCGAGAAACCCACTACTTTAGCAGCTCACGGGCAACGTCCAGTCATTTTACCGGTCGCACAGACCATGGTCAAAGACGGACTAGCCAGCCCAGGCAGTATATATGCAGGTCGTCTTTCATAAAGTCATTTTAGGAACACGCATGCGCGCTTGGATTTGTCGTTTTTTTGCATGACTCTTGCACACTATCAAGGCCAGAGATGTGTCAGCAATTATGATGAATAATAGTAGTGTTGATGGAAATTCGGGGATGTAGTTGTAGTATGCTGTTCCAGCATATGAAATGCTGCTTGGATAGGTGGAGTTCCCCCAGTACATATCTAGACCAATGTCATTTCCATTGTCTATAGGACCCACATAGACACTAATGCTGTCTCCCTCAAAAAGCTGAACTGCAACATTAATAAGAACAGAATCCACCCTTGAACCTGGTGCTAACTGCGTTCCGTACTGATCAGAGAACCAGTACGCGTCGCCGCTGGCATTGGCAGCATCGAGGGTAGCATACATTGTAAAATTTCCAGGGCCGGATGGAACGGCGTCATGGTAGACAGTAACGTTTACCGTTTGAAAAATGAAGTCTTCAGCCAATGGCTGCGAAATAAAACCGCGGTTGGCGCTGCTATAATTTGCTTGTTGGGCAGGGTTTTGTATACTTTTATTCATGGCTTGAAGCTCAAGGCCGTTTGGGAGGATGCTCGTATAAGTTTGAAAGTAAAGAGTTTCATCAGCTGGAGCAGAAAACCCAAAGTTCACACAGCTAAGTAGGCAGAGGTTGATAGTTAGAAGGACGATTGCAAAATGAATCAACTTCATTCGGACGCTTCCGAAACATACATTGGTTCTATACATTCGCTCGAACGTCGTACTGGCAGAGCCTTCATACCTGAAACACCTATTGTGCATTCGCCTTCGCCACTTCATAGAAGGCGGGCCTGGGCTGCCCCGTCGATAGGTTCAAGAGATCAAAATAGTGTCCAGCGCTCAATCGTCCATACTGACACACCAAAGTCGTGTTTATCTTTCTAGCCTTGAACAACGAAATCTGTTCCGCGAGCGACTGCGTTTGTGCACCATCCTCAGCTGTGTCCTCGCCGTATTCAGTTGTCACTGTATCTTTTCCGTGGTTTCTGGAAGCAGTTATCCATGCGTCGAGAGATGCTATGGTGTGGTATTTTGGATACCAATTGAGAGCCATGAAATCGCATATCTGATACAGTTGAGCCCAATCTTTCCACTTGTGCGTGGTGAATGAAGAAGCGCCAAACCTTATCGTAAACGGCTTGCTCGTCAAGGTTCTCAATGCATTCGTCGTTTCGACGAAGAGAGTTCGATAGCTTGTCTGCAAGGAGGAGGTGTCTGCCCAAGGTTCGTTGAACAGCTGCCAACTTCTTATATTCGGAACCGATGAAAGGTATTGGATGACGTGTTTTTCCATGTTGATCCACTCTGTTTTGGAAGTCGAACTGGTTGCGACTTCGTCGAAAGTTCCAGAAAACCAAGGCGGCAGACCGTATCGTTTGTAGCTTCCGGAGCCTGAGTGAAAATCAATGTCCGCTAGTATCCCATATTGAGCAGCGATGCTGCATAGATTTGCTATTTTTTCCAGATAGACCTTATCGTATGATGACGATGATGATGGCTGGATACGTGACCAGTGTAGCCATAGACATATCAGGCTGATGTGATTCCTCTGGAATAAACCAAAATCTGCTGCCAGAACACTGTCGGTTTCAGCATAGTCCCAATGGGCAGATGAATAATTCAGTCCATAACGAACGTCTATCAAAGTCACTTTGACAAACCTCTTCAATGAACGAGTCGTTTGATCTACCTTAAACTTGTATCTGACTTATTTGGATTTCTCGGCCTCATGACGTTTAGCCAGGTTAGGTCAGAAACATGCAAGTGTCAGCTAGCATTTGAAAGGTCGAGGAAACTCGTCTACATCCCTCAAAACAGCGTTCATACAGTAAATAATTTACCTCACAGGCGTCCAAGTTGCTTCCCCTATGCCCTCCCTAGAATTGATGATTTGTATTTGTGTTCGTCAAGTGTGAAACAAGCTTTATTATATCGTACTATATGAGATTGTGAGTGTTAAAGAAAACGATACGGGTGTTCAATTGAGGCTTCACCAAATCAATAAATGGCATCTCATGCCCCTCATATTGGCATTAACGTTTTTGAACTCAACAGCTTTCGTCTACTCGACTTCCGCGGGTTCAACAAGCATGTCGGCAACAGGTTTTATCAGCTATGCCCCCCTAGCAACAATCAACGTGAACCAACGAAAAGCTATTGCAACCAACAACCTTTCTCTAGGATTCCAACTAGATGGTCATGACATAAGGCAGTGGTTGAACCAACCCGCCCTCCAAAATCTCTCGAAAAATGCAGGCTTCAGATTGGTTCGCTTCTTTGAACACCGCCTAGGTAAACCATGTGTCACATGGAATGAAACAACAAAAAGTGGAACTTGGGACTGGAGTGATATTGACTTGCTTCTTAAGAGAATCTATGAGAATGGAGCTGAACCATTGATAGTTCTGGGATTCTACAGCTGGGACAGCAATCAACTGACTTCAATGCCTGTCGGCATGAGCACTAACCCGCAAACAGGATTGCCTTACCCAGATCAATGGGCCGCATATTGCGCCGCTTGGGTCGACCACTTCAAAAGCTCAGGACTACCTGTCCGCTACTACGAGATGATAAATGAGCCGTTCCACTACTTTGGATGGTATGGTGACCAACCCCAGCTCGGGTACTACATGCAGCTATTTAATTCGGCAGCAATTGCAATGCGCGCATCAAACCCAAGTATTATGATAGGCTGCGACGAGTCCACCAAGAAGGCCGTCTTGGACTACTTCATTTCTAACGGAGAAAATCTTGATTTCATCAGTTTCCATAGGTATGGCGCTTCCACATTGGACATTGCCGATGCAGATCTTATGGCAACAGCAGAAACGAAATATCTAGTCGAGAGCTCAAACAAGTATTCACCTACGCAGGCTGTGGATATTTACAGAACCGCAAAGGGTCTTGATCTGCCCATCATCATGTCGGAGGGCAACCTCAACAGTGCATACACCAATGGAACTGATCCCCGAACACGCACCATGTTCGGTGCTGTCTACACTGCTTTGTCAATAAGAATGTTCAGTCTAATGAACATCAAAGACTGCATCTACTTCACTTTCGGCAGCAGCGGCACCAGCGGAATCGGAATGGTCAACATAGATAACAGTCAACCATGGTACCCGTATTACGTCCAACAAATGATAGGAACCAACATGGCACCAGGTGACGTCATCGTCGACACGACAAGCTCATCAGAAGACATCACGTCACTCGCGTGGATTCACAACACGCAGTTGAATATACTCTTGATCTGCAAAACGGCTCAGGAAAGAACGATTACGCTCAATGGAATCAGTGGTCAAGCCGAGTACTCTAAAATAGACACCACCGTACCTTGGCAGACACCCAGAGTGCAAAATGGTACATTAGATTTGAACGGCCCTATCACAATGCACGGATATACCGTTATCTTGCTTCATCCACGTGCAAGTTAAACGTATGTCTTGGACCAATCTCATTCTCGGCAACAGCGGTTATCCAACAGTTACGTTGTTGTTACTGAATATCTCATAAGCCCCGTTATCGTATACTTTGTTGAACCGGTCGAGGTTGGCTCCACTGAGAGGATTGGACCCGTAATAAAACAAATAATAGTTGTTTTCAAGTCCAGAGCGTACAACGTAGTCTAGTCTAGCCAATTCCTGATCAACAGAAGTCTGGTTTAGCTTCTTGACAGAAGGTGCAGAAGCGACGATCGTCGTGAATTGGTAAATCTTAGTTGAATTATAATATCTGATGTAAAGGGAGAACTCGTCAAAGCAGGTGGATTTTTGGGGTGAGTACGTTGCGAAAAATCTGGACCCTGCCAACTCCTGGTTAGTAGAGAGTCTGAATGAGTCAGATCCGTATTGAGCAGGGATGTTTAGAAATATCAAGACCGCAAGCAAACCAACCAGCAATTTCGGTCTATCCTTTAAAACGTAGATACAAAGAAAGGCTAGGGGAACCAAGCCGAACATGAAAGCTCGCTGATATGCTTCGGAAAGCCCATACTGAAGTACAACTCCGTAAACAGCAAAGAGTACCAAAGAGATCCCACAGAAAATAGCATAGCCTTCTTTTGCAAATTGCCTCCGAGGAAGAATCTTCCTCCCAACTAGAATTAGCGACAGGAACGCGATTCCCGCGCTGATAAACACTGATCCCCATGAAGAGAAATAGCTGACTTGGTTTGCACGTGAGCCTATCACACGCGTAGTTTCACTAAGAAAAGAGTGCCCGCCGATTCCTAGGAGGCTCTGATACATTCTCTGGACGGCAAACTGGAAGAAGTCCCCCGCAAAATATATGTTGCAAGCTAGGAAAAACACGATTGAGAAAAGGACCAATTTTGCTACGTTAGAATCTAGCTTCTTTGTCAAGAACCTCTGTGAAACGTACAGCGCAACTAGAAGCGTTATCACCATAAAAGCTGAGAGCACATGCATCAAAGTGAGTATGGAGAAAACGCAAAAGAAAAGCGCAAGCAATTCTTTCTTTCGAGCCTTCTCGTCAAAGAAAATCCAAGTAATGAGCAGAAAAGCCAACAAGAACAGAATGTAGGCAACACCCTGGGGTCCGAAGTACTGTTGGCGTAGCCAATAAGTTGCAAGAACCCATCCTGCGCCTAAAATCGCATGCTCGGTTTTAAGCCGAGATTTCAAAACCAAGAAAGCCAACAATCCATAAGCACAGACGGTTATCAACGGAAACAGTTTGAGCAGAAGATAATCCGGGGCTTCTGTCACTATCGTTAGGATGCTCGCTAGATACAAGAACATGGGCCAGTCGTGATAGCTGAATGAGGGAAGAAGAGGACGATCAACGAGATGACCAGAAGTGTCTATGAGGGAACTCTCTGCAAAAGGATAATATGAATTACTTAGCCACACGGGCACTCTAACAATCGCCGGCGCGATGAACAAGAATGACAACGTAAGAACAAGCGCCGCAATCAGCGTTGTCTTAGACCTGCGGCCAAGGTACCACAGGAAACATACAAGAACCAGACCCACCCAGAAGTAGATAGGAAGTCTACTAACAAGTCCAAAACCGCTTGAATCCATCGAGTGAATAGATGTCGAACCTGCTGTACAGACCAGCATAGCTACTGCCAAAGCAATAATGACGTAATGGAGTTTTGACTGAACCAAGTTCTGCACCCCTTGATCGACGAAAGAATCAGGTTCCTAATCGTTTGCTACTTTTCTCTGCAGGGCATTGGTGTTCAATTCAGTGATTACTGGTCTGATCTTCCCACTTTTGTCTAACGGAAAGCTGTCGACAAACGTGACTTCAAACTTTGGATTAAACGCATCTATTCTAAGGCTCTTTTTGATGTGGGCAACAAATTCCCGCTCAACAGTCTTTTCATCAACACTCGCGTCCTTTTTTTTGATTTCAAGCACGAAACTATCCGTATCTTTCTGTATGAAACGGAACTGGTCTACGTCACTTATCATCTTGAACTGGCTTACCGTCATCAATATAGTGAAAGGAGACATCAGTCGACCGTCTGGTAGAAGCAATAGTGAGTCCTTGCGTCCTTCGATGACTTTCATCAAAGGGAGACTTCTTCCGCAATTGCACTTTTCGTTTGAAGGTGCGCCAATGTCGCCAACGGTATATCTTATAAATGGCATTGCATAACTAAATAGACTCGTGCAGACTATTTGTCCGGTTTCTCCTGAAGCAACTTCTTCTCCATTCTTGTCAATGAACTGCGTTATGACCATGTCCGCGTCAATGTGGTAGCCATGTCGTTCCTGACACTGCCAAGCAACTCGTTCGAATTCTATGGTCGCATACTGATCAAAAACAGGGGCATCAAAGACTTCTTCAATGAAACTGCGTGACCTCGAATCAATGAGTTCAGCTCCAGTGAAAATTAGTCGGGGTCTTATTGTCTTTAGTTCCCTTCTTCTGGCTTCCTTTGCCAATAGCAGGATGGAACTTGCATAACCACCTAGAACATCGGGTCTCGCTTTTTCCAGTACCGAGAACTGTTTTGTTAAATCGTCAAAAACGGAAATGAAGGCGCACGGAGCATATATCCTGAGCTTCCGTTGAATTCCCGAAGCTTCGCTAAAGTGCGAAGGGGATGTCAGGGCGACCCACCGATCTCTCGGTTTTTGCCCGCAGCCAATATTCGCTCGGAGATGCTTTACTTTTCTGATTATGTCTTCTTCCTTCGTGACGAAAATAGTTAGGGGTTTTCCAGTAGAACCACTCGTATAAAATGCACGAAGTCCGTTAATATCATAATCGCTGGAAACGATTTCATTGAGATTGTTTCTGATTTGATCTTTCCCTATTATCGGCAGTTTTTTTAGATCCTTGAGACCCCTTATATCATTGGGTTTGATGTTCAATTCATCCATTTTTCTATGATAGAAAGGAACATGGTCATACGAATACCTGATGATTTCTCTCAGTTTCTTCTCTTGGTATTCAATAAGCCTTTCCTCATCCCAATAGGCGCGCCGAATCATTGCTCGGAGAAGGAACGGAGTTTTCAGAAGGTCAAGCATACTCCGTCATCGCCTATTCCTGAATGTAAATACATATGGCTTTGCGAAGCGAAATTCTTAAACTCTCCTGTAATGCTGTAACCTTTATTTCCAGTTCTTCATGAAGCTTTCCTCTTTCTTCCCAAAGAGAGTTTATTTTCGAGAAAATCACCTCGTGAGAAATCTCATCAAAGCGAACAAGGAACTGGGACATCCCTATATCTTCAAAAAATCCCATCTGTTTGTGGTCATAGGCAATACACAAAGTAGGAGTAAACATCGAGATGCCAATCACTGCTGGGTGCATCTTCGACGAGACTATTATGCTCATCTGTCCTAGTATAGATTTAAATTCCCTTGCGTTGTCGACTTGGATAATTCTGACTCCATTCTTGTGCTTCATGCTTTGAAGAATCAAATTGCTTATTTCAAGGTCGTCGTAACGAAAGCCCGTAATGTAATGTGGCAAGAATATGACCTCAGCTCCGAGTTCTTCTATAGCAATATCGAGTGCCAGAGCATGCTCTTTGATGTACTTTCTGATTTCAGTAGTTGTCACCGTGTGATTGTATATTCCTGCAGATACGCCAATAACAGGTCTGTTATTTGACTTTTCGTTATTCTTAAGCTTGGAAGGAAAATCTGGCGAAAACAACAAAACTGAATCAGAGGTCAGAATTCTTGGAGCCTTAATGTCTAGTGACTTAACTAGCTCGTAAGAGATCGAGTCCCTAATCAAAATTCGGTTACAGTTGTTAAGAGAAAGTCTTGACAAGAATCTTCCAACAAACGTTTTGAAAGGGCCAACCGAATTGGGAAACATCACCGTCGGCTTCTTAAAGTATCTCGCCACAGATATTTCGAAAGTCCTTTCGAAGAGGATTGACCACCAAACAAAAACCCAGTAAATTTGCGAGCTTATCAGCGACGGTACTTCCCTAAAATTCTCGTCACTGCACGAGATCACGAGGTTGCAGTTGCATATTCGGTCAAAGACCTTCGAGCGGTACAAAGGCTTAAGCCTCATTTTGACAAGTATGGCCGAAAGTATGGAAAGCTCCACTTGGAATAGCATGTATATCGTTAACAGGAAAGTTAGAGCCTTGTATTTTGAGCTACTTCTACTTATTTTGAGTCTAATTGCCAAATCATCTGCCTTCCTGAAAGGAATATCGACCAAATTGGGCACCACAGCATCTAGGCCAAGCGACAGTTTCTTGACTCCTGCTTCGTCTGTGGTTGAAACCGATAAGAGAACATCATTGCCTGCTATTTCCCTGAGAGCTGAAACATCGCTTTCCAGAAGAGCTTGCGTCCCCATGTTGTTCATGGTACCAACATGGACAATGTGAATTCTTGAAGGCAACTTCGACATCGAGTCTCTCCAGCACTTATGATAGATCTAATCTGAGTACGAAAGGTGGCATATCTCGCTCTTCCCACCAGCAAGCAAGAAGATTCAGTCATCGACGAAAATGCTTCTTTCCTATAAGCATTGAACGATGGAAGATTGCTTTTTCTGAAGGCATCTGTTTCTATTCCAGAACGCTACACTTTTCATAAGCTCAATGTTCACTTCGCCAAAGCACTTCTATGAGGAGAATCTCAATGCCTTCTTGTACATTCGCTCAAGGGGATTCTGTAGATTCGCGAAGCTTTCCAGACTCCCCCACAAACTGCGTTTTCCAGCAATGTAACGATTGAGGAAAATTATCGCTGAACGTGGCCAATCAACATAACTAGGTTTTAGTATTTCGGTGTTATATATAGGAAGTTTTCTGCCCAGCGCGTTAAAAAGAAGAAATCTCACGGCGATGCTATTCTTCTTAAAGCGCATCATTTTCTGCGATTCTGCAACTTTGACGTCCTCAAGTTCGCGAAGCTCTATTTTCCCTTTTGACTGCGCTTGATGCAGTATATCATCGCCAATTCTTGATCTCGCCACTGCAATCGATGTGCCCACGGAGTCGCTTAGAAACTCAGGGAGCCAAGCATCAGCAAAAGAAATGTCGGCCAATTCTGCGCAGTGGTCACAGCATAGTAGGCAACGCGTGGGGGAGAACAGACAATATGCGTGGATCTTTATCCAATCATGGAAAGGAACATCGATGCAACGGCCCGATCTCAGGTTGATGCTCAACATTCCAGGCCATCCTTTGCCACGATAATCTATTCTCTCTACATCAGTAATGTTCACTTTTAGTTTGTAAAGCAAATACTCCGTCTCTAACAGGGAATCTGTGTGTGAACAGAAAATTCCCAAATGAAGCACTATCCTTTTACGCAGCTTCTCATAGACCTTTTCGGCCTTTCTGATTCCATGGATATGACATGGAAGACCCACAACCGCATATCTTCCTTTCTCCTCCAGGATTTCTTCAAGCGCCTCGTTTGCAGGTACAGGACAATACTTGGAACCTGCAGATTCCATTATCTCTTTGGGGGTTCTTGCAATGAAGGGCTGAGGCTTCAGCGGTCGATCCTTGCTCATTCGCGTGACCAGTGCTCCATCGATCAGATTTTCCCGTAGTGCGAAAAGAAGCACTTCTGTTGCCAATCCGCCGGACGCTGAGCCATAGCGTACTTTGAAGTCACGTGAATAGCCTGAATACGATTTAATATGGTATCCCAACAGGATGTCATTGAAATTATCTGTGCAACGCTTGCCGAATATCCACGCATTCAGTTTTTTGAAGTCGACCTCATGCCCAGGACAGACTCTCCGACAATTGCCACAGTTGGTGCATTTTTCTTCCTTTACTGTTGGCAGAAGAATGTGCTTCCTGGGATTTTCACTCATTTCAATTGCGTGATATGGGCAAATAGCTGCACACGTTCCACAACCTGTGCAAAGATCGTCCTTAACTATAGAAATAACGCTTTCGTTCTTCAGTTTCTTTCCCACAATTTCAGCTCTCAGATTTAGACATTCGTTTGCTCTTCGAATTCAAATGAATCCCTTCTTCCTGTAATGATCTTCCGATAAGGGCAAACGCGGTCGATGAAGACTCTTTGACGGACTTAAGCCTTTTCTTCAGATTTATGTGGATGTCATCCTTGTCTTCCCAAGTACTTCTTATTTTTGCCTCGAGCTGATCAAGAACCACTTGATAGCTCTGACCTATATTCACTATTCGATCCTTCTGACCCATTTGTGCACCAATTATCCCATCGAACTTCTCACCATAAGCCACAACAACCGTTGGCACAGCCGAGCTTGTCGAGGCTATCGTCGCATGCATTCTACAACCAATGACCAAATCGCATGCTCCTATCAAAGCTTTTAGCTCATCTGGCCTAAAAGGTCCCTTTAATAACGTTGTTTTTTTCTTTTCTTGAATCCGTGAGTATATTCGATTGCATGCTATCCTATCCTCTAACCAACGGTATCTCGCTGTGCCCCTTTCACTCAACGAGTGTGGAACCAATATTACGGATGCATTTAGATTTCTGACCACAAAATCCACAAGTTGTGCCATCAGCCCTATGTAACTCTCATATTTCATATCTGGGCTCTCATTACTATTTACAAATGCATAACGGGAGATTTCCTGACTAGGGGCAATGCCTACTATGGGCCTCTCAAGATGTGCCAAAGTGACTCCAACAAGAGTTCCTTTGTCTTTCGCGGGCTCAAAAAGAAAAGCCAGGTCGGAAACCACTGCTATGTTGGGTTTTGAGACACCAAGCCATGTTAGGTTTTTTCTTCCTATCTCTTCCCTAACCATCACAGTGTCCATTCTGTTCAGAACGAACTTTACGATGAATTTCAAAGGTTTCTTAAATTTGCCTATTGTGCAAGGGCACACTATCACAGGCTTGCCCGACAATGATGCAAGAAACAGATTGAACAAAGTGTACAAGGGAAAAACTGTTCCGTAATGTTCGTTAATTGCATCTGAATTGAGATCGAGTATTGCATCGTATCCTGAAAGAGGATTCCCACTAGCTAAACCAAGTTTTCTCAAAACATTGCTGATTGAAAGTCTCAGAAGTGCGTTTAGAGCAGGCAGTGAAGAATGCATTATAGTTGCAGATGTTGAATAGCGCTCTCTATACCACAAGTGACGAACGAATGCAACTCCTTCCATTCCGTACTCATTTTGGTATATCTCGCGATCCTTCCAGCGCGACGGCATTAAGGCAACGGTTGCATTGGGAAAACGGTCTTTCAATGACTTAACAAGAACGCTAGTTATGGCTGCGCCTCCCATGCTAAGAGGATTGCAGACGTTTATCACGAGAAACTTCACTCTAGCTGAGTTCATGGCGGATTCTTTCTCAAGCATTTTCGTGTCATCCTGTTCCAAGTTCAGTGTTTGAATGGTGCTTCAACGAAGCCTGCCTATCAAGTAGCCCGCGTATACAGCACTCATTGAAAAAAACAATATAATGATTTGAGAAAGAACTCCAGGATCGTATATCCGCGCTATCCTAGATGGAATTGCTTTGGCTAGAAGGTATTTCAAGTAACTCTGCTCAGTTGAGAGCTGTGTCCGTGAACCATGCCCATGCCATAATCTCTGAATAAGAGCTTTTGAGACCCCTTCATAAAAAGATCTCTTCCAGACATACCCTAGACTAGCTCTGTTTTTGGCAACGTCATGAAAGACAACAGCTGAAGGTTCATAAACAATCCTTGATTCTGGAATCATGTTCTGAATTCTAATAGAGAACTCTGCCTCCTCTCCAGCCAATAACATTTTCCCGAACCGCCCAACATCGGGTCTGAAATACCCTACCTTTCCGAAGATGTTCTTGACAAAGGACATGTTACATCCTATAGGGTTCCTCACATCGCACTTCATCGTGGGCATACCCTTGTAGGTGCAACCGATTATCCAAAAGAGCTCTTCGGGAAACCATCTAGGCGGTCGATTTTTCCAATTGGGGCGTATTGAACCTCCAACTCCGGCAACATTGGGTTCCTCGTAGCCCCGAACCAAGTTCTCGAGCCAATGTTCACCAGCTACTGCATCATCGTCGATGAAGGCAATAATATCTCCACTTCCAGCCCGGGCACCTGCGTTTCTCGCGCTCGAAAGTCCGCACAATTTGCTGACGACAATCTTCGTTTGGCTTGGCAGTCTTGATCTGTAGAAATCCACCAAATCGGGAATTGGATCCAAAACCACCAACATTTCATCTGGCTTCAGCGACTGCTCCTTCAGAGACTTTATGCAGCTCAAGACTGAGTTAAGCCTGCTTTTTGTGTATGTAGATATCACGACTGAGACTCCCAATTATACTCACCTGATTGCTACGTCCAGACTAGCACGCACTTCTAGGAACAATGCTTTCAGGAATGTCGCCCGAATGGCGAGGGGTGATTATTAATTAGTTACGTGCTTCCAGTAGTATCCTTTTCAGAATAGTAGCGCCGTGTCTCATCTTTAGCTTCTTTTCGCCCATCCTGGCTCTGTAAGCTATTGGTATCTCTACGATATCGTATTTCTTTCTCTCAACTTGGTGGTTCAACTCAACTTCTATATCAAAGCCTGTGGACTTCGGAACCCAATCTCTTATTATTTCCCAACGCAATACTCGCAAGCCCGTGAGAGGATCGCGCAAGGCTACTCCATTCATCAAGTTGTGTGCAAAAGCCAAAAACCTGTTTCCTGCGTAAAACATGTCATGCATAGCCTCTAGGTGAAAGTGTGAATTGAACCTGTTGCCGCAAACCATGCCTACGCTTGGCTTTTCATTCAGTATGTCTATCATACGTAGCATAAACTTTGCCGGATAAGTGTAGTCAGCATCTGTCAAGGCAACATAACTAGGTTCAATACCATGCAAATTGATATGCCTTATTGCCTGTGCAATTGCATCGCCCTTTCCCTTTCCCTCTTGGAAAATAACGTTGGCGCCCATATCCTCCGCAATTCTGACCGTGTTATCTCGGCTATTGCCATCCACTACCAAGACTTCAATGTTCTTCACATATTGCCAAAGCTCCGCTATTGTCGGTCCAATACCCTCTTCTTCGTTCATGGCTGCAACGATTGCCAAGGGAACGTGGGGCCTTTCTCTATTCATATATGACACCGACAATTATGCTTCATGATTAACTATCTGAACCATAAATTTAAACACTAATGGAATCTACTTCCATAATAATCTTACATTTTAACGACCGAGGGAGCCATTCATTACAGCGCACGCGGTTCGCAGGTTAAATCGTCACCCATGGAGAATTATCCACTCGACGTCACATTCAACCAGAGAGACACAAATCGGCCGTCAAACCTAAAGGCATTGCTTGTAGTATTGTATCGCCACAACTCCACGACGAACCTGTAAAAATACCCGCTGTTCTCGCTATCCCATTCCACGCTGTTGTCCACTTGGACGGGAATATGATTTATGTTCATTACACCCACGTATAACACGGTCCTTCCAGAAAGTTCGTGGATAGTCACATTGGAAAACGAAAAATCCGAAATCGTTTCCCAAGTCTGCCCGTCCAGCAGGAACACATTGTAGCTGTATAAAACAGGCAATGGACTAGAAACTCCAGAAGCAGTGTCAGGAACAGCATCAGAACTGTTGAGCAGCTTCAAGTCAACCTCATAGAATGCAGAACTGCCCAAATGATTCACAACACCCAAATAGACTGAATAATCGCTGTCTGAACTGATATTGAATGGATATTTTTCTGCGATGTGTTCTGACCCAAGAATGTACAGCTCAGAAAAGGGGTCCCCTTGCTGAGAGCTTATGAGAATGGACGCGGAAGGCACGCTAAGGAGAATTATCCCAATGAGACCAACAAACACGAAGATATATCGGTAATCATCCAGAGACCACATCAACCACTCAACCTCGGGTTAGTCTTCAATAGTTTGCGAGTATAATACGGTTTAAAACGACGCCACATCAAAAACAGAACTGCAACAAGAGCTACGGAACCAACAAGAGTGAACAACAGCGACAGCAGCAAGCTGGATGGTTGTGTCGCCGCTTGGTTCATCAGCCCAGTCGCGTCGAGAGCGATGCCGTTTGCAAAATCGGTTACAGAAACTGCCTGACTCACGGCGCCTGAATAGTTTCCTTCTTCGAGAGCTTCTTGGGCAGACGTTAAAATACCCCCTGCTTTGTTCAACCTGTTTGTCAAGCCACTTACATTCACGCCATCTCTCTCTGCTTCTGAAACCTTGATGAACGCCGCACTCAACGCCTGGCTAGCATTAGCTATTTCGACCGAGGCATTTTGAGCAGATTCAGCTGGAATGAGTGGCGTAGCCACAGGGAATAAGATGGCGACTATAGCTATTGCGGCTAAGAATCTAACCGAGAATTGCAAGCTCATTCCTCTTATGAAAAAGTAACCGCACAGCAGATACTTAAATCCAACGGACAAACGAGTTCACCAAACCGTGTTATCGTTCAAATCTACGTGTCGCGGCAAAGCTTCTCCAACGCCTTCTCCTTCAACTTGAAGCTATTAACGTGTTTCTCGACAAAACCCGCATGTCGCGAATACTCTTTGTATGCACCCAAAAAGGCCCTGCCTTTATTCGTGAGTATATAATAACGCCTCTTCCGTTCGTAAACTACCAGACCAGAACGAGTAATTTCCGCAAGATACCTCTTCAAGAGCCCATAACTCAAATTAGCACCATACATGATGTGTGTCTTTTTTGTCTGCCCACTGACGACACCGAGCATGTCAGCTATAATATCGAACCTACTTCTATAACCCATGCATCTCCCCTCGAAAATAAGTCAAACAGTTTAGATCTAAATGAACAAGGTATTCATAAGATATCTAAAGGTGGAGCCATCCTCTTCCGCCCTTCTTCAACTGTTGCACTTTCTTCCCTTCCGTCAAAAAACTTTCACGGCATCGACGGTTCTCTCGGAGTGGCCTATCATACACAATTGAAGCCTTTATGAATTTCCTCCATCCTCCGATTGCGGGGCTTGGCGAAACAAACCTGTGTATGTCGCCTATCCCATTCTCTTCTAGGATGCCTCCAAATGTTAAGAATTTGAAGTCTCTCGTGGCAAAAATAACTGTACCCTTTTCGACGAATAATCCAGAAAAGTCTTCACTTGCTACACCCTCAGCACGAACCTTGTCATCAAGATGTTCCTTCCACAGGCGTTTCCATTCTATCTTTAGTTGCTCGACACGCAAAGCTTGATCTTTTGCGTTCTCTGCTAGACAAGCCACTACTTAATCCCTCCCTGACAGGAGCAGACAAGAACAGATAAATTCAACCCAGTGTTATCCAGTCTTACTCCACGCTTCTCCTACATACAACTACAATAGTTCGGGAAGCAGATATTTAAACGATATTCTATAAAACACCTATGACAATTTTCTATAAGAAAACTTCATATGTTCTATTGAGAAATGAGAGCTCAAACTATAACGCGCGCGCTAATGTGGCCAAGTCCGGGAGGTCCACTTCACCATTGTTGTTTATGTCCGCATTGGGGTTCCAGTTCGCATTGCCTGGCTTGGACCCGAACGCTCGTGCCAGCATCGTTAAATCTACCAGATTGGCCGTGAAGTCTCCATTGAGGTCACCTTTAACAGTCACTGTTATGTTGCTGCCAGTGTAGTGGTTGTAAGCGACATTTGCCTGACCCGGAAGAGGCTCAATAACCACATTTATAGTATATTTTCCGCAAGGGACTGTCATGTTACATGTGAAATGCAGGACTGTAGAAACGCCGCTTTGAACCGTTTCGTTTCTCATATCAACTAGCGTAGAATTCGCGTACACGTCAAGCAGGAAACTTTCTGGTGAAGCACACTCGTTGAGAACCGTTACTTCAACATCTGTGCAATACCCTTGTTCAATAATTGTTTTTGCCAAAGTTATTTCAAGCACGTAGACTCCTTGCACATCGTTGGCTTGCGCAATCCTATAGAACGCAGGGCGAACACAATTTCCAGTCATGTTGTAAAGACTATAACCTGCGCCTCCATCAAAATCCCCGTACTGCCAAGCCAACCCGAAATTGATGCCCATCGATTTGAAAAGGTTAATCTGATACACGTAACTGGCATCTTGATCGGTATCGTTCCAGTCTGCCAAACCGTACTCTGTTATAAGAGGCTGCAATCCATGACTATTTGCGAGGTCAACTGCGCTTCTGAGGCAAGTTTCCCCCTTGGCAGGATACCAATTATAACTCATATAGTCAAACAGATCGTAGATCTTGGAATAATTCTTCCAATAGGCATTGAAACTCCAGCATCCAAAACGTAACGAAATAGGCAAATCTGAGTGGGCTCGGAAAAGGGCAACTTCATCTGTCCACAGATCAACAAAACCCTGCTGCGTTTCGCCGTGTCCCGTTATTAGAGGTTCATTCATTATCTGCCAGCTGTGCAGATTTTTGATTCCGGAAAAATAATTGATGACATAGAGTTGATAATTGAGCCAGGAGTTCCGAATCTCAGGATTTAATACGACAGTTGCCAATCGTTGCGGAAACACCCAAGAGGGGATAGTGTAACTGTTATCGTAGCTTAAAGTATGGAAATCCATCATCACATCTATCCCGTAGGCATTCGCAATGGCACACAGATGTATTATTCTATTTAGAAAAGCTGTATTGAACACTCCTGGAAATGGTTCAATCGCGCTCCAAGTCAACATCACACTGATGATGTCAATACCGCTGTTATTAAAGAGCAGAAAGTCGCGTTTTAGAATGGCATCGTCCGTGTTGTATTGCCAGTTGTCACTTGAATAGTTAACTCCCCAATGTGAGCCATTGCTTGACGCATAAACGAACGGCACAATAGAGGGCTGAAGCGGAACAAGCAGAGTAAAGGCCAAAAACGCAACTAAGAAAACTATGAACACTTGCGCGTTCAATCTTATGCTCCTTCTCTTTTGATTCGCATGCAACACAGAAGCTGTGTTTGAACAGCACGGCCTGTCCTCTCTATCATTAATGCAGTTGCGAACATCCATCTTCCCCATCCCCTTCTAGACAGGAAATATCATTGGTGAACGATAATTTAAATCTATGTTTTTGGACAATAACCTTTGCGTGTACAAATCTTTTGACCCATTGTCAGGAATCCTCCATTGAACGAGAGTGTTTCGGTCTTGCAGGAAAACGGAATCACACTCAAAAACCCAACCAAGGGACAACTCTGCTTTCACATGGCCTCAGCCTGCTGAAAGGACATAATTGAAGCAAGTAATGACCGACGCTGCATTCTCGTTATCAAGTCCAATGCCTATCACAGATAGTGTCACCTCAGCATATGCCATAGATGAATGAAAGAGTTGGCTTCTGTGGGTTCGTTCTGATTTATCCAATTTTCTCCAAAAGGCATCTCTATTCCCTTTTTGAGAAGCCTATTTGGGTTATCAGCAAAGACCTCTTCATACATAAACCAGCACTTCGCGAACATGCGATGGCGACTGGGCGACCAATTCATAGTCGATCTCATTGGTTCTGCAAAGAACCTTTGACACTCAGCCAAAGAAGGCTTTTCAAATACCATTATCAGTTGAACCAGACACTGTAAAAGACTTCGGCGGAATGATGATGAAGTGCAAACCCGAAACGTGGCTGAAGCTTGTTACGGCATCAGTCTTCCACCACCGACAAATTCTCAATTGTCAGCTTTGGGAATGCGCTTGATTTACATGACTCGGAGACCAGGAGATGAAAGAATGAAAAAACACTTTAATACGCGCGCGCTTTCCGAGGTTACGCGATCCCAGGAGAACAGGAAAACGCATAAGAAAACCGATCGCAGTTGAGACTCCTTTCGACTACAGGACCTCCTGATGTCGCCACAAATTTGCATCTGTCTGTATTGTTATTTGGAACCTGAAGTCAAGGATAAGATTTTCTGCATGTATTTGAGTACAGGCTTTGCGATTACATTTAACACTCGAATCTGGGCTGTCATTCGACGCAACGCAGCGAGTTCGTTTTCGTCAACAATTCTAAGTAGCGGTATCAGCGTGACGTAGAAAGCCACAAATAGAACTGTCCCTACAACCAAGACTTCAACCTGATGCGCCCACATGAAAAGAAGCACAACCAACGGTAACAAGCTCGATAATAGCCCAGCGAGATATATCTTCACCACCGGTTTCACTTGAAAATTAACCTTAAGTTCATGAATTCCAATATACGCAGCGTATGATGTTGACGCAAGTCCACCTATGAATGTTGCCAATATCACCCCTACGACCCCATATACCGGAGAAAGGACAGGAGACAACACTACGACAACGAATGTGTTCACCAATGTCACCTTTAGAGTTAGCCTCGTCTTTCCAAAACCATTGAAAAGACTCGGCAAGCTTAGGTTGCCTGCCGCTACCAAGAAATACACTAATACCATAACCGCCAAGTACAACCCAGCAGAACTGTACGCCGAACCATATACTATCGCCACAACCTGATTCGAGAACAGAAGGAGCAGCGTTGTGGCAGGCACCATCAATAAGCAGGTGTACTTGTTCGCCAATTTAAAGAAAGCGTTCACGATATCATGAGTTGAGGAGGAATCGAGTTTCGAAAAGGCCGGAAGTAAGGCTGTGGTAATAGAAGTCGGGATAACCGCAAGCAAAACCACGAAGTTAGCAGCGGCCGAATAGCTTCCTACGGAAGCATTCGTAGTGAAAACCCCCAGCACTATCCGCTGATAAAACGGTAGGAAGCCAGCCAAGAGAGTAGACGCGTATAATGGCATTCCATAATGGACCAAGAGATTCAGAATCTGCCCGCGGCCCTCAACATTTGGATTTTCTGGACTATCATTACGACTTCTAACTGGCTTCAACAACCTAAAATACAGAATTGAGACTCCCATAATTGAAGCAACAACGAAACCGCCAACATAACCGACCAAGACTCCGGCCATAGTGAAACTAACAAGCACAAAAGTCACTTGCAGCACCGTCTTCGCAAGAGCCTGAACGTTCGTTGCTACTGCGCTATATTCCGCCCTGTCCAAACCCACGAAAGCTGCGTTAGAAATCCCGTACACGACTTGGAAGACTATAGATAAGGATGCTATCTGAACGTAGAAGGCAAAATCCGGCCTGTTTATCACTAACGCTAAATAACCAGCAAAAATGACGCTCAGAACCGTCGCGACCAACCCAACAAGAAACCCAAACCAAACTCCAACCCGAATAATAATATGCGCGCGTGAATCTTCTCCCTCATTATGAAGACTTGCGGCAAAACGGGTTACGCCAATGGTGATACCAAAATCCGTGAATAACAACACCAGACCAGGAACAGTTATGACAAGGTTATATTGCCCATATAAATCAGGCCCCAACAGCCTCCCCACAAGTATCGCGGAAATCGCAAGAACCACGGTGGCCAACGCCGAACCAGAAAAAAGAAAGAACCCGCCCCGCGCCGAATCCTCAGTCACCCTAGACAAATCATCGGGCAAAAACACCACACCTCGCCACATTTTCGCAAACCCATAGAGATGGCAATATTACTATCCTGCAAGAAAGAAGCACGAAATCAACAAAATCACGGCCACAGTTCCTAAGACACATATTATCCAACAATCACTCAAAGAAGCGCCTATTTAAGCAATATTCCACGGACACAAATAGAAATCAAAAAACACGCAAAATCTATGATTAGCCCACGCCACGACACTTTGTCATGGAACGTTTCTTAGGTATTGAATAGCGCGCTGGCCTGTCCCGAAATTGGTGTAAAATGGTCCTTATTCTTCTTTTGCCCTTTTGCGTCCAATTTAGGCTTCTTTAACGGCGAATGTTAGCTGCGTTCACGGACGTCAAATCACAGGAGTTTCGAAAAATCCTGCAGCAATCAGGGTTTTCCCATACCAAAACTTCCCAAAAAGGAATAAAAACCATTTTTAACCATTTCAGGGACAAGCCAGCGCGCTAGGTCGTTTCTAACATGATTCTTTTGGCTATTGTGAGGCCGTGTTTCAGTTTCAGCTTTTTCTCGCCGAGTCGTCGTCGATAGGGTATGTCTATCTCCATGATGCCGTAGCCCTTTCTCTCAACATGATGATTCAGCTCAACTTCAATGTCGAATCCCTTAGATTTAGGTGCCCAGTCCTTAAGGATTTTCCAGCGTACAACTCTTAAACCTGTCAGTGGATCTCGCATTGCAACGCCGTTCAGCATATTGTGTGTGAAAGCCAGGAGCCTGTTTCCCATATAGAACAGGCTATGCATCTTCTCCATTTGGAACCGTGAGTTAAACCTGTTGCCGCACACCATGCCAATCTTGGGATTTTCTTCAAGAATCCTTATCATCTTAGGAACAAACGTCGCTGGATAAGTGTAGTCTGCATCTGTGAAGACAACGTATTCAACTTTTGAATCAACATGGCTTATCGCTTTAGCTATCGCATCGCCTTTTCCCTTGCCTTCCTGTTGAATCACCTCAGCACCCAAGTCCTCTGCGACTTCCACTGTTCGGTCAGTGCTTTTGCCATCAACGACCAGTATCCGAGGGTTCTGCAGGGACTGCCGAAGCTCTTCAAGCGTGGGCCTTATGCCCTCTTCTTCATTCAAGGCGGCGATGATGGCCAACACTTCGCTTCGACTGTCAAGCATTTGATGCACCAACAACAAAGCATATCCAGCTTCTACGAATTACCCTTCTCCTCGCCTCATTTAAACAATAATGGAATCTTATTCTATAAGAATGCTCCACCCCTACCCAAGACCCGCCTGAAAAAGGTATCAAACTGAACCCCAACTAGCTCAGACAGATTTACATTGCGCGCGCCAACGAAAAAGAGAATCAGAACAGTTCATCTAAACGTGAAGCCAGCCTCTTCCGCCCTTCCTCAACTGCTGCGGCTTCTTCTCCTCCTCCTCCACAAAACACCGCGCGACACGACGGTCACTGGGTCTGCCCTGCACGATCGAACTCTTAATGAACTTTCCCCAACCGCCAACCCCCGGACTGGGCGAAACAAACCTGTACACGTCGGGTACCCCGTGCTCCTCCAAAATGCCCTTGAAGGTCAACAACTTGAAGTCCCTAGTCGCCAAAATCACCGTCCCCCTGTCCACAAACAATGAAGAATAATCCTCGTTCGCTATGCCCTCAGCCCTGGCCCTATCATCAATCCGCTCCCTCCACAAACGCCTCCACTCAACCCTCAACTCTTCAACCCGCTCAGCCTGACCCTTACCCTTTTCCTCCAGACGCCCCACTAACCAATCCCTCCCTGACAGGAGCAGACAAGAACAACCAACATCAAACCCACACTGGCCAGCCTCAACCCACACTTCCCCCATTCACACGACAACAACCGTCGAAAAACCAATATTTAAACAATATTCCACAAGACATCTATGAAAGTTTTCTAGAACAAAACTCCGCCCATTCTAGAACACTAAGCAAACCAAAAACAAAGAAAACAACACGGAAAACCAACAAACAAAACCAACCGTCCGGGCAGAACCCACCCGTCGTGAAATCATAAAAAAACCATGAATTAAACACCAAAACAAGGAACTGAAACCCACATCAGAGCACGCGTTCTAAGTGTTGCCAGAAACATCATCAGCCCTGAGATAATAACGGGTTCGAGAGCTTGAGCAGCAAACGTTGAGCGCAATTCGATTTGGCAAGGCTAGTATCTTGTTTTCGAAGCTGGTTTTGGTTCTCTATATATTGCGAAGTAGACGGTCGAGACTGCTAAGACAATCGTTGATGTGATGAAGACGTAGCTGAGATTTCTGGTGAAGTCCAATTGGCCAACAACAGCCTTATAGTTTGACTCTAGGCCGGAATAGCTTGAGTTTCTAGAAATCAAACATCAAACCCTCAGACAGCACGCCAAAAGCCTCCTCCCATTCCTCACCCAAAGCAGCAACGGCGATGAATACTACAGACTCGAAAACGCCGCCCATGCCATAAACCTCGCAGGACTCAAAGAAGCCACAGAAGCCTTCACAGGCAAAACCCTCGACACCCCGGAAGCCCAAACCTTCCAAACAGAAACCATCAACGAAATCAACAACATCATCAACAAAATGAGCAGAAAACGCGGAAAACACCTCCAAACCGCAACACTCCCAAACCCCGAAGCCACAACCAGACTAGCACGGCTAGACATATAAAGATACGGCATCGCCAAAATCCGCTACGCAGGCACCCGAGACAAACGCCACTACACCACAACAAACACGCTCACACTCCAAAACCTCAACACACCACAACCCCAACAAACCACTCCACCCCAACCCTTAGGAAACCTAAACATAATCGAACTCAACGAAACCACACCCACAGCCGAACAACTCCTGCAAACCACAAAACAACTACTCGAAACACACGAACCGCAACTATTCATCTACAACCAAAAAACAACCTACTGCACAAACTGCAAAAAAACCTGGCCAACCACAAAAACCAAATGCCCACAATGCAACGCCATCAGCACACTCATCCACTTCGACCGCTACAACGAAACCTAACCCGCACTCGACCACCCCACAACAAAACCACATAAACCCGATTTTGTCCCAACCAGTAACGGGCATTAATAGATGAAACCTAAACAAGGCAAAGCCTTTAACTACAGCTTCAAACGATACATGAACTATCAAGCGCGTGCGCTCAAAGCGATGTGGACAATCATGATCAAACCGTGGAAAATCTTGCTCCCAGCCCTCCTCGTACTATCTCTAACGTTCGTAACAGTGGTTCACGTAAACGCGCAAGCCGACCAGATTCAGGCGGAAATACTTCCAGCACAAGGAGGAGCCAACACAACAATCCTTCTCAGATTCACCTCGCTGAATGCCAGCGTGCAGAATGTGCAGTCAGCCGATATCTTCTGGGACAACATCACAATAGGTCTAAACCAGCAAGGTGTCCCCGGAGCAAGCGGCACGTCCGAGAACTACAACATAACCGTCCCAACCGAACCACCATCCTCCGACAAAGGAAACCACACCATCCGAGTCGACTCAAACGTCGTTCCCTATGGCCAAGTAACCTTTTACTTCACCTTCACCATCACAGAATTCGTCCCATCCCCCGAGTACCTCGCCCTGAACGACACATACAACTCGTTATTGGCCAACTACACCAACATCCTCGGCAACTACACGCAACTACTGGCCGACTTCAACGAATTGTCCGCAAACTACACGACACTCTTGGCCGAACACAACAACGACACATTAAACTTCAACACGCTGATCTCCCAGTACAACGTGCTGAACACCAACTACAACTCGCTCTCAGCCAACTACAACCTCCTCTCAACCAACTACGGCAACCTAACAACCGCCTTCGTCTCGCTCTCATCAAGCTTCAACGGCCTCCAAACAAACTTCCAAACCCTAAACACCAGCTACGCCACCCTCATGCAAGACTACAACCTACTCAACTCAAGCTACGCCGGCCAACTCACAAACTACAACTCCATAATAGGACAACTCGACTTCAGCAGAAACCTCAACTACATCCTAATCATCATAACAATCGCCCTAGCAATCACAACAATCTACCTCATAACGATAAAACCAAAACGCAACCAAAAAACCAGATAACCCCAACTCCAAAAAAAACCAAACACATTCAAACCTTAAACCCCAAGAACCCAAAATTGATAACCAAGAAACAGAACCAACAAACCCCAACCCTTGCAACACCAAAAGCGCTATGACACGGCCTTCTCAACACAGCGAGCGCGCTCAGCACCCAGGGCAACGTAGCGCATGCGCCACATGAATCCAAGAATCGTCGAGACTAGCTGTTAACCTCAGTCTCTTCTTCCAGCAGCACGACGCCAACCTCCACCCCGTCATCCCTGACAGTATCAGATACCGCTCTGTGCCGGCCACCCTCAGAACCCGTGTAATAGAGAACCCAGCCGACCATCCAGAAAACCAGTACAACGGGCAGAAGCAGCAAGAGGACAGGTCGATTCCGTATGCGCAAGTCTCTACGCACAGCCAACAAACCTCATCATGCATGTCCATCAAAACAACATATAACACTTGTTAACATCCAGATATATCCCAGCCAAATATTCCGTCCCAAACCGCCAGCACGCCCGCTCAAACGCCCACACAAAAACTCTAGAAGTTGCATGATCCGAGCAATAATCCAGCGCCGTGGGGCAATCCACAAGACTCGCGCGCGCTAAGACCAGAATCCCAGACTGTCTGTTAGCATGATGAGAGGGCTGTGGGTTTCTGGTCTCAGAAGATTCGTTTTATCCATGGAATTTTGTCGAAGTCACCGTCGTTTGAGTAGATTTCCTTTAGGTTGAGCCTCTTCATCTGTGCGGCGATTACCATGTCGTCCCACATGGACCATGGCAGGTTGAGTTGTGATTGGATGCTTCTGGCTTCTTCGAAGTCTAGCATGTGGGTTTCGATTTTTTGTAGGGTGGTTAGTCCTTTTAGGAAGGATAGGAATAGGGGTATTACGTTTTGCATTCTTTTCCATTTGAGATAGCTGCACACTTGGGCGATTACAAGCGTCGATGTGGCTGACTTTTCACCAGCTTCTATTTTTTCCATAAGGTTCTTGGCTGTTTGCCCATGAATGGGATCCGCGGCCAAGTGATACACGAAGACGTTTGAGTCTACGAAGCGCACCTAAGATTCCGTGCCGAGTGCTTCTTCTATCTCTTCGATTTCAACTTTCTTGAGCTTGGCTGCTCCCCACACTTCTTTTGCTGAGGCGCCTTTAGGCTTGAGGAATATGCCACCGGTTGCGATTTCAATGGTTAAACAGTCGCCTTCTTTTATGCCTAGCAGCATTCTTAATTTGAGGGGAAGGGTCATCCTTCCTTTATCGCCAATCTGGATTTCCATTTTGTATTCCCACTTTAAAGAGGGAATTCTACGTTTATAAGCTTTATGGTTTATGCGGGCGCTTTTGGCGTGTATGTTCAGGCGGGCCCCTACCCCGGGCCTACGATACAATACAAATATGCCTTAAGAATGGCGCGCGTTTTGTGGCTCTGATGGTACTTGACTAAGGGTTAGAAGGGTTGGAATACGCGCATGACGACGGTGGCCATGAAGCCTACCCCGAGTGCGAGGGCTATGAGTCTGAGGCGTTTCTTTTCAAGTATGATGCTGCGGGAGTATGTTGTTGAGGAGGCCAGCAGTTCGGAGGTGATTAGGAGTATGATTGCGGTGGCGGCGAGCCAGAGGCTTATGTCGGACAGTGTGAGTGGGAAGTGCATGTTGCTCAACTCTCTTGGAGGGTGTACGTGATTTCCACGGTTTCCGCGTTCGGAGAGATGTTGACTTGGTTCACGGTTACTGTTTTGCCTGAGACTTTTGCTATCGCGCAGGCTACAGCGCTGGCGAGGGGGCATCCCAGGATTTGCACGCTTTTCAGGCCTTGTTCGCGGTAGAGGTTTTTGTAGATGGAGTCTTCAATCTTTAGTGCTACTTGGCTGCCCGTCCCTAAACCCAGATGGGTTCAGAACCTGCCTAAATCGGAAGATTTGACCTTTCGATTTGCAGACAATCGGCGCCCAATGGCAGACTACAGGTCCACTTTGCTAAATAAACTATTGAAATGTCACCCCAAAAGCTGGTCCGGCGAGCATTGAACTAGCTAAACAAATTTTCCCCGCCTTCCTGAGTCCAAGAATCTTCCTCTTTTTCATTGAAGCCCCGTTCTGAAGACTGTTTGGGGCAATGGCTGACTAATTATCAGACTTCTTTCCACTAAGAATCAGTTTCATTCACTTATCATCAGACATTTTTCTAGTGCCCGCTCTTGGTTTTTTTGCATTCATAATACTCATGAAAGTCCATCGCAAAATGCGGGACCATTCTGCCACAGTAGTGACATCTCTCCATCTTAGCGCTTTGAACGAGCTTCAAACCACATCCACCGCACTACCATGTTGGAAAAGCACCGGGATCCTGAAGTCGCGGTTTACTGCTCGGAAGCCAGAGGATCTTTGGGCTTTGCGAATATCTTGCCGCACGCATTCTCAGGGAAGCTGCGAAAGATTTAACTGGTGTAACCAGTACTGTACATTTGGGACACTAATGCAGAAGATATTGTCGGTTATCCTTTTTGTTGCAATCCTGCTGGCGTGTGGGTTGTCAGTCCATGCCGCATCCGCTCAAGAAAACGAAAAGATTAGAATACTCAGCATCAGCATTACGGATCCCGCAGATGCCAATGGGACCATGGTTTTGAGTGTTGTACTGGCATCACAAGAACCCATCAGTTCTGTAACGCTTTCTTATGCGGATCCCCAAAACAGCCAGATGAATGTACCGATGGCCAAGAACGATATTGCGGAACGCCCATGGGAAGCAGACGCGGCCATGAGACTGACTCTCAAGAGCTACACACAGCAAAGCATGTGGGAAGCTGCAATACGCCCTGAAGTGCTTGACGAGAAGAAAGAGGATGCAGCCAGTGTTCAACAATTCTCACGGTTTTCCACAACGATAAAGTTGGACATCAAACTCCAGTCCGAAACAACAGAAGTATCAGTTCCACAGGACTATTTTCCGATGACGGCGAGCATACGCAGCAAGACGACGCCCTTTGCATTATTTCAGGACGGAACGCTTCTAGTAGAACTGCTTCTCCCAGTTGCTGTCGGCACCTCAATCATTGGAATCATAAAGTCCAAGAAATCGCATCCTCAAAAGAATCAATGACGCTTTCGCACCCGCCTTTTCCACCATCCTCGTTCCACCCACGTCTGCCTATGCGACCTTCCATCCATCTCACGTCCTCGCAGCGAGTCAGCGTGTGCTCCATCACCGCGTTAACACGCGAGGTGCCAAAAAAAGGCCCCAGCAAGTACAGACTGCTAGAGCGCGCGAGGTTCCAGGCGTGGTCGAGGACAGCTCTGGAAGTTTCCCGGTTTGTGCTGACACAGGACCTTAAGAGTTCAGCCCCGGCTCTTCACCTGCTCGTCCGCCGGCTCAACCGTGACTTCGAGGACGCAGCCTTCCAAACTTTTTTCTTCGCCCTCCCGCAGAAGCTTCAAAGTCAACTTCGGAACAGTCAAGCGACCATCCTTCGTCATCCTCGCAAGAAACCCCTCATCCACGAAACCACCCTCAACCCGAACACTGACCCTCAACACCTCACACGCCTCCATCTTGTACTGCCAACGAAACAACCTGGGAACCTGAATTCGGTTTTCCCTCTGCAACACCGCTTTAAAGAACACAGACTCAGTCAACGGCAACGAACCACACCCCTCCCATACATTCACGCCTTTCCCATACGATTCACACCTTTCCCATACGATTCAAGCCTTTCCCATACGAATCACGCCTGAACACGCCGAACCCAGACGTGGACAACCCATGACTTAAACCTTGCCACTGAAAAGAAGCCCAAAACACCCTTCTCCAAAAAAAGAAAAACACAACACTTTCTCTCACGTCGTTCAGGAAGCGCAGCAACGGCTCTCCAACCCAAACTATGGTGGGGCTGCCCGGATTTGAACCGGGGTCTATAGCGCCCGAGGCTACAAGCCTAGACCAAACTAGCCGACAGCCCCGCCCACACGCGCATACCCATCCTATCTTCAAAACAGCAAAATAAGCCTATCCCAACACCTTTAAACCCCCCACACCCAAAAATACTACACCCCCACAAAAAGAAGAGGCCCACAAACAACCTTGTCAACAGCCAGCCGCACCCACGGAATCAAAATCCTCAAAGCCGTCAGCTCACCCCTCAGACTGCAAATACTCAACCTACTCTTCGACAAAGGCCCCCTCAGCTACACAGAACTCATGAGCAGCCTGAAAATGAACCCAAGCCGAGACGCAGGACGCTTCGCCTACCACCTAAAATTCCTACTCAAAGCAGACCTCATCGAAGCCCTAGTGGACCAAAAAAAATACGGCCTAACCGACCTCGGCAAAATGGTCATCGACGTCGCCAACAGAATAGACAAAAAAGCCAACAAACCCAAAAACATACTCATCCGCGCAAGCAGATCAGCAATAGAAGAATTCGACCCCAACAAAATCGCAAACGCACTAATAAAAGAAGCCAAAATGCCCCCCGAACAAGCACAAAAAGTAGCCAAAGAAGCCGAAACCCAACTCCTCAAATCCAAAACCAAATACCTAACAGCCCCACTCGTAAGAGAAGTAGTAAACGCCATCCTCATCGAAAAAGGCCTCGAAGAATACCGCAACAAGCTCACACGCCTAGGAATACCCGTCCACGACGTCACCAACCTCCTCCACACAACACCACAAACAACAAACCCCCTCGAAGCCGCAGGACAAACAGTCTTCAAAGAATACACACTACTCAACACACTGCCAAGAGACATCGCAGACGCCCACCTCTCAGGCACCCTCCACATCAACAACCTCAGCACATGGATCCTCAAACCCACAGAAACCATACACGACACACGATTCTTCCTACAAAACGGCCTAAACCTAGAAACCATCAACCCCACCCAACCCAACCAACCCCCACCCAAAAACCTAGAAACAGCACTCACAACCATATTCAACGCCCTCCTACACGCAGCAAAAGAAACAGAAACAACCCAAACACTCGAATACCTCAACACCTTCCTCGCCCCATACACAAAAAACACCGAACCCACAAGAACCAAAGAAGCACTCCACCAGTTCATAACAAACCTAAGCCAACACACAGACACCGCCATAAACCTAGAACTCACAACACCCAAACATCTAGCTGACAAACCTGCCACCGGACCCAACGGCGAACAAGCCGGCAAATACGCAGACTACGCGGAAGAAGCGCAGCAGCTAGCATCACTGCTCCTCGAAGCATTCGCTGAAGAAAGCCTCCAAAAACCGCTGGCCAACCCCAAACTCACAGTCAAAATACGCCCAGAAACACTCAAAGACGAAACAGCAAGAGCCATCCTCCTCAAAGCCCACGCACTCGCAGCACACAACGGCACACCCTACTTCGCAAACCTAACCGAAAAAAACCACGAACAAACCGTCCACAGCCCCTCCGGATTCAAAATCGACGCAGAACCAAACGGCGACTGGGAAATCGACACCCTCCGCACAGGATGCCTGGGCACCGTAACAGTAAACGTGCCCCGCGTCGCCTACGAAACCGAAAAAGACCCCGCAAAATTCCTCGAAACCCTCAAGGAAAGACTCGAAATGGCAAACCGCGCCCTAGACATCAAACACCAAGCCCTCAGACAACACGCCAAAAACCTGCTCCCCTTCCTCACACAAGAAAACAACGGCGACCAGTACTTCAGACTCGAAAAAACCATACACACCATAAACCTCGCAGGACTAACAGAAGCAGCAGAAGCCTTCACCGACAAAAGCATCAACGACGAAAAAACCCAAACCTTCGCCGAAGAAACCGCACAGAACATCACAAGCTTCATAAACAAAATCGGAAAAAAACGCGGAAAACACGTCTACCCAGCAACAATGCCAAACCCCGAAGCCTCCACCAGACTGGCACAAATCGACATCGAAAGATACGGAATCGCAAAAGTCCACTTCACAGGAACAAGAGACAAACCCCACTACTCCACAACAGACAAACTCACCCTCCAAAACGGCAACCTCCCCAAAAAACCCCAAACCCCACAACACAAAACAAGACAGACCCAGACAGGCGGAAACCTAACCATAATCGAACTCGACGAAACAACACACGAACCAGAACAGCTCCTCTCCATAACCAAACAACTAATAGAAAACAACAACCCAGAATTCTTCACCTACAACCGCAAAACAACCTACTGCACAAACTGCAAAAAAACCTGGCCCGGCCAAACAAGCAAATGCCCCAAATGCAACGCCGTCAGCACACTCACCTACTTCGACCGCTCCAACGAAACCTAAACAGCAGCACACGCCCACTCCACACAAACTCGTGCTTTTCCTGTCTTCTGCAGGATTTTGCAGCCATATCCGCGGGTTAGTCAACCGCGCCCAGTATCAGAGCTAGAAGCGCCATTCGGACGACGATGCCGTTCCCGACCTGCTGGAAATAACGCGCGTAGGGCGTAGCGTCAACCTCGGCCGCAATCTCATCAACCCGCGGAAGCGGATGCATTATAATCAAATCTTTCTTAGCGTCATTCAAACTCTGCAAGTCCACCCTGTAAGAACCCTTAACCTTCGCGTACTCCGCAGGATCAGGAAAACGCTCCTTCTGAATCCGCGTCACGTACAAAACATCCACCAACGAAACAATCTTTTCAAGACTCGTCTTCTCCGTAACCGGAATCCTCTCCTTAATCGTCTGAAGAACCTCCCGCCTCATCCTCAGAGTCTCCGGCGAAACCAAGAACAACTCGATATCGTACAAAGAAAGCGCGTAAGCAAGCGAGTGCACCGTCCTCCCGTACCGCAAATCACCCGCAAGCGCAATCTTCAACCCGTCAACCTTACCCCTCTCCTTAACCATCGTGTACAAGTCCAGAAGCGCCTGCGTCGGATGCTCCTCCGCCCCGCTGCCACCGTTAAGAATAGGCACTCTAGAAAACTCCGCAGCCAACCTCGCCGCCCCCTCCAGAGGATGCCGCAAGGCTATCACATCCGCATAATTCTCAACCGTCCTAACAGTGTCAGCAAGGTTCTCACCTTTCTTCACCGAAGCAATCTCCGCCTCCGCAAAACCAATCGTCGAACCCCCCAGCCTCTGCATCGCAGACTCAAAACTCAGCCGAGTTCGCGTGCTCGCCTCATAAAACAACGTCGCAAGAATCTTCCCCTTCAACATCTGCGAACCTCTAGAAGCCAGAGGCTCCATACTCTTCGCAACCTTGAAAACATAGTTAATCTCCTCACGAGAGAAATCCTTAATCGAAATGATGTCTCTGCCCTTAAACTCCAAACTCCCACCCACAACCACTCTACAAAACAACTAGATAACTCTTGCCAACAGCACAAGACCTCGCGGCAACAGCAAAAATTAAAGTCTTTTATTCGCGTTCCAACAATAAACCACCTCTCAGAGGGAGAAACAGGCTTGAGCGAAACAGAGCTGCGCGTTTCCAAAATCAGAGACGGCACCGTCATAGATCACATCACGGGCGGCCACGCCCTGGACGTGGTCAAAATCCTCGGAATAACGGGCCGCGAGAAAGGGCCCATAACCATCGCCATCAACGTGCCCAGCAAACGGTTCAGGACGAAAGACATCCTCAAAATCGAGGGCAGAGAACTCAACCCCCAAGAAGTGCACAAAATAGCCCTCATCGCCCCACACGCCACAATCAACATAATCCGCAACTACAAAGTCATAAAGAAACAGGAAGTCAAACTGCCAAAAACCATCGAAAACATCGTTAAATGCGCCAACCCCGCCTGCATAAGCAACAGCAACGAACCCGTAAAACCCAAGTTCTACATCGAATCCGAAGACCCTCTGCTACTAAAGTGCCACTACTGCGGCAACATAATAGAAAAAAAAGACGTACTCCAACAGTTCTAGCGCGCAACCGACCTGCGAATCGGCGAAATGTTTATATCGTAAGATGGCATATTCTATAATTAGATATGTTTGAAAACAGACATATTGTATCCGTGCAGAACATAAATACAGATGGTGAAAACATGTTAGAAATGTTAACCTCCAATCTGTGGATAATCATGCCCTCACTGTGGGCCTGTTTCACAATGTACCTAGCCTGGTACTTCACAAAGGTAAAACGCTATTCTCCAATTACTCCGACCGAAGCTAGACAACTCTGGACCATTCACAGGCACGATACACGCTGCAACGGCAGGAAATGGCGCCAAGTGAAGAACGGAAAACAAACAGTAGGTTTCGAGTGCGAATGTGGATACAAGCACGTGCAGAAAAAACCAATCATGGCCCACGCACCCGTCACACTGAATGGACCCGAAGTCTCCGCCTTCGACAAACTGCACACGTCACACAAGTCAACATAAGCATTCACCCAGACAAGATGCGGCCGCCTCCAAGACGTTAGCGAAAGCAACAAGCTTTGCAGCTAAAGAGCGAGTCTGCCCCCACTTCAGTTTCAGGTCAGTCTAGACAGTATCCGCAACCGTGTCAAGAAAGGTATCTGTTCAGATTCCCTGTCTTCTATCTCCTCAGCTGATCGTAAGCCCGCTTGAACAGGTTTTCGAAATACTCTCTTTCCAGCCTCTTGCCTTTTCCAATTCCAGGGCATTCTCCTGTGCAGAAGAACCTAGGTTTCCCATCCTTCAGTGTCACTAGCTCGAATGGGTAAAACCTGCACACCAAAGGCCTCACCGCGTAAATGCTACAGTCCGTTCCCTCGAGGAAAATACATTTGCCCTCTCCCCGCGTTTTTCTCATTTCGTAAACGTAAGGCCCGTGGCCCCTGGCCTCCGTTGCGAAAGTCTCAACAGGCTTCAAAACGGCCTCAGATATCGTGCGAGCATCTTCCCTCAGAAGCATAATGCGCCTCGTTCGGCTTTTCGTGTCCCCACAGCAAAGTGCACATCTCGTGCACTGAAAGCACACACCTTTGGGGTAGCCAAAACCCACTCTCGTTTGCGACACCAGACAGTACCACGCCTCAAGACGTTTATGCCCGAAGCCTCAACGTTCTCTCTTCTATCGTGTACCGACAGCATCCCATTGAAAACGTCAGATATATACTTTCAAAGCGAAGAAAAATACGTCCAGTAGCAAAGCTAACCCTCGGATAGCGAGCGCACACGTTGGTCTGTTCCAGGTTATTTCTGTGCAAAGCAACATTACGAAAAACGAAAGATCAAATGCCGGCGCGCTCTCTCAAGGCGGTGGTCTCAGAGAGCGCGACGCCCTGCTTCAGGACAACTCTTCCACATCAAGCAGCCTCAACGCTGGCCCCCTCTATTCGTTTGCAAGGTCACATGTAATCTGTAATTGTGATCTGTGGCATGTTGTGTTCTAATGCTGCGTTGTCGGCCCCCCCCGCCTTTTTTTATTTACGTTTTTTGTAATGTTGAATTGTAAAAGTGTATTATTGCGTTGGCGATCCCATTTTGTTGGTAACAACCGTGGTAATGTTGTGTGGTAACAAAGCATGGAGAAATTCTGTGAAATCTCCTTCCTTCGGAGTCGTCCCCTATGTTTATTGGTAACAACCGTGGTAATGTTGTGCAGTAGCAGTTCTTGAATCATCGTTGCGCGCGCGCTTCTGAATTGCAGGGTGTCTTTCCGCCGGTCCTGACTCTCACGGGTAGTGCTGTCCGTAGTGTTGAGCCAGTATGTTCGCGTCAGATTGGTCAACGATTCCATTGCCATCTATGTCTGCATTGGGGTTCCATTTTGGCTGACCGGCCTGGCTTTGGAAGCTAAGCACTAACCGAATCAAGTCGACAAGCTCAACCTTTTCATTGCCGTCTAAATCTCCTGGAATGGTTACTGTCACTGAGCCAGCAGTGTACGTATTGTCCGTCGTGTTTGCCTCCCCAGGGATAGCCTCCGCTACGGCTTTTATGGTGTAGTTGCCTTTGGCGAAGCCAGTAGTGTTCCTGACAAAAGCCACTGTTGTGGAATTCCCGCTGGCAAGCGAGATTGTCTGGGAGTCCATGACGGACGCGTTGGCGTAAACAGTGAGAAGAAAGTCCTCGCTAACGCTGCCAAGGTTCGCGGCGGTAACGTTTATGATCATGGGATATCCTTCTCCGATCACGGTTTTCAGTAACGTAACGTCTGTCACGGCCACGTCGTGGGAAACCCTGTCCAGCGTTATCGTTGCATTCAAACAGTCGTGTAATACGCTGCTTCCGTTACAGTCAGTTAAGCCTGTGAAGGTGTAATCCATAGGCAAGCCTACGGCGTCTTTGCCCAAAGAAGATTGGGGCTGTTTTGTAATCTCGAACGTTAACACCGCCACGAGACCGTCAACACCGTTCCAACCAGTGCCCGTTGAACTTGCTGCAATGTCATAGCTCACCGCTCCGTCGTACGGGTAAGGCGTCTCATCCCCGTTCACACCGTGAAACCCTGGATTAATGGAAAAACGGATGTCGGGGTTGAGGACTCCCTCAGGGCCGCCGAACTCACTGGGTGCAAAGCTTACAGGCCGCACATAATCCAGAACGTTTCCGAACCAGAAATGCACCTCAATAGAGCCGACCCCAAGAGGCACGTTGCCTTTGGTAGCATTTCGCAGATGGAGTCCAACCGTGAACATGTCTCCAACAACAATCTGCGTAGGCGGAATCTCCAACCCGTAAGGGCGGGTGTTGACACCTGCAAACGGGGGCACTGCCGTTGGCTCTGCAGTCAAAGTGATAGGAAACAAATCAGGGGGCGGAGGAGCATAGGTGAAGTTGGCTGTTACCGTGTGGGCGCTGTTCATGGTAATGCTGAATGGATTTGCAGAGCCAGCATTTGCAGCGTCAAGAATCCAGTTCGTGAAGCTGTAGCCAGCATTCGGTGTTGCCGCCACTTGGACAACTGTTCCGTTTGAGAAAGTGTAGGGAGGTGTCTGATTAATTCCGCCTGCGTTGACATCCACCGTTCCAGAGCCTGCAGGACTCTCTTGAACTGTTAAGGTGTAGTTGTTGGCAGGAGGCTCGTAGTTGGAGTCCAATACTAGGCTCCCTGGAATGCGGTCGTGGGATACTGGCGCGGCCATGGTGTTGTTGGTGTAGGGATCTACGATGATGTTAGTCTCGATGTCTGTGAAGTCGTTTGCAAGCTGCAACGTAACTGTCGGCTCCCCCTGCGAACCCTGCGGCTGCTTCACGATTCGGAAGCTTACTACGGCCACCAAGCCGTCAGCGCCATTCCACGGCTTGTCTGATGAGGCGGCTCCAACTTCAAAGTACACGGCACCAGCGTAGGGCGGACTTGAAACCGGATTAACACCAGCATCAAAGAACCCAGGACCAAGGCCGTACAACACGTCTGGCCCTGTTAGCACTCCGTCAGGTTGGCCAATCTTGTTCACGAACCCGGTGGGCACAGCATACGCTAGAATGTTGCCGAAGTATAAGTGAACCTCAACACCTTCAACGCCGGTTGCAACGTTGGTCACGGTTGCGTTTCTCAGGTGTATTTCAACTGTGAAATTGTCTCCGATGGCTGAGGGTGTTGCCGGGACTTCCAAGCCGTAGACACTTGAGTTCAGATCGGTCAGTGGTGGTAGAGAATTAGGTTCGACGTCTAGATAGATGGGGCTTGATGAGAATGCGCGTTGCTGCAAAATGGGAAACAAAGCCGCGCAGACCAGCAGAATCATAAGTGCATGGGCTGCCAGATGGAAGCCTTTCATCTGACTTTTCCTTCGAGGGTACCTTTCCCTGACAGAGAATAAGAACCTTGGCGTGTCTCAGGTCACACTCTACACTTTTGACCTAGAAGGCAGCTCAAGATTCTCACGTTCTTGTTATTCAGTAGTTTGAATCTCGACTCCCACGTAACGCTTCTAGCAGTTTATTGTCCTGAGTTCGCTGAATAGATAGTCCTTGTCTCCTTTAACCTTGATTTGCTCTCCGGCCTTGTTTGCCAGTTCAATGTATTTCTTGCACTCTGTTTTTTGCCCCGCAACTGCGTAGGCTCGGGCCATTGCTTCATAGGCAAAGGCGATGTCCCAGTCTCCGATGTTGTTTTCTTTGCAGATTTCCAAGCATCTCATTGTGTGATAGAGTGCGGATTCAGGCCTTTTAACGACGGTGTACACTGGAAATTTGCCATTCGCCTCTTTCAAACTCGAGTGACGTTCCTATTTCTCCCCAATGAAAACGAGAGGCATGAGCCGCATGAACCATCTTGTCGTCTTCTTCTTTGGTTCTGTCCTTCTTGTCAATAAGAGTCCAAACAAGGTTGAAACAGTCGACTGCAAACTTTCTGTGGCACTCTTTTTCTGTGTATTTTTTCTCTTCAACCATTTTATCACCGTTTGCTAGATCTTTCTTTCCAACTGCTTATATTTCTATCATGAAGGGCGCACCGATTCGCTTTCCGGGCAAATGTGGGAAAGGAGAAGGATTGGCAGAGCAAACTCTTTAATTTAAGCAGTGTGGCTAGTTCTTCGGAGAGTCAGTGTGTTTGGATGACAAGGTAATTCTGACTGCTGACAGTACGTTGATGAGTGATTATCATCGTAACGAGTTCCTGGGTTTTGGAACGTGTGCTCCGTCGAATTTTATCCCGGACTTCTTGTTTGAACAGCTCTTCTTTCCAGCTATCAAGTCGATAGGGGGTGCGCCGGTTGAAGCGCCTTATGGATTGAGAAAAATCGAGGCGCAGCTCGTGAAAGAGGGTTTCAACGTTTCAACCGTGGCGCCGGACCATCTCAAATCACATGTAAAAGAGGCGAAGGTGCTTGGCATTACCGTGATGGATCCTTTCGGTTTGGGTCCTGCGTCAAGCACTTTGGCCGCTATAATGAAGAAGGAACCGTTCTTGGCCCGGCACTTTCGCAACCTTCTGGGTTCTCCCGAGATTAGGGAGGCAAAAGAACGGGGTTTGAAGATCATCGTGGGCGGTCCAGGCGTTTGGCAAATGCACTACAGACCGAACTTCGTTAAGAATTATGGAATAGACTGCATAATTGAGGGAGAAGCCGAAAACGTCGTTGGAAAAATCTTTAAGGCGGCAATCAACGGTGAGGAACTTCCTGCTAGCTATGAAACGAGCGTTCGGGAAACGCCAAGCTTGGAGGAGATACCGGAAATCATCGGACCTTCAATCAACGGTTTAGTGGAGATTGGCCGCGGATGCTGTCGCGGGTGCAGCTTCTGCAGCGTGACTCTGAGGCCGCTGCGATGGTTTCCGATTGAGAAAATACTCAGGGAAATAGAGGTAAACCGCAGAGCCAAGAATGGAGGAGTCATCCTTCACACGGATGATGTCATGCTTTACGGTTCAAAGAACACTCTGCCGAATGATGAGAAACTCTTCAGACTCCACGAAGCTGTTCTTGAGAGGTGCAGTAGCATATCCTGGAGTCACTGTTCCTTGGCAGCTGTTGCCTCGAAGCCGAAACTTTTCGCGGAAATAGCTGAAATGATAAGGCGGAAACAGCCTTGGTGGGGCGTTGAGATCGGACTTGAAACGGGTTCTCCGGAGCTCGCGAAGAAAATCATGCCTGCGAAAGCTCACCCGTTCAAACCTGAAGACTGGCCTGAGGTTGTGCGCACGGGCATGGGGCTCATGCATGACAACATGCTCGTTCCAGCGGGCACGCTTATTGTGGGGGTTCCGGAAGAGACTGAGAGCGATCTCGTCAAGACGATAGAATTGATGGATGATTTGAAGGCTTTCAGAAGCTTGGTTGTTCCTTTGTTTTTCGTTCCGATGGGCAGGCTCAAGGACGAAGACTGGTTCAGGGACACGCACCTGACGAAGCTGCATCAGGAGTTGTTGGCAAAATGTGTAGAACACGATGTGTACTGGCTGGGCAACCTTATCAACATGGGCTTTTCCAGCAACTGGAGAGAGCGTGTCATAAGTCCTTTCTTCAGACTGTTCGCAAGCATAGCCAAGTATAGGATGATGCAAGCGGGCATCAACGTGAAGACGTGAGCGGTCAAACGGTAGCGCGCCCGGGGTCTATGGGCAGACTTAAATACCGCCACAAAACTCAAAGCATGTGAGTCCCCAGAGAGCCGCCGTAGCTCAGCCAGGTAGAGCGGCTGGCTGTTAACCAGTCGGTCATAGGTTCAAGTCCTATCGGCGGCGCCACACATAAACCTGCGACAAGAACCTCAGAAGCCTGCCAGAATCTCCCCTTCTGCAGGAATGTACGCATCGCTTTTCATTTTCTCATCGCCCTTAATGTGCGAAAGTCGACTCCACCTCTTCATTTGTAGGGTCAGTTGCAATGTCGTGTTGTATGTTGTGTCGTCGCCCCCCCCCTTTTTGTTTGTAATGTCAGATGTAATGTGTATTGGTAACAAACCATGGAGAAAATCAGGCTGGACTACTGTTCAGAGTGGACTCAGCCCGTTTATTTGTAATGTCAGATGTAATTTTCAATGTACTAGTCAGGGATTGTAGGCAGGGTTGACTTTCTACTGTTCAGTTGTAACGCCAGATGTAATGTGAATTGTAATGTTTCTTCGTTAACCTCCTCCCCCATCAGTGACGTCAGAGCGCGCGTATCAAAGCCCCGTTACGTTGGCAGTTTGTTCTCCTCTTTAGCGAAACCAAAAACGTGAAAGGAATGAACGCAAAAGCCCACAGACTCACGTTGAAAAGCCTCCTCGCAACGATCTCTTGTGGAACTCACTTGCGAAACGCGCGCGGGAGTAGGCGTAAGAATGAGAGAGAGAAAGATAGAACTTTACCTGTGCGCGCTACGCGTGTGTCGATTTTCGATATATTCTGATTTTAGCAGTTGCCCATATATGTTTTGAGGCGACTCTGAACTGTTGTAAGTGATGCGTTGGAATGAGCCAGAAACTGTCCAGCAGGAAGTTCTTGGAATTGTTTGATGCATTATGGGAAGAAGGACCAAGAACTGAATACAGGAACCCTGACAATTGGGCTGCTCGTTAGCTCGGGAAGGCAGGAGGTTCCACGATGAAACAGAGGCAGTATACTGAGTGGATGGAAAGGCTAGCTGGACCCGGAACCTCGTGCATTGGGAATGTCAGCACGATTGAAGAATTTGCAGAATTGCTGCACATCTTTCACCCCAGCCTCGCAGATGAATGGAATGCCCTGAACCATTGGGAGAAACTCAGACTGATAGAGTTCATCGTGCAGGGCAGTGCCAAAATAAGCGCGCGCTCTCGTAACGGTTGCCACACTTAGGACACACGTATGCCTTTCTGTTGGCTCCGTCTCCGTTCTGATGTAGCCCTTTTCTATTCCAATGTGCATGCGTTCTGCCAAGGGATTCTGCCATTAGTTCAATGCGTTTTTGTTCGTCTATCTTCAACTGTTCTAGTTTTTTCTCAGCGCGCGCGCTAAACCAGGCAGATCCAGAAGCGTACGGTACTTCGCAGACTAATTTAGGACGCATTCGCGCCTCTCAGAACGCATCCAGTTTCTTTTGTTTCTGAACTTCCTTTCTCATAAGGTCTTGAAGTGCTTCGCTTATTCCGCCGGGGTATTTGGGCCAAACGACTGTTCGCATAAACTCTCTGAGAAGGCTGTCTGGAACGTTGCAAATCGTAAGGTTTCCAAAGAAGTCGTCTTTGAACTTGCCATCTTCAACGATGTAGTTAGTGAGAGGTTTGTTCTTCACGTTTTCATCTTCCTCTGTCTTGTTGGTGTGGGCGTCATCGTGGTTACCCTCACTATGCTGTCCTCACCGGTTCTTAGCGCTTGATTTCACCGACCCGTTAGGGCTCTCGCTTGAAGGAGAGCTTTCAAGAGTCTCAGGGTAACCGTGAGCGCGCGCTTGTAAAAGTGAGTTCTCAAGCCCATGAGAAAGACGCTTCTGTTGAAGGTTAAAAAGAGTCTGTCAATACGTTATTCTTCAAAGGGTGGAGAGAGTAAGGTTAAAGTCATCTTCACTTTCTCCCTTCTTTTTCCATGTTCCCGTTAGCGTGCGCTAGTGATCGATAAAGGAAAACGGGCAAGTGCGCAGCTAGAGGAATGTTCCAGAAACGTTTATTCTTTGAATGATGTCGTACATGGTAGAGCGCGGGCTAAGTATAATGAAACCCCCAAAGCAAGAGCAGCCCAGAACCTAATTGAAGCTTTTCGAGAGAGATTGCCAGAAGCGTGCGCAAAATACGGTTTTGAAATACATATTTGCAATAACTATTCCAAGTTCAGGTTGTCCGAGGGTTCAATATGAACAGGAACATGTTGCAAAGATGCGACGAAAACTTGTGTTGGCGCGGCAATATGCAGATATGAACCATAGTTTCTGATTCATAAACGGTTTATACTCCTTGTTCCAACTGGTGGAAGGTACATATGCGAAGGGTAGAATCATGAGACGTTCCAAACTCGAGATGTATGTAGACATTCTCCAAGTGCTATCCCGCCGTGGACCATTAAAACTGACGCATATAATGTATAAAGCGAACGTCAACTGCAAAGTCCTGAAAGAATACTTGGACTTTCTGACTAAGCAAAACCTGATTGAGGAAAGAACCGTTGGAAAAAGCAGAACAGTGTTCGCCATAACTCCAAGAGGCATAACCGTGCTCAAGTACTTCAGAGAACTGAAACAAGTGCTTCCGATAGTTGAGGAAGCAAGAAACGGCATGCCTATGCCTATCCCTCTTTGACTTCATAGCATGCGCGACCCATTGTCCAGATGTAATGTGAGAATTGTGAGGTGACGGGATAGTTTTGGTCTCAAGAGTGGCGCGCGCTTATCCTTTTTTCATTTTTTCCAATTGTTCATCGAGGCGATCATGTGATTCGTTGAGTCCTTCTTCCATCCCGCCTTGGAGCATTCCGTCTCGGTCAGCGATTGACTGGAAAACAACTTGAATAGTTAGCTTGGTTCTTCCATCGGGCAATTCCTCAAGTCTTAGCGTCTCCAGGCTTACGTGTCCTTTTTCAGGTAACCCTTCAAATTCAAAGGTGTCAATTAGTCGCTCAGGTGCGAGAACTTCATGATTCACGCCGTGAAATGCATACTCGTTGCCGTCTTTATCTTTGGAAACATACCGCTACATGCCGCCGCTTCTCGGTTCAAATTTCATAAGAGTCGTTGTGAATCTTCGTGGTCCAATCCACTGGGTGTAAAGCTTCGGGTCTGTGTGTGCTTTAAAAACTAGCTCTCGAGGTGCGTCAAACTCCCTTGTAATGAATAGCTCTTGTTTGCCGGGTTCTGCTCTAACTTTTGTTTTATTCATATTTTCTAACCCTCTTTCATAATTTTCTTTTTTCTACTTCAAAAACTTATCTCACACATTGAAGCGAGTATTCCAACGCCCAGTCATTTTTTGGACCTGCGCTTCGATTTTTGACTTAGCGTCTGGATTAATAGTTTATGCGCTGTTACGCCCATAGACCCCAAAAGAAGAATAAAAACCACTTAAAACCAATTTAGGAACAACCACGCGCGCTAAGACAGAATTTGGAACAAAAAGGGTCGTGAAAGAAGAATTTTTTGTTTGTCCATCAAGTTTTCTTATTGAGCGCGCTGCCTTGTCCCTTTATTATGTGTTGAAGTAGGTCGGTGAGACGGCTTTGTCTGGTCTTCCCGTGTTTTGGGCTGCTTCTCTGTTCAGAACTAGGCACAGTATGCTGAAGAGGGCATAGGAC
>JBEKXL010000013.1:0-66704 GCA_049512075.1 Bathyarchaeia archaeon | reverse complement strand
AAAAAAAATATCTCCCTATAATCCAGAGAAGGATAGAATGTGGAAACCTCTCTGAAATCCTGCGGGAAAGAGTGGAGAAAAAAAGCCAGAGAACGGATTTGAGAGAAGTCATCATCGACACCTACTTGGAACTTGCAGAGAGCCTTGCGAGAAATCAGCCCTACTTCTAGCGTTGAATGATACGTGGAAAAAGTCTCAGTGCTCCTTGAAAAATTTAAATGTTTCAGACTTAATATAGCTTAAATCTGAAGATATGGTGAAAAAATGACGAAAGATTTGACCCTAGACCCGCAACCAGTCCTGGGCGCACTGCATTATGCACTGATGTGTTTAGAGAAAGGAGACACAGCCGGTGCAAAACACGGTATCCATGAGGCCTTGTTCCGGATGGGCTTCACGGATAATAACCTTAGGATGACACCAAAGGAAAGAAAGGAACTTGAGAGACAGAAAGCAAGGCTGTACGCTAGGCTTGCAAAGGATGTTGAAACCGTCGCCAGACGTCAAAAGCATTATGCAGCAATAGCGTTCAGTGAACGAAAGATCAGCGATGTCGATGCTCAAAAGGCCAAAAGTCACGGGTCCATGGCCAGGGAAATGGATGACGAATCAGAATCTGACATATGCCGAGAATTCAGAGCGTACAGAACCAGCATATCGAATCTTTTCGAAGAGCGCGCGAAAAAATACAGAAAACTCGAAGAAATGCACCTGAAAAAGGCAAAAATCATGCAATAGTCAACATTGCATGGCACAGATGGCACCTTACAGCAAACTTGAACAAAAAGACCGGATACGAGTGCAACCTTTCCAGCGCGAGTCCCTATCGATGATAATAGCGCGCGCGCAAACAGAAAATGTGCAGAAAATCGCAAAACAAAATCTTGAAAAAGGCGAGCGATGGCACAAGAAACTCAGCATAAAAGAAATAGTGTTTGGATTCCAAGACAATTCTATAGCGATTCTCGCTATGCTCGCAGGCGTCACTGGCCGGTTCACTCCAACGTGGTCAGATATTGTTGGCTGGTCTAGCTGCCGTTATTGCAGGCGCGATCTCTGTGGCTATAGGAGACTACATCTCTTCAAAATCGGAATTAGAGTACTTTGAAAGCGAGATCAACCACGAAAATCGCGAGATCGAAGGTAATTCTCCAGTCGAACATGAAGAAGTCCGGCAAATCTACATGAAGAAGGCGCCCTTCACGGAGGACGAACTGTCCCTTATTGTAAGCCGCATAACGTCTGACAAAAAAACGTGGTTGGATACAATGGCTAAGGAGGAGCTCGGGATCGTTAGGGAACGTTTTGTACATCCACTGAAGGTGGCTTTGATCATGATGGTTGCTGAAACGGCTAGAGGTCTCGTTCCCCTTACTCCTTATCTTGTCACACCAAATATTCAAACAAGCTTTATTGCAGCCATCATCGTTACCTTCGCCGCCTTGTTTGCGATAGGAGTATGGAAAACAGCTTTCACTAGGAAGAACAAGCTGGTGTCAGGGATTGAAATGGTTGTTGCAGGAATCGTCGCTACAGTGATCCCTTATGTGATAGGAAACCTTCTATCATCAATCACTGTGACTTTTTGATACTTTTTTGCCTAAGATCTGGTTCCTGATAGCGCGGGCGCCTGGAATCGTCTCAGAAATTAAACCTGAATAAGAATAGCTGGTTACATCAACAGAGAGTTAAAATGAAGTACCGACAGGGAGTTAAAATGAAGTTACCCGATTCTAATGAAGTTCGCAATGCCTTTTCAAACGTGGAAAAGAATTTCGATTCTTTAATTTCCTTTGTCTCAACTGAGAAGTCTCCAACATTCAGCGAATATCGGCGCGCGCGCCGCTTTCTTTGACTGCGTTTTCTTAGAAACTATTGTTTTGCATTAGTGGACTAATGCAGAACCTGTTAAATCCTTGGAAGATAGCCATTATACTGAAGGCGAAATCATGGGCGATCACCGATGCGAGAATTGCGGGAAGATGTTCTACACCCGGTATGTGCAATACATAGGCAAGTGCTTATGTCCAGAATGCAGGGGCAAGTCGGGAGCAGCTAAAAAAGAAAAGGAGTATGGGGAAGCAAAAGAATACTGGTCAGCGAGGAAAAAGGAAGTACGGGACTGTTGATTGCTTCTTTTGGCACAGGAGGGAGGAACGCAAGGGTAGCGGCGACTAGACTTTTCCGAGCAGTTTCTGTTGGTAGTCTCTCCATTGAGTCTTAGCATTAGTTGACTAATGTAGAATAAATTAAAAACGCGGAGCAGATACCAATAATAGGGTTGTAAACTATGGTTCGGTGCTCTCATGTGTGCGCGCTACTCAAGACATCGTGGCTATATTGCGTCTGCGTCCTGAAAGCGAAATTTCAACTGATTCGTTGCTTAATAACCTTAAAGGAATCATGGCCTACCAATCGATTCTGGCCAGGTCATTCACAACCTACATCACATTCGACGCACAGATTTGGTGGACGTGGATTGGCGTAGAGGCATAATCAGGCGGCAACCTTCCATTAATAGCTATGTAGACAAGCTTATTAGCGCGCGCGAAGCAGGGAAGCTCCAAAATGATTGTTGATTTAGGCTACCTTGATTACTCAGAGAAACCGCCTGATAATTGTTCGTCTCATTTTGTCCTAAAGGATTAATAGAAGACGGGCTATAAAAAATGTGATTGATGCTTCAGTTAAGCTATCGTGTCACATGATTTGTTGAGATTTGAACCCATCCGTATCATAGTTGGATTACACACATTGTTAGTACTGGCTTCAGAATGCACGATTTCTCTTGCCGTTAATAGGAAGTGAAGAAAGATGACAATATTAGAAAAACAGACAAAGCGGCAAACTTTAGCGGCAAAGGGTTATTTTAGATTTCGCCTCTTCCTACTTTGTCTCTTCAAGTTTTCGAGGCAGATACTCGTCGACAATGTACGTTAAGCCGTATCTGCTGAAAGCCTCCTGCTCGGCCTTCTTCTTGATTTTCATGAAGGTCTTTATTTCCCTCCGCCATAGCGGATCCTTGTAACGCGGGTCCTTCTGCAGCTCATAAAGTCGCTTCATGTCCATCTCGTCAAGCGGGTCGGTCGGCAACTTGTAGTTGACAATGTCCGTCGCCCACACTCCGCTCCATTTCGCGTCAGGAGTGTTAAGCTCCCTCAAATGCGCAGCATTAGCAGAACCTGAGATTATGACCATGGCTATGTGCATTCCCCAAGGATCTCCGTCGGTGAAAACATAGACAGGAAGATTGAGCTCTTCGCTTAACCTTCGGATAAAGTGCCTAGTTGCCCTAGGTGCTTGCCCAGCCGTACACACGAGAATGGAGTTGTATTTTTTGTGCACGTTTTCCTCTATGAACCGTGTGAACAGACCACCTTTTTCTATGGCTATGACTTTGTCTGCCGACGTTCGTACAAACTCTGAAGAGGTCAATGCTGGGCCGATTAGCACGCCGTCCGGATGCGAGGTTAAGTCAAGGGTTTTTCCTTCATAGCCAGGCACGGTGTATTCTATTGTCAGGTCACCAAAAACCGCTGAGCGCTCTTCTGGGAAGATGTTAAAATCCTCTCTCGAAAAGCCCAGTATAGTTTCTAGATCTGTTATGATGTTGTTGGATTCCTGTTGATCTTTGAAGGTCATGTCATAAGCCTGGGCGGAATAGTACACGTCTCTCAGAGTTGACGTCTTGCGCTGCGAAGAGAGCTCATTAGAGAACAGTGCAGCCCACACGAGTTGGGCGAAAGGCTTCAAATGTCGGAGGTTCCGGACGCTTCTTCGAACCCTTCGGTCGCCTAGGATGAATTGTCTAAGCTGCTCATCGTAGGCGATGTTGTCTGTTGAGCGGCTTGGCATGTCTATGGAAGGGAAATTTCCTTGGTCCATTTGATCGTAAATGCTGGATCCAAGATTCTGCAAGCCCTTCAGAACCTCTTTTTTTCTCTCCAGTATACTGCTCTTATGCTTCTTCGGCCCCATACTTCTGCACACTCGCCAATAATTTCTCTATATCAGGCGGTTTTTCTCTCCCCGCCAGTTGAGTTGAAAACTGAGCTATTTTCGGAAGGTACTTGTTGAAGACACCCAGTCTTTTGCGCTCCCTGTCCACGTGTTCTCTTCTCGACAGGAAATGCTGGATTTGACGCGCAACTTCGCGCAGTCCGTTGGCTATCTCTTTTCTAACCTCAGGCCTGTCAGCTATGAACTCTTTTCCAACGGTCTTGTAGGGCACCTTTGTGCTGCAGATGTGCACCAGTATTGCGATGGGCATGTCAGGCATGACTCGGTATCTGCGCCAATTCATTGCCGTTATAACTCTGAACGAAACGTCGTTCGCCTCGTCATATAGTAATGGGATTCTGTTCGCAAAACGATACACTAGAAAGACTCCTTTCTTGGGAATCTCTCCGCCGTAAGCGATGCCGACTTCGACGATGAATGGGTGGCCTGAGTAGGTTGAGGGTTTGCGCTGATGGACGACCACGAACTCGGGTTTCAATTCTTTCACGATACCTGCTTTCAGCAGGTCTTCGCCCAGGGGTGACAGACAGCTTGCGTCTGGCGGCAGAAACTCCCTGAACCTCTTGAGCATGTGCATGAGCCTAACGATTTCCTCATGGGAAAGCTTCTTCGGGTTCTTGGATGGACTTATGTTGCTGAATTCCAGAAACTTTCGCGCGGTGATGTCGCCCACTCTGTGGAAGTGGAACCTCAAGAACTCGTTCATGCTCGCGTAGGGTGTTATCTGTATGAGCCGCTGAAGAAGCTCTACGTCCACGCCGTACGGATGTGGCAATGTCTCTTTCGGTGGCGGGGGCATCTCTTTTGTAATTCTGGTGAACTTGTAGAGTCTTCCTTTCGGATCAACGAAGGTGAGGTTTGCGTAGGGGTTAACCATGGCGGTCTGCTTGAGATAATCCAGGATTTTGGGCATCGCTCTGAAATAGTCGCCTTCGAGAGTGAACTCAACAATTGTCCCCCTCCACATCTCCTTGTTGATGAGGACTCTTCGGTCCACTATCAAAGGGCGGTTTCTCTGAATGTCAATCATGAGCTTGTACATGTACGTCTTTGATATTCCCGTGCTTGACACGATGGTAGCAGGTTGATGTGTCGTAATTTGGCCATACAGAATGGCCATTTTCCCGCCCAAGCCGAACGTGCCTCTCTGCTGCTTCAGCTTGTATTTTGAACCGAACAGAATCTGTCCAAAGGCTGACGGAATGTGTCTTGGAGGAACTCCTGTGCCGTTGTCTTCAACCCTCAACTTGTAAATCTGTGTGTCCTGGCTAGCCTCTCCCTCATATGATAAACGAACGTAAATTTCTGGCGGAATCTGGTGGCTCTCAGCTGCGTCCAAAGAGTTCTCAACAAGCTCTCTTACAGCCACAAAGATGGCTCTCGAAGGGTTCGTAAATCCTGCGATATCCCTATTCCTGTAGAAAAAATCCGCAGCACTTATCTCTTCAAACGTTGTTTGAGCCACTTAAGCCTTCCCAGCCCTCTCCATGTCCAAATTGTCTCTATGATATACTCTGCTCATTCTTTAACTTAACTCCCAATGGTGGCGTAGGTAGTTACGACTATTCGCGCCTTACACCACTTGCAGCGATAAACCGTGGCCTGCAGGGGGACAGACTGTTTCCGTCCGCACAGGGGGCACTTCTGTTGCAAGGGTTCAGCACTCAAAAAAGAAGAGCGTTAAGCCTTGCGAACCGTTACGCTGCCGTCGGCGTCTATCGCACGTGATTTCAAAAGCGTTCTAATTTGCCTATGCGTCTTGCTTTCATCAGCAATGTCTGTTTGTTGCTCCAAACAAAGCAAAAACAGAAGAAACACCATACCGTCACGACAGCAATCACTAGAGTGGGTGCTGATAACACATTCCAGTGGTCACTTCGATAAGTTCCCGTCACCTCAACAATTGATGAGCCTTCGAATGCTAGTGCTAGCATTCGTGGTGGTTGTCCTTCCCTTTCGTATATCAATGGGTTGTTCACATATCCTTGAGGATTAGCAGACGCATCGACAGAAATCCATCTGCTGCCGTTCCAAACCTCGTTAGTTGCATGGTCGTTAAGAGGGAACTCTACAATTCTGCATCGATACCCTTGAGAAATGCACAACGCAGCATAGAGAATGGCAAATTCCATACACGCGCCTTTCCCATATTCAAGAATCTTTATCGGGTCAGTGTTTCGCTGCATGTTCGTGTTTTCAGAGTAGGTTATATGTTGATTTTCCCACAGAATCAGTTCTGTGTAGTTGTAGCTTCTGCTAAGTATCCCCTTGAAATAAGTTACGTCTTCTTGTGATGCAGCCTTCTGTGCCGCTGATTGATATTCTGGCACAGACAAGGCGACAATAATTGTAGGTATCATAAGTATGCAGACAGCCAAAACGCAAAAATCACGAGTCTTCTTAGCTGCCCACCCAATTATCATTTTTTGGTCTACGCTGCTTAGTGCAACCTTCTATTAACAGCTTTAGGTTTGGAAAAAAGAAGGACTTGGCGTGTGCTATTCTCCGTCCAAGGCTCGAAACAAGCAACCAAACTTCTTAAATCTTGGTCATAATGTCCATTACGAGGGGAAGCGCAGATTGAATCGCAATACCAAATTATATGTAGTGCTTGCTATACTCTTTGCTATCATAACTGCTATTCCTGTCATTTTTGTTTCTCTGCCCGCGAACCAGAATCCGCCTAAGGGTCCTCTTGAGATTGGAGTTGGGCCAACCCCAGATGCTGATTTGAACAAGACTGAAATCTCTATTGACATTCCTGACCAAACCATTAATGTAGAAGTCACTTTTAGATTCAATCAGACTGAGAAATACTTCATCTATGTCCTGCTTCCCTATCAGGCCTTGAACGCTGGTGCGTATGCCATTCATGACTATAGTATGTATTCGCCTTTGCCTCTTGAGGGCAAGCCTAGTGTTGGCAATTTTTCAACTAATCTCATATTCAACAGTACTCTTGGTTCTTCCATAGTAAACGCAAGTCTTGATGTCAATCCGAGTTTCCCATGGCTTTTTGGGTATTATCCCCCCATTCAAGACGAACTAACTCTCGGGGTATCAATAAGAGTTCAGGAAAACCTTATCGCAATTGGTGATTCATTCGGGGCGAGCCAAAGTGCAATCTTCACTTTCTTTGGCAACGTTAATGGAATTTGGTCTCAGGAAATGTCAGCATTCACATATCCAGCCTCACAAATGACTTTGAACGCGCCCTTCATAGTATCACTTAGACTTCCACCCTCAAGTTTATACTCTGACAGTCAACCTGGTCCAATAGAATATTACGTGAGGCAGGACCAAAGATGGATTATGTTCTCATTAGACTTTCTGGGGGGACAATATGCTCAGACACTGGTATGCAATTTTGTCAATCCTACTGGGCAAGCTTACAGAGAGATAGCAATATTCGTGACAGGTGTTTTCTCTGCCTTCTTCGTTACCTTTTTGGTGGAAGCTCTGAAATCTTTCTACGCCGAGAGAGGAAAAACAGAACAAACCCTAGTGGAGAGTGCGGTCCCTAGCCCTTCAAATGAACCTACGCACCATCCTGACATCAAAAAGCTGGTCAAGCTAGTGGACGACAAGTTTGAGAAACCATGGTGGTTAAACCCCCTAATCGCTATTCTAGTAATTCTATATGTCGTGATTATAGGCATTATCGCATACCTATTGTCCATTCTTGCCCTGGCAGCTACAAATGTTCAAGGTGAAAGCTTATTCCCAAGCTATGTTGGTCTGGTTGCCGCATTTGTATCATTTAACGTGCTTGTATTTAACTTCCCCAGAATCCTCCCGCCAGAAGAACGCTTCGGCATTCTAGTGAACCATAACTTTGGCAAATTGAAGAAGGAGAAAGCGGTCGAAGAATGGGAACAACCTTTCTTGAAAGCTTTGATAATGATGAAAAGCAGGAATCCCGACTTTAAACTGGAGGATATTCAAGACAAAAAGCTATTTCGTGAGAACCCTCTGCTTGAACGACTTTATCGATAGTTTCTTGTTCTTCTGATGCACGATATGCTAGAGATGTGAAAGCACAAATCGTTCGAAGAAGTTCTCTTTTTGAATCAGGGCTTTTTCAAAGTCACCCTCTCGAAGCCATCTGCCACCTGAGTCATCAACAATGCAACCGCAGTTTCTTAGTCTAGCTATGAGGTCTTGTCGTTTTTCAGGGGTATTATCCAGCCTAACCATAAGAAGACCGCTCAAGTCAGTTAGTTGTCGCAGTTGACCCAATTCCACCAGTATTGTTCTTTTGCGAAAGTCCCCTCCCATCGCCATTCCTGCTTCGAAAATCACATTTAGTCGAGCCTGCGGCGTGAATTTGGTATCGTGTGACATATCATTTGTTTTTCTGAATGCCCTTCGTAAGCATCCAATGTCATCAGGAGTCATCAGAACTACAACTGCTTGAGCAAGAGAAAAAGCATAATCTAGAGCTTGGCCTATGTAAGGCGTGACTTGTCCGCTCTGAACTATTGTTTCCGACAGATTTATCGGGTTCAGACCCAGTGACTTCAAAAATAGGAACATCGAATCTCTGGCTTCCCTATTTCTGCCATGTACGACGAAAACTGTCTTAAGTTTTCTTGTATTGACTTGAGGGAGTCCTGGTTGAATTTCCATCCTCAACTGCGGAGTCAAGACATCCTCTGGATTCTTTGGAATTCGTCCAGCTGTTCTCAATTCCTCTACTCTAGCCTCGGCGGAGTCAAAAGTTTCGGGAAGGAGTGGGCTTGTTTTCAGTGTTTTGTAAGCAGGAGCTGAGTGAACCTGCTGTAAATTATCAAAGTCTAGTAGGTCTTCTATGTATGCAAGAAAGATTTTCCTGAGAGCCTCTCTAATTCTGGCGACATCTTCTTGCAGCAGAATTGAAATACCCCAATTGTGCAAAGGTGTACCTTTGTGAAACCTTCTTCCTTCTGGAAGTCTTTCTTCATATTGTCTCATTGTCTCATAATATTCTCTGAACAATTGTTCTGCAGCGGCAAAGTTTCTCTCATTCCATAATGGCTGAATTCTAGCAACAATCTCATCGATTTGATGTGTCAATTCTGGCGGTTCAGGAACTACATAGGGACGCGTCATACTAACCCGGTTGAAGTATATTGGTTTGGCCTAATAAATTCACATTTCCTCCGCGCGCGCCAGAAAGAGAAAGAATTGGTGAAAAAAGGAATTTAGTTACATAGCGCGCGGCAACCGTTAACTCCATTCGGCATAGCGACTTTCGAATTTGGCGGCAGGTTTTGCAGGAAAGTCTCCAAAGGTGCAGTTTGAAAATTGATTTTCCAGCTTAACATTTGAACTTCAACTCCGAACGGAGCCTGAAACGATTGCCGTGTTGCTCACTGTCCGAGAAGCGCGCGCGCCGGCAGGTCCTTTACCAACAGTTGGTGCCACAACAATCTCGGTTTCCAATTGCCCTTATTGCGGAAAGACTGATATTGGAATTGAAAATGAAGAGTTATTGCAAACTCTTTCAGCCGATAGTATTCCCACATTAATAATAAAAGACACATATTATTGCAAGGGATGCTCGAGGACTTTTTCAAGAATAGACCAAAGACGCGTGAAGGCCAGCAAATAGGACTGAATTTCACGGCAAGCGCGCTAGATGGCTTTTGCATGTTCGGCGTGTTGTTTCCTATTAGCGCGCTGGACACTTTACCATTGAACTCCCTTTCTTTCATGTTTCTGAAGTGATAGTTCTGGTTTGTGGTTGGATTAGGTTTAGAGGTGATGAGTTGAGGAGTTTCTGGGCTTTCTTGTAGTCTGGGTAGATGAGCCCAACTGTCTTCCAGAACTTGCTTGTGTGTCTTTTTGATGTTGTGTGTCCTATTTCATGTGCAACTATATACTTCAGTGCACTTTCTGGCAGAGCTACTGCATTGAGTTTTATGATGACCTTGTTTCCTTTCAGCTTAGCTATTCTTGATTTCTTGCCGTCAATGTTTTCTGTAATCTCAAAGTCAAAGTCTCCAAACAGCTCAACTTTCCCTTCAGCTTTGATGCTGTCATATATTTCCAGAAGCTTGTCACACAGCAGTTGGGCTAAGAACTCTCTAAGCAGTGTTTTGGTGGTTTTCTGATACTTGTTCACTATGATTGTGTTGCTTCTGCGTTCAATGGCGTCTTTGTCAGACTTCTTTTCTTGTAGAAGGTGCTGTTGTCCAAAGATTGTCAGTTGTTTCATTGTGTTTTCTCCAGTGCATTGATTATCCCATCAGTCAAGTCCTCTATCTTGTTCTTGTGCTCTTTGAACTCTGAGAGGAGCATTAGTCTGGTTTCTGCTTTGACTTTTCTTCTTATGTCTCTTTGATTCTGCCAGTTTTTGAACAGTAGCTTTCTGCTTTCCAAGTGGGCCAGGAGTCTGGTGATGAAGGCTATGGTTTTCTGTTTGTCTGTTTCTGGCAGAACTATTTTGATTGCTTCATAGAGTGGATACTTTTCTTTGCCAATTTCTGCTTCTTCTTTTTTCCATTCAACTATTCGCTGTGAGAAGGTTAGCAGTTTCTGTAATGCTTTTTGGGTTTTCAGTTTTCTTGTTCTCAGTTGTTCATAGGCTTTTTCCACTTCTCTGCCCAAGTTTATAAAGAAAGGGGAGTTAGGATGTTGTCTGGCTTCAACCAGAATGCTTGGAATCAAATCTATTGGAGCACCAATCGGCTTTGCAGCTGTCTTTTTCAGAAGTTCAATATACTTTTCATCAATGGCAAGAGGCTGATAAGTTGTGTCTATTTCTTTTGTATCTATGGCTTCTTGGATTAGCTGCATTGTCTTCTTTGAGAGTTCTCTAATCTTGAGTTCATCCACATCTGCTTGCAGATATTTCTTGTAGTAGGCAACATACACTTTTATCAGCCAAGTGTAGTCAAGCAGATAGGGTCTGAGGAACGGGTCTCCTCTGAGCATCTCATAGGATTTCATGAGGCTTCTAATGCTGTCTTCAAATTTACTGGCTGTTTCCAAGTCTGCAAGAAGGTCTAATGCACTCTCCAAGCTTTCTCTGGTGTTTTCCCTTTTGACAGCTTTGAAAATTTCTAAGGCTTGAGCCAGAAGCTGTTTGAATTCTTCTTTCTCTTCATCAAGCTTTCTTATTACAATCCTCAGAGCTTTAGAGTCTTGAGCCTCAAACTTTTCAAAGGCTTTCTCTAGCTCTGCCAAGATGCCAATGTAGTCAACTATCAATCCAAACTTCTTGTTGCTGTAGGGTCTGTTTGTTCTGGCTATTGCTTGCAGCAGCCTATGCTCTTTCAGTGGCTTGTCAAGATACATTGTCCAAAGGTTGGGAGCATCAAACCCAGTGATGAGCATGTCAGTTACAATGAGAATCTTGGGTTCTTTCTTGGTCTTGAAGTTGTCAATTATCTTTCTATGGATTTCCTTGACATCTGCAGTCTGATATTTTTCCTTAAGCTTCTCAAAGTACGCTTTTATGATGGGTTTGTCATTCTGGCTGAAGGTCATCACTATTTCAGAAGTGGTTTCTGGCAGAATCTTGTCAATGGAGTTCTTGTATTGGACACATGCTTCTCTGTCAATTGTGACTAGCAAGGCTTTGAGTTCTGTTGGCTCAACAATTCCTTTGAAGTGCTTTACAGCGTCGTCTACTATCCTGCCAATCCTTTTTGGTTCTTTGACAAAGGCTTTGATTGCACTGACTTTCTTGTTCAGGGTTCTCTTTTCATCTGAGGACAGAGGCTGTATCTCTTCTTCTTCAAACTTGGTGAATTCTTGCAGTTGCTGTGGCTTTAGATGATAGTCTGGCAGCCTTGCCTCATAGTTCAGTGCCACAGTGAAGCCATCTTCCAAAGCATCCAGCATTGAATACCTATCCAAATAGAGTTCATCTTTTGGACAGAACTTCTGGAAAGTGTTTCTTTCAACTTTGGAGAGTGGTGTTCCAGTGAAGCCAAAGATGAAGGCCTCTTTGAAGATGCTTCTCATCATGGTGGAGAACTTGCCATACTGTGTTCTGTGCGCTTCATCAGCAAAGACAACAACATTCTGCCTCTGAATCTCTAAGGACTCTTCCTTTCTGAGCTGGTCAATTTCTTTAGGACTGAATTTTTCTATTGTTACAAGGAATATGCCCCTTTTGCCTTCTGTTCCCCATTTCAAATTCTCAATAAGCTTCTTTATTGACTCCACTTTTTCCAAGGGAACCTCAATGAATGAAAAGTCCTTCTCAATCTGTTCTTCAAGGTCTTTTCTGTCCACAACAATGTAGATGCTAGGCTTCTTGGCTTCTGGGCAATGGAAAAGCTTCCATGCTGAAAACGCCATAGTGTAGGTTTTGCCAGAGCCTTGCCAATGCCATATCAACCCAAACTTGCTGTCCTGCTCTTTTCCAAGGGTTTTCTTGACTCTCTCAAAGATTTTGCTGGTTGCTCTGTACTGCATGTATCTGGTCATTATCTTGGTTGGGTTGTCTATCTCTTTCTTGACAAAGATGAAGTTCTCAATAAAGTCCAAGACATGGTGTTTGGCCAAGAGTCCATAGATGGCAACCTTGAAGTCATCTTTCTTTTCAAACTGGAAGGGGTATGGGTCTTTCCAAGTGCTGAGATAGTCTTTATTTTCTTCACGGAAGCTGTTTGGGAAATATCTGGTTTTCAGGCCATCTGTGACCATTGAGAATTGAACATACTTGAAGACTTCTGGAGCTTCATTCTCATACCTCTTGATTTGTCTGTAGGCATAGGTCCAGTCTGACTTTTCTGCAGTTGGGCTCTTGCATTCAATCAGCACCAAGGGAATGCCATTAACCAGTAAAACTATGTCAGCTCTGATTGTTGCCTTCAAGCCTTCTACTTTGAACTGTCTGGTTACTGTGAACTCATTATTCCCATAGTTCTGAAGGTCAACAATTCTCAATAGTCTCTCTTTGCCTTCCTTCTGCAAAGGAACAACAAACCCATTTCTAAACTTGTCCAAAAAGACTCTGATACCTTCAATGGTGGTTGGCATAGCTTTCAGTGAAGTTATCACATAGTCAAGGTCTGCATCAGCTAGCTCATAACAACTATTCAGTTTTCTAACTGCATTCTTAAGGTCATCAACAACCAGAGGCTGCTCAAAGTCTCCCTTTTTCTTTTCAGCCATAAGCTGAGGTTCTACATACTTCCAACCAAGAGAAGAACTCTGCAACTCTTGGATAATGAAATCTTCCACTGTTCCTTTCTCATTGTAGAGCATCCTAATCCACCTTAACCCTCACTTTGCCAGTGAGAAGAATATCCAACAGACCCTGCCTAATCCTTTTCAATCTTGTCTTTTCATCTCTTTCAAGTTGGCATCTCCTGTTCGCTGTGGATAGAACATCACTGATTGCTTGCTGCTCAGTGAGAGAAGGAAGCCCAAGCTTCATCTTTGCCAATTTAGTGATGGCAAGATGAGGAATTGTTGTCGTAGCAGAATGATAATTGACCAAGCTTTGGATTGCAGGCGACTGCAGTGTCCAAGAAAGGTAGGATGCACGAACTAGATTTTCCTTTGGAATGAGCAATGCAACTGATTGACTGATGCAAATCGAATCTCTATCTACAACTGCAGCTTTGCCTATTGTTCCATCCTTTGTAAACAAGACATCTCCCTTCTTGGGGCGACTCTTGTCTGTAAGAAGATTGCAATAGGCTTCCTCAGTTGTCATATTTGCAGAAGAGTAGTCTATTCTACCATCTCCAACATTCTTTGCTGTTACGATATAATGCCCTTTTTCCACATGAGGCATCGGGTTTGTAAATCCGTAAGTTATTCTAGTGGTGACTTCCTCAAAGGTGGCTGATTCCCACGCTTTTGGAATTCTCCCAATGTCTGAGTCCTTGAACTCCCTATGTCCTATTCCTTCTCTCAGAAGCTTCTGGATCAAACCCTTCTTGAATCTCTCAGTTTTGGCAATAACTTCATCAGTCTTCTTGATAGCCAAATCAACGCAAGAAAGAACTTCAACAATCCCTTGCTGCTCAAACATGGGGGGAATTGGGACTCTCACTCTGCCCAGTTCAGTCTGATTGATAGAGGCTTGATTTACAGCTTTCTTTGCAATTGCCCTAAAGAGGTTTCTTTGCCTAAACAACTTTAGCAGATACACGAGATACTTGGGGTTTAAAACATCCTTCTTAGGTCTCAAAAGAAGCAAATTCATTCCATGCAGCAATGATTCTGGGACACCTTCATACAAAGCAGTCTTGCCAATATGCTCAAGGCTATTGATGTGACTGAACAGTATGTCCCCATCAGTCAATAAGAAATTATCATAGTTCAACCCATTTGCTTTCTCCAAGTAGCCAAGCTTGTTTAAGTCAATCTTCTCATCAGAAATTGTTTCTATTCTTGTAATAGGAATGCCTCTTCCCTCTTTGTTTTGTGAGGCAACTATTCCATTTCTAAGCTGAGACAACACATCTTCAAGTTTAGCATCTTGCCAGTCTGAAGGGAATCTGCCAGTCTTAGTCTCTTTAAAGTCAGTCTCTTTGCCAAAAATCAATGTGAATCCCCAGTTGCTTGAGCTATGTCAGAAACATACTTCTCCAGCTTGTTGGTAGTTTCTTGCCTATCCTTTTCCAAGTGTTTGAGCTCAGAAAGCTCTTTGGCTAAGTCTATCTCCTCTGTCTTCTCTACGGGCATGACATACAGTGTCACATTCAAGTTGTAGTCATTGTTAACAATGTCCTTTATGTCAACAGGCTTGGAGAAGCCTTCTGCAGAACTGAATTTCTGGTATGACTCCACTATTCTTGTCATGTTCTCTTTTGAAAGTGAGTTCAGCCTTCTAACTGAAGGATGAGGAATGACTTCATTGGAGGCATTAATGAAAAGTATCTTGTCTTTCCTGTCTGCTGGTTTATTGTTGTTGAATATTATTATGGCTCCAGGGGCTCCTGTATTGTAGAACAACTTTTGGGGCAATAGAATGACACATTCAACTAAGTCCTTGTCAATCACTTTGCTTCTAACTGCTTTTTCTGCTGCTCCTCTGAACAAGCAGCCATTATCCACAACAAGAGCAACTCTGCCATTCTGCTTGGTTGAAGCAAGCATGTGCTGAACCCAAGCCCAGTCAGCACTGCTCTTCGTTCCATAACCATCACTGAATCGTCCCTTCAGATCACTCTTTTTGAGTCTTTCTTCTCCGTATCCATCTTGGTTCCAGGGAACATTGGCAATGACAACATCAAACTGCTTGAGGTTTCCATTCTCTCTGAATCTCGGATAATCCAGTGTATCTCCATTAGCCAAGTTAGCATTCTTTATTTCATGCAAGAGCAAGTTCATCTGTCCAACAGCATAGATCTCTGGGCTTCTCTCTTGCCCAAACAGAAACAGTCTTCTGGTCTCTTCTACTCCATACTTCTCAGCAACATGCAAGTAAGAAATAATGAGCATTCCACCGGAGCCACAGCAAGGGTCATACACACTCTCACCGGGCTTAGGGTCCAGAATCTCAACCATCAACTTGATAACTTCTCGGGGAGTGTAAATCTCACCCTCCTTAGCCTTGTCTGGAGCAAACTTCATCAGAATATGTTCATAGGCATCTCCAAGAACATCTGGAGAAACCTCTTCCCCACCAAGATTATACTTGTCAAAAAGTTCAACCAACTGCCTCAACAATTCCCTATTCTCTTGGTTTCGGGCAAACTCCAAAAAGTCAACTCTGTTAATCACTCCTTGCAGCTGACTGTTAAGCTTGGCAGTCTCACCTATGCCCGTGGCTAGGTTCTGAGGCAGATTATTCACATCTTTGGTTATTTCATCCCAGAGAAACTGCTTGGGAATGTCTACGCTATGATAGTCCTTTCTCTCAGCCTCCTTGTCAGCTTCTTCCTCTGCCCATCCACTTTCCTTCACAAGCCTATTCTTGACTTCAGCCTTCTCCACTTTCCAAAGGTCATTCAGCCTCTTCAGAAAAAGCAAAACAAGAATAAACTTGTAATCCACAGCAGTTCTAATCAAGTCAGCAGCTCTATCAACAAGACCATTCAACTCATCTCTTGTCACTTTTCTTGGGGATAATGAAGTCTTAACCATTGAAACCATTCTGCCACTCTAAAGTTGTCTGGCCACATATTTATCACTTAATAATCAAGCAGGATTGAAATGCTTCACTCTAACCTTTTCTGATGTCGTCTGCACAAGTGGCCCTATGTCCAACAAAAGCGCGCGCGAGAGTACAGAGGACTTCCGACTGGGTTCAGCATGCAGGGCAAAGCATGTTGAAAACCAACCAATACAGCATTTTTGAACGCGCTGAAAGGATGTTGAAACGATGTTGGAAATTCATGAGTTTTTTGCACTGCTTGCACACAGTGCAGGGAGTGTCTTAGAGCGGAGTTTTGCTTAGGGACGTTAACGGCTAAAGGAACATTAGCAACTTAGAGACTGACTACCAATTGACGAGGTCTCAACCTTAAACTCTCCCTGTTAAGGCTCCTCAACTTCTCTCCGTGCACTGATTGCAAACAGTGCAGCGAGCTTAGTAAGGAGGGTCAGAATGCGTGACTTGTCACGTTATTTGAAGCCTTACAGGACCGTGCTGAAAAGTTGATAGCATGGTCCCGTGGCTCTTTTATCTTAACGGGGTTCAGATTCGCAAGCCATTTGAACCATGCCACAATGTTGCTGAAACACTTACCCTGTAAATGAAAGGCTCTTATCCTGCGCAGGTGTGCAGGGGTCCGAACTAGGATAGCTTTCGCATGCGGAATCCAAATCAGCAAGAGTCAAAGCCTGGCTTCTGATTTGCCAGGTGTCCTATGGCTCTGTCAGTTGATTCCTTGAAACGAGTTGCTTTCCCTCATCAGGTTGTTTTTGTGTTGCTCCCCGCACACACTCTTTTTTCTTATTCTGTTCAGGCTCGTTGCTAAAAATGGTTGAAGAGGAGTCAAGTTTTTGTGTCTGTGCGGGAACACCTTGTTTTGGGTTGCTTTCTCCAACATTGTAATCCTCACCCTGACAATTGCGACAATAAGTCAAGGCTTTCTACACCGTTTCCGCGCGCGCTAACTACATGCCAGTTCAGCAACCCTTTTCGAGTCCTTGTGTTATTCTATACCAATAGACGTCATCAAAATGCACGGGCAACCGAAGCTTTTCGTCATGTTTCTCCCTGATGAATATACGAACAACTTCCTGAAGCTCCAAGTATTTCTTTTCGCTGTCCACATCCTTCACCGCCTCCGGCCAATCCTCGAAGTACTCCGGGTGTTTTCCCTTCAGCCTTTTCTTGAGCATTGCCATCATACGGGTGTCGACACCTGCATGCAGCCACTCCACAATCTCCGCACTTTTTTGATGGTCAGGCAGGTGACAGTAATACACAATCACTTTCAAAGCAATGTTGAAGGTTTTTGCAATTTGGCCGTAAGTTGCAGGTCCTTCCTTTATGATTCGCCCGTTCCTTGTTCTTTTTTCAGCTAGTTTTATAGCGCGCGTACCGCATTTACAAAATTCTTTGTGAATCTTGTTGAATTCCTCTCCAGATTGGGCTTTGAAGATTCTTGGCCCATAATCTTCAACTATCTTCTTCTCCAGCTTAGTCTCTGAATTTTTTTTGAAGAGTCTTATCATAGAAGAAAAGTCCAATCCCATTCCAATTATGTTCCTGAACCGCACATCTTCAGGGTTAGAGACTGCCGATTCCTTACTCACACAAATCCCCATTTCTCAGGATATTTATGATTTGGATATTTAAGGTGCACGCGCTACTAGAGGACGGACATCTGGGGACGGCAAGGTCTATTCTTATTCCCGTGCGCGCTGAACGTTGATATAATTTCTTGTGCACACTTCTTGTAGCGGCACAAATCCGAACATTTTCTAATCTTTTTATTGGGCTATGACCTGCCATATGTACAGGGGGTAGATTCTTGACGTGGAAGTTTAAAAAGGTTGCAAACATTGACCCCGACATCTTGGACCAGAACTTGCAGTACATCGCGGGGCTAATGGATGGAGAAGGTACATTTGCCATAAGAATAACAGGAAAAGACAACCATCACTTCACGCCCATGATAGAAATCTCAATGTCTCACGAAGAATCGATTAGATTTGTTGCCAACATTTTTGGTGTCAGTTATGACAAAGTGAGAGCGAAGGAGAAGTATCACAAAGACATGTATCGGGTTCTTGTGACAACAGAACGCGAGATTAGACAAATAGCCGAGGCTTTGCTTCCTTATTCCATAACAAAGAAGGAGCAAATAGAACTGCTATTAGAGTTTTCCAAACTAAAGGACACTTTTCCAGGTGGAAAGTACGATTCACGATGCAAAGAGATTTTGCTAGAAATGATTGACGTGTTCATTGAGTTGAAAAAAAGAAATGTGAGAGGCAAGCCGCCCAATTATGAAGCGATAAGGAAGCATTGGCGACTCAAGCTCTTAGCGCGCGTAGTTAGTCTTAAGGTTGCTAATGTTCCTCTATTCGTTGACCTTCCTAAGCAGATCAGCTCCACTGCACGCTCTGCCTAGGTTGCAACCTAAGCACGGATTGTGGTTGATAGAGTAGACTCCTAACTTCACGTTCTGCACTGTTTGCAACCAGTGCGCAGAGAGAAGGGGGCTAGGGTGCATGCCCTGCCTTGGTTGCAATCAAGGCAGTGAGTGTAGGGGGTGAGCCCCGAAACAGAGCTTGAATTACTGTCCGTGCTGCTCACTCGCCGAGAGGGTACGGTGGTTCGCACTCCAGAAGGCGTTCGGCTTCGGAAACGGCGGTTTGCGATGACAGTTTTGCGAGCTCTAAAACAAAAAAGCAACCTGATTTAGGAAATCAACAAAAAGGAGTAGGGGGCTACACTCGCTAGCGCGCGCCTCAAAAACATTACGCTGATTTTCATTGGTTATCTGCATTAACAATGATGTGCGCATGCGATTGGCAACAATGTGCCTTTAAATGCGATAGTGGAACATTAAACTTATTAACGATACTGTGAATGCATTATGCCCTCACTTTGGTCGTTGAAACACTATTCTGTCTTAATGTTTGTTTAGCTCGCGCGTGGCTGTACATTATTAATCAGTGGGATTGGAGATTGTCCCCATGAATAGGATTGAGCCTGAACGGTCGTCTCTGATTTCGAAGAAGAATGGTCTGTTCACGATGAAAAATATAGGTGTCGGACCGTTAGATAAACCCAAACTCATGCCGATTCTGGTTACTCCCGCTGCTTCTGTTCCTTCTTCATTCACTTCAACAACTGCGTCATGTTTCACATATGATATGAAGAGGCTTGGACCTGTAGCCATTCCATCGAAGTTTGCTGTACCTTCGAAGGCTGTTCCCATCCCTAGCTTCGTTAGAGCGTCGTTGAGGTTCGCGTCGTATTCAACCTTGAATTTAGGAAGCTCGACAACGAGGTTGCTTACGGATTGAAGTTCGCTGATATATTTGTCGTTGACAGTTTGGTTAATGTTGTCAATGAACGAGCCGAGAGACATACTTTGATTCGGCAAGAAGATGTACATCGCGACTTTGTCTCTTCCGTATGGAAGTCTTGCGACTTCACAATTCTTATCTGAATAGTATTCGAAGTGACCCGACGTTTGCATCATGTCTACTTGCATCGTGTTTCCTTGAGAAACATAGAAATCTTGTTGCATTGTTTCGTTCTTGTTGAAGGATGTTACCCATTCTCCTTTGAAATAGATGGCGTTGATCAGGAGCATTGCAAGCTGTGGGTCTAATTGCGAAATTACATCCTTTATCTTACCGTTTGTTTTGGTATCTATCCAATTATTGATTTCGTTGACAGTTTGAGAACTGCTGAAATCCCGTGTGAACACTTCACCATCATACGAACTTTGCACTCTCTGAACGAAACTTGCGTTAACATTAGGTCCGAATTCTTGTCTTATCCAGACAGAGTTTCCAATTAGCAGGTTAACTGATTGATCAACATTCCCCAAGCTTTGGATCAACGTAGAGAACTCCTGGTTCACCTTATCCATACTCATACCCCCAAAATTGAGAGTGTTAGACATAGCATCCTTCGTTGTGCCCTCTGCCCCATTGTAAGCCATCGCCAAAGCCATCGAAACGCTCAGAGGAGAAATGAAAACATTGCCAGAATCCTCTGAAACGAGCTCTCTGAACAAGTTAAACGCAAACATTGTATTCGCAGAGACTAGTGCCTTGTCGACAGACCCTGCTTCCTTATCAGAAGCAGCATAAACAGGATTCTCCACACTCTCCGAAAAATACGCATTGGCAACATAACTAACTAAAATAATCGAAACCAATGTCAAAGAAATAACAAAAAGTCTGCGAATCCTAAGGGACCTAACAGACTTCGACACAACCTCTCCCCTAACAAACATGTACGGTTCCCTTAGTTAAGTCTAAGCTTTAGAACAGATGAGACTAGCCTGCAGAACGCGCGCGCTACGTCTTTGGACAAACCATAACTCCCACAACAACATCACCGGCGCCTACTAATACACCGCCTGCTCAAGACACATCCCACGAACGCGCTTCCACAAATCATATGAACTGATTCAATCAATCTATAAATTACGCAGGGAAGGGACATAGAATGAACAGAGCCGTTTTTGCTTTGGTTGCAATTCTGTGTTTGCTTTCCGTATCGTCAATAACAGGATTGATTCAAGTAGTCAAGGCTGACGGTGGAACCATTACCATAAATGCAGACGGAAGCATAACGCCGTCAACAGCACCAATCCAAAGAAACGGGGACACTTACACCTTGACTGGCAACGTTAACATAATCAGCGATGCCGATGGAATTGTGGTTGAGAGAGACAACATCATTCTGGACGGGGCAGGCTACACCGTGACGGGAAGCGGAATCGGGAACGGAACAACGCTCACGAACATAAGCAACGTGACAGTGAGAAACCTGACGATAAAAAACTTCACTCGTGGCATTTGGCTCGGCTCTTCTTCTGGTAACACTTTGTCTGATAACAACGTCACGGCAAACAACGAGGGTGGCATTTGGGTCTACGATTCTTCCAGCAACAACACTTTGTCTGGTAACAATGTTACGGCAAACAACATTGAAGGCATTAACCTCGTCTTTTCTTCTAACAGCACTGTGTCTGGTAACAACATAGCAAACAACACGTTTGGAATCTATCTCGACTCTTCTTCTGGTAACACTTTGTCTGGTAACAGCGCCGCAAACAACGACTATGGCATTGAGATCGACTATTCTTCTGGTAACACTTTGTCTGGCAACAACGTCACGGCAAACACGTATGACGGCATTTATCTCTACTCTTCTTCTGGTAACACTTTGTCTGGCAACGCGATGGTGGGTAACGAACACAACTTTGGCGTCTATGGCACTGGTTTTAGCGAATTTCTACAGTCTATTGACACTTCAAACCTCGTCGACGGTAAGCCAGTCTACTACTTCGTTAACCAGTCGAACATTATGGTAAACCCTGATGCGTATCCAGAGGTTGGGTATTTGGGCTTCTTTAACTGTGCCAACGTGACTGTGCAAGGGATGAACCTAACAAGCAACCGTCAGGGACTCTTGCTCGCCTACACAAACGACTCACAAATCACGGGCAACAACGCCGCAAACAACGAAGAGGGCATTTGGCTCGAATCTTCTTCTGGTAACACTTTGTCTGGTAACAACGTCACGGCAAACGACTTGAATGGCATTTGGCTCTACTCTTCTTCTAACAATGTTTTGTCTGGCAACAACGTCGCAAACAACGCTAAGGGCATTTGGCTCTACTCTTCTTCTGATAACAACACTTTGTCTGGCAACAACATCACAAACAGCGACTTTGGCATTTGGTTCGAGTCTTCTTCTGGCAACTTCATTTTTCATAACAACTTTGTGAACAACACAAACCAAGTCTTAATAATGGGAGTCTTGGCTAACGTTTGGGACAATGGGAGTGTGGGTAACTACTGGAGCGACTATCTAACAAAATATCCAAATGCCGCCGAAACAGACGGTTCAGGCGTCTGGAACACACCTTATGTCATCGACACGAACAATACTGACCATTATCCATTTGTGGTTCAATACGTAGTTCCAGAGTTTCCATCGATTCAAGCCACGATGTTTTTCATATTATTAACACTACTAACAGTCATAATCTACAAAAAGAAAGGCGTGAAAACAAGCCAAAGTTAGACAGAACAGAGAAAACGCAATAACCAACCATTCTTCCAAAACACGCGCGCGCTCAGCAGACCGGCTCTACTGCACGCTCTGCACTGTTTGCAATCAGTGCACGGAGAGAAGGGGGCTAGCCGAAAACGGAGCTTGAATTACTGTCCGTGCTGCTCACTCGCCGAGAGGGTTCAACGATTCACACTCGTGGAGCCACTGAGCCTCGGAAACGGCGGTTCAGGTGGACAGTTTTCCGAGCTCCGTTTAGGTTTTGCATGCATCCGAAAAGCAACTCGTTTCTATTCTCGTGTGCGACACTGTTCCAGAGGGTTCAGCGACCTAAGAGTCAGAACCTGTTAGCCTCCTGAATCAGTGTCCTGCACGAGATAAGATTCAGGCTCCGTTTAGCAAAAAGGTAGGGTAGGGGTAGGCCCCGACGAACATGCGCCGTTCCCGCCGCTATGAAAGGAAGGTAGGTAAAGCGGAGTGTTTCCTCTACCCTAAATGACTCTCTCGCGCGCAGATTTTCGAGGCTTGGGTTTGTGTCCCAGATTCTCTAGAGCCTCAATCAGGACAAACGCGGGATAGACTAGTGCAATGGCCAATGCGGCTATTCCATAATAAAAGTATGGTTTCACTGTCTGTTCCAAAGTTGTCGTGGTGAACACGAGAATGTATGTTGCAATGTAGAGTTTCAGCATCTTTATCGAGTCATTCTCGTTTGCCATCATCGTGAAACCTACGTTTTCTATTTGCGTTCCATTTATCGTGGCGTTGTCATTGAGCGGGGTAGCATTAAAATAGAAAACAATTGACTCATTATTGGCCGTCAGATTGGCAAAAGTAAAGTTGGCAATTGGGAGAACCGCCATCCAGCCGACTCCATTCGCTACTTCTTTCGTCACTGTGGCATAGCTGACGAAGTACAGACCTGCGATTATCAGCACTGCGGACAGGATGAGTGGATACGCCTTGGCGAAAACCTTGGTTAGCTTCAACTTTGGCTTGGAAAGTTCGATGTGATGCTCTTCAACGCCTCCCATGAGTCTTACCGCAGCTGAGCCGAGGCTTGAGAGCTGGTATTTGCCATCTTGAGAATGGGTTATCAAATCGCCTAGGTTTTCCAGATGATAGTTTAGGTGTCCGCTGTCGATGTCGACTGCTTCCAGTATTTCGGAGAAAGTCAAAGGTTTGTTCATTAACATTCTGAGTATTTTTCTGCGGATTGGATGCCTGAGCGACGTATAAATCAGCGAATACGTCTCCTCTTCAGGCTTTTCGCGGGCCACGACGATGTTCCTCTAGATAACAGAGGCTCAAACGGCGCTGAAAAGGGTTTTTGTGAAGAAACCTTCACCCAAACCAGCAGAAACAAGCTTCACCAAGCCTCCTAAACGATCTACATTTCCAAGGGTTCCAGCCCAACTGCCAAAGCTCTGCGCTAGAAGCACTTCTATCCTTAATGTGGCGCGGGCCTGCTTGGGCTTCGTCTATACATAATGGTTTTTGCGATTTCTCGCCAGACGATGGTTATCAAGGTGATGCCCAGTATTATTACAAATTGTTCCGCTCCGATTGGTGGAATTGGAGCAGCCGTGATTCTAGCACGCCTCGATTTGAAAGCGGGCCTATTCTAAGCGAGTAATCCAGTCTTATGCTTTCAAAAACAGAAAAGAGGGGTTGCGCGGGAGATATCTCCAAAATAGTGGAATCTAACCGAGCTATACTACTGAAGTTTGGTTCTAGCCCCGTGCGCGCGCTTCCCGCTTGCATGAACGGGACTAGGCATAAACGACGCGCTTCGTTTAGCCTGGTTATGCTCGGAAAGACAAGTTCTGCAAGTTCCCAGAAACGGAGCATAAATTGCTTCTCGTGCTGGACACTTGCCGAGCAGGTGAGCCCTACCTCGACCCTGATGAGGCGAACCTACCGAAAACAGTGTCCCACACGAGAATGGAAGCGAGCTCTAAATCAAAACAGCAACTTGATTCTGAAAATCACAAAAAAAGAGCAGGGGGCGTAGGGTCATCTTTCTATTACAACCTTTCCACTGGGTAGCGCGCATATTACTTTCCATCCAGTTTGAAGATAGGTTGTCAAGTCGCTTTCACTGACGACTCGTTGGCAATGGGTTCCGTCTTCACAGTTAGCATATTTCTCTTCTTTATCCGGTTGCCCAACTTGTTTGCGTAACTGAACGCCTGCGCGTCTGGCTTTCTCAAGCTGCTCCGGTGTCAGCGCACTCTTAAACTCCTCAAGTGCCTTAAGCCTCTCCTCGACTTCTCTGCTGACCGCGTGCGTTTCAGTTGTAAATTCAAGTGTTGGGATGGCCTCACGGAACTTAGCTCTCAGTTGATCTATTGCAGGTCTCGAATATGGGTTTTCTGAGCCTGCGACTTTTCGCCCCCTCAACACTCTATTCCAATTTGGTGATATGCCGACTGACTCAAGGCATGTTGTAACCCACCTGCGCGCATCGTGCCAGGTGAACTTAACGCCCGCCTCTTTGCTTAACCTGAGTATGAGTGTGCTGAAAGAATCATACTCTAATGGCTTGTATGGGGCGATGTTGTCTAACCAGATATTGTCCTCAGGTCTCACTTTCCTTCCTAACCTTTTCTCGCACCATTCTTTGTAGTCTATAAGGGCACGTTTCGCTTCGCCTGAGAGAAAACTCACCTGTCGCACTCCGCGGTATCTCCCGACCCCATGCCCTTTCAACTTTTCTGATGAAATGTTAAGGCATGGTAAGTCTATGTTTTCCCAGTTTTCCTCAAGGTCTTTCCATTGTAACCTTGAAAGCGTCTCTTTCGCGACGGCCGTGGATAGCACGAAGGGGACAAGAGCGCGGTCTCTCAGGTTGCGCGCGTGGCTCCAGAGTTTTCTCAAACCCTCCTTGTTGAGCGCGTTGTATGGTTTCTTCTTTTCCAATGTCACCGCGCCTGAAGCTTTCGCCAAGTCTGTGTAATTCCAGCGGAAGAAACTCTTAACGGCTATGCTTGTTTGGTATTGGAAAGAGTTTGTGAAACGCTTATCATTCATGTTGCAAAAGTCGTCAAGGATTTTCTCGACTGTGCCCGCAGAGGGGTTTTTCTTTTTCACGTCTAAGAGTTGCGTTGGAGTCAGCTTGCACCACTCACAAAAACGGTAAAGAGAAAAGGCATTCATGTTTTTCTGTTGCAGGTGACTAAGCCATCTCTTAATCTCAGGGTATTGGTTTGCCCATTTCTCTAGGACATTTCTCTGTGTGATTTTCTCCACGCTTACTCGCCCCCCACGTTTAAGTCTCGCGAGCCGCAGTCGGGGCAACTCTCATGTTTGCGAATGTCGTAAGCGGTCGCGCACCGTGCACAGGTGATTTGCAGCTTTGCTATCATGCTTGCACTTTCCTCTCGCCATTCTCTAATCTGGCCTTCTCGCCGAAGAGAATAAGGTCCGCGTAGCGGAATCTTTTGCTTGTTATGAGGATTTTCGGCTCGAATCTGTTCGTCATATCGCATTCCTCAATATGCCCTATTGCTTCCTGACTTATAAAGTATTGTCAGCCAAGAAGGCAGTTTAACTTAACTACGTTCAACAGAAGACACTTCATTTCTTGTAGGGGAAGGGAAACAGCGCTTCTAATTTTCTGACGTTAACGGTCTCCTTCAGAATCTTCCCTTTTTCTGCTTTGGCCATAACGACCTTGATCTGCGGGTTCGCTGAGAAATCAGAGATGTACTGTAGGCACGCGCCGCACGGTCTAGGTTCGCCCCCTAAATTGGCATTCATGACTACTGCCAGTTCCTTGATCTTTCGATTTCCATGCAAAACAGCGTGGTTGATTGCACACCTCTCAGCGCAGGTGCCCAGCCCTGACACCCAGCTTTCGACGTTGCAACCCTCGTAAACCTGTCCATCCTCCGCAAACACAGCGGCGCCAACCTTGAACCCCCAGAGCACATACGCGTTCTTCAAGGCTATCAATGAAGCATCCAACAGTTTTTTCTCCGTCTCCCCGATCCTCAGTACAGTCATTTCCTGCGCCCTATTTTCTATGTCTGCGTACGTAATAATATTCGCCGATTTGCTTTTGAAACTTGTCGAGTTTTGACCCTTCTTTGTTGACTCTAGGTCTTTTGGTGGCAGGGTCTCTTCTGAACGTGACTTGCATGTCTTTCAGAAAAACGTTCATTCCCTTTCGCAAACTCGTCGGCGGATTAGCCACACCGTCGACGCCAGGCTTTCCCGTGAAGACCATCAGGTGATCAGCTATGAAGTCCTGAGCGACGACATCGTGTTCAACGACGAAGGCTGTCACGTTGCGATTTTCAACGACTCTTCGGATAGTCTTCGCCATGTTCAATCTCTCTTCTACGTCCAAGTAGGCACTCGGCTCGTCCAGCAGGTAAAGATCGGCCCTGCGTGAGAGACAAGCCGCGATGGCCACTTTCTGCAGCTCTCCGCCACTGAGTTCCGCGAGGTTTCTGTCACACAAGGGATTCACCTTTAGAGGTTGCAGGATTTCTGTTCTGTACCAGCCTGAAGAGAACTCTTCTTTGGCAACGCTCATGAGAAGCTCTTGAACCGTGCCCTCATAATCCGCTGAGATATACTGCGGTTTGTAGCTGACGTTCAGTTTGCCGAATTCTCTTTCGTCATCAGCCTTTTCAATTCCCGCTAGTATCTTTATGAAAGTTGTCTTCCCTATCCCGTTAGCTCCTAATATCCCGATTATTTCTCCCCTCTTGATTTCCCCAGGTTTGGCTACTAGCTTGAACCCTTCGTACGTTTTTTCTAATTGTTCCCATGTTAGCATCGTTTCTCCAGCCCCAGCGCTGACCGTAGGGGGCTTCTCGTGGAATACTATAGATTCCTTTCTGAAACGAACGTTTGCGTCCGGAATGTAGCCTTGCAGATAAATGTTTATGCCGGTTCTGACGCCGTGGACGCTTGAGACGACTCCATAGACGCCTGGTTCACCGTAGAAGAGGCATATCTGGTCTGACAAGTAATCAATTATTGCCAGGTCATGCTCGGCGATGATTATCGTTTTTTGATCGTTTTTCAGGCTTCTTATCGTCTTCGCCACTTCGAGTCTCTGTTTTACGTCCAAGTAGCTTGATGGCTCATCAAACATGTACACCTCTGCTTCGCGACAGATTGCAGCAGTTACAGCCACACGTTGCAGTTCGCCGCCGCTCAGGACGTCAAGCGGGCGATTCCAGAACTGTTTGAGTTCAAGCTGCTCAGCAATCTTATCCAAGTTTTTCCTTTCGTCCACTTTTTCAAGCAGTTCGCCGACCTTTCCAGAGATGACTTTCGGGAGCTTGTCCACGTACTGTGGTTTGTGCGAAACTCTGAGCTTTCCTTCGGCCATTTTCTGGAAATACTCTTGCAGGATCGAACCTCTGAAATGCCGGATTATTTCGTTCCAGTCAGGCGGGTTCTCGTAGTTTCCAAGGTTTATCTTGATTTCTCCGGACAGCAATTTGAGAGCTGTTGTTTTGCCTATTCCGTTCTGCCCCACTAAGCCCAGCACCAAGCCCGGGGAAGGCGTCGGTAACCTGTAAAGCTTGAAGGTGTTTTCTCCGAAACGGTAGCTGCAGTCTTTTTCAAGCTCATCTGGAAGATTAACTATTGACAAGGCTTTGAAGGGACACTTCTTCACGCATATGCCACACCCCGTGCACAGGGACTCGACAATCACCGCTCTGTCATTTTCAAAGCGCACTGCTTCTATCTTGCTCCGCACGATGGGGCAGAAACGATAGCACATTCTACTGCAACGTTTTGACTTGCATTTATCGGCTTCTAACACGGCAACTCTCGTCATTGCAACCCGACACTGAATGGTCTTTGCTTGTAGGTTATAAACGTAAACTCAAGAAACCGTCATAAGCATCCAAGAAAAGCTTCGATAAAAGAAAAAGCACAAAAAGGCTGATTGCTCAGCTGACGTTCTTACCATTCTTCTTCCTCAAAATCCTCTTCTTCATCCCAGTCTTCTTCTTCAGTATCTTCTTCCTCATCTATCACCTTTTTCACCTCCATGCAAATCGAATGCATAGTGAGAGCATCCCCGCAATCTTTAAGGATTATTATACGTCAGTTGTCGAGAATAAGAAAAGAGAGATACATACATCAATGCCATTTTACAGGTGTTCTTTCACAATCTTCGCCGTCAGCGACGCCTTCGGTTCTTTCATATCCGGCGTGATGTAAGCCCAGCACATGTTTGGCGAACTGTGGGCCACGCCTATTCTTCCATGCGCGTCAATAGCAATCAATCCCATCGCATTATAAATGGACGGCATTCTAGTATTCACGAGTTTTATTGTGTTTTCAGCGGCCTTCTGGGCTGTTTTTCCATTTTCCATGTAATTGCAAACTGTCTTTGCCAGAACAAGCCTTATCGCAATCTCGCCGACGCCGGTAGTTGAACAAGCACCCGTCAAGTTGTCCGCATACGTCCCGCAGCCAATCAGCGGTGAGTCTCCGATTCTGCCTGGAAGTTTCAACGGGAAACCCCCAGTCGACGTCGCAGCTGCCACGTTTCCCTCGTCGTCGATTGCAACAGCGCCTACCGTGCCCAGTGTGAAAAGTTCTGGATGATCCTTAACCATGTTAGCTAGCTTTGGCAGCTCAGATTTCCCTTCGAGTAGAGCCTTCTTCTGTTGCTCGTAATACTTCAGTCTGAGTTCGGTTACGGGGTTGCGCCTCTCAAGATGTTCAAGATCGGCTAACTTCTCCGCACCGTCGCCCACCACAAAAACATGATCGGTCTTTTCCATGACCACCTTTGCCAAGCGAACAGGGTTCCTTAGATCTCGCAGCAACCCTACCGCGCCAGCCTGAAGTGTCTTTCCATCCATTATCGAAGCTTCCATTTCCACTTTTTTCTCCAAGTTCAAGCTGGAACCATGCCCCGCGTTGAACACCCCATCATCCTCCATAGCCGCAACGGCTTCCATCACACTGTCCACGGCGCTTCCCCCCTTCTTCAAGACGCCGAAACCCACCTCAGCAGCCCTTTTCACACCGTCAATGCCTGGCTGGCTGCGCTCCGGCTGCCAAGTCCCAGCTCCACCATGAACAACTATCGTTGATTTCCGCGTTCTCTTCATCTCTCCATCACTTTCAAGCTAGACACGTTGAACACGTTTCATTCAAATTTAAGCCTAGCGCCATCGAACAGTCAAAATGGATAAATCTACGCGATGGGATACTACATCTGGGATGATGTGAGGCGACGGCTGAGAGCCACTGGCAATGAAGGAGCCATTTACGCACACTGACCCAAAACTCATGGTGAAAGGTTCCGCCTCTCTTCGAAACGCTAAATTGCTTCAGGAAACATACTGTGTGCCGTTGAGCGTATGCTTAAAGAATTCAATCTTCTGGCCAGCACTTCGCGTGGATACGAGAAGTGCGCCCGTTCCGAACTGCGTTTCCTCTTTGAAAAAATAGGAGACGCCTCGCCTGCCATTGAAAGAACGGGCGTTTCCGGCCTGATTGCAGTGAAGACCAACATGGACGCAGTCGAGGCCATCAGACGGTTCCGTGCCCTCCTACAGCAGAGTCCTTACGAATTCAGGTTCATACTCAGGATAATACCGATTGAAAAAGTCGTCAACACAGACCTGGATCTGATTCAGCAGGCAGTCACAGAACTCAGCTCCAAAATCGACGAGAACGAAACTTTCCGCGTGACAGTCGAAAAACGCTTCACCATAACACACAGCAAAGAGATAATCGAAAAAGTGGCGGCCAGCGTCAAAAGAAAAGTCAATCTAACCAAACCTGACAAGATAATTTTGATAGAAGTCGTTGGCGGTTTCACCGGCGTGTCAGTCCTAAATCCCGAAGACATCTTGTCAGTCCTGAAGGAGAAACTCCTCTAGAGTCAGCGTGCAGTAGCCAACAGCGCCACCCGTTCTAAAACAAGATCAACAAGCGCCTTTTCCAAACCGTCTCCTTCCATGACCGTTTCCAGCTCCGTCTCCGAAATATCAAAAGCTCTCTTGACTCTCTCAATCTTTTTCCATGAAAGTTCAAGAACCGAATCGTCAAGCTGCCCACCAACGCGCCTCGAAACCTTTGCTAACGCCTTTTGCACAACTTCGGCCTTACCTCCGACTATCAGAACCGCCATGTTCCGCGACGTGGGTTTGATGCCGAGCAGCTGTGTAGCTTTCTGGATTTGCCTCCGCCCAGAGGCGTAAAGCATAGTTTCCATCGCGACACTCTTGGAGAGGTTCTCTCTGTTCTTGAATGCTGTAAGCGCGTTCAACACGGCGAAGTAGAGATGCTGCCACGTGGCAATAAGATCTGCGTCAAAAAATTGCGCTTCCACACCAGCAGGCTTGTCCCTATCTACTGCCTCCAAAAACGCTTCAGTTTCGTTGACTTCAACGTCCTTGAAACCTACTATTTCGCAGTTCTTCCTAAACTCCTGAACATAGACCCACACAGTTCTTCCTCAATGACCTGTCAACGACCCTCTGACCCCTCTGACCATTCCAACAATAGCTCGACTTCGATAGCCTCGCACAAAGTGTACCTCCAGTCTCTAACGCCTTTCAGGATCGTCCATCTCCAAGGGAAAAACTACCTACATAAGTCTTGCCGCGCGAACATTTTCAATGTTGAAAAAGACCATGTTAGCGCGCATGCGTGTTCCTAAAATGGTCAAAAATGGTTTTAATTCCAGTTTGCCCGTTTCTCCTGTGCTCGAGAAAGACAAAATCCCCGAGAAATCAATAGCAGACACGAAGCCCAAAGCCGTCCCTAGATCATGAAGGGCGAATAAAAACCATTTTAGGCCAATTTCGGAACAAGCATGCGCGCTCTCTTGAATAGGAGTCAAGTTTAAGAAGTGAGGAAGTCATCGTAAGGTTCGGAGTTGTCCTGCTTTGAAGAAGGAGACTTCCATGCATGCCGGCTTGCAGCAACTGCCTGAAGGACCCGTCTACTTGGTCTCGACAGAGTTCGAAGGAAAAAGGAACATAATGAGCGTGGCCATGTTTGCCTACATGTCGGGAAGACTGGTCAGCATAGGCGTAGCTCCTTCTCGTTATTCATTTGGATTAATCCGTAAGAGTGGCGTCTATGTGGTTAATGTTGTCGACAAGGGCTTGGTTGAGGCTGTAAGAATATGTGGTGAGAATTCCCGCGCGCGCAAAAACTGGATTGAACCCACAATCTCGCGCGCGCTGGAAACACGCACGCGCGCTATTATCCGAGCAAAAACGTGAAAAATAGGGATAGTCTAAAAGGAAGCAGAATTATGGTTTTCATTGTTTTTTATCTCTGTCCTCTACGCGTCTTCTGCCTGCACTACTGTTTATTGAAGCTAATGCTCCCAAATCTCCTACACTCGCATACTTCAACGTCTCTAGCGGCAATGCCATAATTATCGTGTTTGCGGCTTCTTTGCTTGCTTCACTTACTGCTGCCAAGATTCTTAGTTGCATGGCATTCGGGTCTTTCATGTTTTCAGCCGCTTGTTTAAGAATTTCCGATGCCTTCAGTTCGGCATCTGCTTTAATCACAACCGATTGTGCCTCTCTTTCTGCTTCCGCTTTCACTGCCAGGGCTCTTTTCATATCATCGGGCAAAGATATGTCTTGTATCTCTGCCTTGTTAATGTCTACGCCCCACACTTTGGACAATTCATCAACTTTGTCTTTGAAAGCATTCGCCACTTCTTCACGTTTCATGAGCAAGTCGTCCAGACTGTATTTTCCCATTATGTCTCTGATGGATGTCTGTGCATACTTAGCCACAGCATCCTTGTAATCTTCGATCTGCAATATTACTTTCTCAGGGTCCTCCACTTTGGTGAAAACAACTGTATCTATGCTAACTGAAATGTTGTCCTTCGTGATTGTTGTTTGCCCTTTCAGTTGAATCACCTGCATTCTCATGTCAACCACATAAAGCCTATCAATAAAAGGTATTCTGAGATGCAATCCCGCTTTGTCTTCAATCTTCACTATCCTGCCCAAACGTATCAACGCTACTCTCTCCCACTGCCTAACAATGAAATAGCTAAGGTAGAGTACAACGAGAACCACCACTGCGCCAAAAAAAAGAGAAAGTCCTACAACCCAATCCTCATACATTTTCTTCACCTCCTCCTTCTTTTCGTTCTTAGTCCGATCTGGATTCACCATTGGCTACATAACCCGCTCTCTCTCTTACAGATTTGGGTGAGAACGCAGCTGCGGTGTAGTCAACCAAGTACTCTTGTGTGGGTTTGGGGGGCAAAGTTTTATCCCAGAACCCAAACGACGCAAAGATTGAAATGTGTGCGCGGTGGGCTGTGCGCCTCAAATCTGCCCCCAAACCCGAAAATAAGAATTACTGCCACTTTAGACCAATTTTGGGACAAGCCAGCGCGCGAAACTTCAATACCAGTATGTTATCGTCAATGTCTCCGAGGCGCCAGTGAAGAAGCTATTGTTAATCACTCGAACGTCTATGTTGTTTGAGGGAAGGACGGGGAACCATGCTGAACCGCCTGAACCAACGTTTACAGTATTGTCATAGTTAACTCCATTCCACGAATATTTCAATTCAACATAGGTGTTGGAATTCGAAGAAGACAGGATGTCTACGACGACATAACCCGCATAGCTTACAGAATACGACCAAGAAGTGTAGGTGTTGGAAGAATTTCCTGCTGGTTGATCTATAGATTCATGATTCACCCAGACTGTTGAATTAGTCAAATTGCCTATGGCAGTGAGCCTATCAATGGTGGAACTGTCAAACGTGACCTGGTTTTGAAGGTCAGCTATTTGAGAATCCTTATCGTTTAACACTGATGCGTAATCAAGTGCTACTCCGACCATACCAACTAATAGAATAATGTACAACACTCCGATTCCTATTGCAATGTTTCTGCTAACAACTTTTTTTTCACTCATTTTTAAAACACTGCCGTCCCTTTTTTTGGCCTTTGCAAATTTAAGCTTTTTCACGTACGCCTTTTGAGTTCTCGTAAATGGACTTGATGTCAAGTCTGGTGGGCAGTGTTTTGTTTTGACGAACAAGCGCGGTTATTTCAGCATTGGCATCTTAACGTTTTTCTCTTTTGCAATTCTCTGAGCCTTCTCATAGCCAGCGTCTGCATGCCTGACTATAGCCATTCCCGGGTCTGTCGTCAGCACCGTCACTATTCGATGTTCCATTTCTTCGGTTCCGTCAGCTACCAAGCACATTCCAGCGTGGATGCTGTAGCCTATGCCGACGCCGCCGCCGTGGTGCACGCTGACCCATGTTGCTCCTCCAACAGCGTTTATTAGAGCGTTGAGTATGGGCCAATCGGCAATCGCGTCGCTTCCATCTTTCATGCCTTCGGTCTCGCGGTTCGGTGATGCAACGCTTCCACCGTCCAAGTGGTCTCTGCCGATCCAAACTGGTCCAGAAAGGCTGCCGTCGGCAACCATGCTGTTAATGGTTTTTCCAAATCTTGCCCTTTCGCCGAAGCCAAGCCAGCAGACTCTTGCAGGCAAGCCTTGGAACTTCACCTGCTCTCTGGCTTTCATTATCCAGCGGCACAGTTCCTTGTTGTAGGCAAAATCCTTCAGAAGCACGTCGTCCAGCGTGTAAATGTCGTTCTCGTCGCCCACGAGCGACGCCCAGCGAAAGGGTCCCTTCCCTTCGCAGAACATCGGTCTGACGTATCGCTGCACGAAGCCGGGGAATGCAAATGCCTCCTTGAAGCCTGCCTTGCTAGCCTGTTCTCGCAGGTTGTTTCCGTAATCAAACGTTACAGCGCCTTTTTGCATCATTTTGACCATGGTTTCGACGTGCAGACGCATGCTTTCGTTGGCTCTTCTGCAGTACTCTTTCGGGTCACTCTTTCTCAGTTCGTCCGCCTCTTCTTTGCTCAGGCCTGCTGGGTAGTAACCGTTCAGAGGGTCGTGCGCGCTGGTCTGATCGGTTAGGACGTCGGGGATTATGCCTCGTCTGAGAAGTTCGGGGTGTACTTCTGCAGCGTTGCCGAGTAAACCTATACTTCTCGGGATGCACTCACGTTTTGCTTCCAGAGCCAATTTAACAGCTTCGTCCAAGCTGTCGGTCCATGTTTCTAGGTACTTGTGTTTAATCCTGCGGTCAATCGCTCGCTTGTCAACCTCCACAACCAAAGCGACGCCTTCGTTCATCGTTACAGCCAGAGGTTGGGCACCTCCCATTTCACCGAGACCTGCAGTCAAAACGAGTCTTCCCTTCAGGTTTCCGCCAAAGTGCTCTTTTGCAACGGCGGCCAATGTTTCGTACGTGCCCTGCAGAATCCCCTGTGTTCCAATGTACGCCCAGGATCCCGCAGTCATCTGTCCGTACATAATCAAGCCTTTCTGCTCTAACTCGTAGAAGTAGTCCCAAGTGGCCCATTTCGGCACAAGCATTGAATTAACGATCAAGGCTCTGGGAGCCCACGTGTGCGTCTTGAAAACGGCAACGGGTTTTCCGCTTTGAATCAGCATGGTTTCGTCGGGCTCGAGTTCCGTGAGCGTTTCGACTACGCGGTCAAAACACTCCCAGTTCCGACAAGCTTTTCCAGTTCCTCCATAGACAATGAGTCTTTCAGGATCCTTGGCCACTTCCGGGTCAACAACGTTGCAGAGCATGCGCAGAATGCCTTCAATCTGCCAATTCCTGCAGTGTAGTTCCTGTCCGGTCAAACAGTGGACGGGCTTTTGTAGCTCAACCAATGGGGTTCACCATGAACCAAGAATGTGGTGGCGCACTTTAATTCTTTGCCCAAAATCGTGTCCAGCCTGTTTGAGGATAGGGCGCGATGGCGCGTTTACATTTTCTGTTTTTCCAGAAGTCGAAACTCGCTGCGACTAGCCTCTTTGTCAACCACGATTCTTCCGTTCTTAATCACCTTGTCAACCAGGTTCACACCGAATCGGTAGCCGAGAAACTTGTGGTTAGGTACGTCTAGGATGATGACATCAGCCTTCTTTCCCACTTCTAAGCTGCCGACCTCGTTTGCTCGGCTCACAGCGTGAGCGGCGTTAATCGTGGTCGCCGTGATAGCTTCAGCAGGTGTCATTTTCATGAAGTGACAGGCAAGCCCTATGACCAGCTGCTGATTTTCAACCCAGCAGTTTGGGTTGAAGTCCGTGCCCAATGCTACGGGGACTCCGCAGTCAATCATTTCGCGGGCATCTGCGTATCGGTTGATCATTAAGCTGAAAGCTGCTGCAGGCAGCAGAATGGCTGCGACGCCTTTTTCAGCCATTGCCTTGATGCCTTCCTCAGAGGAGAAGAGCAAGTGATCTGCAGAAACCGCTCCGATGTCTGCTGCGAGTTCTGCCCCTCCTAGGCGGCTCATCTCATCTGCGTGAACCTTGGGCTTTAGGCCTGAGTTCTTGCCTATGGTCAGGATGCGCCTAGTCTGTTCAAGGCTGAACACTCCTTTCTCGCAGAAGACGTCGCAGAACTCTGCCAGCCCCTTCTCGGTCACTCTGGGGATCATCTCCTCGGTGACCAGGTTAACGTAGCCTTGCAGGTTGTTGTCGAATTCCTTGGGAATAGCATGGGCCCCGAGAAAGGTTGGAACGATGTCCACGCTGTGCAGCTGATTCAAGCGTTTAACAACCTCCAACATCTTCAGCTCGTCTCTTGTCGTCAGACCGTAGCCGCTCTTGGCTTCAACAGTCGTCGTTCCGTGCTCCAACATTGCATCCAAGGTTTCAGTGCCATGTTCGACGAGTTTTTCAAAGCTCGCCTTTCTGGTTTCCCTAACCGTCTTCAGAATGCCGCCGCCGGCCTTGAGGATTTCCATGTAAGAGGCACCTGCCAGTCGCATCTGAAACTCGTCTTCCCGTGAACCGGCAAACACAAGGTGCGTGTGAGGGTCAACGAAGCCCGGAAGAACGATTTTCCCGTTTGCGCGCACGACGTTTTCGGCCTTGAAAGCCTTCGTAATGTCCGTGGTTTTTCCCACTGCGACGATTCTTCCATCCTTGACGGCCAAGCCTCCGTCGCGTATTATTCCAAGCTCCCGCATCTGCTTTCCCGTGCGCGGCTTCTGAGCCTCACCGGAAAGCGTGACAAGCTCATCGGCGTTTACAACGAGCAGGTCCAGTTTTTCCCGTGCCCTTGCCTTCACAGCTCTACTCAAACACACCGCCTTTTTCGATGGCATCGTGTACGGCTATTTCCAGGACGCGCTCCTCGGTCAGGTTGTCAACTTTGAGGTAGTACCCAACAGTATCGATGAGGGCTTTCAGCGGGGCCATGCCGCAGAATTCTGAACCGACTATCGGCACGTTGTAACGTGCACATTCAACCTTGAGCACTTCGTAGACGCGGTAGAGCGGAGTTCTCTCGAAATCGCTTATGCTCATCCCGATCTGCGTGATGTTTTTCTCTGGAAGGAAAGCGGCCATCGCTTTAACGTTGGAGAACCCGCCCTTACTCCCGTGCAGGGCCCTAGCAATTTTCTTGGCAATCTTCAAATCTGCGGTTCCTATGTTGACGTTGAAGCCTACCATGACTTTGCGCGCGCCAGTTATCGTGGCGCCTGCGGTGGGATGAGGCTTAGCGGGCCCGTAGTCTGGCTTGCGTTCAGGCTTGACAATCATTTCGCCGAGCCTTTCATAGCCACCCTCGCGTATCCAATCCAGATCTTTTCTTTCAGGCTTCGCGGAAGCGGCGCCGTACAGGTACACCGGGACTCGGCACTTTTCAGCCAGACCCTGTCCGAACCTCTTCGACAACTCGACACAATCGTCAATCGTCACGTTTTTTGACGGTATGAACGGGACAACGTCGACCGCACCGATCCTGGGGTGCTGACCTGCATGCTTTTTCATGTCAATCAGGTCCACAGCCTTGAAGGACATTTTCAACGCAGCCTCAAGCACAGACTTCTTGTCGCCGACGAAAGAGACGACAAGCCTGTTGTAATAATCGTCAAAGGAATAGTCGAGTAAAAAGGCGTCCTTGGTTCTCTTGAGCTCCTCAACGATGGACTGCACGACTTCAGGGTCTGAGGTGCTGAAGTTGGGCACGCACTCTACTATCTCCGCCATCTTCCTTTCCACTCTGCTTCTATGAGCGACGGAAACAAATAAGTGTGTTTCGGGAAAAAGTCTGCCACATAGAGAAACCACGAAAAGACGCGCTGCATTCCGCAGCACAAGAATACATTCGAACCTTTCGAAACTCGAACGCATTCACGCGGCAAGATCCAGCAAAACCTCCCTGAACTGAGCATTCATACACATGCCCCCATCCGTTTTCTCATAAGTCGTTACCAACAGCATTACATGGCGTCACAACTGAACAGAAGAAAGTAAACCCTACCAGTCCCTGACTCATACATTGAAAATTACAACGGACATTACAAATAAAAGGGCCGAGTCCACTCTGAACAGTAGCCCAGACTGATTCTCTCCATGGTTTGTAACAATACACATTACATCCGACATTACAAGTGAAAAAGGGAAGCGACTTTCACGCGCTTCTCCCCAGGCGCGGCCTCACGCTCTTGGGGACTAACGTTTTGGGATTGGACAGCGCGTGCTGGAGGTTTGCGTACAAGACAGGATTGCCGACACAGTAAGAAGTCAGCCCACCCGCAAGGGCCTTAGCTTGCCTTGACGATGTTGTATCCTGCGGCCCTTCGCAGTCTGTTCATAACGGCCAGCCCAAGTCCCTCGAGAGGCACACCCTCGGCGACTATGACGTCAACACTTTCCAAGTCAAACTCCCTCAAACGCGCGAACAAGCTCTGGGCAACACTCCCCATGTCGCTCCTGCTCCCAAGAGACTTCACAACATCAGCCCGATAAAAACCAGCGGTTTCATCCGTACACAAAACCCCCACCCTGCTCCCCCTCCTCATATAAAACATCGCCAACTCGTTCACCTTTCCGACTATGGCAGACAATTCGCCTTCAACCACAACCACATCAGCATCGGGCGCGTAATGCTTATGCTTCAGTCCAGGTGAACGAGCCTTCTCAACCGGCACAGGCCTCTCAGCCGTCACCGCAGGATTAAGCTCCACCCCGCCGAGAACCTCTTTCAACACCTCAAACAGCGTCCCACCCGGACGCAAAACCTGAGGAGGATCAACCGTCACGTCCAGAACAGTTGATTCGACACCGACAACCGTTGGACCGCCATCCAAAACCGCATCAATCCTCCCATCCAAATCGTCCAACACATGTTTCGCCGTCGTAGGACTCGGCTTCCCCGCGAGGTTAGCGCTCGGCGCAGAAATCGGACACTGACTTTCCCTAATCAACGCCAACGCAACACTGTGCCTAGGCATCCTCACAGCAATCGTATCCAAACCCGCCACAGCCACGTCGGGCACAATCCTAGAACGCTTCAAAATCAAAGTCAACGGCCCAGGCCAAAACAGCCTCATCAACTCCTCAGCCATCGCTGGAACCTCCTGGGCCACCCTGTAAACATCCTTAACATCACAGATGTGCACGATCGGCGGGTTATCTAACGGACGTTTCTTCGCCTCAAAAAGCGCCAAAACCGCCGTTGCATTCAAAGCATCAGCCCCTAAGCCATACACCGTCTCCGTCGGAAAAGCTACCAAACCGCCTGATCTAATGAACCTCGCCGCAACGCGCACTTTCTCGATATCAGGAGCCTGAGGATCGACCTTCAACAACACCGTTTTCTTCATCAAACAGGGTAGAACAACATTTCAACATTTAAACCTCGCCAACAAGAACACGAAAAGACGCAGGAGCATGCCTAGACAACGTAGCGATCAATAATTTTCCTTATGCCCTTCGGCGCAGCCTGCTTTGCAGCAAGTTGCTTCAATATCGAGATGACTTGCGGTTGAAAACGAGCAATATCCGTCAAGCTCACCAGCCCCACGAGACGCTTCCCATCCACCACGGGCAACTTCTTGATTTTCATCTGAAACATCAACTTCACCGCTTCTCCCAAATCCATCCCCGGCTCGGCAACAACCAGCGGACTCGTCATCACATCCTTGACGCTTGTCCTGGTTGCATCTTTCGCACCCGCAACAATCCGTTTTAGAATGTCTCTCTCGGTCAAGATTCCCATGGCCTTCCCTTTCCTGACGGCAATCAAACAGCCTATCTCAAACTTGTTCATAACATCAGCAGCTTCTTTAACCGTCACGTTATCATCTATCGTTACTACTTCCTTCACCATCACGTCCCCGACCCTTAACGTAACCTCGCCCTCCTTCTCTTTCGCTTCATCCTGCGACAATTGAACCACCAAATCCTCTATGAGACATTCATCCGCATATATAAACTCTGCAGCGTCCGCTCCACTTACAGACAATGTAGCCCGCGCACAAGCGTCTCTGTCTTCTTCGCAACCGGGATCTTTGCCCTCTCAAACTTTTCCCTAGGCTTAGCAAAGGGTCTGGTCGCGTCGACGCCCACCTTTGTCGTTGAACCTGTTTCCTGATCTGCGGAAGAGTCCAAGGTTGAGCCACGCACGTTATTCACAACGATCAGATCCTTGCCAGCTTGGAACCTCGTCGCAATAGCCCACTCAACACTAGAAACATCAAACACATCGATATCGGGATCCACAACGACTGCATGCTTCAGACTTGGATGAGCAGCGAAAGCCGCCAGCAAAACGTTCTTCCCATCACCATCAAGCTGTTTTTCGACGGAAATCACCGCGTGCAACCACCCACACCCACCAGCAGAAAGGTTAACAGCATGAACTCTGGGCACGACCTTCGAAACCGCTTCCCAGATGAGCACCTCCTGCGGCACCCCCATCAGAAGCCTGTGCTCGGCCCCGGAAGGCAGAAGCCCATGATAAACATAGTCTTCCCGCCGCATGATACCAACGACAGTGACGACAGGCTGCTTTCTCCGCACATCATACGTTCCAGTGACGTCCACGAAAGGACCCTCAACCACCTCTTGCACCGCCGAAATCCTCCCTTCAAGCACCAGCTCTGCATCAGCAGGAGCACAGGCTCCAACGTTTTCACACTCAATCAAACGGAGGCCACCACCCATTAGAGCATTCGCAACGTCAAACTCGCAAACTCCAAAAGGGAGAGGAGATGAAGCAGCCAGCAAAACCGCAGGATGCACACCGATGGAAATCGCTACGTCAAGATCTTCACCCGCCTCTTTCGCCATCCGCCACAGTTTAAAAAGATGCCTTGGAACTAACCGAATCGCCAGATGATTCTCATTCAAAACTTGAAGACGATGCACGGAGACGTTCTCGATTCCTCCATCAACGCTTTTCGCATGAACAACGGCTGAAGTGATGTACGGAGCTGCATCTTTTTCAAAGTGCGTCAAAATCGGGATATTTGACAAGTCAACAACCTTGACTTCATTCACGGCGCCGTTTTCAACTACCTTCGCTTTCCTCGGGGAGTGCCAAGCCTTGATCAATTTTTCACAGAGCCCATCCGGGCCAACGTCGAGCGCCCTGCATATCCTCTTTCGCGTTCCGCAAACGTTAGCCACGACCTTTCTATCACTGCCTTTCACTTTTTCGAAGAGGAGAATTGGGCCATCCTTGTCAAACCTTTTCAAAACATAGGAGATTTCAAAACGGGGGGAGACCTCCTCTCTCACGTGCAGAACATCCCCCTCCCTCTCTGATATCTTGATAAAGTCTCTAAAGCTCACGCCGGCACACCCTCCCTTTGCGGTTCGTCATGAGCAACCCTATCCATCAGCCTCTTGAAAACGGACTGCGCTTGTCTTTCATCCATCGATTCCAAATAAATGGAAACCAAAGCTATCTTCCCCTTTCTTTCAGCCAAGATCTCGGCAAACATTCGAGCTGAAATCGCGTTCCTATCGCCCACAAGAATCGACGACGATGGAGGCCCCAACAAATCCTTCGGTCTTGGAACAGCAATTGCCAGCGTTCCAAGCTTATCTTCTCTTTCGCTCAACAGAACCAGACATGAATTCTTGGCCTCCATGTAAACTGCAAGGAAGTGCATGTTCTGTTCAACTATCTCATCCTTCACGACCCTAGCACGTTCCATGGCCAACTCTCCATCGCTTATTAATAGCTTCACACATTCACTATTTATCACTTTCAAGAAACCGAGGAAATCAAATGGCGGACAACCGTCCGAAGAACATCCTGAAAATACTTCGAAAAACATTCACCATGCCAAAGTGGACAACCTCGAGCGAAGACCCCTTCAGAACACTGATTGTTACGATAATCTCACAGAACACGACCGACAGGAACACTGCAAGAGCCTTCGAAAACCTTTCGAACAGGTTCAAGATAACCCCCGAAGCACTTGCGAAGGCCAAGGAAAAGGAAATTGAAGAATGCTTGAAAGTTGCAGGGTTGTTCAGGAACAAGGCCAAAACAATAAGGCACGTCTCAAAAACCATTCAGGAAAGATACGACGGAGACCTGAAATCCATTCTTTCACTGCCAATTGAAGAAGCTAGAAAAACACTCATGCAATTTGCAGGCGTCGGACCCAAAACAGCTGATGTCGTGCTTCTCTTCAGCGCGAAACAGAACACCATTCCAGTTGACACTCACGTAAACCGCGTTTCAAAACGGTTGGGCCTTGCCCCAACAAAAGGAAACTACGAAGCGGTTCGCAAAGCGCTCCAGTCAATTTATGATCCAAAAGACTACATGCAAGTCCACGTGTTGCTGATCTTGCACGGAAGGAAATATTGCAAGGCAAGAGTCCCACTGTGCAAAGAATGCCCAATAAACATGCTCTGTCCATCGAGGCACCTTTGGGATAGAAATGAATGAATTAGTCAAAGATGTTGCAGACTTCTTTCCATACGCAGAGGTGAGACCGTTTCAGGACCATTTCATCAAAACAATATTCAGTGCAGTTACGCGCGCGGTAAAAAAGCACCATAGACAACCCCCAGAGATTCTTTGAATATTTATTCACAACTGGAAACACCATTAAACGAAGCTTGCTTCTTGATGGAAAATCTCCACGCTCCTTCATCCACTCGTTAGGAAATTTCCTCATGAAATGGACGGAGACGGCTAAAGATGAATCCTTCGTCAACGTGATCGCAAAGTACAAATCCAGAAGAGGTGCAGACACCGCAAGACTGGAGATAGTTGCCTTAGATCCCTCAAAAATCACAGAACCCATCTTCTCCGAAGTCTACTCAAACATCGTGATGCCAGGAACACTCCAACCTCTAGAAGCATACATAAGAATAACGAAGCTCCCAAAAAACACCGTGAAAAAAGTCGTGCCCTCACCATTTCCAAAGGAACACGTCCTGCCGCTCATATGCTGCGATGTTACAACGGCAATGGAAGAACGAACAGCACAGATGTATTATACGATAATAGAACACACAAAGGAGGTTATTCACAACACTCCTGGAAACACAGGAGTCTTTGCTGCTTCCTTTCAAGTTCTCGAAGCGCTTCGGGCAAACGGACTGGATGCGGAGCCGAAAAAACCGCTATTCTGTGAGCACAGAGGCATGAGCTCCAAGGAAAACGAGAGAATGGTTGATGAGTTTAAAGCGTGCGCTCAACGTGGCGGAGCCGTACTCTTGGGAGTTCTAGGCGGCCGCTCGTCAGAAGGCGTGGATTTCCCAGGAGACGAAATGAATTCTGTGGTTATCGTAGGCGTACCCTATGCCGAACCAACCCCGAAAGTTAAGGCTCAGATCAGCTACTTTGAAGAGTGTTACCCGGGGCTTGGCCGCGAATACGGGCATGTTATTCCAGCGATGAAAAAAGCTTCCCAAGCTGCTGGCCGACCAATAACAACATTGGAGGACAAGGCAGCAATGATTTTTCTCGACTATCGTTTCTCCACGCCCTACTGTCGACAATTCTTTCCACTGTGGATACGCGACAACCTGAGAATTCTGCCACGAGAAGAAGGAGCAATTTCACGGGAACTTCGGCACTTTTTCAGAAGAGTTTCTTTAACGACGAAAAATCCATCTGGTTTTCTTCCTCAGTAATTGGAACTTCTTTCATGTTCTTGTCGAGCTTCACCTTCCCCAAGGCAAGCACGCAGATGTCTTCCGAAACAGGTGTAGAGATCTTCAAGCTTTTCCTTAGATAATCAATCTCCTGCAGGACACCTATACCGAGAAACTTCCTGTTCGAATCAAACACGCCTGCGAGCAATCCTTCTTCTTCACCCTTCCGGGTTACGACAACCTTCTTCTTCGTGTATTCCTCAACTTTCCTAATGTTTTCAGCATCAATCCAACGTCTCCTGCCAATGATTACACAGACCTTGTCGCTCAGCTCGGAGAGTTGCAGAGGCTTCATCCCTAGAAGCTCGTAAATCTTGCTTGCCTGTCTAGCGTTCATGCGAGTCTTACATATGTCAAAGAGCTCATTTCCCTCAAATTTCAACCAGCTTAACGAAAGCGACTGCACCTTTGCATTTCCCAAGTACTTTATGTAACCAAGCTCGCGCAGGCTTCTACGCTTATCGATATCTCTTTGCCTTATAGCAGAAGGAGACTCAACAAGGACTTTCTTGAACTTCTCAAGTCTATTAATGAGAGGTGCTAGTTCGTCTTTCTGTTGGACACAGAAGACGATATCCGGGTTAAGCTCCTCTATGAGTTGAATCTTGTAGTTTACAGCGCATTCTCCTTCGACCCAGCCGTCAGTGTTTATCACCACAAATTCGGGGTTGTTGGCCAAAATCTCCTTTTTCAAGGAGGCTAAAGCCGCGATTACTTTATCCGTAACTTTGCTTGGCGAGGTCTCCCCGATGAAGAAGGCGTTTTTCGCACGCAAACTGAACAAATCGGTTATTCGCCGAGTAACAAAAGCGTAAGCGACTGTGGATGGCGGGCCTATGTCTGATTGACCCAAATCTCCGTCCAGGACTGCCACTTTCTTCGTTTCAGCCAAGGCTTTGTTTACTAGGTAGGTGCAGAAGCTTGTTTTTCCAGAATCAGCGGTGCCAAGCACCATCGCTTTAACAGGCTTTGTTTGCAAATTCAGGGACTCTTCGTATGCTTCATTCCAAGAAGCAGGAACTGTGTTTCCTTCAACTTCTTCTGCCGAAGCGGTGTCTCCCAATGCGATTTCGAAGGCAGCTATTTCTTCCACTGCAAAGGGCATTCTCTTGCCTTCTCGTATCACGATCTTTGCCGTTCCGCTAATGACCGAACCAAATGCTTCCACCTTGCCTGAGGTCACAGTGACCGAGGCTGGTCCGTCAACCAGCAGAGTTGTTCCCTTTTTAACTGTTCGATTCATCTGTTCTTCTCCTCTGAAATCTGTACCCAATTCTTCCAGCTATCTGTATGGCTGAAACAATATCCCTCAAGCCTCTTCTATGTTTCGCTTCGTTCAGGCCGCGATTTGTTCCAATTTCACTGACGCTTTCCAGCGAAACGCTTGCAGGCAAGGTTTCGTCTAGGATGCGCAGCAAGTTTCCTGTGCACTGCGGAACTCCGTCGCCTATCTTCACGGAAATAGACTCGACTGCGGTGCCTTCGAAGTCCCTTACGATATCCGCTATCTTGTTTAATGTTTCTTCGAAGCTGAAACAGTTTCCTGTTTCCACGACTTTTCCATCAGCCAGAACTGCCAACCCAAAGACTTCACCAGGATCCACGCCTATTGTGATTTTCTCAAAGAACTCCTTTCCCTGAATGATTTTTAACGCCTCATTTATCAACGTTTCCGGTCGCGTTCCCTCTTGGAAAGCGAGTATTCTTTGATGCTTTACCAAGGGTTTCTCTTTCTCCGTCGTGATGACAACTTCAATTTCTATCGGAACCGATTCATATGGAGTCAAGCTCAGGAAAGGCGTATTCCTCCTCTTTAACTCGTTGACAACCAAATAATAGTCTTTCCCACAGACGGTTACGACAGCTATTTTCGCTTTCATACCACAATCCTGTTTGTGCAAGACATTCGAACGCAAAGCAAATTATTGGTTTCGATGTTTATATCTGTTGACGTGTATAAAAGTGCAGCGAAACATTCCAACAGGTAACAAAACAATCGATGAATACTTGGGCGGGGGTCTTCCGGCTGAGAATATCAGTCTCATCTATGGCGAGGCTGAAACTGGAAAAACTACTTTTGCAATGCAGTGCGCCGTGAATTGTGCGAAACAAGGTCGCAAAACATTATTTGTCGATTGCGACGGCACGTTCTCAGTTCAGCGACTCAGCCAGATAACGGCGAAACAGTTCTCAGAAATAGCCGAACTGATTGTCTTAGCGAGGCCCCGTGACTTTCGCGAACAGGCAGCAATCATAGATCAGTTGACCGAGTACGTCACAAACAATTTTGCACTTACAATCATCGACACGTTCACATCGCTGTACCGCCTAAGAGTCTCAGAGTCCCCATCAAAAACGTTTGAATTAAACCGGGAACTGAACAGGCAACTAGCAGTGTTGGCTCAGACAGCCAAGACCAATAAGATCGCAGTTCTCATAACAAGTCAAGTCCACAGTGTTCTAGACGAAGTTCCTGGGAGCGTGGAGCCTGTTGCTACAAGAGTTCTGAAGTTCTGGGCCAACGCAATAATCGCGTTAAGACCCACCGAACGCCCCCAGATCGTGAAAATGACCTTGGAAAAGAACCCTCGAAAACTCCAGCCGAAGACTCACCATCTGAGGATTGAAGAGTCTGGGATGCACGAATATTCGAATCACTGATGGAGCTGCAGAAATGGAGATAACAAATCTGATTGTCAACGCGATAATCTTCATACTTCCAGCGTACTGTGCGAATGCAACACCGGTCATCGCAGGAGGAGGTTTGCCGATAGATCTTGGGAAAAAATTCGTTGACGGAAAAGCAATCTTTGGGAAAAACAAGACTTTTCGAGGTTTTTTTGTCGGCTTGGTTGTCGGCACAGGCGTCGGCCTTTCGGAAAGCGCGGTTTTTAGCTACCCTTTAATGTTTGGTTTGCTGTTGTCGTTGGGGGGCCTGTTAGGTGACCTGGCAGGGGCTTTTCTGAAAAGGAGACTCGAAATTGCCCCTGGAAATCTCTTGCCGATCGTAGATCAAGTTGACTTCGTGGTAGGCGCGCTTATTTTTTCGCTTCTGCTTTCTCCGTCCATGCTCACTTGGGAACTTGCTTTGACGGTTCTGCTCATAACCCCACCTATCCATCTGCTGACAAACTTTGCAGCTTACAAGTTGGGGTTGAAAAGTAATCCGTGGTGAACGATAGTCAGGCCCCGCCGCTGAGCTTTATGTGTATCGTGAGTTCCAAGAATATGTAGGCCATCAACGTTAGGGCCAATCCGATTAGGAGCATCATGTACGCCTGTCTCGGCTTGTAGACGTACCTTGTGCTCTGATACACCACTATCAGTCCGATCACACCCAGAGAGTAAATGATTGCGGCAACTATGCTATCGCTTATGAACTGTTCGGAGAGGTATGGATTGAGAAAGAGGAACCTATTATTGTAGTAAACTGCTGTCAGTGGCCTCTGTATCAAATCGTACACTCCGCCTGCGAAGAGAAAGACCGCAAAAGCAATCGCCAATGTCGGGATGAGGAGATTCGACGGCTTAGCGTTCGTGATTGTCCGATAAAGCCTATTCACTGAAAAGGACAGTGACGAGACACGCCGCTTAACCGTTCTTGACATCCTTCTGATCCTCCGTTTCTATCAAGTGCTGGGCCACTTCTCTTGCCCATTCGCCTGCTAATGGATTCTTAGCAATCTCGCTTAAATACTCTTTCCAAGAGATCTCCATAGCTTTCCTCCAGCGATCATACTTCTTGATGATGATGTTACAGACTTTTGCATGCAACTTGCAATAGCCCTGCTCATCGACTTTTCTGCCGCATATCGGACATTGCAATTCTTCTCTCCCTCTTTCCTTCTTTCGACGCGCAATCAGGATTGAAACATAATATCCATGTTCTTCTTCCTCCGGTTCGAACCTGAACGGTGGGCCACCCGCATCCACCGCAGTTTCTGCCGTGCACTTTGATTGTGCCTTTTTGAGGGAGAGCAAATGAGGCCCTGCACAATCCTTTAAAGTAGTTGGTACAGCCGACGAAGCGTTTTCTAGTTTTCTTCGAGTATATCGTCAAAAGCTTTCCAGTCTTGCAGATTGGGCATGCGCCGATTATGCTTTCTTCCAACCTCGTCCTTTCCACGGCATTACTCAAGCGCTCACCGATTTCTCCCTCTTTTTGCTTGAGCTCTTTCAGCACTGGTCCAAGAATTTCAACTGCACCAACCAAAACGTCTTCCCTCTTTTCGCCGTTCTGGCATATCCCATTGATTCTGTCCTCAAGTTCCTTCGTCATTTCAACAGAAACGACTTTCTTACAGTGATTCTTCAGGATTTCGAGAACCTCAAAGCCCAAGTCAGTCACCATTATTCTCTCGTTTCGAACATATTTCCTTTCATAAAGCGTCTGTATTGTATCCGCCCTAGTCGCCTTTGTTCCAATTCCAACCTCTTCCATTTTCTGAAGCAAGCTGCTGGGATTATATCGTGGCGGCGGCTCAGTGAATCTGCTTTCCACGATGACCTTCTTAAAGACGACCTGTTGTCCCTCCTTTACTAAAGGCAACAAAGTTTCCTCTGATCTAACATATGGCTCGTAGAACCGTTGCCATCCTTTCTCTAACGTTCGTTTTTCCTTGACACAGAAATGATACCCGTCGACCTTGATGTTTGCCTTGACGCTCTGTCTTATCGCCGGCTCGCCGAAAACCGCCATGAACCTTCGAACAACGAGATCCCAAATGTTTCTTTCAGATTTGTTCAGAATGCGTTCAGGCAGATTTCCGGTCGGGTAGATGGCGGGATGAGCTGGGTCTTCTCTGCCTCCCTCATGGGGTTTCAACACTGGTTTGCCCAAAAGATCTGCTGCAAGTCCTTTGTATTCTCGGACGCTGCTCAAGTTCTTAAGAATCGATTGATAGTTTATCGCCAGAGGAAGTTTTTGGCTGCTGGTTCGTGGGTAAGAGATTAACGCGTCGAGATACAAACGTTGAGTCGTGCCCACCGTTTTTTTTAGGTCGTACCGAAACAAACTGTAAGCTTCAACTTGTAAGGCGCCTAAATCAAAAGGGACAGGCGCAGACAGCTGAAACTGTAGGACTTCCACCTTTTCAATTTTTCCGCTTCCTTTGCAGGCGTTTGAAACAGCATCTGCTTCTGTCTTAGTCTCTACTATTCTCTTCGCGAATTCGGCTACGCAGGTTTGTCCGTCTATTTCCACGCGGGCTTTGATTTGCCAGTACGGCGTGGGCACGAAGCTTCTTATGGATTTTTCTCTGGAAACCAAGAATGTCAGGAGCGGCCCCTGAACTCGACCCGTACTCAACGTACTGTATTTTCCGCTCCAGTTCTTTGCCGCAAATGTCAGAGCTCTCGAGAGATTGATGCCGTAAAGCCAGTCAACTTCATGCCTCGTTCTGCCGGCTTCTATGAGCGCAAAGTCCAAATGCGGCAGGGACTCGACGTAGGATTTTTCCAGTTCTTCTTTGGTCAAGGTGGAGTATTTCATGCGCCTTGACACTTTTTCTTTGTCGTTGCAAGCGTATTTCAAGATGCAGTATCCGATGATGCTTCCTTCCATGTCGTAGTCACACGCGTCAATAAACGAGTCTGCGTTTTTGGATAGTTTCGAGATGACTTGAAGCCACGCGCGGATATGCTCTGCCCCTTTCTCAGCCTGAAATCGAGGCACCCACTTGAAATTGAAAACAGGGTAAGAGCTTCTTCCTTTCGTTTGCGCAGAAACCGTGTACAAGTGCCCAAGTGCAGGAACAATTACAATCTCCTTGTCGCGCACGGCCACGTAATAGGGCACGCCGTTGTCTTCCATTCTTCTTGCTTTCTGGCTTACGTCAAGCGCTGAAGCTATTCTTTGTGCAGCATCCGGCTTTTCTGTGATGATTAAAGTGTATTTTCCCATGGTTAACACGGACCGCGCTAAACTTGTTAAACCCTGTCTCTTTGAACTATGCTGTCCTCATCAGGATATTGAACTTTTCCTCTCTTGAATGTTCTTCAGCGTTTATGCTTCTAAGTCGCGCCTGACACTGGCGAGTTGCAATGGAAAACCCTGAAAGGCCACAACTAAATCAGCGTTCTTGTGAAAGAACGCGTGCGCTCGTGAGTTGCCAATCTGGATTGTCCTCGGTCTCATAAAAAGGCTCAAATGAAAGGCAGGCAAGACAGATAACTCAGTTCTTCACGTTCTCTTCATTAGGGGGAGGAAGAGTTGGCGCAAAAGGTAGTCTGGCTCGCACGATCTGGAATTGTGCAGCAGCTGCTCTAGCAACCGATAAATACACCGTGAACGTCTAGTTCTTTCATTAACAAGCGGAGTGCAGTGTTTATGCCTCAACGTGTAACCTGTCAAAGCTGTGGCCACTTGTTGTATGAAGGACCTGATCTGAAACCCCCAGATGAAATTTTGCACGACCATGAAGGCAAATGCCCCAGTTGTGGCAAGAAACTCTCGTTCGTACCCATAGACGTAAATGTGAAACCTTCGAAATGATCGGTTTCTGAGGAAACAGGCTTGATCGGAGAGAATCGTCGAACCCAAATCTATGAAATACATCGAAAAACTGCAAAACTAACGGTTTTTGCCGGCTTTGAAATGCCAATATACTATAAGGATATAACCCCCGAGCATCTGGCCGTACGAAACAGTGTCGGCGTCTTCGACATCAGCCATATGGGAAGAGTGCTGGTTACAGGAATCGATGTTGAAAGATTCCTGAATTATGTGATAACGAACGATGTCTCAACGTTGCAGCCCAACGTTGCGCAATACTCAGTTATGTGTAACGAGAACGGCGGCATAATTGACGACTTTGTTGTTTACCGGTTGGAAGACGAGAAATTCCTCGTAGTTTTCAACGCGAGCAACCGCGAAAAAGACTACAACTGGCTAGTTAAGAATGCAAAAGGTTTCAACGTGAAGATTGAAGAAATCTCTGACAACGTGGCAATGTTTGCAGTTCAAGGTCCAAAGGCCGAAAAAACACTGCGGAAAATCGCGACGGAAGATCTGAGCAAGATTGGAAGATTCAAGTGCGAACCTTCCAAGTTGGCCGGTGTAGAAGTCTTCCTGTCTAGAACGGGTTATACGGGTGAAGACGGCTTCGAAGTCTTCGTGTGGAACGCTTCAATCGCAAAACCAGACAACGCCATGAGACTGTGGAAAGCCATTCTTGAAGCTGGAAAGACTCTAGGAATAGAACCATGTGGTTTAGGAGCGAGGGACACTTTACGACTTGAAGCAGGACTGTGCTTGTACGGAAACGATATAGATGAAACTACAACACCGCTAGAGGCGGCGCTGGGTTTTGTGGTGAAACTGCAGAAGGACCGATTCGTAGGAAAAGAGGTTTTGCTGAAACAGAAAGCTGAAGGAGTGAAGCGCAAGCGCGTTGGAATAACAATGACAGATCTGGGAATACCTCGGCAGGGCTTCGAAATCCGCGCTGAATCTGGAGAAAGAATAGGCAGAATGACAAGTGGAACTTTTTCCCCTTTGCTAAACTTCGGAATCGGCATGGGCTACGTCCAGACGCCTCACGCCCAAGAAGGGAATATTGTAAACGTAATAATACGCAACAAGACAGCTACCGGCAGAATAGCGGCGTTCCCATTATACGACATTGAAAAATATGGCTTCAAACGAAAGACTACGACTGTTTGAAAACAGAGTCTTCTTGGCTAACATTTTCCTTTTGGAAAGGTATATAACGATGACCCATGTCATCTAAATTAACTTCAAACAATCATGTAACCACAAGCAAAATAACAAACTTCGACATAGCCTGTAGGAGGAAGGAAACTGAAGTGAAGCTGCCCAACATATCCCGAGAAGCCCTGATTAACGGCCTGAAGAATCTGGGAAAACTGCGAGTCAAGATCAGCCGCACTTCGGTACTGACTTTCACGGCGTTGCTACTCATCCTGTTCGTCGCTTACACCATACGGATTCTTCCACTGCGTTGGGAAATAGGAACGGGAACAGGTTTCATAAACCTGTCCGAGTTCGACGCATTTTTCGAATTTCGCGTAGGCAACTATATGGTGCAAAACGGGTTGCTTTCGCCCTATTGGCCAAAGCTGTGGCTTGATACCCAACTCTGGTATCCACAGGGAATTAACATGGGCTCAGAGTCGCTACCGTCAATACCTATGACTGGAGCTTTTCTTTACGACATAATCCATGCTCTGGGCGTCAATATAGATTTTATGAGTTTCTGTGCACTTCTCCCTCCGATGTTTGGCACGTTGTGTGTTTTGATCATGTATTTCATCGGCAAGGAATATGGAGGAAAAGCCGTCGGAATGCTCGCTGCACTCATCCTGGCTCTAGACGCATCTTTCATTACAAGAAGCAATTTAGGCTGGTTTGAAACTGAAACAGCTACGTTTTCCTTTCTGCTATTCTTCCTGCTGTTTCCAAAAGCAATCGAGGAAGAGAGACCAATAGGTTCCTCATTGAAGCTATCGCTGGTGTGCGGAGTGTGCTTGGCTTACTTCATAATGGGGTGGGGCGCAGCGTATTATCTGGTAGATTTGGCTGTGCTCTTCGTTTTCGTTTTGCTCCTGTTGAGGAGGTACACTAGGCGCATACTGTTTGCGTACAGCATAACGTATGGATTGGGGCTGTTAGTAGCGATGAGTGCCCCCCTTCTGGGAATAAAATATCCAATAAGCTATGCGGTCTTACCCGCGGCCGGCGTGTTCCTCTTGCTATGTCTGAGTGAAGTCCTGCAGATTCTAACTTCGGCAAAAGAGAGATTCGCTCTTGTAGTCGCAACCCTAGTAGCCATTATTGGCGCTTTCACAGCCATCTTTGCCTTAGGATACGCAGGTAACATAGCGGGCAAGTTCCTAACAGTTCTGGATCCTTTATTGCGAAGTGCCAATCCACTCACGTTGTCTGTTGCTGAGCACAATATAACGGCTTGGGGCTCGATGTACTATGATCTGGGCATATTGATATTATTCTTCGTTGTCGGACTTTATTTTGTCTCAAGAAATCTAGTCAACAAGAACCTGTTCTTGCTACTCTTCGGCTTGACATCACTGTATTTCGCCGGCTCCATGGTGCGCCTGCTTTATCTTCTAGCGCCAGCCTTCGGCCTAATCGCTGCTGTGGGAATAGTAGGCGTACTAAGACCATTCATCACCATGCTAAAAGAACCGCCAAAGATAACAACGAAGAAGTTTCGTCTAGAGCATGTGGGAAAAGAATTCAGCGGAACTGCCGTTTTCCTAATATTCTTAATTCTAATGACGCATTTTGCGATCTCGCCGCAGTCCGGTGGCATTCCCGCCGTGTATAGGCAAGCTTACACTCCTTTGACGATTACAGCAGGCAGCCTTCCGATAGTTCCCAACGTAGCAGTGACAGAGTGGCTGGACATGCTTACTTGGACAAAGAATAACCTCGCCTCGACTGACGTTGTCGATGCTTGGTGGGACTACGGATTCTGGTTAACAATTCTGGGAAATGTAACCACGCTCAATGACAACGCCACGATAAATGACACGCAGATAGAAAACGTAGGTTTCACGATGATGGCCAACCAGACTGAATCAGTAAAGATGCTGAAGGTCTACAACGCAAAATACGTTCTCGTGTTCACCACTCTAGCCTTGCAAACGCCAAGTGGAAGCTCCACGACCTACGCACTTGAAGCTGGTTACGGAGACGAAGGAAAATGGACGTGGATGGCAAGGATTTCAGGGCAGGGTGCGCGGAATGTTACCATATGGCCAGGATGGAATTGGACTGATGAGACCGCATTCGGAAAATACACCAACGTTACGACTTATTGGCCGAACAATTGGTTATGGAATGACCGGGGATACAACACGACGATTTATCAGCTGATGACTTGGGCGAGAACCCTGTATTGTAACGCGCAGGGGGTGGTAGACCCAGACGGGGGCAACGCTACTGGAGGCGTAAACCCCGATACTGGCCAGACAAACCCCGTGCCGCAGTACTTTGAACCGGCATACATTGCAGGGTTGACTCTTACCCCATCTGACGCCAGTAGTCTATATGGCGGTTTGGTTCCGCTCGTCGCTCTGTACAAGATAGACTATCCTAACGGATGAAGGAAGACATTTTGTTCCCCAGAGCCCCTGACCAACATAAACCAAACAGGCCGCTGGTTCCGAACGGTTTAGGTGTCCTTTATGTCATGGTTAGTGTTGTTTACATTTTTCTCCTGTATTTCTTAGGCGTGATGAACGTAGCTAACGGTGTTTCTGCGCCTCTGACCTTGGCAGCCTGCATTTTGTTCGGTGGGTTCATGGGCCTGTTGGACGACTGGATAGATCTCAAGTGGCGATACAAGGCGTTCCTTCCACTTGTAGCCGCCATACCGCTTGTCACTTTTGCAAGTCAGGTCGGAGCGCGTACTTCAATAGTCCTCCCGCTTCTGGGAACCATCCACTTCGGACCGATCTACTATTTTATAATCATTCCAATCCTCGTGACCATAATCACAAACACTGTTAACCAGCTTGGCGGTTTGAACGGTCTAGAGACAATCTGTCCCGCAATAATTATGATAGGGTTAATGGCCATCTCAGGTTCTTTCGCAATCCTTCTGCTTTGTCCATTGATCGTTTGGCTGATACTTGCCTTCTTCAATTTTCGGGGCAGAATTTTCGTAGGCAACACTGGATCCTTTGCCATAGGGATTACGCTGGCTGCTTTCGCAATTATCTCGGATCTAAAGTCCGATTTGGTGATTTCAGTTTTGCCATACATATTTAACTCAGCAGTAATTCTCTTGACATTTTTCTTCTACAGGACTAAGGCCAACGTTTCCTTTGACGGCAAACGACTCATGTCAGATCACAGAAGGAGCTTGATAACGCTCGTCACGTTTAATCGCCCGCTAACCGAAAGACAAATAGTCATTGTAATCTCGCTTTTGGTTGCGGCAACAACTCTCGCAGGTGCACTTGCTCGACTACTGTTGAATCTCTGACACTTCGGTCACACTCAACAGCACTTGCGGCACAATGCATCAAGACAGAGTACTATAGGCAACAGTGGCCCTACACTTCTTAGCTGTTCTAAGCAAGATTTAATAACTGTGAGTAGTGTGCATAGACATGTTTAGCGGGTGAGTGGGCCTCCACCCGTTCCGCTACGACAAACCCCGGGCGTAGGAGGTGAAAACGTGAGAATTGACACTAGAGACTTGGCATTAATGGCTATTTCTGCGAGCCTGTACGCTTCAATCAATATTGTTCAAACGTCGATGGGAGGACCTATCACTTATGGACCTATTCAGTTGAGGCTTGCCGATTGTCTGATTCCGCTGTCAGCACTGTTTGGGTGGCCCTGGGCAATGGGAGTTACGATAGGTTGTTTTAGCAATGCGTACTACTGGCTTGATCCGGCTGATGTGGTTGTCGGGCCGATTGTTAACTTTACTGCGGCGTTCTTGATATTGCTGTTGCGGAAAAATCGTGCTTTAGCTTGCGTTTCGGGAAGTCTGACTGTAGGCATGCCCATTGGTCTGTACCTTTACTATCTGTACTTGAAAGGTAATCCTGCCATGCAGCAAGTTCCCAGTTTTGGCGCGATACCGTTGCCCATCTGGTCGGCTTTTGTCGTTAGCCTTTCTATCAGCAGCTTGATAATCATCGCCGGAATCGGATACCTTCTTCTAGGAGCCTTGTCGCGGCCAAACGTTATAGAGCCATTGAAATCACACGGATTGAAAGCTCTGTCGCAGAACCAGTAGCGTCTAAAGGAAGCGTTCCAGTTTCGTTAGCCCTATTATTTCGTCAAAATCTAGACCTAACGCGTCTAAGACCTGATCAAACGTTGATTGTAGATACGCGATGTACTTGTCGACATCTACCTCATTCCGTGTTGCCAGTTCAACAGGCTTCACGTGTGGTTCTCTACTGATTTTGACGAAGCTTATCAGGTCGCCTGCCTTCAATTCTGCTCCGTTTTCCTTCAAGATTTTCGCAGCCTTGACGTGCTGAGGTGTTGTTTTTGTGTAGTGTTCTATATCCTCGCCCAGGACCACGTTGAAGGCTAGGTCGCTCATGCTCTCCCACCCTCGCCTCTTGAGTTGCATGTAACAGTCGCGCACAATTTCTGCAATGTCTTTTTTCGCGTTCTCGAAATCTGCAGGTGTCTTGACAGTTGCCAACCGTGTTTTCATCCGTTCAAATGCCCTTTTTATGAAAACTGGTATGTGCCGTTTCTTGCCCGTTAGTCCCTTTACGTCGACCGTTCCGTCTTCTAGGACGCCTAAATAGTTCTTTTTTCGCGAACTGAAAACCGCGTACCTGTAGACCTTGTCGACGTCGAGACTCATTTTCAGCTCTTGTTCAGTCCAATGTGCCAGCTCTTCGATCTGTTGCTTCGAAGGATTCTTCAAGAATAGGCTGTCCGTGTCTCCATAAAGCACTTGGATGTTAAGCCTCTCAGCTTTGCTGAGTATTTGCGTTATGGAGTGTCTTCCGATTGCAGCGGTGGCTTCGGCCACTGGTGGACAGTAAAGGTCGAAGCTTTCGGCTCCGAAGACTCCGTAGCTTGCGTTCAAAATTACTTTGAGGGCTCCCTGAGTTACGTTGTACCAGCTTCTTAGATCAGGGGGTAGGGCTTTGTCTTTGGATTTCGGTTTGTACCATTGCACTCGCAGGTCCCTTAGCGAACCGATTAGAAGACTCTCCAGTGCCCGTTTTTTGGTGCAGACCCAGTGCGGCGTGCCTGGGATGAGGTTGCTGCGGCATTCTGGGTGTTGACATAGGATGGATTGGTAGCCTAAGTTCCAAACCTTTATTATTGAAGGGTACAGGCTTGGGAAGTCCATGACGGCGACGTTAAAGTGGACTCCGGGGACGGGTTCGACGACTAAGGCGCCTTTGTATTTTTTGCCCTTGATCATTGCTTTTGTTGCGGTCTTGCCCTTCGTTGCGAGTATGTCTTGGGGGGTTGGAATGAGCATGTTTCTGTGGCGATGCTCGCGTTGAAGGAAGTCTCTTATCCAACGCGACACGCCTTGCCGACTGACGTCTTCCATGGGCATGCTGCTGATTCTCGCGAGGACCAGAATCAGCTTCATGACCAGTTCATCTTCGAAACTTGTGAGCTTGAAGGTTATTTCGGAGTCCCTGAAACAGTACTTAGCCAGTTCAGTGTAAGTTAATTCTCCCAAGCTTTTGTCGAGTTGGATTTTTTCCAGTTGGATTAGGGCCCTTCCTACCTCATTGAGGGTTACGTCTCGGTAGCGATTGTTGAAAGCGTATATCTGGATTGAGCGATTAAAGAAGAACTTGTAGAGGTCAATGTGCACTCCATAGCTCAGCAGGCAGGAGCGTTTGCCGATTTCTATTGGAATGTCGCTATGCCTTATGCCTAGGTTCAAGGCGCGGTGGGCAAGATAACGGAGGTCGAAATCGTCTCCGTTGAACGTCAGTACGAATGGGTAGTCCCAAAGGATGTCGAAAACGGCTCTTATGAGTTTTTCTTCCGTGTCAAAGTATTCGATTGTTATGTCTGCTGGTAAGTGTTCTGCTCCTTCGCGGATTCCTTCGCGTTTAAGGACCAGGGTTTTCTCTAGCCCGTCGGAGGCGAACATTGAGACGCAGATAACTTGGTAGGCTGCTTCTCTCGGGTCGGGGACGCGTGTTGGGATGGGCGCCAGTACCTCGATATCGATGGCTACGCGGCGGAACTTTGGAGCTGGATATTCGAGTAGTCTGGCCCATTCTACGATGAACTCGCATTCTTCGTTCGTGGCTTCCTTGAAGACTTCACGTATTTTTGTCACCGTTTTTTCAGTGCTTTGCAGGGTCTTCGCAACAAGATTGCTGTCTTTAACCTCGTAGATCATTCCTGGAAATAGGTTTCTGTCGAATATGTAGGATTGATAGTATTTTATTGTTGATTCCCATACTTTGATTTGTTCTTGGGCTATTGGTGTTTCCGAGACTTTGGGGAAGTCTTCGGGGATTATGTCTCTGATGCATCCTGTGGGGCGTCCGCCGATGGCCAGGGGATCTTTGGTCAGAATTTTTGTTATTTTCACGTTCTTGTCTAGAAGGGGGTCGAATTTTTCGACGATTTCAAATCGGTCTAGACCTTGGTGCTGGATTAAGCGGCTGATTCTTTCAAGCTCGTATCGTGAGAGGTTGGTTAGGCAGTACGGCTGGTGTCCGGTATTGTCGTACCAGAAATAGATTTGTCCCGAGACTGGTTCGTAGAGTTTCATCACTGCCTTTCCAACTTTTCCATCGTACGTGGCGGATACGATATAGGAAGCGGACAGATTCTGAGGTGCCACTGGTGGAAAAGAAAGGCGTTTTCCTTTTTCATTGGCCACGCTTCCTGTGATGACGGCGATTCTTGGCTCTGCTTTCTCTTCTTTTACATGCAGAGTTTCTTTGTGTGAAAAGTCTTCTAAGCGCTTTTGTGCCATCTGAGTTTTGACCCTGTTAGCTTTATGCGTTTGAAACCTAAAATCTCTTGTCCTCTGGGCAGGAAAACATTGTTGTAGCCTTCTGACTCTGAGGTGCGCGTTAACCAACATCTGCAAATTCGAGGCTCCACAGTTTTCAGCTTGTGTTTGCTGACATACCCTACTCCTGCGCGCGCTGCTAATCCAAGTGTGCTGAAACACCTTTTGCATCATGGTCCAGCAAAGTCGCTCCCCTTTTTCACTTGTAATGTCAGATGTAATGTGTATTGTTACAAACCATGAAGAAAATCAGGCTGGACTACCGTTCAGAGTGGACTCAGCCCTTTCGTTTGTAATGTCAGATGTAATTTTCAATGTATTAGTCAGGGATTGTAGGCAGTGTTGTCCGTGGTAAAAAGCCAGAATGGTCAGGTCTGGCAGGCTCACTTCGCCGTTGCCGTCTACGTCGCGCGCGCCAGTATTTATTCCTTCTTCTGAACAAGCCGCTCGGACGGGGCACACGCTGAATACGGAATGCCTTTAATTCTCACCCGCTTCATTCTTGATGTTTAAGGAGATGCTGCAGAAGCTGTGCTTAAGGAAGCTTGGACACTTTCGATCGAGACCCTAAGCTGGATGGAAATGCGAAGGTTAAGCGAGCCGTTGGCTTTGGCGAGGACTGTTAAACAGTTGGGGGTTACTGATTACAACGTTGTGAGGATGGCTCACCTGCTCGTTTCTGAGACTGTGAGACGGAAGAACTTCATAGACAAGTTCATTGACAACGCCATGAAGCCAGATTCTTTGAGCGAATTCGACTTTGGAACTCGGGCATTCTTAAGGCTTTACGTCTACCAGACTCGAATTGCCAAGAACTGGTCCAGAGCAGATTTTGACGAAGCTGAGAATGTAGTGAAGCTTGGTCGCTCTATCTTGGGATGGAAGACTCTGCAGCCGGTCGAACCGATTCTGGGCATGCTGCTAACGCAAGAGGCAGCATCGGTGTTTGAGGGTGGAACCGACGAGCAGCTAATCGGACTTCGGACTTTTCACCCATCGTGGTTTGTGAGATACTGCATAGGGCTCTTCGGCAGAGGCGAGACTGTTGACATGCTACAGGCGGACATAAAGCCACCTCCGGCCTACGTGAGATTAAACACCCTTAAGACCGATGAGGTCGAAATTCTGCAGAGGCTCTGCAGAGACGGGGTTAGTGTTGAGAAAGTCAACGGGTTGAGATATACATACGAGGTTACAGCCACTCCTCAGCCTGTAACCAGAACGGCAAGTTTCAAAGAAGGTTTACTCTACGTGCAGGATAAAGCAAGCTGTTTAGCAGTAGAAGCAGGGAACCCTACAGGTGACATGACTGTTCTTGACATCTGTGCGGCGCCCGGAGCGAAGACCTCATTCCTCGCCCAGCTGATGCAGAACAAGGGTGAAATCATCAGCCTGGACTATTCAAAGCGTAGGATGGCCACATGGAAGAATGAAATCAGTAATGCCGGCGTTGGAATTGCCGAGCCGATAATTGCTGATGCACGCTTCCATTTGCCTTTGGATGCGAAGGCTGACTTGTTGGTTTTGGATCCTCCGTGTACGGGCACGGGCACTTTTGCGAAGAATCCGGCGGCCAAGTGGAGGCTTGCGCCGAGTTCTATTGAGAAGATGGCTGAGATTCAGTGGCAAATGTTGAATAACTGTTCAGAATACGTGAAGCCGGGAGGAACGCTGGTTTATTCTACGTGCAGCATAACCGTTCAAGAGAATGAGATGCTGGTTGAACGGTTTACGAAATGGCATCCAGAGTTTTTGCTGACTGAAATAACGCCGAAGATTGGTTTGCCAGGGTTGAGGGGGTTGGATAAGTGTCAACGGCTTTATCCTCACTTGCATCGTTGCAATGGCGTCTTCATCGCAAAAATGTTGAAGAGCAAGGACATGGAAAGTACTTGAAGCTTCAGCTCCTCCATCATAATGTTCTTGCAGCGGCTTCATTCTGAGCTATTGTTCTCTTGATTTCTCAATGAAGCACAGCAATTCGAAGATCACCTTTGCAGCCTGAATGGTTGAAACGCCTTGATCATAGTTTGGGGCGATTTCGAGGACGTCGAAGCCTACCATGCGTCTGTCGCACACGCTCTCCAGCATGTCGAGTAGAACGCCTGTTTCAAGTCCGTCTGCTTCGGGGTTTTGAGCTGCGGGAACGTAGGCGGGATCGAGGATGTCCATGTCGACTGACAGGTAGATGCTCTTGTATCCGTCGAGCATTTTCTTCAGCCTGTTGGCGCTTCGTTGGCTTCCCTGTTTTCTTATTTGTTGGGTTGTGAGAGACTCTATTCCTGCCTTCTTTGCGTATGCCAGTTCTTCCTTGCAGACTGCTCTTGTGCCGACTTCTATGATTTTTGCTGGTTTTATTTCTTCGTTTATTCTGCGCATGAAGGTTGTGTGGGAGAGTTTCAGGCCTAGGAACTCGTTGCGCAGGTCGAGGTGTGCGTCGAAACTGACTATCGCCGTTTCCGAGGCTTTGTCTCTGAGGCTTCTTGCGATGCCGAGGGTTATCGTGTGTTCTCCGCCGATGGTTACGGGCGTCTTTCGATTTTCAACGATGCTCTTGACGACGCGTTCCAGGGTTTGCAAGGTCTTTTCGGTGTTCGCGGAGACGTGCAGGTCGCCCAAATCATGCAAAGATAGGTCTTCAACGTCTATTCCTGTGCGCATGCTGTAGGTTTCGATGTTGAGTGATGCTTGTCTAATCGCGTTGGGACCGAACCGTGCTCCCGTGCGGTAGGTGCTGGTGACGTCGAACGGAACGCCCAAGATTATGTAGCTTGCTTTTTCGAACGGTTTTTGAAAGCCGCTGAAGACGTTTGATTGTGAAACGAAGAGTTCATGGTTGCTCATACGCGTTTTCACGTCCTGCCTCTGTTTATCTTGGCGCTCGGTTCTAAACCTTTCCGTGGCATCTCCTGAAGGGGCAAGTTCATTGCATTTCTTTCCTCTCCCAAACGGTTGGTGTCGAAGGAGTGTGACGCTGAGCTTCGGCGAGAAGCGCCTGCGAAAGTCGACCCACCTTTTTTGTTTGTAATGTCAGAAGTAATGTGGATTGTAATAAACCATGAAGAAAACAGGCCTGGACCTCCGTTCAGAGCTAACTCGTTCCGTTTATTTGTAACGTCAGATGTAATGTGAATTGTAACATTTCGATGCCGTAGCACCTCAGACGGGTACATGCAGAGGCAGAGAGAGACGGTCGGGGGGCCGCCTGTTGAGCTTCCCTCCCTCTTCTACTTGCATCAGAGGTAATCCGTAACTGTAATCTGTGGCAATGTTGTTTTGTGCGACCCCCCGGTCTTCGTTGGCAACAACAGAGGTAATGTTGTGTGGTAACAATTCATGGAGAAACTCTGTGAAATTCCATTCTTTCAGAGTCGACCTCTGTCTTTCTCGGTAACAACCGTGGTAATGTTGCGTGGTAACAAGTCATGGAGAAACGGACGCAAGTTCCTTTTTTTAGAGTTGGCTCCCTTTCTTTTTGCACACATCGGTTGTAATGTTGCGGTGTGTTTGACAGACGTTGAAGAAGCAGACGGGTGTGTTGTCGGTGCTCAGGGCTGGGGAGGCCGTTGGGATGTTTGCAAGTGCTGGAGTTTGCTTGGAAAAGCGTGTTCTGCATGCACTAGACCTATATACACGGTGACGTATCCATTGGCAGTAGTTGGGATTCTTTAGAGGAAGAGTTCATCGGTAGAGTGTTTCGCTTTTTCTCTGATTGTTCTGACTGGTGCGAACATCAGGTGATTGGTTCTATTGGTTTGGGGGTGAAGAAAAATTGGGTAAGAGAAAGATCCTTAACGAGGAGAATTTGGAGAACATGTTGTTCCCAAGCAAAAACGACGTACTGGGTATAGCAGTCAAAATGCTTGGGTTTGACAGAATCATGGTCAAGTGTCAAGATGGCAAGGAACGATTGTGCAGAGTGCGGGGCAAGTTGAAGAGGCGAGTGTGGATAAGAGACGGAGACATCGTGTTGGTCTCTCCTTGGGATTTCCAGTCAGACACCCGAAGCGACATATTCTGGCGGTACAGGAAGAACCAGACTGAACAGTTGAGGCTGAAAGGATACCTTACGATGTGATGTCTCTGACGTCAAGCTCTCATTCCAACGTCCAAAGCGAGCAATGCAATTATGAGAATGTCATGCCTCCTAGAAAACGAAAATAGAAGGACACCCGACGCGCGCTACACTTTGGCAAGCTTCTTTTTACCTCTAATCAAAGCGCTAGAACTGAGAAGAAGCAAAATAGCTCCCATGCGAATACGATGTAACTCGCAAGCACTCAATACTGATTTTGAATCCAGTAAGTTAATATGCTGCGTTCCTGACTCTGTTGGAGTAAGCAAGATTTTTGCCCATGAACTCGTGAAACCGGATTATTCCGTTTTTGCTTTTGGCATGTCTGCTAAGAAACAAACAGAGGTGAAAAACATGCAAAATGCGAAGGAAATTGAAGAACGAATGAGACGAATCGAAACTTGGGCGTGTCGGTCTAAAGCGCACGAAATGAGATAATAGTAGAGTCCTATCTTTTTTGTCTCTTTTTGAAGCGCAGTTCCAATGAACAATCACCGCAATCCGAGTTAAAATTGTGTATCGAGTCACTACCAACATGTGCCGCTGCACCCATTTTAGCCAGTGTGAGGTCTAATGAGAAAGTGTTCCCGCCGAAAATGTGATGCTTGTCCAGAGATCGAAAACAGAGTCGATAAAGCTTTGCCCCAAACCAATACTCGCCAGTGAGTCATCAGACAACATAGTATAAACAAAAGCCTTTTCTTTAATCATTCAGACGAGTTGCGATTGGTAATTGATGTGAAGGCCAGTGGCATTGTTGGAAGCCCTTGCAAGAATGGGAACGTAGCGCGCGCGCTATTTGCTGGACGGGCTTAATGTCTCTTGTTAGCTTTTGCTCCACCTTTAGCTTTCCGATCGCGGACGTGTGGAGATGGATCTGTTTTAGTCTCGAAATCTCGGCTCTTTTTGGCGACGCTAACCGTCTAAAGTCAGATTGTTTTGCCGTTGCGCAGCCAAAACTCGATGACTTCGCCAAACCGATTACAAACCTGGGCAACAGAATCAAAGCGGTTTCCCATGGATTTGACGCTGTAACTTCTGAAATTAGTGGTTTGGTCGAATCAGCCTTTTGAATAGGGGCATATTGAACTTGGTATCAAAAATACGGCAGTTTTCAGGTTGGTTTCTTATTCGCGGCTTCTTTTTTACTAATAACCTGAATGTCGTATCCCATTCCTCTAGGACCATGGATATGATGCAGATTCTGAATTGTGAATCCAGCTTCTTCCAACTTTTTCTTGATTTTCGAGTCTCGATACAAGTGGAAAATCTTGTAGTTGCCGTAGGAAGAGGACAAATGCAGGCGATAGTACAACCAGCCATACCAAGATGCAATCTCAAGCGTAAAGATGCCATTGGGTTTCAAAACTCTAAAAATCTCACTCAAGGCTTTCTTATCGTCTTCCACGTGCTGGATGCATCTGCGTGAGAAGATTTCATCGATACTATTTTCTTCGAATTCCAGTTTTTGCACGTCCATTACGAAATCAACTTGTTCACCGGGATTGATATCGACGCCCGAGAAACCTGGCTTCTTGTTACCACCACACCCGATATCAAGTTTCATATTGGAGTCCCTTTCTTCATTGTTTCTTTCTTCTATAAACACGTGAAAGGCTTTTTATCTGTTGTGTATGCGTTTGTCTTTTGTCATTATGAGTCTAACAAAACGAAACAGACAACTTTAGCATAGGATTTATAATGCCTTACTACTTTTGAATGTGAAGAAAAGGAAATGTCTGAATTGGCATCTGCCGGCAATTTTTCCGTCGATTCTACCCCTCTGGCATCCGAAAGTTGAAGCAATCGTAACATACTGGATGTCACAAACTTTATATGTTGCTCAGAACTTTATTTTATTTGTGGCCTAGCCGAATCAATTCCAGCTCTACCAGATTTCGGGACAGAATGGGGGGAGGTGAAAAAACGATCTTTAAGGAAAAGGTGATAAGCAAACGATTTTGGTTCATAGCGTTGGCAATTATCGCGATAACATCAGTAATCGGATACGCCGCCGTAACAAATTATGTTCTGAATATTCCTTCAAATGTTGCTGTAGTTAGCGCAGATCCAGCATTGCAATTAATCGCTTCTGACAATTCAACCGTCATAACATCTATATCATTTGAAAATATTCCCCAAGGTGAGACAGGAACTTGGATGGGATATCTGAATAATACTGGTAACGTCGACCTTCATACATTCTCGATAGCATCTTCAGACTTAGGTCCCATTGGAACGATTTCATGGAACATGCCCGCGTCTGGAGACTTGGGCGTGGGTCAATTGTATCCAATCACGATAACATTAACCATAAATCAAACAGCGAGCCTTGGTTCCCACGGATTTACGATACAAATCACAGGCAGCCCCACGGGCCCCACGGTAACAACCGTTCAAATCTATGCCAGTGATCCTAACGATGGTTATCCTAGGACTTGGGATGTAGTGTTTGACCGACCGATGCCTCCCTTTGCCCCTGGAGGCGACCATGTTGGCTCTGACGTTGACGAAGCTCATTACAGCGGTGATACCATGACCTTCCAATGGAATTTAGCAGGCGGAGCACACTACCTTATATTCGCTGTTACTCAGACTGGCGGTCCAAACTATGGCGTTTATAGTGGAACCATCACAATAAATGGCAATACTTACAACTTCAGCGGCTTAGACGCAGACCATACGGTGACAATCGACTTCACTGTATAGGCTGTAAACCAAAGCCACCCTACAGCGCGCGTTTTCAAGTGTAAGTGTGAGGTTAAACGGCATAACATCGAGTGTATATGTAATTACTCGGAGGGTACGGAACGATTAGCGCGTGTCCCAGCAGGACAAGCGCGCGCTTCAGCCTACAATTCAAAGCCTGGGAATCCAGACTGGAATCCGTTGGCAGATATAGCTCCACCATACGGAATAATCAGTCTCACAAACCTCGTTACAATGGCCATGCACTACGGGCAACACAATCCATAACTCTTCCTTTTTCCGAACTGGCACGCGTTCTCTTGTTTTCCAAATCAACAGTGTGACGTTAAATGTGTTGTTGTGCCTTAAGACTTATTAACGATACTCTGAATGCATTATGCTTCGCGCCTAACATTTCAACAAACTGAATCGTTTCCTTTTGCTATTTTCTCAGCGTATCCTTTTGCTTCTCCGTAGTGCTGTCGCAGTTCTCCTTCATGAAGCTCTTCGAGTTTTTTCATTGCTTTTTTCTTGAACACTTCATAAGAATCTCCAATCTTGTAAGTGCCTGGAAGTATGAAGTTTGTCACTGGATCCGCCTTGTAGTTTCCAATCACTCTTTCTAGTCCTCTGGGTTCAAGTGCATACCTCATATTCTTATGACCTCGCGCGCGCTAAGAAACTAGTCTTTGGGTACTTTGCTTTATGCTCGCTAGGTTCGTCGAATTGCCCAATAGCTGAAGCTGTCGCCTTTCGTCCATTTACCACCTAAACTTCTCACAGTATCGTTAATTTCATCCCACTCATTCTTCAAGTATTGATTTGGCTTTATTATGACGTATTCTCCGTCTGCGGTGAAACTTAACAACTTGCGCTGCTCTGGGCTGAATTCTTTTTCTACTGCGCTTGTGTCTTGACTTGGCTGAACCGGCGTTTTCTCTGTGGGCTTAGATTCAGGTTTGGAGTTTGTTGTGGGCTGAGATTCGGCTTTGGGGTTTGTCGTGTAGATTATATTGAATTCGGGAATTGGATAGGATTCTGCAACGTCTTCAAAACTGTCGCTTCTTATGATTGCCGATACTTGCTTGGAAAACAAGTCGTACTTAACATCTAAAAGTTCTATATCGTCTGGCAGGTTGGAAGTGAAAGATGATACTTTTCCTTGCAGTTTTTCTATGAGGAATTCAGGGCGTAGTTTTATCATTCTCATTTTCATGGTTTCAACCACTCAGAATTGCTTTCTTAATTAGCATCAAATAACTTAAAAGTGTTGTTTATCACGCGCGCGCTATGAATCTGACTTTAAGGTGTCAAACACTTGATCTGATAGATGGTCCTTGTCGTACACAAGATGTGCATCAGCGCGTGCAAGGCTTTAATTCAAAATAGGAATAGTTAGTTTTTGGGGTTGCAGGTGGAAAATACTGAGTTCTTTCAAAATGTTTTATCTTACCTAGAAAATCGGGTGCAGATGGTAGGTAACAGGTCGAACATTTTTCTGGCGTTAGTTATCGGGTTGCTCGTAGCTTATGGATACATTACTAGGGAGTTTTTTTTCAATACTGGCAGGTACGTTTTTTTGGGTGTACACACTATTCTCTCTTTGAGCAGTTGCCTGCTATTCCTTCAAACGATTCGCCCCAGCCGTTACTTCTTTTGGGGGCGTGCAGCCCTGAACAACTTGCGTGTGAGAAATATCTCTTCTGGCCTGAACACAACCCGAACATCGAACGAATGTTGAAAAACGACGAGGAATTCAAGAAATGCTTCCAAAGCTTCACAAGCCAGGATATCTTTGACAACTACCAAAGAGCTGTAAATGCTGAACTGAAGATCGTGAGAGCCAAATACAGGTTTTACCGAAACGCAGTGATGTTGCTTAAGCTATTGATTGTTCTTGACATAATCGCCCTAATGGTTTTGCTAACTGTTCAGCGTTCCAGTTCATAGGCCGTATACTCGATTCCGATAACCCCTATATACGTACCCTATTATGACCTGATTTCTACTATACCTCTCTTTCCATTACCACAAACCTAGCATAGCTGAACCGTGTATACTGTCTCTCAATAACCCACTCTATTTCCACGTAGCACGTCGTCAGGTTTGGTTTGGTTGGACAAAACTTTACCTCCCTCTTCCTACACTCAGCTGAATCATGCTCCTGATAATCACCCTACCCTGAGCTCGCGCTAGAATCTATGAAGCATTTAACTAGCGCTTTCTTTGTAATAATTCTATCATGGGAGAATACGCGCGTGTATTGTTGTATCTTTTTTGGCTTGAACTAAAGAGGATTATATTTAAAGTGAAGTATTTTGCAGAAGTTGATGTGACGGACAACTGTAATCTTAGATGTAAACATTGCTATCATTTTCACGGTA
>JBEKXL010000012.1:0-71013 GCA_049512075.1 Bathyarchaeia archaeon | reverse complement strand
CGAAAGAGCAAACGCGATACAAAGCTCCAAAAGCTTCCTGTCGCACATACCTTGCCACTAACCTGAAGACCTATCAAGACTGCCAAGGAAATCTTGTCGACCTACGTTCTCTTTGAAACCCCTCTTTTTTAGCGCGCTTTCCTTAGCAGCTTTCACAACTTTATTATCGTAGCAATGACTTCGGACTGTTGAGGTGATTTTGATGGGTGTGAAGCGCGCGCGAGAAGAGCCAGCATCATATCCATTCTCATCCTATTCAGAAGCAGAGTTAGACTATTGGAACTCATTAGCATGTGATGTATTGTCTCCATTAGCATCATAATAATCTTCATTCTTCCTATCCGCTCTCTGTTGCTTGTTCGAGTGTATGTTGCTTGACGTTGTTGTACATCGGAAAACGTATATTAACACTCAAGTCTCAGATGTATTGGGTTCATAATGCTTAAACTCTACAACTTTCATTATTTGCAAAAAGATGGGATGTTGATAACGACCAAAAGACTTTGCGAACATTTTAGCGATGCTTTGGAATTAGCTCAAGATCTTGCTGATGAACATGAATGGAGACTAACGCATGTTGAGCAAGCAGCGATTATAGGATTGTCATTAAATACGCAGCCAGATCATGTTCAACCTCAATTCATCAGTCATCCATACAAGAAGAACAATAAGAAGACGAGACTTTAGATAAAGTTGCTTCAATAAAGCTTGCACATTTTCATGTTAATCTATCGTACGATATGACGCTGCACAAATGAAGTCGACAGATTAATCCGATCAGACAATGGCAGTTTGATGAATTAATGTGGCATCTAGGGCATCAACTTTCACCGTTAGATGTAAGTGATGTACTGAAGTGTGCTAGTTAAGAGAAAAAAGAGAGGGAAGAAAAAGCTAGTCATTGTCTAACTAGCTATCAACATTATGTCGAAAGTGCAGAACAGAAAAACGCAATGAATCCTATTTTCCAGTTTTCAGTTTGAGATTAGCCATTGAATACAAGGCTCTCTTTGTCTCACGCAAAAGGTGAAGGTCTTTCTCCATTAGGAAAGCATCCACGTCTGCAAGTGCAACTTTTTTCAGATTATTGATTCTAGCCCAATCCACACATTTACCAACCAGCGAAGGAAGCTCATCTTTTTCCTCTTGTAGTGCTCGCCTTTGAGCAAGGAAATCTGCTCTTTGCATCTTTGACTGAACTTCGAAAGGCATTAGGAATTCTTGAACCCCCTTGCTTTCCCAGAAATGGCGAGAAGCAGAATCATAGTCAAGTCCTACTTCTGTTTGTTCCTTCTTTGTGAACTCAAAGATTTCCACAGCAAGCTCCTCAGATGTTCTCTTCTCTATCCAGTCTGGAACTTCTGCTTCCTCTCTGTGAAAAATCAATCCACCTCTCTCTATGCCCTCTTGTATCAGAGGCATTCCTCAGCTCTGAACATCATGCATTCATTTCCCTTACAAGTCTCTCTTAGGAATGGACAGAAAGTATTGGTCATGTTTCTACTTTCTTTATCTCTTCAAATATTTCGTCAATCTTACCGCTAAGTGTTCTCTTGTAGGTATTTACTAGGGCAATCAGTTCATCAAGTCTGTTTTTGCAGGTTGTTCTGAGACTATCTGCAATTCTCGAGATTGCATCTATGGATTCTATGTTTTTCTGAAGTTCCAAGCAATGATTGTTTATTTTAGTAATGACTTTACCGAGTTCTTCTCCTTTCAGTTCTTTCTTCTTCATTGAGTCTAATTCAGCTACTTTCTTAATCACATAGAAGGCGAAAAGATGCCCAGACCAATTCAGTTCACTGTTGACAACAAAGACTGCTGTTCTATTCATTTCAGTCTTGAGGTTAATACAGCCTGAGCACTTTGTTATCCCAGAACGCATAGAGACAAAGATGCCATAACGTGTTCCACGTCTCTCCATATCTCTCCAGAATTTATCAATCTCTTGAGAAGGAACTGTTCCTTTGTAATCCTTAAGTTCAATCATAACGGGTATCTTAGTATCAGAAGTGGTAGCTAGAATATCAGTATACTTCCCTATTCCTGAAACATCCTCAAACGAGTCGTCCATGAAGTGTTCTTGAAGACTTCGGAAGATTGTTTCTACTGTAATCTCTCCTTTCTTTGCTGGTGTTGCTATGGTTGGGATAATTAACTTCAATTGCTCCCTTATCATCTCAATGTCTGACTTCAGTGGTGCAAAGAAATCCTCTATTGTCTCCTTTCGTGTTCCTATTGATGCGTGAGAGACAACCATCTCTCCAAGAATGATATATTTTTCAATAATCTCATCTCTTCGAGTGGCTGGAACCCCCTCAACAATTTCTATGGCTCTAGGGTCTGTCAATGTCAGATTTAACTTTTTTTCTTAACAGAGAGTGAGACTGTCATGTTCTCACGGATAAAGTACCAGTTGATTCAACTTATAGTTTATGAATGACAGATAAGAATCAAAGGTTATGCTTCATGGGAAATGCAAAACACAGAAATCTTAAGTCTGCACAGAAACAGAAGACAAACTAGGGGTCCAAAAATGAGTGAAAAGAAAATGGTTAGAAGAAATGTCGCTGTTGCACTTGGAATAATCTGCGTCATATTGATAGCTGCATTAGGTGTGGCGATGAGTGAGGCTTTCTATTCGAGTTCACGAGTGGCTGACCTTACCAATACTCTTAATCTAGGAAAAACTGAGGTTTGGGTGATGGAGAAAAACTATTATCAACTGCCGAGTAATTACACTGATTGGACATTCTCCATCAACGTTTCGGGTTACGTTCTAGTCTCCTTGGTAACCCTTGGTAACGTATACGTCCGAGTAATCTACAATGCTTCTGTCCCCGTTGGTATCGTGGATGGTACGCTATTCGACTATGGCACATTTTATAATTATCAATATGATTCCCAGATAACTGTCAGTGGTCGCGGAACAGCAGTTTTTCCAGTCTTGCCCTCTTCAAACATTGAAATCAGAATCGGCAACACATATACGTTTGGTGGGTCAGGTGAAACCGTATCAATAATATACTACTACTAAACCCGTTCTCTTTTTTCAGTTTAAGCCATGCAGTACAGAAGGCTCTAGCACGACTCAAAGCGCGTGCGACGTTTTACATCAGACTCAGAAGAATGTATCCATAACGTCTAACAAAAGAGGGCCTAAAGCACCTACCTTCTACACATCAAATAGGTCACTCATTTAAAGCCCATACATTTGCTGTTGACTTGTATTCCATATCCGTATAAAAACGGGGTTTGCAAATACTAGTAAGGGGCATCTGAAAGCTACAAACACAATACCCAAAACATCACAGGGTACCATCATAGATTTTGCATGGCAACTTAAGAAAGATGGGTTAAGCGATACGACCATTAGGAATTATTCGCTGTCATTGGAAATGTTGGTGAAGAGAGGCGCTGATATCTTCGATCCAGATTCCATTAAGGCTGTCATTGCATCTCAGAAATCGAGTAATGCTACTAAGGTACAGGTCATTGCTGCTTACAAGAAGTTTGCTGTTATCAATAACATCTCATGGACTCCACGCATGCGCGCTAGAAGATGGATTAATTTATGGATATCATGATGACCATTTGACTAGGCTTCAAGCGATACTTCTATTACAGAGGTTGAATAAGTTCGGTCTAGTTGAAGGATTTAAGGGAACTCAAAGTCATTTTGGAAAATCAACCATTAAGTTTGTAGAATAAGAAGGTGAGAAAAGATGAGCGAGAGAAGATACAACAGAAGTAAAAACTACAGATGTCCATCATGTAGTCTAGAATTCAAGAGTGAGGGAGTACCTGGACACTGTCCACGATGTCACTCTGTAATTGAGATTAAAGAAAATAATAGGAGATCCCAGCGCGCGCGCTATTAGTGGTACTGAAAAAGCATTAAGCTCAAGCGCGCGCTAAAGAGGATTAGGGCCGTCTTTGTATGAGTATCCTGTCTATTTTTCCTTCTGCTAGTTGTTCCTGCAAGTCTTTGACGAAGCTGTAGAATTCGTCTGGAAACATGGCGGCTTCTGTGTTCATGTCGAACGTTTTTGTCTGGGCCACCGTGTTGGCGTAAAGGCCGTTCTTAATTCCTTCCACACTAACCCGTACCATACCATCAGCCATAGAAAGAAGAAAGGAAGATAGATTATATGCATATCTAACAAGTCAAGGCGTGCTACTATTTTATTATTGATTGTACTCTGCCGACTTTGCCGTCTGTCAGTCGTACCTTGATTCCGTGGGGGTGAGTTGAGCTGTTGGTGAGGATATTCTTGACGATGCCCTCAGTTAATTTGCCGTTGCGTTGGTCCTGCTTCAAGACGATTCTTACGCGGATACCAGGATTGATTTGGCTCCTCTGCTGATTAGGTTGCATTTCTGATAATAGGTTCTTCGCGGCTTATAGTGTATTCGCACTGCGTATCCAAAACGATGAATTGGTTCCGAGGGCAAGCGCGCGCACATATTAAGCCGCACCAACAAATACGATTCATATGTTTGCGGAGATGAACGGCAGGCATGAATATGTGGAAGTGGCTTTCAGCATTATGTGCGTTTCAATTCATAGTAATGGTCATTGCAGTTTCTTTGTTTTACTATCCCTTAAAAATGCAACTGATGCAATTGTCGGATTTCTTATTCGGCATAGGGCTTTCGGCGGCAATATTTCTAATAGGCACACCCCTCTTTTGGTTGTGTGGAACAGAAGCGGATAAACGCCATCGTATGAAGACTAAAGATGATATCTGAATGCCTAAGAAGATCAAACTTTGTCCAGAATAGCGCGCACTGTTTCCCTCACGTGGAAAGTGGTGGTGGTATGGGTAAAGTTCTATTTTTTCCCTCTTTTCTGATGGGTCTAAGAGCAGAGAAGAACAGTAAAACAATGATGATGACGAGCACAGAGACGATAAGATAAACTCCAGTTTTGCCTATGAATTGTGAAGCCAATTGCACCATTGCAGTGTAGAAGTTACTCTCCAGTGGCCGTATGAATCCTGGATAGTAATCAAAGTACGGCCGTAAGACCCATGCCAACTGGGTTCCAACAATCATAAGGATTAAGCTTCCAAGCAGGAATGCGGGTTTCCAGTTCTCGGAAGGCTCTCTATACAACACTTTGGCGCCTTTAACAAAATTGGTGAGTGCAAAGAAACCACCAAGAGTAAAGATTGCTATGTTCAGAAGAACCATAAACGCATATGTATCGGAAGATTTCGTGGTCGTAATCACAAAGAACAGATTTATAGGAACGAGAGCTATCAGAACCGTTGCCATCACAGTGAAACTGAACAACAAGAGCATAGCAGTTTGACGCAGAGTTCGTTTTCCGCCCAGAAGCGAATAGAGCACATAGTAGCTTGGGATAGTCAAGTAAAGAGAAATGAGCAGAAGCACCGGGACCTTGATTGCGCTGAAAAGAATCGACAATCCGCCAGCATAAGTTCCCATAGTCGCCCCATAAACTGCCGAAAGCACCAAGATTGCTAAATTAGAATCAACAAAATAAGTGGTCAGATCCTTTTCCTCGATCAGATTCTTGAAAAACTCGTCACTCCGCTTGAGAAATTCCTCAATAACAGACAAAAAACCCAAACCGCATGCCTAACAATCATATGTTAGTTCAATTAATAAAATTTTGGGACAACAAAGCGTTAAAACAAGGAGGGCTTTCAGTAATATCACCAATATGGCGTGCGCATACGATCGACAACAATGTGCCTTTAAATGGGATAGTGGAACATTAAACTTATTAACGATACCGTGAATGCATTATGCTTAAAGGGGAATGAAAAAAGTGTCGATTGGATCAAAGCTGAAGATTGAAAGCAAGGGTATGTTTGCGACATCCGTTTTCTACGCAATTGTCGGAATAATCTTCTTTGTTTTGCTGCCGATGGCTAGTTTTGCCCCATACTTAGCGATAATCGGCATATTCAGCTTGATAACCGCTTATGGAGTGTTCAGAAAGAGAGTTTGGGCCATCTGGTTTGTGATGATTTTGTTTTTTGTTGCAACGACGTTTTCAGCCGTAATGATTTACAATATTCTGCAAATAGACGCTCTTCTCGGCCTAAGCTCGATAGGTTACCTTGTTCTAACGTGGGTTTTCACCATCTACGCATTGGCGAAAAGAAAAGTGTTCGAAAGCTAGTTAAACTGGTCACCGAAGGTCCAGTTAGAAAAAAGTTTCCTCTGGATAGCCGGCTAGTTGTCTCGCAGACTGCTTTCATTTCTGAAAAGTTTCACAGTGACTGGTTCGCCGGCATCGACGAACTGAACATCCTCAGCAATTTCCACAAACCCGTCAGCCCTTGCGAGTGTTGTTATAGCTCCAGATAACGCTGTCGGTACGGGCTCAGCGATGAGTCCTCCTGGTTTTTTGTGTTTTAGCGTCACCATGATGAAGGTTCTGCGCCCTTTTGCTGGGAACATTCTCATCGATGCAAGAGCCTTCACTTCCGATGGCTTCTCATTCTTTCTTCCGCTCATGGCCTGAATTAGTGGACGCGCGAATAACAGGAAAGTCAGCAGGGCTGACGTTGGATGGCCAGGAAGGGAGAAAACTGGTTTTCCAGCAACAGAAGCCACTGTTGTGGGTTTGCCAGGTTTGAGTGCAATCCCACCGACAATTATGCCCGGCTTTCCAAGTGCATTTACCGTTTTGGGCATAATGTCCTTTGGACCTACAGAGACTCCTCCCGAAGTCACAACCATGTCCGAGCAAGCAAGCGCACGCACTAGGGCTTCGTGGAGTTCGTCCGCCCCGTCTGGAACGACTCCTAAGTAGACCGGGTTTCCTCCGCTTTCGAGCACCGCCGCGCAGAGGGTATATGCGTTTATGTCGTAAATCTTCCCAGGGGGTAATTTCCTGCCAGGTTCAGTTATCTCAGGCCCCGTTGAAAGAATAGCGATTCGAGGAACTGTGTAGACTCCAGTCTCCGCCTTCCCCAGCGCCGCCAAGACACCGATTTCCCTTGAACCCAACAGTTGCCCCTTCCTAAGGACGGTTTCGCCTTTCTTGATATCGGAGCCAGCTTTCATGATGTTCTCGTTCTTTGCCGCAGCGCTAAAAACCGTAACCTCATCACCCTTCCGACTTGTGTATTCCATCATGACAACCGCGTCTGCACCCTCCGGTATGGGTGCCCCAGTCACAATTTCAGCGGCTTCGCCTTTTCTGACAGTCGTCTCGGGAAGTTCTCCAATGTTCACCGTCCCAGAAACGTGTAGCACAACTGGCCTGTTCTCCTCCGCGCCAAACGTATCTTCTGCTCTGACAGCGTATCCATCAACCGTGGATCTATTGAAAGGAGGAATGTCCATGTCGGCAGTTATGTTTTCGGCAAGAACGCGACTGCTGGAGCCTAGGAGAGAAATCTCTTCGACGCCTAATGGCTTGGCCTTAAACTGGCTTTCGATAACCTTTTTCGCTTCATCAAAAGTCAACAGTTTCCTGAACATTTCTCCTCAGCCTTCCACGATGTCGAACAATTGGACTGAAACCGGCTCTTTTTCCTCTAGGCCTTCTCGGTTTTCAGGAACGATAACGAAGCCGTTAGCTTTTGTCATCGTTGATATCATGCCTGAGCCCCGAGCGCTGATAGGCTCCGCAAGTAGCTCATCATCATGTCGGAAAACGCGCACCCGAACAAAATTCCTTCTCCCAAGAGCTGTAGCAATTCCTCTGGTCATCTTGGCTTCCACCGTGAGTCTAGGTTCTACTCGTTTCATCCCAAGCATTCTGCATATTAAGGGTCTTGCGAACACTTCAAACCCTATTATCGCCGCAACCGGGTTGCCGGGAAGAATCAATATCGGCTTCCCGTTGGCTGCAGCGAGAGCCGTGGGCATAGCCGGACGCATAGCCACACCATGAACAATCACGCCTGGTTTTGCAACCCTGTTGACAGCGTCTGGAACGAAGTCTGACCCTCCGACACTTGTCCCCCCGGAAGTTATTATTACGTCTGACTTTTCGAGTCCGATTCTCAGCCTTTCAGAAATCTCATCAACATCGTCCCTTGCGATGCCCATATCCAAAGGTTCTGCGCCCAAGTCGCTGCACAGAGCGGAGAGGACAAGCTTGTTTGTATCGAAAATCTGGCTTCCTTCAAGTCTGTTCCCTAACTCTACGAGTTCGTTTCCAGTGGCTAGAACGGCGATTTTGGGCTTATCAAACACTTTGACTTTGCTCATCCCTAAAGCAGCTATTAGCCCCAGATGCTGCGGCTTCAAACGAGTCCCGACCTCTGCTGCAACATCTCCTTTTCGAATGTCCTCGCCCTTTTTGGAAACATTCTCGCCGGGCGTTACTTGACTCCAAACATCGACTCTGTCTTTTACTGGCTTGGTGTCTTCGAGCATGACCACCGCGTCTGCACCTTCAGGAATCGGGTTTCCCGTCCAGACCTGCTTTGCCCTTCCGACGTCTGTTCGACTAGTGTTGGTGAGTTGGAAGACCTTGGGTTTGAACTGCGTTGCTCCGACGGTTTGTCCAGCGTTAACAGCATACCCGTCAACTGCCGACCTGTTAAATCTTGGCACGTCCACTTTTGCGACGACATTTTCGCCTAGAACACGGTTCAAAGCGCAATTTAGTGGAACAGCAAGTGTTTTTGGCTGCTTGAACTCGACGGCTGCAAAAAACTTCTCCAAAGCATTATCGACTGACGTTAGTTTCTGGAAACCTTTGAGTCGCACCAAGACATGTACCCCTAGACAGCACTGGAGGATTTGATAGAAAAACGTATCGCAACGAGCTCGTTAATTCAGCTCTTACTCCAATCCTTTTGGAGTATGTCACGCATTTTTGACGCGTCTATGTCTAGGATTGGGCTTTCGCTAATGATAACGGGTTTCAGCCTGAATTCAGATATGACCTTCGCCAGCATCTCAAATTCCGGCCCATAACGCGTTTCCTCCAGCGTGTGGTGACGTTTCTCGCCTTTGCTGGTAAATTCGATTTTCGTAAAGTGGCAGTGCATGTTCTCAACCACTTCTGTTCCAAGCCTGATTTCCACTTTTTCCACAACCCGCCTAAAATCATCAACCGTGCGAAACCGTCCCTGGTCTCTAGCGTGCAAATGCGACCAATCAATCACCAACTGCGTTTGTTCAACCATCTCGCACAGTCTCATTACCTCATCCAAACTTCCAAGTTGAAAAAGCCGACCCATCGTTTCGGGACCAATCTTAACGTCACGGATTCCTAGCGACTGGATGGTTTCAACTGTCTCCTGCAAAGCCTTAAGGCACATATCGAAGGCTTGTTTGGCAGAGTTTTCACCGTAGAATCCTGGATGAAAAACGACGACATAAGCGTTCATCCATTTGGCCGCGGTGACGCATGCGATGAGTCGTTGCTTGCTTGCTTCAACAATTTGCTTAGTGCCACAAAAGTTTATGAAATATGAACCGTGCAGGCTGAGCCACACATCGTTTTCTTTGGCCGCCAAGCCTAGCTCCTCGGCGTCCTCTTTCTTTATTTGCGGTTTCTTCCCCCAACGCACAGCCTCATATTCAAAGGCGTCAAGACCCTCTTCCTGCAAAAGTCTCGGGACATCTGCCAAGGCCGCCTTCATGAATCTGAATGATGGAGGAACCCCAGCCGGACCGAACCTGGGGTGGTCAGCCATTGAAATCCCTTTATTCTTCTACTTCTTCCTGTACCGATAGCTTCTACGCGCATACTGCCCGTACAAAAGAACCAGAAGAACTGAAATCCAAGCTGCAGCATTCTGGAAGGCCAAGTACTTACCAGCATGATCCAGGTTCGCCAACGGCGCGATCAAACTGCCGAAGGCCAAACCGACGGCCCTAACGCCAGGAGAGATTGCTACAAGGCCATTGTGTATTGCTGTAGCGATCCAACCGATGGGTGATACGGCGCGGGCAAAGCCACTTAAAGAATTGGCGACTGATACCACAAAGTCATACACTGAAGAATGGCTTTGGTACGAACTCGTAATGGTCTGATAGATAACTCCTGGATAGGCCAGCTGCGATACTACAAGCACCAGAATCGCAAAAGCTAGGAATATGATTAAGGCGCTCTTGATAGTTGCTCTGGCAGAGTATATTTTTTGCCAGATGTAGGAAAAACCTTTGACCCTTGGCGGAGTTGGCTCTGTCTTTTCAACCGAACTCTTCGCAGGTTGACTTTTTTTGGAAGTTGGTTGCCTCATCGCAGCTCTTCCTATCGGCTGTACCGGTCTCACTGAAAGCTTCTTTGTCAGGTAGATCCAGGCGAACGAAAGCGTAATAATAACAGCAATTGGAACCAGGTGAAACAATGGACTGATGGTGATCGTCACTGGCCAGCTGGTTGTCAATTCACCTACGTCTTTGACGCCCAAATCCATGGCATACAAAACCACGAGAATTTCAGCTAACACTGCCACAGCCAAGAATACGATTACTGCAATTGAACCCTTCAACGTGTTCCAGTGAATCACCGTATGTCTTGGGGCGGATTGAGACGTCAAACATTTCACCGTGAGTTTTGCTGCTGTTAATTTGAATATGTGCTGGAAATATTAAGGTTCTCATTAAAAAGGGTAACGTTGAAGACTTCCGTGCGACCCTAATTCTTTTCGCAGCATCAAAAGAAGCCACGAAGCCCATTAAAGCAATCCCGATGAGAAAGCCAGCGGGAATTCAACGAAGGAATGAGGACACGCACGGGCAGAAATAAACTGGTTCTCTGGAAATGTTTAAACGGTTTGAAGAGGAAGTGTTAAGAGATCTTCGAACGATCAGAACCATGTTGGTCCTGGAGTGAAATGAAACGACGGGCAAAGCAGAACGGCTAGAACTCTACAAAGATCGAAACACGCAAGTGTTTTTGAGCAAATTCTTAAGCGGTGAACTCAACGAAATTGAGCCCGTCTACGCCCCCAAACGCGGATATCGATACGAAACCGTTGAAACCATCGTGGGAGACCCCTCAAAGGCTGAAGCATTCTTGGACAAACTCTACGAAGCGGGAATACTGACAAGAGAGCTTCATGACGAAGTCATCTTTTGCCCTAAATGCAATTCCGCAGGCATTTCTATACACTATTGCTGCCCATACTGCAAATCATTCAACATAAAAAAGAGTTCCTTGATCGAACACGTCAAATGCGGGTACATGGACGTGGAAGAAAACTTCCACAAAGGTGACAAGCTCATCTGCCAGAAATGCCACGATGAACTGAGAAAACCCGACGTTGATTACAGACGGGCCGGAACATGGTGCACCTGCAAGGACTGCAGCAAGAGCTTCGACATCCCTGTGGTCAAACTATTCTGCAGAGACTGCCACAAAGAATTCACATTTGAGGACGCAGCAATCAAAGACGTTTACAGATATGCTCTCAAAGAAGAAGCCAGAAGAGAAGCCGCTGAAGGCTGGGTTTTGATTCCACCCATAAGCGAGTTCTTTGCAGAAAACGGGTTTGAAGTTAAGAGCCCTGCGTACTTGAAGGGGAAGTCAGGGGCGAATCACATGTTCGACATAGTTGCCTCAAGAAAAGAAAACACAAAAAGCGTAACAGTGATTGATCTGGCCACGTCAACCGACAACGTCGTGTCAGAGCAGCCCGTAATCGCACTGTTCGCAAAGATATTTGATGTATCGCCCAACGCGGCCTATCTCATTGCAATTCCCAAGCTAAATGACAACGCAAAGAAAATGGCAGAATTGTACAATATTCAGGCAATTGAAGGTAAGAACCAAAAAGAAGCAATAGATAGTTTGAAGGAAAAAATCACAAAAACAAAGTGAGAGACGAGGCGGTCATGCCAGTCGGACGGCAGGCACTTTTGCATTTCTTATTCCGCAACAATTTCAATGTCGTTGAAGCGTCTGCTACCTTGCAAACATGACACATGTGGGCACTTATGGCGCTGTGAAGTATTCTCCAACATGCGTTCCTCTCGTCGTGACAATATCTACGTAGTATATGCTGCCTGAAACCCAGGTATCTGAAATGTTGAGCCACTTGTGCTGTCCTATTTCGAGTCTGAAAGGTGTTGGAAAATACTGGGAAGTGTGGTTCACGTATACATTAGAGATTTGGATGACAGCTTGGCCGACATTTCGAAGGTAGACATCAATGTTTCCCGTCGAATTGTTGAACCACAAGTCTTCTATGATGACACGCTCGCCCATTGTTTCTCGAAGGTTGGTCGTTATGACGTAGGTGGTTGTAGTGGCAAGTGCCATGGCCGCGACGGCCACGACAGTCAGCAGCAGGTTGCTGAGAACTGGAGTTATGGCCCTCTTATCACGGACGAATTTCTTGAACTTTCTGACCATTTTGTCACCTCAAAGGAAGAGTTTCAGGGCTACATAACCGCACACCATTAGGATCAGGCTGTGCTTCAATCCGGCTCCTATCGTACCATCTCCCATTTTTCCCGCCACGAGACCCCCAAAGAAAGCCTGAATTGAAGTCATGTGAGAAAATATTCGCTCAAGTGTACTCGGCGGCATCCCCGCAGTTGCAAACATCGACAGACCCTGCATGTTTGCAAAAAACGATCGGAAAAGTAGCACTATGGTGAAAAGAAAAACGAAGAAGGCCACATAGATTATTGCAATGTACGGTCTCGATTGAGTTCGGCGTTCCTTGTCAAGAAGGAGTGTCGTCTGTATGAACTTCCCCATTGGATCAAACACCTTTTCAACTCGTCCTCCTGACCGGCTTGCCTCGATAATCATGGGCACGGTCCTTTGCATCAACACGGTGTTCACTCGCTTCCCCAAACTCAAGAGACTCTCTTCAAAGCTCATTCCCCAAGAAATCTGCGCCGTCATCTTCTTCAGTTCTTCGGTGAGAGGCCCGTAGTTTCTCTTGGACGCCTGTTCTATGGCTTGAGGCAGAGTCATTCCCGTCTCTTGAGCCTGCACAATGCTTCTGAAGAGATCAGGCAAGTGTTCATCAATGGCTTTCCTCCACTTATAATCTAAATAGTTCAACATTGACAACGGAAAAACAGACACTACTACCGCGAAGAACACGAAGTCGTCGAACGTGTCTGTCGACCAAAACCTGAGAAGCCCATAAGACATTATGGCCCCTGCTAGCATGATTGAGACGATCCACGTGGTCTTCTTCAGCCTTTCATCGATTCTTGGCATTCCATCACCATTTAGGCGACACCGTGTCCAATATTACCAGGAAGGCTATGGCGCCCAAGGGGATTCCTACGTATGTGAGCAATTCTAACATGAGATCCGGGCTTAGTATACCAAAACCCCCTCCGCCAAGCATCGCCATGACGACAAGCATTATCACCAAGAATAGTGGACCCGTCAACAGCAGGGTCACGTAAACCTCTGACAACATCGACAGATTGTCTGAATACTTCTTCAGGCTTATTCTCTTCAGCCTCATGTATTCCTTGGATTTTTCTCGAAGATAAGCCGCCAAGTTGCCTCCCGAATGGATTGTTGTGATGAGCCCTTCTATCGTTTCACGGAATCTCTGAGAAGGAGTCCGCTTCGACGTTTCTTCAAGAGCGGAAATTATGTCCGAACCGAAAAGGTTTACGTCCCTTATAATATCCTTTGCCTCAGCGGTCACAGCTAGCGGAACATTAAGATTTGACAGAGAGTAGAACATCTTTTCTGGAGAAACGCCGGCACTCGCCAGGATCGCCATGTAACCTGTCGTGAACGGCAACTCGTCTTCCAACTCTCTTTTGAGTGTGTCTGCGCGATAAATCGGATAAACGTAGAATGCTAGAGTCGAAAACGCAATAGCGAAGAGGCTTCCACCAACACCAAACAAGACCGCTGGTAAGAGTGGCAAATTGAAAACTAGAAATAACAGGCAGGGTATCAGCGCCAAGGTAGCAGCGCAAACCAATGCCGTAGCGAAAATTGTCAGACTGACATACGCCTTGAAGTTGACTTTAAGCCCTGACTTGTGCAATTTCACGTCCAAATCTTTGAACAGAGGTAGAACCCATGCCGTTCTGTTTCCGATGAGGTTGTAAGCTATGGATTGTGGACTTTCCAACGACAACCTGAGCTTCTTCTGGGACACTTCGAGTTTGGCCTTGGTTGACTTCCTGAAAGAGAGTTTGAGTCTTGTTCCTAGACGGGTATAGAATGCTCTGATTTTTTCGAGAGGTTTGCCGTTTTTCACTTCAGTCCGACCCTAGCTTTTTGGAAAATCCTATCTGGATTGGCGTAGTATTCGCGAATCACGGTTGCAACTTCTGTGTATCGACGGATGCCTTTCCCAGTCATCCAGTCCAAAACCGTCTGTCTTCGATTTAGCTCGCGTTTTACTGCCTCCTCATCGATTTCCAATTTCTTCATCTGTTTCTCCAAGAGGAGGCTATGGTTTGAGCAGGAGAATCTGTCGAATTTTGGGTTCCAGTGGAAAACCTCGTCAGTTGCTATGTCTCTTGACCTTGGATCAAGTCCCAGAACCTCTGTTGCGTTGTTTACCCTCCTCGCGGGTTTGCCGTCAATTTCCGTTCGTGCCATGACCATTATCACGTTTGTCATCGCTATAAGCGGCTTCGGAATATTCATCGGCGCGGATTCCAATCGATTTATAGCAGCCTCAACCGATTCTGCGTGCATCGTGCACATTCCCAAGTGGCCTGTTGCCATGGCCTGGAACAGCGTATAGGCTTCTTCACCGCGGACCTCACCAACGATGATGTAGTCAGGCCTCTGTCTCACTGCGGCTTTCAACAGATCGAAGAGCGTTATTGCTCCCCCCTTCTTGTCTTCATGACCGAAGCCCAGCCGCACGACCGAAGGTATCCAGTTTTCATGCGGCAGGTTAAGCTCTTGAGTGTCTTCTACACTGACTACTTTCATCTCGGGCTTTATGAACATCGACAAACAGTTCAGCATCGTCGTTTTTCCAGAGGCTACACCCCCGGCTACTAACACTGACGCCCGGTTCTCCACGACATACCACAAGTACGCGGCCAATTCTGAAGAAATGGTTTTGAATGCAATCAAATCGGAGATAGTCAACGGGTCAACCCTAAAACGTCGAATCGTGAAGGTTGAACCTCTGCGCGTGATTTCATTTCCATAAGTGAGCTGAACACGACTTCCATCCGGAAGTGATGCATCCAGAATCGGAGATGCTATTGAAATGTTTTTCCCAGACAGATACGCCATGCGTATTGTAAAGGAGTCAAGTTCCGCCTCTTCTTTGAATATCACGTTCGTGGGCAAAGACTCGTACATTCTGTGCCAGACGTAGATTGGAATGTTCACTCCATCGGCGGATATGTCTTCGATGAGGTGATCTTTCATCAGCGGATCTATTCTTCCGTAGCCTATGAAGTCTCTTATTACGTAGTACGTGAGTTTGTCAATGGCTTCCGGCGGAACCTTTATTCGGTGTTTTCTAATTGTTTTCTTCGTCTGTTCTCTCAGATAGTTTTCTGCTTTCTCCTTAGTCTCAATTTCCCTGAAGTTTACGTCAACTTCCTCAATCAGGAAAGCCTTCACTTCTCTTAATTGCTCCTCTTCCTCTTTCTGAAGAGTCGGTTCTATGACCTCGTAGCGGATTTTCTGGGTATCTGGGTCTTTGATTATGGCCGCATAGACGTAAGGTTCCTGTATAGGGTAGGCTTCTCTGAAAGCAGTAGGTCTCTTAGTCTCCTCTTTTAGCGTGATTTCTACCGTTGTTTTTTCTTCAGTAGAGACTTTTGATGCTGATTCTTTCATCTTTAGAACTACCCTGTCGGGTTTAGACCGGATGGTGACTTTTGATATATATTGTGTAGCGAGTCTTAATAAGCCATATGCATAACCAATCATTAGCACACTTAACGCAAGCGAAACCTAGAAAAAACCAACCTCCAACATCCTTTAAGGGTCAATGCTGCTTCTCTCAGGCGATTTTGCCATCCTCGTTGTCCTATTCTATTGTTGCATGTCTGCGCTTCAAGTCTGCTTCAGTTCGTCCCATTCGATGCATTAGTTCGACAACTAAACTGTCCAGAAAAACCATGCAGCTGTTCTCGAAGATGCTCCCAAGCGGAGTAAGTGGTTCGCGTTCGCCGATAATTTGCCTAGCCAAGTAGTCTTTTTCTACAGGCATACCCGCTTTTGTCCTTCCCTTAACCGTGACTACGAAGTCTGCGAGCCGTCCCAGAGCAGATTCTGGGAAAGAGGTGATTGCCACGACATTGGAGCCGATTTCCTTAGCGGCCGTGCTCGCGGTCAGCACCATCTTTGTGATTCCCGTGCCCGAGATGGCTATAAGTAGGTCTCCTTTTCCTGCTGCGGGGGTTATGGTTTCGCCCAAGAAGTAAACGTTGAAGCCTAGATTCATCAGGCGCAAAGCAAAGGCTCTGGCGACGTACCCGCTACTTCCCATTCCGACAGTGAATATCTTCTTTTCTTTCGCTTCAAGCGTGAGTTTGATGAGTCGTTCGACTTGTTCCATGTCGAGTGCTTTGATGGAACTCTTTATGCACTCAACAATTTCGTCTGCCGCGGCGTTCAGCCATTTCAACCGCTTAGATTTCCACGACGGACGCTTTACGTGAGCGTCCAATTTAAAAGCTTGTGGTTCAGAAAAAACGTGCTAAGAAGCTGCTTAATGAGGGAATGGGAACGAATAATCGAACGTAAATCGCTGAGGCCAGCACTCCGAGTGTGACGGCCATCATGACGGCATCGCCTCTGTGCATCCTCAGCACGTACAGGTTGGTGCGTTTTTTTGTGGCTCCCCAAGCACGTGACTCCATGGCTTCAGCTAGTTCTAGGCTTCTGCGAATCGCGCTCACAATCAATGGGATAAGAATTGGAATGTAGTTTCTGATCCTTTTCAGGAAGTTTCCTTTTTCAAGTTCCAATCCCCTTGCCTTTTGGGCGTCCATGATTGTTTCAGCTTCCTCTGCCAAGACTGGGACAAAACGAACTGCTGTCGTGAAGGCAAAAACGAACTCGTATGGCACTCGTGTCTGTTCCATGGCGAGACCCAAGTGATCTGGCGAAGTTGTGAGAAAGAAAATGGAGAACGATTCCACGAGTACGACGAAGCGCAGGGTCAAAGCTGCAGCCGTTTCCAGCACTCTAGGTGTGAGGGTGTAGCCGTTGCCGAAAAAGTTGAAGACCAAATTCGTCAGGAAGATTATAGTAGCGAGAAATGCTGCCCCGCGCATTGAACGAAGCCATTCACGTTTGACGCCGGCCAAAAGGACAAACGGAATTTGGAAGAGGAAAAGCGCTATCAAGGGCAGAAGTTCCCCGAAGATGATTGCAACCCCAAATATCACACACACATAAACGAACTTTATCCTCGGATCTAGGTTGTGTATGGGCGAGTAGACTTTGCGAAACTTGAGTCCTTGGAAAACACTCATTTGTCGCGTTTCTCCAGCATCTCTAGCAGGATTTTCTGCGCCTCGTAGATGTCGATGATGTCCTCGCGAACTTTCAGGTCGTGGAGCTGCAGGAATATCTGGGCTATCTGTGGGGGCACAATCGATGCCTGCGCCAGAGTGTCCTGGTCTGTGAGGATCGTTCTTGCCTCGCCGTCGGCGATGATTTTTCCTTCACGCATCAACATAACTCTTGGGTTGCATTCAGCCACGAACTCGACGTCGTGCGTTACGATGATGACGGTTTTTTTCTGAGTATTCATCTGCACGATGAACTGTCGGAGTTTTTCTTTTTGTTCATAATCTTGTCCTATGGTCGGTTCGTCCAGTATCAGCATCGCCGGATCCCACGCCAGCACTGAAGCCAAGGCCACACGCTTTCTTTCTCCTCCGCTGAGCAAGAATGGAGATGTCTTTCTGTACTGAGTTAACCCCAAGAGGTTCAGGGCCCAGGTTATTCTTTTTTCTATTATTTCCTCACTGAAATTGAAGTTTTTCAGGGCAAACGCTATTTCTTCCTCTACTGTTTCGCTGAACAGTTGATTGTCGGGGTTTTGAAAGACGAACCCAACGTTTCTGGAAAGGGTTGCCACACTGGCCTTTGTCGTGTTGACTCCGTCTACGAACACTTGTCCTGCGGTTGGCTTGAGCAGGCCGTTGAAATGTTTTACCAGTGTTGTCTTTCCAGCTCCATTCTGCCCCATTATGGCTACGAACTCGCCTTCTTTGACGGTCAAGCGTATTCCCTTCAGCGCTTCCACGTCGTTTGGATACTTGAAATAGACGTCTTTGACCTCTATCATCGGCCTTCTAAAGCCTCCTTAAGCAAGTCTGCCATTTCGTCGGAAGACAGGGGAACAATGTTGCGGAGTTTTGCTCCGTCCTTCAGGAGCATCTGGTAAAGCCTCGTTGCCTTTGGAATTCCGACGCCGACGAGGCGGGCTTCTTCAGATCTCAAAATCTCGTGAGGATCGCCGTCCAAGAGAACCTTTCCTTGATCCATCACGATTATGTGATCCGCGTACTTGGCTGTCAAATCGAGCCTGTGCTCGACGAGTACGACAGTGATTCCGAGGTTTCGGTTCAAATCGTGAATCACTTCGAATATTCTTCTTGCCGTCAGTGGGTCAAGGAAAGAAGTCGGTTCATCCAGAACAATCACTTGCGGCTTCATCGCCAGGACTGAGGCTATGGCCACGCGTTGCTGTTGTCCACCCGAGAGTTCATGAGGCGCTCTTTCCCTCAGATCGTCGATACTAGTAAGCTGGAGTGCCCAGTCAACACTTTTACGCATCTCTTCTCTTGAAACTCCCAAGTTTTCAAGCCCGAACGCAACGTCTTTTTCAACAGATAAAGCGAAAAGCTGATTCTCTGGATTTTGAAAAACTAGGCCCACATGTTGCGCCAGCTCGTATGTTGGGTGTTCGCTGACCTTCAGCCCCGCGACAGTTAGTTCACCCTTCATTTCACCCTGATAAAAATGGGGAATCAACCCGTTGAAACATCGGCAGAGAGTTGTTTTTCCGCATCCGCTTGGGCCTGTGACTAGGACGAATTCACCCTTCTCCATCCGCAAGGAAACGTCACTGATTGATTGCTTCGTCCCGCCCGGATAGGTATACGTTAGATTTTTCGCTTCAATTATTGCCATGCAAACAATGCCTGCCTACTTGAAGCGGGCTGTCCGCTCATTTAAGAGTAACTACCTAATTATGGTTAGGGTCTTGCAACTGGTACTGGTTCCTCTTCGTCTGTTCTGAATAGGTGTTTCTTTTCGTCTGCTAGCTTTTGATACTGTAAAATTTTTGTTGAATGAGTGGAATAGAGTTCATTCATCAATGCTTGTGTCTTATGAAGCAGAGATTCGAGTTTGTCTTTGTTCGGGATACTCACATGATTGTTTATTACCCATTCTGCAAAAACGCTTAGTTGCTCCATTAACTCTAAATTAAGCTGATGCATTTTTTGAAGTTCTTGGAGAGCTTGAATTGTTGGTGTTAGGTCAGACACGGTAATCTCCACTGGTATCTTTACTTTTTTGAGGTTTGTTCTGTTGGTTATTGGCATCGTCACTTTTCATTAATTGGTCTAAGCGTTGGACAACCGCATAAGAGGCCGCAAGTGTTGTTTCGGTAGAATGCTTCAGTTTAGATAGTGCTTCTGTGAGTTCTTGTGTTTTTCCTTGAGTTGATTCTGCCTTTTTCCCAAGATAAATAACGGTCTTTCTTAACTCATCTATTTGATCTAGTATCTGGTAAATGATGTCGCTGTCAGTTGCCTGCATTTGTAAGATAGCTCTAAACATTGTCAGATTTGCCCTCTTGTCCTTCCTAATCCATCTAGATTTAAGCGCATCATCAAATGTTTGTATCGTGTTTTGGCACAAGTTTCTTGAGAATGCGCGTACTTCATCAATTGTCGGGTTGTCTTTACCAAAGAGACGCTTTATCACTTCTTCCTTGTCGTCTTTCACTTTTTCTTCGTCTTTTCCTTTATCCAACAGTTTATCGCCTCTTCCACTAATTGAGTCAAGGTTATGTCATGTTGTATTGCTTCCACTTTGGCTTGTTTCCAGATTTCTGGGTTGATCCTTAAGGAAGTTACCAATTGCTTCTTTTCTTCTATTGGCATACATCTTGCACCTATAGCTAATGTTGTGTTTATAGTATATATAACTTTTGTAGTAACGCTTTTATAGTAGTTATTGCATATACTACAAAGTAGTGGTGTAGTAACATGGCAACCATAACAACAAGAGAAGAACGCGGAGAAGCAATCGCAAAACTCTCCAACCAAATACAGAGAGTTGACGAATTAGCTTACACCGTGAAATCTCAGTCTGGAAATGGTGAATATTGCGTTACCAAGGTTTGCGGTGAATGGGTTTGCGAGTGTCCAGACAACAAGTATCGCCATGTGAAATGTAAGCATATTTTTGCGGTTGAATTTTCAAGCCAAATAAGAAAAGAAGTTCAAATTAACCGAGTTATCCAAGAAGTGAATGTTCAGAACTGTCAATATTGCGGTTCTGTCAATTTAAAGAAAGATGGAATACGAAAGAACAAGGCTGGAGCTATCCAGAAGTTCTATTGCCGAGACTGTCATCATTACTTTACTATCAATATCGGTTTTGAACGAATGAAGCATAACCCTCAAGCAATCACTTCCGCTATGCAGTTGTACTTCTCAGGAGAGTCGTTGAGGAACACTCAGAAATCGCTAAAACTATTAGGCGTAGAAGTCTGTCATAAAACCGTTTTTATGTGGATTAAGAAGTACGTCAAGCTGATGCAAGACTACGTTGAAAACATTGTTCCAAACGTAAGCAACACATGGAGAGCAGACGAATTATGGGTGAAAATAAAGGGAGACACAAAATACCTCTTTGCCCTAATGGATGATGAAACACGGTTCTGGATTGCTCAAGAAGTAGCAGAAACAAAAGACAGACACGATGTACGAGCATTATTCTCCAAAGCTAAATACCTGATGGGAAAACAACCCAAGAATCTCATAACTGACGGACTCATGACCTACTCTGCTGGATGCATGGACGTTTTTCCTCAAGCTCAACACACGCGGCACATTAGGCTTCAAGGTGACAGGAACAATAACAAAATGGAACGCATGAACGGAGAAATCCGAGACCGAGAGAAAACCATGAGAGGCTTAAAGACGAAAGAAACACCGATTCTTGCAGGGTATCAGCTTTTTCACAACTATATCAGGGCTCACGAAGGACTCGAAGGTAAGACTCCTAGTGAGGCTTGCGGAATAAAAGTGGAAGGAGAAAATAAGTGGAAAACTTTGATACAAAACGCAAGCATCCACAAAGACTAGCTGTCTACTATGACCACCAACGCTTCCTATTCCCGCCCTCTTTCCTTACGACAAACCTGATTCCGCTACCCTTGTAATTTTTGTTTAGACTATTCGCTTCTTTTTGGGCTCGCTTTTTCAAGCGAAAACGCTTTCCAGCTACGACTTTGACAGGTTTGTTGCCTTGTTTTCTAACGACAAGTCAAGGCTTAGACCGTTTTTTCCGATAACTCATGTGGGCTCGCAAAAGAAAAATCTAAAATGCTAAACCATGACAGATAAGTTTACACTATCTGGTTACTTGTCGCTTAACTGAACAATGAGTGCGCTAATATACTTGGGTTCCGTAAGGTGAAATTATGAGTGAAGGTCGCAGAAGATTCAGTGATTTAACAAGGCAAGAAAAAGTGTGGGTTGTCGGTGGAATTGCAGAAGTCTTTTTCATGCTCGCTGTTTTTCTTCTGTACTATCAGTTCTTCATGGTCGGGGACGTGCCGCCGTTTCACATAGTGGGTCTCATGAATGCTGGAAAAATACTGACCGCTATAATAGTGCTTGCGCCAAGCTTTTTTCTCATTGTCGAAATTCCAGCAATGATTCTATTTGGAACAATAGCCTGTTACTTTGCGCATCAGTCGGCTTCTGATACCCTCAAATTAATGGTATTCGCTCTGGCGTTATTTGCAGCTCTCCCGATTGCGTTTATCTTGGCACTCCTGTCTCTTCTAGACCTGTTCTTCTCGACAGCTCCAGTTGCATTCCAGACCATATTGATGATTCTCACCCTCTTCACTTCTGTCGCAGTTGCAGTACGCATGCTTAAGTTCAAAAAGATTCAGGAGTTACTGAAGTTTCGCTAGATGAAGCACATGCTGAGAACTAGATTCAAACAACAGTAAAAATCAAGCCATGACAGATAAGTTTACAGTATCAGAACCACCAAACGAAAGTTTACAGGGAGATAAACCAAACGGAGAGTTTACAGAACCCTAAAGAAAGGTCTACTCGTTTTCTTGTTCCTGTCGCGCAAGCCAGCAGACGAAAAGAAACAGCACTTCAGAACAGACGAAGAGGTACCAGAACCTTGCAACTTCACAGATGACAAGAATGGGGTTATAGGCTTTGTTGTCCATAGTGTATTGCTAGCGTGACCAGATCCGTTAGGCTTACTCGTTCGTTTCTGTCGAGATCAGCGTACTAGCGCGAGCGGTATGGATAGCTGTAGGTGTATAGGCGCGCGCGGTTTTTACGGATGGAAGGTTTGGCCGTAGTGAACTGCTACTGTGACGAGGTCGGTCAGGCTTATGATGCCCCACGGTGGGGCGAGGTCTGCGTATTGGTTCCAGTTGGGATCGCCTGGGCGTGAGCGATAAGCTGTAGCGACGAGTGCAAGGTCACTTAGGCTCACTCTTCCGTCATGATTGACGTCTCCATAGAGCCAGTGTAACGTGACGTTCACTGAATTTGTGGCTTCCACATTCCCAGCGTTGTCTACACTGTAAAACTCGATAGTATAAGTTCCATCTTTCAATGGGCCAAGAACGAATGGTGTCGTGTAGTTCTGCCAGCCGCCATCATACGTAGAATTGTATATGTGATAGGCAGTGTATGAAACTCCCGACTCATTATCATAGGCTTCCAAAGTGAAAGGAGTGTATTGAGTGACGTAGGTGACGTTAGACACGGGATCTACGTATTTTGGCTCACCAATCGTCAGGGTCGTTATGGGCGGTGAAGTATCATTGGGCGCGTACGGCAGAATTGTGTAGCTACCGTTTTCCACGTCAAAACCCACTTCTTGCGCGTTAGAGCCGGTATACTCAGCGAGATCTGTGTCACCTGCACCCGTGCCCGGTACAAAGCTTAGGCCACAGGAGGCCGATGGCTCCGGTAGGATGGGTTGATATACAACTTTAAAGGTAATCACGGCAACTGTGCCATTGCCCCACCATCCACCAGCTGTCGATGCGGCCAGAACTCCGAAATTCGTGGCATTAGTGTATGGCGGTGAAGAGATACGATTGCCCGATTTATTATAGAAACCAGGCGTTAGGCCGTAGATCACAGAGCCCACGAGCACTCCGCCCGGTTGCCCTATTCTGTCATCGAACGCCGTTGGTTCTATGAGAGTGTTATTCCACTGTAAACCAACCGCAACACCGGCAAGACCATATGGAACATTATCTGATGTGATGTTGTGGAGCTTTACAGTTATCGTAAAGTATTGCCCGACTGCCGGCCCTGGACCCATCGTCACGTTCTGAGTTTCAACGCTAAAATAAGGCGCGCGTGCACCGTATGGTAACATAAGTGGATAATGGTCTGTGTTGTTTGCATCAATAATGTATGGTTGGTCGCCTATCTTATCGCTGCCTGGGACGTTCTGATTAGGACCACTGTATGAATCTATGCCGCTATAGCCACTCCAGTAGTTTCCGCCAGAAGGGTAGCCGTTGTCCCAGGCTATGCGCGTCACGGTGTTTCCGACGAGTGCTTGCTGGGTGTTATTGATGAAGTTGTTGTTGTAGATGAGGCAGTTGTCTACTTTGTTGTCGGGGTTTATGGCGATGGTGTTGTTTACGAGTGTGTTTCCTTTGATTGTGTCGCCAGAAGTCACACTTAAGTACACTGCACCAGACGAGAGCGGAAAACCGGGCTGGGACAAAGGAGTTTGGTCGGTGATGTAGTTGTTTGACAGAATGTTGTTGTCGGCGAAGTCTATGGTGATGCCTTCCCAACCTCCCGTTATAGTGTTGTTGTCTATTAGGTTGCCAGCAGAGCCTACCAGCACTGCTATTCCAGCGTCAGTCTTGTCTGCAATGGTTATCAGGTTGCCAGTGACGGTGTTGTTTGCGGAGCTATAGATGTCTATCGCGTCTGCACCTGCTTCCACATCGGTTGCGAATACGAAGACACAGTTTCTTATTGTGCCGTTAGAGCAAGGAGTTGTGCGTCCATCGATGAAGACAAGGGTTGGAATTTCCTTAAAGTCAGTTGAATTAGGCGGGACGATTCTAAAGTTTTCAACTATAGTGTTGCTGGCGCCAATGTGAACGCCAATGTGAAAACTGTCTACTGTGTGGGCTTCTATGATGGTGTTCTGGTTGCTTTCGCCTATTAACGTGACGGTTTTGTTGACTTCTATGTGCTCTGGATAGATTCCATTGCGTACGTATATTGTGTCTCCAGCATTGGCTGCGTTTATTGCAGCCTGTATCGTCGCGTAATCGTCGGGAACCGTGATTGTTGCAGGCGAAGATATTGCAGGCTGAACGTTAAGAGTTAAAGTTAACGTGCCAAGCACAAGCAACGTAAACATCATTCCAGAAACTAGCTTCTTCATTTACACTCTTCCTTTCACTATAATTGTACTCTTTTGGGTAATTAATTCTCTGCATTATCAGCTACAGAAGAAGGTTCTAGGTCCAGCGCGCTGGCTTGTCCCTAAAATGGTCTAAAATGGTTTTTATTCTTCTTTTGTCTATTGCAGCTTGATTTGGGCTTGTTTCATAGGCAAATCCTGACCGCGCTGAAAGCCGGCAAATCAGGGGGTTCCATCAAAGCCGGATGGAAGTAGTTATTCCCATAAGCCGTTGAGGCTACACTTAGCCCATCTTGAAAGTCAAGGCACACAGAAGGGCTAAAAACACATATGTGCCTCAAAACTGCCCCTAAACCCGAAAACAAGAATTATGACCACTTTACACCAATTTCGGGACAAGGCAGCGCGCTATAAGCCCTTCCGCTTCGCCAAAACGCGGCCCGGGGCGAGGAGAAAATCTGAGGAAAACCAAGGCCGCGCGGCGATTGCCCGAAAGGGCCCGCCATTGGTGGGCGGGGCCAGGTACTTTCCCGTCGGCACCGCTTTGTAAGACTCTCAGGAAAGCCTTTTCGCGCGCGTACCAGTTACTTGCGGCCTAATAATTATGGTTACCCAGTTTTTCCTTCAAAAGCCACAGGCAACGTTTGAGCCCGATTTCTATGTCGCCTTTCCCGTTGACTCCCGCTGCTGTGGCGTGTCCTCCGCCCATACCGTGAAGGTATTCGCCCAACGGCTTCGCCACGTCTTTTCCGAGGTGAACATCCGTTTTCTTGTAGAAGTCAATTGAACTGCGCAGGCTAATTTCCAAGTTTCCATCTCTCTCCCCGGCTACGGCAGCAACGTGGGCCCCCAGCTCTACCATCGCCCGCGCGGCTGAAGCCTCGTAGGCACTGACGTGTGACAAAGCGATTATCCATTCTCCGACCTTGAAGAGTTTGGTTCTCCTAGAAGCTTTAAGCCTCGCCACGCGCTCGGAGAAATCCATGGGCAACGAGAGCAGTGAGAGTGCCTCTTGGGCGTTCACGCCGGCATCGATGAGTCCCACGATGTTTTTCAACGTGGACGAGTTGGCTAAGATAAAATGCCGCGTGTCAAAAGCTATGCCTAAGAACAGGGCCTTGGCCTCGTTTCCGCCAGGTTTTATTCCCGTTTGCCTGTAGAAGTCGTACACGATCTCGCACGTGGATGATGCCGCCTCATCGGTTATAGAAATCTTCGCCAGCTGCTTGGTTTCGGGGTGAACGATGTGATGATCAACAACGATGAGTGGAGCCTTCGAATTCATAACTCTATCAGCCAAATCGTCCAACTGCTGGACAGTGTTCGTGTCGAGCAACACTATCGCCTGTGCTTTCTCTACACTCGGTTGTGTTTTCACTTCTACTGGCAAATGTTCGAGGAGATGCTTTGAAAGTCGACTTATCCCATGTGCAGCCCCAACCTCAACAATCATTTGTGGTCGTGACTGTCTTAGCAAGCTTGAAAGGGCATACGCCGAACAGATTGCGTCTGGATCGGCATTATGGTGGCACAGCAGAACAACAAACTTGGCGTCAACCGCGTCCAAAAGGTTGATTATTTCTGTGAATGACACGCTATTTCCCTCAAGTGTTTTTCAGCAGAAATAAACGCTTCTCTAACAGCTTCGTCCACGAGTTTCTTCACGTCGAAGCTTTTCATTGAAGGAGACAACGTGACGGCCACGTCAATCCTCAACGCTACAGGTCTTGTACCCTCTGCTTCGGCGCTAATGTCTAGTGTTTCTATCTTTTTCGAAGGGACTTTTGACAGAACGTGTTCTCTGGCCGCTTTCTCCGCGATCAGACACAGCTCCTCAATCTGCTCAGTGGTTAACTCTGGTATTCCCAGCGCTTCCATAAACCTCACTTAGAAGCGGCAATTTGCTAGGAAGGAGGAGAAACTGGGTTCAGGTCTTGTTGAAGCTTTGTCTGCACGTCTTTTAGTTGACCGCGTAAACGCTCTTCTTGTTTTACGAGAATCGTGGCTCGTGTGTTCAGCAGGTCCTTTCTATCAGTTAATTCAGTGATCACTTTCGCCCGTTCAGACCTCATCAACAAGGTACCTGCGGCCTTGTATATCACCGCGTCGTCAGTCATTTTTTGCAGTTCATTCAAGGCTTGATCAATCTCGGTTGCCTCAAGCTCCACCTGTTGTTTCTGCCCAAGAATTGATTGAAGCGTTTGTTGGAGCTGTTGAAGCCTGAGTAAACGTTCTTGAACTGGCTGCGGAAGCTGCGAAATCTCGTCGCTCACGCCTATCCTTCCATCTGCACTGCAATAAGCTGGGCCATTAATTAACATTTTTGATGACGAACTGCCGAAAAATCAAAACTTGGGTTTGCGCGCGCACTTTTTTGGTAATATTCTGCTGCTTGAAATACCGTTTAAGTGTCTGTTTCAATTTGATTGATCAGTCGGATAGCTGAGGTAGAAGAATGTCGCAAGTGAAGTGCCCCAAGTGTGGAGCAGAAATAGTGTCGTATGCAGTGGGTTTTCCTAATGAGAAGGTATTTGTCGCGGTTTGCACTAACTGTGTTAAACTCAAGTTATCTAATCAAATGAAGGCTCTGAAGGCTTTTTAATCACCGACAGTTTTGCCCCCTAGCTAGCTAAAGGTTGAAGAGATGAAGATATAAAGCGGTTTGGCAGATTTTGCTGGGCCTCTGTTTTTCTTTGCTGCTTCGGCAGGGTTTGGGGGGGGTAAAGTTTTATCCAAACCAAACCAAATTTCTCTTTATTCCTTCACCGAGTTTTTTCTCTTCTTTCAGTTGCTCTGCAAGCTCATTGTGAGCCTACTTTAGAAGATGGTGTTGTGGCGCCTCAGAATCAATTTAATGTCAAATCATCTTGGGAAAAAAGGACCAAACTTAAATCCCTTCATACTGACGTGATTATCATCATAGGCACCATGATTATTTCGACTTTCACCAGCTAAGTCTTATGAGAAACCGTTGAGTTAAAGCTCGCTATCCAAGGACGGACTACTTTATGCTGCTATAGACGCGCGCGGGTTCCGTAAGGGCGCGTGAAATAGGAAAATTAGCAAGGAAACATAGAAATAGATATTCTTTACAACAAGTATACGAAATTGTTAGAGATATATGGTAAATAGAACGTGACGCGATGACAACTAAAAGAAAGAGAGAAAGGATGAAAGAAGAAAAAAAGAAGAAAGAAGCAATGAAGCAGAAATGATGCCTATTGTACCACAGCTTCCCATCGCGCTCGCGGTTCCGTAAGGCGCGCGCTCTCATGGGATTGTTTCCTTGTTAACTGTCGTTGGATGTAGACAATCAATGTGATTCTATGACTACTCCCTTAAGGTACTTCTCTAACTCTGCTGACTTATCATAATCATCTTTTGTGGTTTCGACCATTTTCAATGCAATCCGTTTCATCAAAGCATCTTTATCTTCGAGGTTCCGAGCATTGGTTTTCCTTAGGTAAATAACAAAGACTTTGAACTTTTCCCTCAATTTTTCAATGGGTTTGAGAATGCAGTCCTCGTTGATTTTCTTTCTTTTCTTTCTACTCCCGCTCATCGTGAAAGGGATAATCAAAATGTATGGTTCGCCATTAGTATTCTTCTCGCACTCTATTATTCGATTCTTGATGTTATCGTTGACAAGTCTGACCTCGCAGAACGGTTCCTGTTCTTGAGGAGAACTAAAACTGACAGCACATATTCTCCTACCATCAAGTTTCCTTTCAATGTAGGATTCTGGACTGTGGTTACCTTTCACTTTGAAAAAGCCTTTCAGAGTAGTTGTTTTTCCACAACTATTTCCTCCACAGAGAATAACGACGCTGTTCATATTTGTCTGTGGGGGAGTTTAGACTATTGCATTTAATTAAACTTTTTCCATCTGGGCTAGCGCGCACGATTCAAAAAATCGAAGAAAAACTTAAAAGTAACCAACATGTGTATAGTCGAAATTGACTGAGGGAAATGGTGGTAAGTTTTTCTCTCTTCTCCCCTTTTCTCCCTAGTGAGTAAAGCTACCATCTTCCCTCATTTCATTTTAGGTTCTGGTCTCTTTTCGGGTGATGGTTCACCCTATAACAAGTCGGGTATTGGAGGCGATATTGTTCTTATTCTATTGGCGCGTGCGCGTTGATTATGCTTCTTTATGTTTCTTCTTCTTGAGTCCTGCGTGTGCTCTTTTCTTTGGCATCTTCTTACCGAGTCTATCTATGTCCATTGTTTCTTATAGGGGTTCTGTCAAGTCGATACTGTAAACTTATCTGTCGTGGCTTTTCCAGCTTACAGAATTTTAACGCGTTTTTGCTGTGTGGTTACGGTCACATATTCTTAAATATGCAAGCGGAGAGTCTAAGAAGGAATGAGGAAACGAAGGCGGAAAACGTCTCTAAGTCCATAATGGAAAACGACCGCGTGCGTGTACTTCAGGTTCTGTTCAAACCAAACGACAAAACAGTAATGCACAGCCATCCAGACCATGTCGTATATGTTCTCAAAGGTGGCAAACTAAAACTGACATCTTCAGGAAAACAGAGGTATTAGACCTGAAGACTGGTCAGGCAATCTTCCTTAAAGCCCAATCTCACGAAGCCGAGAACCCAGGGAAAACTGACGTAGACCTCTTAGTTGTAGAACTTAAATAGTTCCCCTTTTTTAACTGCGTGATAGTTTTCTGAGTTCTAGCGCGTGCCAGAGACAAATATAATTATGATTGGGAAACGGGAGACTGGATTAACAAGGGTTTTATTTATGATTTTGAAAAAGAACGGTTAGTTAAGACCTTTAAGAAAAGGAAGAACAAATGACTCAGCCTAAATGTCCCTTATTTGACAGGTGCAAAATAACAGGAATCAACTGCAATGACAGAAATCATCTGGAATGTGGCTTCTACAAAAATGCAATGAAGGAAAAGCCCAATGGAAAATTGACAGTAGAAACCACAAAACCATTAATATGTAAATGAAAATCGGTCTGTATCATTTTACGATAAACTATGCGTCCGTAAACTATGCGTTCGTCGTCGCGTCGTCGTAATAAAAATATGTTTGGGTTTGGGGGTAAAGTTTTATCCCGTAAACTATGGCGGCTTGGTTGGATCTTTTGCGAGTAGATAGAAAACCAATGCAGCAACAATGCCTACAGTTCCCAGAACACTGCCCAGACCTTCATAGCCAAAATATAGTAAAGCCATTCCTCCTGCAGTAGTTCCAAAGGCTGAACCAGCATTCAGTACCGCAGTATCAATCGACATCAAAGTACCCTTCAGCTCTGGAATCTGCTCAAGAATCAGACTGTTAGCTGATGAAGCAACCATGCCGAAGAACCAACTGGCAATCAACATTAGTATTAAAGAAATCCAGACGTTGGGGACGAAAACAAACGAAACGGTGAATGTTCCTGATAACAAGGCAGTAAGAACAGCTGAAGACTTTCTTCCCATCCTATTTACGAACCGACTAGTGGTCAAGCTGCCTACGACGTAGGACAATGCTCCACCCAACAGTATAAGGGAGGCAGAATCTGTAGGAACCAAGAATCGCTGTCTGAAGAATGACGTTGCGTAAAGCATGATTGCAACAAAAGCTGCGGCACGAAGGGTGTCGCCAATCAGGCAAGCAGCAACAGATTTGTTCAGGAAAAACGCCTTAGGACTCGGATTAGCTTTCGCCTCTGATGGCACTTGACGTTTGTTCGAAGTAGACGGAAGACCGAGAAAAGCCAATAGCAGACCTATAAGCAGAATCGGCAGGACAAAACCCAGAAAGGGAAAACGCCAGCCTCTGTAGCCTGACATCACCGCAATCACCGGAGCCCCTATGACGTACACCAGCGCCCCGCCCGCAACAATCAACCCAATCGCATTTGCCCTCTTTTCCAAAGGAAAATGCTCTCCAACTAAGGTGAACGCCATAGGGTTGACAATGGCGTATCCAGCTCCACTCAAAGAATAGAATGCAAGCAACGTGACGAAATCCAGAGCTAAGAAACAACCTGCAGCCGAGATCGCCATCAAAAACAAGCCTACGAGGAGCAACGACCTATGCTTGAATTTAATACTTAAGACCCCTGTCAGCAACGCAAAGATGACTGCAGCAATAGAATATAACGTGTAAATCTGACCTGTAATACTAACTGACGTACCAAACGTGTTGCCTATGTCAATTAGGAGAAGGGCTCCCAAGACCGTAATCGGGCCTGAAGCAAAGCTGGCAGCAGCCAATGCTGGCAGAAACAGCCTGTTGCGCCGAGACCCGTCAGAGCTTGAGTCGGTCTTCATGCCATATGACTACCCTGCCCATTTCATATCTGATGTATGCTTCTAGTTGCTCAAACGAGCCTTTATAAGTTAACGCTGCAGAACGTATACTCGATTCCGATACTACCTATATACCTACCCTATTATGCCTTGAATTCCGCAATATCGCCTCTTTTGCAGAGATCAAGAACTATGTGCTGAACCGCATATATTGCCTCTCAATAACGCACTTTACTTCCATAAGGCACGGCGTCAGGTTGGATTTGGTTTGGGTTTGGGAGTAGACTTTACCCCCAGACAAGTAGCGCGCTAGCGTGTTCCTAAATTCCCTTTTTTGGGCGTGACGAGTTGGTCCATGTCCTACAGACGATAATTCTCGCATCAATAGTCACACGGTCATCCACGAACCAAGCGAGCCTATAACAAAAACCAGCTCGCGAATGAATTTAGGAACAGGCATGCGCGCAAATTAATCGGCAATTCATCCGACATTTTAACATTTTCTCAAATTGTCCGGAGGCTCTCAACTCAAGCCGTTGCGCCTCACTTCTCTGTTGCTGGTTATTTCTGCTTTGAAAATAGCAGGTCGCTAGTTGTTTCATTAGGATACATGACTAGCGGCGTGTTCAGCTGGAAAAATCGAGGTTCTCTCAAGGAATGAAAGCATGATAGTTGGAGGAGAACTCTCGCCGGAATCTGAGTCAAATCTCTGATTTCAAGACTGAACGCCCTTCTTCTCTTTCAAGTGTCTGAAACACGTTTAGAATCGAATTTATCCATCTTAGATAGGCATTTAGTGCGGCACGCAACGCAACCGTGTCTTTGGCTTCAATCTTCAAAGTCAGGTAATCGCCTTTCTTCGCTAAACTTGCCCACGCACGCCCGGTTGGACTGTTAACCTCTGGTTCTAAGGATCTGAGAATCGTCTGCAACTTTTTCTCTGAGGGTAACTTCAGGCGCACAGTTGCTCTCGCTTTCATTCAGGCATTTCCAGAAAACCGTTCGAAAGCTCAGGTTCCGCGTTTGAATTTGGCAAGAGAGGGGAGGCCTAGGCGCTTTCTTCTTCCGCTGTCTGTAATGTTTCTTCTGCCGGTGTGCCCTTGGCTGAGCGTTTTGCCACTATTCCGAGCTTTGTAATGGGCGTGTAGGCTCCGCCAGTGTATGTGAAACCGCATTTTCTGCATTTCCAGATTCCGACGCTTTCTCTTTTTACTCTTGAGAAACCGCATTGTGGACATTTGTGGGGTTTCTTCATCTCTATCATTACCTTCATGTAGCGTTTTCTGACTGTCGAACCGTAGCGGGGACCCAGTCCGCGAGTGGGCCCGACTTTTTTGGTTCTGTTCCCCATCGCGTTTTCACCAGTTCAGTTTCTTTCGCAGTTCCCTAGATTTTTCTTTAGCTACTCTTGCCGCTTCGAATACTTGTTTTGGTTCAAAGTACCCGCTTCCGCCTTTTTGTATGGCACATATGTTTTCGTCGTCGTCGAATGCTATTGAGATTCGGGCATCCATAACTTGCTCTTCTTCCAGCCAGGGGTCGACGACGAGTTTGTCGCTTATTTTGGCGCAGGTGACCGTTATGGGGTGTTTCCTTAGTGGAAGCGGCTCGTAGCCTGATTTCATCTTCACTTCTCCGTCCTCGACTTCGTACTTGCCCATTTTCGCGTTAAGCAGTGCAGCCATTGCGGCCAGTGCTGAGGCGTCTATCAAATTTCCATCATGATTCAGCACGTAGACATCAACGAAGACAACGAACACCTTCTTTCCGGGTACGACGCAGAGTTTCCCCGTATCGATAGCTTTGGACTCTCTAATTCCCCTGTCAACTATTCTCGCGAGCTCTATCGAACTCTCGTCGGGGGGTCCTGGTTCAAAGCCCGGCGAAGCTAGCGGTACAAGCTCTACGTTTACCGTTAAGACGCCCTCGTTCGGCGTATCCGAGAACGGCTCTCCCGTCTCGATTTTTACTCCCACGACGACCTCGGTTTTTCCAAGAAGCACCCTTGCTGACCCCTCAGCTTTTTCAATTATGCCCTGTTCGATTTTTATTTCGCGATATTCTGTCAATTCTCTGCCGTCCAAGCGTTTTCCGTTGTCTATCAACTGCGCAATCTGCTTCTGTTTCACTTTGGTTATTACTGCTGCCATTATTCTTCAGCCTCCTCCTTGTTTTCTTCTTTAACGTTCACGTACTTGATTCTTAACGCTTCTTTCTGAAGTGCATAGATTTGTTTGCACCCTTCAAGAGCCAAGTTCACCGCGCTTTCGAACTCGTCGGTTGAAAGTGTTCCATCCATCTGCAGCAACGTGACGGCGTTCAGGTTGGGCATCAGAGCCACGGGAACGTCAGCCGAACCCACCTTGTCTTCGGTGTCCATTAAGTCCAGCACGATTTTGTCCTCCACTTTGCCCGCCGCGCATGCGACGACTAGGTCTCGCATCGGAATGCCCGAGTCTGCCAAAGCCAGAGCGGCTGCTGTGATGCTCGCGCATCTTGTTCCACCATCGGCCTGTAACACTTCAATGAATATGTCTATCATCGTGCGCGGGTAATATTCCATGAAAATGGCGGGTTCAAGCGATTCCCTTATCACTTTCGAGAGTTCGATTTCTCTTCTTGACGGCGCAGGTGACTTGCGCTCCTGAACTGAGAACGGTGCCATGTGGTAACGGCACTTAACAACCGCTCGATCCGGAAGGGCCAAGTGCTTGGGATGCACTTCCCTCGGCCCGTACACACCGACCAGAATCTTGTTTTTTCCATGTTCAATGTATGCTGAACCGTCTGCGTTTGAGATCACGCCTACTTGAAGCTTCACCGGCCTTAACTCATCGAGCTTTCTCCCGTCCAGTCTCAGGCCTTTTTTATCGATTAACTTTTCAGGTTTATCATTCATTTTTCTTTTCCTCCTTTCCAGTTTTTGCTTCTTTAAGCATCTTGGTTATGCGATCCGTGAGACCACTTGTGTGGGATTCTTCTTCTATTTTCAGAATCGCCATCATCGCCAACTGTTCGTCTTCAAGAGTCTTTCCAGTGATTAGCACGACTCCGTTGACACCTAGGATAATGTTGCAACCTGTCTCCTGTTTTATCGTGGATATCATCGAGCCTTTTCTGCCTATCACGCGGGGGATTTTCGTCGGCGTGACCTTTAGTATCTGTCCGCGTGTTATCTTTCCGAGCCCAGGTTCTGCCACCGTCAACTGTGGGTCGTGCGTCCTGTCGTAAGAGACTATCTTGGCCACCACCAAATCCCCTACGTCAAGAACCGGGGACAGGTCGTCTTTTTGCGGTCTGAAGGGTCTGCTCAGTACGTCTGACGCCCTGAGAAGAGCGGGGTAGGGCGAGTTGATGTCCACCGTCCACCCGCTGAATCCAACTTCCGTGATAGTTCCTATGACGATGTCTTCCATCCTCGGAACGTAAAAGGACTTCAGGGCGACGACATCCATTTTTTTTGTTTCATACTCGACGATTCCAACTCTTGAAGCGTAAATCTTGTTGTTTTCCATGTACGTGTTTTCTCCAGCTATGTAATCGCCTTCTGCGATTAAGTCGCCAGGCGTCACAAGCTGTCTTCTTTCCAAAAATATTGGCATAAAATCACTCCTTTTCTATTCATACAGATTTTCTTGTCAGGGGTTAATCTTTGCTTCTCCGGTCCCCTTGGTTATTTCTCCGAGTTTATCTAGGAATGGGGCGTAGACTCCTGCCGGCATTTCTAGGACTCCGTACCATGAACCGTTTGCGCGCCATTCTTCACGTTTTATCGTTCCGAATCCCTTGATTGTTCCGTAGGCCTTTGCCGAATGCTCCGCGGGTATGGTGACGCCTACGGTTACCTGTTCCATTTTGAGTGGCAGAATCGTCCGTAGAAGCTTGATTATTTCTTTAGCCTGTTCTTCCACAGGCTTGAACGGGTCTATCGAGTAGCGAACTTGTTCCATAGCGTTTTCTATTCGCGTCGGCGGATGCGGAAGGTTGGTTCGGGGGTCAACGCTCTGCCTTGATATGAAATCCACTATCTGTTTTCTCTTGTCTTCAATCATTTTCCTGCGTTGTTCGGTGGTCACCTGCAACGTTCCCTTTGTGAGTATGGTCTCAGCTATTTTCAGCGAATCCGTAGTGCCGAAAGCCTTGCGCAGGTTTTCTTCCGAAGGTTTCGTGCCTTTGTTAGCGTCAGAAAATATCGTTTCAGCCGCTAAAACTTCGGTTATTGCCGCTATTTTTCCCATTCGAAAATCTAGGGCTTTTTGAGGTTTTACAAGCACTTCAAAGTGTTCGTTGTCCTTTGTAATACGCGCAACGGTGTACTTATCACTCATCAGCGTGTCACTTGCCCGCGCCCGGCTCTTTCAGGATACCCTCAATTTTCTCTTCGCTCAGCATTTCCAGTTTTTTGGTTTCTGAGGACACCACTGCTACTTTGATTCTCGTCGGCAGTTGTCTCGCTTCCAAGGCTTTGGCCAAACATTTCACCGTGAGCCTCGTGGTTTCTTTGAGGCCCATCTCCTCCTTGTACTCCTCTTTCAGGATGTTGAACACCGTTTCTCTTCCTGCGCCTTCCGCTCTGGCCTTGTAGCCCCTGTAGGTTCCGCTAGGGTGGGTTCCGAACACGCGGTTTCCAGTTTTGTCCACTCCGGCAAACACCATTGACACGCCGAAGGGTCTTACACCCGCGTGTTGTGTGTAAAGCTGCTTTATGTCGCATATTCTCTTAGTCACGACTTCAACATCGATCGGTTCATCATACGTTAGCTTGTTAGACTGCGCCATGACTCGCGCCTGATCTATGAGTATGCGCGCGTCCGAGCTTAAACCAACAATGGCTGCTCCAACATGATCGTCTATTCGAAAGATTTTCCATGAATACTCCGTTTCTTCCAGTGGATCAACGGTTTCTTCAGCTCCAAGAACCACTCCCTCTGAGCATCGTATCGCAAGGATTGTGGCTCCGCGGTTGACAAGTTCCATTGCATATTCAACTTGAAAAAGCCGCCCATCCGGTGAAAAAACAGTTATAGCACGGTCGTAAGCACCTGGTGCTGCAAACATTGACATTCAGTTCATCCTCACAGTATATCCTAACTATTTGCAGTCTCTCATATGACAACTATACTAAAAACCTTTCCTATCCTTTGCAGCCTTTATTTTAGGGTCTCATTCATCTATATCTTTTCGCTTTAATGTCGGCGCCCACGAGAAACTGTTGAACTGAGTCTATTCTTTCCAGTCCAGAAGCCTTCTTTCTCCTTCAATCTTCTTTAGGTCAGTCAGATCCTGCGTGACTTCCATGGTTCCCAAATACTTTCCGTTCTTGTCTCTCACCGCGAAGTACCGTATGTGGACTAGGCGGTTGTTCATAGTGATCCAGAATTCCGCCTTGTCTTTTTCGCCTGTTGTCAAGGCCTCGACGATTTTGTTGACTATGTGGATGCTCTTCTGAGGGTGACACAACTGCACGCTTCTGCCGATGACCGCTTTGGTCCTCACGAATATTCTCTTTTCAGCCTTGTTGAAGTATTTCACACGGTCATCCTTGTCGATGAAGGATATGTCCACAGGCAACGTGTCGAGAATGGCCTCAGCCTCCTCTTTTGAGAGGCTTCCAGTTTCAAATTGCCACGCTTTTGCGGACGGTTCGGCCGTTTTGGGTGCCGATTCTGCAGCGTGGAAGGCCGCCAAGACATTCGCGGGCGTAAAACTGGGATATCCGATCTCGTCGAATTCTTTCCGAATGTCTTCCCACTCTTTCTCCGTGACAAGTTGGAGTGCTGTGGGGAACAGTATGTTGTTTTCTTTGAAAAAGTGATCTGGAAGAACACTGCACAAGGGCCCGGCATCCTGGCTTAGCCGTGTTTTGAAGTCGGAGTAGGGCATTGTGTTCCATTTTTCAACCAGGTCGTAGAGTTTCTTCTTTATCTCCCTTATTCGGTTGTGTTCCATCCACATTATCGCTGGAGGCTCGGTGACTCCGTGCTTTTCCATGGTTGGGAAAAGCACGTTTTCTTCCCGCAGGTAATGCTTCTCTGAGTCCTGAAAATCCTTCACTAAGGTCTGCAGTTCTGTCAAGGCGTCGCCAACGTATACAGAGTCACATGCTTCCTCAAGCATTTTCACGAGAGTTTCCAGCCTTTCAGCCTTTTCCAGCATGACCCTGTGTTCCTCAATAAGTATGTTGATGGGATGGCCCGCGGGAATGTGCAGTTCTTGATCTTGAACTTGCTCGCCGAAGACGGCCAGATGAACATCGCAGAGCCTTTGAAGCTCTTCTCTCGGCATTCCTTCCTTTACAAGTTCCTGCTCTATCTGGGCAATATCCTCGGGTTTCGTGCCCTTCAAGACTTCCTTGAATTTTTCCTTAACTTCCGTGGGCGACGCTCCACCGTGTAACTCCTTGATTACTTCTTTTAACATCTTCTTCTTGTTTGCATTCTCCTTCGCCATTTTCACGCGCCTTCCTAACGGCAGAAATCATAGATTTCTAGGTGATAAAAGTTTGGGATTTACGGTTAATTTTCTGCCTTGATCTTCTTTGCGAGGGCCTTGCCGAACTCCACTATCTTGTCGATATCGCTCTCGGTGGGCGGACCGTTGATTTCCAGTGCTCCGACGATTTCCATTTTGGTCGGTCCGAGCGTTTCCTGGACGTGCTTTATCGCCCCTCCTGCCCATCCGTATGAGCTGAGGACCACCGCGTATTTTGTCGGTGGTTTCAGAGCTTTAACCAGATATGCGGCGTACATTGCTATTGGGTGAGCACCGCCCAGAACCGTGGGGGTACCTAAGACTATGGCTCTTGAGTCGACTAGGTCCTTTGCTACTTCCCCTATGTCGGCCGTGGTCAAGTTGTGCCGTACGATTTCGATGCCTTCAGAGGCCAAGACGTCTGCGATTGTTCGAATCATCTTCTCCGTGCTGTTCCACATGGTTGCGTAAACTATGATTGCCTTCTGCCTGGTTTCACCGCTTGACCATTTCCTGTAAGCTTGAAGGATGCGTTCTGGGTTTCTGTGTATTGGTCCATGGCTGGGAGCTATGGTTTCAATCTGTAGGTCCTTTATCTTTTCCATTCCTTTCTGTGCATTGAACCTGAAAGGCATCATTATCTCGCCGAAGTATTTCTGGGCAAAAACAAGCAGGTCGTCCACCTCGTCATCGTACAGTCCTTCAGCGACGTGTGAGCCGAAGAAGTCGCATGGAAACAGGGTCTTGTTTTCTGGGACATAGGTGAACATTGTTTCGGGCCAGTGGAGCATTGGAGCCTCGATGAATCGAAGCGTTTTGCCGCCTAAGTCGATAGTTTCTCCGTCAGCGACGGCTTTTATCCTGTTTTCAGGAACTTTGTAGAAGGTTTGCGCCATCTTGGCGCCTTTGCTGGTGGCTACCAGTTTGGCTTTGCTGTTTATCGACATGATGTACGGGATTGAACCTGCATGGTCAGGCTCAGCATGGTTCATTACAACATAATCCAGATCGGCTGTGTCGGTGACTTTCCTGATTTTTTCCTCCAATTCCTTTTCAAAGCCCGGGTTCACCGTGTCGATGAGGGCCTTCTTGTCTTCCCCTATTACAAGGTAAGCGTTGTAAGTTGTTCCCCTTGGAAGTGGGATTAACGCGTCAAAGAGTCTACGATTCCAGTCTCTAGAGCCTACCCAGTAAACGTTTTTTGAGATTTCGGCAATGTTTCGCCAGTTCATGTTTTGCACCTTCAATTTTGTATTACGATTGTAATAAACTATATTTATGTCTTTCGACAACAGTAAAGCGGAAGTCTCATTAATGTCTGTACCGTGCGAAGTTGCAGTGAAATGCGTTCTACCCGTGGTACGTGCCATGCTGGCCAAAGAGCTCATGGCAAAATACCGGTTGAAACAGACGAAAGTTGCCGAGATGCTTCGAGTCAGCCAGCCGGCCATAAGCCTCTACTGCAGGAAGATACGCGGCATAGCCATCAACTTGGAAAACGATGAGGGCATCGGAAACCTGGTTCGCAACGTCGCAGTAGCATTGGCCGAAAACAAGCTCTCGCGCCGAGACTTGATTCCTAAATACTGTGAAATCTGCAGGACAATAAGAGCAAAGGGCTTACTGTGTGAACTACACAGGGCATTTGATCCGACGATTAACATTGAAACGTGCGAGCTGTGCTACACAAACAATTCTTTAAGTTGCATGTAGTGTTCCGCAGAACCTCATAGGCATGAAAGTTCAAACTCGACTCTGATAGACGGTCTGTTCTGTTCAGTTTGGCGCGGCTTTAAGCTCCAAACGGCGCTTGAGGCCAGAGCCTGCGGTGCAGTCTATGTTTTTTGGAGAAAAGCGACCAGCGCAACTGCTTGGTTGTGTTCTTCGTCTCTTGCTGAATACAGAATCGTGACTGTTCCCTTTTCTTTCTCCGCTTGTTTGATTTCACGCAGCAGTTCTTGCTTGTCTTTCAATTCGTTTTCATATTGCTTTGCGAATCCTTGCCATTTCATCGGGTCGTGAGAGAACCACTTTCGCAAATCATCACTTGGAGCGACCTCTTTTAACCACAGGTCAACCTTGGCTTTGCCTTTGGACAGCCCTCTAGGCCACAGTCTATCCACGAGAATTCGGAACCCATCTTCCTTCGATGCCTGATCGTAAACCCGCTTTATCCTTATCATACGACCGCAACAAAGACTTATTCGGTGAAATCGCATTTCACTCTTTCTGAAATCACTTCTTCTGGGAAGGGAGACCGCCCGCGTTGCCTTTAACTTTCTAATCAGATCTCTTATATGCGCCAGACCCCGAATTGCAGATTGGCGCATGCTCGGGTTGGAGACATGAGAATGAGCGTTAAGGGAGAGGTCTACTTCATCGGAACCGTCATGAAAGCTGGTGAACAAGAGGCTGAGGTGCACATTTTTCCAGAGTTCTGCGCTGGGCTGAAAGAGATAACGGGTTTTTCCCACCTGATCACTCTTTACTGGATGCATCTGCGCGACAGTGAGAAGGAGAGGAAAACTCTGCTGGTTTTTCCGAAAAAACACGCGGTAAAAGTTGAGACAGGAGTGTTCGCATGCAGAAGCCCCTCACGTCCGAATCCGATAGGACTGTGTGTGGTGGAACTGATGAAGATTGAAGAGTGCGTCTTAACAGTAAAGGGACTTGACGCTGCAAAGGGTTCGCCAATCGTCGACATCAAGCCTTATCTTTCCAAGGTTGATTGCGTTCCAGACGCGCGCGTTCCAAAATGGACAACCCATGGCCCTGCAACCTAAAGAATCGAATGAGCCAGCCCTAACCTTTCTTCGTTCCATCCTGGCATGCGCAATCAACACTTGCCCGCACGCGTGACCTTGACACGAGCGCGCGCTCTTGCCCACACCAGCCTAAACAATAAACATCCTCTGTTTTTTCTCATTCAAGAAAACTATGCCTTAAACAGTAAGGCGCCTTGTCCCAGCAGGATCATTCAGGACTTGAAATAGACGGCGACAAAAAGTTGAAAGCTGAAATAGACATTGCAAATCTTATATTGTGAGTCCGCTAAATTATGGAGCGATGCGTATGACATTGCCAGAAAAAACCGTCAAGGCAAGGTCGAGGACGCTTTCTTCATCCCGCTTGTTTCTGCTCGGCCTGCTCCTTTCCATCATCCTAATGATTTGCCTGTCTCCAGGATCCTCTGTGAACGCGCAGACACCGGAACAGCAGGCTTCTACGTTCGCGCCCGTTCTTCATTTCACGCAGGGCGAAAAGTTCTATCCAACATCGGTGGACTATATCATAGGCAGCTCGGTTCTGAAGCAGCGATTTTCAGACGGGTCCAACGCGACTGTCGACGCTGCACCGACCACCGACACTCTGGGCACGTACACTGGGACCGACCTGTTTCTGGACAACAAGCTGGGCACGTTGGACGCCATAGCCGCTGATTACGCTTCAAAAGCCGGCAGTATTGAGTATTACGCTTACGTTCACATCCTCAACAGCGGCACGTCAACAGTGATTCAGTATTGGCTGTTCTACGCATACAACAATGGACCCTTGAATGATCATCAAGGCGACATTGAAGTCGTAGAAATCTTCCTTGACAGTTCAGGAACACCGGTGAAAGCGTTGTACTCGCAGCACGGAGCAGGCGAGAACGCTGCGTGGGGAGACGTGGAGAAAACGGACAACCACCCGGTGGTCTACGTAGCTCAGGGCTCTCACGCCAACTATTTCAGACCTTATCAGGGCAAAATAGGAATCGAAAACGACATCGTGGGCAGCAACGGCATCACAATCATGCCTAACGACATGCAACTTGTCATCATAGACGTGAACAACCCGCCGAGCTGGCTGGGTTTCAACGGGCGCTGGGGCTATTGGGGAACAGAGGAAGATGTGGCTTTAGGAAGAGCCGGCCCTCTCGGTCCGGTTCAGAATCAGAACGGAGTCAGATGGGCAGACTCTGAATCGTACCTCAGCTCCACATTTTCGGTGGGCGGCACCTATTTTATCCTCGCCTGGCTGGTTGCCAATTTTCTGCTGCTGTTCGTCATTTATGTTGTAATCAGAGCCTCATGGAAAATCGTGGGGATCGTGAGGCTGCACAGGAAGGGCGGCTTGCTTGTGAAGAAATTCTTGAAAGGCCGCGGCAGCATTGGACTAGCAGTTGGGATCGTGGCGATTCTGATCATGGTGGTAGCACTTTTCCTACCGTGGTACACGATAACCGCCTCATCCAACATAGGCCCGTTAGCAAAGCAGGGCGGCGTCACCTTGATGACTATAGACGGCATCAACGGAATGCATGTCAACCTGTTCACGGGCCCCGGCGGTGACTCCGCATCCGGCTACAGCAGCCTATTCTTCATGCAGATACCGTTCGCCATACTCATCGCAGTCGGCATAGTTCTCCTAGTGCTCGACGTGATCGGAGTAAAAAGCGGGAAGAACATCGGAAGAAAATTCATGCTTGGAGCAATCACATCGCTCCTGCCCTTCATCCTCATCTTCATATTCATAACGCAGCTGCCGAGCTTCCTCCCATGGGCTTCCGCACTCGTTCCAGGCCAAACAATGCCACCCAAATTGAACACGATGGTTAACGCCATCGCTGGAAACCCTGTCTCCGGAACAACCAGCGCACAGTTTGACATAATCGGCACGACCACAGTTAACTGGGGCTTCGGAATCGGAGCATACCTGTTTCTGGCAGCGGCTGTAATCAGAATAGCAGCTGGATTCATAATGGAAAGCGCACCAGAGCTCGAACAAAAACCCGCCCCACAGCCGCCTGAAATCAGAACAGCCCCTCCTCCTCCGCCACCACCCTCCTAAGAGGCACGTTAGAAATAGCGCGGAGAATTCCATTCTTACCCTTTCAAGAAGCTAGGGATATTCAACGCGAGAAAGTGTATCAGCTGAGAAACTCTGATAGCTCATCAACGGGCTTTCTGGGTTTCGGTTGTGGAGTTTCCGCCGGCCATCCGAGGGTCACTGCGGCCACCAGCTTCCAGTGTTTGCGGAGATGCTTCGTGAGTGTCTTTGTTGCGTAGTAGATGTCGCATATCCACAGTGAGCCCAAACCCATGCCGTAGGCTTTGAGGAGCATGTTTTGAATTGCGGCGGCCACGCTCTGCAACGAAGACTCTTCTAGCTGTTTAGCCTCGTTGGAGTCCCAAACCATGATTAGGACAGGTGCCTCTTCCATTATGCGGCAGGAGTTGAATGAAGATCCCATCCGCGCCATGCCAATCTTTGTCGAGAGCCTTTCGAGTTCATGACGGAAAAGTGTGGTCAATTCTTTCTTGGAGGAACCAGTGAGTACTGTGAATCGCCATTGCTGGCCATTCTTGGCTGATGGCGCCCACGTCCCTGCTTCCAGTACTTCACGAACAATCTGCAGGGGCACGGGGTTGTCTGAATACTTGCGTACGCTCCGTCTTCCCTTTATAGCCTCATCAACTTCCATGAAGGCCAACCCAGCAGACTCTTGAGTTTTAGACTTCTTAAGAATTCCGTTCAATCAGTGAACGCGCTGAACGGAAGTCGCTATTTTGTTTTCTTGTTGATGATGTTGAATCCGCGTTTTTCAAGCTGGTTCAGCAGTTCTTCCGGGTCAGGATACCATTGTCCCCATTTTCTGCATATGTGTTCGGTCCAGCTGTAGTTGTCATAAGTGAAGGTTTCTTTTCTTTCCCCCTCAAGCGGTATCTTGGCTTTTGCTTTGCGATAATAGTCCTGAGCCAGGTAACCGTCGTCCATCTGTTTCATTGCTTTCGAAATCATCTTAGCGTTCAAGTCGGGGTATTTGTCCTCGAACATCGTGAACTCCATTGGGTATCTGGGTCGGGGGGGCGGGTCTTCTGCGGCGTAGCCCATAGCCAACTGTACGAGTGGGAACACTCTCTTAGGAAGCTGATATTCTTCTGCGATTTTGTCCCCTCGGAACATTGCGCTGCCGAGGAAACAGCTTCCAAGCCCCAAGCTTCTCGCTGCCGCGACCATGTTTTCTGCCATGTAGGCAGCGTCTTGAATTCCGAAAAACAGCAGTGTAAGATCGTTTGTGACCAGTTTCCAGCCTCTTTTTGCCATTATCTGCTCAAACTTGTGGGAGTCAACACATATCGTGAACAAGAGGGGGGCTTTGAAGGGGTTTCTTTTTCTGTTCCTCGAGAGCAGGACACTGTAGTACTGCGACGCGAAGGGAGCCTGCTGGCCTGCTCTCACGATTGTCTCAACTGTCTCGTCTGTGGGCGTCTGGTCTGTGTATTTTCGGATCGACCGGTGATCAAGCATCGTTTGAATAACCGGATTATTCTTCATCGAACATCTCTCCAGTGCTGGTTCCAAGTGTCTCTGTGAAACCTCAAGTATATTACTCAGCCGCCGTTAAGTAATTTATCATGCTTAGAGAAGACAAACCTCGTAGATTGAGGGCGTGTTCACATCTGGGTCAGGTTTAGATTGAACCTACGTGACAAATTGCCCAGATCGTGCAGCACGTAGATGAAGACATAGCCTCTCCACCGGCCCCATCGGTCCTCCGCCATCTTCTTGAGCTTCGGAATGAGGGTGCGTGGCGATTCTGCCTTTCTTCTAAGAAGGAGCGCGCTGAATATTTTTGCGCTCCAGACGTCTAGGGCGAACCCAGAATGAGGCAGTACAATGTCTGTGGAGTACTCTCCTATCCCGTTCAGCTCCATGAGCTTGGCTTTTGCCTCCTGAGCCGACACTTCTTCAAGTTCCTGAAGCGATGGAAAACCCGCTCGTAGAGTTTCCGCTATGTCTTTGAGAAATTTTGCCCTGTAACCAAGCTTGCACTTCTGCTCAAGCTCTTCGACTTCAACATTTGCTATCCTTTCCGCGGAGGGCCAGTACGAGATGTCCTTTCCATCGAAGCTGACTCTGTCGCCTTACTCGTTTATCAGCGAGTTCATCATCTGATTGCTTCTCGTTATGGGAGCCATCTGCAAGGTTACTGCCAAGATGAGACGCTGGAAGATGTCAGGCTGTTTCGTGTTTCTCATTCCATATAGATCTTTCACCAAGACTTTGACAAGTGTGTCACGCTCGGCAAGTGCATAGAATTCTCTAATGTCCTCTCCAAGATTCAGCATCCATGCTACAGTTTTCAACAGCTCTCTTCTTTCGCTTGTCCCGAGCTCCCGGTGGGAGTATATCTTGCAAAATATCTCTGGTTTCTCGACTGTTCCAACAGACCTCAATTTCAGCCCGAACAGTTTTCCAGTAGGTGTCCTCATGGCAGTCCATAGCACGCCTTTCTCGAATATTTCGAAGGGTGTTGACAGCGGCCACCCGGCGGGTCCGTGGACTGTGAGCGCAAAATCATACGGAGGAAGCGCTTTGAGCCTCAATTTCAGGGAACAGGCCATATCGTCGAAGAACATTTCCAACCGCCTTTCTTACTCGCGCGCTTTTTGCCAGCGCCCACGGTCTTTTTTTCGGATATTAGTCCTGCGTGTATGCGCGTTAGGTATCTGAATCAACGGCTTTTGCAACCATGTTCATGCTCGTTAGGGGGCTCATTGGTTGTAGTGTTGACAGATTCCCATAGGATGCCAGGGTTTCCCAGCCGGCTCTTTTTAGAAGAGAGCACAGCTCACTTAGGCTGTAGACGTGATGCATGATTTCGGCTTTGTCTATGAATTCCAAGTTTTCGCCGCGTCTTTTGTAGAAGGTCCAGGAAGTATTGGCTTGCGCTGTTATTGGGTCATACTTCCTGTTCTCCAACATTACAATGTCGTCCAGCTCGGCGTAAGAATTGGGAGTAAACTTGAGCGAAAGATATTCAGTATGGGCGGTTTCAGCTATGAACAAGATTGCGCCTTCCCTCGAAAGCTGCCGAGCCTGTCTGAAAATGTTTAGATCATCTTTTTCCCGATAGAACCCAATAGAGGTCCAGACGTTGACGACTACATTGAAAGGCTTTGAATTAGGTCCAACGACTTCTTTCAATTTTCTCACATCGCCCTCCAGAAAAGTGACAAGGCCTGAAACCCTGTGCTCTCTCGCTTTTCTTCTGGCGTCGTCTAGAAAGGCTTTTGATATGTCGACTCCGACAGATCTGAAGCCCTTCTTGGCCATGTAGATGGAAGTTCGACCGTTTCCACAGCATAAGTCGAGCACTTTGCCCGACTTGATCCCGAAATTGTCAAGCACTTTCACGATTCCGTTGACAAGCTGCTCGGTCTTGGCCCATCTCTGGTTCATAATCTTCAAGAAAAGATCGGACCGGTCAATGAACAGCTTGTTTATCCAGTCTCTCATGTTGTAGAGTAGTGTCCACCTGTTGTAATATGTTTTTCAGGTAGCCCACGCCCTAACGACTTGATGGAAGAAAAATCATTCCAAAAGGAATTGGAGAAATCTACGTCTCAGAGAATGTGAGGAGAAGAGGATTAGCCGCTACAATGATATGCGCGCACTAAAAAAGAAAAAAGGGTTACGGCCAGTACCGTCTGTAGTGCTGTGCCAGTATATCTAAGTCTGATAGGCCCACGACACCGTTGCCGTCTAAGTCGGCATTGGGATTCCATCTGATGGCGCCTGGTTTAAAACAGTAGACTCGTACGAGGACGACTGCTGCTGGAGCTCGAAAAAACTCAAGGCCCCCTAGACTTCTCTGACACCACACCTCTGTCTCTTCCTCAGAAGGCAAGAATCCGCACCTTTTTCGCTCGACCCTTCGCCAACATGATTATTATTGTTCAAGTCTAATTGAAGCGATGGTTTCGAGCACGGATACGAAGATTCCAAGCATGCAACCCGTCTTCCATGCAAACGTGCAAATACCACAAACACAGCGCGCGCTGACTTGCCTCTGGCTCAGCCGTTCTTCAGCTTCTTGCGCATGATTTTTCTGACAATGTCCACCTGAAAGCCTAACATGCGCAACAAAGTAATGGAGGAAATGTTCTCTTCTGAAGTCCCCAGTCTGACTGAGTTCATTCCTTTTTCGAACAGGAAATTCATGGCTTGAGCCGTGAGTGCTGACGCCAGATGCTTGTTTCGAAATTCGGGGAGAGTGGTGGCTGGCCCAAGATAACCCCGCTTGAGATGCAGATACTTATTGTAATCCGTGTCCGGCTTCGCTACAACGGCGGACACAATCCTTTCGCCAGTCTCAGCGACTTGAACCCAGTCCTCGCTGAACGGCGGATCCTCAAACTTCCAACTTTCAACAGCTCCAAGTTCTAGTCTTCGCCAACCGAACCCAGTGTTCATTGCTTCGACGAGTTTTCCTTCCTCTCCGACTCTTAAGCTTCGAAGCTTGATACCTTCGGCAATTCTGGGTATTGGTTTCAGGCGGTCGAGTCTTGCGGACATTCGCAGCCAGCCGGGATTCAGGTCATAGCCTCGGTTAATCCAATCGTTGATTCTCGAGCTTCCTTCATCAACCGTTGTTATTACAGTGTCGCCCTGGGCCTTTCTCTCAACCGCGTTTACGAGCATGTTTTCAACGGTTCTTCGGTCAGATCCTTCGCGAACGGCGAGCCATGAGATGTTCTCTTCCGAGCGTTCCTCAGGACGAGTTCCGATGAGCCCCAACACGGAGCCGTTCTCTTCTGCCACAAGAATCCTGATGCCCCGTCTTCGAATCTGGGACAGGACTCTCTCTTCGTCGAACGGAACGAACTCATGCGAGCGCCTGTATTCATCATTTAACAATCTGACGACAGTTGGCAAATGTTCAGTTGCGAATTCTAAGACCTGAATCATCATTTTGCCTACAGCAGGAGATTATCAAGCTATAAACTTTTGGACAAGCGGCGCGTGCTGTGATCTGTTGGGTCTAGTGTGCGGTAGCGCACAAGCGTGTTCCAGAACTGTGTAAAACGGTTTTTGTTTTTCTCTTGCCTGTTTGCGTCTGAGGCTTGTTTGAGGGACAAATCCTCCCCCCTTGTTGATGGCAGATCACGGGAGCTCCGGCAGGTCCGACAGGAAGTCGGGGTTTTCCGTCCTCAAACCACCTGAAAAAGGAATAAACACCATTTTTAACGGTTTTAGGGACGCGCATGCGCGCTACTGCGGGTCTTATGCCTTATTGTTTTTGAAGAATTTCCTTGGGTCCATACGTTCGCGGATGGTAGAGTGGATGCGCAGTGCAGGAGATTATGCCTTCCAACATTTTTTGCTTGTTCCAGGTTGGCGGTTTTGCGTTCTTAGCATTTGGCCTCCACATTAGGTGTATTTTGAAAGCTTGCCTGCGTTTTGTCTTGTGCGTTACGGTGATCCAGTCTAGGGGTTTGAAGCCCAGTTTTTCCATTTGGTCCTTCTTAAACCATGGACTCCAATGATTTTCCAAGGCTATAGTTGCAAAACCTGAGGCTTCTTTTTCGCTCGCCATCATGTCCTCCAAAAGCCGTTTCCCGAAGTCATGGCCTCCCGCCTTCCTCAAGACCCATATGCAATTCAACACTGTCACGTTGTCGCCAATTATCGGATAATAGGACACTATTGCAGGTGAGTATTCAATCTGCCCCACAACTTGCTCATTCAAGAGGAGAAGTTTCTTGTGAAAGCCTTTGGGAATGGCCTTTTTCAGATATTCCATTCTTTTTTTACACTGTTTTGATGGTGGGCCTACGATACACCTGTAGAGGTATTTCCTGTATTCATCAGCCTTGGTTATGTCAACAATTCTTGCTTGAGAAGTAGGCTTCATGTTTTTAGGGCTTAGTTGTTGCGATGATTTATGATTTCCTACGTACGCCTCAATGAAAAATACCCTAGACGAGCTTGATTTAACGCGCGCGCGAGTGTGTTTGCCAACACGAATAAGAGCACGCTAGGCGAGACTGCGGTTTCAGGTTAAGAACAGAATGGCAATCCCGATGATGGCTACGATAGCCCCTAATATGCCGCGCCAGTTAGTCTTTTCTCTGTAGATTATCCATATCACAGGGATGATGATGACGGGCATCAGGGACATCAATGTTTGAGCAATGCCTGCCTGAGTGTCGGCCACAGCGACCATTGAGAGCGTCATGCCCAAGAAGGGTCCGACCACCGCACCTGCCGCGGTGTACTTGATTCCCTCCTTGTCCTTCACCGCCCGGTGTAATGTCGGCAGTTTTCCCGCGAAGACAGCACATGTCCACACGAACACGCCCGCAAGCAACATCCTTATCAGGGCCACGGACACCGGATTCATCGCTACGTTCACGCCAAGGTACATTCCCTTCTTTGAGAGAACAACGCCGAACCCTTGGCCCATTGCCGAAATCAGACCGAAGAACACTCCTTGAGTCTTCCGATTCTTTGCGGCGAGATTCTCTTCAGACTTCTCTTCCTTTTCCAGTATGACCACGATAATGCCGGACAGTGTAACCGCTATTCCAAGTATAGCCAGTGGCGAGAGCGGCTCTCCCAGCATGAAGTACGCGGCCAATGAAGCAAATATGGGGGCTGAGGCTTGCACTAGGACTGTACGTCGCGGACCGATTGTAACGTACGCGGCAAACAACCCGAAATCGCCGATGCCAAGCCCAACAACGCCGCTCAGACCCACCCAGAACCACTGCCCGCTACTCGCAAGAGGCAATAGGGTGCCCAGCAAAACGACGTGCGCGCAAACCAGAAGCCCTATGGCCATTATCGTACGATAGGCATTGACACCGAACGAGCCAAACCTTCTGCCAGCCGACGTGAAAAAGAGAGAGCTAACCGTCCAGAGACATGAAGTGAGAATCGCGGCTGACTCTCCCATGAGACTCGAGTCCAAATTCGTCACTTTTAGACTAAACCAACACGATTCTGATGACCTTAAACCTTTCTCGCCATTTGCGCAGTTCAGAATAGCGCACATGCACAGTGTTCCACGTTCGGTCTAAGTACGCTTATCTGGTAAGAGAGGCAATGCTCTAGACATGGAAATCTACAAGAATCCCGCGTATTACGAGATCGCATTCAGTTTCTTTGACGTGAAAAAGCAAGTTGACACGTTCGACCTTGTAATCAAGGAGTTTAGCAAGATAAAGGTGAAACGTTTTCTTGACGTTGCCTGTGGCCCAAGCGTGCAGCTGAGAGAGATTGCAAGGAGAGGATACGAAGCAGTCGGGTTGGACTCTTCTCCTCAAATGCTGAGATACCTTTCGGAGAAAGCAAAAGAAGAGGGGCTTAGAATCGAGACTGTACAAGCGGATATGTGCAACTTTAGACTCGCGAAGAAAGTGGATTTTGCGTTTATTATGATGGGTTCTTTGGTTGTTGAGTCTAATGAGCGGTTCATCGATCATCTGGATTCTGTAGCCTGCTCCTTGAAAAGAGGGGGTTTATACTTCATTCAGAACAAGATTGTCGATTGGATGAGAAATGCAGAACAAAGCTGGATTATGGAAAGAGAGGGAGTCTCGGTTAAAACGACCTATTCATTCACCTATTGGAAGGATATACTGAATCAGATTTACACAGAAAAGGGCATGCTTGAAGTCGATGACCAGGGACAGACGAAGAGGTTAGTTAGCGAAGAAGATTTGAAGCTCATCTTTCCACAAGAATTCAAGGCACTCATAAAACTTCAGAACAGATTCGAGTTTCTTGGTTGGTGGGAAGGAAATGAAAGCACATGGTTCCTCGATAAGCCTTTAGAGAAGGCGGAAACTCTGAGCAACATAAACATGGTCCTCCTTAGAAAAAGATAACCCATCACCTTAATGGTGGCCGAGGAGGCTTTTTTAGAGATTTGCCCGGCAACGTTGGCTTTATCTGATAAACTTGAGCAGGCTCGGAATTCGACCAAACTGCGCCGTGAAGAACCATGTTGAAGGTGTGCGCGTTGGATGTTGCTAGACGACGGCGCGGGTGTATTTGTCTACCAAGTCCCTTTTGTTCACAGCGTTAAGCTGCTTGAAGAGGAAATCAAATTTGCTCTCGACTTCCGCTGCAATCGCGTCGCGGGTTTTTTGCAGCAGACCCATGATCTCTTTCTTGAACGGGCCTAACGCCTTCTTCCTTGTTTTGTATAGGAATTGTTCCTCGGTTTCGCCCTGTTTAGCCTCGTTTGCGGCGTTGATTTTTAGCCATTCGTAGATTCTCTTCTTGAGATATGATGGAAAGTGTTTTGATTCGTAAATCATGTTCTGAAACTCCGTGGCTAGGTGCACTTCAGCGGTCTCGCATTCAACGAATTTGTGGAATGCCTCAGAAGGCAGGGTTGATGCTCCGTGCTGCACGGCTCCTGCCAACCCGTATTTTCGGCGGGCAATCTCTGAGAGAACCTTTAGAGTGTTAAAGTCAAGGTTTACCTGGGCAACTGAGCCGTCTGGCAGGACCACGCCCCCGTGAGTCGTTCCGGTCTGAACTGAAATCTTGCTTATTCCTGCTAATCCGTTCGGTAGCCTCTCCTCAAGGCCGGCCATAAACGCGTGCAGGTCTTCCGGCGTAGAATTTTGATGCCCAATCTCGCCTATCTCTCCGCCCACTGAAACGGTAATCCCTTTCGGCTCGATGCTACGGATGAACTGGGTGAGTTTTGCACAGACTTCGTAGTTCAGGAGCTGTTGTTCTTTTAAATCGGGCTTGGATAAGTCAACGAGCGTTGAAGAGTCGATGTCGATATTGTAGAAACCTGAGCGTATTGCATCGGCGATCAACGCCTTTAGGCTTTCTACTTCTTTGTCTGGATTTTCCTTGTATTTCGCGGTGTTAGCCTGAAAATGGTCGCCTTGGATGAATACCGGGCCAGAGTAGCTTTCCTTTATCGCTGCTGCTAGGACGGCGCTTGAATATTCTGTCGGCAGTTGATTGGTGTAGCCCATCTCCGACCTGGCAATCTCAAAGATGAACGCGCCGGAACCGTTTTTCTCTGCTACTCTGAATATCGCGCGAGCCAAGTCGTAGGTCATGCTTCGGAGGTTTATCGCGGGAACCGTGAAACCTTTGAATTCTCCCCTGCCCCGAGCCATGTAGAATTCATAGATGCTGGACGAGTAGATTCCTTCCCTGTGAGCAACTTCAAAAATGGATTTGGCCAACTTGTTCTTTTGCGCTGAATCGTCGGTCATGACCAATTCGGTTATGGCTTTGTCAATATCAGAGGGTTCTTTTTCCATAGTGTTCGCGCTTCCTCAAATCAATATTCGATCTTCTAGAACCGAATTCTTCCTTTTAAATATTAAATTAGTGGTTGTTCGGGGCACACGCGCATCTTTGAGCCTGCGCGCGCTGTTGGGGCTCTGACATCCGAAAACGTGAGCCAATGAATTTGCGCTCTGCTTCAGCAGAAACGCACCGTATCCTTCAAGGTTGACCGCTCCCTCCATTATCTACGTCAAATGCGATGTTGTTTTGTGATGCTTGTCGTCGACCCCCCCTCTTTTCAGTTGTAACGCCATTTGTAATGATGCTTTGTAACAAATCATGGAGAAAACAGGCTGGTCTGCCCTTCAAAGCAGCCATCCTACTCCACAATTGTAAGGTCAGATGTAATGTTGCTGTGTGTGTGACAAACATTGAAGAAGCAAACGAGCATGCGGACGGTTTCTCACGTCTGGGAGACCTGAGGGCATTGGCGCGCCAGCTTGTTGCTAAATTGAGACCTTGATGGATTTTATTCGACAACTATCCTTCCGTCAAAACATCGAGACACTTGACAAGAAAAAAGCTCAGACCCATTAAAATCCATTTTTGTCCGAATTTAGCAACGGCCTAGCGCGCTAAGCTTTGACAGGGCACACGTCACTCCCACGAACCCGCATTGTCTGCATCTAGAAACAGCGGCTTTTTCTGTTGAGCGCGTGTATAAGGCGTTTGGGAAAGTTATAATAACTTTGAGGTACAACTTGGATTCCGTTCACAGCCAAATAGAACGTGAGAAAGATGAAAATAACAATCACAATGTGCACCGTCTTGTGCGCTGCTGTTTTGGTTGTCGCATTGAACATACCGGCAGGAAGAGCTTCGATCAACAATTACAACTGGATCTCTACAGTTGTTCGGAACCAATATGATAGCTTTTACGGCTCATTAGTTACAGCATATGAGGAAAACACATCGGCGTTTCTAGTTGTAAGTGTTTCGAACGACTATTATGTTGGTCAGCTGAACGTTTCTGCTGTGAAGGTGGGTTTCGATTGGGGCGTAAACTACACTTCAAGCGAGTGTAGCCCGGATAATCCGTTTGGCATCGCCAGTTCTCAGTCACACGTTTTCATGGTAAGCTTCACGGTTCCGTCTGCGTTGTTCGCATCCAACCTGGTGACGCATGGCTACACAATTTACGTGGAGAACGTGAACAGTACGACCGGACCCAAAAGGATAATAACCAGTTGGACTACGAATGGCAACGGTTTCGCCGTGTTTTCCACAGATCAAGCAGCGGCGAATGAGTACGAACAACAGGTGAACGCATACCCGACCAGCAATTTCAACGGCATTCCGTTTCTGACAGCGAACGCGAGGCAACTGCTACAGGAGTCGAACGTCGCCAAGACGCTGGCAAGCGACAGTTATATGCGAGGAGACTTCAGCAAGGCCGCGGCCTACTACAAGAACTCGTTGGATTCTATACAGCAGGCTTGGTCAAATGAAACATCAAAATGGTCCACGTTTGAAGACGCCATCGCGTCCATTCTGCAGGGAGGCGGCAACTTGCTCACGATGCAGGGATACGCCTGGCTCATCTTCGCAGTGGGTTTTCTAATCATGAGCATCGGAGTGCTAATCTTCCTAGCGAGAAGAAGAACACCCTCGCCACCGCCAAAACAACCATAACAAAGCCAACATAACCTCCATTTTCTCCGTCTTTGGGAAAGGCGCGCTGGAAATATGCAGTCTGGATTATTCGGGAACTTAAAATGACAAAATAGCCTTCAGGTTTTCTCGGCGTCCTGCCTTAGCGCGCGCTCAATTCTCTTCATGAGCTAGTATGGAAGATTCGCGCGCGCGACAAAGAAGAAACATAGCTCAGAAGCTTGGAAATCCCAGACTCAGGAACATAACCTTCAAGACACTGCGACATTGGAAAGCGACCTTGGAGTATCATCGAACAAAAGACATCGTCCACGTAATGCAGCTCCTAGGCCACAAAAACATCAAGAATACTCTCGTTTACGTGCACCTGGCAGAGGAGGTTTTCAAAGGCGAACAGGAATACGTCTCAAAAGTAGCCAAAACCACAGTCGACACTTGCGCACTGGTGGAAGCAGGCTTCGAGTATGTCTGCGACTTTGACAACGCCAAAATCTTCCGAAAACGCAAAGGGTAAACGTCACCCGGATAAACCCCCAAAATTCAACATGGTGGTGCGGGGGATGGGGTTTGAACCCATGCAGCCCTACGGCAACAGGTTCCTTAAAACGGCGCCTATTCCGATACAAACCTTTTGTTCTATTCTAGGCAGCGTTCTCCTAAGCCTGTCTCCTTTGGCCAAACTCGGACACCCCCGCGAAGTGAGGAGGGTTCAAATGTTGAATCAGCATCTTCTTTTATATTTGTTTAGCCTTCCAAGAATGATACACCGGTTTTGACCATGCTAAGGGTTATATTTGATCATTTATGTATAATCAAATAACCGCAGTTCCAGAGAAAGGCGAAAGATTATGAAAAGAGATAAGCAGCGTGAGCGTCACAGGCAAGGAACTGTTCGCGACTTTAACGCTGAGAGAGAGCCACTGAAAGACACTGAGGCGGCTCTTATCTCGGAGCTGATAAGCAATTCCAGAAGAAGCGACAGAGAACTAGCCAGGGCCATCGGAGTCTCCCAGCCGACGGTGAGCAGAATAATTAAGAGGCTGGAGAGGGAGGGAGTTGTGAACGAATACACGATGATACCCGATTTCAGGAAACTGGGGTACAACCTGTGCGCATTCATTTTCTTGAAACTCAAAGACCTCCCCCTGAAAGGGTCGAAAGCGTGAGACAGGCCGCAAAAGAGAGTTTGAGCCAGAGTCATTTCGTAATTCTCTTGCTTGAAAGGGGCTTAGGATTAAGCCGGGATGCTGTGATGATTTGCCTCTACAAGGACTACGCATCTTATGCTGAGCACAGAAACATAATCAGAGAATTCCCATACATCACACCTTCAGACGTTGATAGTTTCCTAATAGATCTAAACGATGAGGTTCATTATAGATACCTAACCTTTGCGAGCGTAGCCAAAGATCTTCTAAGATCAATCGCCAAGAATGAATAATGCATGAAGAGAGACCCCCCGAACAGGGCGATTGGATAGAAAACTCTAAATTTTATAGAGTCCTCTTCAAAGGAGAGTCTGCGCCTCGGTAGCCTAGCCTGGTGGGGCTCCGCCTTGGTAAGGCGGGGGTCGCGGGTTCAAATCCCGCCCGAGGCTCCACAGAACCTTCCTTCGATAAAGAAGCATCATCAAGCTTGCCCATTTTGTCCGTTTTAGGCGCCTGCCAAAGGTTGAGGGCATGCTTTCAAAGCATTTTCGAGATTTTTGAGGTGCTAAGCCGCAGTTGGGTGCTTAATCTGTCGGGGGGGCAGGACTCGCGTGCGAACGTGGATGTTCGGGCGCAGTCACAAGTGTTTATTAGGAATTTGTCAAACTTTGAGACTGGCGAAGCGCAAGCTCACGCTGCGTACATTTCCATGTTTGGTGTTTCACTATGTCGCCCGATGAAGGAATTGGGAAGGTTGCGAGTAATCCGTTCACGATGGATGGCAAAGTCCTCTTAAGCAAAGTTGCGACTGCTGGAGACGTGAAGACAGAGATTCTTAAGGCCGTTGACATGATTGGCGGGTTCAACAAGGTCATCGACAAAGGTGACCAAGTCTTGCTTAAGCCCAACTACAACAGTGCCGATCCTCCGCCCGCTTCAAGCGACCCTGAATTTCTTAAGGCAATGGTAGAGTTGCTGTTTGAACACGGCGCTGGAAAAGTCATCCTAGGAGAATCTTCTTGGCAAGGGCTTGCCACTCGGAAGACGCTAGAACAAGCTGGAGCACTCTCTGCGCTGAAAGACACGGGGGCAGAAATCGCGTTTTTCGACGAAGAAAAATACGTCAAAGTAAACGTGGGCGGGAAATACCTAAAACACGTCAGCTTGGCAGAACGAGCCATGCGGGCGGACAAAATAGTCTATTCCTGCTGCATGAAGACGCATTTCCGCGCCGACTTCTCCCTCAGCCTGAAGCTGGCCTTTGGGTTTACAAAAAAGAGCGAAAGAATGGAATTTCACATCAGACACCTGAAGCAAAAACTCGTCGATCTGAACCTGGTAGTGCATCCAAACCTAATAATCATGGACGGAAGAAAATGCTTCATAACGGGAGGGCCCTTCAGCGGCGAAGTGCGAAACGCAGACGTCATCCTTGCTTCGGGGGACCGAGTAGCCATGGACGTTGAATCCATCAGAGTCATCGAAAGTTTCGAAGGATCCAAATTGAAGGACAGCCCGTGGAGCTACACTCAAATCCGCCAGGCAAATGCTCTCGGCCTTGGAGTAAAAAGCGAAGACGAGTATACAGTTGTTATCGAATAGGAAACAAGGCGCGCGTTGATGCCCCCATTCAAAAGCCTCAAATAACCCAACTCGTCTACACAGTTGCGTGGTGTCAACTTGGAGGGCGTTCAACGCAAGTTCACTCTCGAAGAGCTGAAGCAGTATGATGGAAAAGAGGGTAGACCTGCCTACATTGCCTACAAGGGCAAGGTGTACGACGTTACGGACAATTATCTGTGGATAGACGGAGATCATCAGGGCGAACACGTAGCGGGTAAAGATTTGGCAGAAGACATGGCAAGTGCGCCGCACGGTGAAGAAAACCTGGAGAGAGTCAAACTCATCGGCATACTCGTCCCGTGACCCGAGCAAAGCGCGCACTGACGAGGATTCTTCTCCTGCAAAGTCCTGTTGAGAACCAATTTGTCGTTGGCAAGAAGTTTTGCATCAATATGCCCTCAGCGAAGCGGGCGTTTAGATAACTTATATATGGATTATGCGCAATGAGGATAAAGAGGGACGCGGTTATTGCCATTCGATGACGCCTTAACTGTTGCAATAATCACGGTAGGGGTGATCATCGCCTGTTTAATCGTTGTTTTTGCCATGCGAAGGCGAGGAAAAAAAGAGAAAAAAACTGCAGAAGAGGAATTACAGGCTGATCTTAGGGGTTACCCGTTCAGAGTCAGCAAGAGCGTCCCTGCCGAGGAAGCTTCACACGCCAAAGAAGAACTCCGAATATTGGATTTGGAGAGGGAGATTCTAAGCGACGCGATCAGGCGACTATATGAAGCGCACGCGGAAGGCAAAATAACGGAAGAAGAAAGAGAAAGGCTCGCACAGACGTATAAGTCCCGAATGATGACGGTGAAAGACGCCATTTCCAAAGACGAATCCGTGGTGGCCTTGCACGAGCTTGAAAGCATGCAGCAAGACTTGATGAAACTGTTCAGCGAACGATTCGACGAACTGACCTCGAAAATTGAAGAACTTCGAACAAAAACCGAAATCAAATCGATAAAAGAAATAACAATAGCCCCCAAAGCGTCGACAACCGAAACCCCCGCTTCTGAAGAAAAACCCACGGAAGAAGAGAAAGCCAAGAAGAAGAGAAAGCAATCGCCAGCCAAACCCAGCCCACGAACGGAAGCAGAAAAACGAATAGAAGAAATCAGAGCCGAAGTGGAAAAAGTCCTGGACAAACTGGGGCAGATGGAAATTGAATCCTAAACAGAAATGGGTTGAAAAAGCCAAGAAAAACGCCGCCCTAGAAGCCGTAAAACACGTCAAAAATGGCTTCACAGTTGGGCTAGGCAGCGGAAGCACAGCAGCCTACGCCATCGAAGAAATCGGAAAAAGAATGAAAAGAGAAAAACTGCACGTTCAAGGCGTTCCAACATCATACCAAGCCTTCATGCTCGCCGTCCAGCACGGGATCCCGGCAACAACCCTTGAGGAACAGCCTATATTGGATTTGACAATAGACGGAGCAGACCAAATAGACCCAGAACTAAACCTCATCAAAGGCATGGGCGGAGCGCTCGCACGCGAAAAAATCGTGGCCTCCGCATCCAAAAAACTGATAATAATCGCAGACGAAACCAAGAAAGTCAAGATTCTGGGAGAAAACAATCACCCAGTGCCCCTAGAAACACTGCCCTTCGCAGCCTCACTTGTAATGCGCAGAATAAAAGAAATGGGCGGAAAACCTGCCCTAAGAGAAGGAAAAATGAAAGTCGGACCTGTCATAACGGACAACGGAAACGTCATCATAGACGCAGACTTTGGACTCGTGCACAAGCCAGCTGAGCTAGAACACAGACTCAAGTCAATGCCCGGAATTTTGGAGACGGGTCTCTTCGTCCAAATGGCAGAAATAGCATACGTCGGAAAACACTCCAACGTAGAGAAACTGACTAGAAAACAAGCCCTCAAGACTTCCGGCGAATGAACATTCATGCACGCCTAACTTGACAACTGCATAAATAACCTTAAATCAACCCTTCTCAAACAAAATAGCCAAGAACCACACGCCGGGGTAGCCTAGCCTGGCCAGGGCGCCAGACTCATAATCTGGAGAACAACAAACGGGGCACTAAAAGGCGCCCAATGTCCAGAAGTCGCGGGCTCGAATCCCGCCCCACTGCCGGAGCAAGCCTCCGTCAGGGCGAACGGCACCAATCAGCGAGCCCGCAACCAGAAGACACCATAGCCAAGCCTTGGCTAACATCAATATTTCCGCTGCTCCTCTTCGTTTGCCCATTTCTTTTGAACCCAGTAAACATTGCAGCACGGGTCCTAAGCCTTATATCTCTTCGCGGGCACTAGTCACGCGCGCGCGCTATTCTTTCCCTTCGATCCTAACTATTGGTCTAGCCATGACTTCCCTTATTTGGGAAGCAACTTTCATCGGACTGCAAATCATTTTCATCTTTAGGTTGCTTTCGGTTTCGCTTTGAGTGCGAATGATCATGTCTCCGGAGTTCACGATTCTATTAGAAATCGATCTGATTACTTCCAAATCTGAAAAACCTGAAGGAGAGATTACAGTCGATTTTGAAGTCAAGATTCCAAACCTTATTTCCAAACTATCATCCCTGAGAACATAGGTGTTTGAAGCCCTTATCAGCAGCAGGTGCGCCATGCTAAGCACCCAAACCAAGAAAATCACCACATCAATCCACAACACAATCTGAGTATTCGGAATCGGATTCTGCAGATATGGAATCGTGTGCGCTATATCATACGAGAGTTCGAGCCAAGATATCACGACGGCGACCACAATGATCAGTACGGTTCCAGTCACTGCACTAGGCAGTATCCAGGGTTTGCCTGTCCAGAGTATCGAGCCAGAATCTCCAGAATTTTGCGGCAATGCTGAGAAACCCTTATCATTGTATGCTGAAATCAGTACTAAAACTATCGCGCATTTAGGGAAGATAGTACGCACAAGCGCACTGGCTTAGCGCGCGCGAAACTACTAGGCAACCGCTTCCCTTATGTCAGATCCTGTGGCGCCCACGCGAAAGAAAACACAAGAAAATTGAACCTCGAAATAACCACGAAATTGAGTACTCAAGAGCAAGGGCTCGAATTCCAAGCATGCGCGATACGAGAAGTCAGTGTCTAAAAAACGGTGCGACCCAACTACCGTCACACTCGAAAACCGGATTGAGGAACATGCATGCACGCTTGATGTTGAATCATATTCGGTCTAGCATGTTATAGTAACGTGAAACCTAAAAAGAGACGTTCGATTACAGATTATTGTGTGCAATGCGCAAAGACATGTTTAGGAATGGAGTTGGGAAAAGATGAGTGAAACTGTCCCATTCGATATCGAAACAACAGGAACCAGTCCTATTTCAAGTAGGATAATCATGATTGGAATAGGAGATAATATTTTCTTTAATAAAGATGAAAAGGAACTATTGAAGGATTTTCAAGCATATCTAAAAAGAAAATCTCACAAGAACATAAGAATAACTGGATGGAAAATAAAAACATACGATATCCCTTTCTGTAATATTAGAGCTTTGAAATATGGCATTGCTTTGCCATTTGAGCATGGTGCATTCGAAATAGAAGATCTAGCTGAGTTCTTTCAGTACGGGCCAGAACCTATCCGTGCTTCAGACTTAGCAGATTTCTTAGGGTTGTCAAAGCATAAGGAAGAATCTTCTCACATACCAGATGTTTATTTGTCTCTAACGAACGACGCACTAACAGTAGAAAGGATTAAGAAGCATCTGAGGACTCACCTCGAGTTCGTAATGGAATTAAGAGATAAGCTTTATGCATGTGGTTGGTTATAGTCCATGAAAGGATAGCCCATACGAATAGCGCGTTAAGTCTTTTTGATTGCATCAGCAATGGTGCCTATTTTCTTTTGTTTCAGGGTTTCTCTTCTCATCAAGTCTTGAATTGCTCCGCTTATCCCTCCTTGACACTTGGCCACACAACTATATGCATGAACTCTCTAAGTAGGCTGCATGGAACGTTGCATATCGTAAGGTTTTCAAAGAAGTAGCGCGCTGGCTTTAATGCAGTCTAGTCAAGAATGCTGAACTTTTCCGCAGTCAACTCCGTAATGTGGATAGCAACTGCCTTCTCATAAATGATAGCACTATTTCGTGCCGCATGTATTTTTCATCAAGACTGGTCGCGACGCGCTACTCAAACTCATCTCAGTTGGTCTAACACACATGTTTGTCCAATCATATTCAGATCATATAGTGGACCGGTGGGTAGGGTACGTCAGCGCACACAAGCCGAAAATGGGCACATCGTGATTTTCCAGGATACGACTTCGCAGTTGTTCCTTCAGGCCAGCCCTTCAGGTTTCCTTAGCTATGGACGTTGCGTTTCTGGTTGACAGTTCAAGCTGGTCGCCAAAGCCTTTTTTGACATAGGCGTTTTTGATGACTATTCTGTCGCCAACATTCAAGTCTTTCACCGAATCCGCATGGTTTCGCCACGCCGAAACCCACATCCTGTCCGTCTCGTCTTTCAACTCGAAAGTAGCCAGCTTCAGAATCTCCTGTTTCGAAGTTTTCACTTCCCTAACCATCGGTCTCGTCGCAACTTCTCCCATAACGTTGACCTGGCCCAAACCCTCCTTCAAACTCGCCAGCGGCGAAAACTCTGAAAGAGCTTGAACGCCAACATAAGTTGCCGAGTCAACGTGAACCTCCAACCCTCCACCAGCTGCTTTCTTAACCTTTCCATTCACCACCTGCAACCCTGCGCCCACCTTAACTAGGCCTTCAATCTCGTCAACCTTCTCGTTCCAAACCACGACCGCCACTTCCCTAGAACCGTCGGACAAGATGAACCGCATAACCTTGCCAACGCTTGAATCCGACCTCTCAAACTCCGACACCGAACCCAACCGCTTAACAGTCCCAGTCAAGTTCACCTTGTTGCTTTTCTGAACGCTCGACAGCTCGTCAATCTTCGTCGTAAACTTGCCAATCGAAGGATAATCCTTCGAATTCACGTCCGCCGGGTTAACCTCGACAATGCACTTCTCTCCAATGTGCACTTCGACTTTCCCACCGAAGTCCTCGCGAGTGTAGCCGTGACGAAAACGAACTATCTCGCCAACCTTCACCCCGCTAGACTCTGCCAAACCCGCCTTGTCGTTCCACAACACCACCCGCAGAACCCCGCTCCCATCAGCGATGAGCAAGCTTGCAAACCTCCCTTTCCTGTTGCCGTTGAAAGCCCGCGGAGAAAAAACAGCGACAACCCGCCCGACAACGCTGATGTCATTCAGTCCGGGAATCAAGTCCCTCACCAACAGGACATGCGCAGCAGTCTCACCGCCCAGATTCTCACAGCCAAATCCCGCTGCGATCATCCTCAGAAGAGCCTCATCCGAAATCAGGCCGCCAGCCCTACTTCTCTCCGCCTCCAGCCTCTCCAGAACAGATTCCCTCGAAACCCCGGGGCAACTTGAAAGAATGCGCTCAACTATCTCGTCAAACGACATCTCTGCTTCAACACTGCAAAAGTGAAATCACTCACGCTATAAAGCTTATTAAGACCCGCCGGCGACTCTAAACATTAAAAGGAGTACCGCCGCAAAAAATGAACACGCAAACCCTCTACAGCCTAGGCACAGCCTTAGCCTTCGCCGAAATGCTAATCATGATAGTCGCAACCGCACTCCTCCTCCTGTCAAAAAGTAGAAAGGCAGGGAAGGCCAGAGGAGGCGGAGCGATAATAATCGGACCAATCCCGATAGTCTTCGGCACAGACAAATAATCACTCAAGACAGCCCTGCTGATCTCAATAGTCCTCACGACACTTCTCATAGTGTTGGTCATAATGCTGCATTTCCTGTCCAAGTAATCGAGGAAAAAGCCGTGGCGCAAATGCGTGAAACAGCCGAACCCTCCGATGAAAATACACCGCGAAAGTTCCTTACACTTTTCATTCTCGGATTCTCAACGATGTTCGTGGGGCTGATACTCGTCGCAATCGCAGCGATAGTTTCCCAGGGCGGCTCAACCAGCTTCGGAGGAATCATCTTCATCGGCCCAATCCCGATCGTCTTTGGCGCCGGCCCCAGAGCACAGTGGCTGATTCTGTTTGCTATTATTCTAGCAGTTCTAAGCGTTATAATGTTTCTGATTTTGCGCAGAAGGCCAGGCATCACGCGGGTTTAGGATTCTTCTTTTTCCTCTTTGCCGTAAAACACGTACAGGAATATCAAGGCCAGTGCTATGAACGTCGCAACTATCATGACGTACTGAAGCAGGACAAAGTATTCTCCTATTACCATGCGGACAGCCTCCTTTCACACTCTATCAGAGTTTGAATATTTAAACAGTAGCTTTTTTCCACTCGTTCATGAGCGAATCGTAAAGCTCGTCATGCTCCTCTATGCCCTCATACCAGCCCAAAGCCTTAGCCAGCTTCTGCGCGATGAGATGATAGCACAGGTGAACCTTCTTGTCCACGACTCGAAAATAGAAATCGTCACACGTGCAGAACTCAGCCTCAGGCATAATCAGGTAATCCCGCTCCTTCCCAACCACTATCCAAACGTTCTTGCCGCTCGGCCTGAAAACATACCTTTTCACTCGATTCTCCTTCAAGGCCTCAAAAGCCCTCGTGAAACGCTGCCCAAAAACCTCGTAAAGCCTCGTCAAATCCTTGCCGGTCAGTTTGCCCTCTGCCTTAGCTTCTTTGCACACGGTAACCAGCAGTTCATTCTCAGATTCTTGGTCCATAACAGGCGAACTACCCAAACTGCGACGCCACTGAAAATCGAGGCTACTCTATGTTTATGGGCTCGCCTCTAGGCGGCTTTCCATCCTTTGCCTTCGGCAACGTGACTTCCAGAACGCCGTTCTTGTACTGCGACCTCGCCTCCCGGACCCTGACTTTCCCGGGCAACGAGACCTCCTTGAAGTACTTGCGCTGAGGATTGTCAACCACAATTGTAAGAGTGTCTTCCGTTCCGCTCAGCTTAATCTCCTTCTTCTCAACCCCCGGCAGTTCAGCCACAACCTGGATTTCACCGTTCGTCTCAACTATGTCCACCAGAGGCTCACGCTCCTCCTGCACGTGGGGAAGTCCGTTTCTCCTAGGCTTCACGTTTCCAAACTCGCGGATTTCAGGCTTCCCGTCAGGACCGACCTCCATGCTGTAGCCGTACACGAAAGGCCCAAACTCCCGCGCTGTCGAACCGTCTGGCAGCTTGCGTTCCTTCACGTAGTCTTTCGGAACCCGCGAGGCGAAGTCTTTGAACTCTTCTTCCATCATCTTCTCCATCTCTTCGAAAATCTTGTCGACGTCATCAAAGCCCCAGTTTCTGAAGAAGGGAGAACGTCTACTCCTATGCCACCTTGAAGAATCATCTTCCGAAGACATAGCGTCCATCACCATTGTCTAGAATTAAGAATGCGTTTATCTATAAACGTTGTGCGCGCACGAGGGCTCAGCTCAAGGCTCTGAGCTGTTCAATCGTTCCGAGCAAGGTTCCGTCAAGCAGGTACGCCTCAGCGGCCCTCATGTCAACGGCTTCCGACCTGAGAACAGGGCCGGTCACCAGTTCAGCCTTGCTTCCGGAGGGTCTCCTCTCGTTCAACGGCCTGCCTCCTAAGAAATCGTTGAAAGAGGGCATTATGAAAAGCTGCGAGGTCTTGGGTTTCGTCCCGTAATGTTCACGGAAAGTCTCCTCTGCACTGGTTCCAACCTTTATCCTGTGTTTCTGCAGGAGAACTTTGGAAAGCCTGCTTCCGTCACAGTCTGCTTTCACCCAAACCTGCCTGGTCACTCTGAACCCCGCGGGGTCGCGGAACACCACAACTGGGTGAACGTGCCCCATCACCAGTGTTTTGCATTTCAGAAGGGCTGGCGAAGGCCACTGGTGCCCGTGGAAAAAGCCCACGTCATCGAAGGCCACGCCGGTTGCCGGCAGAACTGTTATTCCCTCAGGCAGCAACGGCTCAAGATTTCCGTCGTGGTTACCGCGAATGATGGATATTCGTTGCACACGGTTCCTTAACGCGTTGAAGAAGTCGGGGACGTCGCGCCACTCCATCTTCTCCGCCGTTGCAATCGTGTGCTTCACGTCGCCCAACACGAGGATTTCATTCGACCTGTATTCAGATATGAGGTCGATGAGCTTCTTCAGAAGCTTCGGCGTCTGCGATGGAACGTGTATGCCCTTGCCTGAAAGAGACATCTCCCACCCTAAATGCAGGTCGGCTATGGCCATGAGCCGCGTTCCACGCGATTTCAGAAGCGCAGCCGGATACGGCGGCAGAGGCGTTATCATTCTTTTTCCTTTCCAGGCTTGACCAAATCGAGTATTCTCCGGTGCATTTCAGCGTTGGCAGCGGCTATGAACTCGACCTTCTGCCCCGGATCCAGCTTGGCACCTAAGGGTTTTCCATTCGACGTTGTCAGGATTGCACCCGCCTCTTTTACAATCAGGCATGCAGCAGCCACGTCCGTGGTACGCAGCTTTCCGCGAATGTCGATGAAGGCGTCCGTTGACCCGTCCGCCACGTAGCACAGTTCCAGCGCGTTAGCCCCGAAATGTCGTATGTGCTTCGTTTTCTTAATCAAACCTGTCAGTCTGGGAGCAATCCTATCCACTTTGTAGCTGTTCAGGTCCATGCCTATTACGGCGTTCTCGAGTGAAACGTTGTCAGATGGAGAGATGCGTTCATCGCCACGGCAGGAGCCCTTCCCGCTCTGCGCCGTGTACGTTACATCATGGAATAAATCAGCGACCAAGGCCGAGTGTACATCCTCCAAGAACGGTTTCTCAGACACTGCAATTGAGGTTGCGTAGAAGGGAAGTCTCCTCATCAAGTTTGTCGTACCGTCAATGGGGTCAACCGTCACGTAGCATTCTTGAGGGTTCTCCCCGTGTTCTCGCACGCCGGATTCCTCGCTTATCAACGTGAAAGAGATCCCTCGCCCTGTTAACGTACCGACGATGGCGTTTTCAGCTGCCAAGTCAATCTTTTTGATCGGATCCCCGCCTGCACCGATGCCCAAGTCTGGCTGAGGTTGATCCAGCGTCTTAAGCAGCGGAGCGATTTGCTCTTGTATCCTGTTCTTGCACTGTACCAGTATCTGCGGCCAATTGTACTGTCTCATCAAAGCTCTCCGTTCTTGCATACGACTGCTTTCGTTAAAGCCTTTGCTGAAGACGACTTCAGCTCGAGGGCCTTTGACCTTGAAATCCTTGTCCCATGCCGAAGTTGAGATGAATAGGAAAGAATATTCTAGAAAAGACTTCTCTAAGATAACATCAGAAAGGCTTTAAACGCATTCTAACAATGAGCTTCTACTGGACTTGCAGATGGCTTTCAAGATTGCGGGAGTTCTGGAGATACTAAGCGACGGAGAATGGCACACGCTGCAGAGAATTCGAAGGAAAATGAAGTTGAACAAGGACCAAATCCAGCAAATTGCACTGTTTCTGGAAGAGTACGAGTTCGTGGCAATTGATGAAACTAAAAACAAGATTAAGATTGAAGAAGCCGTCCGAAAATTCCTAGCCAAAGAGGCTACTTCATAAGGGCTTTCAAGCCCCTGTAGGCTTTCAGGAATTCTCGGCCTTTCTCAGTAACCTCTAACGTCAGAGTGTCAGATTTGTTTGTTCGGCCGTTCAAGCGTAACAGTCCGTTCCCAAGCAAGAAACGTGAGTAGCCCTTCAATTGCTTAAAGCTGAGGTTGCAGCGGTACATCAGATTAGTCTTCTTAGCCCCGCCGTAAGAAGCATCCAGTATGTCTGCGATGATGTCGAAATTGCCGCGATGGTTGTTGCTGATGTTCCCTTCAGGTTCAATCAATAAACTCACCAGTGTAGACCTTTGTAAGGAGTTGTTCGGAACCCCCTTCTCCCAAAGAATAATAGGGCGAACCAAAATTTAAACGTTCTGAAACTGAAAAACAACAGAAAACAGGCAGGAAAGTGTGCCGCTGCAGAGGCAAAAGCGGAAGGAAGCGTCCATGTTGTGAGGAAGAGGGTCATCGACGGTCCTGCGAATAGATTAGTTGCCGCTCCCCTCTTTCCAGCCTTAACCTTCTCCTTCTCGCGACGCTGTATTTTCCGCAGGAACAGATTTAAGAATTATGGAATTATGTTCTATCTCCCGTGCAAGAGTCCAAACATCAAACCACTGCATGTCAACAGCTTAAACTCTATGCTGACTCAAGACGTGGCTGGAAACAGCGGCTAAGGTAGATTGGATATCTTTGTGACTTTGAAGACTTCGCAGTACTTGCCTTTTCCGGTCATTGCTCCTCGGTATCTGGCGAGGCCTTCGAAGGCTTCATCGTACCGAATATTCTCCATCTGTGACTCATGCTTCCTCAAGGCAGTGGCTTTCTTGTCGATGAATTCCGAAATGTCTTCCACATACTCGAAGTCTAAGAGAGGCGTCCAGACTTCATAGGCCAAGACGGTCTCGGTAGGCCAAGGAGTCCCTGTGTATTCCTGGAATAGGCGTACACTGGCTCTTGCCAATGCTTCATTCACGAGCTGGAAAGTCGCTCTGTGATCCTGATGGCCATCAGACGGGTGATGAACATAAACCATGTTCGGTTGCTTCTTTCTGATCAGTTCAACCAGCTTCTTCAAGTTGCTCTGATCGTATTGCAGATAGCCATCTGGATTTTTCAGATAGGTCAGATCCTGGAAACCAATTACCTGAGCGGCGTTCTTCGCTTCCTCTTCTCTTATTCTTGATAATTCCTCTTTGGAGTGGTCCAGACTGCCAGCCTCTCCAGAAGTCATGTAACAGACAGAGACCTGATTTCCCAGTTTCACGTGCTTTGCCAGACTGCCACCGCACCCTATGATATCGTCGTCAGGATGCGCTGCAAAAACCAGTATACGCTTCATCATACACCTGCGTTAGCTGCCATTTCTATTAAATATTTGCGCCATGCTCCCTATTCCGCCCAGAAGCAACATCCGAATCATAATCGCCAAGGCGCTACTGGTCAAGCGTGCGTACTGGCAGACGTGGGTTTGACTTCGAAGTCAGATTCCAAGACAGACATTGTCTCCCCTCTCAGCTCGCGCAGTAGAGTTTCATCTTAGAGTCGTGCGCTGTCAACGCCATGATATATATGTCAAAGCGGCGGCAATGGCTCCGTAAAGGCCGACATCGTCGCCGAGAGGTGTAATCTTTATTTTCGGGATTCTGTTTATGACGTAGTCTTTCACGTGCTTTCTTATCGGTTTCAGAATCATCGCCCTGTTCTTCAGCGTTACAGTCCCGCCAACAGTGATTAGTGATGGATCATAAGCGTTTATCACGTTCGCAAAGCCTATCGCGTTCAAAACCCCAATCTCCTCAACCAGTCTTGTCGATATGTTGTCGGCCTTTCCTGCAGCGGCGAACAGGTCAATTGCACTTAACCTTGACAAATCTCCTCCTACCATTCTGAGCAGCATACTTTCCTCCACTGTTTTTTTGGGCATGTCTTTGAGTCTCATTCTGATGAAGTTTGGAATGTTGCTCCCTGAGCAGTAGGCTTCCCAGTGGCCGCGTTTTCCGCAGCCGCATGTAAGCCGACCTTCATAGTCTATGACGATGTGACCGACTTCATGAGCGTTGCCATCTTTTCCCAAGAGCAGAGTGCCGTTGACAATCGCTCCACAGCCTATGCCGGTGCTTATGGTTATGTAAGCATAGTTGTCTAGTCCTTTCGCAGCGCCAAACATTTTTTCGCCAAGAGCCGCGCCCGCAGCATCGTTGATCAAGCATGATGGTATGCCCAGTTCCTCCGAGATGGGCTTCGTGATGGGCACGTAGTCAAATGGCATGGCGGTCGGATGGATGAGTACGCCTTCCTCTTGGACCAGGGGACCTGTGGCTGCGATGCCGGCACCCTTTAGAGATTTGATGCCAAAGCCATGCTTGTTACATAAGAAACGGGTAAGTCTGATCATCTGGTCACTTATTGCCTTGGCACTACTCTTGTCAACCTTTTCACTGGTTTTCGCTATGAGGTGCCCATTCTTGTCCGAAACGGCAACCCTTACCCATGTGCCCCCTAGATCTATCCCTATCCAGTGTTCATCTTTAACCAAGCCTTTCACCCGGAAAACACGCAGGCGCCGTGCTAACACTCTCGTGCGTACAGTTCTTATGATTTGTGGGAGCCCCGCATGATGGTTCGAAAATACGCATAAATGCCTCGTAATAAGTCATAAATCGTATTATCGCTTGCAATGGAGATTTCTCCCGCGCAAACCCCTTTTTTGACCGACAGAACTTTCCTCTACGGCCAGCCCACGCTTCTGATACAGACTACGGTTTGCCTGTTCTGGCCCCTTCAGGAGACAGAGAAGCGAAATTATGGATAGTGTTGTCCGTAGTGTTTTGCTAGTAGGGATAGGTCGGATAGGCTGACTTTGCCGTCGCTGTTTATGTCTGCGTTGGGGTTCCACTTTGGACTGGCCGGTGTGGTGCCGTAGGCCTTTGCTAGTAGCGACAGGTCTGAGAGGCTGACTTTGAAGTCGCCGTTGATGTCGCCTGGAATCGTAACCTTCACCGTTCCCAAAGTGAAGCCGTTGCCTGACATGTCAGTTTGGCCTGCAACAGGCTGTGCATAAGCACTTACCGTGTAGTTTCCGTAGACGAGGCTCGCAGTGTTCCACGCGAACCTGAGAACCATCCCACACGATGCATTCAGACCGCTGACCTGTTGAGAGCCTATGCCCATGGCGTTTGCGTACGCGGTAACGCTGAACGACTCAGCGTACTCGCCGTTGTCGGCCGCGCAGACCGTTAGGCTGCAGTTGAAGCCCTGCGCAATCACGGTCTTTGCCGCCACGACACTGATGACCGCGACGCAGTGGCCAGACGCCACTGTCCAAGGCTTTAGCAGCGGGTAATGATCCGTGTTGTTGCTGTCGACTTGGTAAGGTATATTCCAAATACCTGAACTATCGATTTCAGCAGCGTTAGGATGTTTCTTCAAATAGTCGCTCCAGTAGTTTCCGCCGGAGGGATAGCCGTTGTCCCAGGTGCTGTTTCCAGTGGCTAGGACGGTTAATTGGGCGGTGGCCAAGAAGTTGTTGTGGTAGAAAATGTTGGCGTTCGAGTTCGTCATGTTCAATAGGATTTGGTTTCCTGACATGGAGTTTCCGTAGACAACGTTTCCATCTGCTCCAATGTTGAGGGTCACGCTGGTTTGCGAGGTGATTATGTTGCCGTATATGATGTTGCCGCTTGCGGAAGCTGTCAGGTTGATCGGAGTCGGCGTGTCCTGGAAAATGTTGTCGAATATGATGTTGTCCGTCGCGTTGTTTCCCTCAAGCACGATTCCGCTGCTGCCTATGGAAGCCATGATGTTGCCGTAGATTCTGCAGTTGCTGGCGTTATCGACGAGTATGCCCTCGGGCACGTTGGTTATCTCGATTCCCGTAACAGTCGAGCCCGACGCTCCAGACCCCAACGTAAGATAGATGCTTGAAGCTCCTCCCCCGTAGACGGGCGGGTCTTTTTCACCTATAATCGTCAACGTCTTGTTAATTGTTAGAGACTCGCCGTAGAAGCCAGGGGCAATTATGACGTTCGCTCCGGATGGCGCAGCGTTGATTGCGGCTTGAACGCTCGTGTAGTTTTGGCTGTAATAGAGAGGCCCGCTTGACGTGACCGTCAAGCTGGTGCTGCCGCTACTGGGCGTGTTGTTCGAGTCTCCACTGTAGCTCGCCGCGATGGTTACACAGCCGGTGAGGTTGTCGATGTACGTGGTAGAACAGGTTCTATTGGACAAGGTGCAGACCGACTGGCTGAAGCTCCCCCCAACACTGCTCGTGCTCCAAGTGATAGTGCCCGTTGGGTTAACCCTAGAGACGGTGGCCGTACAGGTAACGTTGTGGAAGATGGAAGCAGGGTTGGGTGAACAGGAAACGGATGTTGGAGACTGTGGTAGAATTGAGACGTAGCCATTTTCAGAATCTACGGCAACAGGTCCAGTGTTTCTGTCAGCCAGGTCTGTGAAGATAAAGCCAACAGTCGAATTAGTAGGCGAAGGTGGTTGACTGACCACCTGAAATGTGATCTCGGCCGCTATACCATTCCCCCACCATCCCATGCACCCACATGTTGACGCAGCCGCAACTTCGTATTGGGCGGCATTAGAATACGGAGGGCTACTTACCTTTGTGAATCCGTCTGCCAGATAGAAGCCTGCACTCGTAATATAGAGCAGTGAACTCTCCGGACCAGCCAACACTCCGCCCGGCTGGCCCAGCATGTCAGTGAAGTTTACAGGCTGAATCAACGTTGAGTCCCAACCAAGCCAAAATTCGAGCCCAGCCAATCCGGCCGGAACGTTGGCGGTGGTGACGTTATGCAGCATTACAGTTATCGTGAATTCTTGGCCTACTGCGGGTCCAGGACCAAACGTGATGTTTTGAGGCTCAACCGTCAAATATGGGCCTGAATGAGACTGACTTCCCTGAGCTACTGCTGATCTGGAAATTAAAACCAATATGTTAACAAAAAGCAGCAAAATCATTGAATGTGCGACTCGTTTATTCATAGACTGTCACATTCAGGTTATATTTACAGCGCGCAGTATTTCACTTTTTCTATGATTGGCTATAGAAAAGAGTTCCATCATAAACGACGTGCAGACGTGCCGGGATTGAACCCCAAACGGGGCCAAGTCCAACGCGCGCGGCTGATAGGCCATCAACTTTGCCCTCGTTAACATCGTATTCTGATTCATTTGCAAGGAGAAAGCGGCCGTACACTGGAGGTGGAGGGTTCATGGTCCGCCGTTGGCTATTTCAGAGGGTGGATAAGGCGCGTTGTAGCTGTAGTTCCCCCAGCACCAGTGATAATGCAGAGCGACCGTGACTAGGTCTGACAGGCCGACGACACCCGACGGCCCCGCAACATTGCACGCCGGGTTCCAAATCTGACACGTTCCTGGGATACTTCCGAGAGGAACTGTTGATGGGGGTGTTCCGACTGTTCCATAAGCGTTTGCAAGCATCACGAGGTCAGTTAAGCTTATCGTGTAGTATCCACCTGAAGGTTGCGCACTAGGAGAAGTATTAAGCCATCTATACCTGAAATCCAATTCACCAAACGCAGGCTTCAAGAAAAAGCCATCATAAACATCAAGAGTTATGCCCCCACCATAGGTGAATGATGCTGCATTTGTGCTGCCTACTCGATACTTCCATGGGCCTGTTCCAACCAAAGTGGTTTCAGGGTCGCTCTGCAGTTGCGACAGCGTGAAGGGTGCGTCGGCTAGGATGTTGCCGGATACCGCGGCTTGTCCTGGCCATAATCCGTGGAGGCCATCTGTTGCTGAGCCTTGTTCAGCCAGGGTCAAGTTGTTGGGTACTA
>JBEKXL010000011.1:0-73311 GCA_049512075.1 Bathyarchaeia archaeon | reverse complement strand
GGAAGGATTCTCAGCCACAGAACCGCTCCCAACAACATTCACAGTCAAAGCGTACTGTTGCCCCGACGTAACGACGAACGTGGCGGTAACAGTCTTATTCGCGTTCATAGTGATGTTCACCGGATTCTGTGAACCCGTCAGGTCGCCGCTCCAACCCTGGAACAGCCAACTAGAAGCCGGAGTAGCAGTCAAAGTAACGCTAGTACCGCTCGGATAAGTGGCAAGGGAAGGATTCTCAGCCACAGAACCGCTCCCAACAACATTCACAGTCAAAGCGTACTGGCCTGGTGGGGGTGACGTCGCGTCGATCGTCAAAGTTCCCTGAACATTGTCGATAGTCACTTCGGCAGCAAAACCATCGGTCAAATCTGTGAAGGAATTCGCTAGCTCGAGGTTCACTGTTTTCTCGCCACTACTGCCCAATGGCTGCTTTATTATTTCGAAGGTTATGGTTGCTACCAAACCGTCCGCAGCGTTCCACGGCGTCCCTGTCGTGCTTCCCGCTACCCTGTATTGCATGGCACCAGTGTAAGGTGGGCTCGCAACATACGTAGATCCGTCTGCCTTATAAAAGCCGCCGACAATGGCATAAATAACCGGTGCGTTTAGTACGCCGCCTGGCTGAGTCAGCAGGTTACTAAATCCAACGGGTTTACAATAGTTCAGGATGTTGCTGAAGTCGAAATGAACCTCAACGCCTGCGCAGCCATTTGGAACGTTATCTGCGGTTCCGCCTCTCAAGTGTATTTCCACCGTGAAATTCTGGCCCACAGGGGACGGAGTCGCGGGCGTTTCCAAACCGTTGAGGCTGCTGTTGAGGTCCGTTAATGGTGAAATGGCAACTGGTTCAACACTGAAGTACACTGGTGCGCCAGGGGTTGGCTGCGCCTGCACTAGGCTCACTGGACGCAAGACTAGTATCGGTGTGATGAGCATCGAAAGAGCAAGAGCAAGAGTAATAGCTCTAATTGATTTCATCTTTCTTCTTCTCCCTTCTCGTCTATCAACCATCAGATTGTAGATCATGCAGTTAATTAAAAGGCTTCTGGAATAGTCCTCTACATCCAAATGTCACAATGCCCTGAGGAACTGCAGACTGAAAGAAAGGCTGATTGACCTTCGCAGCCTTTCCACCGTGCCTCAAAACATCTGAGCTGAGGCTTCAGTGACTGGCTCAGACCCGTCATAATGCCAATAGACATGTCTAGGACGAGAGCCTACCCTAGAGCGCGTCTTTTCCTCCGTCTTTCACGGACTGTTCTTTTTGGCAATCTGCGCATAGGTTGGTGCCCCAGGCTTAAACCCAATCAGACGTTTGTCCAAGCTTGCGCAGCACTGAACATTCTCAGGAAAAAGAGGAACATGCACGTACTCAGGAAGACGCGGAGCATTCGGCGCAAAGAATCGAGCAAAACCGTGTAGGAAGACAGAAAGTACTACGGGCAAAGAAGACGCCAGTGGCGCCTTGAAAAGAACAAGAGCTTATCTGATGGCACAAACAATGTTAATCTATCGGTTGTGCGAACGAAAAGACGTCTAGCAACTTTGTTTGCAAAAAAGGGAAAATTGTGAGCTTTGCGGCTTTGTCCTAATATGACACGCCATAGTACTTCGCGACTGACACAAGGTCCGGTAGGTTAACTATGCCGTCGCCGTTGATGTCTGCTTCTGGATTCCAGTTGGTCATTCCCGGCGTGGTTTTGTAAGCCTTTGTCAGGGCGCTAAGGTCGCTCAGACTCACCTTGCCGTCTCCGTTTATGTCCCCAAGCAGCTTAATCATTATTTGAATCGAGCTGGCCATGTAGTTGTTCGTGGTGTTGTATTCGTATGGCACGAAGCTGGCGTTTGCTGACACCGTGTGCAATACTGTGGAACTGGGCGTTTGACCTGTCGGATTCCAGTAGAAAGTCAATATTGTCATGTTCTGCGGTGGAAGGTTTGAAACTGTCTGAGTGCCCAGAGTAATGTTTCCGTCTATCCAAGCGGTTACAGTGAACGTTTCAGTCATGTTTCCAAGGTTGGCAGCGGTCACGTTGACCGTGACTATTCTGTTGGGATAAACCTCCACCATAGTCACATTATATATCGGACTTAACATTTGCGGATAAGGCTGCACGCTCGTTATTGCAACGTCTCTTATTTGCGTTAATATTAGCTCTTGTCCGCCTGTCAGATAGTTGTTTGTGGTGTTGTATTCAAATGGAACGTAAGACGCAAATGCGGATAGTGTGTAGCTGCCCTCCGCTGATATTCCCGTAGTGTCCCAGTAGAATGTCAAGAAGATGCTTGTGCCGCTTGGAAGGTTTATGACCGGAATAGTGCTGATTGCGTTGCTATTGTAGTACGCTGTGACATTGAAGCTTTCGCTCGCGTCTCCAAGGTTGGCAGCGGTGACGTTCACCGGCACTATTTGGCCGGCGTACACCCATGGTATCGTCGGCTGGACGTAGGTTATGGCAACGTCGTGTATCGTGGTTAAGACTTGGACTGTGCCATCGACGTAGACGTTGTTTGTGGTGTTGAAGTAAGTTTCGTACGGCACGTATGATGCTGTGCCGGTTATGGTGTAGTTGCCCTCGGTCACTCCTGAAGTGTTCCAGATGAAAGAGATCGTTGCATTAGCGTTCGGAGCTAAATTGTACACGTTCGCCGATCCTATTAGAGAGCTGTTGTACCATGCACTGGCAGTGAAGTTTTCTGTTACGCTTCCAAGGTTGGCGACTGTGACGTTTATCGCATCTGTCCAATTCTGATAGACCCAGCTGGCTGCTGGAACCACGTTTGTGACTGCTACGTCTCTGATTATGTTGCCGAATATTCCGCTGAAGGTGTTATGCACTACGGGGTTTCCGTATTGATCCAGCAGCTCGGTGTTTGTCAGATTTAGCGGAGTAATTCCATATGAGTTAACGTAGAAGACCATCACGGTTAGCGGTGCCGACTGTACCGTTATCGGAGACATATAGTAAAGGCTTATCCAAGCATATCCTGTTATCGTGTTGCCCGTAAACACTGCCGTCGGATACTGCCCCTGCGTTTGGACAAAGTTGAAGCCAATCCACGTCAGCACTTGCGGGTTATAGGTTAGGTTGAAGATGCACCCGCCCAAGTTCGTGACGTTAGCTACAGTGATGTTGATGGAAAACGATGAGCCCGGCCCCAAGGAAAGGTTCAAGATCTGTGACGGGTCGATGTATATTGCTGGAGCTGTCAACGGCGGCATAACCGTTATCGTAACCGTGTTTGACAGTGCAGTGCTTCCATAAGAGTCTGTTACGTTCATGGAAAACACGTAGGATCCACTGGAAGTCGGCGAGAACGTATAGTTTGCTAAAGTAGCGCCCGTTATGAGACTCCCGTTTAGGAGCCATTGATACATGTACGGCGGTACTCCACCGCCAACAGTTGAACCAAGGTTCATAATCTGGCCCACATATGCAGTCGTTGATGACGAACTGATGGACGCAATGAGAGATGCCGGTTGTGTCACTGTGACATGAGCGTCACCAGAGGCAGTGGTGTTTCCAACATTGTCGATAACACCGAGGTGGATGAAATATGACCCACTTGCTGCCGGCAGGAAATCCCAAATGCCAGAGTTTGCGCCCAGGACACTCGTTCCGTTCGCATACCATTGGTAGCTATAAGGCTGCACTCCACCGCTGACTGTCGAAGTGAAGTTCACATTCTGGCCAAGCATTATAGATGTTGACATTGGACTTATCGATGCCGAAAGCGGTGGTGGCGCTACGGTGTTGTCGAACGAGCCGCTTAGAGTGTAGTAGCTAACCTCGTTAGTGTCCCAGTCAGTGATATCTGTGTCGGTCAAATTTAGACCCGTTTTTCCGACGCCGAGGACTCTAAAGGTGATGGTTGCCATGGTTCCGTTGCCCCACCATGGACCGGTACTGGATGCCGCAGCAACAAAGTAGTTTGTCGCGTTAGTATAGGGCGGAGAGCTTATCAGAGTGTTCGAGCCGTCGTAGAAACCGGCGGTCTGGCCGTACACGATTGATCCCACCAAGACTCCGTCAGACGCTCCGAGTTTGTTTATGAAAGACACCGGCTGAATCAAACCGGTGTCCCAAGACAGTTCGAATTGGACGCCCAAGATTCCGGGCGGAACGTTGCTTGGCGTTGCATTGTACAGGCTGACGTTGACGTCGAATGTGGAACCTGGGGTCAACGCTGAATTCTTAATGGTTGCTGGCACGACAGCGATAGTGGGCTTGTCTCCTGGCTGTGCTCTGGCTGAAAGCATAAACATTGGGCTGAGAACCACTAAAGATAACAAAGCCAACATTATTACTGATTTTATTCGCAGCATAATTTACAATGCTCCTTTTCTCCTTACTTTCTAAAAGAACAAGTAATTGATTTAAAGGTTGCGTAACAATATTCTAGGCCAGATTAGCTGCGCGTCTATCGCTCACTCCGTAAAGCGTTTACAGCGCGCGCTGACTTGAATGTCTAGATATTTGGACTCTTGGTGTCTAAGTTTTTTCATTCGCTTCAAACGTGCCACGTCTGGTTAGCACTCGCTACAATGCCTCCGGCGGGCGAAGCCTCTTTGATTTGCGTCGAGTCACTAACAGAACGATTCCAAGCAGCATAAGGAGTGGTGCAGCGACTTCCAAGGAAGATGCTGAGCCTTTTCTGGCTAATGAGTAAGAGAATCCTCCCACAGTTGTTGGAGGAGGTGGCGGCGGTGGAGGAGGCTGAGGGGGTGAATTAATCTGGTAGTTAGCCGTGGCAGTGTTTGCAACATTCATAAGAACAGAAATGGGATTGACGGCGTCGCCTTGGGATATGCCATCAATTATCCCAGTTGCTGAACGTGTAATTGTCAACTTGTTGTGCAATCAAGAGAACAGTTGTGTTAGCATCGTACCACCAGCTGCTAGTGGTCTGTGGTTCGCCTGGTAGACTTCGGGTGGGTTGAGGACTCAAATCTGAGGGGTTGGTAGCAACCGTTAACAGATACTGCGTCTTGTAATTTCCTGTCACGCAGATGGGAGCAACCACAATCTTGGGTGGTAAGGGACCGGTTACATTGACGGGCATGAACCTTTTTCCCACGGTGGAACTACTGACATTGTAATATGAATAGACTATATTGGCCCCGCAATCAACCCAGAACGAATAGGGCAATTGAGAGAATGATTTGCCAGTGCTGTTGCCGACCACAATCATGCCAGATGCCGAAGAGTCCAAGCCTATTTGTTTAAAGGTTGCTCGGTACTGTGTCTTCCAAGGGCAACTAGCGCACGGCGCATAACTTCTCTCTCCCTTTTCTCCTCCTTCCCTAACCAATCTATCATGAACAAAATCTGCCCCCGCGCCCACAACCTCCTGAAACCTTATTTTCACCGATTTTCTCAAAAGCCACCAAGTACAGGCACAAAAATTCGCACTTGCGCTATTGTATGATAACATCTATCACCGTTTGAGCCTCAGAAAAATCACGAATTGAGCAATCAAACACAAGGACCCCATTTTCAAATCAACCATCAAATGAATCTGCACCATCCCGAATCAAACGAACTCGCTCCCTAGCTGGAACCGATCTTTAGCTGATCTTCTTCAACTGCTTGTGGTACATTTCCACAACCTCATTTGCAGTTGTTGCATCCTCAGCTGCCTTATCAACTCTGTAGTTTCCAGTGAAACGTGGAAATCGAATGGCAAGTCCGCTTCCTTTTCGAATAGAATCCATAGCGCACGTGTGGATGGGGCTCAAGGTTATCTCTGCCCCCAATATCTCAATAACCACTCGAGGTTCAAACCAGACATCAGCCTCAAGCATCGAATTGACTCTCGGATGCTTCCGCTGGACAACATGTTTTTCAAGCATTTTTGGAAGCTTCGCGAGATCCTCATCAGTAAACCCTGTTCCACACTTGGTAACTGTTTCGAAAGTGTCGTTCTGAGAATTATAGGCCGCTAGCAGGAGAGCACCGTAGGCGCCAGCCCGTTTCCCTCTCCCATGAAAAGCTCCAACCACAATCAGATCAACCGTATCGGTCATTTCACTCTTGTAGTCCCGCTTGTACTTTATCCAAAGCCAACCCCGTGCCCCGGCCTGATACACCGAATCCTTGCCAACTGCCTTACAGACCAGACCTTCACAGCCATTCTCTATGGCTTCCTGGAAGAACTTTTCAAGCTCACCCGCATCCTTCGCAATTACGTAGTTGGTTATTCTGGTCCGATCACTCTTTTCAATCACCTTCTCAAGCACTTTCCTTCGAGCTGGGTAAGCCTCGAACGTCAAATCCTTTCCATCAACGTAGAGTAACTCGAAGAAAAAGAGCGAAACAGGATAATCTTCTATAGCTTTCTCAATTCCGTATTTGCGCCTGCGATGCATAAGCTCTTGAAATGGACGCATCTCACCCGTGTCAGGGTCAACAGCCACGCACTCACACTCAAGAATGGCCTCTCTTGCCTTAACCTGCTTCTTGAAGAGTTCAACAGCATCGGGGTATTGACTTGAAATGTTCTCCAAACGCCTAGAATAGAGCGTCACTCTCTCGCCCTTTTTATGCGCCTGAAGACGTTCACCGTCATACTTGTATTCGGCTATGCACTTTCCACCCAATTTTTCGAGAATCTCTTCAGGAGAGGAAAGCCTTTCTGCCAACATCGGCCGAATAGGCTCACCAATTGACACACGGAACCCCTTGATCCCCTCAATTCCCTGTCGAGCAATGGTTTCAGCCACTCGTCCAAGGTCCGAACAGATGTTGTAAGCCCGCTCGACAAGTTCACGCGTGTCCTTCCCTCCCCCGTAAGCTATAGCCAACGCGTCCAGAACCGTCATGTCAGCTATACCCAAACGCAGGTTGCCCGTAGCAGTTCTCATAACGTACTTTGCTTCTTTCGGAGTGGCCGCGGCCAAAAGCCCAGCCAAAAGTGAAAGCTTCAAATCCACAGCCCCGGAACCCGAAGTCCCAGCCATTTTGTCAAGTGTCTCATAGACCTTCTGAACTGTTAACGGTTCTTGAAAGAATGTCACCTGTCTCTTGCTGCCAAGAAACTTCTGAGCCGTCTCACCAATATCTCCAGTCCGTTTGATATCGTCTTCAATGTCAGTTTCTTTCCTTCCAGAAGCTCTCACAAGAGCCTTTATCGCCGATTTTTCAGCCACACCAATTTCAATGCTTACGAAATCAGGATGTATTCGGCCTTGAGTCAAGTAGGCGACTTTGCCTATGAGTTCTTTCGGCGTGTTCCTGAGGAGATCAACTAGCAGGTCTGTCATTTCAAGTCTCTTACTGGTGGCTTCGATCTTTTCATAAGCATCTGCAATCACGCTGTACTTCAACTCGTAAGCCTCAGAGGTTAGATGGATTCGAGGGCCTATTAAAATCTCACACCAAAACCCATGCAAGTCTCAGTGTTGTACGTGGTGCTTCAAGAAACTTGCGTTTCACCTTGCATGAAAGACTTCGTAATGGACCATTTGGTCTGCAGTTCGCTTGCCTCGTGGAGAAGGAAACTTCGAGGGATATCCCACTGGAATCAACGCCACGGGTCGTATTCCCTGCGGAATCTTCAGGATTTCGCTCGCCTCTTCCTCCTTGAACGCGCCTACCCAACACGTTCCCAAGCCGAGTGAGTGAGCAGTTAAGTGAATGTTCTGTATCGCGGCAGCCGTGTCCTGTAAACAGTACAGTGTTCTGCCCCTTTGACCATAACCTTCGGAAGAACGATTTTCATCGGCACAGACAACAATCACAACTGGAGCTTCCTCTATAAATGATTGATTGAATGCGGCTTCAGCAAGTCTTTTTTTGATTTCTGGTCTACTGACGATTATGAACTCCCACGGTTGGATGTTTCCAGCTGAAGGAGCCCACCGAGCCGCATCTATCAGATCTTCAACAGTTTTCTCCGACACATCCTTCCCGCTCTCAAAGGCCCTGACGCTTCTCCTACCTTTAATCGCCTCAACAACATCCATACGTTCCTTCAACTCCGAGCTTGACAATTTGCTGCACAAAAGGCTTAAGTTTTGTCATATCCCTTAGTTCAGCCAGGATGATGAGAACGAGAGTCAACAGAGCAAAAGCGGTGATGTGACTCGACGGGCGAACTGACACAATCTTGTACAGAAAACTTATGAACAGAAAGCACAAGTGGAGAAAGGAACACTACTATGTACCAACGTAAGCTAGAGTTGGGAAAAGGGAAAACTTGCCCAAAAAGAAAATCATCGAGGTCCTAGACGCAGCGTCGTCGAAAAGAAACATGAAGTACGCAGTGTACCTGATCGCGATAATCATCTTCTTTGCGCTGATTCTGCTCCCTCCCATACTCGGAATAGCCATCAACAGCGAAGCAATCCAGGTCGTTCTTAACGATGCATCGCTCAAGAATCGCGCCCTGACTGCGATTACAAACAGTTTCACGATAGCACTGTTCGTGGCAGCCATTGATCTTATCGCTGGAATTCCCATGGCATGGCTCATAGCACGCAGGAGATCAAGATGGCTGAGCATCCTTGACACGCTGTCTGACATCCCGTTTATCGTCCCGACCGCCGTGCTTGGCTACTCACTTCTGCTCTTCTGGAACGGACCTACAGGAATATCGGCACTGTTCACCGGAACGCTCATTTCAGAGGGGTGGCTCCTTGTAATACTCCTTCATTTCGCTTTTTCCTTTCCGGTTGTCGTCAGAGTCGTGGTCGGAGCATTGCTCGACTACAAACGAGAGTTCGAGAATGCCTCCAGAACACTAGGCGCCCCGCCATTTACTGCGTCAAGAACTGTTACGTTTCCAATAATAAAACCATCATTGATAGCCGCTTTCATTCTTGCCTTTTCAAGATCAGTCTCAGAAACAGGTGCGACGTTCATCGTCGCAGGAGCCTTCGCAGGAGCTTTCGAAAACGGTGCAATCTTCCTGCAGAAAATAAAGAACGCCTACGGACCCACAGATCCCACGTATTACGGGGCCACCGTTTTCGCAAGTTTCATCTTAATCGCAGTTTCCGTTTCAATTTTCATAATAGTTCGCACCCTAGGCCCCAGATTGAAGTTGCCTGTTAAGCGAATTTGGCCGTCTTTCGAAAGGAAACTGAGCTATTCGAAAGCGGAATCCTCAAGAAACACGGTCACACTCGCGGTCTTTTTGGTTATTGTCCTAGCACCATCGCTTTTTGTTGCGCTTCCAGCGTTCCAAGCAATATTTACGAACACGTTGAGCGAGTCCCTGCTAGGCAAAGGCATCTGGGCGGACTATTGGCATGGGCTAGTCCTTTCCTATGCTCTTGCTGCAACAGTCACGGTGCTTAACATAATTATTGGATTGCCCATGGCCATCGCGATTGCGAGGAGGAAGTTCGGTCGGTTACAATCAGGAATTTTGGACGTTCTCGTTAACATTCCTCTTGTTGTCCCCTCGATAGCGTTGGGCTTCTCGCTTGGGATTTTTTGGAAACAAATCTTCACTTCTATACCAGATCTTCTGCTGCTAATCTTTGCTCACCTTGCAATCACATATCCATACTTCGTGAGGTCCATGTCGGCAGCCGTGGAAAGAATTAGCATAGACATGGAAGAAGCCTCAAGGACACTCGGAGCCAAACCGTTAGGAGTTTTCAGGACCATCGTTTTGCCCTTGACTAAGTACTCCATATTTTCAGGCGCTATACTCGTCTTCACAAGAAGCATAAGCGAAACTGGTGCGACGTTGGCGGTATCGTCGACGCTCAAAACTGTACCAGTGGTGCTCGTGAACTGGATAAGGCCTCCGCTCTTGCAGCAGGCTGCCACACCCTTGCAGATAGGACTAGGAAGCGGTTACTTGATACTTCTCTCATTCATCATTCTCCTAGCATCGAGACTCATTGTGAAGGGGAAAGGAAGATACTGACATGTTTAATAAACAACCCTCAGCCTATGACTTCGTTCAAGTAACTGTGAATCCAACTCGGAGGCGAGCTGGTCCATGCCGGACGTTCGAATAGAAAACGTAACCAAGAAGTTTGGGAAACTCGTAGCAGTGGACAATGTGAGCCTTCACGTTCATGACAAAGAATACTTCGCTCTGCTCGGACCGAGCGGATGTGGAAAAACAACCCTCTTACGGCTTATTGCAGGACTAATTAAGCCGGACCAAGGAAAAATATACATCGGAGACAGACTCGTCAACGACGTTCCGCCAGAAGACAGAGACATAGGCTTTGTCTTTCAAACATTCGCATTGTTTCCGCACATGAATGCTTGGAACAACGTAACCTACGGCCCAAAAGTGAAGGGCTTCGACATGAAGAAAGCTGGGACGATTGGGCATGAGGTGCTTGAAATGGTCAGACTGAACGAACGCTTAGACGCTTTTCCGAATGAACTGAGCGGAGGAATGATGCAGAGGATAGCCGTAGCGCGAGCTCTAGCTGCGGGAGCCAAACTGTTGCTTCTGGACGAGCCTCTTGGACAGCTGGACGCAAAAGTGCGGAATGATTTGAGGTACGAAATAAGAAGGATGACCAAGGATTTGGGACTGACGGCCATTCACGTGACCCATGATCAGGCTGAAGCAATGGCAATATCTGACAGGATAGCCGTCATGAAAAAAGGAAGTATCAGACAAGTTGGCACTCCATGCGAGCTTTACATGGCTCCAGACAACGTCTTTGTGGCCAACTTTATAGGAGAATCAAACTTTCTGGAAGGATATGTTGCAAACGAAGATGACAAGAAAATGACAATAGAGCTTCGCGGTGAGATTCAAATTGAAGTGACAAAAGACAAAGCAAGAAAGGGTGAGAGAGTAGTGCTAGCCATAAGGCCAGAAACCTTCCTCGTTAAGCAAGGAATAGGAAAGGACAAAAACTCAATCGCAGGAACGGTTGAAAGGGTAACCTTTGAGGGAACAAACATACGCTACGAGATTAGGCTTAAAAACCAGGATCTAATTGTTATTGTGAAACCTTCCATGACAGGAGAATGGCTTCATGTCGAGGATAAGGTAACAGTGAGCTTTGCTTCGGAGAAAGCTCACGTGTTCGAATATCCTGCGGCAGGGTTGAAGGAGGAAATTGCCGTTGAGTGAATTGATAAAATGGTTCGAAAAGCGGAAAGAGACCAAAGCTTTGGCGAATATTCAGCGGCATCTAGCTTTGACAAGCGGAATAGTGGAAGACCTTGAAAACGCGATAAAAGCAGCGGTAAAGAGAGATATGAAGGAAATGCAAACTTGCATAGGAAGAGTGACAAGCGGCGAAAAAGAAGCGGATTCCCTGCGAAGAAAGGTCATGGATGAAATTTCCACAGGAGAACTTTCACCAACGGACAGAGAAGACTTGATGGAGCTGGTGAAAAGAGTAGACATGGTCGCAGACTGGAGCAGAGAGTCCACGCGCGTACTGGGCGCAATACCAATGGAGCATGTGCCGGATGCAATCAAAGATGCATTCATAGAAATGGTTAAGAGCGTAAAGGAATGTACTGTCTCTCTCCAGAAATGCGTGAACAAAATGATGACAAAACCCGAAGAAGCCCTTCAAGCCGCTGACGCGGTAGAACGGGAAGAGGAAAAGGTTGATGACATGCACGAAAAGGCCAGAGCTTTGCTCGGAACAGAAGACCTCCCGAGGGCTGGAGTGGCAATATTGGCAAGCCAACTCTTTGAGGCTTTGGAAATGGTTGCAGACTCATGTGAGGATGCCTGCGATCAGGTGAGAGTCATAATGGTTAGAGAAACGCGCGCGCTGAAGTGATGCAACATGGAAACGAAAATTGATATTTCGGATCTGAAAAGAGAAGGAAACGATGTTGTGAAGGAGCTAACGACGTTTCTGGAGGGAAAGACCAATACAAAAGCTGAAACAGGAACCAACGACATCACAATCAAGGGTGAAGGAGAAGAAGCTGTCTCAAGGACCTATCTGCGAGTACTGTTGCGAAAGTTCCTGCACAGAAACGAGCTAAAAGACTACTACCGGGTAATAGGCGGGAAAGACAACACTCTGGTTGTTAAAGAAAAGAAAATAGCTGAAGAAGAAGAGTAGACCTGCAGTCGTTGAAAGATTGAAGATTGAACCGTTTCTCCATCAGAAATCATTCTCAACTCAATGGACCCATCGTGGAAACTAGGTTGCGCCCTTTATCTGCAGTCAAGTCGAAAATCTATTGATTCTGGTTTCTGCCGATGAAAAGAATGCCCGTAGAAACTGTAATTGCCCCCGATAAAAATATCGGTGCAGGCACTTCTCGGAACAGAAACACGTCCAGTATCGTCGCCCCTATGGGCTCAAGCAAAGCGCGCGCTGCCAGAGAAGTCTTTCTTGTACGGCTCCGCATGCAAACAGCCTTTTCATTTTTCAACCGAAATCTTGCTTTGACCCATCTCTTTTTCGAGCCTGATTACGTGTTCAGCCTTTTCTGCAAACGCATCGCTATGTGTGACTGCGATTGTCTGCTCTATCGCTTTGAACCTCGAAATTGCTTCAGCCAAGCGGTACACCGAACCGTCTTCCGCTCCAAGACTTTCAGTTGGCTCGTCAAGCAGAAGCAGTGTCAGCCCGTGACCTGTTCGGGACTGCATGATCAACTGGCCTAGGCCGAGACGGTATGCGAAGGCGAGTAGTGTTCGTTCCCCACCAGACAGATTCGAAACTTCTCGTTCAACGTTGCCTTCGCTTATCACGTATGGCGTGTAGGTTTCATCAATCGACAGATTCAAAAACGGGCCTTCTCCGCCAGCTAGGCTGTCAAGAACCTGCTGGACAAAGCTTCTCAAGACTTTTACAAATTCGGTTCGAAGCTTAGGCTGAATGCTTCGGTAAGCATTGCGTATGCCCTCTATGACCTCTACGACTTTTTCTATCTTTCTCATACGCTCAATTTTCCGCTGACCATTGTCGATTCGCTCCTTTATTTCATCGACGTGTTTAGTCAAGTCCTTCTTGCGGTTTTCCTTGGCACGCAACTCGGATTCAAAGAGGTAATACTGTCTGAAGGCTTGTTCCCTTCGCGTCTTTGCAGCTTCCAAGGTAGAAACGTCGAATCTGCTAAGCTCCTGACGAACAATATCGACCTGAACACGCAGTTCGTTTTCCAACCTTCGTTTTTCTTCGAGTTCACCCAAGATTCCTGCCAACGCTTCAACCTCTTCTTTTAGTCGCAATCTCAACTCTTCAATCCTAGGAGCAAGCATTTGCATATTTGAAGAAGCATTGGTCGCCTTGGTCTTCAATTGCTGCAGCTCTTCTATCGAATGATGAAGCTGGTTCACTCTTCTTTTTCGCCCTTCATTCTCCTCCATGATTCGTTCCGTTAGACCCTTTTTGTAGTCTTCACCCAGCGTTTGCATGCAGAGTGGACATCGATTCTCCGAAAAAAGCGAGGAAAGTCGCTTCTCGTCCACTTGCATGTTTCTAAGAGTTGCCTCTTGCTCACCTTTCAGGTTTGAGATTTGATCATCAAATGCTGCAACCTGCCTTCTCAGCACATCAATCGGCTGATCATCCGAAATTCCAAGCTCTTTGATTTCAGAATTGAAAGACTCCATCTGCTTTTCCATGCCATTTAATCTTTGCCGGAGGCCTTCAACGAAATTTCTTTTTCTTTCCACGTCCTCGGCCAAGGAGGCCGCTGCTTCTTGCAGGTTCGTCAAGTTGGCGTGCATTTTCGCCTCTTTCCGTCTAAGCTCTTCATTCTGCGCTCTCACCTCTTCCAGATCTCTAAGTCTAGAGTTCGCCTCTTCCAGAATCTTCTTGGCAGAGACCAACTTCTTCGAAATATCCTGCAGTTCAATCTCAACGAGTGAAAACTCACCTGCTGTTCTATCGTACTCTTCGCCGAGTTTTCCCATCCCAGCAACGTCCGGATCCCTTTCATAAGCCTGTCTTTCCCCGTCATATTCCCGCACATAACCTGCAAGATTGCTCCATGCTATTTCATAATCTGACAGTCCAAACAACTCATCTAGCCGCCTTTGTCTTTCCCTCGGTTGCAAATTCAAGAATTCTTTCAAGTGTTCCTGCCTGACCCAAACTATCTCACGGAACAGGTCCTTGTCCAAGCCCGTTACTGCCTTGAGTTGTTCAGCAACGGCATCATTTTTCGTGCTTGAAATCAGGTCTTCGCCCATAAAGAGTTTCAGCTCGTCAAAGTCCTGACTTATGCCCTTGCCATGTCTTTTCAAGCCCCGGATGATCCTGTAACTCTTTCCGTCCTGAATGAACTGAACGATGACACTTCCACTGGTTGCATCCTCCCGCAACAAGTAGTCAAAGCCTCTGCCAATCGGATCTCCGAATAATGCGAAATCAATCGAGTACAGGATGCTGGATTTGCCACATCCCAGACCGCCTACTAAGCAGTTGAAGCCTCGTGCAAAGGGTACTGTTGACTTCACGTGTGAACGGATGTTTTCAAGTTGCACAATCTCAATTCTCATTGCAGAAGCTCCTCCATGGCCTGTTTCACTTTTTCTTCCTGCTTCTTAGTCAGTGGTTCTATCAAACTGGATGCAATGCGGGCTATCTTTTCAGCCTCTTCCTTGCTGTGACGTTCAGAAAAGATCTGCAAAAAATATTCGAAAGCCTTCGTTTTCAAATCTTTGATTTCACTCTCGAAGATTGAACGAACAATCTCTTCTGAAACTTCACTTTCACGTAATAACATGACAGGATGCACCAACAAAGCCTTCTCCCCGGCCGCTCTGATCCGTGCGATATCCACTTCTGTGCGAGTCGCTCCGGCGGGCAGTATGCCTTTTAGAACTGGAATCATGACCACGCCCTCCTTGTCAGCCGACTTGACTATTTGAATAGACTGCTCCGTGATTTTTGATGGAACGATGCCTGTGAAGTCCTGCTCCAAAATTACAAACTCGCGCGAGGATTCAAACTCTATGAACTCTGGGGAAACTGCTCCTTTTTCGTTCACTTTGACGTGGTAGATGCCTTTCTTGTTTTTTGCTTCAACGTAGTCCGTTGTCTCAGTGCATCCGCTGTAAACCAGAAGACCAGTCTTGAATTTTTCCATGTAAGGTGTGTGCACGTGTCCCGCAGCATAGTAGTCGAAGCCCTCGGGAATGAGTTCAGGTGCGGCTTCAGCCTCGATGTAAGGAGGCTTGACGTTCGGAAGATCCAGGGCCATGTGGAAAACGAAGATGTTGAACAATGACGGATATGGGCTCGGCCTGTTCTCTTCCATGAAGACCGGAAGGGCCTCCTCAGTCCTGTGCCTGTTCCTGTAATTGGGGACGCCATAAACATAACAACAATCGGCCTTTCGCCAACATGCTCCCTCATGTCTGGGCAGATAATAAATCAAGCCGGCGCTGTCCAACGGATTCATGATCGTCCCTGTTATCGAGTTAGGGGCCGAATCGTGTGAACCGTCGACCGTCAGAACCGGAATTCCAGCCTCTCGCAGGCGATTGAAGCTTCTGATGCTGTTTTCCAGCGTGATGTTGGACGGTCGTGCCTGATGGAACAGATCTCCTGCAATGATCATGAAGTCCGGTTTCAGTTCAAGGGTTTTGTCGACAAGTTCTTGGAACGCTCTGTCAAAGTCTTCGCGGCGAACTTCCAAGCCGTACTGTGAGTAGCCCAAGTGCAAATCCGCAGCGTGAACAAAGCTGAAGGGCTTCAGACTCCTCACTCCTCAAAGCCTACCAGTTGAACGTGCTAAATAAGTTGCGAGATTTTACTCTTCGCTTTTGACTCCTTCCCCACGCCCACAGCAAGCTGGCGAGTTCAATTCATGGAAGAACGAAAAACGGAAAGGAATACAGTTCTCATCGAGATAGAAACACATAAACCTCGCTCATTCTTCAGAGAATCGGAGACGAGTGAATATCAAGCGATGATATGCCAAAAATGCAGAAGAGAAACATACCTGCCTTTCAAATGCCAGTACTGCGGAGGCTACTTCTGTTCCGAACACCGGCTACCAGAAAACCACGAATGCCCACGAATAGCACAGGCACGAGTGCCCAAAGACGAAACGCATCCGGTGATGGCCCAGTGGCAGAAGCCCATCGAGTATAAGTATACCTACGTGCCGGTCAGGTCAACGCAGAGAGGATTCCACTTCAGCATCAAGGAGCTCGGACACCTAGCTTTGGCCACCGTTCTCGTTGTCGGCGTGGGAATATCATTAGATTTCGCAAGAGTCGCAAACGGAGGCTACCTTTTGCTGGCCTTGTCTGCAGTAGGGTTCACGGCCTCTTTTCTCATGCACGAGATGGCCCACAAAATAGTCGCACAGAAGCATGGGCTGTGGGCGGAGTTTAGACTCACAGCCAGTGGGGCAATTATAACTGCGATTTCCATAGCGCTGCCTTTCAAGTTCATATCTCCTGGCGCGGTCATGGTGGCTGGTGCTGATCAGACGACTATGGGGAAAACAGCCGTAGCGGGACCCGCCACGAATATTGTGTTGGCAACAATTTTCTCAGCTGCTGTGGCAGCTTTGCCCGGCTACACTTTGGTTTTCGGAGTCATTGCCTGGTTCAATGCATGGATAGCGGTTTTTAACCTCATTCCGTTCGGAATATTTGATGGATTGAAGGTTTTCACGTGGAACAAGAAGGTCTGGGCCCTGGCTTTCGCTGTCAGCGCAGTTCTCACGGTGGGTTTCTGGGTCATATTCCTAGGCTGAATGTGCAAGCATGCTGTAGGAAAGGCATAAATATTCTGTGCAGAGTGACAGTAATTAGAGAGCGTCGGTTTTCAGTTGGTATGAAATGGTTAACAGAGATAGACATGAGATCGCTATGGAGATATTGAATAGGGCTGCTTCTGGAAGGATGAAGACCGAAATAATGAGAGACGTTGGCCTGTCGTACTTGCAGGCCAAGCTGTATCTCAACGAACTCGTGGAGAGAGGACTGCTGGAAATTGGTGAAAAGCGCAATTTGAAAACAACGAAAAAGGGTCAAGAGTTTCTGGAAAAATGCGAGGCCTGCCCCCTGTTCAATTGGGACAGGGAAAAACTCAAAACTCTGATTTGAACGTCCAACCCCCCACACGCCCGTCTTCTTCTCCAACATCTGTCACACACAGAGAAACATTACAACCGACGTGCGTTAGAAAGGAGGGGTCGAGCCTGAAGTATCTTGCGCCTCAGAGCTCTCCTGAAGCACAGCCTCACACTCTCGGACACTGAGAGGCTACATTAATTCTATTGTCACGTGAACTTCTTCTGGAACGCGGATGCGCATGATACGCCGCATAACACGTTCTTCAGCGTCGATGTCAATCAGGCGTTTATGAATGCGCATCTCCCACCTGTCCCAGGTTGCGGTTCCTTCCCCGCACGGTGACTTCAGCACCGGAACTTTCAACCGTTTCGTGGGTAATGGAACTGGACCGTTGATCTTAACCCCTGTTTTCTGGGCGATACCTTTCAGTTCCTCACAGACTTCCTCCAATTTCGAGTAGTCCGTACTTGTCAAGCGTATTCGCGCTTTCCTAACCATCGCCCATCACTCCTGATGTTTCTGCTCCAGACAGATTTATTAGGTATCTACCTTAGACAACTGGCCGCAAATAAAAACCTATCGAAACGAGCAGTAAGCGCGAACACATGTTCTCCTCAACCACAGTGTCGAGTCGTGATACACGCACATTTCGTTGCGTTTATAAGAAACGGAAATGAAACTCCTCACATAGCGTGCGGAAGGACAACAACAATGCCCAGGCGCGTGCAGATTTTTTGCGGTTGGCTTAACAGAGCAGGATTAGTACTAGTGGCTTTCATCCTAATGAACCCGTTTTTTACAATCATGCTGGCTAACAACTCTCCGTCTTCCCGCCCAAACATCAAGACACGAGCAGGTATTAGTACAAACTGGAGCGGGTATGCTGCAGTGTCGAGCATATCCTCCCCAGCAAACGGGTTCGTGAATAGCGTTACGGGCAACTGGGTGATTCCAACTCTCACTCTTAATTCCTCCCAAAACACGTACGATGCAACATGGGTGGGAATAGATGGCTTCTCAGACGGGACCGTGGAGCAGATAGGTACAGAGCAAGACTGTGTGAACGGTATACAGGAAAACTATGCTTGGGTCGAATTCTATCCAAGGCCATCGCGAATAATAACCGGGCTCACGGTGAATAACGGAGACGCTTTCACAGCGTCGGTCGCATACGAAGGCGGTAGCCTGTTCGCTCTGTCGATTACCGATTTGACAACGAGACAATCGTATTCAAGGGCTTACAGCGCGGTCGCGCAACGTCAATCTGCCGAGTGGGTGGTTGAAGCGCCATCATTATCAGCGGAAGTGTTGCCGCTCGCAAACTTTGGCACAGTCAACTTTAGCAGTGCCCAGTTCACAGACAACACTGGTACAACATATGCCATAGACGGTCAAGGACCAGGAACCTATGATGCGATTGCCTTAGATGATCCCAACGGGGGAAGTGCAAAGCCTTCCGGCTTGCTGGATAGTGCGTATCCGAATGGGCCTTCAAGTTTCAGCGTGGCTTATGCGGCTCCGGTGAATATCCATGACGTAGCCCTCACAAGTGTTACGCCTTCCAAAACTCTTGTTGGCCAAGGCTACAGCCTAGACACGATCGTTATAGCAGCAGACCTGGGCAGCTACCCAGAAACGTTCAACGTCACACTTTACGCCAACACAGCTCCCATCACTTCACTAAACGCCACCCTGTCAGCTGGAAACTCCACGAACATCACCCTCTCCTGGAACACCACCGGTGTTGTCTACAGCAACTACACCATAAGCGCATACGCCCTGCCGGTTTCGGACGAAACAAACACGACGAACAACAACTGCACAGACGGCTTGGTTACCGTATCAATTCCGGGCGACCTCAACGGCGACTTCAAAGTCAGCCTCTCAGACCTGGCTATTTTCGCGCACGCCTACGGGTCCAAACCTAACAGTGCGAACTGGAACCCCAACGCAGACATGGACGACAGCGGCACAGTCGGCCTATCAGACCTCGTCATACTTGCAAAGCATTACGGGCAACACACATGACTCTGCAATCACGTCAAAACTACAACCACAAGGACATGCAGGAACTATTGAAGTGAGAAGGTTCCAATGGTTTACCCGCTTAGCGCGCTTGCCTCGTGCCACCTCTTGGATAATAGCGAAAGGTGGGCGAAAGTTTTCATCCACGTTTTCCGGGAGAAGGGAGAAGAAAACATGTGTTGAACTTGTGCCCTAAATCTGGGTTGTGCCAACCGTAATACTTAAGTCTTGGCTTGCGCAATCTGCCAAGCGAACCATCCAAAGTTTTTAACATAAAAAAGGTTTCGAGCGCGCGAGGGTTCGACTACCTGTTTCTGGGCCGTCTTGGACCTGGGCCCGGAAGAGAATTGGTTCTTTTCAGAAAACAGAAGGAGGGGGTTGCCGAGGCGTACTTCCAGCCCAAAGGTTATTAGAAGCTTGGTAAGACAAGCAGCAACGGCGAAGCCAATCTCGCTGAGGATGGTGTCGATGTTGAAGCCGAAGTTAAGGGTGAAGGCGATAATCTTCGACTTGGACGGCACGTTGGTGGACTCGAGAGGTGCGTACCGTGAGGCAGCTGAGATGGCCTTCGCTTCGGCAGGACAGGGGAAGGTTGACGCAAGGAGTGTGACGGAGATTCCTAGGAGGCTTGAGGAGAACCTGCCCATAGAGGACCTGATCATGGGGGCTGGCGTGAAGAGGTTCAAGGAAATCTACCTTCGGGCGTACTATCGAGCCACCGCCGAGAAGACCCGCCCATTCTCGAACGTTACGGCCACCCTTGAGAGGCTCTCGTCTAGGGCATTGTTGGCGGTGACGACCCGGCGCAACGTTCCCGAGGTCGAAGTAAGGAGGGAGTTGGCGAAGTTTGGGTTGGCAAAATACTTCCGGAAGATAGTAACGTCGCAGGACACGTTGAAGCCGAAGCCGTCTCCTGAGGCGCTCATCAAGTGTGCGGAGCATTTGGGTGTGAGGATGAGTGATTGTGCGGTGGTGGGCGACTCTGTCATCGACGTGAGAGCGGGAAAGAGTGCTGGAGCCCACACGATTGCGGTTCTGACGGGAATCTTTACTCGTGAAGAGTTGGAGAGGGAGAAGCCTGACCTGATTTTGCAGGACGTTAGTGAGCTTCCGGAGTTTCTGGAATAGCCGGTCACATGGGGTTCAGAATATTTCTAGAACGGTAATACAGCTGAAAACTACTGAGTAATGTTCTAGAAGCATCTACGAATAAAGCTTATTAAAAGCGCGAATGTCTAGGTTAGGTTGGAGAAGGCTTCGAGACGGGAGTACCCATGAACTTCATTGAGATATTGCTGTCAGATAAGCTGAAGGACAAGAACCCGATGCTGGATGTTTTGGGATCTGACCGCAAGGTGCTTCAGATTGCATGTCAGGATTTGACGAATTATCTCAAGGTCCACTGGGATCTCGTGGGGAAAGAGGCAAACGAGTGTGACGTCGTGGAGCGGCTTGAGAAGCTCTTCAACGAGACGCCGAGCGAACTGGACGAGTTTTTGGCAATCTGGACGGGAATCTGGCTTAACAAGTGGAAGGAACGAGTCAAACTGCTCATCGGCAATGAGAACTCCAAGAGATGGAACCACGCAGCAAGAGTTCTCAACAACGGCGAAACAGCCTGGAGAAGACTCTCACATCGCCAGGAAATCGAAGACATCATAATATCCACCCTCGTCAAAAACGCGGAGATATGCGGCACATCAATCCTAGCAGAGAACCTCCTCAAAATGGAGCTGGGAGAAGAAAACAAAGATTACGAAAGCGATGAAGAACAAATAGTGAACGTTGTAAACGACACCTTGAGAAAGGCGCGAGAACTGACCCAAAGCAAGGGCCCCCTAATCTTCGTCAAAGTCGACAAGGGCTACTACCATCCATAACAACATTTCGGACAACGCACGACAAGGACATGTTTCCAGAAGGCACATGTGCGCGTGCTGGGCTAGATGGAAATACACCAATTAGTACCACGTAAAACGACTGACTGTTTTACGTCTCTCATTTCGCAGTGTTCGTATATTTTGCGTGCTCCCAAAACTATTTAAGTGCTCAATTTACAGGTCAAATTGATTGAAGTTGCTCACGCAGACATATACGATGGATACGCGAGGTCCCGACAAGAACCGTTTGATTCTTGGTTTGAAAATCGCTACATTCATCGTAGCCGTTCTTCTTGTCTTTCACCAAGACTTGGCAACAGTGGCAGTTAACGCTGTGCAGAACGAGTCAACAAGCTACATGCTGGCCATACCCTTTCTCTTCGCCTACCTGATCTATCGAAAAAGGAAAATGTTGAGGACAGTGATGCCGCTTGAGAGTCAGGCTCAACCAAGGGTCATAAGATACCTGGCGACTATCGTCGGAGTGCTTCTCGCTTCAATCGCCATACTGCTCTATTGGTACGGTTCAAACATGGAATATCACGTGCTGACCCTGCCAATCTTCGCCGCAGGCTTAACCCTTGTCCTTTTCAACACTCAAACACTCAAAGAATTAGCGTTTCCCCTGGCTTTCCTCATACTCTTGACGCCGCCGTCAGGAATACTCAGCAACATCGGCCCAGCTTTTTCATCGGCAAGCTCAGAAGCCTCTTATGCCTTCATTCGGGCTGTAGGCATACCTTCGACTCTAACGAGCCAGCTTGGCAACCCGGTAATCCAAGTGACAAGGTCGGGCGGAGAGGCCTTGGGCTTCACCGTCGGCATATCTAGCTCAGGCCTCTACAGCCTGCTCGGATTTCTAGTGTTTGCGATTTTCATCAGTTACACCATCCGAGACAAGCTGTGGAAGAAACTTCTACTATTTCCCGTCGGATTTTCAATCATTTACGTGCTGAGCATAACGAGGATAGCCACGATTCTGCTGATAGGCTACAACTTCGGCAGAGACATTGCAATGGAGCTTTTTCTCCTGCTGGGCGGATGGATCCTGATATTCCTAGGATCGTTCCTAGTACTCGCCTTCTCAGAAAAAGTCTTACACACCCAGATATTCTCTAGATCATCGCAAGAGTGCCCAAAATGCAGCGGAGATCCCAAAGCCGACCGGAACTTGTGCTTTTCATGCGGAAGGATTCTCAGACCTGGCCCTGCTGAGTTTCACAACACCGACCTAGTAAAAGTAGGAGCAATAATCGCTGCCCTAGTTCTGCTCACGGAGCCGATTGCAAATTGGTGGGGAGCAGCCGTTTTCCTTTCTCAGCGCAGTTTGTATCTTGCGGTGACAATTTGTGCCTTGTTTCCGGTCGTCATGGTTCTGTACGTCCTTGAAACGAGAGAACAGAGGAGAGCAGATGCAGAATTCTATCAAAAGCTGTCAATGGGAAATAGACAAGTCATCGATACGGTCCGGGAAACGGAAAGGGTGACTAGGCCCACGCTGGACACGATTACTGCCGCATATGAAAGTAAGACGGGCGAACCGATTGCGTATCAGGAAATGTTACGAAGGCTCTCCCATGCAGAAAGAACGGGCATAATAGAAGCCGAAGTAGACAATGTCCAGGACGAGCCGATACAAGTATGGAGAAGCCATCTTGGACTCTCTGAAGAAACAGACGCAGAGAATAACTCAGTCAAAAAAGAGGAACTGAAAAAATGAATGAACCGCGTGTGAGGTCGACCCCTCTTTTCAGTTGTAACTTCCGTTGTAATGTTGAATTGTGACAATCCATGTTGAAAACAGGCTGAACTATTCTTTCAAAGTCAACCGGTTCCGTTTATTTGTAACGCCAATCGTAATGCTGCATTGTAACAAACTAGGGACTATGGGTAGTGTTGCCAGTGGTACAAAGCCTGAATGGCAGGGTCTGGCAGGCCTACTAAGCAGTCGTCTTCGACGCATGTGTTCAGGTTTCATTTGCCTTCGCATGCGCGCGCCAAACCCAAAGCGTAAACGAAGCTTATGGCGCGCGCTGCACATTATTTGAGGAACGAAAACAAACATGGATTCCTAGAATTGTTAGCTTAACCTATTGAAAACGAGTGGAGATATCTCCCGAAGTCCTAACAAATAGTTAGCTTTTCGGTTTAGTTGATATACCAAGTTAGAGATAGGCAATTATGAATATAAGCCTTATGAAGAATGGGAGATCAACGCGCTTGTCCCGAGAAAAATTTGCGCGCCTGTCTGGGATTTGACCAGGAAGCTCAAGATGAAGCGATGGAGATCAGTGAATAGCGCGCGCCGCGATACTGATGTCGTTTAATCGGCGGGGGAAAGAGTGGCATAGAAGATGGTTTCATAAGTCTTATAGGCCGTATTTGTCTAAACAACATTGGACAAAAAAGGAGAAAGAAGAAGTGAAAAAGATATTCGCAGTGATAATCATAAGCATTCTGTGTTTACCAATGTTTTCAATGCTTGCTCCAAAAAGCATTAGCGCGCGCGCTAACATTGTACCAGTCATAGGCTCGTCTCACAACTCGCGCTACGTCTATGTTTTGGTCAACTCGTCGCTATGGGAACAAGGCGTCATAGCTGTTCGTTTAGCACGATATAAGGAAGATTTGGAGGCCACGGGGTTCGGCTGCGCGGTCTACGAATTTGATGGTGGAACCCCAGAGGATATTAGAGCCTGGTTAAGCTCGGAACGGAGTGCCCTGCAGAAGGCGGGGAATGATCTGGCTGGTTGCCTACTGGTCGGCAATATACCGGCTGCAATGTACGAGATGAACAACCCTGATGATAATAATGCCTATGAACAGTTTCCAATAGACCTTTTCTACATGGATTTAGACGGCACCTGGACAGATTCAAACCATAATGGCTTGTATGATCAGCATACAGGAAACACCGCGCCTGACATATGGGTTGGACGTCTCAAGGCAGACACGATGGTGGACAATGAGGTTTCGCTTATTGAGAACTACTTTGACAAAGACCATGCATACAGGATTGGAAGCCTAGCCCTTCCCCAGAGGGCCCTGGTATACGTTGACGACCCCTGGACACTTATTGATTCCGCTGAGTTGCATATCAAAGACAACGTTGCTAAAGCCTATGTCTATGCGGATGCTGTCACACTGGTTGAAAACAACGCTACCACATGCAAATCTGATTATTTAAACCGACTTGGTGAGGGATGGAGTTTCGTAGATGTTTTGTGCCATGGTAATAGTGCCGGACATGGGTTCCTGATTCCAGATCCTTCCCACCCATCTAGCTCCGTATACGAAGGTTACCCAGCCCCCCAGCACGTTGCGGTCATGGGTAACCCTGATGTTCGCAATACAGATCCTCATGTTTTCTTCTACAATCTCTTTGTCTGCCAAGCAGCAGACTTCACTCAACAAGATTATGTGGGTGGATGGTACATATTCACACCGACGTATGGACTCGCAGCCGTTGGCAGTACTAAGCCAGGCGGCATGGAGCGGGGTGAAGACTTGTTCTACGGTGATTTGGGCCAAAGCTTTGCCCTCGGCGACGCTTTCCGACACTGGTTTAGTGCGTGGGGCGAGCAGGACCGAGGCATGTATTACGGCTTGACTATACTTGGAGACCCAACGCTCAGCCTGAGCGGAGAGCACATGATGACCATAAACACGCCTGGACTAGACAGTGCATCAAACATTGTACACTATACAAAGAACGGCGTTGGCATGACTGGCAGTATTTCAGGCGGAACATGGTCAGACGAATGTGACCACGGCACACAACTCTACATAGAGAATGATGTTCAAAACAGCGGCACGGAACGATACTACACCATCGATACACATGTATGGTCTGTAGCCGAACCCCTAACCTACACGGTCAACTATTTCCACCAGTTCAACGTTACTATCACCACCACAGGGCTTCCCTACCCCGCAAATGCGACAGTATCCTGGGTGGAAAACGCCATATCGAAACAGACTGGGACTTACCCCGCGATTTGCGACGGAAACCCCTTCATCGGGTGGTGCGACGCTGGTTCCAAGGTGACCATAACAAACCCAGTAAATGCGAATGGAGAACGATTCTACTCCACGTCCGTGACTTCGTGGATCGTGTCGTCCGCCTTCACGGCCGCGGTGATATACGTTATGGACAATTCACCGCCTGTAACAAGTGCGTTTTTATCTGGAGATCTTGGTAACAACGGCTGGTACGTCTCTGACGTAGCGGTAACTCTATCAGCGAACGATAATGTTGGCGGTTCAGGCGTAGCTGGGACCTCATATAGCTTAGACGGCCCAACTTGGATTACCTACTCAAGTCCCTTCACGATAGGTGGAGAGGGCACGACGACGGTTTACTATAATTCCACAGACAACGCTGGCAACGTTGAATCGACCAAGACTCAACCAATCATGATAGACAAGACTCCTCCAGCGATCACGGCAACCACTCCAGCGAATGGGGCAACATATATCCTGAAGCAGCTCGTGGCTGCGGATTATGGTTGTAGCGACGCTGTTTCCGGCTTAGCAGGTTGGGGCGGTCCTGTGCCGAGTGGAAGCTACATCGATACTGGCACGGTTGGTTCTAAGAGCTTCACCATAACAGCCACCGATAAAGCGGGCAACATCGCCACAAAGACCGTCACGTATAGTGTGGTCTACGTGTTCAGTGGTTTCGCTCTTCCACTCAAGAGTGGTGGCATCTATAAGGCTGGCAGCGTAGTTCCAGCAATGTTCCAGCTCACGGACAACGGTGGTAACTTCGTATCAACTGCCGTGGCTCACATATGGGTCGACTCGGCATCGAATCCGGGGGCATCTTCTGGGGAGTCTAACAATCTCAACAGCTTCAGGTATGATCCGGCCAGCAACCAATACATCTTCAACCTCAGCACCAAAGGCCTATCCGCAGGATCCCACAAGATAATAGTAACATTGGACGACGGAACCACGTACTCCATAGCAATCAAGTTGAAATAGAAAACGGTATCAAAACCAACCAAACCTTTTTTCTATTTTAAAAATTGAGGATCAACCCAGCTCTCCTGCTCTGGGGCGACTAAGCTCCTCTTCTTCTCTTCAGTCATCCATCTCAGAGCCTAGCACGCGCTTTTTTAAAAAAGAAAATGCATAAGCAAAATGGATGCTCCAACTAGTGATTCAGCGCGCGCTCGCTCATTTCAAAATTACTTTTAACAGCATGGCTATTTGCTCTGGACCGGACAAAGTGAACAAGTCTGGCCTCTGTATCTTTAGGTTTATCAATGCTTGAGCCAGAGTTTGCTCCAGACAAGTCTTATCTGTCGCGATGGCTGCTTCAAGCCTTTCCTTCTCAGTCTTAAGATAGTCCACCTGGTAACCTAGGACTCTTTTCTGTCCCTGAAGGTTCTTCACCAAGTTGGTTAACTCGTTTCTTTGTAGAAACAGAGCTTTGGTTTCGTCGTGTGCTCTGATTGCTAGCTGTTTCTTGTAGCGAAGGTTTCTTATGGCCGCCGGGGCGCGCGCGCTTTCAGTCAAATTCAAGCGCAGTTTCTCAGGCAGTTTATGGATCGGTTGAAACGTTAGCCGAACCCCGGTAGCCCGCGCATAGATACACTCTGGTATCTACATGTGGATATTCATCGTTTTTCAATATGTGAGCATAGATCCTGGCATAAACCGTGACAAAGGTCCCTCGCTCGCAGCTTTCAACTCGTTTCGTTCAAGGTCTTTCTGATAAGCTTCTCCAGCTCTGCAAGCTTGTGTTCAGTCTCACCTATTCTCTGGTTCAAATCGATATTCTTCTCGGAGATTGTTTCTGTAATCGTCTTCTGCTGTGTCAGTTCTTCTTAGCGCGCGGAATAATTGCTTGCTTCTTCAATGCTCCTCATGCTTTTATCAGGATTAGCATCATTTTGAATTTTTTAATTGCTTTTAGTGCGTGTGCGCGCGCATCCACGTGTCATTTTAGCGTGCGCTAAGCCTTACATCAATTTGTAACAAGGCCTAGAACTTCAAACTAAACAGCATGACGATTAGCCCTAAAAGCCTTAGCGCGCGCGCTATAACCATTTAGACAAACTAGAGAGCGCGCCTAGGAACAACGAACAGAAAAAGAGGGGAAAGATGAAAAGGATTTGTTGAGGTTATGTTCACTTCTTGGGCGTAGGTATAGCTCCAAGTTGCTGCATCAAGCCCATAGTGTCAAACCTTGCCCAGCCTTCAACCAACTTGCCGCCAGCAACGCGGTCGATCTCGATCCCCCACATCGTCACCTTCTTATTGGTAGGGGGGATACCCATCAATTCACCTTTGTGTGTGCCAGTCATTATCCAGCGTACGGCTACCTTGTCCCCTTCGACAACCACGTCACCCAAGGTCCAACAAATGTCAGCAAACGCGTCATAATACGCGCTCATAAATTGTTTGAAGTCTTTGAGGCCGCGTATATCACTGCCCATGCTACTGTGAAAGACGTAGTTAGAGGCATATGTCTCGTCTATGTCGGCTATGGTGGCCGCCTTCCCCTTGTTCCACTCCTCATACATCCGACGCGTAAGCGCCTTAAGATCTTTTTCTGACATGACAACTCACCTGCTAATTGCTAGCTAACCTGCAACTATTATATATGATTTTGAGCGCGCGCATATGTTAAGCATACCTGTGTTTGAAATATTCCAGAGAGAGACGAGGAAAAAAAGAGGAAGTTAGGCTTTAGCTTGTTTGTTCTAACGCTTGCCTGGTCAGCTTTTCCAACTCTGCAAGCCTCTGTTCTGTCTTTATGATTCTCCCCTTCAAATCCGTGTTCTCGTTTTTGATTGTGATGTTTCCTTCAGAGATGGTGTCGGTTATCAGTTTCTGCTGCGTCAGTTCTTCTTGAAGCTTGTTTATGGCGCTCTTTAGGGATTCGACTTTTTCAGCTTCCACTCTTGGCTGCTCACCTATGGTCAGGAACTTCTTTAACTGGATAAACTTCTGTCTGAGATTAACAGTCGTCAAATACGTGTCGTCAGACTGGGCTATGGCTTTTCCGCAGAGCTTCTTTCCCGCCGTCAATCCTATTCCCGAATCTATAGCTGCGGAGAGAAGCATCTTTCTGAAACAATGAAATGATAAGCTCTTGCCCTTCACGTCGATCTTGGCCTTCTCAGCCAGCCTTTGCAGTAGTCGGTTTAGCCATTCATCTGAAATGTGGCTTTCGCCATTTGAGGGGAACAGGTAAGGGTTTCCATTCTTTTTCTCCAACGTGGGCAAATAGACCTTCAACAGATCAACAGTTTCTTTGCTTAGGAACCCATGAGCTACGACATCTTCTTTGCCGGTCATAGTGTCAAACGCAATCGGCGGTTCTTGGCTTAGTGGTGGTATATCAGCTTTCTTGAACTGTATGAAGTCGCTTATTCTTAGTCCCAGATCTGTAGCTACGCTTAAGACCAGTCGTTCTCGCAGGTCTCCAACTTGGAACATAGCTCTTACGTGCTCGATTGTCAGTGGGAAGTTCTTGGTAGTCTTAACGGTCTTGGACACTTTGCTGCCTGCTCTGAACCTTATGGGCATTTCGTAGAATCGGAAAAGCTGCCTTATTCCTAAGGTCTGTGTCCTTGCCGTATTGATGCTGCATTTCTGTGTCAAGAGATAACCATGAAACTTTTCTATTTCCTTCTCAAATCTTGCAGCTCTGTTCCGGTATTCAATCAGGTTTTCGCCTGCCCTTTGGGTCAGGTCGTCTTTTCTCAGCTCAAGGATTTCCTCTGCTGTCTTTCCGAACCATTGACAGAACTTGTTCAGTCCATGCCTGTACTCTTTTTTCGTGTTTGGATTCGAAACTGAATCCAGAAACTCTTGAACACTCAATTCCATTCAACCACACTCCATTTGTTTTGTGTGGTATATCAAGTTTGCCAAATAGCCAACTAATCATAAGGTCTTCTCCCGTATTCCCGACTGACATAGATATCTCCAATAAACATCGTGGTCAAACTGGCTCATAAAGAATATGTCGAAAGCGTAGAACAGAAAGACTCTAGCTAATCCGTGCTTCAAGCGGTTTTTGTTAGTATTTTTGGTTCTTTCCATTCTTCTCTGAGAATGCTGAACATGCAGTCATCTTTCCATTTTCCTCTGCAGAAGAAGGTTTTTCTTAGGATTCCTTCTCTCTTGAATCCTGCTTTCTCAAGAGCTTTGCAAGATGCAATGTTTTCTGGGTCAGCTTTTGCTTGGATTCTCTCTAAGTCTTTTGAGAGAAACAGGTAGTCAACCATTATCATGATGGCTTCACTAGCATAGCCTTTTTTTCGTTCATTAGGCACGACAAAGTATCCGACCTCTACCTCTCCTGCCGACAAAAGGTGAGCTATGTTTCCAATCTTTGTTCCGTCCTTCTTCTCTATAAAGAACCACTGAGAATCCGTTAGATTGTCGTAAAGTTTCTCCAAATCGGTTTTCGTCTCTTCTCTGAGTTGTTCCAACTCTCCCCTAAAATCGGGATTGTTGTCCCATTCGTGTAGCAACGGTAGGTCTTCCTTCTCCACTATTCTAAGGTTCACATTCTTGCCTTCAAGCAAGCCGATTCACCAACCTAGCAGTCTGATTCGGTGTGGCTATAACTTTTCCGCAAAACCAAAAACTGGCTCAAAAGGACTGATAAACGAATCCTCTATTCGATATTAATCAATTTGCTTGCGTCAAATCTGGTCATCTCGTATCTTCTGTGCTTTTTCTGAATTCGTTCTCAAGAATGCTCATCATGATGCCGTCGCTGTATTCGTTGTCATAGTAATGCGCATCTCTCTCGACGCCTTCCTTCTTGAAGCCTAGACTTTCCCAAAATCTCAGTGCCCTCTTGTTGAAACCGACCACGCCTATCGAAATTCTGTGAAACCCCAGTTGTCCAAAAGCATAGTGAAGGAGTAGATGACCCACCTCAGTTCCGTATCCTTTTCCCCATTCATCTTTCTCCCCGATTATTATGGTCATGTCCGTACTTCGCCAAGGTCTGAACATTCTCAACAATCCAGCCTCTCCTATCACTCGGTCACCCTTCTTAAGAACAATCGCAAACCAAACCCGATCCTCATCAGCCAGCAGTTCTCTATACCATTTTTCTGTGTCCGCTCGACTCATCGGCGCAACTTCGCCTATCAGTCTTCTAAGTTCAGCGTCATTGGACCACTTCTGAATGTGAGGCAGGTCATCTTTGCTGAAAGGTCTGAGAAAGACCCTTTCACCGATAAGTGATTTCCTTTCCACATTCTTCATGGGTTTGCCTTCAAGCAACTCAATTCACCATAACGACAGTCATTTTTGTCTCAGTTAATAACTTTTCCGCAAAACCAAAACTGTTTGTTTGTCTGTCTGTTTGTCTGTCTGTGTTTGTTTGTCTATCTGTGTCTTACAGAGAGAGGTAGGTATAGAGAGTTAGTTAGTGAGTTAGAAAGTTAGAGAGAGAAAGGATAAAGTTTTATCCAACCAACCAAAGGACGGACGACGAAAACCAAAAAAAATAAACACGGACGACGGACGACCACGACGACGACCACGAACCACGACAACCACGACGGACGGGGAAAAGGACAACCATAGGCCTTCTGAAGGACGGCTGAAGACTGTATACCCGATTCAGGATACATCTATGGACATTAATGGAACAGGAAGGATACCATAATCTACTATAGATAGATGTTATCGAAATCGAGTATACGCTTTAGTTGGAAAAACTATAGTCAACCAAAACACTCAGCCGAAATCCGAAGCGCGTTCTGACCTGGCTACTCACGAAAGACCTGATGGCGAAAGCGCGCGCGGGGTTCATACAGGTCACCACCATTTCTTGCCGCAAAGGTTTAATTTTGCCCTGCTAAATCTACTTGTGAGAGTATGTCAGGTTGAGAGAACCTTTTGCCGAGTTTGTTAAGGCTGAGTTAGAGCCCACAACTCTGCTGATTACATGTGGACTTCCAGGAACCTGGAAAACAGAGTCCTCAGAGGAGATCTCAAAAATCAAGGGATATCCAATCCTTCGAACCGATTTGATTCGACTGGAGGTTCTCAAGAATGAGGACATTTTCGACGAAAAAGTTGCGTCAAATATGGGCAAACGAGAGCTTGTCTATGATGAGACGTTTCGCCGAGCAGAAGATCTCGTACGGAAGGATAGAGGCGTAATATTGGATGCGACTTTTGTAACGCAAGAACTACGAAGACGTGCTGCTGCGATTGCTGCAAAATACAAGATGACTTTTGTCATATTTCAGACTCACTGCTCTGAAGAAGTTTCAATTGCGAGGATTTTGAGAAGAACCAAAGAGAACTACCAGTCAAACGCTCTAACTAGGGAAGCCTATCTTAACAACAAAAAGAGGTTTGAGGCGATTGACTTGGATGATCTGAAAGAGAGATTTCCGGAACTCCAAATATTACACTTAACAGTCGACACTGAGTATGACCGTCCCGAGGACTGGTACATAATCGGGATAGATAGAAGGTAGCTGGCCCCCGTTTTATGGTAATAGATTTGCATATTCATTCGAAGAGCTCTGATGGAAACTTGACTATTGAAGAACTTGTTAAGGAAGCTAGAATCAGAGACATTGGGTTAATGTCGATTACAGATCATGACTCGATCAGCTGTCAAGAGAAAGCCATAGCTTTGACAAAGAAAAATGGTATCCATTACGTTGCTGGAGTTGAATTGAATGTAACCTTCTCGCACCGCAGTTATAACGAAGGCAAGTCAATATCGCTGGATTTCCTAGGTTATCAATTTGACGTAAAGAATAAGGAGTTAAGGAACAAACTTCGAGAAACCGCTCAATACCGTGAGGATAGGGCTGCAAAGATCTTGGACAATATTAATGCAGAATTTGAAAAAGAAGGAATTGAAAAGTTAACGAAGAATGATTTGAGGGAGATTCAAGATTCGGTTGACGGAGTACTTGGGCGGCCTCACATAGCAGACTATTTGGTGAGAAAGAGAATTGTTGGAACCAAACAAGAAGCCTTTGATAAGTATCTTGTGAAATGTGATGTTCCAAAATATCCTCTTTACGTTGAAGAGGCTTCGAGACTGCTGAGGAATGCTGGAGGAATAACAGTTTTGGCTCATCCTAACGATCCTCACGGAACCTCACTTGTGACCCTGACTAAATCTCTGCGCAAACAGACAGAGATAGTAGAAGAGTCGTTTCTAGGATACATTGATGGCGTAGAGTGTTGGCACTCTAGAAATGACGCTCTAACAACGAATCATTATGTAAAGTTTGCAAAAAAACATGGACTAATCATGACTGGAGGAAGCGATTGCCATCAAAAGCCAATACTCATGGGAACGGTGAAAATCCCCGAATACGTAGCTGAGCAATTCAGCTTTAAGTGAACTTCTTCCGTGCGCCCATTCCTGCAATCCAGGTCGCTTTCAGACTGCGCGCGCTTGAACAGCGAGGCCAACATCGGCGTTTTTCACAACAGGCACGATCGCCATCGTCTCGCTCCATCAATGCATCATCCAGCGCGCGCTTGTGTGGAGGCAGTATAGGGGGTAGTCCAACAGCTTGCTCTCGCGCACGCATTTCTTCAGGTGACTAAAAAGTCTTCGCATAGGTGGAGGCTAGTTTAAAGTATGTTTTTGCTTCTTTCATCATTACCTTCTTTTCCTCGCCACTTACATCTGGGTCTTCAAGTTTGAAATTGGCAACTTTTCCTCGCACGTAAGCTCGGTAGCATTTGTAGAAAGGAAGAATCTTTGTCAACTCTCGGTCTCCAGAATATTTGACATATCTCTTGACGAGGAAGTTCGACAGGTCGGTTCGTCCTTTGAAATCTAAGTCCATGGCTAAGAAGGCGATGTCCGAGGCAACATCAGAATACCTAAATCTTTCGTTGAATTCTATCGCATCGAAAATGTAAATTCTGTCTGCTACAAAGATGTTGCCCGAATGGATGTCCCCGTGGCAATCTCTGATTCGGCCCTCCTCAGCCCTTTTCTGAAAAAAGGACGCAGTCCTCTTAATGAAATCATCGACTCTTTCACGAACTAACTTGAAATCCTTCAGTGATATCGTTCTGCCCACAAACCTCCAAGTCTGTTCGAAATTCTCTTTCCAATTGGTTTCGATTATTACTAAGGAGCCGAACTCGCTTATCCTCTTGTTCGTTTCCGCCTTTGAATGGAATCCAGCGATAATCTTCGCTATTCTGTCAACAAGCTCATTATCCACTTTATTCTCTTCGAGTAGCTTGTTCATCATCTTTTCCTGAGGCATTCTCTTCATCTTCACAGCATATTCGACAGTTTCTCCTTCGCCCTTAATCTTGATCATGTTTGATCTGTTGATGGGAACAACCTCAAGGTACATACCTCTGCACAGTCGTTTGTTGAGCTCTAGCTCTTTTTTGCAGAAGAACTGCCGCTTTTCGAGGGTCGTGAAGTCCAGAAATCCGAGATCCACAGCCTTCTTCACTTTATACACAAATTTACTAGTTAGAAAGACGAAGGATATGTGGGTCTGGGTCATTTCAATTTTACCCGGTTGTTCTTCATAAGCTTCAGGTTTCATCAGAGCTTCCACAACTTTCCTCTGAACCGACATCTGTTGGATTCGCTCCCTTTAGAACATTTGAAAACCTTTCTGCCGTTGATAGAACTTCAATGAGCCATATAGAGATATCCCTACGAAGAAGCGCGCGCCTACGACCTCCAAACGTCATGTACCATAATTATTCATTGAAATGAAACTGAGTCGTTTCAAAAGAGGGGTTGCCTCATCAGCGTTTGCGTTTGTATATTCGGAACGCGCCTAGGGCTGCGAAGCAACCTACCAAGCCTAGGATGGTTCCGAAGACATATTCGGGGATCAGAAAGGATTCTGCTGCGGTCACTATCTGGATGCTGTAAGAAGCGTCAACTTGGGCATCATACTTGCCGTTGCCATTGACGTCGATTAAAATATCGTAGTTTCCGGACGTCAAAGGCTCGTTCCATACTATGGTCGTGTTGATGTTTCCTGAAGAGTCTGAGGACACTGAAGTCGCGGTGCCTGGAACTCTTTCAGGGAGGGCCATGCCGTCAACCCATGTTGTCTCATTAACGACGTAAATGTTGAATGTCTGATTTTTCGGATAGCCCGCTCCGTTGACATAGACCGTTTCGTCCGAGGTGAAAACATTTTTCTGCACACCTGTATTGTCACAACTTTCGATGGTCGGCGCTGCCTGAACTTGCCAGTTCCAAGTTATGGTCGAGTTCTCAGTTATTGTGAAATTCGTAGAAGTGCCACTGCCACTAGACGGGACAGACCCTGTGCCCGTCCAGCCCGTGCAGGTGTAGGAAACACCTGCCTCGACCACAGGGCTAGAAACGCTGCAAATAACGGAGGAACTATCATTGTATAGGTGATCGCCAAGAGCCGGATTTGGACTGCCGTGGGCGGATAAAACAGTCAACGTCCACTGAACAGTTGCAGTCACAATCCAGTTCCAAGTTATAGTCGAGTTCTCAGTTATTGTGAAATTCGTAGAAGTGCCACTGCCACTAGACGGGACGGAGCCGGTGCCAACCCAGCCGGTACAATTCCAAACCTGACCTGCCTCAGTAACTGGACTCGTAACACTACAAGTAAGCGGACTGCCGTCGGTGTATGGATGATCGCCGACACTCGGACTCGGACTGCCGTGAGCTGATGTGACAGCCAAGTTCCGAACATTCGAAGAAACAGCCCAGTTCCAAGTTATGCTCGAGTTCTCTGTTATCGTAAACGTCACAGAAGTGTCGCTACCACTGGATGGAACAAAACCAGAACCCGTCCAACCGATGCAAGTGTAAGACACGCCAGCCTCAACCACAGGACTGGTAACATTGCAAGGAACTGAAGCCCCATCATTGTACAGATGATCACCAACAGCCGGGTCAGGATTTCCGTGAGCAGAAACAACGGTCAAGTTCCAGTGAACAGATGGAGTCACAACCCAGTTCCAAGTTATGGTCGAGTTTTGAGTTATCGAGAACGTCACAGATATACCGCTGCCGTTAGACGGAACGGAACCTGTGCCCAACAAGCCGGTGCAAGTGTAGGAAAGACCTGCCTCGATCACGGGACTGGAAACATTGCAGGTAACCGAAGCCTTGTCATTGTAGAAGTGATCGCCAACAGCCGGACTCGGACTACCGTGAGCAGATGCAACAGTCAACTTCCATTCGACCTTCCAATTCCATGTTATAGATGAATCCTGAAGTATCGTAAAGGTCACAGAAGTGCCGGAGCCTGTAGGTGGGACAGAACCAGAACCAGACCAACCCGTACAAAAATACGTAACACTGTTTTCAGTCACGGGGCTAGTGACGCTGCAAGTAACATTGTCACCTTGGTCATAGGGGTGTTTGCCAACAGCCGGGCTGGGAGTTCCATGGACGGATGTAACGGTCAGATTGTGCTGAGGAGCGTTGCCATGCCAATTCCAAGTAATAGACGAATCCTGACCTATCGCAAAAGACACAGAAGAACCAGAACCACTAGACGGAACAGAACCAGAACCCGTCCAACCAGTACAAGTCCAAACAGTACCACTCTCAGTCACAGGACTCGTAACACTACAAGTAACTGAAGAACCATCACTGTACGTGTGCGGACCGTTGCTTGGGTTTGGACTATCATGAAGTGAAGAAACAGTCAACGAATGCTGAACAAGTGAACCCTGCCAATTCCAAGTAATAGACGAATCCTGACCTATCGCAAAAGACACAGAAGAACCAGAACCACTAGACGGAACAGAACCAGAACCCGTCCAACCAGTACAAGTCCAAACAATACTGCCCTCAGTCACAGGACTCGTGACGTTGCAGGTAACATAGGAACCATCACTGTACACATGCGGACCATTGCCTGGATTGGGACTGTCATGAGCAGAAGAAACAGTCAACGTATGCTGAGCAGCACCCCCTTGCCAGTTCCAAGTTATGCTTGAATCCTGAGTTATAGTAAACGATACTGTGGTACTACTGCCGCTTGGTGGAACAGAACCAGTACCATTCCAGCCAATGCACGTCCAAACAGTACTGCCTTCAGTCACAGGGCTGGAAACACTGCATGTAACAGAAGAACCATCGTCATAAAGGTGACTGCCAACACTAGGAGTCGGACTTCCATGAGCAGAATAAACCGTCAACGTACGCTGAACAAGTGCACCATGCCAATTCCAAGTGACAGATGAATCCTGAGCCATAGTGAAACTCGTTGAAGAACCAGAACCAGTCGACGGAACAGAACCAGTACCCGTCCAACCAGTACAAGTCCAGACAATACTGCCTTCAGTCACAGGACTCGTAACACTACAAGTAACCAAAGAACCATCACTGTACGTGTGCGGACCGTTGCTTGGGTTTGGACTATCATGAGGCGAAGAAACAGTCAACGTATGATTGAAAACCTGCCAAGTCCAAGTTATACCTGAGTTCTGAGCTATACTAAACGATACCGAAGTGCCAGTACCGCTTGATGCAACAGAACCATAACCCGACCAGCCGGTGCACGTCCAAATTGAACTGCCCTCAGTCACTGGGCTGGTAACACTGCAAGTAACAGGGTCACCATCATTGTACGTGTGAGGCCCAACACTCGGACTCGGACTATCATGAGCAGAATTAACGGTTAAGGTCCACGGGGTAAGCTCCCAATTCCAAGTAATACTCGAACCCTGAGTCATCGCAAAGGGGCCAGCAGTAGTACCAGATCCACCAGACGCAAAATCACCAGTGCCAGACCACCCAGTACAAGTGTAAGAATGCCCACCCTCAACAACAGGACTAGAAACAGTACAGGTAACCGAATCACCATCATTGTACGTGTGAGGCCCAACACTCGGACTCGGACTATCATTAGCAGAAGAAACAGTCAACGTCCACTGAACAGGCGCACCCTGCCAACTCCAAGTAATGGTTGAGTCTTGAGTTATTGTGAAACTGCCCGTTGAGGAACCAGAACCAGTCGACGGAACAGAACCAGTACCCGTCCAACCAGTACAAGTCCAAACAGTACTGCCCTCAGTGACAGGACTCGTAACACTGCAAGTAACAGGGTCACCATCATTGTACGTGTGAGGCCCAACACTCGGACTCGGACTATCATGAGCAGAATTAACGGTTAAGGTCCACGGGGTAAGCTCCCAATTCCAAGTAATACTCGAACCCTGAGTCATCGCAAAGGGGCCAGCAGTAGTACCAGATCCACCAGACGCAAAATCACCAGTGCCAGACCACCCAGTACAAGTGTAAGAATGCCCACCCTCAACAACAGGACTAGAAACACTAGAAGTAGCAGGATCATTATCATTGTACGTCCCACCGCCTGTCGGACTATCATGAGCAGAATTAACGGTTAAGGTCCACGGACCTTGGGCATGCACCAGGTTATTATATGTGGAAAAAGGTACTACAGTTGCAAAGTACATTAAGGCAGCGAAAATGAACAGAGCCAGCAAGCATGTAACAGCTATTCTTTTCTTCATTTTCTTTTCTTCTTAATCCCTGCGACCTATGAATAGCTATTGTATCATTGCTTCACTTTTTTAACGTTTTCTTCTCAAGAAATTGATTGAAAGGTTCTTAACGCGTCCCTGGAAAGCACCGTTCGAAAGTGCTACTTAAGAATCATCATTACAGCCTTGGCAACGCATTAACGCGTTCTTTCTCTGTTGATGGTTTTGGTTCTCCAAGAATAGGTTTTGAGAATTGGTGTTGCTCCGTAGCCGCAGGCTGCGCATCGCATTTTGGTCACGTTGTACGATCTTCTTCCGCATCGCCTGCATTTTATGTGAACCGTTTTGCCTTGGCGTTTGCCGAAGGAGGGTGTTCCCTTTCCCAACGGTGTCACCTTGGCGGCGGTGAAATGAGAACCACGTTGTCTCCTCGGACGATTATCTGCCCCAGTTTCCTAATGTTCTCAGAGGTCGTGGTATCTTCCGTCTCTTCCAGAACAAGGTTCAAATGTTGATCGAACCCTTTGAGTTTTCCACGTAGGTTTTTTCCGCCTTTCAGTCTTACGAGCACGATTTTTCCCAAGTTCTGCTCAAGTATCTCAGTCGTCATTTCGCTCATTTTGAACCCTCAAACCCATGATGTCATGCCTTTTATACCTAAACCTATACATTTAAACCTTATCTAAGAGAGAAGCAGAATGTCTGAAAAACACAGACGATACTTCTTGAAAGCAAGAGAATCTAAGGAGCTTCTGGACAAAGCTTCAAGAAGACTCAGAATCGACTTAGGACAAATCCTGAAGGACAAAGCCAACGTTGAAGTAATCAAAACAGAATCCATCGAACTCTTCCTCATAAACGGAAAACCAGCCCTGGCCCAAACCGAAGAAGACCTCTACCCGACACTGACGTTCAAGGAATTCATCGACCATGCTCCCAGAGTCACCGTCGACATGGGGGCAGTCCCCTACGTATGCAAAGGAGCAAACATAATGGCACCCGGAATAAGAGGGTTCAGCGGCGAATTCCAAAAAGGCGACCTCGTCATCGCAATAGACGAGAAACACGGAAAGCCAATCGCGCTCGGAGAAACACTTTACGACATAGAACAGGCAAAAAACATCAAACAAGGCATCGTCATCAAAAACATACACTACGTCGGAGACAGAACTTGGAACCAACTGAAACAACTCACCACGGCAACCTGAACAATAACGCGCGTGACGAACCATGGCAGAATCATTCCCGCGAAAGCTCATTCTTGCTACTAACTGTGTTGTCGAACCCCCGCCAAACATAGTTGATCTTAACATCCTCCGCTCCAAGGGGATCCCAGCAACTCTGTTCCCTCGACATAGGACACGTACTTGACCGTTTTAACATCGAAAAATCACGAATCTGGGCTCAAAACCCTGAACTCTCTACGACAAACATAGGCTTTCCATTTGTCAAAACGGACGACAATGAACTATGCATACGGTACACAATTCCCTTTCCTCATCGTTGGTTGGAAACGTGCAACATTTATATGTGCAAACGCGGAATTCTAGAACACTTTAATAGTCAATTCGCATAACATTTCACACGTTAGTCTTGGGAAATGCTTAAACTCTTGAACCCCGAATAAAGCTTAAGAGAGGAGAAGTTTGCCAGGATTGGGTGGATTGCTCCGAAAGTCCAAAAAGGACGAGAAGGAAGCTGACGCCAAGGACGGTTCTGGCAAAGCCTACTTGAAAGCCATGCCCCTCCGTGAACTGTCGGACATCGACTCGGTGAAGGCCGAGGTGAAGTCCGGAAACATTCTCATTCTGAGGATAACCCCCCTCGCGAACAAGAGCATCGACGACGTTAAACGCGCCGTCAACGAGTTAAGCGAGTTCGCCGAATCCGTCGGAGGAGACATCGCAAGGCTGGGCGAGGAACGTGTAGTAATCTGCCCTCCAAACGTGAAGATCTGGCGAGAAAAAGCATCTGTCTCCAACGAGCCCATACCTACAGCAGCCTGAAGGTCTCCATAACCGCAGGAACAAGGGTCTGAACTTCACATCTTCTCTCGATGAAATTAGCCATGCTCAAGCACTTGGCTCTCTCACCATGACACACGACCACCCTCTCAGGCTTCGGCTGCAAGTGTGTCACGTAATTGAATATTTGCCTTCTGTCGCTGTGCCCTGAGAAGCCTTCAATCGACTCCGTGCGCAGTCTGACCTTGGCAACGTCCATCTTGCCCTCCGGAGTCATCACGGCCACTTCGTTCAAGCCCTTCTGCACTCTTCTCCCCATCGTGCCCTCAATCTGATAGCTCACAAAAACTATCGAGTTGTCAGGGTTGTCCGCCAAGCTTTTGAAGTATTCTATTACAGGTCCGCCCTCAAGCATTCCGGATGTGGCCATTATTATACACGGCTCGCCCTCGATTATCTCCTGCCTTACGCTCGGATGCTCCACAATCGTGAAGTAATCCGACTGAAAAGGGTTAACACCGTCGTGAAGTATGCTGTTGCGAACCTCTCTGCCCAAGTACTCTGGGTAAGCCGTGTGAATCGCCGTTGCCTCGGAAATCATTCCCTCGATGAAAACTGGAGCCTCCTTCATGACTCCGCGCCGCATGTAATCGTCGAGGACTAACATGATCTCCTGCGCCCTGCCCACAGCCGGCACCGGAATCAAAACCTTGCCCTTGCGCTCCAAAGTCTGGTTCACGATAGCCGCCAACCTCTCCTCAGCTTCAATCCGGGAAGGCATAATGTCATCCGGACCGCCGTACGTGCTCTCGGTAATCACCGTCTCAACCCTCGGAAACTCGGTAGTCGCCCCCTCCAGAAGCATCGTCCGAGAAAACTTGTAATCACCCGTGTAAACGATGTTGTGTAGGCCCTCGCCCACGTGCAGGTGAACCATGGCAGAACCCAAGATGTGACCAGCGTTGTGCAGGGTTAACCTGACATCTGGAGCGATGTCCGTGACGACGCCAAAACGCAGGGGCATCGTGTGCAACACAGATTCACGCACGTCTTTCTGATCATAGTAAGGTGTCACACCCTGCTTGCCCGCTACGTCCAAATAGTCTAGCTGAAGCAACGTCATCAGGTTTGAAGTGGGCGCCGTACAGTAAATCGGACCGTCATAACCATACTTGTACAAAAACGGTATAAGCCCACAGTGGTCCAGGTGAGCATGGCTAACGACAACCGCGTCCAAGGACTCCATCTCAAACGCGGGGTTGTCAAGTCTCGGAAAAGCCTCAAACGGTCTTGTCGAACCTGGGTTTATGCCACAGTCCAGTAGCACACTGCTTTCGCGGGTCTGGACAAGCATCGCGGACCTTCCAACCTCCTGAAAACCGCCAAGCGCCGTGATCCTGACGTCTCCAACCTCAAAAGCCTTAGGCCTGAAAATCCTTTCCCCGACGGTTCGCAGAATCCGCTCTCTCTCCTTGCTCTCAGAGTGTAGATAGTGACGCATGTGAGTAATGATTTTAGACTTTAAAGGTGGGCTTCTCAACACGTGGGGCCGCCACTTAGTCCGCCTGATTATCTCCTGCAGAACCGTCCCGTTCTTCCCTATCACAAGCCCAGGCTTCTTGGCGTCGATTATTATCTCGCCCAAGCTGGGGTCAAAGTTTATGTCCGTAACCTCTGCCTCAGGCGAGATTATGTCCTTCGCGATTCTTTCAGCCTCAGCCTCCTGGAGCCTCACAGAAGGATCAGAGCGGATGACTATCCGTTTCCTTATCACATTAACTATGTTGGCGATGACACTGCTCTGCTCAACGAGCACCTCAGGCCGCTTGGTATAAACAGCAAGCGTTGAGCCTTCATACTCTATCCTCGTCACTTCAGCCTCTTTCGGAACATGCCCCAGAATGTACTGACTGATTTCTATCTTTTCCCTACCCGAGTCCTGCACCCTTTTAACTTCCTCAATCGGCTAGAAGCTGTTTCTTCTCCTTGTCAGTCAAATCCCTGTAGCCCTTCTCATCTATCACGGCGACGTTGAAACTGTCTCCGCTCGCCGCGTCGCGCTTCATGGAAGCATTAACGGCCTTCGCGATTACGGGCAACATTTCCTTCACGGTCGCGTCCTCCCGGAACTTGTCCTCCAGTATGCCATAAGCCACCGGAGATCCTGAACCCGTGGAAACATATTTTTCCTCCGTCAGACTGCCGAAGGGATCTATCGAGAACACGTGCGGCCCGGTGTCATCCACGCCGCCCACGAGAACCTGGGCCAAGAGGGGCACGTATCTGGCTGAAAACAGCAGGTTTGACAAGAACCTAGCGGCAGAGTTCACGGGCAAAGGCCTTCCCAAGTTCACGCGGTAAAGGTGCGCGTTAGCTGTGAGTATGTCGACAGCCTTTTGAGCATCGGCGACGCTTCCAGCAATAGTCATGGCCAAGTGGTCGTCTATCTGATACACTTTTTTCCCGTGTTTGTGGGCCACGTAGAAACCCATGGTTACCCGCGTGTCTGACGCCAATATTACGCCGTCCTTGCAGACTGCGCCGATTGTTGTGGTTCCTCTCAACGCTAGCCTGTTCATTACATCACTGTTGCTTGCCATTTTCAATCTTCTCCCAAAACCTAAATGCGGACAAATTACTTCGCAAGGAAGTAGCATCATCTAATCATGATCAAGGTGTTAATTAACATTGTGCTCACAAAACACAGAAACAACAAAAACCATCGGTAACAAAAACCGCCGAGCTTGAGAAGCGCCTGCAAGGCATGAGCAGGTTTTCTGCGTGCAACCTGTCATCTTTTCAGCCTGCAAGTCAGAGCCAAGACTCCATCGCGCGTTCTCAGGCCCTCACGACGATAGTTCCTGACAGGAAGTTGAATATTCTCTGTCTCTTTCTTGGATGAAGAATCCATCCTAGAATAAGGTCTAGCGGAAGCAAGAAAGCCTTTCCAACGCTTTCTAAGGCTGCCTGTGCCATGTCGATTGGTTCACCGTCCAACCGCGTGACTTTTAGTCTCATGAGCATTTTGCCCAACGATCGCCCGTAGATTCCCTCCATCAACATCCAGTACAGTAAATATACGACGTTGCTGAGTCCGAAGTTGACGAATGGAATCCAAAACGGAAAGCGCGGTACGATGGCGAAGCCAGACCACCCTAGCCAAGTGAGAAGGCTTATCGGTGCCATGACGATGCCCAGAACAACAACGTCTACCAACCATGCCAAGAACCTTTCCCCCCAGAAGGCCAGCCTGAGCTGCGGTGCCGCCTGCACTGGAGTTCCGCATTTCGGACAGTAGAGTGCTCCTTCGGACAACTCGTTTCCACAGTTTCTACAAGACGGCAACTTGTTTCCCTCTGTCTCGAACATTGTTTAACCACGTATTTATCTCTCACCTCTTCTCAAACTTGCTTTCTGCGTGTCGAGGGTCTGGGCCGGCCGATGATGGTTTGAGCCGGTTTGAGAACATCTGGTTTTGTTAGACACTGTTTGGGACAAAGTTGGGGGCTTGTGCTTCTATGAGAAGCCTTTTTAAGGTTTAAATGCAAATCGCTATGAAAACAGTTGCTGATACGCGATTAAGCCGTGATTGTTGTGCCCCTTAAACATCATCGAATGCAGTTTCCGAGAGAGGTCATCGTTGGACACGGGGCGATAGAGCGCATAGGAGAGATCTCGCGACGTCTGGGTTTTGCAGAGTCTGCGCTCATCATTGCAGGTTCGAAGACTTTCAACGTCGCTGGCAAGAGGGTGAAGGAGCTTCTCGAGAAAAAGGAAGGAATGACTGTTAAGACTTTCCTCGTTGAGTGTGCAAGTGCGAGCGACGTGAAGGCTGTTGAACAGAGAATCGAGGCGTTGAAGCCGCAGATCGTGTTTGCCGTGGGTGGCGGGACCAAGATTGACGTTGCCAAGTGCAGCTCTGCCAATCAGGGTATTCCCTTCATCAGTGTTCCCACGACGGCTTCTCACGACGGAATCGCGAGTCCCCTGTCTTCCATCAAAGGTTACGAGAAGCCGTACTCGGTTCTGGCTCAGGCACCGTTGGCTATCGTGGCGGACACGAAGATAATAATGCAGGCTCCTTGGCGTTTCGCTGTGAGCGGTTGTGAAGACGTCATCGCAAAGTTCACGGCGGTGAAAGACTGGAAGCTGGCGCATGAGGACAAAAACGAGTATTTCGGAGGATATGCTGCAAGCCTGGCTTTGATGAGTGCGAAGCACGTCATGCAGAACGCGAGTTTAATGAGGGCTGGGAACGAGGAAGGCTTGCGGATCCTGTTGGAGGCGTTGATAAGCTGTGGGGTGTCGATGAGCATAGCTGGGAGCAGTCGCCCTTGCAGCGGTTCGGAACACCTGTTCAGCCATGCGCTTGACGTGATTAGGCCTAATCACGGAATGCATGGTGAGAGATGCGGTGTGGGGACGATAATGATGACATACCTGCACGGGGGAAATTGGAAGCATTTACGAGACGCTTTGAAGAAGCTCGGGGCGCCTACCAACGCGCGGGGGCTCGGCGTGGAGAAGGAAGACGTGATTAAAGCTTTGAAGATGGCTACGTCCATGAGACCTGAGAGATACACGATTCTGAACAAGCTGAATCTGAGACGCGAGTCCTACGAACACTTGGCAAAAGTGACCGAGGTCATCTAGAAAACTGAAGTTGCACGCGTTCCCTTCATATTGCTTGCGAAGAGCTAGGTCTTGACTTCGGCTTCGGCCGCCTGCTCTGTTTTCTGTTCCTTTTCAGGCTCTTTTTCAGGCTCTTTTTCAGGCTCTTTTTCAGGCTTGGCCTCGGTTTTTTTGGGTTCAGCCTTGAAGGTTTCAGCAAACTTGACTGTTGTTATTCCTTCGAGGAATCTGTGAATGTCCGTGGCTATGCCTCTTTTTGCAAGCTGAACTCCTTCCAGATAGAAGGCTTCTTCTGGCATCTCGATGTTCACGGTTTTTGGCTTCACGGTGAATTGGAACTTGCCTTGCTCGACGGCGGGTATTCGACGGTGAATTAGCGCGGCTATTTTCTCATTCACTGTTTCGAGTTTCTTCTTGACGGTCGTGTCGTAGACGAGTGTTTTTCCCGCGAGTGGGGGGTTGAAGTCGAGGAGAACTCGCCCAGCTCCTATGGCTCGGACCGTGGCCGTTTTGCCGCCGTATTCGACGCGCTTTCCCAGCGTTGGCGTGATGTCTTTGGCCAGTAGCTGCCTAAGCGGGACCCGTTTGACCTTTTCTGGGTCTCTGGGGCCAAAGGCTTTGTCAGGCGGAATTTCTACCACAGCAGCCTTGTCTACTTCCATCGTTGTCAGGTTTTCATCCAGAGCCTTGATGACCCATCCCTCGCCGATGACCACCAGCTTGGGCTCGTAGGTGTCGCCTTCCTTGTACATGTGTTCCTTCTTGGCTGTTTCTTCAAGGGTTGTATCGAAGACTTCACCAGTCTCCTTGACTTTGGCGACGTAGTCCACCAGTATGAAATTGCCTTTCTGCAAACTCATGAAGCATCATCTTCAAGCGGTATGGGCAAAGTAAGTTTTAAACTTCAATAAAAGCTTTCGGTTCGCATCGCACGTGCCTGCTTTCAACATTAACGGGTGTAGCTTTGACATTTGGAAAGAACGAAGGGAAATCAATAAACCGTTCATCGAACACTCTTTGGAAGAGGCAGGACTGAAGCAAAGTTTTGGTGGAGCCAATTCATGACCAAAGTATACGGTGAAAAATCGTTTCTGAATAGTCATGTCAAAGATCAAGTCAATAAAAGAAAGTGTCTGTACCATCCCGCATTGGAGTGCCCAACACCTAACGAGCCGTGCATCTTCACAAGGCAAGACTGACCTTGCGTCATGCTTTTTCACTCCGACGGGTGCGGGGAGCTTTGCATGGTCAATCTAGAGAGATTCGTGAGCATTTCAGAAGAGCCCTTGCTTCGGGGTGCCTAACTTGTGATAGCGCGCGCATTACAGCAAACAGCGGAAAATGATGGGAAAAGGTAACAATTTTGTGGTAACAATAGGCAACAATTCAGCTTTTTCCCTATTTCCAAAAAGACAATGGACGCAACATCAATTTTCCGTGTTCTGTGACCTTTTCAAACTTAAGACTTCTTCTCAAAGAAATGAGCATCTTTTCCTGAAACAGCATGGACTATTTCCTGTAGCGCGCATGCCTGTTCCGAAAATGGTTAAAAATGGTTTTAATTCCGTTTTGGTTGTTTCTGCTGTGTTCAGAGTAGACAGGTACTCGTAGGAATCAAGGACAGATATGAACCCCAAACTGCCCTCGACTTAAGAAAGACGAATAAAAACCATTTTAGACCAATTTAGGAACACGCATGCGCGCTATGGAAGAAGTCCGAGGCAAAGCGAATGCAGCGCTGGTGGGCGAACTCGTCGCGAAAAAAGTAGAAAACGCACAGCAAAAGTGAAGAAAGACGACTACAGAACATTGAACCTCAGGAAACGTCGCTTTCTCGCAAGGCCCAACATAAGTTCACAGAAAAACATTCGCATGATGGCGCGCGCGGAAGACGTTTCCATGGTCTCAAGCGGGCTTTTTTGCCTCCTTGAGGGTTTTGCCTGCGATCACCTGTAGGCTTTGGCGGCTGCGATGTCGCTTGTCAGCTTGATAGTCTCGCCGCAGAATGGGCATAGTCTGAATTCCAGTGACACTGGTTTTCCACAAGTTGCGCACAATATTGGGAGTTTTCCTTTTTCTTCGATTCTTCTGACTTCTTTCTTCAGTTTGCCCATTTCGGCCTCAATGTTCTCAACGGTCATCGATAACGGTTGTATGCCTTTCACTTCCGTCCTCACGTTGTGAACTATGTCCACAACTTGTGATAGAGTCTGTTGGCTTGCTTCTAATGTCTCGTACATCGCATCAAGTATCTCGCTCTTCTCCGTAACCGTTTGCGCTTCAACCGCGGACTGACTTTTCGCGTCCGAGAGCACTCTTTTCAAGAACTGTTCAACTGGGCTGTCGAAGGCTACTGTGCAGGTTAACCCCCAAAATACAAGGGTCGAAAGAGCGCTAGCCAACAGATATATTGTTGGAGGCGCCGACTGGAGTTGTTGTCCAATATATGGGTATAGTTGAAGTAGATGCGGTTGGCTATTGAAGAACACAACGGAAATCGCATCGGTCATATGGAGTAACGACATGAACGTCATCGAACTGAAGAACCATACATACAACCCTTTCCTGGTCAAACAGATTCCCCCGTCGTCCAAGAGATTGTTAGACACACAATATGGTGTCGTAATATTTAATACATTATTTCGAGTTCCGATATATATCAGGAGCAAAAATTAGCGCGCGCTACGCACTTTTGAGCAATGTTGAAAGAATGGTAAAAGGTAACAAGTCGTAATGCGCACGCCGAGGCTCAATTGGCTGTTTTCTTGTATTGTGTTGCTAAGGGTTATATGGTTGTTTGTTTAGGGGTTTTGGGCGGTGAGGTTGCGTGTTCGAATTTGGAAGAGTGAGGTTTAGGGCTTTGGAGAGGGAGGATTTGGGGTTGTTGCACGGATGGGAGAATGATTCTGAGCTGATTATGTATTCCCGGAGTAGGCCTCTGAATTTTGTTAGTTTGGCTCAGCTGGAGAAGCAGTATGAGGATTGGATGAAGGACGAGAAGGAGCTGCATTTCATCCTTGAGCTCATTGACTCTAAGGAGGCTATTGGCATCGCGCGTCTGCAGAGGCAGGACTGGGGCAACGTCAAGACTGCGGACATCGGAACCTACATTGGAAAGAAGGAACTCTGGGGAAAAGGTCTGGGACGAGAGATAACCGTCGGGCTGCTGGAGATGGCGTTTAACCAGATTAACGCTGAACGGTGCCAAGCGTGGAGCGTCGAGTACAATCGTCGCGCTCACAACGCTTTGGAAGCCTGCGGCTTCAAGAAGGGCGGAGCCGTAAGACAGACAGTTTTCGTGAACGGCCGCAAATGGGACAGCTATTACTTTGACATTCTGAGAGACGAATACCTAAACACTAGACTGGATCTGCTGAAGCGAACACTAGGAGACAAAGCTAAGGATTACATCGGTAAGAATGACAAGATTGAAGGATGACGGGAAAGGCTGTAAGACGTTAGCACGCGTTTCAATCACCATAACGGAAAGGACATGCCAAAAAGCCATCGCGTCAGGCGCCGATGTCTAGAAAACGTAATAAGAAGGGGGAGAGCCCATTGAGTGTGGTGCTCTCTCAAATGAGTCATGAAGCTGTGTGTCTGGAAACGAAACTTGTTGTTCCAGATGCCAAGGTCGATGACGTGGCTTTGGCCTGCCAGAAAGCCTTCAAGGAAATGGGTTTGAAGGTGATGAAAACCGAAAGAACCAAAGAGGGAAGTACAACAGTGCTCGCCGGAGAAGGCGCGCTCGTGCCCTTGACCTTGAGAACCCTGCTATCCCCCTTCAGCATACAACAGTACGTCAAAGCTGCACAACGATCAGGCGTGCACGTGGTGATTTCGCCGTCAGAAGAAGGCACCATGATATACTCCTGCGGGCTCGCACTCGACGAACTAACCGGAAAGCCCGCCAAAAGCTTCTCCGACGAGGACATGGATGAGATAACCAACACGATGGAAGCCCTCGACTTTGAAAACAAATTCAGGAAGAAGATAAAGGAACTCTTCCCCAAAACCAAAGAAATAGAATAACAACAATCAGGATTGCGGACAAGCGCCAGCCACTATGTTGTGAAATGGTCTTTTCTTCGCCGTGCAAGAAAAAAAGCGTCTGAGATTCAGTCTGCTGGGGTTTGAAAAGACTGGGGCTTGATGAGTGTTGGTCGTGCGTGATGGGTTAGCCTGTCAGGTAGCCTCACCAGTGTCTTACGATAAAGCCTGTGTTGGTGCTGCTGGTTGTTCTTTTGCGCGCATTGAGTAGTAGTGGACTGTTAGAGTTATTGGCAGTATGGGTGCTATGAAGGCTGTTATTATGCTGCTCAAAACCCAACCGTAGCCTCCAAAAGGACTCGCGATTAGATTGGCAATCCCTGAGACCACGATCACTATTATTCCCATTATGAGAAGTATGGCGAATGTCTTGAGCCATCTGTGACTCACCAGCTTTCTGCTTCTGGACAATCCGTCGATCGCGCCCACGTTCTCAATCATGATAGCTGAGACCGTCAGTGAGAACATTAAGCCCAGTATTATTCCGGGTATTATCACAGCAATTAGTCCTGCCCCAATCATTATGGCAAGCAAGATTGCCCCAGCCAACAGTGACGGAAGCTTGCGAGCCGTGAATCGCACTGCGCCCTTCAAGCTTGTTCTGTTGTTCTCAATTAGCTCTGACGAACATTTGATGACTGTGCCATATGCTATCACGTCTATTATCCAACCTATCAGTCCCGCCACCAACGCTACTGCGATCAGCGTTGACAAGTACTTACTAATCCAGTTAGTCACGTCTTCCAATACTCCTGTCGTTGGCACTGGAGGAATGCTCGAAGTATAGAAACGTGCCAGTGCGGCTCCTATTCCCCCCGATATCAAGTACGCAATGAGCATCGGTATAAAAAGCGTCGCAAAATTCTTGAAGTAGAGGTCGAACGTTTCGCTGACGGTTCTTTCAACCGAAAGTTCCGTCTGCGGCTTTCCACTGATCAATTCATAAACAACCTCAGGTTCACTTAACGTGAAACTCCATTTAAGACTTTTGAAAACGCGCGCGCTCAGAACGCATCCAATTACTTCTGTTTCTGAACTTCCTTTCTCATCAAGTCTTGAAGTGCTTCGCTTATTCGGCCTGGATATTTAGGCCAAACGACTGTTCGCATAAACTCTCTGAGCGAGCTGTCTGGAACGTTACAAAGCGTAAGGTTTCCAAAGAAGCCGTCTTTGAACTCGCCATTTTCAACGATGCAGTTTATGAGCGGTTTATTCTTCGCGTTTTCATCTTTCTTCTGTCTTGTTAGCGCGCACGGAGCTGTATCGAATCGTACAGGAAATGGAGATCTGTCTAGCATATGCAAGAGCATTGTTTCACAAGTCTTATCTAGTACATCAATTGTTATTATTCTTCTGGAAAGCCTATTGCCGGTATTAACCTCAAGCGGGGTCCATTGTGACTGAGAAGGGAGAACAAGTTTTTCTCAGCTCATGGGAATCGTGAACAGTTCAGTCCGGCGGTGGCTAAAAGAAAAGAATGGAGAAAGGAAAAATGAGAACAGTTTCTGGAATATTACTGATGCTGCTTATGCTTGGCACGTTAACTCTGGCACTTAACGTTCGGCCCGTAAAATCGTCTCCTGCAACGATCACGGTTCCTGACAATTACCCGACGATACAAGCGGCCGTAAACGCTGCTAACCCCTATGACACAATAATCGTTCGAGATGGAGACTATCCTGAGAACGTAACCGTGAACAAAAGCAATCTGACGATTATGGGTCAATACAGACACACAGCCGTGGTCGAAGGATGGTTCTACCTGAGTAACGTATCCTATGTAACCATCGCAAATTTCACAATCCTCGGCCCATACTCGTATATGTCGGCTGGAATCACGTTCGAACAATCTTCCTTCAACACTATAAGAAACAACGTAATCTCCAGTTGGTATCACGGGTTGTATTTCGACTACCTGAATCACACTGATCCAAACGAGCCCGTGCTGGAAACAGCATCATGCCATAACAACACCATCCTTGAGAACAACATAACCAACATCTCCGATAGCGCGATCTTCTTCATGGAAGGCTTGACTTACAACAGGTTCTACCACAACAACTTCTACAACACAATTGTGGACTACATGCTACCCGATGTTGAGTTCTGGGACAACGGCTATCCTTCTGGAGGAAACTATTGGAACGGCTGCACTATAATTGATTCGAAGTGGGGACCAAACCAAGACCAACCTGGACACGACGGGATAAACGACACACAATACATGGTTTACGGCGAAAATTATGGCGGGATACCGGGTTTTGATCATTACCCTCTAACGTCTCCATGGAGTCCTCCCGACATTGCAGTTACGAGTGTGACGCCATCGAAAACCGTGGTTGGAGAAGGAACTGTGGTCTACATTAACACGACGCTGCTGAACAATGGGAGCAAGGTTGAGGTGTTTAATGTCACTGTCTACGCCAACACAAGTGTCATCGGCACCTTTCTAAACGTCATATTTGTGGTAGGTTCTGGGAGTGGGGTCTGCTCGTGGGACACCACTGGATTTGCCGAGGGCAATTACACCATAAAGTCAGTAGCTGACCCTGTTGAGGGCGAAGTAAGCACGTCAAACAACAACTGTACGTACGGCTTAATCGCCGTAACCATTCCGGGCGACCTCAACGGCGACTTTAAAGTCGGCCTGTCTGATCTATCTATCCTCGCAAAGGCTTACAACACCAAGCCAGGCGACGCCAAGTGGAACCCCAACGCAGACATAAATGGCGACGGCAAAGTCAGCTTGTCAGACCTTTCCATCTTGGCAAAACACTACAACCAACACTACCCCTAACCTTTTTTTAGCGGACTTCTCGTTTTCTGGTATTCTGGCAATCTCGGGCAATCTCTCTTGAAAAGCTTCAATTAGGTTCTGACAGTTCTTGCTTTAGGCGTTTCATTGCACTTGTAGTAGCGGATTCGTTTGTCAAACTTGGCGTGGTCAGGATGCCCTCGATTCGAGGATTTTAAGGGACTCGTTTGTTTTCACGAAGTTAACGCCGACGGTTTTTGCGATCTCTGAGGGCGTCCGATAAGAATCAATGAGAGCCTTAAGAATCTTCAGTCTAGTTTTGGCGCGCGCGATATGCACCTATTTACATTCACCGTCTATAATCTCCTTAAGCTTGGCTAGAGCCTCTCGCGTGGCATGGCTTAAACTGGAAAAAGAGAGGGGATTCTAGTAGTAGAATGTTATGGTCACGTTTACTGTTGTTACAGTATCGGTTGAGTTGTTTCCGATTTTGATTAGCACGTTTGGGGTGTACTTGTTCGTTTGTCCAAACGACACGACTGGAAATTCTTCATCAAAATAGTAATAATTCGCATTGTGTATGAAGGGAGTGGGGCTAACTGCGTAAAGATAAACACCAGGTGGATAGCCGTAATACACGCTCCATGTCAGGCTGACCCAAATACTCGGATTCGCTGGCTTAATATAACCCACAACCTCAACGTCACCTGAATAGGGCGTATAGAACAACTCAGAGACATTTTCGTTTGGACTTATGCTGAACGTCTTGTTACTGAGCCAAATCTCAGATTTTTCATGGTTGACCATGTCGTTCAGGTTGTTCACTTGACCTTGCAGATTTGTGTTTTGAATATACATAAGAACAACTGTTCCACCAAGCCAGGCTATTAGAACAATGCTTATTGTTCCTAATACAATAACAACATTTTTTCCAACATATTGCTTTTCATCGACTTCTGGTTCACTCATTTTTGAACCCCTAGATTGTCTTCTGTTGCGTTGCTGTACGGATTTGATTTCTGTCTTGAAGAAAAGTGACGGAGTTTCGTTGGAGCCTTCTAGTACAAGGGCTTGACATAGATAACCATGTAGTGTGACTCCAAAGCGAAGGTCCTAATTTCTATGTTGAAGACTTTAACAGCTTCTGGAATAGTGCTAACGATAACATTTATGTCTGTAGTGTTCTGGTCAGTTTGTATTTCCAAATTCGTGCTTTCTGTTTGACCCCACCCATGGCTTATAGTCTTGATCTGGTAGGAAAAATCGTATAGGTGTATTTCGTTTGTTAGCCCACCACTGATGTTTACCGCTATATCATGATTCACAGTGATGTTCAGTTCTGTGTAATGCAAGGAAGCCATATAGTTCTGAACGGTAGGTTTAACCAAGATCAATATGTAACTGGAAATATGGTCTGATGTGACATTGGACACGTCTATCTCAATTCCAGCATATTTGTACACATCCCCAATGTGTGGCGTATAGCTTTCACCAGAATCAATGAACGTCGAGACATGCAGACCTGAGGAAGAACTATAATAGAGATTGTATTCTGTGTCTCCAAAGTCAAGCTTAGTTGTTCCGTTGCTTCCCATTGTGTCTGCATCTCTAAGCGTGAGACTTGTGTAAGCATTGTGGGAAGAACTGGAAGAGTTCTGAAAATAAGAAAGTATTGTCGGAGAAAACCAGAAGAAAGCACCTGTTATGACGACAACTATGCCCAAACCGACAAACTTTCTGATTTTGGACATGGCTACCTAGCATAACTAGTAATTCCCCTCAGATAATAGCCTTTTTCTGTTTGTAGAACCACAGAGAAATGAAAATCAAGGCCATTACTCCTGCCATAACTATACCCCAAACAGTTTTTGGCATCATTGAAGTGAATTGTGGCGCATCAAAAAGATAGCGCACGAGCCCTCCGTCCTAGGTTACAACCAAGCTGTACTGCGCTTTTCGGAAAGCACGCGCCCTTTCGGATGAACCTGCTGAGACGCTTCTCGGGTGGCAGTCTCGCCTGTTTTGATGCTGCGGAGCTCCATAAGCGCGTGAAGAGAAACGACGAGCTTGCCGTATGCTGTCACAGCTATGATCCAGCCGATGTCGTTCGGTCCTGCAGATGGCAACAGTTATTTATAGGCGGATGTATAGGAAAAACGTTAGACGCAGGTTTCTGAGTGGTCAAATTGTCGGAAGATAATCGGCAAGCGGCTGCGACGAGGCGAGAAAACCTTGTACTGTCCTAAGTGCGGAACTCAGCTTCCAGATGATGCTGCCTTCTGCATAAAGTGTGGAACCAGCCTCACTACTGCTCAGCCACAACAGGCTCCAGCCTCGACTGCGCCCATTCTGGCTCCGTTGGAAGCAAAGTCGCTGAAGTGTCCCCATTGTGGCGCGCCGATCACGCCGAAGTTTGGCGAGATGATCATAACCTGTGAATACTGTGGAACAGGAGTAACTCTAGGAAACGACGGCTGGAGGGGTGTGCAGAGGCAAACCATGCTTCCACTCAAGCTAGCTGAAAAAGATCAAGTCGCCGCGGAAATACACAGCCTTATGGACAGGGGACTGCTGCACAGACACCTTCAAGAGAGTTCAACGCTTGAGGAGATGAACCTGAGCTTTGTCCCTTACTGGATCGTCTCCGTATCGGCGAGGACATCTGTCGTGGCTAGCGACATGGCAGTTCAAGCCGGAGAAATAGCCACCACCGCCGCACTGGCCGGTGTGATAGGATCGGGCTTTGGTGGTAGACGGGGTGGGGGTGGTTTTGCAGGGCCACTTCTTGCGGGAGCACTGATGGGCGGCATGATGGGTCCGAGTCAAGCTGCCGCGAGGAAGACCTACCAGATGAACAACAACTACAATTTCCCCATAGTAGCGCTCAAGGCTCTCACTGAACATCAGCCCAGAAATTACCAGTTCAACCTCGACGATAGGACTCTTTTCGACGTTTCGAAGGTCCCGAAGGGTATAAAGATCCTGAACGGTGACGTTGGAGAAGAGGCGGCCAAATATCAGGCTAAGACGCTCGTCGATCAGCTGCAATCCGAGAGGGCGCACGCACAGTACCATATGATTCAGCAGCTACACACTGACATAGACGTCGCAGACTCGGAGCTGCTCTACGCGCCAATATGGTTCGCCCGCTACGAACACAAGGGGAATAAAATAGCTTTGGTAATCGATGGCAACTCAGCCAGCGTGATAAACAGCATCGGCCTCTGAAATAAACGAGAGAATTCTGTTCCATCCACGATTCCCGTCTCTCATTTTTCGTTTTCAGTCTGCGAATTCTCAGCCAATGTCGCAATAGCCGAACTGCTTTTCTCCAGAAGGCAAATATCGGCAAAACATGATATATGAGACCTAGCCAGCGAATCGGCGGGTCAGGTTTGGATACTCAGAAGAGGAATGTTTTCATACTTTTGTTTGCGCTTCTGATTTCATGCGAGTTCGTTCCTCTCGCATTAGCCCCTGAATCCACTTTTTCAGTGATTTGGATCACTGACACACAATACCTTTCGCAGACTTATCCCAGCGATTTTGACAACACGTGCAACTGGATAATAAGCAACAAGGACACCTACAACATCAAGATGGTCGTGCACACGGGCGACATAGTCAATACTCCTTCAGATCTGAATCAGTGGGAAAACGCCAACCATTCGATGGGAATACTGCTGGACAACGGCATACCCTACTGTTGGGACGCTGGAAACCACGACGACCAGTCCTCATGGAACGGCATGAACTTCAAAGCCTTCAACGCCTCAGCCATGAGTCAAAGACCCTACTGGCTCGGAGACGATTCAAACGGCAGAAGCACGGCAGTACACTTCGAATTCGGCAACTGGAACTTCATAGTCGTCAACCTCGAATACGAAGCAAGTGACCCAGCCCTCAGCTGGGCCAACAGCATCCTGGACAGCCATCCCAACTCCTACGCCATCGTGGCCACTCACGCCTATCTGGATGAGAACTGCCGGTACCATCAATGGAGCCTCCATCTTCAGAACACGGTTTTGAACAATCACCCGAACGTTTTCATGACTCTAAACGGCCACTACTACAGCAACGGCAACGCCAACCGAACAGTAATAGGAAATCGCTATGAACTCTTCTTCAACTATCAGAACTTAGACTCCGAGAGAGGAGCGGCAACTGTGCGAATCCTGACGTTCAACGTGTTAGAGAGTAAAGTAGATGTTAAGACCTACAAAATCTACAGCGGTCAGTTTGCAACGGATTCTGAAAACCAATTCACCCTGAACATTCCAATTGGCGCGATTCCAGAATTCCCCGCTAACCTTCTGCCCTTAGTAGTCGCTCTGATCGCCCTTTCTTCCGTACTGTTAAGACCACGACGACCAATACATATACAAGACAGCCAAAGGCCGCCAAGATCCCAGTAGGCCTCCCAGACCTGAGCAATCATACATACTCCATCTGTTTCCTCACGACTCGTTACCAACAGCATTACATCTGGCGTTACAACTGAACAGCAGAAAGTCAACCCTACCTACAATCCCTGACTATTGCAATGAAAATTACATCTGACATTACAAACAAAAGGGCCGAGTCCACTCTGAACAGCCTTTCCGCCCGTTTTTCTTCATGGTTTGTAACAATACACATTACATCTGACATTAAGCCTAGAGAGAATATAGATAGTAGTGATTCATTTATAGATTTATTCTGTATCCAATACTAAGTTTAACTCTATGTCCACCAAATGATATAGATTAATTAAACTGTAGAAAAAGAGGGAAGATTGATTTCTGTAGTGTCCAAGTTTTCACTGTGTCTAAGTGTCCTTTGAGGCTCTGAGGCTCTAGGACCACCCACGACCCCCCCCCACCAAGACTATACTAAAGCCTAGACTAAACCAAAGCCTAAAGAACTAAGAGACTAAAAAAAGAGAGATACTAACTTTACTTCTAGCTTAAACCTACTCCTACTATGGCAAGAATTAGAGCCACAAAAACTAATACTATTCCTATTTCAGAGAGAAGCATAGCGTAAGTGGAGTCAAGAAGAGTAGGGAGATTAGCATTGAAAAGAGTATTGCAGAGAACAGGATATACAGCAAGAATTTCGCTGATAAAACTGCATAGGAATAATACTAAGGCTACTATAACTAATTTCTTTCCGTTCTTCATTCTATCACCACCTTTTCACTCCATACTAAACTAAACCAAAAAAAGAACGGTGTTATGTGTTTAAGTTTTCCTATAGAAGGGGGGAAGGAATGGTTAGTTATTGTCTAACTAGCTATCAACATTATGTCGAAAGTGCAGAACAGAAAAAGAAAGCAGGAGAGAGAAAGCGTAGTCTTCTTGGGTTTTGGTATGGGTTTTGGCATAAATTACAGTCTGTGAACGCTATCTTTTGTCTCCAGACAATATGTGTCTTCCAGTCAGCAGTCGATATACTACTATGATTACGGCAATCACAATCAGTATATGTATTATTGGACCTATGCTATAGAAAGCAAAGAATCCCACTGCCCACAGTATCACGAGTATGACAACAATCGTCCAAAACCAGTCCACAGCCAAATCCCCAACTAAGGTTCAACTACTGGTTTTAGGTACGCGTGCAGTTCTGTTTTTGGGACCTCTAAGTTTAGCCCTTTGTCTGTCCAGCGTGCAACCCCGCTCTTTAGGGCTGAAGTGGCCAACATGTTTCGCACTCCACCTTTCTTTGCACCAAGCACAGATTCAGCTGCATCCTTAGTCAATTCGACTTCAAGATGAGTTACTTCCCAACTTCCTGGATCTATTCCGAGTTCTTTGACTGTGCCTATTTTCTCGGTCCCAGCATAGACATCTTTGTCCATAAACTCTTTGCTTTTCATCCTCATTTTTCCCTCCTTTTTGAAAATACGTTATGTGAAGCACATGCTTTAAGCTTTTTGGCTTAGGTATTACTGATAGATGCCTAGAAGATGAATCCTGTCATGCAATCACCAAAAAAAGAGGGGAAGGAATGGCTAGTCGTTTGTCTAACTAGCTATCAACATTATGTCGAAAGTGCAGAACCATACCACTACCAAAACCCACTCTCTTTTTCTGGTTTAAGCCATGCAGTACAAAAGGCATTAGCCAAACTCAGAGCGTATACATAGATTAGAAAGACAGAAATCTTAAATTTGGACAGCAACAGAAGACAAACTAGACGTGAAGACAGAACACGTGCAAATGGTTAAAACGCAAGGGCTCTAGCGTGGTAGACTAGCCATCTACCACGTATTTAATATTAACTAAACAGGGTGGTGATTAGAATGAAGAAAAAGACATTGATAAGAATAATGTTGTGCTTAACTCTGTTTGCTATGTTAGGCATGGCTTTAAACTTTGCCAAAGGTTCAGGACAATCGCCAGTTAATCTTGGTTCAGCAGGAAACTTCGTTATTCTAGCAAAGTCAGGCATATCCAGTACTGGAACCACTTCAATTGTTGGGGATATTGGAGTGAGTCCAATCGACTCTACTGCCATTACTGGATTTGGGTTAATAATGGATTCCTCTAATCAATTTGCGACATCATCTTTAGTTACAGGAAAGATATATGCTGCCGACTTTGCAGCACCAACTCCAACTACCATGACTACAGCTATAAGCGATATGGAAACAGCGTACACCGATGCTGCTGGAAGAAGTTTACCAGACCATACTGAATTAGGAGCTGGAAATATTGGCGGAATGACTCTCTCTGCTGGCCTATACAAATGGAGCACTGGCGTGACAATACCAACTGACGTTACCCTCTCAGGAAGCTCAAGTGACGTGTGGATATTCCAAATAGCCCAAAACCTTGATGTCAGTTCTGGTGTACATGTTATCCTAAGCGGAGAAGCAGTGGTAAGGAACATCTTCTGGCAAGTTGCGGGTCAAGTGACACTTGGAACTACATCCATCTTCAATGGAGTTATTCTATGCCAAACAGCTATAGTGCTAAACACTGGTGCAGTGCTAAATGGTAGAGCATTTGCACAGACCGCGGTTACCTTAGATGCCAGTACCATTACCAACCCAGGTGGCATTCCAGAGTTCCCAACATTCCTTATTCTACCATTGTTCGTGATGGCAACACTACTAGCAGTTATAGTCTACAGAAAAAGGAAGCGTTAAGACAAAACAACAACAGCATAATCCCAGGTGTCTTTCAACTACTCCACTTTTTTCTTTTTTTTAAAAATGGCTAATCTGGAAAGGTGCGGAAATGGGAACCTAAACAATGGAGCAACTCAGACGATAACAATGACATACTACTACTAAACCCACTCTCATTTTCTAGTCTTTTTCATGCCGTACAAAAGGCTCTAGTCAAGCTGAAAGGACAGAAATCTTAAATCTGCATAACAACACAAGACAAACTAGGGGTTCAAAAATGAGTGAAACAAAACCAAGTGAAACGAAACCAAAGAAGATGGTCAGTAGGAATGTTGCTATTGCACTTGGAATAGTCTGTATCATTCTAGTAGTCGGTCTATTGGGAGCTATATTACAGATTTCTTCATTAAATTCAAGAGTGAACGACCTCACCGATATTGCCAACTTGGGCAAATCCGAAGTTTGGGTTAATACGACTGTAACTCAAACTGCAAGCAATTATACCTCTTGGTTTTTCGTATCGAGGTATGCAGGATATGTTTCAGTTAATGTTCTATCATCAACAACCTCTAATACCTATGTTCGGGTCATCTACATTTTCAATGGTGTCAACTACGATAATCAAATAGGTGTTGGCGTAAGTGGAACAGCAGTTTCTCCAGTATCATATAGTTACATCCCTTACCCAATCACGCCCTTTCCACCAGTTATCCTCCCCCCGATAGAAATCAGGGTCGGAAACACAAACTTGGTCGGTAACGCAACTGAAACCATAACGATAACATACTACTACTAGCCACTCTTTCCTTTTCGCGCGCGCAAACAAAAAAGGGGGGTCGCCAGACGCAACATTGCAATTTTACAATTCAACAGTCAATTCTAAAGGAAGAGGTTCAATGGGGGTAAGAATCCCTCGAGCCAGAACACTGACACGCTGATGCTTTAAGTCAAAAACCAAAACCTCAATGCATACACAAAAAACAGCCAAAATGGGATAATTTTGGTAGCCCGGGAGAGATTCGAACTCTCGTCGGCGGGTCCAAAGCCCGCTATGCTTGTCCACTACAGTCGGCGGAAAGGCGTCCTTCCCTCCACCGGGCTTCTCCGGGCCACTTACACAAAGCACACTGCGCCGGTGACCTCACCATCGGCCTTGGCGGCATGTTCTTCTTGAACTAAGTCTTTAATAAGTGATTTTTGATTAAAAGTTTCCTATCTCTTCGTACCCTAAGCATTGCCTCCCGCGTCTCGTCAATTTGCTTTGTTGCAACGATTCTGTCGATCTTGTCTAATCCTAGAATGGTTGTTATGTTTCTGTAGTTTGCCGAGTCTTCCCCCTCTAAACCCTCTAACGAACGAATCAGTGTCGTGTAGTCTATCTTGACCTTGTCAATCAGAGATTTCAACCAAGCATAGTTTTCGACAAAGTCGAGAACTATGTCGTTAAGATAATGCGCGACTTCGACAGTTTTTTCTGCCTCAATCATGGCGCTTGCGCGCTTCACGACACCTTGCAGAAAACCGGGGTTCAAATAATAGCTCAGCCGCGTCCTAACCTTGAAATGGACGGATTGGAGTGTTTGAAGATTTTCTTTGGTAGCAGCGTTGACATCGTCCCACACATTTTTGAAGAGTCTCAGCCTGTCTCTGGCCTGTATCTTGTCAACCCGGCCGAAGTCCGTCATCTCGACGTACTCGTCAAAAACATTGTGCATTCCGAGTTTTGCCTCGGCGCTTCTGGCTATTTCCATAAATCGACTGTTCGAAAAAGGCTGCAAAGCTATCTCAACCAGAACCTTCAGAGCGTTCTCAAAGGCCACCGTGGCAAAGAGATGCGAGCTTCTGAAGTCATGCCTTGAAAGGGCTGACGTCGCCCGGCTCAAGTATATGTCGGATTCCACGACGTGAGCATCAGTCCGAATATCAACCCTCTCGGGTGAACTGTAAGACTTCGCCATCAAGAGTTTCGTGTTGGTCAAGGCCCAGTCCCTGTCGTAGAGTATCTGCGCTTCGTAGAGTTTCTGATCTATCTCTGGAGGAATCTGGCCTTGAATCCACCGTCTTGGAACATGATTTAAATCGATGAGAAAACCGCCCCTCTCGACCCTTTCAACGAACTCGTACGCAAAGTCGTCCCTGTCAAGTATGAACAAGTCAACATCGCTTGAGGTTTCAGCGTCGCCTCGGCTCCAACTCCCGAAAAGCCCCACACCATAAACATTCTCCTTGGCGGCCAGCTCTTTGACAGTTCTCTCCAACACTTTTCGCAGCTTCTCTGGGAGCGTTATCACATGAATCAACTTTACACTATGACATCAATAGTACACGTGGGTATTCAAGATTTGCTAACAATGTAATGCTCAATCCGGCCTGCGAACTGCCTTTGTTACGAGCAGGAAGGCCATTTCAATCAATACAAGAGAACCGTAAACCTTATATATTAAGACATCGCACGTGCATAGTTACGCAGGACCGAACGTACTGCTTTCTGAAAAATGATGAAGAATCACGACGGTTCTACGAAAAAATCAGTCGAGGCGAAAAGAGTTGAGCAAAAAAGAAGCCGGGGTTCGCCAACGTCTAGTTGACAAGTGCCCAGAATGCAGCAGTTCAAACCTCGTCCATGATTATGACACCGGCGAAACCGTTTGCGGCGACTGTGGACTCGTTGTGTACGAGCAGATGATGGATAAAGGCCCAGAATGGCGCGCCTTCACTCAAGAAGAGAAAGCCTCAAGAAGCCGCGTTGGAGTACCAACATCTTATTCCGTTCACGATAAAGGCTTGTCAACGGCCATTAGCCAGGTTGACCGTGACGCCTTCGGAAGAAAACTTCCACTGTCAACACGTTTACAGATGTGGCGCCTGAGAAAATGGCAGATACGCTCAAGGGTTCACTCTTCGATCGACAGAAACCTAGCCCAAGCAATGGCTGAACTCGACCGGTTGTCAGACAAAGTCTACATTCCACCACCAATCAAAGAAAAAGCCGCGGTTATATACCGCAAAGCCCTGGACAAAGGCCTAGTCCGGGGCAGATCTATCGCAGCCATCGCAGCCGCAGCGCTTTATGCAGCCTGCCGTGGAAGTGGAACACCCAGAACCCTACGCGAAATCGCCGAAGCAAGCTTGGTCGACAAAAAAGATGTTGCACGCTGCTACAGGCTACTGCTACGTGAACTTGAAGTACACATGCCGATTGCCGACCCTCTCACGTACGTTTCAAAAATCGCTGAAAGAACAGGAATTTCGGGCAAGACGCAGGGACTCGCCATACAGATTCTGAGAGAAGCCAGAAGCAAAAGGGCAGCCGCCGGAAAAGACCCCATGGGGCTCGCGGCTGCAGCGTTGTACATCGCCTGCTTGCAGAACAACGAGAAGAAAACACAAAAAGACATAGCTGAAGCAGCAGGCGTTACCGAAGTTACCGTGAGAAACCGTTACAAAACCCTGAAGAAACAACTGAAACTAGAGCTTCCTGATTGACCAAAAAGAACAGACGCTGCTAACCTTCCTCTTTTTCAAGTTCCATAACGACAGGACCAGAGTATCCACATTTTTTACACACGTACTTCAGAGGCGTAAGCCAATAGCCCGAGCTGCTGGACAAACGAATATCAGGGCTTCCACATTTCGGGCAGTATTTCTTTGACGGTTTTCGCCGTTTGAGCGTTTTCAATACTTCACGCATGTCTTGCAGCATTTTCATCCTACGCCCCCCGTCCACGGGGGCAACTACTGAAGCTCTATGTTCTCATCGGGGTATCCAAGCTTCACCAAAAACTGGCGCACTCTTTCACGATGGTCTCCCTGAAGCATTATCTGACCGTTTTTTGCCGTTCCCCCGCAAGCACAGAACCCCTTCAGTTTTTGAGCAATCCCCGCCAGATCCGTGTTCTTCTCATCTATGCCGTCGACTATTGTAGTAGGTTTGCCAAATTTCCGCGTTTCAAGCCGTATGCGAATCCGCTGTTGCTCCTTTTCTATCTCGCCACAAGCACATATGTCCTTGGGAAGTCCGCATGTTGGACAGATCTCAGCCATGATACTCAATTCTACATCACCATTGGAGTATATAAGACTTTCAAATCGATTATCTGTAACCAGACTCCACCTGTAGCATTATTTCTCCCGCATGAGATTCACCTAGTTCCACGGGTCCCCAGCCCGTCTTGCCAGCTAAACCTAGGAAAACCTTTAATGAAAATCCTCTCTGAATCTAGGAACATGAAAGTATTGGTAATGGGCTGTGGAAACATAGGCTCCGTTGCGGCGGAAGACTTGGCCAACAGTATGAGTTCGACTGAGGTCGTTGTTGCCGACATGAATGAAGTAAGAGCGAAACTTGTTGCCAAAAAAATAGGCATGAGCAATGTTTCATGGATCCAATCAGACGTTGCGAAACGTGATGAACTAATGGATACTCTGAAAGAGTTCGATATAACCATGGGCTTTCTGCCGGGCAACCTCGGATACCGCCTGGCGGAAACATGCATCAATGCCCACAAGGATTTAGTTGACGTTTCCTACATGTCTGAAAACCCTATGCGACTCAACGAGGCCGCCGTACATGCAGGTTCAACCCTCGTCCCAGACTGTGGACTAGCCCCAGGAATCAGCAACGTACTAGTCGGAAATTCTGTTTCAACGCTTGACAACGTTAAATCAGTTCACATAATGGTCGGCGGACTTCCCGAAAAACCCATTCCCCCCTTGGGCTACGTCATCACATGGTCTCCCGAGAGCCTCATCGACGAGTACACAAGAAAGGCGGAAATAGTCAGAAAAGGCCAAACAGTTGAAGTTGAAGCCCTGAGCGGAGTGCAAGAAGTTGAATTTCCCGGCGTCGGAAAGCTTGAGGCTTTTTACACCGACGGTCTCAGAACCTTGTTGCACACGATGAAGCACGTCGAAGACATGTGGGAGAAGACGCTCAGATATCCAGGACACGCTGAGAAAGTGAAATTGCTCAGAACCCTGGGGTTCTTCAGCGAATCAAGAGTCAACGTGGAAGGAGTCCATATTCAACCCAGAAAGCTCACCGCCAAAATCCTTGAGCGAAGACTGTCGGACAGGAGACAAAGGGACATCGTCGCGTTGAGAATTGAGACTCGCGGCACAAAAGACAAGAAGAGAACAACGCAAGTCTACGACTTGTTGGACTTCTGCGACAAAAGACGAGGCGTAACCGCTATGGCCAGAACAACAGCCTATCCGGCTTCAATAGTTGCACAATTAATTCTGAACAAACATCTGAAAGAAAAGGGCGTGGTTCCGCCTGAAAAAATAGGCATGGACAACAAACTTTTCAGACTGTTTTCAGAAGGTCTGAAGAGTCACGGAATAAACATTAACGAAGAAACAGCGGCCTAGTTGCGCGCGCGTAGATAGCCGCAGCTTTTCACGGCCGCAAAGTTCCCAGTAGGCATTCCAGACCTGAGCATCTATCCACGCGCCCGTCTGTCTCTTCATGATTTGTTACCACACAACATTACCACGGTTGTTACTACCAAAGATAGGGGACGACTCTGAAAGACAACGCGTTTCTCCCGAACCGCACGCTTTCTTGCGATCAGTCGTATTTCTATACGTATTTCTGTTCTTTGGTGCAGTACCATCTCTGACACTGCTGGACGTATGTGAGAGGCTGTCCGCGACCGCTTCATGCTTCTCTGACTGTCACCTTTTCTTAGACGTTGCATGTGCTGAACACTGAAATGGCAAACCCTTAAAAGTCGCATACCAAAGGGATATTTGCTGATTGATAGGTGTAATCTAATGCCAACTCGCCCAGCGATAGTTGCTGTTGGAAGAACAAGATTTGGGGAACACTACGAGAAAGAGCCTGAGAAACTGATTGAAGAAGCTTGGCTCAAGGCTTCGATGGAAGCAGATTTGGAACGCAAAGACTTGGAAGCTTGTTATCTTTCAGACTATTTTCTCCCCATCACGAACAAGCTTGGACTGGAAGAGGGTTTCCTTTCAGAACTGACGGAGCTTCACGTCCCCATGGAAGTAACACGATCATTCAGTTCAGCCTTGTCAAACGCCTGCAACGCCATTCAAGCCGGAAGATACAGTATGGTTCTCGTCGGCGGAATAGAAAAAATGACGGACAGGTGGGACAAGATACGAGATGATCTGATGCTTCTTGAAGACCCATGGAGCTACTACGCGGGATGTACACCAGAGGCAAACCATGAACTCATGCTCCGGGCTTACATCAAAGAATATGGCTTGAACGGAGAGAACTTGGAAACACTGAACACAGCATTAGCTCAAATCTCTGTCAAAAACCATCTGCACGGAACAAGAAACGAGTATGCACAGTACCAGAGAAAAATAACTGTTGAACAAGTCTTAAACGCAAGAAAAGAAGCGCACCGGCCGCTGGGACTCTACGATTACGCTCCAGTTTCTGACGGCGCGGCAATCTTGATCCTCACCAGCGAAGAAGTGGCTAAAAAACTCACGAACAAGCCCGTATACGTTCTGGGCGTATCTTCAGCAACAGACTATCTGACTTATCCGGCAAGAGAGGACATGACCCACTTTCTAGTAAGCGAGATTTCGATGAAGAACGCTTTGAAGATGGCCGGAAAGAACCTGTGGGACGTCCAACTTGTCGAACTCTACGATCAGTCCACGGTCATGGAGATGGTTTCGCTTGAGGACATGGGCTTTTGCAAGCGTGGAACAGCATGGCGCAACATACATGAGAGCTGCCAGGATTACAAGGGCTATTACGAGATAGACGGGAACAAGCTTTTCGTAAACATGAGCGGTGGACTAAAAGCCGATGGAAACCCGCTGGGAGCAACGGGCGGCGCACAGATTTTTGAAGTCGTCAAGCAGTTGAGGAAAGAAGCCTGCGAGCGCCAAGTCAACCCTGACGAGGAGCTTGAGTGTGGATGTGTACTTGAGCTCGAAGGCTTCGGAACCAAAGGCTACGTTTGCGTTTTGGGGAGGGAATGAGGATGAGCAGTGAACCAATAGAGAGAAGAGTCTCCTACCTTGGCGATAGGCTCCGAGGTAACCGCTGCCTGATCTGCGGGAAAGAGTATTTCGAGATAAGAGACTACTGTGGAAATTGCGGAAGGAAAAGCTTTGGAAAAATGGTTAACACTGACCTCTTCTACGAGAAGGGTAAACTTGAACTGTGCACGCTGGTTAACGAGCCGACGAACAAGTTCACCAAACTTGGCAGTTACATTTACGGCACGGTGTCCTTCCACGACTGCAGAATACGCGTTCCAGGCAGACTCACGGATAGAACGGCAATATGCAACGAAGAAGTTGACTTCTCAAGCCTCGAAGGAAGAGAAGTTGTTCCAAGATTTCGAAGACGCTACTCTGTGGACAAAAGCGACGTCATCCCGACGATCTCTCTAGCTTTTACGTTTGCAGACGAATACTACCCTCACCAAGAATACAAAATCATCAGGCCCAAGAAAGAGTACGATTTGCCCGGCATCGTTGGCTACGGAGTCTACACCTCAAGGTTCAGAATCAGAGAAGGAAATATTGAACGTTCCGTTCCATTCATCGACGAGGACTCCATAACTGCCGCTGTTGAGGCTGGAAAACTCGCGCTAATACATTCTGGAGTGGACAATTCATGTATAGGAAAGATTTACGTTGGGTCAGAATCGAACCCCTACGCTGTCAAACCTATAGCCTCGAAAGTTGCACAGGTTCTGAAACTCGGCGAGGAAAACGAAGACGTTCAAGGGGTTGACGCCATAGACACGGAGTTCGCGTGCAAAGCAGCCACGAGCATGTTCAAGGACGCCGTGTCGTTGGTTAACTATCCGAAATCAAACATCAAGTACGCCATGGTCATTGGAACCGACAATTCACAAGCAGCCCCGAGGGACTGTCCTGGCGGAGAGTTAGACTTGTTCGTCGGCTACGGTGCCGCGGCCTTCATCTTCGGAAAACAGGACGTTATAGCGGAAATTGAAGGATGGTACTCGTGCACCTCTGACACGCCTGACTTCTGGAGAAGAGACGGCGAACCGCATCCCATGCACGGCGGACGCTTCACTGGCGACCCAGCGTACTTCAAACACGTCAGAATGTCAGCCAAGAAACTGATGGAACAGCTTAACCTCCAAGTCGGAGACGTTGACTATTTCGTGGCTCATCAGCCAAACGTTCAGTTTCCAGTGCGAATCGCTAAAGAGCTTGGATTCAAAGAGGAGCAGTACGCGCCCATGCTCCAAGTGGCAAAATTTGGCAACACATACTCGGGCGCTGTACCAATCGGGCTGGCAGCAGTATTGGACAGGGCCAAGCCGGACAACCGGATACTGATAGCCAGCTACGGCTCAGGAGCCGGCAGCGACGCCTATTCACTCGTCACGACGAACCAGATACTTGACAAACGGCACAACCAGAGATTGACAATCGCTTACCAAGCGCAAAACCCGTTCTTGGAACACGTGGACTACACAACCTACAGGCGCCTGAAGCTGGGGATGTAGAAAACATTTAATAACCCAACAACAACTTAACAGCGGAGCCTGAATCATTGTACGTATCCAACGTGTTGAAAGTTCTGTACTCGCCACGAAAAACGTTGAAAGAAGTGATTCAGAACCCAAGGTACATCGGACCCCTTCTCATCATGCTTCTTCTCATAGCAGTTAACGTCGCATCCACATATGCAGTCCTTTCCAAAGAATACTACGAACAGATTTTGCCCAGCGGGACAAAATTGGATGAATGGACTGAAAACAGCACTTTTTGGACATCAAACGCGAACATCACGGAAAGCAGCGATGCCATCAACGGGTCGATCTACGGGAACGCAAGCATAGCCTTCTCGATCCAAAACAGTCCACAGGTTTGGATGCAGTTAACCGGAATAGGAACCGTAGACTGTTCCGTTCCAAACGGTTTCAACCTTTTGTCGTTCAGAATAAAATGGACTAGCCCGGTGACACAACCTGAAAACGTGACAATTCAGATTTTTTCACTCAACTCCTCATCAGACTACTTCTACAGCGATTTGAAAGACACGTTTTCCAATGCAACTTACAACATTTGGAACAACGTCACGATACCGCTTGATTCCTCAGCATGGTCTGGCTCGAGCCGCAACGCGGATTGGGGCAATGTTACAGGCTTGCAACTGCAGTTCACCTGGGCTGGCAATTCCAACGTGACCTTACTCGTTGACGGCATGTTTTTCCACGGTCCCTTCAAGTCTCTGCTTGAAACCGGAGGCACATCTTACCTGCTTGATTACGGGGTTTCGGGCGCCTTTCAGTTCATAATCACTTGGATTCTGCTTACTGGCCTAATCTACGTGCTAGTCAGAGCTTTTAAGGGCAAAGTCTTCTGGAAACCCATGTTGATTGCAGTCGGATTCATTCTCATGACCATGTTTGTCGGGGCTTTGATAAACGGGATTGGATATTCAACCTTGCCAACAATTCGCTTCCCGTTTGAACTCATAGGCGGCGTGCAGGGAGAGGGCACCGTTGCCCTCAACGCGATTTCAAGCCAAACCTGGCTCGTCACTCAAATCGGCACGGTCGCTGAATTGCTCGTGTGGGCGTGGACTGCAGCGTTAGCTTCGCTTGTCGTTCGGGCAGTGGCTGAATTCTCATGGGCCAAAAGCGTGGCGGTAGCAATAATAGCCTACGTGATTACGATATTCATCGCAGGCATCATTGCCTGACGACGATATTCGCAAATACCTTCATAAGAAATAGAGACTTGCATAGCTCTGTTCCCAGGAAGCCGATTGCAACAAGACAACAGTTCTTTAGGTTCAAAACGTGTAGAAAAACTGTCCCTTGGACGCAGTTCTCGTTCCAGCCCTGTCTGGAGTGACCTTTGATGTTAACGAGGGAGAGTTTCTCGCCATTTTTGGCCCTTCTGGAAGTGGGAATCATAAAACCACAACAACAGCAGGACACCATATTTTCAACACCTAGAAGCCAATCACTCTCGATAAGCCCGATTTTCACGCCGGAGCGGACGATCGCTGCGTTCGCGATAACTGTGTGCATAATCTTCGGATTGTCCCTCCCCCCGCAAAAAAAGGTTCAAAATTGAACTCCGTTGAAGCGTTACGCTACGAGTAGAAACCTAGCAAAATTTATATTGCCGAAGAACTTTTCTGCAGGTAACTAGCCCAAACCAAGGCTCATGCGTCAAGCATTCGGCACATGGGTGTTCAAGGGAAAAGGCTGGCTCCGCGACAGAGATGAAAACACAACATGCCAAGAAGGTTGCTAGAAAAAACAAAGAACGCACCGAGAAAACCGAGAAGATTTGGACGCCAAACCAGATTCCGCCTAGGCAGACCGTTTTTGCAGTTGAGGCCTGTGAAGGAAGACCAAGAAATAGAAGTCGCAATTGATGACAACGGAAGCAGAGGGGACGACGTCGCAAGAATTCAAGGCCACCTCATGTTTGTTTCTCGCAGCAGGATAGGAGAGCGAGTTAGAGTCAGAATTCGAAGCGTGAGTGAAAAATTCGCGCTCCGGAAAGAGCCTAGACAGAAGGGATAAGGTTGAAAATAAACGAGTTACGAGATGGGATGAAACGCATAAGCGTGACTGCAAAGGTCACTGAAAAGTCTGATACACGAGAAGTCACGTCGCGATTCAAAGATCAAACTCTCAAAGTTGCGAGCGCAACCATCGCTGACGAGACGGGCACGATAAAACTGACACTTTGGAACGAACAGATAAATCAAGTCAACGTCAACGACACAGTTAAAATACAGAACGGCTACATCACAAGCTTCAGAGGCGAGATCCAGTTGAACAGTGGAAGATACGGAACGTTGACGGTTGAGTGAACTGGAAAGAACCGAGCATGAGCGCGCGCGTTTTCTGTTGACCAAGAGTGAGAGGTGAAACGCATGGAAGAGAGAGGAGGCTTCGGCCAAAGAAGAGGAGGATTCAGAGGTCGCAGAGAAACAGAAGGATTCGTTCCTAAACCAGTAGAGGTCGGAAAAGAATATGAAGCTGACATTCAAGAAGTGAGCCGAAGAGGAGAGGGCATAGCAAGAATAGAGGGCCTAGTGATATTCGTACCGAACGCAAAGCAAGGTGAGCACGTCAAAATCAAGGTAACACGGATAAGCAGAAGATTCGCAGAGGCCGAGGTCGTCGGAGAAGGGAAGGCACAAAGCGAGGAAGAGAAAACAGACAGCTGAGCAATCGAGAACCCAACGCAACAAGTATCGAATCGAATCCCGGGCGGAATTTTGCTTGCAGGCTGTTCTCATTTCTTTTTGAAGAAGAGCCAGTTCTTTTTGTCTTTAAATCTTACGAGAACATATGTACCTCTTAGTTTTTCACCGTTAATTTCCAAGATGAACTTGTCCTCTTTTCTATCCAGCATCTTGTAGGTTCCCTTGTCCCAGATTTCCACGGTGCCCGCTCCGTATTTGCCTTCTGGAATTGCACCTTCAAAAGTTGCATAAGACAGTGGGTGATCCTCCACCTGAACAGCAAGCCGTCTGACTCCAGACTCAAGCGGCGGCTCTTTAGGAATTGCCCAACTCTTCAGCACACCATCCATTTCCAATCGCAAATCGTAATGTAAATGCGTGGCAGCATGTCTCTGAATGACGTAGATGCCTCCTCCATTTTCCCTGCATTCATCCTTCGGTTCACTGGCCTTGAAGTCCCTCTTGCTCTCATACTCTTTAAGGCTCAATCTTCAAACGTCTCCTCACCACCGCAATTAGCAAAACGTTCACCATCATGAGGTCTCAGGGCGTTCTCGTGGTTTCAGTTTGTCCTTAGCTTGTTCTGAGGTCATCAAAGAATTCCGCCAAGTCGGCTGTGGACTCGTCGTTGTCGTCGCTGATTCTCTGTTTTGCGGGTGGATTGTTTCGGTAGAAAGGTATCCTGCTGGTGATGCGATCTACGAAGGTTGGTTGAAGCTCATTTTTATAGAAGGTGCCTATCGGGATTCTGTCTCCCCATTCACGGGCCTTGTCCATAGCCGCGATCATCTTCTGAAACTCTTCTGCGGGGCTGTGCACGACAGGATCGTACCCAGTTTCCTCCAACTTGTAAAGCCTGGACTGGGGCTTTCCAGTTTTTAGATCTTTTCTGTCTTCGCCTGCGTACCACTCCCTGGTGTTTATGTCGTTGTACGTGGGGCACGGCTGCAAGGCGTCTATGAACGCGAGGCCTTTGTGTTGGACAGCCTGCTTGATGGTGTCCTTTAGATGCTTTACGTCGTAAGCGTATGAACGCGCAACGAAGGTGTAGCCTGCCACAAGCGCCAACGCAATAGGGTTCACCGCCTCGTTAATGTTCGGTTTCGGAAGGGCTTTGGTTTTCAAGCCGAGCTTCAGCGTGGGTGACGCTTGACCCTTTGTCAACCCGTAAACGCCGTTGTTGTGTATAATGTACGTGATGTCCAAGTTTCTTCTTCCAGTGTTCACAAAGTGACCAGCGCCTATTCCGAGACCGTCGCCGTCTCCTCCGATTGCCAGAACGACAAGTTCAGGGTTTGCTAATTTTATGCCAGTTGCGAACGGCAAGGCTCTCCCGTGAAGAGTGTGAACGCCGTAGACTTTGACGTTGTGAGGCTCTTTGCCTGAGCATCCTATTCCTGAAACCATCACAACTTGGTACGGCTCCAAACCGAGTTCTGCGAGAGCCATCTGCAAAGCCGTCATTATCCCGAAGTCCCCGCAACCTGGACACCAATCCGCGAAAACGTCTGTCTTGAAATCCGTTAATTTAAGAACCATAGGTTAGCACCTGTCTCTCAGGAGCTTGTCCACTCAGAATATTCTTCAATGCAGCGTACACTTCGGTGGTGGTTATGGGTCTTCCAGTATACTTCAGGACGTAGAAGTTCACCTGAACACCTGCCTCTTCCTTAAGGATACCTCCAAGCTGCCCGAGATAGTTTCCTTCAACGTCAATCACTTTCAGTGCTTTCTTAAGGGCATTGGCCACATACTCTTTTGGAAGCGGGTGCAACATTCGCAACTGCATGAAACCCAGACTGAAGCCCTCAGCCCTCAACATTTCCATAGCTTCAAGAATGGCTCCTTTTGGAGATCCCCAGCTGACAATCATGTTTTCAGAGTCCTTGTCCCCGAAAAAGTTGACTTTCTCCTCAAGGGGGATTTCTTTATCAATCAATTCGAGTTTTCTCATTCTTTTTTCAACCATCTTGATCCTGTTCAACGGTTCTTCGCTGATGTGGCCGAACTCGTTGTGTTCGTCTCCAGTGTTCCAGTGAACGCCATTTCTCGTGCCTAAGAAGACTCTGGGAGACACGCCTGTTTCAGTGAAACTGAAGCGCTTGTACGCTCCCTCTTCAAGCTTGGCCCCGTCAAGGATTTCGCCTCTTTGAATCTTGAAGTGGCCAGTATCAAATAGAGGGTAGGTTTGAGAACAGTTGGCCATGGCCTTGTCAATCAGGTGAATAACTGGCAGCTGGAACCGCTCTGCATAATTGAAAGCGCGCGCCGCGTCATAGAAGCATTCTCTTATGTCGCCTGAACAAAGGACTATGCGTGGGAATTCTCCATGACCAGCGTGAACGGCAAATCTCAGGTCAGCCTGCCCGTGACGCGTCGGCAAACCCGTAGCAGGAGCCCCTCGCTGATAATATGTGATAACCAAGGGCACTTCGCAGTTTCCAGCCCAGCTTAAACCCTCAACCATGAGCGAAAACCCCGGTCCTGAAGTTGACGTCGCAGCTCTCGCACCCGCCAGCGCAGCCCCTGAAGCCGAGTTCACTGCGGCGATTTCGTCTTCCGTCTGAATGACTATTATCCCTCCGTCTCCGCTTCTGGTTTTCAGAACCTCGTGCGCTTCCAGGTACTCGCTTTCATCCGCTGCAGGTGTTATGGGATAGTAAGTCTGAACGCGGCATCCGCCGAGAATCTTGCCTATCGCAACGGCCTGGTTTCCTGAAACGAAGATTCTCTGTTCTTTTGCATCCAAGCTTGCAAGCTTGTAGGGGAGGCCTTCCTTGAACGTTCGCTGGGTGTAATCGTACGCTTCTCTTAAAGCCATTATGTTCATTTCCGCAACCTTCGGCTTGTCCGAAAAAACGGCGATGACAGCTTTTTCAACCAACCCGCGGTCGTAATCAAGCAAGGCGAAAGAAACTCCCGTGGTCAGAACGTTTATCATGCGCGTGACCTTGCTTATCTGCTCTATTCCCAGTTTCGTCGCGATTGTTTTCAGCAGATCCATGTATGGAATTTCGAAAACGCTTATACCCGCTTTCTTGGCATCATCGAGAAAGTCGCTCAGATTCTCATCTAACCCTTTTTGACTCATGTATTTGCGAACTTCATCCTTGAACTCAGGTGGGAGTGTGGGTATTCCCAAGACGCGTGTGCCTATTTGCTCCCTGTCGACTATTATGCCGCCGCCTGAAACCACCTCGCCAATGTGTCTGACCACCGTTTCAGCGTCAAAAGCAGCCAGTAAATTCACGTCGTTGACGTTGGCCAAGACTTCCTTTTGCGAAACGCGAAGGTGGAAATAGCTGTGCAGGCCCTTGATGTTTGAGTGGTACTCTCTTCTTCCAAAAACGTAAAGACCACCATAGCCGCACGCCCTTCCAAAAATGTTTGCCGCAGAGTCGACTCCGGCTCCTTGCGGCCCACCTGCCATCCAGTTGATCTCCTTCATCCTCATCCTCCTCGTCGAATTTTCGCGAAAATTGTCTGGAACCAGCTAGGTGTTCTCAGCCGCCCGTAACCGCGTCCGTGCCAACGCAACACTCGCAGCCAGAAGATTCACCGCAGTAGGGACAGACACACTTGCACTCGTCGATAGGACAGCCACACTTTTCACAAAGAGGCAATTTTTCTTCAGATTTCATTTCTATCATCCTCTTCAGTCTAGTAATTGGCTTAGGAATTAAGCTTTCGGAAGTGGGAAGCTCGCAAAGGAACGAATTTAGAAAAAGGGAGGATTACTGAAAAGCCTGATTCGCTGGTGCCGTATTCTTATACCTGCTCCAAGAGAGTCGTGAAGGTGTCGTGATGGTCTTCCTCGTCTTTCAGTATGTCCATAAACAGGAAAGCTGTTGTCACGTCGCCTTCTTTCTGGGCTACTGCGATTACCTCTTTGTACATGTAAATGGCTTTCTTTTCGTCTTTCACGTCCTGTGTGATCATTTCCTTGAGGGTTTCCCCAACTTTAATCGGTTCCGGCTTGATTGTTGGGGTTTTTCACCTAAGTAGAAGAGCCTCTCAGCAATGGAGTCTGTATGCTTCATCTCCTGCTTAGCTATGTTCTAGCCCGCGCTTCTACAGGTGAGAATTCTGTCTGTTAGTGGGAGTCGTCTGGCTTTCAGTTCGTTTCTGTCGCTGCGAAGCGCGCGTTATTCGGAATCTGTGGCAGAAGTAGTTTCCCCCGGAGCAAGCTCCGGGGCTCTACGGTAGGGCTTCTTGTTGTTCTTCTCGTATGTATTTTCTGACGGCGTCGAGGTTTAGTCCGCCTACCGTGTTGGCGCAGTATCCTTCTGCCC
>JBEKXL010000010.1:0-74774 GCA_049512075.1 Bathyarchaeia archaeon | reverse complement strand
GAACCCCGTGATTTGCCGGCTTTCAGCGCGGTCAGGATTTGCCTACGAACCAGGCCCAAATCAAGCTCCAATAGATAAAAGAAGAATAAAAACCATTTTAGACCATTTTAGGGACAAGCCAGCGCGCTAATACTCTTAGCGTGCGTTAGAACTCGAAAACTGGTTTCTTGTTTATGCTTTCAGGATTTCTTGAATATGGTTTTCTTAGCGACTCTTTGGTTCTTTCCATTCTTCTCTGAGAATGCCATAGAGATAGAGGTCAGCCCATTTCCCATAGACAAACATCCCTTTTCGTATTCTTCCTTCTCTCTGGAAACCAGCCTTTTCCAGAACCTTTTGTGATACCATGTTCTCTGGGTCGGTTGCCGCCTGAATCCTGACTATGTCTTTAGACATGAACAAGTAGTCTACCGCAAGTTGGGCAGCTTCTGTGCAGTAGCCCTTACCTCTTTCGCTAGGAATCAGAACATAGCCTATCTCCCAACAGCCTCCAATAACACCCATTCCCAGGAAACCAATCCTGTTTCCATCCTTTTTCAGTATCAGAAACCACACTTTTTCCGAGCCCAGTTTTTCATATCGTTTCTCAATATCTGCCTTAGACTCCTGTGCATCTAATGGATTGTATCTTCCAGCGAATTCAGGGCTGTTGAACCACTCAAGAAGTAGAGGCAAATCCTCTTTCTCTGCTATCCTCAAATTTACATTCTTGCCTTCAAGCAAATCTAACCACCCACTAGCTGTCTATTTCGGTTCAGCTATAACTTTTCCTGGCTGCGGTATTTTCTAACAATTAAAGGAGAAGGCAAGGCTGCTGCCTACTTTGTCACTTCTTGCAAACATCCCTAGCGTGCCGCTAAGCATCAACAGAAGGCTTCTTTCTGAAAAAAAGGGGGAAATAGAAATAGTCAACGGTACATATTCGCTCGGTGGGTGGCGGATCCGCTGGTATTAGGACCCCAGGGGGAGCATTTGGCTGTTGAAAAATGCTCGAACTGTTGAATGTGGTAAGAAAAATCGCGCGCTTGAAGTTTAGGTAACGATTTATGTTTAGAGAAAAAGCATATACATTCTTGCAGATGTAACTCTTACCACAATGGAGAATGAGCGGCTTGTTCTCGGGACGAAAGAAGTTGAAAGTGGATTGTGGCGAGTTGGAGGACGGAAAGGACCCGCTTTCCAATTTTTTGCGCAAGAACCTCAATGAAGAGGTTGCTTCTGACGACCATAATCTATTGGTAGATTCCGAGAAAATGTCCGCACAAGAATTGAAGGGGCTGGTGAACAAATTCATCTACCATCAACATCTGAACAACAGGTATTGGGTTGCGCTCGAAGATAGCTCTGTTAAAATCCACAAGTTCAAAGAGAAGAAAAGTGAGAAACGGAAGAAGCCATCGCCTGCACCTGCAACGATTCAGCATGGATGGTTGTGAGAGATTGCTTAGATTAGGCATGGAAAGCGCGCGCTGACCACTTATCTTAAATATGCAGAGGCTAAACACGAATCGATATGGTGCAAGGCGATATTAATGGACGTCAAGATCACGAACATCTATGATAACGAGGTTTTGCCCGGGAAACACCTCAAAAGTGGGCACGGAGAATGCTTTCATATTGCAATTGGCGACAAACAGATTCTTCTTGATGCTGGGTGGAAAGGCGGAAAACTCCTGCATAATATGAAACGACTGGGAATGGATGCCAATTGCATCGATAAGTTGGTGCTTTCGCACGGTCACAGGGATCACACAGGCGGATTGAAGTCGTTTCTCAAGGCGAGAACAGCCCAGAAACCAGTGCAGATCGTTGCGCACCCAAGCGCCATGGAGCCCAAATCAGCGAAGATATTCGTGTTTCACATCTCAATGGGATTTCCAAAGCTTAGTAGGGAACTGACCAAAAAAGCGGAATTCCATTTGACTAAAGATTCAGTTGAAGTGCTTCCAAACCTCCATACGACGGGAGAGATTCCGATTGCGGAACGACATGAGAAGCCGGGGATAGTGACAGGTGCGTTTCATAAGGTTAATGGACGGCGGGAATGGGATCCTGTCATTGACGATTTGTCGCTGGTTCTTCAAGCAAGAGACGGATTAGTGTTGGTGACTGGTTGCTGTCATGTGGGATTGCTGAATACGTGTGCCCGTACCACACGACTCTTCAATCGCAGAATCATTGCTATATTCGGCGGCACTCACATGGTGGAATACTCGCAAGAGGATGTTGACCACGTAGGAGACGTTCTGGAAAATGTGTGTGGAACTCCGGAACTGTATTTGAATCATTGCACCGGAAAAGAGGCCATTGGACGGCTGAGAGGCAGATTTGGATCAGAAGTAGTACACGACTGCCACGTGGGCACAGAAGTAGTTTTCAAAACCTAACGCGAGCAAAAAGGCAGTGCGGGCTATGCCAGTGGTGCATGAAAATGCCTATATTTCAACCTAAGACATGTTTGTTCGAGGAATAGTCTTTGAGTGACAAGCCACGTAAATATGCATATGCTGGCAAACTTGAAGAAGCAATTAGGCTCGAAGCGCAGGCCAAAGCGCTTGAAAAGATAATTGAGAAGGAACTTGAAATCTTGGATTTAAAGCCAAACATGAAGGTTCTTGATGCTGGTTGCGGAACGGGCGCTGTTACGAGGAGAATGGCCTCGAGCCTTTTCCCAGAAGAAGCGTGCGGTGTAGATGTTGATCCCTTATTCATTGATGAAGCAAAAAAGTCAGCGTCCAAGGAAGGCGTAAAAAACATACGGTTTGAACTGGGCAACATCGACAATCTGAAGTATGAGAACGGGACTTTCGATTTGTCATACTGCAGACTGGTGCTTATGCATGTAAGCAGCCCAGTGAAGACGATCGCAGAGTTGAAAAGAGTTACTGAGAAAGGAGGAATTGTTGCGGCTTCTGACGTAGATGATGGCGCAATGCTTTCGTTTCCGCTGGCGCCAAGGTTTTTCGAGTTGTGGTCCAAGTTTGGTCAATGGGCAAAAGCTAGGGGGGACGACCGTTACATAGGCAGACAGCTTTTCTCGATATTTTCAGAGGCTGGCTTGAATTCGGTAAAAATCTATCCTCTTCCAATGTATGCCACTCAGCAGAATCCTGATGCACTGAAGATGCTTGTCTATGTTCCAGTTCAAATCGTGGAGCAGGACAAGAAAGTCTTGATAAAAGAAGGCGTAACCACAGCAGAAGATTGGGAAGAAGCGATGAGAGAAATACAGCTTGCAGTGAGCCATCTGGGCGCATTTGCCATGGGATTAACCTTTCTTGCTATAGGTAAAGTTCCCTGACGCATCTGAAAACCCCCAAATTCAATATGTTGGCTCGTTGGGGTAAAGTTTTATCTTTCTCTTTCTCTCTCTCTCCTTACTTCCCTACTTACTTCCTTTCTTCTTTCCTTCCCTCTCTATTTCAGGTTGGCAGACAGTCACACAGACAAACAAACACACACTCACACACACGCACACATGGCACTGTTCAGTCATTGATTTTGCGGAAAAGCTATAGCTGAACTTACTCAAATAGTGGGTTGGTGTTCAGGTTGCTTGAAGGCAAGACTGTGAATTTGAGGGTTATGGAGAAAGAAGACTTGCCACTTTTTGCAGAATGGGTTAACAAGCCTGAGTTCATTGGTGAATACAATCCTCTACGACAGTTATCCAGAACAGAGATAGAGAAGGGTTATGAGAAAAGTAGTCTTGAACAGGGGGAGTTTATTATTGAGAAGAAGAATGGGAGCCAAATTGGCTACATCTGGCACTTCACTATGGGTCATCCTGCAGCGAAACTGTTGGAATTAGGTTATTTTGTTGTTCCAAGTGAAACAGGTAAAGGCTACTGTTCTGAAGCTGCTAAGATTATGGTGGACTACTTATTCCTTTCAAAAGACATAGTCCGTATTCAGGCTCATACTGACCTCAGAAATGTAGCTTCCCAGAAGGTTTTAGAAAAAGTTGGATTCAAAAGGGAGGGAACAATTCGCAAATCCATCTTCAACATGGGAGAATGGAGAGATGTTTATGTGTATGGTATCCTCAGAGAAGAATGGAAAGAACCAAAAATACTGACAAAAACCGCTGAAGGCGAATAGAAACATGAATATCGTCTTTGTTTTGACATACGTGGTCAAATACGAAAAGCGAACAGAATTTCAGATACTGGTCAAAAGATTCCTCAGATTCAAAAAGGAGAACCCGACGGCTTTTGAAGGACTGAAATCATGGCGGCTTTTCCAACAAGAATACGGTGGAGTAGCTGGCTCATATGTTGAAATGTGGGAATGCAAGAGCCTAGAAGAGTTGGACAAGGTTAATGCAAGAATGATGAAACACAAAGAGCTGATGGAGATTCACACGGAATTCCACAAGCTGATAGACCACACAACGTTTACGGAGTCAATATGGAATACGGTTGCATAATTTAGAAATATCGAAAAAACGATAGAAGCATATTCTATCAGTCCTTTTAAGCCAGTTTTTGGTTTTGCGGAGAAGTTATGGCTGAACCAAACATAACTAAATGTCAGAGGAAGATGCTGTTCTATGTCTTTAGAAGAGATTAAGGCTCTCCTTCGCAAAGGGATTGAAGCCATGAACAAAAGAGACCTAACCATGCTAGACGAGTTCATGGCACCAGATTATGTTGACCATACCAATCAACTTCGAGGCAGGGAAGATGTCAAACAGTTTTATACTGGGGCTTTCAAGGGCTTTCCAGATTTCCATAGGACTATTGGGGACATAATCGCTGAAGAGGATAGAGTGTGGGTTCGTTTTAAAATTACTGGAACAGCTCTTACTGGCAAGAAGATTGAATTAACATCCGTTACAATCTTTCGCATAGTCAATGGCAAGGTTGTAGAAGGTTGGACCGTTCCGCAGTTAGTAAGCAAGGAGAAGAAACTTAAGGCTACGTAACTGCTTTGAGGGGGCTAGTTTAGTTTGGACGCCCGCGCCAGAGAAAGGGTAGAGTTTTATCCAACTAACCTGGCGCGGGCTACGAGAAGATACGACTTTGCACGAACGTGTGAACAGAGGAGAAAAAGGGGGGTTTTTGCGGGAGACGTCTCATGCCGCGCTCTCCATTTGTCATAGGTTCCAGTCCTATCGGCGGCGCCACAGCATTATCGCTAACTACAATTAAATTCTCGGTTTACTTGGGTTTTCTGAGCCCACGCTTTGGCCCTTCCCCCATCACTTCTTCCAAAACACATTAGAAAAAAAAGGGGGATTGCGGGAGATGTTAAGTCCTGCTTCAATATCGCCAGCTTGACGGGGGTTCAAATCCCACCCCGCCCACTATTTAGTGACCTCATAGGCTTTTCCCATCAATATTGATATAAACCAAGAGCGGTAATAACAAAGAGAGAAAAAAGGGGGAACTTGATGAGCAGGCAGCGGGCGCAGAGAGCCGAAGACAAGCTAACGAGGAAAGAGCAGTCCTACGAGCGCGATCAAAAGATGCTGACCAAAGACTTTTCATCCGATAGAGCGGTTCTCGAAGAAGTTTTTGATCGTTCAACGCTGATGGTAGTCTACGACTTAATGAACAAGGGCACGATTAATGAGATTCACGGTGTCATAAGAGCTGGGAAGGAGTCCCGGGTCTACTGGGGAAAAACCAAGGAAGGAAAAGAGTTAGCGATCAAAATTTACTTGGTCGTTTCCGCGGAATTTCGCAAGGGCCTCGTCAAATACATCGAAGGAGACCCGCGATTCAAAGATGTGAAGCATGACACTCGTTCACTGATTTTTGCGTGGGCCCAGAAGGAGTTCAAGAACTTGGAGCTTGCCACACGCGCTAAAGTCAGAGTGCCAAGACCTATTGCTGTAAGAAATAACGTGCTTGTCATGGAGTTCATCGGCGAGAACGGGGAGGGTGCACCCTCGCTGAAGGAAAAAACCCCGAAAAATCCTGAGAAAATCTACGAGACGCTTTTGATTTACCTGGAGAGACTTTACAGGAAGGCTGAGCTGGTCCACGGGGATTTGAGCGAGTACAACATCATGGTGTGGAGAGGGCGGCCCATCCTGTTTGATGTTTCACAGGCTGTCCTCCTGGTTCATCCTATGGCGGATTTTCTGTTGCGGAGAGACTTGACTAACTTGAACAAATATTTCGGTCGACTGGGCGTCAAGGTTCCATCGATAGACGAGAGCTACAAGAGGGTTACCGGCCGTGGCGAGAGCTAATACGTTTCTGAAGATTCCGAGAGAACGTGTGGGCGTTCTGATCGGACCAGAAGGAAAAACTAAGAAGCACATCGAAGAGAAGCTGAGCGTGGAACTTCAAATCGACAGCGAAGCTGGCGACGTTATAATCGCTCTGGCTGAGAAGGCCGATGATCCTTCAACGCTTTTCAAGGCCAAGGACTTGGTAACGGCCATCGGAAGAGGCTTCTCCCCTGAACATGCTTTTCGGCTGGTGCGCGACGAAGAGGCCATGCTAGATCTAATAGACTTGCGGAGCGTTTTCGGTAAGTCTGACGCTGACATCAAGAGGGTTCAGGGAAGAATAATCGGAATGAACGGTAAAACCCGCCGAATAATCGAGGAACTCACGGACACGAGCGTGTCGGTTTACGGTCACACGGTGGGCATAATCGGAACCGTCGAGCAGGTTCAGATTGCCCGAGAAGCTATAGAAATGCTTGTCAAGGGCAGCATGCACGGCACTGTTTACAGGTTCCTGCAGAGAAAACGGAGAGAACTCAAAAAGAGAAAATTCGAACTCTGGGAAAAGCCACCCAAAGAAAAGTAGAAACGCGCGCCGCAAACCAGGCGTTCCACAGACGATGAGTAAGTCGTGGGACAATATAGCCTGATTCCACGCTCCATTACCCCAAAAATGCTCCCGTATACAAAAGCATCAACAGAAAACCATCTTTTCAGGCCATTCAGCTCACATTTGAAGCCGAGATATGGTGAACAGGGTACCTCGCGCAGATGCGTCTGTTCTTAAATGTTTTTGGCATCTGAGGTTGCTTGGCCTCAAATGCCAGAGCGGGCTCCGCACTCAAGATCACAATCATCTTGGATTCATGGGGGCCAGAGTCTTCATCGCCAGCTAAGCGAAGCTAACGAGCGAGCTTGGATAAAAGGTTTATACGCTTCAGTTTGGGCTTATTGGGTCGTCATGTTAAGGCATATTCGTGTTGTTCCCTTGGCTGCTGAGAGTCTCGGTGTTAGATCTATGTGTACGTATGTTGAAACTAGCGATGTTAGGGTTCTATTGGACGGTGGCGTGTCTCTCTGTCCCATCCGTTATGGGTTACCGCCTCATCCTGAAGAGTTTAGGGCCATTATCAGGGCCCGTCGGAAGATTGCTCAGGCTGCTGGGAAAGCTGAGTTCGTCACAATAAGCCATTATCATCATGATCATGTTACGCCTTCTTTTGAAGACTGGCTTTGCAACTGGACGCAGGCTAATGACACTGCGAGGCAGATATACGAGGGCAAGAAAGTTCTGGCGAAAAACCCCAAGGAGCAGATTAACTACAGTCAACGGGAAAGAGGGTGGCTTTTCCAGAAAACAAGCGGAAGATACGTTTCAAAGTTTGAAGTCGCTGACGGAAAAACCTTCACACTTGGGAACACAAACATTAGATTCTCAGAGCCTGTCCCTCATGGACTTGAAAACTCGGAGCTAGGATGGGTTCTGATGGCAACCATAGAGTTTGAGGATGAAAGGTTCCTCTTTGCACCCGATATCCAAGGACCCATGTCAACGTCCACTCTTGAAATGGTCCTCCGCGAAAAACCTCAACTCCTCATGGTAGGTGGTCCACCTCTCTATCTTACAAGCTTTAAGGTCAGCGAAGAGCAAGCACAAAAAGGGCTGATGGGTCTGAGAAAAATCGTGGAAGCGGTTCCCCACGTGATTCTTGAACATCACATTCTAAGAGACGAGAATTGGCGCGAGAAAACCACTGATGTTTTCTACAGCGCCTACAAATCCGGGCACACTCTTCAGACAGCCGCAGAATTCGTGGGTGCACAGAATGCCTTTTTGGAGGCTACAAGGAAGAAGCTGTTCAAGGAAAATCCTCCGCCAAAGGATTTCGAAGCTTGGATGCGCTTGAACGAAGAGACCAAAAAACATGTCAAACCACCCGCTTGACAATTTCTCGCTCAATCGTCAGAGTCGGATGGGCCTCGTGCGCTCCAAAGTTCTATGTTCTTTCAAGAAATGGTTAGGGCCGGGGCCGGGATTTGAACCCGGGCGCTAGGCTCCACAGGCCTATGGGCTACCAAGCTACCTCACCCCGGCCACATTTCGGTGATTTCGGTTACCGCTTTCCCATGCTTTAAACGTGTTGCTCATTTTCGTTTCCTCAGGAATATCAAGTTATCCTTTTGGCAAACGTACTCAAAGCCTACTTCTAAGAGTGACTTGATATCTTCAGGGTTTTCAGCGACTTTAACAGTGAATCCGTCGTTTGAATCTTCAAAGATTGTTCTTTCGATGTTGATGTAGATTTCGGTGTTTCTAAGTTCCTTGTGGCCTAAGAAGTCTTTAACGTAATAGGGGTCCTTGGTTTCATGGTATAGCCGTGTGGCTTTCCAGTGGCGGAAAGTGTGAAAGCTGATTTTCCGTAAGCGTGGATTTTGAAGTTTTACCGCTAAGCGTTTTCTTGTTTTCTGATATGTGCTTTTGAAACTGTTAATCGGTCCGTTTCCAAACACTTTGCTGCTTTCGCGTGGCATTAAACTGAGCATACCCATGAGCTTAGCGTTTGCCTTCCACATTCTCGCCTTGCTTCCTTTTTCGGGATTGTTCAATGTGATAATGGATTTTTCAAAGTCTATGTCGGTCCATTCTAACCGTTTAGCTTCACCGCATCTCATAGCTGTGTCTTTGAGCAATTGTAGAAACGTGCTCATTTTTGGTCCTGAACCGCTAATTAGACTGTCGATTTCCTTCTCCAATGGGATAAACGGGAACTTCCTAGTTATGACACACTTTGGTTTTTCCCATGTCAATCCGTTAAGCTTTAGGAATTGTGTGTAGGCGTTAATCACGTTTCTTTTGCGGTTTTCTGAAGCTTTGTAACGTGCCAAAGCAGCTTTAGTGCTTTCAACATCTAGTAGGTTTGCTCCGTTTCTGATCAGCATTTTTAGACAAGTACGGTTTAACCTGATTGTTTCAGGACTGTAGTTTTGCTTCTGCATGGAAAACTCGTATTCTAAGAGTTTGCCTTTCACCGTTTGGTCTATTGTGCCGGGGTCGGTTTCTCTGTCTCCCACAACCGTTTTTGTTTCGGTTGTTGGGTCCAATTTTTTCGCCTTCTCAAGAGCGCATAATTGGCGTTTACTACTATAGTGACGAAAACTATTTAACTCTTTTCCTATTATAGTGACATCGGCGTCTAGAATATGCGATCCTACATTTTCACCAAGAAAGAACGATCTCTTATCAGGGCCTATCTTGAAGGAGAACTTCCTATCACTAACCATTTGCTCAGCCAAGTTAGAACCCGGGTTAAGCAGTTTGAGGGGCTTAGCTCTGACGTGGACCTTTATCTTAGGTTGCGTAAAACGACGGCCACAATTCCGGCATAAATAACGCTGAGCCTGAGTGCCATCGTTAAGATGTCTTAAGCCATCCTTGAAAAGAAGCGTTGAACTGCATTGAGGACAAGAAACCATTAAGAACCGTCCTCAGAGTAATCAGAGATATGTGTGTTGGCACTAGGGGTATCAGACCGATTAGGATACGCGTCTTCATTATTGTGTTCTTCATTGTCTGAATTGGTACCCGTGTCGCAACACACATATCTCAAGAACCTCTTGTCTACCGGGTCCGGTATTTCGGTGACTAAACCGACGTTTTCCCAAGCTTTCAGTACGTTGCCAAGTCCCTCTCGACCGATGCTCTTATGGAATTCCTGAAAGTAGAATTTTTGTAACTCTTTCCGAGTTAGACCATTTACAGATTCTTGAATGTGTGGTTTCATTTTCTTGTAGATGTCAAAGAGTTCAGGAGACAGTCCTAGCTCGTTCGCTTCACTTACGGAATTATAGAGTCTAAAACCGACTTCCACGTCTTCAAGGTTTGCGATTATTGAAGTATCCTTGGTCTCTGGGTCTTCAAGCTTCTCTCTGGTTGCATAGTTCAGTAATGCGTGTCCCTTGATGATGGATAGAAGCTTGCTTATGTCACGTTGATGTCTTGGAACTAAATTCTTGTGTTGTTCGCTGAATTGCCGATAAATCTGTTCTTTGAATTCCGTGGGGATGATAACATACTTGATTTTTGCAGACCTGATATTTGCTACTCTTGCTGCTAGGAATTTCCTTTCGGGGTCTTCATCCATTCGTTTCGCGAATTGTTGGCGGTCACTTTCCTTTTCAATTTTTAAGACAAGGCTTTCTCTGAGTTTTTCTTGGTCGATTTCTGGGCTTAGTAATAGGAGCCTTGTTTTCTCCTGATCTTGCATTGTGAACCTGGCCGTGCAATGAATCACTGTTGGAAAGCCTTTGATGACCACGGTTTCAGTTCTGTTTCCGGATTTCTCACGTTTATTTACCATCTTTGAGACTATTTCTTTTTCATCATGACTTAGCAGAGATCTCAATCTTTGCAGGAGTTGGTCGTGTGGCTGGTCCATGAAAATTAGGATTTTCTGGTGAAGATCGATGACTCTAATTTTCCTACGTTTTTCGTCTTCCACGTCTCTCTTGTCAGTTGGGTCCGGAATCAAAACACCATTCTCGTAAAAGAAAGCCTGTGGCGAGGCATAACCGAGTTTTATCAAATCGTCAGTAGGGAAATACCCTGCCAATTCCAAGGGAATATAGCTTTTGCCAGTGCTGGATTCCGCTAGAAAGCCGATATTCGTTTGGTCTTGTTCTGTGTAAGTGAGAAGCATGCAAAGAAAAGCGATTGCTTTGTTATCATCATCATGCTTAACAGTTGAACCGAGAATCTCCTGAAGGTGCTCGATTGAAAGGGGCTTTTGAAGCTCCTTCAGATGGTTGAACAGCTTTTCTCTGTTCTTTGGTTCTCCAGAGTCCTCGGCCATTCTGAAACGAGCCTTCTATTGAGTTTTTAGAAATTCTTGAAGAGCTCTGCGCAATACTTGGCTCATGTTTTTGAATTTGCCATCGTGCATAAGCCGTTCGATTTTCTGCCTATCGGGTTCTTCCACTCTTACAGTGATTCTTAGGTTTTTCATTTGTTTCACTTCTCTGTCCGAAGGTTTAATCTGTCCGAAGCTAAGAAGGAAAGGTGAACGCAACGAGTACACTAGGTGCACTTTATGGAAGTGGAACAAGCAGTTTTGGACTATTTGTCTGAATTTGGCAATACTAGGGAAAGTGACCTTCTGAAGTATATTCAGAAACATTTCAAGCGTGCTTATTCAGAAAGCGGAAGCAAGAAGGTTCTAGATAGGCTGACGGAGGAAGGCAAGGTTTTCCGAGTAGTTCATACAAAATTAAGGCCTCCCGGAGTCTATTTCAGTTTAAAGGAACAGATCTCCCCAGAGTTGCTGAAAGCACTGCTGAAGTTTTCTGCTGAGCATGAGAAGAATCTCTTTCAACTCATTGGCACGCTTGAACTATCAAGATCAGCGAATGCAGAAAAAATGCTCGAGGAAGCGAGGAAACTATTGCAGGATAAGCAGTAGTACACGCTCGCGCAGCATAGTTCGCAGTATATATCCCCCTTTGGGTATCTCCCTATTTTCCATCAATTTCCCATGAACTCGATATAGTGCGTAGTATAGTGCATAACAAGTTATTCCTCAGAAAGTGACAGAAACGAGACTTTTATGAGACACTTAAGCGATAGGTTTGTGACGATTAGAGATCTGTTGGAGACGGTAAGAGATGGGTGGCAGAAGAACCACAAAGGAAGAGCTGGCACAACTAGAGACTTTTACCAAAGAAGGATTAACGGCTCGAGATATAGCTCAAAAACTCGATAGATCTCCAGCGGCTATTAGAAATCTTCGCTACAAGAAACAGCTAGTTATCAGAGTACAAGACGAAACCAAAGCTCTTTTTCAACAAAGAGACGAACTAAACAAAATAGTGAACAACCTTCATAGAGAGAAAACCGCTTTGGACTCCGAAACGGACATTCTTAAGAAAGAGAAAACGAAACTTGAAGGAATCATCGCATGGGACAGACTTCTTCTAGAGGGCACTCTGAGTGATGCCTTGGTCAACCTGAAGCAGCAGAGACCTGACCTATTCACAATATCCAATCAAGAACAGATCGAAGTTAATGGGGCATGTTCTTAGAATGATCTTGAGTTAGGCGCCAGTGCACGCATGAGGTGGAGCGAGTCTAATCAGCGATATGGAAGCGCGTGGCTAATAAAGCAATAGAACTATCTTTCATAGATTATATTAACTAGCAATTACAATGCTTGTGGCACTGACAAGGAAAATTTGGAGATTGATGAAAATGAAGATTTCATGTAGAGAATTTGGGCTGAAGCTAATGGTTTCTATGATGTTGCTCCCGCTCTTAATTTTGCCTTTCGCAATCTCTGCTGTTTATGCATCGTCTAATACGTGGATTTCAATGGCTAACACGCCGGAACCTCTATGGTATGAAGTAGGCACTGTGTGGACCGGCGGGAACTACATCTATATGAGCGCAGGAGAGACTGACAACATGTTCTACAGGTACAGCATCTCAGGGAACAGCTGGACCTACATGGCAAACATCCCTACATCTGCACCGCAGAGCGGCCAAGACTTAGTTTGGACTGGCGGAGACTACATCTACAAACTGAATGGATACACTGGAGGATATATCGGCGGAGGAGACTGGGACTTCTGGCGATACAGTATCTCAGGAAACAGCTGGACTCAAATGAAAAAACTATCCGAAGACCCATACCATTCGGCTCTAGCATGGGCTGGCGGTGACTACATCTACGCCATCGGGTTTTCAACGTCAAACCACTTCTTTAGGTACAGCATCTCGGGGAACAGCTGGACCGCCATGGCAAACCTGCCTTTTGCTGCAGGAGGCGGATGCTCTATGGCCTGGAATTCTGGAAACTACATCTATGCACTTCAAGGTGGACAGGGCAGTGGTTTCTGGCGGTACGACCTCTCAAAGAACAGTTGGTCTGCTATGGCAAACGTGCCAAGCAGCATCTGGTGGGCAGGCTCACTTGCCTACGACGGAAGCAAATACTTCTATGCATGGGGCGGTTTCAACGGCGTTTCCGACACTAATGGATTCTGGCGATACCACATTGCATCGAACAGCTGGGAAACTTTGGCAAACACACCTAACCCTGTTGAAGGTGGAGGCTTATGCAACGCAAACGGTTACTTCTATGGTGTAAGAGGCGCATCATCAGAGACAAATTTGCATAATAACTTCTGGAGATATGAGCCGCCGGAGACCGGATACTCCGTTACCATTTGGGGTTGGGACTACATTCACGGCTGGCAAAGCGTACCCATCACTATGGACGGCGTCGCCACAGGCTACACGACTCCCCACACGTTTACGACCTTGACGGGAACGCATACGTTTGCAGTTCCAAGCACTGACACCGCAGGTCACCCGTTCAGCGATTGGAGCACAGGCTGGACAGACAAAACCATAACGGTCAGCTCAGCGGGAATATACACTGCACGGTACCGAGCAGGATACTCTGCCACTATTTGGGCTTGGGATTACATTCAAGGATGGATACCTGAACCCATCACTATGGACGGAATCGCGACAGGATACAGTACTCCCCACATCTTCTCGGGATTAACCGGCACCCACACCTTCACACTTCCAAGCACTGACACCGCAGGTCACCCGTTCAGCGATTGGAGCACAGGCTGGACAGACAAAACCATAACGGTCAGCTCAGCGGGAGTTTACACTGGGCGCTACAGAGCAGGATACTCTGCTACTATTTGGTCCTGGTGTGCCGTTGACGCATGGCTAGCGCTGCCGATTACTGAGGATGGCGTCGCAACGGGCTATACGACCCCACATATCTTTACAGGGTTAACTGGAACCCACACTTTCAAAGTCCCCAGCACAGACGCAAATGGTCACCCATTCTATCAATGGAGCACAGGCTCAACAAGCACAACGTTAACTATAACTTCAGCCGGAGTCTACACTGCACGGTATGAACCTAAACCCACGGTTACTTCATTCACGATTTCACCGAACCCCTTCAGTCCAAACGGCGACGGGACAAAAGACAACACCACCATTAAAGCAACATTCAGCTCCACCACGAATTGGAACCTACAGGTGAAAACTTCATCAAGCACCACGTTAAGAACTTGGACGGGAACCGGATCCAGCCTTTCAATCATCTGGGACGGGAAGAACAGCACGGGCTACAGAGTTCCAGACGGAACCTACACAGTGAGCCTCAGCGGAAAGGACTTGCAAGGCGTCGCCTTTACGACAAAAGCAGGCACAGTCACCGTTGACACTAAACCGCCAAGCGTCACAGCCGTCTCAGTCTATCCGACATCGTTCAAGCCATCAAGTGCTCAGACTACAAAGATCAACTACACGTTATCCGAAAGCTGCTATGCCACGATAGGAATATATAACAGCACAGGCGCTCTGAAAAGAACTCTCCTCAGTACTGTTCTCCAATCCAGCGGCTTCCACAGCGTAATCTGGAACGGCAAAGACAGCTCAAACCTTAATGTGTCACCTGGAACCTACACTGTTAAAATCTACATCATTGATCTTGCAGGAAACAGAGCAGCAACATATCCCATCATCAAAACGGTCACCGTTGTTTAGACAAAGCGAACTCAATCAACACTCCTTTTTTTGTTTCAGGTCTTCGCTGGTTTTTGCACGGCCTGAGTCGCTCATCTTCCTCTTGGCGAGCGCGGCCTTCCTGAACTGTTGGCTCCCTTAGTTTATGTATCCTATATTTACCGCTCTTATTCGCTGATTTCCATTGCTTCATCCTGAGCTTCCTGATCATATCCCAAGTAGGCTTCTAGCGCCTTCAGGCTTTTGATTCCACTAACTGCTTTGAGGTGTGTTATGCTGCCTTTCTCCCGGTTCATTCCTATCTTGCTCAGTTTCCTCAGTCTGAAGTAATGAGGATAGAACTCTTCACCTAAAACTTTCTTAGATGCGCGCCAGGCTGTTGAGCTGCCGATTTGAGGAAAGAGCCATTTGGCTTCTACCTGGCTCGAATGTATGACTGGCTTTCCTTCACATGTTTCATAAGAATAGACTGTTTTGGAATTCACCCTTTTAGGTTTCAAGAGGTGTGGCACAAGATATTCTTCGACACCGTAGAACTTCCTAGGAATCTTCAAAGGCGGCACGGTCTCACCATGTTTCTTCCGCTGATGAAAATCAACAATGACATGTGCTTCAGTGATTTCTATGTCATCTTTGACTCTTTCGTACACCTCACTTTTTCGCGCTCCAGAATGCCACAAAAGAACAAGAAAAGCCTTCTGTTCAAGTTTCACCGGGGAAGCCTCTAGCTTCTCTTTGAACTCTTCAACAGTCATTATGGCCTTCTGTTTGCCGTACTTGTAACGATGCTCATACATTGATATAATACCACCCTATTGTTTCATTTCCCATGTATTTGGTTCAACTATCAATGGTCCCGTATACAAAAGCATCAACGAGGCACACAAAAAAAGAGAATTGCTTGTGGGAGACTTCACCCGACTATGCCGAGTGTACCTCACCCCGGCCGCTTTTCATTGGTTGGTGTGCTTTTTTTGGTAAGTCTCATTCATTTTGATTCCCTAAGGAATATCAAGTTATCCTTTCGGCAAACGAGTACGAAGTTTTAGCGCGCGCGCTTCTATTGTGCTGGGGGTCTTGCTAGCAGCCACTATAGGCTACGTTGTTGGAGCTTTGCGCGTTGGCCAAATTCCCCCTAATTCCGGTCCAAATGTGGTCAACAGTTGCTACACTGTATGGGTCGAAGGATCCTACTATTATGCCCAAAATGGTTCAACAGGGTCCATTGATTTTTCCGGCACAAATTTCACTCAACTCTTCCAAGAGGCCTTAGATGCTATGCCCGGCGGAGGCGGCATAATCCACCTGAAACCGGGCGACTACGAAGGCTGGATAACCATTGATCGCGACGGAGTCATATTGGAAGGAGCCTCCGCTAACACTCCTTCGGGGCTTCCTGATGATCCACCCGTCTACCTAAAAGGTACGGTTCTGAAGGTAACCAGGCCCAGCATGGATGCAATACCCATACAAGGACAAAGGAACGGGGTCCAGATAAGAGATTTGGGCATCTGGTTCACACAAAACCGCACGGGCTACGGTATCACCGATGACGCGGATCAAGACTACCATTTATCCTACTGATCTTTCAGCGACATCAAAATCCTTGACACCGATAAAAACCACTACGCAATCCAAATGAGCAATTTTCTGCATCTGGAATTCAGGGAGATTGCGAGCTGGGGTGGCCCATTACTGAATCTTTACTGCAATAAAGATAGTTTTGAGGCAGAAAACAGTGATTTCTACAGCTTGTATGGCTACGTGAAAGAAGACATCGATTATCCGAACAGGACTTATCCAATCTACATTCACGGAACTGACTCTTCAAACGAGGCATGGATGAATCTCTCGCACTTCTACAGGATTCAGATAAGCACAGTGCCCGAATACCCAAATGCTCAGAGCGGTCTGTCCGTCTTCTTCTCTATGAAGAGCTCCCCGTTTACTATTCTCAGCCTCAAATTACCTTCTTTCCACTTGACGTATTCGGGATAGGAAACGTAGGTCCTCATCCCCCTCTTGGTCTGAACCTGCCTTCTGACGGCCATGCTAAAGTCCACTCCATCACGCTTGGCTATTTGAATCAACACCTTCTCAATTGAAGGGTATGCACCCCAGGGTGTTAGATCTTCTTTTATGGAATGCAACAACACTTTGTAGGTCCCCTCCTTCTCTTTAGCTATCGCATTGACCAGTTCTGAATACTTACTATGTCGCTTCTGTCTCTTAGATTCTGGTACCCTCTTCACCTTCTCATACAGCCTGGGTTTCCTCGGTTTCTTGGCCTTTGCTTTCCTTCTTTCTTTCAAAAAATCCTTCATTACTAACGGTTTCTCAAAGACGTCTTCGCTCATACGGACACAAACATAACAACAATGATTTCAGTATATAAAAGACACACGCACCTGAAAACAATTGAGAAGAAGGAGAGCGGCGTCGAATCTCAAATCGCGGACGAATATCGAAAAGGTTCTGATAAACCCATAATGGGCAAATCGGGTTTGGAGGACAGAATACGAGACTTCAGAGAAAGCCTCTGACGCACGTTGAAAGATTGCACATTTACCTGCCCACTTGGCACATCTAGACAGCAAGTCTCGTGTTTTTGACGGTGAAAAGCAATAAGCATTTAACTGTTCTCAGGCCTTCACCAACACAGAGGAAACGGCTGCATGAGCGTAGCGCCGAAGCCCCGGCTTACCAGAAGGATTCTTCTATTTGTCGGCATCGGGTTAGCCGTGCTTGTTCTTTATCTCTACTATTATATAGGCACCGTAAACGTTGTGGACGTAATCAAACATACAAACCTTTTCTGGTACACCTCAGCCTTCGTTGCCTTCTTGGCAAGCGTGTTGTTCTACACGCTGGCTTGGCGAAGTCTGCTACGCAACCTCGACATAAAGACCAAGATTCGTGAAGTCCTGCTGTTCGCATGGGCAGGCATGTTCTTTGACAGCGTCGTTCCAGATCCAGGCTGGAGCGGAGACCTTTCAAAGGCCTACATGCTGTCTAAGTCTTCAGGTCAGGAACCGGGGAGAATTGTAGCTTCCGTTGTTAGTCAAAAAATCATCGTGACAGCGGTTACAGTCGGCAGCCTGATTTTTGGTTTGGCTCTCTTGGCGTTGAACTACACTCCTTCAAGCAATGTACTCCTGTTCGTTACTGTCGTCTTGTTCTTAACAGTCTTTTCACTCTTCATGATCCTATACTTGAGCGCTAACGAGAAGGCAACAGGAAAGATACTTGGCTGGATTGTTCGCGCCGGATGCTTTGTACTGAGAGATCGCTGGAACCCCCAAGATTTCCGAGAGAGAGCAGAACAACTGCTGAAAAGGTTTCATGAAGGAATACGGACTCTAAGTGCCAATCCTAAGGCCCTAGCCCGACCGATTTCACTCTCTCTTCTAGCGTGGGGTTTTGACATTTCGATAACCTTCTTAACCTTTGCTTCGCTGGGATACCCTGCGCCAGTGGACAAGGTGCTCATTGTGTACGCCCTGACAGGAAGCCTGCAAGCCGTAGGAGTGTCCTTCCTAGGCTTCACGGAAATAATAGTAAGCGGCTCTTACGCCTTACTCGGCATCCCAGCTGCCATCAGCGTCTCCGCAACTCTGCTAACGAGGGTCGTAACCCTATGGTTCAAACTAGTCGTGTCCTACTTCGTTTTTCAATGGGCAGGCATAGGACTATTGCTGGGAAAAGGCCAAGGAACGAAAACACCTCTGCCGAACCTCAGCTAGAGGTCTGCGCTATCATGAGGCTTCGAAGCTTGCCGAAGTATTTAAGAGATCAGCGAAGCGGCAACTTGTTGGACTCCTGCCTAACGAGTCCAGGCATCGTTTAAGCCTGTCCACCACAGAACTATTCGAGCAATTAACAATGGCCTCAACGTGACTGCTGACTGAAACACCCTTGGAATATCAACCTGTTCACAGTTTTTCACTCGAAGAAACGTGGACCCTCCAGAATTTACAAAAAACAGGCAAATCTAAATTACGAAATGCGACTCAATTTGGTTAAAGTTTTAAATTTGACCATTCTGGCCCCTGTGAAGCATGAACGAAAATGCGGCGTTAATCTTTTGGGCGTGCTTTCCAGGAGGCCATCTTCATCGAGACATGGCTGAAACTTCAAGGCTCAGGCGATGCCTCCGATTAGCAGTGAGACGATGACAGGGATCAGGACGATTACGGCCGTTTCGAGCAGTGTTATCTTCCAATGTACCTTGGACTTTTTGTAGCGGTAGCGAACCAGAAAGAAGCCCGTAACCGTGGCAACTATGGCGAGGGATAGGATAATGTTCAGGGGTTTCGTTAAAACGAAGTAGACCATTATTGGTATTATGCCCGCCGTGAAAGAGGTTGTGCCGCATATCAAGGCTGCAAGAAGGTTTGAACGGTTTATGTCCTTGTGCAGGACTGTAAACAAGTGCTTGACGAGCATCAGCGACTTTTCTCGCTCGCTCTTGTCTGGAATGTCACTCAAACTGTAGTTCATCAGTGTTTGGAGCGTCATCATGTCAGCTAGGCCCTCGGTTATTCCTCCGAGGAAAAAACTCTAGAAATTGGTTATTGCAACAGATGATAACGTGAGGAACGCGGCAAAAGCAGCGGCCTTAACAGTCAAGCCAGCGATGAAAGCTGAAAGGATTACAACAAGCCCCGTGATTGAACCATCAACCAACCCTGCCACAACCTCAATGATAGGCTCTTTCATCAACAGCAAGCTCTGCCACTCCTTGCCAAGCTTGGTACCTTTGTCGGTGAGTTGCACCATCTCCCCTTCTTCGAGGATTAGTCCTTCTGAAACCATCTCGCCGAGGGTTCTGTCGAAGTCCTCCATTTCAACGCACACGTCGTTTACATAGACCCTGTCTATCCTGTGCTTGAGCAAAGACTTCTGCACCCTGGTTTCTCTGCTCAAGTTTATCAGCGCAATTACCCCTGATAATGTCTGGCAAGTCCTGTATCTCAAACGACAAGCACACTTATCCCCAACAGCGAAGTTGAGACGGAGGGCAAACTAATAACCGTTTTTCTATTATCGCTGGCGATGCAGCAAAAAAGGGTATTCGAAACTTCTCGAAGCTTATAAATACATGGGCTGCCGACAAAGACATCATCATTATTTGCTTAATGGCAATACTGTTTTCGCTCTTTATCAATGCCAAACGCTTCGAAGAAGGATGTTCAATGGCCGCATTCTTGCTATCCAGAAGATTCCACGAAGCTACCGTCCTTCAGTAGGCCCGAAATGTAATCGAATACGTGGAAATTTGCAGAAACAGCTAAACCACGCGCCAATCCTTCCAGCCGGAATGCCGCAAAACCGTCAATCCAACCATGGCCTGTGAAGTTTGAAGAACAGAATTGACGCGAACCCAGAGACGCCTGAAAGAAAAAGAGGGCGCACCCACCACGCGTCCCAATGTCGAACGTGGGCGATGTGCAAGGCTTAACGAAGCAAGTTCAACGGCGCTTTGGCTAATCCGTCTGTTCATTCCTTTTCCCGCACGCCAAGAGTACCGCAAGTCGGAAAAGTCTGTGCAACCTTGAGTGGAGTCATGGCGTTTTCTGCAGGGATAAGCGTCGGACCAAGGTCCAAAAAGGGTTTGCGCCGCCAAATTTAGGGCTCCGTCCCTCATCTACTCCGTGGGCCAGTCTAGGGCTCGCCCATGACTTGAACGATCACTGTCCGTCTCCTCGGGTAAACGTCTGTTTCTACGAACATGAGCGATTGCCACGTTCCAAACTCTGCATGACCGTTAATGACAGGGAGCGTTCTGTCAGGAGGCAGCAGCATCGATCGCAGGTGTGAGTGTGCGTTAGAAGGGTGAACATAGTTTCCGTTCCTTGGAACGGTCGTTTCGAGGAATTTTCTGATGTCTTCCAACAGGCCCTGCTCGTTTTCCGTAAGGATAATCACCCCCGTAGCGTGTGGCGCAAACACGTGCACCATTCCGTTCTTGATTCGTGACTTAGCAACGGCGGCCTGAATCTGGTCAGTCAAATCTATGAATTCTATCTCTCCCTTTGTGGCAAAGCTGATGTTCATGTTGAAAACCTTAAAGTCTGCCATGGCAGCTTCACTCCAACAGCTTGGTCATTATCACTTCATCTATGTATTTGCCTTGCTTCAAATGCTTCTTCGGAATCAGACCAGTCTGCACGAACCCAACCTTCTCATAAACGTGTATCGCTCGCTTGTTATTTGCGAAGGCGGTAAGAGTCAAAATCTCCATACCCATCTTTTTTGCCTGCTCAATCAAGACGCGCATCATCGCAGTTCCGATGCCTAACTCTCTGAAACCCTTCTTAATGACTATACCAGCCACGCCGACATGCTTCTGAAATCCAATCTGCCGGTTGATATCGGAAGACGCGATGATTCTGCCTTTGACCTCGGCAACTAGGAAAAAGGTCTTGCCTCTCTCTAAGCGAGCTAGTAGTCCCGAAAGCCAATCTATCTCCTCCTCTCTCGAAACCTTCTCATCCCTGCTTATCTCGGCCCCTTCGTCGACGACCGAGTTGATAAGCTCCAGCAGATCATCCAGGTCCTCCCACCTGGGAGTTCTCAGAACAATTTTGTGTCCGCCCGTGACAGAAAACTCTTTTAAAACTTGTGCAGTTTTCATAAGCCAGACTTAGGTCAAAACCACTTTAATACTTTTCAGCTCCGCTGGCTGTCGAAGAATTCAGAACTGGGAACTTTCGTTGATGCTTTTGTATACAGCCCTTCGCTCCTTCTCTAGAGGAGAAGCTGGTGAAATGTTGAAACTACAAGTAATACCTATACAACCACAGTCACCAAACAGTAAAATCTGCATCTGAGACGAGCGAAAACATTGGCCATATAGCCTATAGCAGACAGTGCAACTTGCTGCACTCATGGAAAACCGTCAAGAAAAAAGCATGTTCAGCCCCATGGCACCAAACGCAAAATCTTGGTGAGACCTCAAAACCAGCTTCCCGAATCGTATACAGAAGCATCAACGAGTATCCCTGCGCCTGCTGCCGTGCATAGACACTCTCAACAAGGAGAAACTCAACATCCCTGGAACACCCAGAATCTAGTTTGCCTCCTTCTCCGTAGCCTAGGAACACAAAAACCATGCCTCAACCTTCATTTGTTCAACCCTGACCAACCAGTAACGCCTTGGCACTGGACACGCGTTAGCTGCATAACCAGGATCGATACTACTGATAATTCCCTAGGAGGAAAGCCTGTCAGAGGCTCGAAGTAACCCCGAAGTATAGGGCGGAGCTTTCGCATGGAGATTTTCGCCGGTTTTTCTATAAGGCCACGGTCAACATTAAGCCTAGAAACTCGAATAGAGTCCTATTGTAGCTTTAGACTGTAAACTTGGGTTCTTATGGCATGGGTGACATTCAAGGCTTAGTCTCCATAAAAACGTAAATACTTCGCTTTTGACTATGTTAAAAAGAGTAAGTTTACCATGGATACGAATAGTCACCGAAAAAGCATGTATAAAGTCCATAGAAGCATTGAAGTAAATATGATGAATGTACCAAAGTAACGGTAACGGTAACGCTGCACTACTAACGTCACTCCGACTCTCTCTCTATAAGTTCTAGAGTCTACGTTCCTTTAGTAATACTAGTGCATGGGCTGTTTAAACAGCCAAGTTTTCACTGGATCCTGGGAACAGTGGAATTCTGCACATAATGGTTCATAGTACAATTAACATTGGCAGTTAACACTTTGCTTCGCATGGAGATTATCGACAGTATTTGTATGAGGCCCTAGCCATCCACGTATCCAGTCTCTAAACACTGTCTAGTTCTCTAAGCTAATAGTTCTATTCTGTTAAAGAAGAGTAATTCTAGTCTATTCATTTTTGACTACCAGAAAAATACTCTGAGGATACTGGTTTTATACATGCTTTAAGAGGATCTAAAACTGCACATTCTAGTTAAACTGTTAGTGCTGAAAACTTTGAGAAATGAGCATTCTTTTATCAAAAATCAATGCCTGATCAGACAGTTGGAAAGGGCCTAGAACCTTCTCTCTAATATCTAATGATCTAGTTATAAACTATACATATTCGTGGTTTTCAAAATATTTGCGTAAACCATCTTCATCCTTCTTCTTAGAATGTCTACTTATTTCTGCTAGAGTACCACGATTAAGATTCTCACTACCTACTAGGTTTGTATTTCACTTTCCTAGGATCAAAGTGGAGATAGTATCGACAATTTATCCATTCAGAACCAAGCTTACAGTCGAAACTAGCTTTTAAGCATGATTCGTTTAAGCGCGCGCTAAGCTTGACAGAACGGGTTGAAAAGGGTTCCTTTTTGAAATTTGGGCCTGATTCAGGCTTTGCGATTTTGTCCCAGATGAGGAAAAACTGAGCCTTTTTCGAAAGGTCAACCTTCGAACAGTAACAGCTTCGAAACGCAGCAGTTGCAGAGAAAAGGGCAGGAAAAGCTGGCCAAACAGAAAAACAGTCAAATCGGAAACTCGTTCAAAACACTGGTCATACGCTGCACTTCAGCATTTGGCTAGCGGTATGTTATCAGTTTCTTCATATTGCAGATTTCGAAATAACCGCTTTAATTCTCCATCACGACGTGTTCTGATAGAGAAAGGTCACAGTAGGTGGCATGTTTGTCTATCGACGGTTTCGGGAACGAGGTTGAAACGCTCGAAAGGAACGTGGACGGGAGAAAGGTCAATGTACAATGGGACTGGGGAAACTTCAAGAACACCGAAGGTTTCCCAGTAGATGACAATCTGATAAATTGGGCTATAGGACAGGAACAAGCGCTCAAAGAATGCTTCTTATGCTTGGACGAATGGGTGCATAAGCTCAAATGGCTAGAGGAAAACAAGTGGTACGAAAGTTGGAGCACGGCGGACAAATCTAACCATGCTGTCAAAACCGTAATCAGCCCAGGGCCTTATCTTCTCCTGCTGGGAGACCCTGGAACCGGCAAATCGCTCATTGGCAAAGCACTGGCAGAAAAACTTACCCAAGTCTACAAAGAGAACGGCATAAAGCTGTTTGACGCTGTCTGTTGGAAAAACCAGTTGCTGCCGAGCCAACCTAAAATATCCATCCACAAGGCAGGAGAAGCAAAGAAAATCATCCAGAAAGAACAGCTTAGAGATCTCAAGAGAAAATTCCTTACAAAAGTGGGGTTCAAGGCTCTACAAATATTCATGATAGTGCTGGGCCTATTCTTGATAGGCTTGGGATTCTACTTCATGTTTCAGGCTTGGCAGATGTGGCAAGGGGCCAGCGACGCCCTCCGCAGCACCTACAGCGGTTTCTCAGATTTCCTCGTACAAAGGTTCGTGGGTCTCGTACCCTTAACATTCATACCCGGTGGGAGCCTAATTTTCTTCGGAGTCTTCCTTTGGTGGTTCTCGAAGATGGGAGGCATGGGAAACATGAAGGGCATCGGTGGGGCTCAGCAGACAGATGTCCCGAAACTCATCGTTGACAACACCTCTGGCCACGCTCCGTTCATAGATGCAACTGGTCACAAAAGCGCGCAACTCTTCGGCTCAATCGCATGGGATCCATACCAAACAGGGGGCTTGGGAACACCTGAACACCAAAGAGTCAGCGCTGGAGACGTGCATATCGCGTCCCTCGGCATCTTATACATCGACGAGATAAAAAACCTTGACCCTGAAGAAGCAGTGACACTCTTAACGGTGCTCGAAGACGGAAAACTCCCTATAACGTTGCGAGGTAGATTTGGCGGTAGCGACACAGCAGCCATGGCCGTCTCAACAGAACCTGTTCCCACAATAACATTCCTCGTCGGCGCGGGCAACTTCGACAGCATAGGCCAGCTTCACCCAGCATTGATGGACAGGATCTACGGCTACGGCAAAGTCGTCAGAATGAACAATGATATGCCTAACACCGTGGAAAACCGACGCAGATACGTGCAGTTCATAGCGCAAGAGGTAAAACGATTCAACCTCATTCCATTCAGCCGAGAAGCATGCCTCGAAATAGTCGAAGAAGGCCGACGCAAAAGTGACAAAAAAGACGCGTTGACAACCCGTTTCAGAACTCTAATCTCCATAATAAAAACCGCTTCAACGCTTGCAACCAACGAAGACAGCAAAAGCGTCGAAAGAAGACACGTGCTAGAAGCCGTTGGACAACACTGCAAGACCATACAGAGGCAAATGCTAGAACACGACATGAACGAAAGGGGAAAGCTCCTAGAAATAAAGCCGAAAGGGGTCAAACTCGGCCAAATTCACGGGTTGGCAGTCGTTAAAGATCCTTACAGCGGCGAAATGACAGGCAGCGTCCTAAACGTGAAGGCCCAGATGGTCAAGAGAAGCGAGCTTCCAAGAAACTACTCTTTCAAGGGCTACTACAAAGTCACCGGAGTAGCAAAAGGCCAAAGCTTCATTTCAGACAGCATCGCCAAGGTCAGAAGCGTAATACTGCAAAAATACGGCGCGGACATAGCCCAAGACTACCTGACCCACATTGACTTCGCCCAGTCTTACGGTGTGGACGGACCATCGGCAGGCGTATCAATGACCATACTTCTGTGCTCGCTCATCGAAGGAAAACCTGTCAGACAAGACGTGGCAGTCACAGGGGAAATCAACCTGGGCGTCGGAGACTCCATTCACGTAACAGCTGTAGGAGGCGTTAACGAGAAAATAAAGGCCGCAGAAGCTTGGGGATTCAAGAAGGTGGTCATTCCACAGAAAAACTTCGAAAACTCCATCGACGTTAACGACTACACGATAGAAGTTGTTCCAGCAGCAACCCTCGACGACTACTTGAGAGAATGCTTGGTCGACAAACCAATGCTCAGAGTTCCAGTTCAGACTTATAAGCACAAGAACCATAGGAACCCTCAGAACTGAGGAGGCAGCAAACACAAACCAAAGCTGCAAATCCTCTAGACTGGGAGAAAAGCTATCAGTGAAGCAGGTTGACAAAGATGCCATTCGCAGATGGCGAAAGAGGGGCTTCTACACCGAAAACGCTCTCGTAAAACTTTTGCAAAAAAACGGATACAACGCTGTACGTGTTCCAGTCAGCAATCCAAGCCTCAACCCTCTGCCAGACATAATGGCAAGAAAGAACTCAGACATGTATGCCTTCGAAGTCAAAAACGCAAAGTACTACGCCTACTTTCCGAAACAACAAATCGAAAAACTCTTCAGATTCCTGAATGAACTCGTTCCCACCGACAATCTACACAAACACGCCGTGCTCGCGGCACATCTGGGCAAAAGATGGATATTCAAGGAAATCGGCTGGCGAGACTACGAAAAAGGCAGACTTCCAGAAAAAGCAAGAATCCTCAAGCGAGACAGGGGAAACTTTGACATAGCTGAACGGAAGGAAACGATTGGACCACAAAAAGGCGCCGTCAACATTGGGCCAACCGAGGAAAAGAGGCAGGAACGTCTAAGAGTCCCCGCTTCATAGGGAGGCGCAACGAATACTTCGAACGGAACGCGCGAGAATAGAATGACGTTAGTATTGAGCCACCTAACGCGTGCAAAATGATGCCTATTGATGGCTATCGCAACCTTCATTTTGATGCTCTTGCTTCTTCACTTCAAAGAGAGAAAGGAGTTGCCGTTAATGAAGGAAATCATAACTGTCGTGTCAGCATCTTCCTTGGGCAAGGTTTACGAAGCGAACGCCCTCAAGGTTGAGGTTTTGAAAGACATAGATTTTGAGGTTAAAAGAGGAGAGTTCACTGTTGTTAGCGGTCCTTCCGGTTCAGGAAAGACTACACTTCTGAACATTGTCGGCGGGATAGACAAACCGACAAGCGGGAAGATTATTGTTTACGGGGAGAATTTAGGGGCTAGGGACGAGGATTTCTTGGCGGGTTTTCGATGCCGTAATGTCGGGTTTGTTTTTCAATCCTACAATCTCGTTTCAACACTGACCGTTGCCGAAAACGTTGCGTTTCCGATGGAATGGGCCAGGAAGAACGAAGAACACATAAGAGGACGCGTAAATGAGCTGTTGGGTCTCGTAGGCCTGGAGAACAGAACGGAACACTTCCCGTTTCAACTGAGCGGCGGTGAACAACAGCGCGTCGCATTTGCCCGCGCGTTGGCAAATGACCCGCCTTTGCTTCTTGTCGACGAACCTACCGGAAACTTGGACGTGAAAACGAGCGCAAAAATCATTCAAATACTCTCAACACTGAAGGAGGGCGGGAAAACCATCATTGTCGCAACCCATGACGAACACATATTTGAGCTAGCCCAGCAAAAACTCTGTTTGGAAGACGGCAGGCTGATTAGTGAAAATGAGTGAAACTTCTTTTTCAATCAACGATCTGCTTCGCAGAAAGATGCAGACGAGCCTGGTAATCATCAGCTTGGCACTGTGTGTCGCTTCGACGCTCTTTCTGCTCCTCTTCGCACAAAAGATGGGGTTTGGCATATCATCAATGGTCGAGGACAAACTCACCACCGGTTTTTCCCAGATATTTTCCCCTTTCATAACGCTGCTCGCGATTCTGATTTCTGCGGCTGGAATTGTGATGATTTCTTTCACGGCCTTTATCATGACATCACAGAGGACAAGAGATATTGGACTAATGAAGGCGGCAGGATGCCCAAACGACTTACTTTTTGGCTATTTCTTCACCGAACTCCTAGTCGTGGGTTTTGTGGGCTGTTTCGCCGGCACGATCTTAGGCGTTCTAATGGACATGGCTTCGACGAGCCTCTTGAACAGTCTTGGTTTGCAATTCTCGCAACAACCAACTGGCCTGTGGATACCGTTTGCAGTATTCATCGTGTTCTTTGCACTTTCACTCATTCTTGGAGTCACACCGGTTCTTTCAGCGATTAGGGCTGAGCCCGCAAAAGCCCTTTCACCGGCGCATTACCTTGGGCTGGCAAAAGAGCCAGGCTTCAAAATCATGTCAAAGTCAGGCGTCTCCCTGAAAATAGCAGTGAGAACCCTCGTCCGCCGCAAATCAGCCACCCTCAGAATCGTCCTCTGCCTGAGCATCGTTTTCCTCTTGGTCACGGTGGCCGTTGCAGGAGGTCTAATCGCTGAAGACACCACCAGAAGCTGGGTTGAGAAAGCCGTTGGAAGAAACATGCTGCTGATAGCACATCCAGACATGATCAACCAGTACAAACTGTTGCTCTCAGAATTCTACGAAGGACAAAAGTCCACTCAGTTCAACTACACAGATGAAAGATATCTAATCCCCTCCAGTCTTTCCAGCCAATTGCGTTCCATAGACGGAATCACAGGTCTAGACGCCCGCCTGGTCCTGGAGGAGCCAGTTAAAGAAGTCCCCGGAATCATCTTTGGAAGCAGCACAGCGGAAACAAGAAGTGTCGGAGATAGTCGCCAGGGAGAATCTCTTGTCGTGGGCGTCGACCCAGGGAACGTGCTGAATGACTGGTCGTTGGAAGGTAGGTTTCTAGCCAATAATCAAACAGCAGAAGCGGTGGTCGGCGATACTATCGGTCAAAAGCTGTTTTCCGAACCGTTGATTCAGGAAATCAGAATCTCTAACGAGGATCTCAGTGTGGTCGGCGTCTGCCTCGACCCTATCAACAATGGAAACGTCACGTACGTTCCTCTTACGACGTTGCAGGCCATCTCAGGCTTGTCAGGAACTAACGTGCTCATGGTCAAGCTTGACTCGTCAGTGAATGAGACAGACATCTTGAATAGGATAAACGCGACTGTTGCAAACTCGGGTTTCCAAGTTTACGAGCTCGACGAGGCTGTGGACAAGAGCGTTGGCTTCCTTAATTTCCTTTGGTCCACGATTATGTTTCTGCCCTTGTTCTCTTTGATCGCGGCATCCCTGAGCCTGTTAGGGTATGTTATGCTCACTATGAATGAACAGCGGCAGGAGTTTGGCATTCTCAGAGCCCTAGGTGCCCGGCCCAGAACCGTTCTAGCCATTGTTTCCGCACAAAGTCTAATAGTCCTACTGGGCAGTTACGCGGTTGGAATAGCCTTCGGGGTAATTACCACTTTGCTAATATTGGTGCAGGAACCGCTCGTGACGACTTATACGGTCATTGAAATAACCGGTTGGCTTCTTCTGGCCTTAGTCGCAACATTTGCTTCAGGTGTTTACCCTGCCATAAGGTTTGCGAAGAAACCCTTGCTGGAGACTATTACTCAGTCTTGAGATGCGGCTGCGCCCTGTCGAACCTCCTCAACGAGTCCGAACACATTGGAAGTTGAACGAGAAAGTCCTGCAGTTGGAGAATCGGAACGACCGGTGTCCCATTATGAAATTTGAAACTCGCGGGCACCAACGACACAACAACAGGAACAAATCTCGCCTCTTCCCATGAAGCACACTCAACTCTAACAGCTGGATTCGGCAGGGACTCAGAAAAAGCCACCGTCCGCTTCACCTGCTCATCGACAACTCCCCTCAGCTTTGATGGGTACAGGCCGCGGCGCCAGTGCTTGCAGTCTACACAGACAACTAGCGGTCTACGACAACCGACGATGTCCATCTCCCACCTGCGTCCGCCCTGCCTGAATCGCAAGTTAAGCTTAACTGTGTAGCCATGCATTTCGAGTGCAACCGCGGTTATACTCTCAAACTCTTTCCACTCCAAAAAACCGCTCACTCGCTCATAGTCAGCACCCAGCTCCAGCGCACGCGCGGCCAAGCTAACGCGTTGTAAAGCACTAGTTTGCAAAAACCCATCGAGCAAATAAACCAGCCCATAACTCTGCAAAGTTTGAAGCAATCTCTCCGTGGTCTCCGAGGGAAGCTTCGCCTCCCTCTTAACAAGTTCATGTAAAACAGGTTCACCTTTCGAAACTTTTAGAATCGAAATTATCACTTCGCACAAAACCTGCATGGCCTCGAACTCCAATCTTTACATGAAAACATAAAAAAGAACCACTTCAAACTAACATTCATGTCAATCGCATCGTTTGTCGACCGAGCAGCAATTCCTATGGAGCCAAACAAGTCAGGTTCTTCTCTGTTCGATGTAGTCAACAGTAATGAAGATGACTTAAGTTTTTGCAAATCGAATTGACGGTTACGAAAGGGATCGCTTAGTTAACTTTGAGCCTTTTTTTCTATGTGCGCAGGCCACCTGCGTTGCTTATGCTTGACTGAACGAATGGAAACCATAATAAGACTGCGTGGAAAAATGAAACCGTGGCGAGCTAGGAATGTCAGGCTATGTTTCAAAAACGCCCAATTCCAGAATCTTGTATGAGAGGGCGAAAAAGGTTCTTCCGGCAGGAGTTTCCTACGGCGTACACTACTTTGAGCCGTACCCCTTCTACACTGCCAGAGCAAAAGGAAGTAGACTGTACGATGTCGACGGCAACGAGTACGTGGACTTCTGGCTAGGACACACCGCTCTCATCCTGGGCCATGGATACCCGGCCGTAACGAATGCCGTAAGAGAGCAGCTTCAAAAAGGTACGCACTATGGAACTTGCCATGAGTTAGAGATCAAACTGGCCGAGCAGGTTGCGAAGATGGTTCCGAACGCAAAAATGATTCGGTTCACGAACTCTGGGACGGAGGCGAATATGTATGCTACACGATTGGCAAGGGCGTATGCTGGAAAGGACAAGATTGCGAAGTTTGAAGGCGGATGGCATGGAGGCTACGACGCACTCCAGGTGAGCGTAAAGTACCCCTTTGACCTTCCAGAATCGGCTGGATTAACAGCCGGAGCAACTCAAGACACGATCATTCTGCCCTACAACAATTTGGAAGGGGTAAGGGAAAGACTGAGAAGCGAAGAGGTCGCGTGCATAATAATCGAGCCCGTTCTGGGAGCGGGTGGAGGCGTTCCCGCGGAAAAAGAGTTCTTGCAAGGGCTTCGAGAATACTGTGATGAGAGAAACACACTGCTGATTTTTGATGAGGTGATTACAGGTTTTAGGCTGGCGCCCGGAGGGGCTCAGCAGTACTACGGCGTGAAAGCGGACATAGCTGTGCTAGGAAAGATTCTGGGTGGAGGCTTTCCCATAGGCGCATTTTGTGGACCCAGCGAAATCATGGAGCACCTGGACAGCGTCGCTCATCAACGTCCAGATTACTCCTTCCATGGTGGAACTTTTGCCGCTAACCCGGTAACGATGACGGCTGGCTTGGCAACATTGAAACTGCTGGAGGATGGCAAATTGATAGAGAGTTTGAACAGAGCTGGAACCCGAGTTAGACAAGAGCTGTTGGACATTTTCGAAACACATGGGCTTGATGTGCAACTCACGGGAGCAGGCTCCATTTTTAACACGCATTTCACGAAGGAAAGAGTCAATGATGCAATTGCCGCCTTTGCTGCGGATAGGAAGAAGCTCATCAGCTATGCTTTGGCCTTGATAACGAACGGGCTCTTCTTATTGCCGACGCACAACGGCGTCCTAAGCACTGAACATTCCGAAAGTGACATAGGAAAACTCTTCGCAGAAACGGAAAAATACGCTAAACAAGCCCGCACTGGCGGACATTAGATTACTTGGAAGGCACAAACGTGCGTGGGCAAGGACGGTTCAACATCTGCTCAGCCCTCTTCAGATCTAGAGGAGTGTTAACGTTGAAGAACGTTCTAAGCTCCGGGTCAAGCTGCTGCAAGACCAGCGTGGAAACGTAGCGCACAAACTGCAGCCTGTCCAGCATTGCTTGCACGTTGAGCTTTCCAGCGCACAAAGCCACGTTGGACGCTTCTAGGGCGGATTCTGTGCGGTAAACCGCTTGTAGGGGCTCTACGTAACCGTTGGGCCATCGGGGGACGCACGCATTTCTTCCAGGGCACAGTTCAAGTAGCAATGATAGAATGTCTCTTGAGGCGAGAGGGGTGTCACATGGAAGAAGAAGCGAGTATTCCCCATGTGCTTCTTCGAAACCGGTCAATGCTCCAGCAAGTGGGCTGTGCGTGTTACCTCTGTCAACTAGGATGCTTGCACATCCACCAGTTGCCTTAAGGTATTTGTCAACGTGCTCTCTACAGCTGACCACCACTATCTTCTCGTCCACAACATTGACGACTGCATTCAGAACGTGTCTTACGAGTGGCTTTCCCGCCAGGTGGAGCAGTCCTTTATCTTGACCGAACCTGCTGGAAAGGCCGCCTGCAAGGATGATTGCCGAGCTGGTCAATAACGTGCTATCTCCATGACTGCGTGAATTCGTAAGAGTGTTTCTTCCATTGTATAAGTTTTTTGCACGAAATATTACTGAGTCGGAATACGCTATATAGCCTAAGCCCGAGTCTTGTTATCAGTATAAGGAGAGACGAAACTGATGAGTTCAGAGGTTATGGAACTAAGCCGGATAATATGCAACCGCTGTGACCAGAAGGAATATGAGAAGTGCACAACTTGTAGGATCTACGTGCTCATGAACAAGATAGCCGCGAAATAGGACTACACGTAGGCCACATTAGGCCATTTTGTCTATCTTTGCCGCCATCTCCTCCAAGATTCTCGTAAAAGGATGGTCAGGCTTCTCCTGGGCAAATATGATTCCCCCTCTCGCCTTCAGAATGTCGCAGAAGCAAGGCACTATCCCCAGCAGTGGAACCTGGTATACATCGTTTACTTTGGATGCTATCTCTTCTTTTCCCGTTTTCGAAGAAGCGTCAAGCACCTTGTTCAGGACGACCTCGGTCTTCTTCTCAAACAGGTCGTACAGTTCACGTAGCATGCGTCTTGTTCCGTCGACGTCCGATCGGTCGAAGGTCGTTGCCACGAGCACTAGGTCAGCGCTTACTATGGCGTTTATAGAGGAGTATTGCAGTCCTGGACTCGTATCCATGAGTAGGTAGTCAAAACCCTTGCCATTCAGTAAAGAAGTTCTGAGGGCCAAGAGTCTTCCCAGGGCGCGCATTTCCCATTTTCTGTCCTTAGCCGACATGTCTCTTATTGCTTCAGTGGCAGGGTTGGCAAGCCCGACGAAGAGTTTACCACTGTTATGGACTTTGTCGCTTAGATCCAACAGTGCTTTGTCAATCTCGCATGTTCCGTTCAAGTAATCGTTGAGCCAACACTCTGACTTTTCAATCTTCAAGAGTGTGGCGAGACTTGGGGCTCGAAAGTCAAGGTCGAATAGGCAAACTTTTTTGCCGTGTTCGGCCAAGGCCGCGGCCAGATTGATAGAAAGAAGAGTTTTTCCTGTTCCGCCTTTGTATGAGTGTACAGCCACTATTTTGCCCATTATTATCACCCTTGAGTGTCCCGGTCCACGAAAAAGTAAGCTTTCCTGCCGTTCCTCTCCTTCTTTACGTAGCCCATGATCACCAGCTGATTCAGATAAGCGCTTTCTACAGCCCTCGCTCTCTTTGTCTGTTCAGAAATCTCGTTAGCCGTGGCACGGCCCATTCTGCAAAGCGTCATAGCAGTCTTTCTCAAATGATCTGGCAGCGAGAGCAGTGTCATCACATCCAAAGGGGCGTCAGAAAGAGGCGGCTGTAAATCTTTCCTCCCATGTTTTTGCAATTCAATCATTACTTCTATTTTCTCGTTGAGCCTCTCCAAGTTCTCGCGAATCTTCTCCAGAACCTGCAAAGGCCTCTTGCCCACAATTTCTTGATTGGACAATGCATCTTCCTCGTCTGTCTTACGCGTCTACAGTATGGTAGATGAGAAGCGGTTTATTAAGTCTTACGACACACACATAATTATTCACAAAACAAATGGTCAAAACAAATACAGGCTCATTGGAGACTTGCCAAAATCGCTGCTACTTTCTCAGCGTTTGAAAACGTGCAGAGCGTTATAATGGAGACTCGAGAATTAAAAAGGGTCGAGATTCGTTCTGTCAAGAAGGCTCGTGCCCCGCCTAGGGGCGCGTGCGCAACGCAAAAGAATCAGCTTTATCATTTGGTTCTTTTCGTAGAAAACTTTGGGTTAGTAGATGTGGCCGTGCAAAAATGGAGGGTTGATTAGTACGGTACTGGGACTCTGTTTCTAAGCTCTTCAACTATCGGCAGGACTTGTTTCAGTTCTCTGAAGTACTTGAGTACTGTTATGCCTCTTTGGGTTACAGCGTAGACGACTCGTCTCTTGCCTACCATTCTTTCTTCGACGAGGTTCTGCTTTATGAGAAAGTCTAAGTATTCTTTCAAGACGCTGCAATTAACGTTAGCTTTATACATGATGTGAGTAAGCTTCAATGGCCCACGGTGCGCTAACACTTTGAGTATGTCGATATACATCTCAAGTTTGGAACGTCTCATCATCCAAACCTCTTTTTGCCATATTACCGCCTTTTTTATATAAAGCTTTTACGGATTTAAACTACGTCTTTTTCCTAATTACTCTACATTAGTAGCTCCTTTTTTCCTGTGCTCGAATTAACACGTTTATTCTATTTTGGAAAGCCGTGACCAAGTCGTCTAACAATATTCCTTGCAATTCTGCAGAAAGCCCCTTAACGTCTTGTTTGAAAACCTTGAACATCTTGGTGCTTAAGTCTCTTCGTTGCTTAAGTGTCAATGACTGCCTCAAGGACTATCCTCCAAAGGTTAAGCCGATAAGTAGAGTGTACCTATTTAACTCTCTTATGAATCTGAAATATGGATTCCGGATTCACGTGCGCGTGTCCAGGTGGCCGCCTAGAACACTGAAATTGCGACAATACATGATGGCGAACCTTTTTATTTTCGGCTTTGTTACTTGAACTTTGCCGGATGATGAGAAGGCATTAGATTGACATCAGGATGAGATCTCAGAGTTACACGGACGGCACTTGTTGAGCAACTTGAGCATCACGCTAATTCTCTATGAGTATCTTCTGACATACTTGAGGAAACCGGAATATCGTATACAAGATGACTGTGATGTCTACTCAGACGTAGATTGCCGTCAAGTTTGGGATCACGCGCGACATTGTGTCGGAAGAATGAAGCGGACGTTCACCTATTCGTACCGAAGCAGGTATAGAGGTTCTCTTGCTCCTCTTTTTCCTTCCTCTCTGGAAACGTTGGATGAATTGGGGCTTCCAAGCTCCAATGTGGCACTGTCTTTCTTGTCGTTTGTTAAGTTCCTTTTTTTGGTCTTCAATTCGCACACCGATTCTTATCTTGCTTTTGAAGCTACAATTGTCTGATTTTGCATTGACTACTAATATCTAATTTCAGAAGCCAAAATCAATATCTTGAAAATGAATCCTGACTCAATAGGAATTTTTCAGCAAGTTGTCCCTACCTCTGGAAACTCTAGAGAAACGTACTGGAGCTCGAGAATCATGGTTTGGAGTTGGCGGGTTGAGTCTTTATCGCTTTGCGGGCGAAGGTGATGTAGCCGGTGTGCCCAGTCATTAAGGTGTGGGGTCGCGTTTTTCCCCTTTCGACCTGCATTCCGCGCATGAGGCATTCGATTGTCTCCATGCTCACGAAACCGTTTTCTTTCAAGGCTTCAGCCGTCTTGACGACTTGGTCTATTGTTGGGCTGAAGGAAACTATCGTTCCACATGGCTTCAAGGCGGTTTGAGCGTGCGGAACGACCATCCATGGAACTGCCAAATCGAGTATTACGGAATCGACGTCTCTCTCATCCATCCCAGTCGTGACATCCTTGTTCTTCAGCTCGACGTAGTCGATCAAGCCTGCGCGGGTCAAGTTTTTCTCAGCCGTTTTTTGAAATTCTCCTCTGATTTCGTAACTGTAGATTCTGCCGTTTGGCTGGACGTAGTGGGCTAGCGCCGTGGTCAGGGCGCCTGTTCCTGTCCCAGACTCAACAACGCTGCTTCCCGGACCTATCCCGCTGAACATTACGATGAGGGCTATGTCCTTCGGATAAGTTATCTGAGTTTGCCGGGCGGACTTCATGATATAGTCATGGAGCAACGGTTTCAGAGCCGTGAATTCGAAACCTAGGCTACTCTCAACCGTGGAGCCGTATTCTCTCCCGATTAGGTCGTCAAACTTTATGAAGCCTTTGTGGGTGTGGAAGCTCTTTCCATTTTCGACTCTAATCATGTAAGTCTTTCGCGGGCCCAAGCTAAGAAGCGCGTAGTCGCCATTAAGTATTCTCCGTTCTGCCAACTGAGTTCACTATGGTGTGTACTTGAAAGGATGTTTTGACCGGTCCTTGTTCTCCATTAGCTCGTCCATGCTGGGCCGGTTCTCCAAGGCCTTGCGCACGGCATGTCGCATCGCCTTGTAGTTGTTTATGTAAACACGCTGCCGGTCAACGGCTGAGGGATGAACGAAAACGTTTGCGATGATAATTAATTCTTCAACGGCTTCTTTCGGAATCGTGCCGTCTGCGACGCTGTCGATGACTGCTTTGGCCACGGCTGTTTGGGCTGGACCATAGACCATGCTTGCTTGCCGCATGCCTGTGATTGTGACTGTTGGAACGATTAGGGTGATTGGTTTGACTGACAGGTTTGGCTCTAGGATTGCTAGAAGCGGTTCATGTCCCCGCGTTGGTGTTGCCTTAGCTTTTGTGAAAGCTTCTGCCACTGGACCAGTTTTCGTTCCGACAAGGATGTCAATGTGGGCCACCTCTGCCCCCTGCCCAGCTAGTGCTTCGCCGACGCGCAGTTTGAAGCTCTTAATCTCTTCGGCGGTGATGTCCACGGTCGCAAAACGATCTTCCAACGGTTTCTCGGCCAGTTCAAAGGTTACCTGTTTCGGCTGCACTTTCCCTATTTTTTCCAGGTCAAGCCGCAGCTCCTCTTTTGATTCGTAGGTCAATTCTCCCCCAACGCTCAACGGCATTCTCACCGGGCCGACCTTGATTTTCATCATCTTCAGTGCTTCTTTTGTCCCTACTGCGCCGCTTCCCGCTATTATCCTCGCTATTTTCTGCACTTTGTATTGAAGTTCGCGGGCCTGTTGTAATTCGCCCTTTTTCACATGGTCATAAATCTGAATCCAGATGTCGGGCATGATGTTGGCACTTGCAAGGATTGCCCCCGAGCATCCGGCTGCGAGTGCCGCCACGACGACTTCGTCGTGTCCGCACAGGACGTTTATTTTGTCCCTGACTTTTTCGAGGACAGCCAAGATGAAGCTCAACTGTCCGCTGCTGTCTTTCACGCCCACGATGTTTGGTATCTGTGCTAAATCCTCAACCATCTGCCAGGGAAGGGATAAACCTGTGCACTGCGGAATGTTGTAAAGAATTATCGGCAAGTCTACCTTGTTTGCTATCGTGTAGTAGTGCTCGTATATTCCGCGGTCTGCTGGTTTCAGGTAGAACGGTGTGACTACGAGCGCGGCGGTGGCACCGATGTCCTTTGCGTATTTCGTCAATTCCACAGCTTCGTCTGTGCCGCTTGCTCCTGTTCCAGCAATCACTGGAACTCGACCGTTCACTTCGTCAACCACGATTTTGATTACACGCTTCTTCTCCTCGTCCGTGAGGTTCACAAACTCGCCGGTCGTCCCACACGGAACAACCCCGTGAACCCCTAACTCGATGCAGTGGTTAACCAAAGTGCGCAGCCGCTGTTCGTCAACAGCTTTCCCATCGTCCGTGAACGGAGTCACCAACGCGGGGAGAATGCCCTCTGGCTTGTACATGGTTAGTCTCCACGCCTTATTCGAACAAGGCTTCTTATATCATTTGAGTCTTATGATGGCAAAACCACAACGTTTGTGCATGTTTTCCAGCTGACGACCATCAGCTCTTTAGCCGGCGAAGTAGTTCTTCCTTCTGCTTAAGCAAAGCGGAATTTAGGTTTGTACGCAAATGGTCTGAAATGTTTAAATCGTTTGAGATCCAAAAGTTAGAGGCGGAAGTGACTATTTTGGCCGATCTTAGGGAGAGACTGAGGATTGACGAAGAGAACTTGAGGGAGATAAACAGTTTCTTGTTACAGAAGGATAATCCCCTCATCGACGGTGTTCTGCAAGTTGTTGAGAAGTACGGTGGCGTGGATGAGATTAACCGCAGAGCCAAGGAGGCTCACAGGATTGAAAACCTCATGGGCAGGCTTGAGAGGAAGAAATCATCCTTCGTCAAGGACCTCCAATGGCTGATGAAAAGGCGGGATGAAGAGGCCTTTACCAGCATCCCTGAATACCGGAAGAAAATTCTGGGAAAAAAGATGGAGTCGACAAAGTTCGACGAGTCTTTCGCTGTCACACTGGAAATCAGCGCGTTCAACTTCTTCCCATGGATTATTGAAGAGGCAAAGAGAGCTATTGCACAGAAAAACTTGATGCCCGCCCGTTACATACGGGTGCGTTCGATAAAAGAGCAGGTTGAAGACGACGACGTCGTAGCCTTTGCAGCTGCGATGCAGGTTGTAGGAGCCTCTTACGTTCAAACGTTAGACACTAAAGGCACAATGCAGGGGCCAGACGGCAAACCCGTTAACATTCATCTCGGCGGCGCGGACACTATCACAGGGTATTTTGGAGGAGTCGGAGTTCCGAATGATTACACGTTGAAGTGGGTAGACGAGTTTCTCAAATATTACACGGAATATGGCCTTCCCCAGGTCTTGAACACGAATTCGGGCACGGTTTTGCTGGGATATTGGCTCCGAAAACTGGGAATTGACATTGAATTCAAGATTTCAGTGTTTCTGGGAAACGACAATCCCTACTCAATCCTGTGGACGTTGATGACTGCAAAACTTTTCAGCCGGGATGACGGTTCCACTCCGCTCATCGGGTTCAACCTTTCAAACTCCGTTAATAACGAGACGATTGAGCTCTCTGCTTACGTTAGAAAAGCGTTTGGCTTTGAAGACATCGTCCGCATTGAGCATCACATCACTGAAGCCTACAAGAACATCGTGAGACAACCCTACGACCGCACAGATGAGCTTATGCAACTCGCAAACCACGTAAGAAACATCAGTGCAAAACACGAAGGCGGAAAACCCGAAACTGAGGAAAAAAGGGAACACCCGTCAGACATCTTGGACTATTTCATGCCCGAAAAAGACATCACGGAGAAGGGATTGATGCCTAAACTCGTGACCAACTATCTCGACAAACACGACGCGCTCAACGTCACAGCCGAAGCTCTGACCCGACACGGGCTAACTTTCATAGCGGCACAGAAACTACACAAACAGTAGCGAACTCACGTGCTCCGAGGTTCGGTTGACTCACGCTGACCACATTTCCATATAAAGCGGCGCTTGGCAAGCAATTCATTACCTACCAACTTTCTTTCGGTCGACGCATGACCATGAAGACCGTTGAGATCACGAAGAAGACAGTCGTTATGGCAAGAACAACCGCCACGCTTCTCGTGCTGTCAAGCATACCCATACTGCCTTGCAGCGACGTGTAGTTCTGCTGCAGCTGCAGGTAGGTCTGATTAAGTTGAAGGTAGGCGTTCGTCAGGTTGGAGTAATCACCCTTCAGTTGGGTGTAACTGCCATTCAAATCTTTGAGCTGACTTTGAAGGCTTTCGAGAAGCGTGTCTTCAATATGAGTCATGTAGAAGCCGCTCACGGCGTTCGGAAATGTTAACTCTAAGGCTCCAAGGCTTATCGAATAGGTCAACGTGATCTCTCCAAAGGTCACACCTGAAACCCCGTCTGGGACAGTGAAGGTCTCGTTGTAATCGCTTTCCGCCTCATTTGGCAAGTTGCTGTCGTTGACGTTTCCAATTGAAACCCTCTCTGTTCCATTCAGAAAACCATAAACATCGAGTCTGAAGGAATCCACGTGGACTTTTGTTTCAGGCTGAGGTATGATGAGAAGCCATACTGTCAGGGTTCCCCCGGGCCGAGTTTCCGCTGTTGCGTTAGCCTGAATACTTAAGCCAGGCATCTCTGAGTCGAAGAAATTCTTTACATTATCTCCCACAACCTGCGCCCTCACCCTACAAACCATTGATAAGGTCAAAATGCATACAATAAGAATCAAACTCAGTTTTACCAATGTTCTCATTTTCTACCCTCCAAGCAAGCCTATTGACGCTTTTCTGGTCAGAAGTTATTTAACATTTTCTATCTGTTTCTCAATTCGATCCAGAAGACAGAAAACACGCGTTGATTTTGCGTTTATCTCATCGAACGAATGAAGCGTTGGTACATGTATACGAAGTATATGGCAGAGAAAAAGGTCAGAAGTATTTCAAAGGACAAGATAGCTGGATTGTTCTCCACGGCCATGAAGTACCCGTGTTGAAGTATGTCCGTGAACACCAAGAGCTGCAGGAAAATGGCTCCCCCTAGGCAGCTTAGGCCTAACGTATGAAAGAGCACCTGCGCTTGATGGTTGGACCGTGTTGGAAAATTCATTCAAATCGTGAATATCAAGAGTTGCTACGTTCACTTATACGTTGTGAATCCAAGCGCACTACAAGACCTATTGATTAGAGTTAAAGATTCTAAAGATGGAGATGTCTCCCGCACAATCCCCCTTTTTTCTCTTCCAAACATCGACTCAACAGAAATCATATATGTGTAGCAATAGGAGATTAACTAGGGGTTTAAAAATGAATGAAACAAAACCAAGCGAAACTAAACCAAGGAAAATGGTCAGAAGAAGTGTTGCTATAACATTAGGAATGGTCTGCATCATTCTAGTGGCGAGTCTAGGCGTGATGGCCTATGTGAGTTATTCGCCAACATCAGGTTCGTCAAACGCTGCTCTCCAAGCCAAAATCGACCAACTTCAAGAATGGCTAGCTGGAAACGAAACATTGCTTAGTCAAACACAAGCGTGGCTCTCTGGTAACATTACTACCTACAATTCTTATGTTGCTGACCATCATCATACAGACGAAGACTACACAAACTTCTATAATATTGCCAACCTTGCCGACTCTACAGTCTGGGTGAGTGATCAAACGATAAGTCAACCAGCAAGTTCATACACCCTGTGGACTCTTTCGGCAAGTTATGCGGGATACGTTTCCGTCTGGGTTCAAAGTTCAAGCGTTGCTGGCACTCACGTTAAGGCAATCTACTCTTCACATGGAGTGAGTTTCAACCAAGAAATAGTCGTAAGTGCGGGTGACACTGCAAGCTTTCCAATTTTGCCCTCTTCAAGCATACAAATCGAAGTAGGCAACGGCAACTTAGTCAATGGAGCAACTGAAACCGTAACAATAACATACTACTACTAAGGACGACTTGCATAATCTTCTCTTTTTTCCCTGTCTAACTCCATCCAAATTGCACAATCTTTTTTCTTTTGAGAAAAACCCGCTTTTGAGTCTGTCTTGCACACTAAATCACCAAAAAGCGGTTCAAGGGGCAAGTCTTCCGGCTAGCAGGGGAGGCCGCGCAGACTCGGGGTTTTCCGTGATTCTTCTGTCGGAGCCCTAGAGTTGTGTAGAAAAAGCCTAGGTATTCCGTTGAAAAAGTCAAACATAACTGAAGTTAACTGAAGCATATTCGAGCATATTGTCGTAAAGCTTAAGATATGTTTTTATAGGTCGCAGATGTATCGTTGCGGAAAAGGTTTGAATGGCATGAATGGTGAAAAAGAAAACAGTGCGTTCCAAAGCTACAAGTCTGAATGCACTAGAAAAAGACGAAAAAGAAAACTTGCGAGAATGGCTCCTCGATATAGACCTGCTCAAATGCAATAATCATTAAGGTTTTTCAGTGAAAAAGTGCTTAGGGATCCTTCAAGGCTATTCCTTGTTTTCCCGGTACAGTTCGATGTAACCGCATTTGACGCAATAGAAAGCTTGCACTCTATCGCCTATGAACTGTTCTCCTTTCTTCAATGTTATTTCTGTGTACGAGCCCAGTTGCCGGTCTCCTGACATTTCACCGCCGCATTTGGGACAATTCTTGGTTTCCATGAAGAGAACGATAGACTGTTAGAGACTTAAGAAACGTGAGGAGAGAAGACCTTCCGGGATACTGGAGAGTAGGGTGAAAATTAGGCCGCGTCTATTCCACGTGCGCCTATGCTTCCTTTCGTTTTTCCATCGGGGCCTGTTCACGCAAAAACTGAGCGTGTAATTCACGGATTACCTCAAGCAAACTCATGTCCTCGGGTTTCTTCAAAACCTCAAGCCTCCTTCTTTTCAGGGTCCATGAGTTGCAGCAAAGCGTACTCAATGGCGTGTGACCGATTTCTGAATCTACCTTTCTCAACTTCCTTCTGGGTCCACTGTTCAACGTCTTCCCGAATGGTTGCGAAAACTCTCACTCGCTTCATTTCTGTTCCAGACATACACAATCACTTGCACTCATTTATCGTTTATGCAACATTATAATACTTTCGCAAATGTTAAATACCTATCGTGCAACATTATACAACTACCGTACACAAAAGGAGAAAGAAACGAATGAAATTGAACATAACATTAGACGATGAAAACACGAAACGGTTTCAAGCAGTCAAAGAACACTTAGGCGTCAAAAACGACGTTAGCACTATCGAATATGCGATCAGCCGGGAATATGGAAGGATCCAAAGAAGCAAGGTTCGGAAAGTCTTTTTGCCAAACGAGACTTATGACTTGATGGAAAAGGCTGCCGAGGCACGTGGCCAAACGATTGACGAGTATGTTCAAGAAATAACTGAGGATCTTCTCAAAGAGCACAAGAAAAAGCTGGGGGCGTGAAGCATGGAAACTTTTGCAGGAATAAAACTGACTCCACTAACAGAAAAACTTCTCACTAGATACTGTCAGGAAACCAAGGAAAAGCCTGAAGACGTTATCAAAAGGGCGGTTGAACAGTTCCTAGAAAAACAAGAACCCACTGAAGACAAACAGCTAGACGTCGAATATGAAACTGTCACGTTGCGAATGCCAAGGAAAATCATGGACTTCCTGAGAAAAACACCTGAAGCCCACGATCCCAATGCAATCAAGTACCTTGAATACTTAGTGGTTGACAACATCAGGGCTGAGGTGGAAGCTACCACCGGCATAGAAATCATGGACTGGTTTGGCCTGAAGTCGGTTTTCTATGCGATACTCGGGGACGAAAGGTTTCATCCGTAGGTCGAAAGTAAACTCTAATTTCCCCTTTTTTTCCGTGGGATACTTAAGGACGAAAGGTTTGATCCGTGAAATTGGTGACAGAAATGGAGACTCAATCGGAAAACCATAACGACGAGGTTTCTGTGAAACAGATCCGCGAAGCATTTCTGAAAGGCCCGTACCCGGACAAGCGGAAAGAAACAGAAGAATCAAACGAAGGCATAAGCATGGTTGACGGTGAGCGTCGTGAGGTTTCTGTTAGGCAGATGCACGAGGCCTGGCTGAAAGGTCCAGACCCGAACAAGCGGAAGAAACAGCAGGATGCAGAACAGAATTCCTATCAAGTGACGTACACCTTCAGAGCGTAGAAGGTTCATTCTCCCATTCTTTTTTCTATTGTGAAGATTATGAACCGTAGAAAACTTGTCGGTCTCGCTGTTTGCGTTATGCTTTTGGTTGGAATGTTCGGGTTTTTGGCTGGACAAATCAAGCCTGTTTATGCTACTGGTTCAATACTGAGGGTTCAGGGCAATGCAAGAGGAACAACCACTGGCATTAACATTACTGTAACGATGGTTGCAGCGCCAACTTCAGGTAACTCGCTTATAGCCGCGATAGGAACACGCGGTAACGGTGGTGCTGTTTCAATAAGTAGCATATCTCAAACGGGTGTAACATGGAGTCAAGCTGTTGACACCACTAGCGGATGGCAAGACCTGGCAATATGGTTAGGAGCGGTAAGTGCTGGAGCGTCAGCTTCCCTAAACGTTACCCTAAGCGGAAACGCTGCAAACGGTGGCGTAGCTGACGTTTGTGAATATTCAGGAATCAGCAGCAGCCCAGTAGATAAAACCGCTACGAACAGTTCTGCAGGGCCATTCATAGACACTGGCACGACAGCCACAACGACACAAGCAAACGAGCTATGGATAGGAGCAACATTCGATGAGGGTGGAGTTTCGCCTCCTTACCATGCTTGGAATCCTACCAACGGTTTCATAATGTTTGATGGAGCTGGATACCAACAGGTCAACGTGGCGTACTTGGAGAAATTTGTGACTTCCACTGGTGCGGCGAACTCTGGAATTACAGGGGATTCTGCTTCGGGTTTGCTGGGTTGCATAGCCACGTTCAAACTTGATGGGGCTCCTACGGGAATAGTTAGGGTTCAAGGTCCAGCAAGAGGCACTTCAATCACAATCAACGTCACCGTCACTATGGGGGCGGCTCCAACATCGGGAAACGTGCTTATAGCGACCATTTCTTCTTCAATGTTTCCTAGTGGCCCTTCCACAGTGAGTAGCATAAGCGAAACTGGAGTAACATGGACGAAACAGGCAAACAACGCCTACAACAGCGAATGGGACGCTGAAATTTGGTATGGCGTAGTAGGTGCAGGAGCCAGTAGTTCCCTTAACGTTACGATGAGTGCAGCACCTAACTATGGAGCTATTGCAGACGTTTGCGAATATTCTGGACTGAACACAACTACCTTTCTTGACAAGACAGCGACAAACGGGGGAAGTAGCACTACCACTGACACAGGTACAACGGCAACCACAACACAAGCGAGCGAACTGTGGATTGGAGTTATTACGACAAACGGAAAAGACCAAACTGCTCCGACAAACGCTTTCGGTCAGTTTGACGGAAGCGACTACACTAATGTTGGTTCTGCTTATCTGGAAAAAATTGTAAATTCGACTGGAACGGCAAACTCTGGAACTACACCGCTTTCTAGCGCATATTATTCTGGTTGCATCGCAACTTTCAAAGCGGCAGCGGTCGCTGGAGACACTACTGCCCCAACCTACAGCAACCCGAACACTAACTCGACTGTGGCTGGGTATCCCTGCAACTTTAGCGTGACGCTTGCAGACAATGTGGCCCTGACAAATTACACGTTTGGAACAAACAGCACAGGCCCATGGGTGAACGATTCTGCTGTGAATATCAGCGGATCCTCTTACCTTGCAAACACCACGAAAACGTTGAACTCTACAGTCGGGGTTGTTGTTCAGTGGGAATACTGGTTTGCTGATTCCAGCAACAACCTTAACAACACCGGTATCAAAACGCTGACGACTACAGCCGAATATGTCACAGTTACCTTAAACTCTCCTTCAAACGGCTACTCCCAATATTCCCGGGCAATAAGTTTTGTGTATACTCCAGTCTGCGTTGGGGACACTATCCAAAACACTACTCTCTGGACGAATGTTACTGGATCATGGGCTGCCACTCAAGGCAACACTACGGCAGTAGCGAATAACACCCAAAATACAATAGGCTATACGTTCAATTCTAACGGCACATACCTTTGGAACGTTCAGGTTTACAATTCTTCCATGTCCACGTTTGCCTCTTCGAACTACACGCTTACCCTGCTGTATGCTTCGCTGATTGTCACTCTGAACAGCCCATCAAACAGCACGTCGCAAACGTCGCTGTCTGCCACGTTAACCTATACTCCCATCTGTGTTGGAGACACTATTCAGAACGCGAGTCTATGGGTAAACGCCTCAGGAACTTGGCAGAACGTGCAGAACAACCAGACCGCCGTAGCTAACAATACGGCGAACAGTTTTTCATATACCTTCCCGGCTTATGGTATGTATGTCTGGAACGTCAAAGTCTATAACACGACAGCAGGAGTGTTCGCCTCCGCAAATTACACGTTGACACTAGACCCTACCCTCACCATCAGCAGTGGCACAGGTGGAGCAACTAATCCTGTTGCTGGAACGTACACAAACTACACGTCTGGGGCAACCGTAGCCATCTATGAGACTAATAGTAGCGGATATGATTGGAGTAATTGGCTGGTGAACGGTTCTTCGGGAGGCTCTAGCAATCCTCTCACGTTCACGATAACGGGAAACACCACAGCGCAGCCAGTGTTTTCCCTAACAAGCGTTACCGTTACCATAACGAACCCAACGAACACCACGTACACTTCAGACACTATTCCAGTCCAGTTTTCAGCTTCGGGCGGAACGATTGATCAGGAATGGTTTAACTGCAAAAACGGAACCGCTTGGATATATGCTTCGAACGAGTCTTACACTGCTGGCATCATGTATTTGGCTGGTTTTGTAGATGGCAGTTCCTACACTTTCTACGATTTTGCCAATAACACGGTTGGAACCGTTGGGCAAGCGACTGTGATGTTTTCTGTCTCGATTTCTGCGCCCTCTGGTCCTTCAGGACCAAGCGGTCCTAGTTCTGGAGGCTTGAATATCCAAGTTAGTGACTGTTCCGTGAGCGTGGCCCCAGGCGGTTCAGCGACAGCGTTGATTCCTGTTTCATGGGCTTCCCCGACCAACGTCTTTTTGACCCAGATTACTTTTCAGGGGGCAGGTGCTGACTGGCTGACAGGGCCTGTTTTGCCGTTGACATTGGGATCTGGCAACACGATACAGGTCGGGGTGACTGTGCCTTCCAGCGTTGCGGACGGAAACTATTCTGTTCAGGTTTCCAGTCAATTCACTTTTCAGAGCGGTATCCAAACTGTTGTTAGTCACGTGAACATTCAAGTGGGCGCGACATCGGGTCTAGGGGGTTTCGATGTGCAAGGATGGATAACGGCTCACCTTGAACTGGTCCTCATATCCGTTGCCGTGTTGGTTGGGGTCGTGTGCCTTGCGGTTGTTGCTGTGCGAAGACGAAAACATTGAAGGCAACGAAGAATCGTATCTTTTTTTCTTTTAGAGGTTCGTTATGAAGCTGAAAAGCCTTGTAGTGATAGCCTTTAATGTGTTGATTCTGCTTTGTGGTCCGATAGCGGTAATATGCGAGTTTGCTTCTTTTCTACCTTCTGCCATGTTGGAAAAAAGCGGTGGCATTGTTGGGCCGAATCCCTTTGTCTACATCGCAATAGTTTTCTTTGAGGCTGTGATGGTGGGTTTCTGTCCAACCGTTCTGCTGTTTCCATTCAATGATACAGACTCCCTTTTTTCTTCCAGCGTTGAGAGGACCACGCAAGAGGATAACCGGGCTCCTAGAAAAAGGTAAAGTCTTCCGTCCAATCATTTGAATTGTCACGACCTGAGCCTGATCCCTGCGGAATGATCCCTCTCGCTTGCCTTTTTTCTTTTAGAGGTCGCGGGAGAATGATTGACTTCATGCTTGACGTACTCATAACATTCGCGCTCGGCCTGTCCCTAGGAGCCTTTATCGTTTATGGGAAAGGAAACCGAATCCTCGGAACCATAGCCACAATAGTTCTCGGAGGCCTCTTCGGATACCTTCTCTTTCAAACCTTGCCTCTGGACATGCAATCACTCTGGTACATTCTACAGTTGACCGGGTCTTCGCAAGAGCTTAACCTTGCCTACCAAGTAGGAGGCTTTCAAGGTCTAGTCTCAGTTGCTCGTTACACGCAATATATCGCTGTGGCAGTTGGAGTTGTCATTTCACTTTTCGGCTATGGTCTAGCTTTGTTGACTTCAGAGGGGCTAGCAAGAAACGGAAGCGTTGAGAACGCTCGCTTTTTTCTATTGAGGTTGATTTGAATGTGTGGCGATAAGCACCTGCAGTACGATCAACCGCGGCCGTCGACCGGGGCGAAACCGAGAGGGTTCAAGCCTAAAGGCAAGACTGAGAAGCCGGACATGGCCACTCAAATCTCAGGTTCAGAAAATACTGAAGACTGAACCACTCAGCCTTCCCTTCTTTTTTCTTAAATAATCAAATAACCTTAGAGGGATTCATGGAGCGAAAGTGTGAAAGATGCGGGAGTTGCTGCGTTCAGCTTGGAGATTTGTATGATGTCACTGTGGAAGACATCAAGAGATGGGTCGAGCAAATAAAGTTTGACATTTTGTGGTACTGTTTTGCTTGGGATGATGCTTGTTTCGATATGCTGCTTTATGATACGGAGAAACTCATTCACTACTTGAAGGAAGATGCAAACATGGAAATGTGGTTCAGTCCACAGAATGGTGATGAGCTTTCCTTGTGTCCTTTTCTGAGGAAGGCTTATGGTAAGAACCAATTTGAATGCTGGATACATGACACCAAACCAGAGATCTGTCGAGACTACCTTTGTGACCCAAAGAACATGAACCCGCGCACCATCGTCAAAAAACCCTTCGAAATAAATCTCAAGGAGTACCAGAAGAAAAGAAGGAGAAGCCCATCGCACATGAAGTTTTGGCGCATGTATGCTAAAGAGATAGCTGACGATGCCGCGTCTCATTGACCGGGTGTATCCTTTGGAACGGTCTAAACGATGATGTTTCTACATAGGGAAAGTTTTTGTTTTTGAAAAAAACGAGACTATGTATTGTTGGGTCTAGGTAGCATTTTTAACTTGAATTAAAATTGGCTGTTTCTCCATAGATAGAGTTTGCGAGGCGGGGGGTCGTACATACTGTGTTCTCTGAAACTCTCTGTTTGCCTGGGTATGTAAGAATTATAGTATTTGGTGGGGGGGTACAAAATAACCTATATATACGTGTTGTTTTAAGAGGCATGGAAGACGCTTATCTTTTAAGTGCTTTTTTCTAGTGTAGGTGTTTGACAGTGGAGAATCAAACAGAACCGTTATCGTTAGAGTTTAAGGGAGTTCCTGAACTGGGAGAAAAGACCGAGTTGTTCTTGACCCTGGTGAAGCCTTCCACAAGTCGGACGTACAGAACGGCCTTGTCTTTCTTTGCTAAGTTTCTATGCGCTCGGGGAGAGGGTTCGGTTGACAGCTTCATACAAAAGGTGGATGATGATGACCGTAGGCCACTTGCTGAGAAGGTTGATTATGCAGCGCCTCTTCTTCGCTCATTTAAGACTTGTCTTGTGATGTCGGGTAAGGCTCCCAAAAGTACGCGAACCTATTTGGCTTCGATTCAGGGTTATGCGAAGTATCGCAAGGTTTCTCTGACGCTTGATTATCTTGGTATGCCCAATGACGATGTGCAAGTTCTCACGCATGAATGGGCTGACGCTGACGAAGTGGCAAGGTTCTTGGTTCTGTTCAAGCTTCCCGCATATCAAGCTCTCGGAAGGCTGATGTTTCAATCAGGTCTATCGGTTTCGGATTGTTTGAGTTTGACTTATGCAGATGTTGAAAAGGAACTGGGGAAGGTGTCTCCGCTTCTGTTAGACTTCCGACTTGCTGGGCGTTCTAAGACTGGGGTTCGATTCGTGACCTTCTGCGGCAAGTGGACGATTGACGCTCTCTTGGAATACTTAAAAGGCAAGACTCTTTATCCTGATTCCAGGTTGTTCGACACGTCCGTCGAAAGCGTTGACTCCTATTTTAAGACTAGGGCTATTGAGTTCATGGGTAAGTGGCAAGGCAAGACTAACCCTTGTAGTCCTCACAGCCTTAGACACGGGTTTCGCTCAGTTGTTCACATGGCACGTGTAATAACTGAAACTGACATCGAGGCGCTGATGGGGCATGGGTCCAAAGGAAAGGCCAAGATGGAAAACACGTACACGACTATCGGTCCTGAAGAGTGGCGTCGCGTCTGGAAGCGTTGCGAGCCGTGTTTGACGCCTTCATATCTTCAAAGCCCAATCAAGAGTCTTTAATCATCGAAATTCTTTCAAAAAAATTCCGTCAGATACATATACTGTTCTCGATGAAACTTTTTAACAGGTATTAAAAGGTAGGGAAGGGCATGGAGAAAGAGAGAGCCCCCCGATGTTCATACTTATCGTTCTCCTCTTCTCCGTTGTTTCGCTGTCATAATATAGCTTTAGTATTGTAGGGGGAGGGATTAGCGGGGCATACGTACACACATATCGTTTAAGAGTTAGAGGGTCGGTCAGCGTGTTTCATGGGCTAAACTGGGCGCTAATAATGGATTTTTTCTTTCCTTTTTTTTCTGAGTGACTATTAGGTGAGTCTTCATAGCTCATTTTTAATCTATATTAAAAGGCATCTGGAGTCCATGCTTTCAGATGTGACATCGGGGGTCATTAGTTACCCGCGCACGATTTTCCAGTTTTCTTGAACGCATTATAGTAAAATAATGGCTGGGGTGGGGGTGTATGGACCTGTGTTCTACTAGTAGTATTTGATGGGAAACCTACGTGTGGCTTTAGTATTTTTCTGTTAAGAGGTTGTGCGACTTGTCGAGTGAAGACAGGAAGGTAACAAGCGTCAGCTTCAATAAGCTTTTGTGGGCGAACTTCAGAGCTGAGGCAAAGCACCGGGGAGAACAGATTCAGGACGTGTTTGATCGGCTGATGGCTTCGTACATATCGCCTAAAGGGGAAAATACTAATTCCATTAGGAAAACTGTGAGTGTTGTGACTGAGGAAGAGGTTTGGCATCCACGTACTCCGAAGCTTGAGGTAGAAGAGAGCGATGAGAAAGAGGATTCAAAGGAAGAACCCACAGATGAAGAGGAAGAGGAAGATGAAGATGGCTTCAAGGTTGAGCCTCACTTGCCCGGCTTCGGAAACAACCTTGTTGAAGTAAAAGATGAACCTGAAGAAGACGACGAAGAGGATTTTGAGGACGAAGACGCTGAAGAGGAAGAAGAATGGTAACAATAGAAGAAACCTTGAAGAACATGACTCTAGGCGATATTCTTCCAGTTTTGAGTCTTAACTGCAAAAGGGTTTTGGTTGAGGATCTAGAGCGTGTCCTTCAAGGCATGGGCACTCTGAAGAATCATCATCCTTTAGCTGAAGTTTACAGGGTTATCAAACTGGACGTCGAGCGTGAAACGAAACGCTTGGAAAAGCTTGATTCTGAACTTCTGATAGACACTAGAACCTGAGCTGCTTTTTTCTATCAGTGATTGAGAATGAGTTACCAAAAGAAGCATGGTTCATCCGAATACTATTTGAGGTCTAGGAGAGTTCTTCCTACGGGTTCTAGGGCGCTACACGGTAACGGTCACGGCCACGGCGACAAATACCCCGGAATCAACAGGAACGTAGATTTTCATAAGAGCGATAAGCTAGTTGCTGAAATGGCCTTCTCGCAACGAAGCAAGAGAAGCCAGGCTATAGACCGTGTGAAGCTTGCTGAGATAACGACGAATCTTGAAGCATGGTTGCACAGTCCGAATAGGCTCGACTTTCCCGGCGTTGATACTCCTAATGGACGTTTGATTTTCAGCCACAAGAGTAAGCGAGCGCAAGCAGCAGACTTAGCGAAAGCAGCCAAGCGAAAAGTGCCTATGGAAATTTGGATCAAAGACACGGCACACACTGACCTCAAGGGCGTCGATACCAAAAATGCAAAGACTCAAGGACCAAGAGAGAAGGTTGTTCGCAAGTATAGGGTCGTTCCGAAAGAGGAAGCTAAAAAGCTGGAAATGAAGGTGTCTGAGTCTAAAGAGGCCAAGGAAAAGAAGCACACTCTTCCGTCGAAGGCTGAGATTTTGGAACGCGCTCAAGAGATTCATGCGGAAAAAGAAGTTAAGTCAGGTCTTCCTGCAAAGACAGCCGAGGAAGGCGAACTTAAGGAATCTGGCGATTTTGAAGCAGCTCGGAGCGAATTGATGAGTGGAGAGGGAAGCAAGGCTGATGCTCAAGTCTTAGAATATGTTCACAACATCAACAGCGAACTAGAGCCTCTGGGCTTCAAGGTTGTCGAAATAGACTAGACCCTTCTTTTCCCTTTTTTCTGTTGTGAGTCACGTTGCCTTCGCGTCGCGCTGAACTTGGAACCGTAGCGAGTCTATTGTTTCTCGGTTTCTTTTGGGCTTTCCTAATCGTGCCTTACCTGAGTTCGCAATCTTGGTTCTTGACTCTTTACAGCCCCTTTGCCTATTTGCTCTATAATCTCGGGTGGGTTATCCTTCTCTCGGTCATATTCGGCGCTATTGTTTCTCTTGCCCTCTACAAACAGAACAGGATGGGAGCCATGCTTCGAGTCGGTTTAGCTTCATGGGCGGCGTTCAGTGGATGCTTCGACCTCTGGCAACCCCCTCTCTACCTTTCAACGAGTGGTCATGTTTTGATACCTATGGGTACGGCGGCCTTGGAAAACGTATCTGTTGACGGCATGAGCGCAACGTTGTGGCGTCAGCTTTTCATGGTTTTTAGTGTTGACCTTGCCGGGTCTTCATGGTGGTTTATTTTGACGTATGTTGCGACTTCTCTTATCGCAATTTCGGCTATGGTCCTGCTTCTGTCTCCGAAACAATTTGTTAGGCTTTTCAAGGGCGCGTCTGGAGCCTAGCTTTTTCTAGGTTTTGGGCTATTTCTTGCTTTTGTTCTAACATTCCAGAAACAACTTGCACCGATTCCTGCAACCACAAGAAATATCGAACAACGTCACCGTCTTGTTTTCGTCCTAATTTATGGCCGAATTTTCCGTCGGGTTGACTTAGTTCAAAAACGCGCCTGGGAATATTGGCACTGTTGATGTTTGGATACCTGACTTCAAATTCGTCCTTCAGTTCCTCCATTGTAAGCATAGCGGTGGGCTCCAACTTCAAGAACATCTGCACGATAAGAGCCCTCATACTATCAAACGCGCTAGGATCAAAAGCCTTAGCTGTAGCCTGGAACCGTTGCTCAACCCTCTCGCGCAGCATCTTATTCTGAAGCTCCAAGGCTTTACATCGTGCGCGAAGGTCTGCCAATTCGTCTAGGAGAGCTTGTATGCCTATCATGCCTTTTGGGTACTCTTCCGTGTTAGTCTCTCCTAGTTGCTGTGTTTCCGTTAACTATGGCACAAGCTCCCTGAACCTTTGCGTGGAGGATAGCGGATTCTTCAGGGGTCAGCTTAGTTGGTGTGGAAAGTAAATCACTTTCACTCGACCGATTTCTCTCTCCTATTATGATCCTCCCCCCCTCTCTCTCACCCTCTTCCGCAATGTGTGAACCCAGTTGCATGGACCTAGCCATAGGGTTCACAACGACGTTTTTAGGAATGGCTTTAGATGTGAGAGAGAAATTATCATTGGACGCAACAGTGTTACTGGTTTTCACAACCTCAGGTATGATTTGGCAATTTTCCAGAACCATGAAATAGACTTGACCGCGTTTCTCATAGTGAACTAGGCCCAACAGTTCTAGGTATCCTTTAACTTCCTTTGCGGTTCTTCTCAGTGTTATAGTGGCGTGGCTGTTTGTTCCTGAGCTATACTGTTTGTCACGGTCTATCTTCTCGGTGGTTGTGTGTGGTTGTATTCCAAAATAGGCTTTCATGGTTGTGCGGTCCCAGTGGTCTATGATGTTGTGAAACTGTTGTTTGGCAGCGTCCACTGGCAGTTCTTTTGTTTGTTGGATGGCTAGGGTTTCTATGAACTCGATGCATCTAGCTCGAACCGTATTGTTTCCGCGTTTTATGTAGCTGTGCGGTTCAGTGGTGAAAGTGTCACGCTGTGCCACTTGCTCATTCATAGAACTAGGTTCTCCAGCGACTTCACGGTTTCCGTGTCATACTTGGCTAGTTCATTCCAGAATCCTTTTGCTGTTTCTAGCTTGCCTTGTTCAACCGCCAGGTCAAACGCTTCCACAAGAAAGATGTACGCCTTCAATTTCTGAGCTGCCGACACTTTCAGGGCTAGGGCAAAATTGTTTCCGTGTAGGTCACAGCTTCCGCCGCAACGGTCTAACTTCTCAGGGTTAAAAAACTGAGTTTTTGGTACTGGCTCCATATCGGAGAAGACGCTACGTTGATTTTGGTTTAACACGTATATCTCCTTATTAGAAAAAAGAAAACCGAGTTCAGAATCTCTCAGAACAGGTTTGTGACCGCAAACCTTTTATTACTTAATACCTATTCTTAATTGGTTTAACACGCATATCGGATGAGCTTGGTGGGAAACAGAAGGTTAAGAAGACTGTAGAAACTTGGCCTTCTTTTCTCTCAAGCATAAGAAACTTTTTGAAGTCTTCATTACCACAGCGTAGTAATGATGATTCATTGACACAGCGTGTCAATGTTGATTCTGTGAAGCCTTGTCGATTTTGCCTTCATAAGAAAGGTTTGCCAGTTCCCTTGGATGATACCGGTCAGTCTTGCCCTTGCAGTTGTCATCATTGACTTTTTCCTGAGAGTCACTATTCAACCCGAAAGCCTGAGCTATAAAAGAGCCATAAGGAGAAGGATAACTTTTTTGGGCTTTTGACTGAGCTTCCTTAGCCTTTTCTTTGTCCAGCTTGAAGAGGTAAAGGGGGGCAATCTCTATTATTCCATCCTTGAGCATTTCCTCGATTGTTTTTCTGACTTCAGCCTTGGCCTCTCTGATCTCATCTTTAGATGGGGGCAAATATGTATGTTGATCGTGGTTGAATCCTTTCGTGACAGCAATGCGTTCTGTGAGCCTTTGTACGAGGGCTTCTTTGAGCTTCGATGGACTGTTCAGAACGTTCCAGGGGTCTTTTCTAATGTTCTCTATTTCAGGGAGAGAAACCTTAAGAGACTTTGTTAAGAAGTTCGGGAGTTCAGTTGTTTCTGTGTTTCTTATGTCGATGATTGCCGTCTCGATTGTCCAGCTTTTCCGTCCAAGGCCTGGCTTGCTTATAGCTTCCTTGTATTCGTTATACCCTTGGTTCATTATGCTGTCTCCTTTTTCGACATTCTGCAAGAGCTTTTCCCAATTTACTGCTTTAACAACTTTTTTGCCGTCGAAATGAAGCAGTAAGGTAGCCTCAAAATTCAAGGCCTTCTTTTCTTCCAATATCATGTCTCGCACTCGAACTAGATCTGTCTTCTCACACATTTCCCTTTGTTTGGCAGTTTCAGTGTTGTCGGCAGTTCTGATGACGCTCTTAAAAAGGTCAACGAATTCTGAGCATAAGGTTCCCAGATAAATCTCTGGCCATTCTTTTCTCTGTTTCAACTCGTTCACTATTGCTGTCATTTTCTCTTTGTGTTCCTCATCAAAAACTAACAGAGTGTCAATGAATACCTTGCCTTCTGGACTCAAATCATACCATGACTTGACAGGAATCAACTGGGCAATATCTTGTCGAGCCCCTAACAGCATCTCAGGAAGAGTGTTTTTGTTTTCAGCCTCAAAGAAGGTCTTGTTTGGTGTTTCAATGTGGTCGAGCGTTTTTCTTTCTGCCAATGTTTTCTGGCCCAGGTCTGTCAACTTGTAGGATACAGGGATCGGATATTTGCCACTTCTCAGGTCCCTTTTTTTCTCGACTTCTTTCTTGAAGCCTTTGAGGTATTTTGAAACGGTAGCAGGGCTCATTTTGGTTATCTCAACTATCTCATTGAACCTATGCCATTCTCCGTCTTCCAAAGCTTGGAGAACAGTAGTTTTCGCTTTCTTCGTCCTTGTTATCTGATCGTCTCCAAAACCTCGCATGGTCAAAACCTTTCTGAATAACTTTACGAATGACTTTAGCACGATAAACTATAAAAGAGTTATGCACAACTTTAGCACTACGTATGATTTGAGGTGATGAAGTGATAAACTCAAAAGGTAAGCGTCGGACATTCTGGGTTTCAACTGACATGGATTCTCTAATTGAAGAGACGCGCAAAAAGTTGAGGATGACCCGTTCTAATTTCTACCGATATGCTGCAACGAGATTGCTGCAAGAACTGTCCGTCCTGACTACTAAAGCCCATGAACAAGAGGTCCCTACGCCAGAGGTGAAAACATGAAACAGAGAGCCAAGTATTACGTCCTCTTATACGTCGAAATGCGCTCTGCAATAGACCTTTTGCGTCCTATTCTTGCGTCAGCAAACGTGCTTCACTTTTCTGATTTGGATCCTGCAGGTTCATCTATGCCGAAGGAAGCTTGAGATTCATGGTTGAGACTGAGATTCTGACGCTTCCTATGGACTGCATAACGCCAGACATCAAGGCTAAGGCTTCAGTTTTTCTCATATCTAGAGGTAAGAAAAACTTCACCGTGTTAGGGCGTTACGCCGTAACACTTTTTCTCTTGGGTTCAATTCTATGCCAAGGCAATATTCAGAATGGCGTTCTCGGCTTTTTTGGATTCTCAATGAGGATTTAGAACATGAGCGCAAGCAACAACGAATCAGAACAAATAATCGAAATTCCGTTGGATAGAGTTAGGGTAGACGCGAATCAACCGAGAAAAGTCTTTGACGAACAAAAACTGCGAGAATTAGCCTCCAGCATGGCAAAAGACGGCCTCATTGAGCCTATTATCGTTTATCGAGTTCCGAATGAAGAGTTTTTATTCGAGATTGAAGAGGGCGAAAGACGGTTTAGGGCTGCTGCACTTCTGAACTGGCAAAGCATACGCTGTATTGTCATAGAGAAAAAAAAAGAGTAAACGGCAAATTGCGAATAGAAGAATCGCTGAGAACATTCATAGAGAAAACCTTTCTGATAGTGAATTGGCTTTAGAGTTTAGGGCTCGGACCGACGAAGGACAGACGGAAGAACAAATCGCAAAAGACGTCGGTAAGTCGCGATCTTATGTGGCTCAACGGCTATTGATTCTTGAGGATCCCGGCATTTTCGAGGCCATGCAGAAAGGTGAGCTGTCTTTTGTTCAGGCCCGTGAGAAACTGTTTGCGTCTAAGAAACGTGAGGGTGAATCTCCTAGGTCTATGAGTGTTGCTGAAGTTTTGGCAAGTCTCGAAGTGCCTGAGCTAGTTCGGAATGGCGTTCTAACAGACATTCAGCGGCTTTATGACGCTTACGCCGCCGACATGGTTCGGTTGCGGAAGGCGATTTAGATGAGCGAGATAAACATCAGTGACGTTCATATTGAATTGCCAAAAGGCAAGTCGTTAGACCGATTGCACATGCTACGACGATTTTCTGACAACGTGCAAGCTTTGGGTGACAGAATCGGTTTCGCAGTATCGGCTAGAGGATGGGGCTATCAGTTGGCTGGGTTCGGCTTGATAACGAAAGATGACATTGACCTTGCCGAGCGTTTGATACATGAAGCCGAGGACTTGGGCTATATTCCTTGCGATTTTCTAGCCAAGGATGAGAGCAGAGCCTTTTCATGTGTTGAAATACCGCACGACATAACACCCGTTCAGTATTTGGGTCGATTGTTGTCTTTAGCTCAGAACGCGGAGAAATACTATGTTCCTGACTGGTGGGAAGGTGAGCGTTTCTATATTCAATGTATCGTGGAAAAGATAGACTTGAAAACTCTCTGGCTGCCGACTAGCTCCCGCTTTCATGTTCCTATTGCCACAACTAAGGGATGGTCCAGCAAGTTTCAGAGGGATGAATATGGTAGACGATTCAAGGAAGCTGAAGAAAAGGGTTTGGAATGTGTGCTTATGGTCGGCACAGATCATGATCCGCCAGGAGTCTATCAGTATGACAATTTGCGAAAGAATCTTGAGGACGTTCAACATCATGTTTGGTCCGACGGTACGCATGGCTACGATCCGCGAGATTTGATTATTGAAAGGTTCGCTCTGACTCATGTTCAGATTGAAAACTTGGCCTTGCCTTGGATAAACAACCTGATAACGTCAAGTGGCCAAGACCTAGGGAATCCTAACCATGCTCATTTTCACTTGCCTTATGTTCAGAACTACATTAAAGCGTTTGGTCGAAGGAAAGTTGAACTTAACGCCCTTCTAATGAATCCAGTGGAAGCCCAAAAAATCTATGAAGACGCCTTGCTCTACGGTGGCGAACATTGGAATGGGCTTGGAGAAAGTGTGCTATCTCAGTTTGACGCTAAACGAAGCGAAGTTGTGAATGAGATTCAGTCGTTCAGACGTGAGAACGGAATAGACGACACCATAGAGTCCGTACTAGCCAAAATACGCGGAGAGCACCGTTGAATGAAACGTGAGGCTTGACTTTTCAAGTGAGGGGTTTGGAATGGCTGTCTCCCACAACGCAACTAACTTCATAAGCGGCGAAACTACTGGGGAGTTCGTAAGCCAAAACGAGCCGCAACAGTCGTCCAGACCCCGAAAATGTCCTCAATGTGGTTCAAGTCTTCTTTACAAAGATGGTTTACGACAGCTTAGTGATGGTTCTCAGACTCAGCGTTACCTGTGCCGTGCTTGCGGTCTTAGGTTCAGTTTTGGACATAAAAAAATAAAAACGATTAAAGATAGAGAGAGGGGCGGTCAAGTGTGCGTATCCTGGCCAGGAACGAAAAACTTGACATCTGCAACCATAGTGAAGGTTGCGGGAGATAAGGAAGGAATACTAGCACAGTTCGAATGGAAATGTCTCAAACGCGGTTTACAGCCAAGCACCATTAAGCTTCGAATACAGCATCTAGCCCAACTTATGCGTGACGGAGCAGACCTGAACACCTCAGAAACGGTCGAAACGGTCCTAGCGGTAAAGAATTATCCGACACCTACGAAGTGGTTACTCGTCCAGTCATACAAATCATACTGCAAACTCTTCGGGATCCAGTGGGAGCCTATCAAAGTCAACTACGAGCCGAAAATGCCCTACATCCCAACAGAACAAGACTGCTTTCTGTTCATCGCCGGACTCTCCAAGAGGCTAGGAATATTCTGTCGTGCGCTGCTAGAAACTGGATGTCGCCGGGGAGAAGCTCACAAGCTAGAATGGACGGACATCAACTTTGAAAGCTGCAAGATTGCGATCACTCACCCCGAGAAGGGCAGTCTTCCCAGGTACGGGCTCAGAGTTTCAAGAACCCTCATAGACCTGCTGAACAGTCTTCCCCGCAAATATGACACGTATGTATTCAACCCTAAGAACGGCGTGTACTGTCAGGAGTTCCATATCCAGCGTAAGAGAGTGGCTGACAAGAACGTAAGACCCAGCTTCATCAAGATTCACTTTCACACATTCAGGCACGTCAGGGCCACGACGGACATTCTCAACGGCATATCAGCCTTAGAAGTTCAGCATAACCTGGGCCATAAGCACTTTTCGAACACGGAGAAATATCTGCATTGGACGGAACAACTCAGACCCCAACAGGACGAAAGGTTCTATTTCGCCTCCGTCGCCACTGACGAAGAAGCTGGGAAGCTGATAGAATCAGGATGGACGTATATCTGCAACAACCCAAACACAAACCGTATGCTTTTCAGAAAGGCTAAGTGATGGACTAAAAAACATACAATTACACTGGAAAACATACGCTGAGAGTTTAGGATTCGTGGTTCAAATCAACAATCAAATGCAGCGCGTTCCAGGATCTGTCTCTCCCGCTCTGGGCTAAAGACATCCATCACACGAGTATACATATCGGCTAGAAAGCAGGCTGGGCAAACTGGTTCCTTCGATGGCAAATGTTCGAGAACCCATCAGCATCTTCTCCAAATCCATTAGGATTTCTCACCAACAAAGATACTCTAAAAAGTCTCTCCAGCCTTCGATATGCGTGCGCTGGTGTACCATACCCCTAGATCCACCATAAGATCCAAATATGATTCGAGGAAATCGGGAAAACTGTGCCAACTCCTAAGAGAAACCTTTCGCTGAAATGCGTGAGCTGAGTGATTGATGCGTACGAAAAAGGCATAAATCCCGCGGGTTCCCTTTGAAAATCGCAGATCAAACAGAAGGATGGCTCATGTGCGTTTCATGCGTGCGTTGGACTTGAGTGGAAGATTACTGTTGCTTGGCTGCGTAATCTTGAGTAGAACAGGAGTGTGGTGAACTTTTAAAGAGTATTTGATCGGAACGGGTGGGTGGGCATACTTTCGAGTTCCGGGGCTCGGATCGCTGACGGCTTACTCAAGAATCTTTAATTTTGTGGAAGTCAACTCTACTTTTTATCAAATACCCCTACTGAAAGAGGTTGAGAAATGGAGAAGACATGTTCCCCCGGATTTCAAGTTTTCAGTCAGAGCACATCAATCAATAACGCACCTGTACAAGCTTCAGCCCGTGGAGGAGACGTTTGAAGCATTTGAACGCATGAACCAGATATGCAGCACGCTGGACGCCGAGGTCATGCATCTCCAAGTGCCGCCCTCTTTTGAACTAACTGAGACGTCAATCACGAATTTTCACAGTCTACTTTCCTCAGTGAGTCTCCGAAAGCTTCGGCTAGCTCTCGAAATCAGAGGGGTAAGATCCTCACAGCTTCCTCCTGAATTGCTCAAGACCATGCAAGAATACAACATTGTCCACTGCACGGACCTTTCAAGGGCCGAGATGCCGGCGTATGAATCTGACATGCTCTACACCAGACTTTTCGGAAAGGGGAAACACAATGTGTACCAGCCTACTGATGAGGAACTTGTAGAAATAGACAAAAAAGCCTCAAGTGGAAAGTCCGAAAAGATAGTTATGAGCTTCCACTTTGTTAGAATGTACAAGGACGCAGCGAGGCTCAAAACCTACAAGCAAACGGGGCAGTTTCCGATGGTTACAAGGTCGACGGGCTTAGATTCGCTCGAAGAGGTTCTGAGCGAAGATGCAAGATTTCCATCAACAAAGCAAGAGTTGATACGCAGCCAAGGATGGAAAATCTTTGATCTAACCGAAACCAAAAGAATCCGCGTAGAAAACCTGCTGGAGAAGCTGCCAGAGGCGACCTACAACGATTTAGACGAAGTCGCCGATAGGTTAGAACGTGTGATGAGATGAACGGTTTGGCCTCAATTCCCGATAACGTCCTTCTAGGCACTTCAGGATGGAGCTACAACGAATGGGTCGGCCCGTTCTACACGAAGATGGACAAGAGTAAGCTTCGCGCGTACTCTAAGATCTTCAAAACGGTTGAAATCGACTCTACCTTCTACAGATACCCATCAAAAGGCACAGTCATGGGATGGACGAGATACTCGCCTGAAGGCTTCATCTACGCGGCGAAACTGCCTGGGCTCATCACGCACGATAAGAAACTGAGTTTAAACGAAGGGGCAGAACATGATCTAGAGAGGTTCATTCAGCTCATGGAGCCTCTTATTCTCAGCGGAAAACTCGGGTGCATACTCATTCAGCTTCCGCCAAAGTTTGATTATCGACCTCAAGAACTGGAAAGCTTCTTCAAAATACTCCCCACCCAAGTGAGGTTCGCCGTAGAGTTTCGAGAAAAGTCTTGGATGAGAAGTGAGACTTGGAGTCTGCTCGAGAAATATCGCGTTGCCTACACAATCGTCGACGAACCTCTGCTCCCTTCAGATATCCATCTAACTTCAGACATCGCATATTTCAGATGGCACGGACGCGGCCAAAGACCGTGGTACGACTACCGCTATTCCGTCCAGGAGCTCGAACCATGGATACCGAAAGTAAAGGATGTCGCCGGAAAAGTCGGAAAGATATTTGGCTATTTCAACAACCATTACCACGGCTACGCTGTTGAAAACTGTCTCCAAGTCATGGAAATTATTGGAAACATAAACGCGAAACAGGCTGATGCTAAGAACAAGATCGAAAAATATCTGCAGAGTTCAGCCGAACTGAAGAGTTCTACGCTGGAAAGCTTTGTTGAACCTAGAGATATGAGTTTTGAGAGTCTGATTCACTATTTCGTTCCATCGGAGAGATTGCGGAGGGCTGAACAGATCGACAACGGTGAACTAACCATCCGAGAGCAGAATGCGAGTCGAATCAATGCTGTAATTAGAGACTACCATATAGTCATAAATGTAGAAGCTGCAACGATTTCACACGATTGCGCTGATTGGGAGAGAGTTCTGGCAACCAAGAAACTGTGCAAACACATCGCGAAGCTTCTTCTTTCGTTGGACAGAGAAAAAGCAACAGAAATACTCAGGAAAATGTACGCTGAGCAAGAAAAATGGCAGTTCATGCCTCACACAAGCGAATGACTAAGGCAGATATTGCGTTTTTCAGGCTCCTAGGCAACGTTTGATCTTGCCATCAACACGGTTAGGGTCTTCTCAGCAAACAAGGAGGATTTCACGGCTGCCTCACGAATTCAGGTGGCGCGCCCAGCGTTTCTTAGGGTCTTCTGCCTCATTTCACGACAGGTCAATTCGTGGACTGAGAAACCTTCCTACACATTTCATATCGACCCTAAGCAACACGTTCTGATTCAGAACAAGACTTGCAAATAGGTAGTTCTAGTTAATTTTCTGAGACAGAAAAGTAGCTCTTGTTTGAACATACGAATGTAATGAGTCGAATCAAACTATTTATTCTAAGGAAAGAAGGTTTAAGAGCGAAATTTCATTGTTCTATTTGCGAACAGAAAGTTGTGACCGAGTGGGACACGATGGGAAAAAGGCTGCAACGTAGGGGTGGAAAAAACCGAGGCATCGTAGGTATAGAGGCTGCAATCGTGCTTATCGCCTTCGTGGTGATCGCTGCAGCCCTAGCCTACGTTGTGATAAACATGGGTTTTTACGCGTCTCAAACAGCTAAATCAACTATTGACAAGGGCATCAAGGAAGCTACCAGCGCCCTTGAACTTGACGGGTTTGTAACAGGTGAAACAAACTCCAACGGGAACGTAACGTATCTTGCAATTCCGCTGAAGCTGGCCGTGGGCCAAGAGGACGTGGACCTGGCTGTGCACACTGTTGTTGTTGCAGTGGAAGGAGGGAACTTTTCACTTGCGAACATTTACAGTGGGGCGGTGACGTCGAATGAGACAGACATTGCCAACTTAATGGCGAGCGTGACCAATGCTCCGAACGCCACCTGCTTCATCTACAACAGTCAGTTCGCTACTGACACCACTCTCAAGCAAAACGCAAAGGCATACCTCGTCATAAACCTAGGAGACACGTATGCGCTGGCATCATACAGCAAGCTGACCGTTGAAATCAGAACAAGCGTAGGTGCAGCCCTGATGATCATGAGAGAGATACCCGGTAGCTTGCCCCGTGGCTCGATCGTCGACCTTGGCTGACAACCCAAAGTCCACTTCTGATTTTCTAATCTGATGAATAGACCAAAGTATTGCTTTAGATTCTGTACTCTTTTCCTTTCTCGACGAGGACCACTTTTCCTTTAAGGTCTCGCATGAACCTGTCTTATCTGGTTGACTAAGTTTGATGTTGCACGTATCTTGTGTTTGTTCTTGTTTGTTCATTGTTTCACCTCCTCTGGTGTGGTTTTTGTTTCTGTTAAGAGTTTTGGTAGTTCGATTTCGGCCCATAGTTGGCCGTATCTGATTTCTTCTAGGGTTCTTTTTGTTGGTTGCCTAGCGAGTTTAGGCTTATACTCGCATTGTTCTTGGGTTGTGCACATGCAGAGCACCTTCCTTTTAGTTCGTTTTGTGAACGAGAAGACAATATGCCTTTCCCGAATGAGCAATTTTTTAGGATTGCGAGGTTCGTGTATGGCATTTTGTTTCAGTAAAAAATTGCGATTGAGGCGCACCCTGAAGCTTTTGCGAAGGGGAAAGGCTTATGTCTTCGAGGACTGACATGCGTTTCTGTGTGCGTTTCGTGACTTTTCATATTTGGATGGATTTTTATAGTTGTTTTGCTAGTTAGATATTGCGCAAGGTTCGCCTGAGCGCAAAGCAGAGGAAGAACTGTTGTGATGTTTATGTTTGATTGAGTGATTTTGAGACTCTGTTTGGTCTGCTGTGTGGTGCTGCTTGGGGTTTGAGTTCTCTGTGCGGTTTAAGTTGAATTGTTGGTTTTGGTGGTTTTTTGTGGTTTTGTTCTGGTTAGGTTCTTAGTTGTTCTTCTTTTGCTGGCGCGGGTGGGCGTTGTGCCAAGAGGTAAGTGGTATGAAGACAAATATATTCCCTAGAAAATTGTTCCATTTAGGTTTTCTAGTTGGGAGTGGTTTATTTGACTAGACCGTGTCGTTTTGACTTTAGGCGTTGGTGTGTTTCTGAGTCGGGTTCTTGTACGCATGTTGAGCCTAATGGTAAAGTTGTGGCTTGTCCACTTCGTAGGGGCGGTTTGCGTTTTACTCCGAGGAAGGTGGTTACTGTTGAGTAGCCTGTTTTCAAAATGTTTTGTTTCCACGATGTTTTTTTCCGTAGTACGTCTGCGATGTTCGGGTTTGGTTGGGGTGTGGTTTACCGAGTGTTGTAGGCGTATTACGGAGGGTGTTGTTTTTGGATGAGTTTGGTCGTTTTGTTGACGGTGAAGCCGTTAGGGACATGGTGGACGATTCCGAGGCTATTCGAGTTTATGAGGAGAATGAGATTGAACATGCTTCGGCTGATGTTGAGTCGGCTGCGATGTGGGTTTACTATAAAGGTCTGACGTTAGTCGGTAAGGGTTCTGTTACGAAGGATAATTGTGGTCAATTTGGTGTTTTTAAAGGTTGTTTGAATGTTAAAGACCATCATGACCATTTTGATGCTGAGGGTAAAATTGTTCATGCTGAGGGTAAGGTGTATATGAAGAATGGGCGGCACTCGTGTGACCGTTATTCATGTCCTGAGTGTTACCGTCGCGTTGCTTTTCGTGAGAGTGTGAGGGCTGAGGAAAGGCTAAATGAGGGTTCGAAGCATTTTGGGCTTGTCGAACATGTTATCACTTCTGTTCCTATGAAGCTTTATCATGTTACTGATGGTAGTGAGTTGAAGCTTTTGTCTCGTGAGGTTTTGAAGGGTGTTGGTTTTTTGGGTGGTTGTGATGTTGTTCACGCTTTCCGTTACACTAGGGGTCGGGGTTGGTATTATGGCCCGCATGTGCATAATCTTGGTTGGATTCGTGGTGGTTATAATTGTCGAAACTGTCCTAAAGTTGATTTTGCTAGTGTTTCGGCCTGTTCGGGCTGCCATGGGTTCGAGGCTAAGGTTCGTGAGCAGTATGGTAAGACGGGTTGGATTATCAAGGTTGCTCGTGACCGTGTTTCAGGTCGGGCTGAGGTTCGTCGGAGTATTCGTAAGACAATAAGTTACGAGTTGGCTCATGCGAGTGTTCCTGTTGGGGTTAAGGGTGCTCGTTTGTTGACTTGGTGGGGCGTTGCGTCGTATCGTGGTTTGCATGTTACGCCGAAGATGGTTAAGGAGCTTTGCCCATTGTGCCAGCGTCCGCTTGAGGAGTTTCGTTATGTTGGCTCTGATGTTGATGTGTTGGCTCGGATTAAGTGTGGTGTTAATGGTTCTTTTTACGACGATTTGGTAGATGGTGGAGGCGTGGAGAATTGGGTTCCTGTTTCGCGTGACCGTTTCGGTAGGAAGATAGGTTAGATGGTGATGCTGATGGAACACTATTTTCCCTTTTTTTATTGTGGTTGCTGGAGGGTTTTCTGTGAAGGGTAATTCTGGTTTTTGTTGTTGTCGGGTTTGTGGTGGTGTGTTTGTTTCTGAGGCGGATTATCTTTTGCATTTGGGTTGGAGTTTTGATGGTAGTCGGTTTTGTCGTGGTGGTTGTGCGCGTGTTGTTTCTGAGATTAGTAAGATTGTTTTAGATGGGAGGTTGCGGAGGTGATTGTTCTGAAGAATGATAATGTAGTTACTCGTGTTAATCGGTTTGGTGAGGAGGTTCCTGTTTGTGCTCCGTGTTGTTTTGATGGTGAGGTTTGTCAACGTATTGGTTGGGAGTGTGTTCGGAGTGGTGCTGTGGGTTTTACTGTGTTTGGTGAGGCTTATGAGTCGGATGATGATGTTTGTGAGAGGTTTTGTGAGGAGGTTCCTAGGTATGTCGGTTTTCGGGTGAGTGAGGGTTTTTGGTATGGTAAGTTGGCGGTGTCTGGTGTTTGGGTCCAACTTTTCCGTGTTGAGTTGTGAATAGTTTCCTTCTTTCCTTTTTTGTTGTTTGTTAGCATGATTAGGTTCATCATTGTTTTTGTGTGTTTGTCTGTTTTTGTTTGTGTTGGAGCGCGAGGCGGAGCTGAGCGCGACATAATGAATCAGCTTGATTAAATAGAACTGTGTGTGGTGTTGTTATTTTGTCTGTTGTTGGTGTTCTTCGTTAGAAGGTGCCTTTGTTGTTTGAATTGTTAGATTCGTTTGTTTTAGTTTTGGTGTTGGCTTTGTCGTGTTGTCTGTTGACGTTGTTTTGAATCGTTGGATTCGTTTGTTTGTTGTGGTTGGCCTTTGGTCTTGGTATTTTTGGCTGTTTGTGTTGTGTGTTCAAGTTTTAGTGTCTGTCTGTTGTGTTTTCAATTATTTGGTTTTTGTGTTTGGAGCTGTGCTGGAACGTTTGCCATTCTTGGATTGCATCGTTTTGTTTGTTTTTCGTGGAGCGTACTTTGCGCGCCCATGATGCCTTGGCTCCCTTCAGGGAGCCTGAGTGCGGTTTTTCTGCAGTGGGCGTTTCTGTGTTGCGCTCCAATCCCTTTGGGTTTCTGTGTTGCGCTCCAATGGCTTTTGCGCTTTTTTGTTGCGCTCCAATGCCTTTGGGTGTTTTTTTGTTGCGCTCCAAGGGATTTGGTTTTTGTTGTTGTTGTTTGGCCTGTTGGTCTTGGTTTTTAGCGTTAAGTGGATTCCAGTTTCTGGTGTTATTAAGGTGGATGACAGTTTCTGTGTTCTCAAGTGGGTTGTTTGTCCTGATGCGTTGGTGTAATTGTTATTGTTATTGTTATTTGTTGTTTCATTTGATATTTTTGAGCATGGTTAGGTGTTTTGGTTACTGCTTGAGAGGGTTGTTTTGGTTTACCTTGATTCGGGTTTTTGGCTTTGCTTAACGGTGTAGTTCGGTGTAGTGTTGTTGTTTGTCCCGATTTTTTAGGGCGTTGTCGTCATGGTGTGTGATTTTGATACGTTGTGTCTGGTCGTGTTGATTTTGATTCGTTGTATCTGTTGTTACGCCTGATATATGTAGTTTCGTAATTTTAGGCGTTTTGATACATTTGGTGTCTAATCTGTGTGGCCTGATACATTTGGTGTCTAATCTGTGTGCCTGATGGCATGTGGCCCGTTTTTGTTTGTTGTTAGCGTGTGCGCTTAACTTTTTATTTGCGTTTTTTGCCTGTTTCTGTGACGTGTTTGAAGCCTGCTTTTATTAGTATGGCTTTGGTGGTGTTGCGGGGTCTTTGGATTGGTGGTATTTCTTCGTTGGGTTCTAGTATTCGGATTCCGATTGGGTAGTTTGTTCCGTTGATTTCCACGAGTGTATAGTCGGTTTTTGGTTTGTTCATTTTTGTTCCTCATTTCCGTTTTCTGAATATTTGGTATCCGTCGGCTTCTGTGAATTTTTGGTATCCGTTGTCGGATAACTCGGTGATTTCTTTTAGTGTTGTTGGTGTTCCGAGTTGTACGGTTTTTGTTGTGTATTCTTCATCTTCGGGTATAATGATTGCTTGTAGGTAGTGTTGTGTTGTGTCTAGTCGTGTGTGTCGCATGAAGCGTTGGGTTGCGATTGGGTCTTTGTTTCCTTTTCCGTAGTAGAATATTGCTCCTGCGTAGTTTCTTAGGCTTTTTAGAGTTATTTTCATCAGTTCGGGTTCGCATAGTTTTCTTGATGCTCTTCGTCGGTAGTATTGCCAACATTCGCTCATGGCTCTTGGGTCTGGGAATGGGTAGGGGTCTTGGTGTTTGGCTAGGTATTGTCTGAGCATTTCGGCTGTTGTTGTTTTTAGTTTGTATAGTCCGTTTGTGTGTCCTTTGCATCCTTTGATGCTGATTATTCCGTTTTCTGCATCTATTTGGTTTCGGTGTGTTTTGTGTAGTTCCATTCCTTCTACGGCGGTTTCTGCCATTATTTTGAAGATTGTTGCTCCTCTTCGGGTTGAGGCGTTTATTATTTTTTCGATGTTGGCGGTTGTTGGTATTAGCGGTATTGGGTACGTGCATTTCATTCTTGGTCGGTAGAATGGTATTTGGTTGAGTCTGCAAAATCGTGAGTAGGTTGTGAATAGGCATTTTTGGTATCCTTTTGATGCTGTTGTTTGGTCTTTTCTTTTTAGTGTTGTTATGTATGTAGTGACTGCTTTTTGGTCTAGGATGTTTGCGTTTTTGGCAAGCCTTAGGAGGCGGTATTTTTGGTTTTGGAATTGTCGTTTGTCGGGTATTTCTTGTTCCATTGGGATTAGTGCGTTAAGTATTGCTTGTTCTTGTGGTGTTGTCTGTGTGTTTGCGGTAGGTTCCTCGATTTCTTGGGTAGTCTCGCATGAACCTGCCGAACAATTCAGCATTTTCTGTGTGTATAGGGAAGACTTTCGCCGCGTCCATTTCCTTTAGAAGAGACTTGAGCTGCAAAGGGATTATGTGCCCTGAAACGTGTACGTGGTACTGAGGCAGGCCGTAATGATCCAGCCAGTTGGCGAGCCTTTTGAAGTCAATCTCCATTTCCTCGTTGAAGGGTTCCGACGCAGATAGAACGTAGCAGCTGCCTGCTTGCGGCTGGATTTCGACGAGCTCTTCGAAATCGTAGGGAGACAAGCCTAACACTACCCTGCACTGTTGCTTCGGAGCTTCGAACACGTCGATGACCTTGCCCGCGTATTGTTCTAAGACTTGGCTTTCCCATTTATCGCGTCTTTCCTTCGACTTTCGAAAGATCAGAACATTCTTATCATTCAAGTTCAGGACACTTGAACCCCTATCAGTTCGCAGTGCTTCCAACAGGCAGGCTTGTCTGAGTGAGACAGCTGGGCACCGCCCATTCTTCTTGGCGATTCGAAAGAAACTGTTCAACCGGTCAACATCGGCTAAGCAAACTCGGCAAGCACAATATCTTCTGCCTCGCTGACGATACAGTTCAATTTTTCTTCAACTTCTTTTTCAGAGGAAATCGACGCACCGGTCATGTCCGTGGCTTCAGTGATCACCGCTACGGGTTCTGCTTCTCACACCCTGTCCACAAAATCACGGGTCATCTCCGGTTTGGCGCCGTGGATTCGAAAGTCTCCCGTGTACACCACCGTGCCTCGGGATGCGTTGATTACGAAGCCATATGCGCCTGGCACAGAATGGTCTACATGAACTGGCTGGACATCTAGGCTGCCAACTTTCAGCTTTCCTCCCGTTCTCAATGATTTGAAGGGGATGTCCTTGACGCAAAACTCCAAGTCGGTTCTGCACGTTTCGCCCAGAGCTTGCAGAATGGTTTGTGTTGTTTCGCTGCAGTAGATAGGGATTTGACGATTTATGAAGGACAAGTAGGTTGAGTGGTCCAAGTGGCGGTGAGAAACGAATACAGCGTCGACTTCCGGCGGCCTGCTGTCCAACTTGTAGATGCCGTCAGGCTTTGGTAAAATCTCAAGCTCTTGCAAGCTTTTCTCGCTCTTGGGTGAGAGAAAGGGCGGTGAGTAGAACTGTCTTTTCATGCTGAAGGACATGCTGAACTCAAAGAAAACTCTCGTGTCTCCGTCTCTGAGCAGAATTTTGTTGCCGCCGATCTCGCTCACTCCGCCGTAGAAAGTTAAGGGTCGCTTCTTGTTTAACCATGCCTATTCCTTCAATTGTTCCGCTTTTCTACATGCATTCGAGAGAATGAGCATCACGTGTGGAAAGGTGAACACGCTGAAGACCTTCGTGTATTTCGCGTTGCCCGCATTCTCGACCGTCTTGATGTTTCCGCCAGCCTGCAAATAGCCTGCAATGAATGCCTTTGCCATCAGTTCCACCCGACGCGCGTCGGCAAACGGCGAAATATAATGGCCAGAATAGTATAGGAATTCTGCGACGTCCCACGCTCTATCTCCGTTTCGGCCGGCCTGCTCCAAGTCAGTGAGGTAGAGATCGCCCTTTCTGTCAACCAGAACGTTCTCGGGCTTTGTATCGCCTAAGGAAACACCCAGCGCATGAACCTTGGCGAACAAGTTGCCAACCTTTGCCATCAGTTCAAAGTCCTTCTTCAGTTCACTATCATTCTTTGAAACGGCGATTCTTCTCACTGCGTTGCTGAGGTCTTCTCCCACAACGTATTCCATAAAAACCAAACGCTCATTTGGACTCACGTACAAGAGCTCTGGCACCGCAAAACCTTCTGAGTGAAGCAATCGGTTTATTGCACATTCTCTCTCAAGTCTTGAACTTCCCAGAACAGCAAAGGTTCTAGTTCCGACAGACCACAGCGTGAGAGGAAACCATTTGAAGTTTGACCAGTCTCTGAACCTTTTTACAACAACCCTTTTCTCTTTGCCATCAATACTGGCACTCACTAGGTAAACATCGTTCAAGATACCCCCGATGCTCGCGACTTTGATTTGGGCGCTTCCGTCTGCCCTGAGAACTTTTCTGGCAAAGGCTCCAATGTCCATCCTGTTCGCCAATGGAACAAGGCCACTGGCAGTCTTGACGTACACAAGGTTCTTCGGGTCGTCGATTGGCATCCCAGCCCTTGCGCCTTCCTTGAGAATTCTCTGAAAGCTGAAGAGTGATTCAGTGTTCTGCGAAAGAACATTCAACATCTGCGGAAGCATCCCCAACAAGGAAGCAAAAAGCGCCCTATGCCCTGTCTTCAAAAGACTTGTGAACCGAACCTTTCGAGTTCTCGCTTTATCGACGAACTCCTTTGAAATCTTCACATAGCCCTCGGAAAGGCGGATATATCTGTCTTCCTCCAGCTTCTTCAGAGCGTCCAAAAACCCGCCCAGAGTTTGTTGGAGACCCTTCTCTTCTTTGACAAGGTTTGATAAGGAATCGAGCATGGGTGGAAAAAGCCTGGCCCTCGTCAGCCAAGTCTCGAACATGAAGTACTCTGGCTTTATGTAGAACTCGTATGAAAGCTCTGGAAAGTCCAGAACGAGGCTCTGGAGAAGTTCTAGGATGAGGCGTCTCTTCAGCATGATTTCTTGAAGGTACAAATACTCCTCATTGACCATTGGCTTGTACGGAAAAATCAGTCCGCCCGCGAGAGCTTCACCCAGAAGACCCCTGTCCACATCCCTTTCGAAAACCCATTTGTCGACCGCCAAAACCACTAGACTGCTCACGCCGAGAGCCTTGACATAATTCATCAGTCTAGGCTGAAAATCTTCTATAACCAGCAAGACCTGGGCAACTGTCCTTGACATCGACAAACTTGAATAGTTACTGCACAAGCATGCCGCAGCGATTCGCGAAGACCCTGCAATGTGTCTGCTAAAGCGCATGATCTCTTCGGTCAGCTTTTCGTCTTGACGTTTTGAGCTTTGAACCAATATTTCACCCAACGGAAGATGCGGCCATCATAGAATCTATGTGCGTGCGAGATATAGTTAATGTTTCCCGCCGTGTTGGTCAATGTTTTGAGGTTTCAAAACGCGTTATTTGCGCTCGATTATCTTAATGTAGGCAAATGCCGCGCTCAGAGTGAAGATGGCTGAAAAGACAACGACATTCAGGATCGAGTAATAGGAGAACTGTGGAGAGCCCAGCAGGAACGAGCGAATGGTGTCAGAGGTGCTGCTCAGGGGGTTGATTTCTGCGAATGTTACCAACACGGCTGGGAACTTCCCTTCTTGTCCAAGCTGCTGAATCAGTGAAAGGGGGTAGAAGACGCTACTGCAGAAGAACAGTGCGTAGTAGACTAGGCCTCTGGCTGTGACGAATTTTTCTAGGCTTGTTGTTGAAACTGCGATGGCTATGCTTAGACCGGATATGCCGATGGCCGTGAGAAACAGTAGTCCCAAAATGACGAAGAACTGTGGCAACGTTGGAAGGCCAAGAAAAACAAAGCATGTTGCCAGTAGTGGGGACATGTAGATCATGCCGCGCATTCCTCCTGAGAGGACGCGTCCGAGGGCCAATTCCATACGTGTCATGGGCAAGCACAGCATGTAGTGGTGCACTTCTCGTCGGCGTTCCATGTTGATTTCTCGGCCTATCATGAAGGCTGAGGCGAACAAGCCGGTGACGACGAGGCCTGGGGCGAAGAAGCTGAAGTAATTCTTTATGGTTAGGTTTGGGTTCAACACTTTGTTGTAAACGACGGCAGTGATGAACAAGTCGGCGAGGTTCATCGTGATCAGGCCTACGAGCCACATTTTGTAGCGCAGAAAATTCCTGAAGTCATGCTCTATGATGTGGATGACTTGGCTCATATCATTGCCAACCTCCGCCCTCGATCCGCTTATCATAGATAGTTACGCCCACAAAAGTGAAGAATCCGAAGAACGCGACCACAACAAGCACCGGCAACAGCGGGTTGTCCAAAGGTGTGACGGCTGTTCCCCATCGGAAAAGATCTGTAACGTATGTAAGAGGGTTCAAAGTGGCTAGCCCAGCGTACAACGGACTTGAAGCTTGCAGGACTGCCAACGGGTACATCGCCGTGCTCAGGCGAACGATCAACGCGTCCAAGACGCCCATCAAGATGTCAAAACGGTCACTGGATTTTATGATGACCGCCAGTGTGATGCTCATTCCCGAAATTCCAAAGGCGAACAGGAAGAGCGCGAAAAGAGAGATCAAAAAGGCAACGGGGTTCAGCGACCCGATGACGTACAACGACACGGCTATCAAGGGTCCAACGTAGATGAAGGCTCTCAACCCTCCGCCAATCGATCGACCTAGAACCAGTTGCCGCCTTGACACGGGAAGGCTGAGCAGATATTCAAAAACTCCATGTTCAGCTTCTTCATAAAGGTCAAACCCGATGAATATGGCAGCTGAGTAAAGCGTCATTATGGACAAGCCAGCTACGTAGTATCGAAAGTAATCGAGAAGCGAGTAAGCTGTCAGCGAATAGTTATCTGCTGCATCAGCGGATACGATCTTCACAGACCACAAACCAACGTCAGGGGTGTTGAACCCGAATTGCAAGCTGTAGTTGCCAGCTGTGGGATCGAAGTGCCCACCACCAGCCAAGGTGCCATTCGGAAAATACACGTGAACATCACCATGCCCTTGCGCAGATGAAGCGTTGACAAGTATGGAATTCAGATCGCGGGTTACATTGATATCGAACACATACGTCTGATTAGGTTGCAAGTACGTAGTCCCAGTCGTCAACGTGTGCGTTGGTATGTTGATCATACGTGAAGCGATTAGCCCGAACAAGACTATTTGCGAAACGAACCAAATGGCTCGCATGATAATCATGAACCTGTACTGGAAAAACAGGCGGACATCTCTTTCGATTACTAGGAAAAGCTTGTTCGTTGACGGTGTCACTCCTTGTCTTTCTGCGCTTCTTCAATGGTCAAACCGGTGTAGTGGGCGAACACGTCGTCGAGGCTGGGTTCACTCATGCGGAAGGAAAGGATGGGCGCGTTGTGCTTAACGAAAAGGCTCATTATTCTTGGGACAACTTCTTCCACCCGGTTCAGGTAAAGGCGGAGGCTTAAGGGCTTGAGCTGCAGAACGTCCACGACTTCTTTGAGACCCTTCAACTCTTCAACGACTCCCACTGGCGGAGCCTTCTCGAGTTGCACGTCAACGATGTCTCCTCCTACGATGCTGTCCTTAAGCTTTTTAGGCGTGTCGCACACGAGCAGTTTGCCTTTGTGCATTATTCCAACTCGGTCCGAAAGCCTGTCAGCCTCATACAGCTCGTTTGTCGCCAGAATGATGGTGCTTCCCTCGTCTCGGAGCTCGTAGAGCATGTTCCAAATCTTGTGCTTGCCGACGATGTCGATCTGGGCTGTGGGTTCGTCAACGATGGCTATTTTTGGTCTCTGTATGAGAACCTTCGCCATCTCTACCCTCTTGCGCATTCCGCCTGAGAGCGCGTGAACGTTCTTCTTGCGTGCGTCCCACATGTCCACTGTATTCAGTACTTCCTTCACTCTTCGCTTTCGCTCGCCCGTGGGCAAACCGCAGACTTTGGCGTGCCAGTTGACAACGTCCCAGGGCGTGCTCACGAACAGCATCTTGGGTTCTTGGAAAGCTATGCCTAGCATTCCACGCACTTTTTCGGGTTGTTTCCTTATGTCATAGTCGCCTACGCAGGCCGTGCCCTCTGTGGGTTTGATGACGGTGGCGAGCATCAGAATAGTAGTGCTCTTGCCGGCGCCGTTTGGTCCCAAAAGACCGATAATCTCGCCATCTTCGATGTCTAAGTTTAAATGATCTACTGCGGCCACGTTTCCGAACTTTTTGGTGAGATTCTGAATTCGAATTATCGGCGCCACTTTTCGCACCAAACGAAGAAAAGCAAGTAATGAACAGCTGACTAATTAAGGTATTACTTGAGACCGGCAGACAAGTTATTCGACTACGTACCTGAAGGATATGTATTCGCCGGCCGTCGGGCTTTTCCTGATTACGCGCAGTATATCGCCCGGCTTGGCGCCTATTGCTTTGACGCATGGGTCTAAGGAGCTTATTTGTGGCAGTTGATAAGCGTGAACCTTGTACTGTACGAGCAACTGTTCCTTCTCTTCGTCCGTCAGGATTTCATGTTTTGGAACAAGCTTGTGTTCGAACAGGTCGAAGGCCGGGAAGGTTTTTGGCAATAGCTCTATTTTTTTCTTCTTTGCACCAAGCTTGACCGCATGCGTGTATCTTCCATCCGTGACGATTATTCCTCTTTCCACTTCAGCGTCCTTCATTGCCTTTGTGACACGGTTTACGCTGTTTATGCCCACGGTCGTCTCGCCTGGGACGCACCATATCAAGGCTTTCTCTTTCTCCTTCGGCATATTAACAATGTAGCCTATCGCATCTTCATGTTTTTGTTTCTTAATCAGCTTGTAACCCCTGAGTTTGATCAGGGTCTCAGCTTTCCGTTCTTCCAAAGTGACTTGTTGCTTGCTCAAACTTCAGACCTTCCCGAAAACATTCGAAACCTAAACAACGCATTAACCCTTAAACCTTGCTATTAAGGAATGGAGGATGTCTCCCGCACAATTCCCTCTTTTTTCGTGTATTTAGTTGATGCTTTTGTATACAGACTTTTTGCGGTGTTTGCTCAAGGACAAATCTTATAGCGCGTGCGCTGAACTTCGCAAGGTTCAAGTCTTGGTGAAAAAGCTGAAGGAAACGACGAATGTGAGGGCTAAAACGATTCGAAAAGCGTGGTGGGAGGGCTAACAGACTCTATAATGATGAGGCTGGCTCAGCGTGCATTGTGAACTTTCGTATTGACAGGTTTTATGCCGTTACTCAAGACCCTTTGGTGGTTTCGATGAGTCACGCCTACAGTGTTGAACGTCAAAAGCAAAGGCCAATGGGTCAGCGCGCGCGGGTTCAAGTCCCCTTTCAAATAGCGACCACGATAAGATCGATAGAACCTGTCTTATGTGCATAATAACCCCAAGCTACCGATGTTTTCTTCTGTATATCGTGGTAGCGCGCGCTTGGCAGTCAAGCTATATAAGTGATGTTGAGAATACTGACATGCGCGTTCCAGTTCTATTATTTTAGCGATGGATTTGCGCGTCAAAAACAACAGAGTGGAAACAAGTTAGATGGCTAAACAAATTTGGAGAGGTAGAGGCAGGCCTCCGAGCATGTATTCATACAAAGATGGAAGGATTCTGGAGAACCTTGCCAGAATCGCAATGCTGCATAAGGTTGATGCGAGTGAATTTTTCAATTGCATTGTGGAAGCTTGGAATCACGAGGGGTCAGAATGTGAGCAGTTGGTTATAGAATGTCGTAAGAGGACGAAGAATTCAGCGATTTTTCTCTTCACCACCGGTTGTAAGATTGTAGCTCAATTTCCAATATCGATTAGCATCT
>JBEKXL010000009.1:0-91966 GCA_049512075.1 Bathyarchaeia archaeon | reverse complement strand
TAGCCCATCTTGAAAGTCAAGGCACACAGAAGGGCTAAAAACACATATGAGCCTCAAAACTGCCCCTAAACCCGAAAACAAGAATTATTACCATTTTACACCAATTTCGGGACAAGGCAGCGCGCTATCCACGTGTTTACCATAGCTCATCAGGTTCGCCTCGCTTATTGTCAGCGAAGAACTATATTGTGATGTAACCCTTCTTGCGAAGCATTTCTGCCTGCGCTCTTGTATAACGCCAAAACACATCCCCACGCTTGTCAGACTGAAAATCCCAAGGCGACACTAAAACCACGTCTCCTTCACGTATCCAAACCCGCCTCTTCATCTTTCCGCGAATGCGACACAAACGTTCTTTACCATCCTGACACTTGACGAGAATACGGTCATAACCAAGCAACTTTATAGCCACGCCCAAAATATCGTTTGCGGAAGGAACCACCAGTTGGTTCAGTTCTCCTTCACTCAGCACCTTCTTCTTACCCAACCAAGCACCCCGGACGCAGTTGCCTAAAAGAAGTATACTTCTTCCTTTTAAAACTATGTTCGCCAAGACAAGGCAAAATCAGGAGAGCATCTACTAACTCAGAAGCCAGACTCGGCCGACGCTGAACCCAAATAAGCTCGTACAAACGTCCGCGAACGGCCACAGTATTACGACTTATGCCTGTAGTGAGAAAAGGGCGATTTTCCGAGCATCTGCTGGCGCGCGCGCCGAGTTCAACCACGCTACCTTGGTCATCACTTTGCTGGCTTCGATGGATGTAATAGCGGGTGCACTACAATACTCTAAGAGGCGAAAACAATAACAGTATGATCTTACACGGAAAAACAGTGTGGTCAAAGTCTTACGATTTGGGCGTGCGGTATCCCTTCTATTTTAAGAACCGCTTCTGGATGAACGTAGCCCTTCTCTATCGCCTTCTTTACGACGTTTCTGCCCACCATGTTCACGATGTTGGAGTTTTCGATCATAGGCACTGCTTCTTCGACGTCTACTCTTGCGCCTTTGTAAAAGTCTTCTTTGACGCAGAAGACTATGTTCCCCTCCCGCAGCGTCCTCCCCAAGATTTCAACGTCGCATATGGCTAGCAACACGTTTCTGCCGATTTTTTTGATGTTCACGTACACTTCCAATATTGAAGACGCTCTCAAAGTTGCTTAATCGACGATCTTGCTCCACACGCTTGGCACACCAAAAACGACAGACGTTTCTCCTTCACTATCTTCGTGTCCGGACGCTTGCAAACGGGACATACTACGTAACTCTCCAAGTACCTGTGTATGAGCCTTCCAAAAGTGTCTTCTGAAAACTTCCCCTGAAAAATGACCCTTGACCCCTGCACGGTCGCGGCCGTAGCCATCTCACCAGTCAAAAACTTCAGCATGTGCTGTGGATCACGATCCAAAGCGTCAGCAACTTCCTTAAAATTGTAAATCACTGTGCGCATTCCTATTCTCGCATAGTGCAACCTAGGAATCTCTAAACGCTCGCTCTTCACACCTATCTCTGGAAACTGGGAACGCGCCCTCTTCAACAACTCCTCATAGTCGTATCCCAAGACAGATTCCTCAACAGAAACATGGCGCACCATCCTATTTAAGACTTATAAAATGAGATCCTGAAGGATAAAATCGACAGTTACTTTCTCTTTCTAAACAGTTTCTTTCCATCCCTGTCCGCGATTTATTCAAAGCCTATTTCCAACAGTTTACATGCTTCTTGTAATGTTTCTGCAATTTTGACGTGTACTAAAAGTTTGTTCCACTGTCTTTCTAGGAAGCTGAAGTGACTAAATTAGTGAGATTTCTTGCCCTCATAACTTCTTGAGTCTTTCTAACTGTTTCCCCCGTTGCGGAAGACGCGAAAGCCACTTTCCTTCCAAACGGGTTATGGGGGGCGTGCACAAACACAACTGGGCATCCTTCATTTTCGCAGAAATATCTACATTTGCTATCTCTAACTAAGGGCATGCCACAGTGTGGACAGTTCACCATTTTCATCGCACAACCTGAATCTTCCTCAGGAACAATCAATGGTTATTTCGAATGGGGGAATATAGCAAGAACCGATAAATCACCGTCGCCCTGGGCTTTTATTTCTCTTGGGCATGCGCATGAGCATTAGCGTGCGCGCTACTCCGTACAAGACAACAACCGAAAAGTAATATTGGGATTTCTGCATTATTAACCCATTAGAGAACCTGAAGTAACCACATGATAAGCAAAGTAGCGATTTCAGTTGGGGTTCCATTAGTCGTTCTAGCAGTCGTTCTTATTGCTTGTTCAATGCAATCCTGTTTGGCCTCACCTTTTTCCTGTCTGCACTTGTCGTAATGAATGTGAAGAGACGAAACTAGTGTAAGTTTCATTTCCGTGACGGTAAAACAATGAGTTATGGAATCTTCTTTTTGCAGATGATCGCGAAGGATGGTATTGGATCTTTGTTAGAGTTCTACGTTCTTTCCACTGTACCTTTTGGCCTACTCATCTACATCTCTCGGTTTATTATACAAAGGTTTTATCAAATAGACCATAAAAACCAGTTCCTCCAGGTTCAGGGAGTCTAATTTTGGATTCATAAACAACCTCCAGTCAAGAGAGACAGGCGCAGCAGGAAGCGCAAGCTGAGGCATTAGACATCCAAAGGAAACGGCCACAACAAAGGGAAACCAGCGCTAAATCGGAAAAAGGCTTCAAAAGAACACTCGGTTTTCTTGTAATGAGAATTGACGCTGCTTGAAAAAGCTTAAAGAAGCCACCGTGAGTTAGTGTACATTCTCAACGGTGAAACTCTTGGACAAGCGCAGTCACCCCTACATTCCCAATTCAGCGGCTGACACCAAACTGGAAATGATGCTGGAATTGGGCATAAAAAGCATAGATGAACTCTACGCGGACGTGCCGGAAAAATACCGCCTGAAAAAGCAGTTGAATCTCCCAGAAAAATCACTATCAGAGTTTGAAGTTAGAAAGCACGTTGAAGCTTTGCTTTCGAAAAACAAGTCGTGCAACACCATGCCTGTCTTCGTTGGGGCGGGATGCTGGCCCCATTACGTGCCCGCGGTCGTGCAGGAAATCGTGAGCCGCAGCGAATTCCTCACCTCCTACACACCCTACCAGCCTGAGGTCTCCCAAGGTATGCTGCAAGCCCTTTTTGAATATCAGAGCCTGATGTGTGAACTGACAAGCATGGAAGTGTCCAACTGTTCAATGTACGATTGGGCCTCGGCACTGGGCGAAGCCGCCCGCATGGCAACTCGGGTTAAGGGACGAAATGAGATACTAGTTCCGAAAATCATTCATCCGGAAAGAGCTGCAACGCTGCAAGTCTACGCTGAACCTGCAGGAATCACGGTCAGACAGGTCGGATACAACTCTGAAAACGGACAGCTGGACCTTGACGATTTGAAAAACAAGATATCGGACAAAACAGCGGCAGTTTACGTTGAAAACCCGTCCTACCTGGGCTACGTCGAACCACAAGTGGAAGATATAAGTAAGGAGACTCACTCTCACGGTTCAATCTTCATCGTTGGAGTCGATCCGACATCCCTTGGGATCCTTAAACCGCCGGCCGAATATGGCGCAGACATCGTCGTCGGCGAAGCTCAGCCGCTTGGCAACGGAATGAACTTCGGCGGCCCGCTGCTTGGAATCATGGCCTGCCGCGACGACATGAGCCTGATCCGCCAAATGCCTGGCAGAATAATCGGGTTGACAACGACGCAGGACAACAGCAGACAGGGATTCTGCATGACCCTGCAAACCCGGGAACAACACATCAGACGCGAAAAAGCAACTTCAAACATCTGCACCAACGAAGCCCTATGCGCCGTAGCCTCAGCGGTCTACATGGCCCTGCTCGGGCCTGAAGGCTTCCGTCAGCTTGGAGAAACAATAATGTACAAGGTCAACTACGCGATGCAACTGCTTTCGAGGATAAAAGGCGTCAGAACCCCCGTTTTCAACTCTGCCCACTTTAAAGAATTCACAGTCAACTTTGACGAAACTGGTCAAACAGCAGAAGAGGTCAACAGGAAACTTCTCCAACATCAGGTTCACGGCGGCAGAGACGTCTCAAAAGAGTTTCCAGAGCTAGGTCAGACCAGTCTCTGCTGCGTCACGGAAATCCATTCTAGACAAGAAATCGAACGGTTAAGAGACGCTCTGGAAGAGGTTCTGGACGAAAGGTGAGAACACGATGTACAAACAGGCAACTTGGGACGAGCCAATAATCTTCAAGCTTGGAAAAAAGGGACGAATCGGACATTCTATGCCAGAAGCTGAAGATGAAGTCCGCAGGGCCGTTGGCAGCTTGAACGGTCTCCTCCCCGAAAACATGCGGCGCACGCAGAAACCCAATCTGCCCGAACTCTCCGAGGTAGAGGTCACACGCCACTTCATACGATTATCAGAGATGAACTACGGAATTGATTCGGGAATCTATCCGCTTGGAAGCTGCACCATGAAGTACAACCCCAAGATAAACGAGCTTCTCGCAAGTCTACCGACGCTCAGCATGGTTCACCCGTACCAGGATGAGAGCACGGTGCAGGGCATACTTGAAATCCTTTACAAGCTCGAACGTTGGCTCAGCGAGATAACAGGCACGTTCGAAGTTTGTTTACACCCGGCTGCCGGTGCTCACGGAGAGTTTCTAGGCACCATGCTGATGCACGCGTGCCTCAAACAAGACGGACAATGCGGAAAAAGGACGGAAGTAATCGTCCCTGACTCCGCCCATGGAACCAACCCGGCGAGTGCAGCCATGGCCGGCTTCAACGTTGTCATCGTCCCGTCCGCAGCAGACGGGTGCATAGACCTAGAAGCATTAAAGACAGTTACGTCTGAGAAAACGGCCGGCCTGATGCTCACAAACCCTAACACTCTCGGAATCTTCGAGAAGGACATCGAAGAAATAGCCAAAATCATTCATGAAGTCGGCGGCCTTCTGTACTATGACGGTGCGAATCTTAACCCTCTCCTGGGCAAAGCAAGGCCTGGCGACATGGGTTTTGACATCGTTCACATAAACATCCACAAGACCTTCGGCACTCCTCACGGTGGAGGCGGACCTGGCGCAGGTCCGGTGGGCGTTTCAAAAGACTTGACCCGATTCCTTCCCGTGCCGCGCATTGCCTTTGATGGAAAGCGCTACAGCCTAGACTATGACAAGCCGCACAGCATTGGAAAAATACGAAGCTTTCAAGGAAACGTTGCAGTTCTGTTAAGAGCTTACACCTACATATTGAGCATGGGTTTTGAAGGACTAAAGGAAGCAGCAGAAATCTCAGTTCTGAACGCGAACTACGTAATGAAGAAACTCGAAAACATTAGGGGCTTGATGGTCCCGTATGACGGCAAGAAACCACGGAAACATGAGTGCGTCATCAGTGCAAAACCGCTCAAAAACGAGACCGGAGTCTCAGCCTTGCATCTTGCGAAACGTTTGCTCGACTTCGGTCTGCATGCGCCTACAACCTATTTCCCGCTCATTGTCGATGAAGCATTGATGATCGAACCCACGGAAACTTTCGAGAAGGAAGAACTTGACCGATTCGTTGACGCGCTGAGGAGAATCTGCGAGGAAGCATATAATAATCCGCAACTTGTTTTGACGGCACCGCACAACACTGCCGTTTCACGATTGGACGAGGTTAAAGCCTCGCATCCAAGAACGATGACCTTGAGTTGGCGTATGCACATCAAAAAGGAAGAAACGTCAGGAAATCCGCGCAACGATTATATACAGTGAACATTCCTTGTTACAAAGGAGCCCTAATAGAGTTGCTTGAACTTGACGGAATTGGAAGATAAGGTCCGAGAAGCCGTGGGCCAAGTGGTCGATCCCGAAACTGGAATGACCTTTGGTGAGATGCAGATGATCACGAACGTCAAGGAAGAAGAACCCGGCGTTTTCAAGGTTGAATTCGTTCCCTCCAGCCCCTTCTGTCCAATAGCCTTCAAACTTGCGACCGACATAAAAAACGCTGCGTTGAAAGTCGCCGGCGTAAGAAAAGCCCAAGTCTATTGCCGCGGGCACATGATGGAACAGCAGATAAACGAACAGACGAACAAAGAACAGTAGAAGTTGCTAATCAATAGCAGTTGATAGCCTTCTGGCAGGTTTGACCAACAAATTTGATGAATTAGTTCCAGGCATATCCTACCCTCACACGTGAATCATCCAGTAGGCGTCGTTGTAACCGTCACGTTGCCAAGATAAGCAACGTTTTGGTTGCCGTCAAAATCCCAGTTCACAAACTCCAGAATGAAAGGATTCGGTAGGGCTGAACCATATGCTTGACGCCAAAGAGTGCTCAGGCTGCTGTTACCCTTGAACTCGAAGAAGCCTTCAGATACTGTCAAAGATCTCGAATTGTTGTAGTTCTCGTAAATACCGTTTGGAGTTGTAAACACGAAAGTTTGGTTGCCGTAGAGATTTGAGACAATGGCAGCAAAGGTGTCTTTTCCACTAAAGCCTGCAGTCATTGGAGTATCATTTTACATCTACCGTCGCAAGCATTTCACTGGAGACTCTCCCAGCCAAAGGATGACGCTGCCAAGGTCTTAACACAGTTGGCTACACTTGAAGAAAGGACGAGATATCTTCAAAGTCTTGAGGGGAAAATTGAAGGAATCAGAAACAAACAGGACACTGACTCCAGAGAGATACGTGAGAGCCTTTACGGCGAATACTCCCAGAAGCTCCAAGGTGCAATAGATTTACTACGAGAGACCTACGAGAAGATGAGTGAGACGACCGCGAATACGTTCAGAGAGCTTGCGGACAAAGATGCTGACGTGTACAGACAGGCCGCAAGACAGTTGGCCAGCATAACTGAACGGCTTGAGTCATCATTCAAGTTGCTTGAGCAGAAAGATCACGCATTAATGCGCGAAGAGATGAAGAGTTTGAGACAGAAGTCAGATGAGCTTGAGCGTGACCCGCTCAGGGTTCAGTTGGAAGAGCTTGGCGAGGCCAGAACTGGCCAGGCTGTACATGAGCAGAGCGTGAAGAAAATCACGACGATCTTCTGGTCAAACAATGGTGAGGTGAAGTTCAATGAGAAGATCGGGCAATATATGCCGGACGTTTTTATTGCTAACCATAAATTGAAGATTGTTGCGGACGAGGTAACGACCGAAGACGTGAACTCGGTCCGAGAGAAAGTGAGGGGTTAGACGAGTTTGTTCTTAACGGAAGAAGTCCGAAATGGAACAAAGAAGCGACAGATTCTCTGAACAGTTCAAGAAACAGAAAGGCAGCATGTTCACGCATTAAACGTGTCTTGGACTGAACGGTGCTGCATATTTCGACATGGATTTTGGTTTCATAACAGTCTTGTTTAGAAATCGAGGGGCGTGTATTACAGTTAATCAGCCGAGGTCGACGATCGAGTCTGGGGGCAAGCTACCGGGCATCTCTCTCATGATCATCAGGGCTGCACCTACGCTTGTTCTGATTTCAACGGTCAGCTGGGTGTATGGTGCCAGCGCATACGTGTCTCCTAACAAGAGCTACTTTCATGTCTCAAAAAATTAACTGGAACTACCTATTCACAGGTCTCGTTCTGAATGAGAACGTGCTTGCCAAGGTTGGAGGGTAGAGTTTCATCCCAAACCCAAAGCGCGCGCGCTAGCCTCCTTTTACTAATCGTGCACATATGATATATCCCATAGGAAATAGATGAAAAAGGCCAATTTTACCGAGAAAATATCCAAAAGGCAAAAATGGGGCCTCATATTTTTTAACATTAAATACCTCGAAACCAGATCCTTTCAAGGAGTGAATGACATTTTTTAAGGAAGGTACTGCAACATATCCTCCTCTATAAGCAAATGAATGTATACGAGAGGGAAGGAAACCAAAAAAGGGAAAGTACGTGTGGCTTTCAATGATAAAGTATCTGTTTGGTAATTGAATTGCGAATATTCCTTTGCCTCTTAGCACTCTCTTCGCTTCTTTATAGAACACCTTCCTTTCGGCTTTGGGAATATGCTCTAAAATGCTGAAAGCTGTCACCAAAGAAAAAGCATTATTCTTGAAGGGTAGCCTTATTGCCGATGCAACAACATGATGATAATTCTCTTTGCGATTCTTTATTAGGTCAACACCCACTAGCTCAGATTCGTCAGAACCGACGATATTATCAAAAAGCAATCCTTTTCCGCAACCTAAATCGAGAAGAAAACTAGAGTCATAATTGGAGATGAACGAGGAAAAATATTTCATCCTTTCAATTTCAGTCCCGACTCTTGCGTTCATAAGCCTGAATAAGTATGCTCGGATTCTGTTATACGTGCTATACGTTTATTACGCACCCCTCTGTTATTAAGGAAAAAGGTTATAGATAAGTCATTTTTATAACGTGTGTGTTGTGGAGAACTAAGTTTCAATGCTCGTTGAAGTGATTCTTCAGCTTTTGTTCTTTATGTTCTGTTTCTTTATATTAGGTGAACCGTGGAGACTTGGCCTTCGAAAATTCGTTGATGTCTTTAAGAATTTAGATGTTCTGCAGATATTGGTACTCGATGTTTATCTCGGCGGTTTTTTGTTGTATATTATCGCTATTATTCCTTTACATCTTTTTTCCGCATATGTGTTGTATGCAATCACCTTAGTGTCAACTCTGATTGTCTTATGGTTTTATAGAGAAGGACTCAGGAGTGTTGCCCGAAACCTACGGTTAAATCTTAAGAGGTTTTCGTTCAGAAACCATCTGTTCTCTGAACCCTTGCTGCTGATTGTATTGATTTTCTTGTTTGGTCTTGTTGTACAAACTTTGGCGCTTAACGGTCTTATTTTCGGAAGCATCCGTGATACTTCCATGCACTCGCTTTTTGTTCAGGTTCTTCTGAAGAATAAACAAGTACCAATGACTTTGCAGCCTTATTTGAGTGAGGGGATCGTTTATCCGCAAGGTTTTACTCCGATGGTTGCCTACTCTGTGTTGATCTCAAATTATTCTCCTCCTGAGGCTGTTTTTTACTTAACGGCCTTTTTTAATGCCTTTACGATACTAGGCGTCTATTTCCTGGGCAAGACATTATCGTTGTCTAGGAAGGGATACGTGGGCTTAAGTTTGGCGTTCGTGTTTGCTTTTGTGGCCTTTTGGCCGAAATATCTTACGTGGGGAAGCAACGCGATGATTGCTAGTTTTCCGTTGTTTTTTGTCTGTTTAAGTCTTTTCCCATTTTTAACAAAGGAAAAATTGAACGTAGGGACAATCTTGGCGATTGGTTTTCTTTTTGGCTATTTGGCGGTCTTACATCTTGAGGTTTATGAAATGTTAATTGGCACTTTGTTCGTGGTGTGGCTGTATACCGCAATAAAAAGGCGTGAGGGTGCATGGGGCAGATTGTTAAGTCTTGCATTGATTTTTGGTCTAAGCCTTCTAGTTCTGAGCCCATTTCTCTACAGGACATTAATTTGGTATCAGTCTCCTGATCATAACGTAGGGGTTGCGCTTGACATACAGATTCCGCTTGCTCATCCCACCCTTTCTATTTTCCAGACTAACGCCGTATGGCTTTTTGATAATTTGGCTGGCAGCAATATGTTGCTAACAATCGCTTCACTCGCTCTATTTTTTGTGAGCGTTTTACTTGCGGTACATTTTCGAAAGGATAAATCTTTCAGTGGGGCAAGTTGGCTTATCAAGTTAGGAATAGCCTCGTTTCTAGGAGAGTCACTCATTTTTCTCCTTGCCGCAATTGACTACGTAAATTTGCCATTTTACAGCAATCCATTGTTCCTGTATTTTCTTCTTTATTTCTTCATTGCGGCCGCTAATTTTTACTTGTTCTACCTTTTCTCTTCCTATTTATCCAGAAAAATTCTAGCAAAGACAGATGAGACCAAACTTAAGTCAAGGAAACTTCTAGTTTCTGCAATTTCAGTTATGTTGCTCGTTGGAATCTATTCTCCTTTCTTGTATCAAAGCATAGTTCTTGACGTCGGAGGGATCCATGGCAGTTACGCTGTTTTTGCTGCGACAACAGAGCAAGATCTTCAGTTAATGATGTGGATTAAAGAAAATCTAGCTAAAAACGCTACAATATTGGTCAATAACTATCAGAGCGGAACTTTCATACCAAGCCTTGCAAATCGCAAGGTTATCTATCCTGATTTTGCTAGTTCTTATTCTGTCTCCTACCAAGAGCTTCAAACCTTACTGGAGCAAAACAGTCTAAATGTAACGGCTATGGATTTGATGAAACACTTCAACATAACAGACATTTACGTGGGATCAGGAGTTAGCCCCTTTGATAATTCAGAACATCAGTGGAATCCTGAACTGTTTCTTGGCAATCCAAACTTTGAGTTAGTGAAAAACTTTAGTGATGCTTACCTCTTCCAATTCAATTATACGAATTCAAACATTGTTTTTCAAGATAATTTCGAACATGCAGATTGGTACGATGATGGATGGCAAAGTTACGCTTTTGGCAATGGGGTGTCAAACGTTACGATAGCAACTAACTCCGGAGGCAATTCAGGGAGATGCTTGAAAATAACAGCTCAAGTCATACCTGACCCATTGGAATGGATGTATGGGCAGTATGTTTCTAGAGAAATTTATGTGCAAAACAATTCAGATGTCACCCTTTCTTTCTATTTAAACGCAACTGAGGGCTTTCATGGCAAAGACACTTTTGCAGTCTTTGTATCCAATGTTTACCGTAACCAGTCTATGATAATTGCGACTCCAAACAGTGTATATGAGAATTACACGAATACCATTCCATTGGGTAGTTCAGAAGGCGCCTTTGGTCCTTACAGTTTAAGCGCGTGCTGGCGTCAAATGTTCGATTCATCCTTGCCTAGCACCTTGATCTTGGAACTTGTGAACTTGGATTTTGATGGCATTCCGAACGTTGCTTACGTAGGCAATATTACGATCACTTCTACACCTTTGGGGTAAATTGATGGAGGAGAGTTTGGAAAAGTCGCGTGTATCAATAATAATACCCACTAACAACTCTGGAGAAACCATTGAAGAATGTCTTAGGAGTATTCAGGGTCAAGACTATCCTTTATATGAGGTCATAGTTGTTGATAATTTCAGTAACGATAACACTTTAGAAATGGCGAAGAACCTTGGTGCTAAAACAATACAGCAAAAATGTAATCCGGCTCAGGCTAGAAATATCGGGGTAGATAATTCAGCTGGCAAATACGTGCTTTTTCTAGATTCCGATCAGGTTCTGTCGCCGACAGTTGTTAAAGAGTGTGTTGAAAGATGCAAGAATGAAAAGATTGGGATGGTAGTAATTCCCGAAGTTTTCATTGGAAAAGGTTTCTGGAGCTCTTGTTCTGCTGCATGGAAAAACTGTTTCGAAGAGGTTGCGCGACTATATGGAGATAGAAGAGACATAATCCATAACGAGCCACGCTTTTTTATCAAAGAAGAAATAACTCATGTAGGGATGCTTGATAATTCCCTGCTTTGGGGAGAAGATTATGACCTTTACAGAAAACTAAAGAAAGCAAATGTTAGAGAAGCCGAATGTAAATCCAAAATTTACCATTATGAGCTTACGTCTATCAGAGATGCCTTGATCAAAAATCTTCGTTATGGAAAGTCCATGCCTGTCTTTGTACAGCAAACTAAACAGCAGATTTTTCCAGCGATACCTGAATATGCATTGTTAACTTTCCAAAAGGTTTTAAAGAACTCTCGGAATTCTCCTTCCGTAGTTATCGGATGTGCAGTTCTCTTATGCGTAAAATCATACTCTATGGTAATTGGTTTACTAGCAGGAATTAGCCATTAACCGTCGATTTTTCCATTTATGAGCAATGGTTTAGCGCGCGCGTTTGAGTAACCTGAAGATTTTCAGAGATTACGTAGAGAGGTGAACCATATTCAATGTCCAAAAAGGCCGATGGAGAAACTGCTCTTCCACCTTCTCATGCACACTTGGCAAAGCGGCACAATGGGAAGTTAGGTCAACTCCTGACCAAGCCGCGGCAGCTCCTGAATCAGCAACCTATCTTTGTTTGACTGACTGATTGTGAGTACGTTCCTTTCTTCATTTTCTTTCTGTTCCAAAAATTGGCACAATTCTTGGAAATGATTGTCGAAGGAGGGGGCATCGTGCATCTTTATCGAACTAGACAGAGAAAACACAAGGTATTGCATTTTTGTAATTTCATCTCTTGTCCCCCTGTCAAGAATCAACTGTACCTGTCTTACTCTTTCTTTCAGATTATTTAGAGAATAGAAAGAAGGTAGAGTTTTCTGATACGACTTCAATGCATTTTCAAAATCAACGGCACTCAGTCCACTTCTAGGTTCGTTCAGACAAAAATCAATTCTTCGGAAGAATCTGTCAAGAAGAAATATGGCTTTTTCTTCTTTATTGTAGAGCCTCAAATATGTGACAAAAAATAAGGGTAAACCCATGTAAGAGACAAAGAATATCCAGAAATCCAACGAAGGGAACTTAAGAGAAGTATTTGTCTGGTTAGCTTTAATCATAACAGCGATAAATATGGAAAACGAACTTAAGGCGAGTGCAAGCAAATAGGGTTTCAGTTCAATTCTCGTTTTAATCGAAATTCGCCCTATCCTAGGAAAATGCTGTTCAAAAAGAAGATTTATTCTTTCATTTCTTCTTAAGGCAGGTGGAAGTAAGGTCATACTCTCTATTAGAAAAAGCGGTATTGCGACCAAGAGCGAAAGAATCGAACTTAATTCAACAAGAAACAAATAGTCGGTGTTAGCGGGATTTTCTGAAAGGAAATTAAGAGAAACCAAAAGAAGAAACATGACACCTAGAATGGTCAAGAAAGGACATACAAAGTACTTGAAAATATGATAGAAAGCTTTTCCAAAGTAACTTTTAGCTTTGCTCATTGAATCCTCTTCTTAAAATGTAAAACAAGGGATAAATCCCTTTTTCTTTCAAATGCCGTTCGAAAGGCACTAGCAAAGCATCAAAGACATGAAATCTTGAATCTGCACAGCATGCCATGTTGTGTGGCATGAAGGACATGTGGTTTCATATTCTGGGTCTCCACTCAAACCAGTTGGAGGACCATCTTTTTCATGAGTTTTTGACAATTGCACCATTGAAGAGAGGATAGGCAAAGACATAAGGTATAAACATTTTGGACATCTAGTATCAAAGTGACTCTTGAGTGCAGTCACGGTTCTGAGATTTTTGCTTTTCCATAGGCAATTTTCTACTATGCAGAACCGAGACCAAGAGCTAGAATTGTTGTCTTCCATAAACTCTTCTTTCAGTCTAGAAATAACTCTTTCAGCGCTGCTAGCTTAATCAAAGTTTAATTTAATGCATGTTAAACATTCATTAAATCTGTTAACAAAAGGTGTAGAATATTATCAGGGATACTGCTTTGACCAATATGCCGTAGATTACATGTCAGAGCGCGGAGGCTGGCAAATGCCCTATTATGCTAGTTCTGCCAACATTTTGGTCCCGAGCAGCACAGGTGAAGGCATGGTAGTTCTTCCACATAGTACGTGGGACTGGGTGTCTAGTTTTACATCACAACCGTTAGCAGGTCAGAACTTGCAGTTGCACCCACTTAATTTAATCAAGAAAATTTACGGTAATAGCACTTCTACTGCAAAAAACTATTTCATGTCGATGATATCCCACACCTTTGCGGGTTCTCAGCCATTCGGGTTTGTTAATTTCCAGTTTGAATGGTCTACGACAGAATCTGCGGGTGACCTTGACGCTGTAAAAGAGTGGATAACTGCCTTAAATTCAACCTATCCCAACGACTTATGGACTTACGAAGGACTTGTCACTTGGTTTAAGTCAATGTATGCATCAACCCCCACGTATAGAATCAATTTCACGTCTCCTTATGATGGGCAAAGCATAGAATGGTACTACGACACAACTAAAAGAGTTGCCCGAATCAAAGGAGAAGTTGTATCTTACGTAAACTATAGTTCTCAGTATCCAGACAAATATCTGACACAAAGCGCAGCGTTTAGTTGGCAAGGTAGCCGCACTGATCCATCTAATTGTGTGGACGACAGCTTGATTATTCTCATAGACGCCTGGGGAGGAGGATATTTGCGAGCGCGCGGAATAGCGTGTGAGGCGGTTCCGTATAGTGGAGATTTATCAAACTTTTCGTTCAGCGAAGGGCTCGGGCAGGCTGCAGATTTCTTAGAGAGACTATACAATCCTTCAGTAGGATTGTGTGAAGAAACCTTGGTCGGAGAACTTCACAACATCACCGCTTCGAATGGAACAGTATACCTGCGTTACACGAATGAAACCTACTGGATAGCAAGCGACAATTACCTGGAATCGATAAGCCTTAACGAGTTACAATTTGACACTTTCAGAACAGATTAACCAACCTGTCGCACGTTTTACAACGGTTCCTACTATCCATACCAGATAATGCAGGGGATGCCTATCCCTCTAACACTTCACACCCCCAACACTTGCGTCCTGGAAAACACCTCAGACCACGTCATAGCTTTGAACCTGTACAACGGCACGATCAATTTTACCACATATCTTGACTATACAACATGCGGGGACGCATTAGTCTACGAAGCCGTGAACTATTACGTTCAGGGATATCCGTTTGACTGGTGCAAAGGGTTGTACATGGAGGCTTACAACATGTTTGACGGAACAGGAGTGAGGGATGCCCACTTCAACAATACGGGTCAATATGACAACATGAAGCTTGCACTGCTCGTTTTCGGAGCGAAAGTCTTGAACTTAAGCGTAAACCTAACCGGAATAGAAAAACAACTCTGGAACGCTCAAAAATCCAGCGGATCCGAAGTCGGCGGAATCACAGCAGTTGACGATATTTCTGGCGAACCAGTCGGAACTGCAAACGGCGAAACTACAGCATTCACTCTCCTCGCAGATGATAACGCACTGATAGAACAGATCGCGCACTCACAAGAATCAGTAAACGGCACAAAAAAATCACTTGACATTTCATTTCCTACCACGAATTATAACCAGACATCTGTAGAAACAAATCTCACGGCGATTCCGTTGCTTGGCAATTGGACTGCCACCATGAACAACACCATTCAATGGCAGAAATCGGATAACCCCCGAGTCGAACAGGGATTCTATTCGAACCTAGTTTCAAACACTAGTCTCTCAATCCAAATCGTTGAATACAACAATAGTTACCTCGACATCGTTTTACACGATTTCAACTGCGCAGGGGGCTGCAAAATAGCCAGCATCAACTGGTCGAACCCTTTGACAGTGTCGCTAGTATCAAACACTCTCAATGTTTCAAGCCCAGCAGGAGCTTATGTCACTAGTTTTCCAAACTTTCGCCTCGAATACATCACAGCAGGAAGCACCGAATCACAAATATGCACCGGAGGCAAAGTGGACATTCAAGCTGTTCCAGAATTTTCACAAAATCTCATTTGGCCACTATTCATGATAGTAACGCTGTTTGCAATCATGACCAAAAGAAGACATTCTATCATAACTGAGAATAGAAACTAACTATGGGCAGTGTCGTCCGTATTGCTTGACTGGCATGACAACGGTGGACGGATCGACTGCACGCGCGCTTTAACGTGAGCATGTAGCGCTTAGAGGTAAAACAGCCCCCACCAAAAGCCTTAAGTGTGTTCATAATGTTATGGTTGAATCGTTAAACATGCAAGGTGTTGAAGAAGATTGGCAGTTGAAGGTTTTACTGGAAACAGACAACCTGTAGACGCTAAAGTTGGCGAACTAAGTCCCTCGTCTCGAGCTGTGAACGTCTTGGCAAAAATTGTATCCAAGAGCGAAGTCAGAAACATCACAGCCGGAAGAGATGGCGAAGCCCACAAAGTGAGCGATGCTCTAGTAGGCGACGAAACAGGCTGCATCTACCTGACTCTATGGGATGACAACATTGAAAAAGTGAAGGAAGGAGACACCGTGAACGTCAAGAACGGCTACATAAACCTGTTCAGAGGCAACATGCGCTTAAACGTCGGCAGATATGGCACTCTGGAAGTTGCGGAGCAAGCAATCGCAGGTGAAGTTAACACTGAAAACAACGTGTCAAGCAAGGTGTATGAACAGCCTAGAAGATCGTTCGGAGGCGGCGGTGGAAGAGGCTTCGGCGGTGGCGGTGGCGGAAGAGGAGGATACGGCGGCGGGCGCGACAGGGACAGAAGAGGCGGCGGCTACAGACAAAGAAGATATTAGACACACAGAACAGCTTGTCTTAATACCTTTCCAGCTTCATTTTTCTTGATTTTCTTTTTGTCTAATAGAGAGATTGAAGGGCAATTGCCACTGTGCATTTTCATGCAAGCCCACCGTAACATTTAAAGGTCTATGTCTCGAAACATCAACCGCTTCTTCAAAGGAGAAGATTATGATGTCTCAAACCAAGAAGGAAGAAAGAAAACCTACAGTGGAAGAGTTACTGGCAAAGGCAAAGAAACCCTCAATGCTGTCACCGCCCTTGCACAGATTCTATGAAGGAAAAGTGCAGATAATGCCCAAATGCGCAGTGTCAAGCCCCGCCGATTTTGCAATATGGTACACTCCGGGCGTAGCCGCTGCATGCAAGGAAATTCAAGCGAACGCGGACAAGTCATTTGAACTTACAAATCGTTGGAACTACGTGGCTGTCGTATCAGACGGAACCCGTGTGCTCGGCCTAGGCGACATAGGGCCTGAAGCAGGGCTGCCCGTCATGGAGGGAAAAGCCCTACTGTTCAAATACCTAGGCGGTGTTGACGCTTTTCCAATCTGCTTGAAAACCAAGAACCAGGAAGAGATCATCAGAACATGCGAGCTTATCCAGCCGACTTTCGGAGGAATAAACCTAGAAGACATAGAAAAACCAAAATGCTTTTACGTCCTCGAAAAAGCCAGAGAACGCCTTCAGATTCCAGTCTGGCATGATGACCAGCAGGGAACCGCTACCGTGATTCTTGCAGGACTGATGAACTCCTTCAAAATCGTGGGTAAAGACCCAAAGAAAGCGTTGATAACCTTGATCGGCGCGGGTTCAGCGAACCTGAGAACTGCGTATGTCCTAATAAGATGGGGAATCAAGCCCGGAAACATAATCATGGTAGACACCAAGGGCACCGTCTACCCTGGAAGAAAAGACATCACAAAGGACGAAGACCCGTGGAAATTTGAGTTAGCTCAGAAGACAAATGCAGAGGGCAGAAAAGGCACGATAGCTGAGGCCTTCAAAGGCGTAGATGCTGTCGTGGCAGCATCAAAGCCGGGACCAGACACAATAAAGAAGGAATGGATAAAAACGATGGCCGACGATTCCATAATCTTTGCGTGTGCAAACCCGATACCTGAAATATGGCCATGGGAGGCGAAGGAAGCCGGCGCTCGCATCATAGCCACAGGCAGAAGCGACTTTCCTAACCAAGTTAACAACAGCCTTGGATTTCCAGCCATATTCAGAGGAGTATTGGATGTCAGAGCAAAAACCGTAACGGATGACATGTGCATCGCAGCAGCCCAAGAACTGGCGAAATTCGCGGAAGAACGCGGAATGCACGAAGAAGACATCCTGCCCAGAATGGAAGAATGGGAAGTTTTCCCACGTGAAGCAGTAGCATGTGCGTTGAAGTCCATAGACGAAGGAGTTGCAAGGATCAAACCGAGCAGGAAGGAACTCTACGACAAAGCCACAGCGATAATTCAAAACGCACGGGAATCAGTCAAAGTTCTGATGAAACATGGCTTAATCAAACCAATGCCCCCAGAAGACAAACTACTAAAGTAGCGAAAGAAATAAGATCATAGCAGCAAACATGCCAAATTCTCCCTTTTTTACGTTTAGAATTCAGAAAATTATTTAAACACTTCCACAGAACATAGAGAGGGGAGAAAAACAACATGCGACTAGATTATGTATCGTACGCAGTTGCAATAGTATTCTTCATCGTAACACTCGCAGCAGCCGTCTACTCGTCCGAACAACAACAGCAAGTTTGGGTCGTTACAACCGTTGTGATAGGCATCGCGTTCATCGGACTCGGCTACACTCAAAGGCCCAGACCAGCAGTAGCCCCGCCAGTGACAACTAGCGTTCTTCCACCTCCACCTTCTCAGCCCCAACGACAGCAGGAACAGCAACAACAAGCGCCGGAAGTCACTACCGCGCCCTCACAGCCGATAGTTACGAACGTGGTGAAATTGGAGGAGGCCAAACCCGCCGTTCAGCCGCTTCAATCTCCAATAGGGAGACTCACTGACGTCAAGGGAATCGGAGAAAAACGGGCCGCACAAATCAGAGCTCTGGGAATAACCAGCGTTGAAGACCTAGCAAAAGCGTCAGCAAAAGACTTGGCCGCAAAACTGAACATCTCACCGAAAATCACCGACAAATGGATTGAAAGCGCAAAGGAAATCGGACAGAAACCCTAGGAAGGCACCTCAGCCGAGTCTCTAAATCATCAAAACTCTTACAATGTTCCTTCTTTCCAGTCTTCTTATAGCGTCCAAGAACTCGTTTCTCTTCTTGCCAGTCAGCTTGAAGGTTTGTATCATTTCTGTCACAGGCATTCCTGGACCTCCGAAATTGACGTTCCTCCTGTAGAGGTTGTTCACTATCAGCCTTTCGAGTTTTCCACATCTCCACGTGGTGTTGCGGATCAGCACCACGATAGCTTTGATAAGCCTCTGAGTGTCACCGTTTTTCTTTCCGTTCAAAGCTTCTCCACGACAATAACATACGTGGGAAAAGTTATTAGGGTTTGTGCTCGAAACCAATAAGCCTTGAATTGCTGTGAAAAGGGGAAGATGAAATGATATTGATGGGAAAAGCTGGAAAAACGGTTTTCTCGCGGTTGCTTGAAGGTGAAGACTTACTTGAATCTATAAAGAATAGAGCTGAGACAGGCAGAATTCGGGCTGGGTTTTTTATTCTCATCGGAAGCGTGAAGCATGCAGCGCTTGGATACTACAAGGACGGTAAGTACGAGACAACTCGTTTGGAAGGCCCTTTGGAGGTAGCATCATGCACTGGTAATGTTGCTGTTGACGAGAAAGGCGAAGTTGTGATTCATGCGCATGTTGTTGTTTCGAACGAGAAAGGGGAGGCCTTCGGGGGCCATCTGATGAAAGGTTCAGAAGTTGGTGCAACAGCCGAGTTGATCATGGTTGAAGCTGCCGGTGTGGAGGCTCAGAGAGTTTATGATGAGAAAACGAAGTTGAAGCTTTGGAAACTAAGCTAGGATCTTCTTCAAGTATATCCCGTGAGCGTTTCCATAGTAGTTTTCAAGCCTCCCGATCTCTTCGTACCCCAATTTGTGGTAGAGGCTTATGGCTATGGCGTTGCCTTCCCTCACCTCGAGAAGACAGGCTTGAACGCCCTTCTGGAGGAAGATGCTCTCCATTTCCTGTAGAAGCATTTGTCCGATACCTTTCCGACGATACGAAGGTGAAACGTCTATTGTGAGTATATGGCCGTTGACTGCTTTTCCGTCAGGATATACCATGCCCACGATGAATCCGACAATCTCCTCGTTTTCGCTGGCAGTCAAGCTTATTGAATTGTAATCTGTCAGAAGCAGAGCAATCTGCTTCTTCGTGAAAGCTTCTTCTACGAAGCATTCTTTTTCGATTTCGTACAGCCTTTCCAGGCACTTCACTGATGCGTCTTGCACGGTTACAGTCATGAGCACATCCTTCTAAATTAAGGAAAAGCGTGAAATTTAGGCTTTTCAGTTCCTGGGAAGCTCAGTCTGGCCTTTTGTTCTCGTCATAAAGGCTTTTATCCCAAGCCACTGCTCGGCTCCAAAGCCTACGAAGAACCTTAACCAAAATGTTGGAAGTCTTATCAGGATCGTCGCGGTGAAACTGATTTCTCTTGGAACACCGAAAATCATCAAAAGCGATGAAAGGGCTATTTCTGGCAGGCCAACTTCAAACGGAACACCCACAGGTACAGATTTTACAGCTACGAAAATCGCAGAGGTAACCAATATTGCACTCCAGCTTATTTTTGCATTCGGGATGGCCAGAAACGTAAGAAAGAACACAGCTAGACTGAACGCCCACGATGCCGTCGAAAAAACGGAAGCTGTCAGCAACGTCTTCGGAGCGTGCGCATAGTCCCTCATTGCCGAGTGAAAAGACCTAGCGACTTCAACCAATTCTTCTCTAAGCCTTGACAACTTCCAGCGGCCCCTACTTACACGCTCAACAAACCCTGTTACTGCACCAACGAGTCTAAAGGTCCAGTTCTGTTTGACCCACAAGAGGAGGATTAGGGCAAGAAAAACGAATGTCACAGCAACCAAAAACAATATCAGGGCAAGCATGATGCCGTAGAGCAAGCTCTCAACCAACAGCAGGAAGGCGCCCACCAATAAGGTTGTAACGTTTAAGCCCATGCCAATCAGCCTCTGCGCAACGACTGAAGCTGTAGCTGCCCCTGCAGTCCCATCATGCTCCTTGTTCACCAAGTAGATCTTGGCGACTTCTCCGCTCACTGATTCCGCAGGGATCAGGCCGTCAATGAATATTCCAATCCACACGAAAAGAAACGACTTGAACAGCGAGACTTTCACCTTAAGAAATCTGAGCAACGAATGCCAGGCAAAAGTGAAAAACAACGTGTCGAGCACAGCTGCTACCGTAGCCAACGCGTAGAAGTCAAGGTTGATGCCCTGAACATTTGCAACAATATCTTGGATGTCAACCCTGAAAATATATATGTACGCAAGAAAGGCTATGAGCCCTATCGGTATCAGAATCAGGGTCTTCCACGTTATTGCATACTTGGGCTGAGTCAAAAGCCTCAGGCCTCGGCTAACAGAAACATGAGAATGCGTATCCTCATATAGTTTGCCAATCCTCCCTCCTCAACACACAGTCTTGCCAACTTCCCCACTGTACTGCAGAATAACACACGCAAAAAGCAAGAATGGATACAAGATTCCTCTGTGCCCCATGAACGCTGGTCAAATATGCACCTGCAATTCTTAAATAGAAAAATCACTGATTAAACGGTCAAGACGGAGGACCGTAATGGAAACTTTCAGAGAAATTGACATCAGACAAATTCGCCCAAGCAAACTTAACCCTAGGCTGGAAGTCAACATAGAGCGCCTCAATGAACTGGCTGCCAGCATTAGGGAGGTTGGCCTCCTTGAACCGATAATTGTCAGACCCGTAAATGGAGAGTTTGAGGTCGTGTTGGGTGAGAGACGTTACAGGGCTTCCCAGCAGGCCGGTCTTGAAAAGGTGCCCGCAGTCGTGCGGGAATACACCGACGATGAGGTTGTGCAACTGAACCTAATAGAAAACGTGCAGAGAGAAGAACTCAGCGCAATCGAAAAGGGAAAGGTATGCAAGTATTTGCTCGAAGAATGCCCAGTCAAGTATCCTTCACAAAGGGCGGTAGCTGAGAAGATCGGCGTGAGTCCTGAAGCTGTTTCCACATGGTTGCGAACGGCTGAAGTCGTTCCAGAAGAAGCACAAAGCTACATTGCTCCCGCAACAATTTCTGGGGAGGTGCCCGAGGGAAAAATCGATTACCAAACTGCCGTCAGAGTCGGAAGATCAATCCAAGACCCTGAAAAGCGGGTTGAGGTCATAAAGAAGCTTGCGGAAAAACGACTCCCTGTCAAAGATAGAAGTCAAGTCATCGAGAGAGTCCTGCTGGAACCGGAAAAATCTGTTGACGAAGTAATCGAAGAAGTAGCTGAATCACCTTGTACCTTGCACTTCAATACAGAAGACAAGAAAAGCATTATCGATGGCACAAAAACTCAGACTTCCATGACAGAAGTGCCTGATCCAAAAGTCAAGATTGGAGCATTGGTTCATGCAGCAATCTGGGAACCGCACATTGCGGACTTGCACATCACTTCCGTGGAAAGAAAGAAGCTGAAATATTTCAATGAAGAAGATGCCAAGAGAGAAGGTGGTTGCACGCTCACCCAGTTTAAGAAGAAATGGAAGGAAACTAATGGACAATGGGACGACGATCAACTCGTTTACATAATTCGATTTGAAAAAGTGAAGTGATTTCCTCAGGAGCTTCCGCATGATCACGTGAAATTCTTGTTGGTCTTTGGCTCAGGGCACCATCGCATGGAACTCGATTCGTGTTCTTGCTTGAATTCTCAAAGTTAGAAACCCGACAATTTTCTTTTCTTGTAGGACAGCTTTGCGATCCTGCGTGCTAATGGTTCAAATTGTTGAGAATTGCTTCACACAACATATTTGTCCGTCTTTTCAAAGTCCTTAACAATTTCCATGAATCGCTTCGGGACACTGACACCTTCTAGGGGTATTCCTTTAAGCAAAGACCAAGGGCTTTTCACTGCAACTTGCGTGACAATGTAGTCCTCGCCGAAGCATTTCCGAGCAACCTCGACCACCAAGTTTCTAACAGCCACTTCAGAGAATTCGCCTAGCGCGTGCAGATATTCATGTACCAACAGATTGTAAACCAGAGCGTTTACCACGCGTTTGGACCCAACCGCGGCCTCGACTATCTGGACCAAAACACGATTCAAAACGATGTTGTTCGTACCCACGGGATGATAAGCCCCTAATTGAATAGGCAAATCGTCCAAGAAAAGCATGATACCGCTCCTGCGTTTGTGCAAAGCGAATTCCACGGTGCCCTTCACGATCTCCCAGACCTCACCGTAACTCGCTGCAGTTTCCAACCGCTTACGATAATCCTCAACCTCCGAAGGCTCGCTTTCGCCCATGAAGCCGCTCCTCAACGAGAATTAGGTCCACTTGAATCTTATATGGAGTACGGACACTGGATACTGTTAAGTTATTTGTGTTGAATCCAGAGAGCGAAGAAAGCGCCTATCATAGTAGTCAGATCATGCATAATTTATTGCAAAATAGCGCGCATGCCTGTTCCTAAATTCATTCGCGAGCTGGTTTTTGTTACAGGCTCGCTTGGTTCGAGGATGACCGTGTGACTATTGACGCGAGAAGTATCGTCTGCAGGACATTAACCAACTCGTCACGCCCAAAAAAGGGAATTTAGGAACACGCTAGCGCGCGCCGCTCTTGTGGCAGCTAATACTCAAATTAGAAAATGGGGGGGTATCGACATTTCCCCTACCGCCTGCAAAATTATGGTAAAAAGGCTACAGAGACAAAATGTCAAGACTAGCATTGATGACATAATTGATTTACCGAGACGCATTAATGAAATCAAGAAGATGATAGACTTGGACCCGATTGAGTTCCAGAATTGGGTGTGCGAAAAATTAGGTGCGGTTTCCACAACCCCAAAGGGAGCGGGACCAAGAGCGGATGGTAACGTAGACGGATGGATTATGAGTACAATTCCCATTCAAATCAAAGGTTCGGAAGGCATAGGGTATTCCGAAATTGAACGATTTGAAACAACCATTGAAAAACAGAAATCAAAGGAAGGACTATTTGTTGCCTTTTCCTTCAGTAAGCCTGCATATGAAGAGGCATTACGAGCTAAGAACGTGAAGGGACTTAATATCGACCTTATTGAATTGGAAGAGCAAATCATCCCCAATCCAAAATTTGCCAATCGACCTGAGTATCATACCATCTTAAAATCAAATATCACGAAGAGACAATGGGGCGAAAGAAAGTAGGTTACTTCACCACAAATAACTTAACACTCATGAAAGACGCTTTGTGGCTGGCTACCTAAAGCCTACCTGCTGCCAGCATTCCTCCTCTAGCTGTTTAACGAATTAAGCTTTTTCCAATATCCTTTCTCATTCGCAGATTCATACGGTTCCCGCTTCGTCAACATGAACCAGACTATCTTAAGCATCTTACACGCCAAAGCAACCACAGCCTTCTGATCCCCACGCCTCGCCTTCACCCTCTCATAGAAAACCCTAAGCCTAGCATCACGAACAGACGCCACACGCGCAGACTCCACCATAATCCAACGCAACATCCGACTACCCTGCCTAGTAATGTTCCCATGATACTCCACGTTTCCAGATTGATGCAGCGAAGGCGCCAAACCAGCCCACGAAACCAGCTTCTTATAGTTTGGAAACCTACCGATGGTACCAATCTCCGACTTGATCAGCAACGCCGTATAAACGCTCACACCCGTCAAGCTCAAGAGCAACCGAACATCCCCATCCAAAGTAGCTCTCGCCGTAATCTCATCATCAACCCTTTCAATCTGCACGTTAAGACTCTCTAAAAGCAAAAGATGGTTATCCAGCATCAGCCTATCCAACGAAGAAAGCTCCAGCGATTTGAGCCACTGCACTCCTGACTTGCCGAACAGATCCGAGAATTCATGCTTCACCCCGTTCCGATCCACCAACGCGTGAACCTTGTTCTTTGTCATGGTACGCAGTTTCACTGTGGAAAGCCTATGACGAACTAGGCTTCTTATTTCCCGCATTTCCTTAGGCGGCACGTAACACTCCGGAATCAGATCAGCCCTCAACAGATGAGCCAGTATCCTAGCGTCCACTCTGTCGCTCTTGATTCTTCCATGCGCTATAGCCTTGGTCTGCAACGGATTCGCCAACACCACAGGAATATGCAGCTCATCTAAATGATTGTACAGGTTCAGCCAATAAGCTCCTGTAGACTCCATCACAACCCGGTCATCCACCGTAAGCATCGAGGCCAAACGCGATATCCCCTTCAGAATCATTCTTGAAGTCAAACTCCTCAGTTATCTTACCTTCCTGGCTCATCATCGCCGCTCTGCACTTGCTCTTTCCAACGTCAACTCCAACATACACCATTCTTATTGCACCTCCTTGTTTGTTGGCGTCAGGCTGCATTCACTCATCCGGGCGTCAATAGCCCACTATTTTAGCAGCTCAGGTTTAGCCCAGTCAGTATCTCGGTCGCAAAGGACCATGTTAAGTCCGGGCACACCAGCCAACAAAGTTTAGGAGGCGTCTTTCATAAAGTCAGTATCCGGACACTGGAGCCTTTAAGTACCAGAAACAGCTCTTCAGAGTTCGAAGAGGCTGGAGCCTTGACGAAGGACGATGTGAAAGAAATTCTCACCAAGTACAAAACCGTCGCGGTCGTGGGAGCATCTCGCGACCCCTCTAAAGACAGTAATCGCGTGGCCAAGTACCTGCAAGGCCAAGGATTCCGCATCATACCTGTGAACCCCACGGCGGACGAGGTTCTGGGTGAAAAGTGTTACAAGAGCCTCTTGGAAATGCCCGCTGATGTTCAGAAAACTATCGAGATCGTTGACGTTTTCAGACCTTCATCAGACACACCTGCCATAGTGGAACAGGCGGTCAAGCTCAAGGAACGCTATGATAAGCCCTACGTAGTCTGGATGCAACTCGGAATAATCAATGAACAAGCTGCGGAAATGGCGAGGCAAGCAGGAATAATAGTAGTAATGAATAGGTGCATGATGCAGGAACACAGCAAGTTTTTCCCAAACTCTTGATGACCACATGCACTTCTGTTTAGGCGGGCACCTCGATATCCTGGCCGAACACGGGTTTGCATTTGCCCTGCTTCTTGTCTAAACAAGCTTTTATGAAACCATAGTATTCAGGGTCGGGTCTCCCCGGCCGGCTCTTGAATTCTCCATGAAACTGCGAGGCAAAAAAGAAGAAACGATCAGGCAACTCCAAGAGTTCCATCCTTCTGCCATCAGTGCTTTTCCCCGAGAAAACCAAACCGTTTTTCCTAAGCGTTTCCGAGTAGTCAAGGTTGACCTCGAACCTGTGGCGGTGGCGTTCATAAATCTCCCCGTTCTTGTACAACCTACCTCCCAGAGTGTTGGGCTCCACGACTATCTTGTGAGCCCCCAACCGCATGGTGGCTCCTTTGATTTCTATCCCCCGCTGTTCAGGCATCAGATCAATCACGGGGTTGGGCGAGTCCGGGTTGATCTCGGTGCTGTTCGCCTCCTTCAAGTTACACACGTGTCGAGCAAATTCTATCACGGCAAGTTGAAAACCGTAGCATATCCCCAGGAAGGGAGTGTTGCTCTCTCTCGCGAACCTGATGGCCATTATCTTTCCTTCAGTGCCCCGAGGACCGAAACCGTAAGGCACGAAAATCCCGTCAAATCCGTTCAGCAAGTCTGCGCAATTTGGATTTTGTTCAAGCTTTTCAGCTTCAAAGTAACTGACGCAGACTCGCGTGTGGCACGCGGCTCCTGCGTGTCGCAAGGCTTCGCCCATGCTCACGTAGCTATCAGTCAACCCGGCGTACTTGCCGACCAACGCGATTTTCACTTCGTGCTCCGGTTTCAAGACCGCGTCAACGAACTCTTTCCATTCTTTGAAGTCTTTCTTGCCCTCTGAGAATCCGAATCTCTTGCAAACGAAGTCGCCCATGCCTTGCTCGTCGAGGATGAGGGGAACTTTGTAAACTGACTCAACGTTGTAGGAGCAGAAGACAGCGCTTTCGGGTATCGTCCCGAACAAGGCTATTTTCCTCAGGGCTTCAGCGTTTATCATTTCTGGACTTCTAGCCACGATCGTGTCCGGCTGTATGCCGATGCGGCGCAGTTCATTGACGCTGTGTTGCAAAGGCTTCGTCTTCATTTCCTGAGTGACGTCCAAGATGGGCACGAGAGCCACGTGCACGTACAATGTGTTTTCCATGCCCTCCTCCAATCGCATCTGGCGAATCGCCTCAAGGAAGGGCAGGCCTTCAATGTCTCCAACTGTGCCGCCGACCTCTGTCAAGACCACGTCAGCGCCCGAGTCTTTGGCAACGGTGCGTATACGATGTTTAATCTCGTTAGTCACATGCGGAACAATCTGTACACATCTTCCAAGAAAATCCCCACGCCTCTCCTTCTCGATGACCGCCTTATAGACCAAACCCGTGGTAATGTTGTTCTCCTTCCGCAAGTCCAAATCGAGAAAGCGCTCATACCATCCCAAGTCTAGGTCCGTTTCGCCACCATCATCAGTAACGTACACTTCGCCATGCATGTAAGGATTCATCGTCCCAGCGTCGACGTTCACATAAGGATCAATTTTAACAACCGTGACTTTCAGGCCCCTCACTTGAAGCATCTTACCAATCGAAGAAGTCAAAATCCCCTTACCAACCGAACTCAGAACCCCGCCGGTAACAAAAACGTACTTGACCAAGCAGCTCCCCCTGCAATGACACAACCATAAAGCCACAATCGGCATTTAAACTCTTTTACACATCTCGACCTAGCGCGGGCGCAAAATAAACACACAAGAGAACAGCACCAGCAATATCACAGGCCAGAAGCAGAGTTCACCTCATGAGATTCACCATACATGCCATCTTCCGGGACTTTCGTAATTTCCGGCATACTTGATCTGCCGTCACGTCGGAAGCCAAAAAGAATTGATGAGTTGCAGCGATGGTCGAAGGGCGCGCTCTAACTGCCGACCATGATGTTCATGTCACTACCTTTGGGCTTCAGCTTGGGTGACTATGGCTCTCAGCTCGTCTTCGTCCAGTCTCAAACCGTGAAAATATCTTCCTCGAAGTTTTGAACCCTTCAGAAACGTGTCTCTGACAGCTAGTGGTTTGACATGGGTTGACGTGTGATAAACCATATATAGAGGTTCTCACACACTGTATTTTGGTGGTTTGGGATGCGTAATTATGCAGAAGAATGGATGAAGTATCCTAGCATAGCAAGGTTGAATGAGGCTATTACTGGACCGCGTAGAATGGGAAGTCCTGGCACTGTTGAACTATACATTTTTGCGGTGAGAAAGTTCGTTCAGTTCTTGGGAGCGAAGGATCCAGAGGCCGCTCTGCAGGACCTGGCGAGTGGAAAGTTGAATGCTACCGTTCAGGTTGACAAGTTCATCGATTATTATCTGAAGGCGCATGCGCACAAGACGGTTTTAGGCCAGCTTCGAGGGATCAAGAAGTGGCTTGACTTGAACGGTGTTAAGGTTGAATGGCCAAAGATTGACATGCCGACGAGCGCGGCCAAGCAGGAAGAGGACAGGGCACCGAGCAAGGAAGAACTGAAAACTCTGCTTAATCATGCCAACGGTGCAAGGGACAGAGCAGCCATATTGGTTCTGGCAAGCAGTGGCCTGAGGATTGGAACACTATTGAGCCTGACGATAGGTGATGTCAGCTTTGACTATCCCGACGTGGCAAGGATGAAGGTTGAAAGCAGGATGGGACGCAAGTTCATGGGCAAAGGAAACAGCAGCGTCGGAAGGTTCTTCAGCACCTTCACAACGCCAGAGGCAAAACAGGTCTTGCAGCAATACTTGAAAGAAAGAGAAAACGCCGGTGAGAAATTAACGGCCAAATCGCCATTGATAGGTGACGCCTATCACAAGGGCAGATTTACAAGCGTCGTAGATTTCGAACAGGTGTGGCAGAGGATTCTGAAGCGGTCCGGCCTTGCCGATAAGTCTCAAAAATGGTACAAACTCCACCTCCACACCCTTCGCAAGTTCTTCCGCTCCAACTGTGTAGGCGTCGACGAATCCTACAGAGAATCATGGATGGGACACAAAGGCAAGTACCTAGACGAATCGTACTTCCGAGCTGAAGAAGAAAAACACTTGGCTGAGTACCGAAAGGCCATTCCACACTTAACCGTCTACACCACAGTTATCGAAGAAAAGAGGATGCGGTCCAAAATGCTCGTTGACTTCGCAAGACTGCAAGGAACACCTGAAAGCGAGATCCGCAAACTTGAAGAGGTCCTGGCAAGGTCTAAAACCGTTGACGAAGGAATAACCGAGTTCAGAAGGCTACAGGAAGAGCCCCTGGCAAAGCCTAGAACCATGCACGACGGAAACGGAAAGTACCTAGTAGCCAAGGGCGAGGACGAAATGATTCAAAGACTGCATGACGGCTGGCGCATGGTCCAAGCCTTGAACCATGACAAATATCTCCTCGAGAAAGCCTAACGGGTCAAGAAAGACTGACCCATTTTTTTGGTCCTTTTCTTTTCCCTGCGCGCGCGGGGCATTTGAGCTAGCCTACCTGCCGCTGTTCATTGATAGTGAGCATAACCAAATCAGAAACGCATAGAATCTAAGAAGCATGAACAAGACAGGGCAAAGTTGCGTCGAAAAGCTAGGCTGCGCAGAAATAGCCTTCTTCCTCATATTATATTACAGAAAATCAAGGGCCGGCCAGCTGGCTGCGCTGGAGGCTTTAGTTTGTTTCGGTTTCCTCGCGAGCGCGGTCAACAGTCGTCCAAAATTCTTATCGTGTCATCGATGGAACCCAATACTTCTTCACATTCTTTACGTAAGCGATTTGCACCCAGATTGTTTATTTGTGAATAAGTGATCTCGATTTGTCGGGAAATCTTCACGTTCAATTTGCGCAGTACGTCGCCCCTAAGCTCATTGAATACAGAAAGTCTATGTCCCCTGCCTTGAACCACGTCTCCCTTTGTATTCTTTAGCTGCAAGTCTAGTTCACTCCTGATTTCCGTCAGTTCTTGTTTCACCAGATTTTTCAGTTTTCTTCTTTCTTGATGTTGCTTCCAAATGTCGAATCCAATAGTGCCAAGAAACCCAGAAAACAAACCAACAGCCCAGCCAACAATCAAAAAAAGTAAGTCAGGATTGATTTCCATAGAAAAGCCCCTTAGACAGTTCTACATATGTGAATATATAAAGGGTCTGGGTTTGAGATAAAACTTTACCCCAAAAAAAACAAACGTGCTCGAATCTGAGCTCTGAGCTTGATTATGAGCTCCATGCACACTTTATCTTAAACATCCTTGAAGCTAGGGCAGCAGCCGGGAATATTATGAATCTTCGAATGTTCTTCTTCAGGTTTTCTCTCTTGACGATGAACGACGCAAAAAACGGAGAGAACGTGTAATACAGTGCTATGAACAGAGAACCGATCTCGCTTTTTGATAGAATATCATCGCGGAAACCTGATAATACTTTCACCTCCCAAGAACCGTATCCGCAAGCAACCGTAGCAATGAAGCAACCCGACTTGCGAGGTTTAATAATCGTGCCTTGGTGTGTGGTGACATTGCACAGAAGGGATGGAGTTTCGTCGTATGTTCTGTTTTCCTTCATTTTGTAGACGACGTACATTATGTCGCCAGATCGTAGATCAAGGTCCGACCCTCCTGCATCCACAAACCTGAGCACGCCTTCTCCTGAGTGCGTTATAGTTCTTATCACATATTCTCGCTGCGGACCGCTTGCTCGACCTCTTTTTGCTCTCACAGTAGCAATTAACACGCGAATGGTCTGACCACAGCTAGGACATCGGACTTCGCTAAGATCAATTGAAACTGCAAGCAGATTCGAATCTCGACAGTACGGACAAGCAATGCTATAGTTACCAGGTGGTGGAGGTTTCAAGCGCCCAGGCATGAGAATATCTCCCAGGATCTATTCTGGGTTCCTTGTGGTCTGAAAAGCGATAGTCACGTTGGACATTGTTTGAGGCTGCACCCAAATACCTAGCGACAACCTGGTTTCCCAGACAAGTTGAGCCCAGGGAATTAAGTTTCCATTCAAGTAGGCGTTAGTGCTGTTCCTTATGGCGTAGTCGTTGAAGCGGTCGTAATCCATGGCTGGAATGATAAGGGTGTCGTTGGAGTTGTTTGTGATCATGATACTATGTGTTTCTGTCCATGTGCCGTTTCCTAGGTCGGTAAAGGTCAGGTTGCCGTAGTTTATTTTCACTTTGTCGAGGGGGTCTATTTCTTGCCAGTAGGTCAGAGTCACTGTGAGAGAGTTGTTGCCGGTGTAGTTTCCAAAATCGAAAATCAGCCCTGTAACGCTGGTTCCGAAGGTTGGTGTCTGTTTGAGAATCGGATTGTACGTCACGTTGTCTGGGGCAGCAACGTAGAGTTTCCAGGTATCTGTGGCACTTGGAAGACCTGGATAATACTGTCCCATCGTGAAGCTTGTGTTGCTTGGATTGTCGACGTAGACCGATGAGAGAAGCCGCCAAAGGGTGGGAAGCGCAATGTTGTATTTTGTGTTCATGAGGGCATAGTAATGGTACGTTGCAGAAACGTTGTTTCGCGGTCCTCTTGTCGCGTTTATGAAAACGACTTTCTCAAAGCCTTTCGATGCTTGCATGATCGAGGAGAGCATTTGACCCCCAGTTTCCACGTGGGGTGTGAAGAGAACAGCCCTAGTGTCTATTGGGACTATTATGATGCCCGCGATTAGCGGCAAGGCGACAAGTGCAACGATCGGCAGAATGTGGTGCTTTTTAAGAGCACCTCGAATCGCGCCCGCGATGTCGATGGTTTCATTGAGCGACGTTTTCAGGATATAGGACCAGACGAAAAAGACCCCAATCTCGAACCAGACCAGAGTGAAGATAGTCGAGCCTGTGAATGCATTCCAACTGCCGGAAATGAGACGCAGAGTATGCGGTTGATACCATGTCGCAACACCCAAGTAGATGCTGCACACAAGAATCACAACTGCTAACAGCACAATTATTGAAAAACTCAGAACCCGCTTTGCAGCGCCGACTATCCTGAGTTTTGGCTCGTTATGAATTGTGAGGAACAGGGCGGATGCTGAAACTGCACAGAATACGAAAGCCGAGAATATCAGATTGTCATTACCGAAAAAAGGCCACCAGAAGCTTGCCAACGTGACCAGCGGATAGAATAGGAAATATTCAAACAGAACACCTATTCCAAAGGCTATGAGTACTCTCTCGAGTTCAGTGAAGCCTTTGACCTTAGCACGTTCAAAGAATACGTTCATCATTACGTAGCCGCCCAGGAAGGTCAGAAACAAGGGCCATGCTTGAGGGTTAGTCAATAGTTGTAGGATATCCGTTATTTCCATCTTGAGCTTCCCCTCAGACTATCTCGATCTTTCAGGGAGATAAACTTGCTCATATTTGTTAATGGATGACTGACTAGGCATTTCAGGTTGTCAAGGCAGGGCTAAACGCTTCACTTTTGCTCGGTCTTGTCCATGGTGTCAGGAGATTTGTGTTCAAGCTTTGCCGACGCCGCCCTCGAGTGTTGCCCGTATGTTTCTCAGAAGAAGTTCAGTGGCTTCAAAAATGGATTTGTCATTGATGCAATTTTAGATTAAACCTTTATACACAATGAACATGACGTATTGCATTACAGGAGTGAGAATATGGAATCAGCCAACAACACAGACTTGAAACATCTCATCGGCAAGAAAGTGCAGATAAACTACGTCAGTCCAGCACAGGAAGAAACAACGGTGTCGGGTCGCCTGCTCTCAGTCACCAACGACCTCATCGTGTTAGATGGTCCACTGATGAAGGAGCAGTTGAACAGGAAAAACGTCAAAATCGTTTCCGTCGACTACGTTGACGAACCAGAGGCGTTAATGAAGCTGATTATTCGCAGAGCTAAAATTAAGATGACCGTGAGGGACTGGACAAAGATTGGAGAAATGATAGACCAAGGGGTTACCGAGGGAAAGAACAGGCCGAAAGGCATCGACTGGGAACTCGTATCATGGAGCTTCCCTTGACCCGGTGAGGAACAATGACAATGAACAACAACATGTACAGGCAGTCTGTTGAATCGTGGAATCCGTTTGTGGGCTGTGAGCATGACTGTGTCTATTGCGAGTCGAGTTTTAAGAGACAGATGAAGCGTCGAAAAAAACACTGCTTGGACTGCTACAATTTCACGCCGCACTTTCACCCTGAAAGACTGATCAGGTCCTTGCCGAGAACAAACAAAAACGACTTCATATTTTGCTGCGACATGGGGGACGTTGCTTTCTGCGAGCCTGAATGGATGGAGCAAATACTCGCAAGAATCGAGCAGCTGCACGATAGAACGTTCTTGATACAGTCCAAGAATCCAAGCGTGTTCAGCGATTACCGTTTTCCAGAAAACGTTCTTCTTGGGACAACACTTGAAACCAACAGGGATGACCTCTACAGCGGAATGTCCAAAGCGCCTCTCCCTTCGCAGAGGTACAAGGCGATGTTGAATCTTCGCCATCCAAAGAAGATTGTCACGATGGAGCCGGTCATAGACTTTGACGTTGAAACCATGGAAAAGTGGGTTCGTGAGATAGGACCTGAAGTCTGCTACGTAGGATATGACAGCAAGAAGAACTATTTGCCAGAGCCTGAACTTGCCAAGGTTGAAGTTCTCATGAAAAAGCTGAGCAAGATAACAGATCTGAGAGCCAAGACGATTCGAAGGGCTTGGTGGCAAGGCCAGGAGCGCATATGACGCTTCAGATTGAAATAGGATTTCCGCAGTTAGGACACACGATCGACAGGCCAGTCATGTTAAAGAAATAATGAAACCATTGTCCGATGTGCTGGAGCGGTATTTGGACGTCGTTTCTGTAGATGCTCAACATGTTCAAGAGCCATTCAGATTGTTCCCCAATAATTCTCCAAGCTTCTTCAATCTTCTCGTCCTTCAATGACGATGTGTCAAACTTTGTCCCTTCACCGGTAGAAATGTCTTTGACCCATTCTCGCTCTACTTTTCTTGTCATAAGACAGTAGGTTGGAAGCGATTCTAGGAAATCTTCGGGGTTAACGTTTTGCTTGAGTGAAAGTCTAATATGCAAATACGCATTGCCGTCATTTTCAGAAGTTGGAACGCCGCTTTTTCTCCCATGCACCAGAAAGCAGTACCAGTCAATCAATCCATTAATTCTCGATATAAGCGGAGGTATCTTTATCCGGACAGTGTTAAGGATAGAATCTGTCGTGGTTCTTCCTGGTTCGACTTGAAGTTTTACGAAAGTTTCCCACATCCTACTTAGGTCAGGTTTCTGCATGAGCTTTCACAAGTCAGCTCTCTCCTGTGCTCTGTTATAACTCTTGTCCAGGCAGGGCATTAGAGGGAGTCTATTGAATGGAGGGCATCCTTTCACCAGGTCTGCTTAAGTAATCTCTTCCACCTGTGAATACAGAACATTAACTGACGGCTGTCAAGTCTCCCATGGAATCGTTTGGGATTTCATAAGCTCTTCAAGATTGACCTTGAGATCTGCTAGTGAGGTTTGCAGCTTTTCGACTATTTCGCCGAAGGCCCTAACTTCGTCCATGACACCGTCATGCTTTTGAAGCTCGCCAAGTATTTTTTGCCCTAAATCCTTTTGTTTTCCATCAAGCCTGCCCTCCAAGTCATCTTCACTCGCACCCAACAACGACATGAAAGCCCATTCGTAAGCCCCACCTTTATCTTTCGGAGCCGCTATTGAACGCCCTGCTCTTGCCATCAGATTTGGCTCCAAAGTGAAATCAGCGTCCTTGATCAAAGGTTCAGCAGTCTTTGCAAGTCTCTTGTATGCTTCGTTATACTCTCTCAACAACAGCGCGAACTTCTCGACCTTCGTATGCAGGTCCGGAAGACTACTTTCTGCTTCCACTAACAATCGTTTGCTGACGTTAAGCTCCAGACGAGACACTTCAACAGCGTTCTCATTGTGAGAGACAAACCCGCCGAGAAATACCCACGCTCCCAGCTCGCGAAGCCTGATCTGAGGCTCGAAATAGTCTTCCAGATTTTGGAGCAAAGGTGCGCAGAGGTCGTCCTTGACTTCTTTCGAGAGTTCCCTCGCTTTTTCTTTCCTTTCCTTTCGCCTGTCTTTCCACATTTCGACAAGCTGGGAAAGACCTACCGACGCGACAATCAGTATGAAACCCGAGTAGGGGGTGAGAGTTTGAACCAAGTCTCTGAACGGGGTAGGTGCGGTGACTTCACTCTCACCCAACTGTATCTTCGTGACACTGCCCTGTATTATGATGTCGTGAGGCGGCTGAGGATTGAGGAGAGTGATTGCACCCTTGAAACCTGTGAGGTTCAAATTCTGGCTTCCCGAAATCTTCTGGGAAATCCCTGAATACGACAAAAAGCCATCTGCAAACGTGAAATACGTGTCAATGGGAGAAGACCAGCAATCGACCTCAACCGACGAAAAGATGTTACTTTCAACTTGAAATCTGCCTGCTGCGACAAGATTTGTTTGCTTAAGGATTCTTGCAATGAGTCTTATGTCCACACCATGGCCAGAGTTGTCCAAACTGACTGAAGAAGAGTTGCCAGAAATTGATATGCTGCCACCTGCCACTTGAAGATCGATAGGGATGGTTCCTTCGGGAAAAGGAACGGAGGCGATGGTTACGTTGGTCAGCAGCAGGCTTCCTCCTGCTTCATCCAAGAAGAAAGCGCCATCGGCCGGTCCCGTTAGCACTGAAACACTCAGGTTCTGTAGGCTTATGAACAAAAAAGTGGGTTGGCTAATGGTAAGCGACACTGAGCCATTTGTCTGAAAAAGGATTGTGTCTTCTTGGGAGGATATGTTATAAAGCGTTAATGATTCAGCGGTCCAACCGTTGTTCGCCTCGAGACTCGCGTTGAGTTGCTCGTTATCGAAAGTCTTGAGGACTAAGAATGAAGTCGCCATTGTCGAGCCCTCGAAAGACTTGCTCAAATCAAGTCCCCGCACTGAAAACCTCCCATTGACCTGGAAGACATTGGGATAGAAAGCATAGTAGGAAAATGTCGTGGCAACGATGAGCACAACTATCGCAATGAGGATGGCTGCGGAAACAATCTTTCTATTTATTTTCATAGTGCGCCGCTCTGTAATTGAGGGGACAATGTTGCTCAAAAGACTTTTCCACTGCTGGAGAGCGCGAAGGCAAGAATGATTCTGCACATTTGTGTCGTGGAAGCGGTTTGATGGCGCGCGCGCTAAAACTTGTTTTTCCAGCCTTTCCCATGCCGTACGAAGAAGACAGAAATCTTAAATCGGCACAGCAACAGAAGACAACCACTATGTTGTGGCTGTGTAACGTGCTTTATTTAGTACTTCTTTATTATGTGCCGTTTTTAGCAGTCTCTATTTTTCTTGTATATGCTAAAAAAAGCCGCAATCTCAGGAGCAAAGATTGGTTCAGAAAACGGTTAAATATTCTTGTAATCTTTCGACAGATATTGCTGTTTTTGTTACCTTTGATGTTTTCCTTGATTCTTGATTTAATTCTTGGTACTTCTTTCACAATAGAACAACTTCCAACGTTGGTCGCCTTGGGGTTATCCATTACAGTCTTTTGGGTTGTTGAATTGCCACTCTTAACAAAAGTTGATATATTCGTTACTTTCGGGGTTGACGATGGAAACGCTATTGCAGAAGAGGATTATGTTGATAAGGTCGTGCTGGACCCTGAGAAAGAGAACATCGTAAACACACGTGTTCAAAACTTGGGTTTCACTACATTGAAGAATGTAGCGGTTGAAATATATTTTGGCGACGGTTTTGAAGTAGTGCCTTCAGATGACCCAAAATACACTCGTTTAGATTTCCCTAGGAAATTCTCAAGACAGAAAACCCATTGTGGCGTTGTGTTTGCTCCATCGGATAACTTTCAAACTATTCCCCCACAAGAAGTATTCGTATTTCAAAACATAGTGCGAACACCAAAAAACATGCAAAAAGGTATGGTGACTGTCTACGTATTTTCTGAAAATAGTTGGGGAATGAAGGAAATTAAAGCACCTATAGAGATTAAGAAAAAGTGAGTCTTGGTCCTAATCTCATCCAAATTGAATATGAACGGCAAGAGCGCGCGCGCTATGACCATTAAAACCTTCACGCATCTTATCGTAAAGGTTTCCGCTACCTCTCTTTACGGGTAATCCCTTGTAATACCGTCCTTCTGCGAAACTAAGTGGTATTACAAGCTATTTTAGCAAAACACCTGTTTTACAAGCCCCTTTTAGAAAGGCTTTTAAGGAAACAGCTACAATTCTTCGCCTATGTCGAAACCAGTGGCCGTTGATAAAACGCCAAGCTCTTCGAGAGGGATCCAGAAGTATTCTTCGAGTTTTTTTTCGTTCAATGTTATCGATGGTTCGTTTTCTGTGTCAGAACTGCCGGACGAACGATTTGCCAGATTCAAAGAATCCGTGGCCATTCTGAAGGAACTGAACAAAAAGGAGGTGCGGAAAAATGGTCAAGCGTCTTCCTGATGATGAGCGCGAGTCACTTGCCAACGAGTTTCGACAAATTGCCGAGAGGCTACGCCGCGTTTACTCCATGACAATTCCCGACGTCCACAAAAACATGCGCGAAATCTTGGACACCGGCGTTTTCTAGCGCGTGTTAAGGAGGAGAAAGCTTGGAAACTGAGAATGTAGAAACTCATCAGCAAACTCGGAACCGACAGAGACAGAAGGAACTTGCTAAAATCGAGTTTGAAAACGTCACCTTACGGATCCCAAAGAGACTAATGGACTTCTTAAGAAGAACGCCTGGTGGCTACGGTTCTAGCCCGGTTGCCTATCTTGAATACAGTGTGGTCGACCACATCAAGGCAGACTTAGAAGCCCTTAGTAGTGAAGAGATCATAGAATGGAGCGGTTTAGGTCCAGTTTTCCGTGCGATACTTAACGATGAAAGGACCATGGCCGATGCGAGCTCTAACAGGGCAGGTCATTAAAAATGACGCAGCTGCAAATTCAGCAGGCAAGAAGAAACAGTAACGTCGTTATGTACGCACCTTGGCTTGGAAGTGTCGAAGATTCTCATGGGCGCCTTTTCACTTCTTCTGGAGAGAAGCCGCGGACCATACAGATCAGAATCAAAATTGTGAAGCTGAAGATCTGCAAGTCCAAGGTCAAACTCATAAAGAGAAAGTACGTGCAGGGATACAAATGCCGTGTCTGCCATAAATGGGTGAAACACGACTGGAAATTGAGCAGCTTACGCAAGTGTCCAAAATGCGGAAAGATCTCGTATCATGGCAAGCAGGTGCTACAGAAAACCACAAAACTATATGAGCGTACAACCAAACATTACAAAATTCTGCTCAAGTACGTCGAGCCAAGTCGCGTTGGAAAACCAGGGTTGACTGTCACCCGGTACTCTGAACCCCCGCCCAAATCCAATGCAATCAAAGAAGTTCCTGCGGTGAAGAGGAGGAAACACATGAAACGCGCGGAATACACCGGATCTGCAGAGGCCTCCCGAGCAGGAAAACAGTCATGGGAGACTCGCAGACAACACGGATGGAAGCCGAAGGCTCAGCGCCTTTTTGCTGTGGCAGCCAACAACAATGCGACCTTGCTTCGTTTCTTGATGTCTCGAACCTGCTTTACAATAAACAAGGCCACTGAAATAAGGGCGATTAGCGAAACTACCAGCCCTATCCAAACGTACTTCAGCCAATAAGTAACATTCGTCGTGCCATCCTGACTAGAGGTTCCTAACAAAATTCCGTTGCTTGCGTAGTAATCGATTGTGACGTGATACTGATATTGCCCTCCAAAGATAGGCATGGACATCTCAAGTTGCTCTTCAAACATAGGCGGAGTCACGTTGAGAAGGAGCGACCGTGTAATTGTTTGATTGATTTTTAGATCGGGCACGGTTAACGTGATGACAGCGCGAGAAGCCGCAGGAGGAGGAACGTACGTGACCAGAATATTCTGATGCACACTCATCGTGAGGAGCGCTGTCAGAAAATCAACAGCAGGGTTGTTCTGCACGTTGATGAAGTTGCCTGGCCCGATTATGAGACGACTTCCGCGGTATTGTTCAGGCGCCGGAACTGGAACAGTGAAGTTAAAGTTTGCAGGAAACAATTCGTGAACGTTGAATGTTGCTTTTATGTTCGCTATGAAAAACTCTGAAGAATTAAGCAGCATAGTTGTATGATACTGCACGGTTGCGTTGAAGACATATTTGAAGGAGCTTGCCCAGGTCGTGTTCATAATCAGGGTTTGTCCGAAATTGCTCTTGAGAGACAGAAGATATTGGGTTAGGCTCGGATATTGGGTGACAAGATGATAGGTCTCTTTTCCTAATTTGGTATACGTAGTGCTTGTTATGAATGTGGTTTGAGTTTTGAAAGAATCTTGCTGTTTTTCAAGGTATTGCTGGAGACTGGCATATAGTATTGTGATGTGATAGGCTGTGTGTCCTGATTGGTTGTATGTGATTGTTGTTATGAAGGAATGCTGAAGCCTGAACGTATTTTGACTCATTTGACTCCAGCCTTGCGACGATGGCCAGGATTCATTAATTGTGAATTGCAGGTTAATAGTCAGGCGTCCTGTATATCCCCAGTTTCCAGAAGCGTCGCACGCACCGGCGTAGGCATAGTCACATTGAACGTAGCAGTAGCAACCGTGTTGGAAATCGTTAATATGGCTGTCGAGTTTGCGTTACTCCATGAACCTGTGAAGTTGGCGCTTGAAAGTCCGTTGTCATCGGCTACAGTGAACGTAAAGGATACCACGTCCCCAGCAGACGGTTTCGTGTTGTTCGTAAAAATATTGCTGAAATCCATCACACCCCAACCTTTCGTTGTCCAGAGCGTGCTATAGATTGCAATGCAGAGACTTCTGCCCCAAAATGTCATGGAAGAGTTTAATGTGGAAGGCCAATTTCCATCAACTGCGCCATCATTATAACTGAAGTTAAATGATTGTTGAGAGTCAGAACTTGCGGCGTAGATGAGATTCGGATATGCGTGTGACGGAACCAACCCGTAGAAGCGAGCGCACACATAATATTTCACCCCTCCGTACACCCGCACATCGTTGGGAAATCCTAAAGGAAGAACCCATGAGAAAGGTTGAGAGTAGGCGTTGCTTGTCGGGGCTGCCGTGCCGTTGTTTACGAGCGTCCAGTTGAGAGATGAGTATGCGCCAGTGTTGTTGGCGTAATAGATAGCCATGTTATAGTACGCGCCGAGTTGGTGGCCGGAGCAGTTGGTATAGACATCTCCGACAGTCACCGTGCCATTTACAGGCGCAGTATACAGGGTGCCCCAGAACTCGTAATAGTTCGATGTGTCGATGTTTGTGCAACTTGCAGTAGTGGCGTTTCCAACCAACAGGATGTATTGGGCGAGAATGTTCTGGTATGCTGGCGGCGGAATCGTCACTGATGAACCAACATTCGAGTTATAAGTGAACTGATAGTTCTGAGACGAATCATTGATAACTGGGTAGAAGAGGTTTGGACTGTAAGGTTCTCGTATATAGTAATATTCACTTCCGCCGTATGCCGTCCAAAACGCCAAAGCATCATATTTTGAATCGAAAGAAAACGTCTGCGAAAATGTGTCTTGATGGAATCCCACTATCTGATTTCCAGTGGTTGCATCGGTAGCATTATAGTCGCTCCATGTTCCAACTGTTCCCAAGGCGTTGCTGTACACAAGCATACCGTCAGCAAAAGCGTTTCCTATGATGCCAGTGTAGATTGTTCCGTTAGCATACCTATCATAAGGAATTACCATAGTGCCGTTTTCGTCCCAAACTGGAGATTCTACAAATACGTTGGCACTGAGATTTGCGACTTGTAGAAGCTGTCCTTCAATGGGCAGGGTGAAGGATGTTCCGTTTGCGAATCTCCATGTAACACCCTTGTCGTCGGAGTAACAGAAAAAGCAGTTGGTGTTGCCACTGGCATTGTTTCCCATTGTGGTTTCGTTGTAGCCTCTGGCAGCCATCGCGATGATTCCTGTGGATCGTTGGACGTTAGCTGCCCAATAAATGCTCGTATAAAGTTCGATGTTTGAAGTCCAGTTCGTGATTTGAGTCCATGAGCCAAAGTTGCCAGTCGTTAAGGTTGTTTCAACTTGGTAGCCACCGCTGGCACCACCATACCTCATCGTCACTACAAGCCTGTCAGAAAACCAAATGGGTTGAATGTAGCTGAGCGTGTTGAAGCCTACGCCGCCGTTAGCGCCGTTTTCTGGGTTCCAGTTGGAAATCAAGGTTAATGTGCTAACTGTAGAGTTGGCTTCATTAACCGAAGTCCAGTATTGCAGGTCACTCGCATAAGCATACATTATTATCAAAGACCCATTCGGCAAAGCGGATATTGTCGGAGCATAGTGCCCATCCTGAGGCGAGCCTATACCTGTGTTAACACTGTACCATGTGGAAGCGTTAATGTCATAACAACTTATCCAGTACATCCAAGTTGTTGGGCCGCCTGAAATATCTGAACTGTTCTGGTATACGAAGTAGACCACGGAGTGCGTGCCGTTGTAATAGAAGCCGTTTCCGATGCCTTCGCTGAATCCGAGAGAGTGACTTGCGGCGATAGGAGTTGTTGGCCAGCTTGCAGTTACAAGAACAACAGAATCTACATTCCATGAACTGCAAATCGTTCCAGAATTATAGCAATAAAATTCTATCGTGAAGTTTTGTAGTGTAGTTGACGGTGTTCCATAGAAGAAGATGCCCGAAGAACCATTAAGAATACTAATGTTATTCCAAGCATTAGCTTGCAAAACGGAAATGATGGTTACCCATTGCAAAGGAGAACCATCTGAAGAAGCGTTCAGATAGGCGCGAACTCCTAAAGTGTCATTGGCGTAAGCGTTGCTGAAGCTTCCCATATAAACATCTAATTCACGAATGGGTGCCGTGTAGTTGGTGAACATGAATTGTTCTTGAAGTTGAGCGTTGTAGTAAGCATCGCCATACGCCAGCATTTCATATATGAAAAGCTGTTGAATGCCGCCAGAATAAAAAGTAAAGTTCATGGCTGTGAAGTTTGACTGAGCGAAAGTGATGTTGTGCCAAGCGTTGTCGTAGGTCGGGATGTTGCTGTAAACAGGCGTCCATGAACCTGTCGCGTTGGCAAGGCTAACATTCATTGTCGTATATAGACTCACATTTCCGATATTGTATTGGATGGTGTTTCCTGCAACGGGTACAGAAAAATTCATGAGGAAAACGTTTGTCCATGTGCTTGTAGAACCAGCGTAAGAAGCGGCGGTGCCAGTGTTATTGTCGTAAGAATATCCAGCACTGTTCCAGCCTGTGCCAGACGCGGCGTTACAATATGCGATGCTGTTGCTGCCTCCAAAATTCTGCGATGACGTTAAATTGTCGTAGATACCGTCAGGCGCGGACTGTTGAGCCGTAAAGTTACTATGAGTACCCACGTCTGAAGCAAGGTCTATTTTAGTGTTGTAGTTGTTCGGATATTGATTCTGTCCGTTGACGAAGGCGTTTATGGTGAAGTTGGATGATGCATAGAAAACGTCGTAACTGATATTCACAGCGACGTTCCACAGGTACGTTCCATTAACGGTGAACGTGTAAGAAATGCCGTTTGCCACGGCGTCTGTTATCGGGGTTGAATTGGCAACCTGCGCAAATATGGCTTGGGTGGTGCTGTTGTAGATGTAGAGTGTGCTGTTGTATGCCGGTTGAGCGTAGAGGCTGGGGATGTAGGTGAAGTTTACGGTGGGATATGAGCCAGCATTGGTAACAGGCGTATTCAACGCGACAGTCGGAGATTGGGCTTCGCTTGTCCACGACGCCAATACGGGTGGCACCTGGGTAATGTTGAGGATTGCATACCAATCAGCAGCGCAGTATGAGCCTGAAGTGTAGAATCCAGTGTAATTAATATGATCTGTAGCATCGTAAATGCTGCAATCTGCCGTCACGTTGAAGTTTATGAAAGAAGTCGCATTGCCGCTGAAAACGTTAATCTGCCACACATTCCATCCTACAGTTTGGCTGGGCGGATTGTTGCTTGTAACATTGGCTCCGTGAGCAAGATTAGTGTATGTGCCATGATAGTACCTGTTTAAAGCAGACACTTTGTTTATTTCAGGAAACATTTCCATGTGGCTGTCTACTCCTGCCAAGCCTCTGGTTCCGTTTCCCATATACCATGTTGGTGCTTCGTATATCGTGTTGCCTTCGCATATTCGGGTAAGAATAGAAACATTGTCATAAGTTCCGCTTACAACATGTATGGTTCCTGTGCCGCTTGAATTTAATGCTCCATTGACGCAACTCCACGAACCAGCTTCGCAATACCACTTGTTAGCAAGATTTTCGCTGGTGACAAATTCATCGTAGAAGAACGCTACGTTGGCTATGTTCTCAGCCGTTACACCGGCGGCAGCGGTAGTATTTCCATAATAGGCGTACACCGTTTGATCGCCAGCAGAAACGTTGCCCGTCACGTTAATGTAGAATATGGCGCAAGTGCTGTTCCATCCAGTATCGTTGGCTTCCCAATAGCCAAACACGTTAGCGCTGGCATCTGCAAAGCGTATGTCTCCCCAATTATTTTGCGTATGGCCGTTGGTATAGATGAGATAACCTGCGCTGGTTCCTGAATCATTGTCCGCTATAATCGGGCCGATTGGCCAGTTGGTGCTAGCGTTGGCGGTTTGTTTGACCACGAAACTTTGAGAATATGAATAGCCAGAAAGAAACGAGTTAGGTTGAGCCTGAACAACAGAAAACGGGGTTATCTGTAGAAACACGAAAAAACTTGAAAGTAGGATGGCAATTAAGAAACTCGCGAAAGCCCGTCTAAACCTCATTCCCGTTTTCCCTCTTCATAGAAGAAATATACTAGCCTCTTCCGCCTCGGAGAAGGAAGCCGTTTCAGCAACGATGACGTGCCTGCACTGACAGGGTTGAAGTTGAGAAGGTTCATGCTGAAAAATAGAGAAGGTAAAGGACGATTGCCGCTGCTAGGGCTGCAATGATCATTTGCACGCGCGGTCGCATCAAGGTTCTCGACGCGCTTGAGAAGTATCAGAGACAAGGATGAGCGCCAAATGCCCTACGTTCAAGGGCAGAAGTAACGTAGCTATTTCTTTATTGTGATTGACATGAGCAATAGTCATAAGGCGAAGAGCGGCCAGGTTGTGGGCTTCTACAGAGATAGAGATGGGACGACGAAGCCTATCACAAAGTCTGCTGCTCAACTGAATCGGAAGAAGGTTGTCGAGAATGCGCATGATTTCAAAAGTGTGGGCGTCGTCGGCCGTGTGAGGGACAGCTCGCAGGTCCTGGAGGATTTGATAGCCAAGTTCCATTCCGCGGAAGACCGTTTAGCGGCACTAAAGGAACAGCAAACTGAGCTGCAGGCGAAAGGAAAACAGAGTCCCCAGATCGACGCGGAAATACAAAAGGAAGATGCCCAGATCAAGCTGCTGAAAAACAAAATCCACGGGCTCCATGCCTAAGCACGTTTAGGGGCACCAAGACGGGGAATCTGACGTTCATAGGCTGCCTACTCCCTTTCCCGTAATATGTTTGGGCGCTCTTCAAGGGCAAGGGAGAGGAAAAGAAACAATAAAGAAACAAACAAGTAGAACGCTGATACTCCTTGGTCCCTATGACGTGGCGCGTGCGACGTAGCATAAACACGCCCTTCCTTCTTAACGATTTTCCTTTAGAACGACCCACCATTACCGCAGGCATTTTTCGCGTTTGAACACATCGATAGATAGATCTTTAATTAAACAGCAGGGCAGAGAAACCGCCACCATGAAAACCGCTTTTAGAAATAAGACCATGGAAATGCGCTTTTAACGTAAAAAGCGCAGTTGATACACCCGGATATTGACCAAGTTTTCCATAGTTTATACATTGGGCAACTAGAAAATTCACGGGGGTTTCAAGCGGTCAAAGAGTGCGAGCCCAAAGTTTTTCCTGGCGCTGACAGGGCGTCTGAACCCAAAATATTTTCCGGTGAAAAATCCACAACATGCAACACCCTCTGGAAGGGCAAGAAACTGGGCGAGAAACAATATGAGAAGGGCAGCGCAGCTTGGGGTTGGGACTTCCGGGCTGCTGATGGACCAGGCGCGCGCTGGCCAGGAGAACTCATTCAAGGAAGTGAGGCGGCTTCAGTTCTTCAACACGGGTCCCGGTGATTAGGCCAGCAACTAGCCTGGCAATCAGTCATAGGGGAACCCTCTCCCTTCGATACAGGATCTCTATCTGCACTGCCGGCCACGAAGGCCACGAGCACAATACTCAACTCGAGAGAGCTGAAGTGTGGTAATGCGCGTGTTTTCTGGACCGAGGCAAGGCAAAACCTATCAGTAAACCCACCTGGAATATTTCTTGAAAAATGATTTCGCAATTCTGTAAGGAGGGAAACGCTCTGGATACATAGCCAAAGACTTATGAAGAGTTCGCAGCAGTCGGGCAAAGCAGAAACGCAGAATGATATGATGGGTCAGGGCAGCTCCTGGTCTGAGACCACACCATTTGAGATGCTAACCCTGACGAACTCTGATGAACTCTCCCCTCTGACAAAGTCCGTCGCGCGTTGCTTTCATGAGTTCCTTGTTAGGAAAGGGGAAGAAGAAGCCTAATTATTTTTCCAAATTAATTCAAGACATCAAAAAGCAGACAAGAAGCCCCGGCAGGCCGTGGATCCCGTTCTTTAATGACGCCTTTGGCCAGAGGTTGACAAAGAACACAATAGAGTACCATGACGCTACAACGCAAGCGTGGCAGAAGCATGAGCCTACTGTTTCAGTGGGCAGGGCTAGAAAGATGTTAACACGCCGGCCTGCCTCGTTTTTCATCTTGGAAAGGTCGTTGGAATTATTTCGGAAAAATCAGGTGACCCCTTTTCGCTTCTGAAATGCCGTGAGTTTTCTCTCTCGCATTATTATTGTCGCGATTGCGGCCGGCGAATAGAAGACTCACGTTGAACAGATGCGTAGCGTCGACCTGAGGACTCATGTTCGGAATTATTGCCGAATAATAATCGGGTGAAAGTAAGACTCAGAGGAGTTGAGTCATTCTTCAATCAACTCATCAAGAGTCTGTTTTTTCTTCACTGTCCCAAGTTCCTTGAACGTACCTTCTCCATCAGTTGGCTCTATAAAATGAATGTTGAAGACATCAGATGTGCCTCTGGGCAAAACGATCCAAAGAACCTTGTCCTTTTTAGCAGAGCCATATTGATGAATTTTCTGTTCGCGTAATCCCAAGACTTCGACTTCATGCAAGGTCCGACCCTGTCCTTGTCGGTTGGTCTGAATCACATCAGGCTCAAGGTGTCCAATTTCAAAAGAAGCAAGTAACGGAGGCGCGAAATTCCATGTCAATGGATAGTCATCACTGGCGCAGTCACTCTTTGCAACTACTCTCCTTTCGCCAACGCGTCTATGAGTTATGATGCCGCGAGTCCTTTCCGCTACCCATTGGATAGCTAAATCATGCAGAGTCATTGTGCTGTTGGCCTTCATGAGCATTAGAGATTATGGAATCTGCCGCCTGTTTTCTGATAGAGTCGCTGTTGCCACCCCCGGTACTCGGCCATAAACTCCTTGCATTGGTTGTATTTACTCCTCATCCTGGAAAGCCGGGTCCTTATGGTCACAGGACTCAGCTTCAGCTCGACGGCAGCCGCGTTGATGAAGTTCTCTCGCATACCACTTTCGATGAGCTCTTCAAACGTCTCTAGCAGCTTCATTTCGCGCTCTGTGAACCCGGCCTTATGCAAAATTCATCGTCCCCCAGAACCTGGAAAAAACGACCATACAAGCTCCTTCCACACTAAATAAATATCGTGCTGCAATAACAGAACATTGAATCCATTCTTCCCAAAGGCACGTTGCAGAATCCTAGAACTTCTTTCTTCAGAGCTCAAGCAAGCCACGTTAGCCACGATTCTAAGGCTAGCCATGCTTTCAGTCCATCGCCTGAGGGTCTTTCTCAGTCCATATGCGTGCGCTGTTTCCATGCTCTCTCGTGTCTCTGAACCTTCGATTCATTTCAATTCTCTTTGGACCCTGCCCCTTCGGGTCTTCGGCTTTAGCGTACGCGTGACTCTCTATTATTTGAGTCTTCTACTCTTCGTCCATTGGATCTGGAGGTCTATCGACTGCTTCCGCAGCTCACCTGCACACATGCACGACTTGGAACTGGATTTGATTTTCCTCTCGAAAATGTTTGGACGTACCGCGCGCGCTTCTTCCTCGAAGTTGTCCCAAGGCAATGCGAAACTATAGGACGCAGCAGTTTCTTTTTTGGATCCAAGGGAGCGCCAAATGACATACCAAGCGACTGTTTCGCCTATTGTTGACAACTTCAAAGACAAGTTTGACTGCACGGTAGGGTCGCGACAAAGGATCCCCATTCGGAAAGATTGTTGTCTATCGACCTAAAGAAGTATTATAGTTCTCAAGTGACGTCTGGAGCTGGGGAAAGGACTGTTTGATTTTTCAACAAAAATAAAACGGGGATTTTCCTGATTCAAAGGAGCCGTTTTTCGTGCCCTTCAACGGGAAACTCTGTTTGAAGAGAGCGGAAAAGTCGTGCTCTCCAAAGGGACCCTGATTGAAGAGCGAGGTTTCTATAGGGAAATTCCGAGATTGAAGGGAGCGCTGACTGACTACACATACTTGAATTGAAGAAAAACGGTCTAAACGAGGGCGCGTGCCCCTCAAATTAATGGCGGGAATAAAATTGGAAAAATCAAAATGTCTTCTAATCGCTGGAAAAGGATGGAAGAATAAAATCCCGAATATTCCTGAGGGGTTAGAATGCTTGTCACTACGATGTCTATGGGCTCAGCTGCAAGCTTGTGCATCTCCAACATTTTTCGAGGAAAATCAACCACATGGTCAGACTTGTGTATAGGCTTATTTTGCAGTCTTTGAACGCCTTCGCAATGTGTTTTCTCGACTGGAAGAGGCATTCTGGGGCACTTGAACGAGGCTTTTATTTTTCAGATTAAATTGAGCTCAGGATTTAGGACGCAAAGTGGTCTGTCTTAGGGTTTGAGGCAGGGACTCCTTGACGGACTTAGCAATGTTAGCATGGTTAACAATGTCCGAAGGTGGAAAATCTTCCCTGAAATCAGTGTTCTGCAGACGCGCAGCTTCAGAAAAGAACGAAAAACGGTCCACACAAGCCCAAATAGAGGGCACTGAATAAATTTGGAATAATCAGTGTACTGGTAGAAATACGTGAGAGGCATGCAGAGTCATGTTTCAGCAACATTCTAGGCTCCAAATTAATTAGAAGTTAAACTTTTTCTAAATCAAGACGCGAAAAACATGCATGACGGAGCCTGAAGAACACGCGCGTGCACAAGGCGAGGCAGATGAGACAACTACATCAAACTGAGGGATTTTTCAACAAACGCACGTTTGGAACAAGCTTCTACGATTCCTAACACTTCAAGCTGCAGATCAAATAAAAAAGAGGTTTTTTTCGCTACAAAAGCCCCAAACGAGGCTGTAGATTATTTCTCGGAAATTGATTTCATCCATAGAGGCTATGGAGTATTTTTCAGAAATATTTACAGTGCGATATTTCTTGTGTGGGAATGAAGAAGTGGCGAGAAAAATCCCAGGAGTCTATGAAATTCGCGTGTTGTTGGAAGAAGATGAAATCAGGAAACTCGAGGGCGGCAAACCTGTTGAGATTGGAAGTCTGAGTTTTGGGCAGCCCATAATGATAACGCTGAAGAGATCGGAGAAGACGTCGAGAGCCTTCAAGGTTGAAACCACACTGGAAGGTCCTGCAGGGCACGTACCGCAAAGCCAAAACGGCGCTGAGTTGACCGCGAAAGCATAGCCAAGGAGTTGGTCGTAGTGGGCGGAGCCACTTTGGATCCGCTTTCGTTTTTGTATATCTCCAGGAACTTAGACAGGATTTTCGACTTTATCCATAAGGCTTCGTTCGGCTGCCCGCTTTTCATGGCGAGAACCGTTTTAATAGTTGCGAACGTGTCCCAGGCAGAGGCTTTGTCGTGAGGATGGACTGATTGAGCGGCTTGTTTGATTGTTTCCTCGTTGACGCTTCCCTCCGGAAGCTGAGCCACAGCTGTCAAGACGTCAGAAAGGCAAGTTGGCATCGAACACCAAGCCCTAACCGAGCCCTCACATTCTGAACAGGTTAGCGCAAACATTCCGTCATTCAGAATCAGTTCCCAATGGTGCCGGCAAGTCTTCGTCACAACGGGCGATGATATGGGTTCTCCATTTAGGAGCAGGTCGACCCTTCTCTCCTCACAAAGCTCCTCAGAACGCGCAGGCGCTATGAGGCAGCGTCTTTCTGCGCAACGGCAGATGACACCAGCACGAGGTTGCACCAAATCCTCTGATTGCAACAGATCCAGAATCGCTTTGACGTAGACTCCTCTGCTCATCACGTGTTGTTTCCGTACAAGGAACTGTTCAAGCGTTGTTGCTTTCCAATACGGAAGCTCCCCAAGAAGAGCAAGAATCCTCTTTTTGGCCGCCTGTATCTTCTCCGCTTTCAAATTCGACCGCCTGCTCAAATATACCGTATCGTTAGTATATCTGTTTTTCCATGCGAAACGAGTTTCTCATATACTCTCGGGTGGGCATGTTGAAAAACAGGCTCCTCCCATGAAAAATTGTTTCAATAGCCTCTTCAAATTCTGTTTTCAAGGCAAATTGCCGGTACAAGGTTGATATTTGTTCTATGTGGGATAAATGATTACCCCAAAAGAAGAAAAAGTATTGTTCGACCCCAAGGATCTAAATCTGATCATCAAACGCTACAAGCTGCGAGTGACTGGCAAGGATGGGCGAACAGTTGAAACAAGCATTCCGAGAGAGGTTGTGGAGAGAGAAGCCCGACGCCAAGGATTAACATTTGCTGAAGCATTGAAGAAGCTGGCCGCGGTGTGGCGGTATGACAGCTTTGCAGGATTGTTTCTATGTTTTGAACCAGTCAACCAGGAAAGTGAAACGCATGAGTGAAATCGATTTTCTCGTCAAGGTCCGGGATGGCGCCACGATGATTGCAGATGCTTGTCAGGAGCGATTAGAAAAGCTGGGTCCAAAAGAGGCAAGGCAGACATTAGCTGTGAAGGAAGAAACGTTGACGACTTTGAAATTTGAGGATCAAGAGGGGGCTAAAATTGGCTCATACCAGGTTGCCTATGAAAAAAACAACATTCCCGAAAAATTCAACACTGCTCGCAACATCCTGCAGCAGAGCAATGCAACAATAAACGCTCGGTACTATGGGCCAGAATATGAGTTTACCTATTGGCTTTACGGTTCGGGTAAAATCTATCGACAGCGAAAGAAGGCTTAACCATGCAAGTTCAAGCAACCTTGGAAAACAAACAACTGCCAATTCAAGAGAGGCTTTGGAAAGGATTCTGTTGCGCTCGTTGCTATCGCGCAAAATCCGATAAGAAGCGGTGTCGCTGTCGGTGTCACGGAACGCATCATGGCGAACAGCGGTTGCGAGTTTTAGAAAAGGCTGAGAAAGAAGAGCTGAACTTCGAGCCCCAACAAGACGGTTATGTTTGCCCATTGAAGGGAAAGAAGGAAGCTAAGGCGAGGCGTGCGTAATGTCTGACAAGGAAAATTATAGCGCGGGCGCTGGAGAGGGCATTTCGTCACTAACGCCACTCGGTAACTGTTGTTTCTATTCATTATTTTCCATGAATAGTGGCGTTAGTTGCGTTTGTGGCGTTTGTGGCGTTGCCTGGAGAAGCCACACTCATTCTGACCTTCCGGGAGGTGACAAGTCCCTATGACTAAGGGTGATGATGAGGAAAAGGAAAAGCCGATCCCAACGCCTGGCCTGACACGTGACGACGTTATATTCGAGCAAATAGACGGTTTCCAGTTTCTTTTTTATGACCGAATAGACCGCAAAATTTCAACGCAAGGACTGGTTGTTTATGATGGAAAAGGCTATGCACCCTTGCTTAAAATTCCCTGGAGACTCTGTTCTCTCCCGAAAACTGTAGAATCAGAGGATCCGTTGACAAAACAGCAGCTCATCGAAAAACTCAAGGCTGAACAGTTCCAGGGAGAGTATGGAACAATTGAAGAGCTCTACAATGAGGTTAAAGCCTTCTTTGTCGACCATCTTGACGTCAGAAGTCCTCTACTCTACGACGTCTACACAGCGTTTGTGTTGATGAGCTGGAGAATCGAGGATTTTAAGGTTGTGCCATACTTGTTCTTTCTCGGACCGTTAAGCAGTGGTAAAACGAGAGCCTTAGAGTGCTTCGCTTTTCTTTGTTATAGAGCTCTCATGGCCTCAAGTATGAGTGCCGCATCAATCTTCAGAACTCTTGAAGCATGGCGCTGCACCCTATTGCTTGATGAAAGTGAAATCTATAATCGGGAAAGCATGATTGAGGTCTTGGCACTTCTGAACGCTGGATACCGACGAGGCCAATATGCTATTCGCATTGAAAAACTCGAGGGAGAAGTGCCTCAAATAGCCATGTTTGACACGTTTGGAGCCAAAATCCTTGCTGGAACAGAGGAGCTGGCTGCTACTCTTCAGAGCCGCAACATCTTAACCAGTATGAGCAGAAACGTGAAGCATATGCCCTTGTTCATTGATGAGAAAAGGGCTCAGGACCTCAGAAACAAACTGCTGTTCTACCGGTTCAGAAACTTGGGCGTAAAATCTGAGTTTGACGTTCAAACGTTGAATGGCCAGTTCACCAACAGCCGGGTTGTAGAGCTTTTCGTCTCTCTCCTCGAGGTAGCTCCTACTCAAGAGATCCGGGATTGGCTGATTCAATGTATGAAGAGCATCACTCAAACCAGGTTCGATGAGGAACAAGTGAGCATAGAAGCGCAAGTGTTTGAGGCCATTCTCAACAGCGCGGACCAGGTTGACAGCGGAAAACTCAGCGTCAGAACCGTGACTGAAAGGTTTAATGTGGGATTGCCAGAAAAAGAGCAGGTTACAGCCAGATTCATAGGTCGTCGAGTCTCAGCTCTTGGGTTTGAAAAATGCAAGTTGACCGGTGGGCTCAGAGGCTTCTACTGGAACGTTGACCTTATAGAAAGACTCAAAAACAGATACTTGACTCCTAAAACAACGCCACAAACGCCACAAACGCAACTAACGCCCCTACTTACGGAAAAAGAGGTACAGAAGGAAGAGGTTTCCAGTGGCGTTAGTGGCGAAAAGCTTTCTATGCCAGATACTGGAGAGAGTCAAAACACTGTGAAAAGTGGCGTAAGTGACGTAAGTGGCGTTAATCTGGAAGGATTAGCTAAAGAAACTCTATCACTGAAGCCCCTCACCGGACTGTTTGAGGACAAATGTATCGTATGCGGCTTTCAAGGACGCATGGACTGGCAAATCAACAAATTCGACAATTCATGGGGGTTCCTATGCGACCGCTGTGGCCTGGAGCTCGGGAAGAAGCTGCAGAGGCCTGGAAACGGACCGGAGCCATCAACAGGAGGTCGTTCAACATGAGTTTTGAAGAGAGTCAGTTGATGGCTCTAAACCCGCCTCAGTTTGGCACCGAATGCGTACTTTGTAAGTTCTGGAGAAGGGTTCTTCCTTGGCAGATTTCGGCGAACGGCGACTGGGGAGCTGTCTGCCCAGAATGTGGAAAAAGTATGCTGGTTCGACAACTGCGCTCGAGGCTGCTTGGCTCATTCAAGAAGGTCGAGTTAGTTGAGGCTCTCTTATGTTTCGGTGTAAACAAGCGTGAAGCTGAGTTGCTGATCGGCGACCTTATGAAAGAATCAATTCTCGAAACTGCGGCCGGGCTCTTCTGGGAAGGGTCCAGTGAGGTTGTTGAGTCTTTGGGCGTAGCCGTCAGGTTGAGGCCTCGTTCTAGACGTAGGTTCCGAAAGAAAACCGGGGAAGAAATTTTCTTGCGATGTGTCAAATTGGCGCGGGAAATTCGCAGTCGAGAGGAGCCAAAACCTTCAGGAAGGGTGGGTAAGAATCAAGAGGACAAGATTGAAACCGTGACTTTCAAAGAAGCGGCGAAAATCCATGAAAGATTGAGATGGTGAAGGGGTGCAAAACGCTGAAGGTTGAGCGCCCGCGCCACCATATCATGGGTCGTTTATTATTCTCTCTATCTCGGCCATTCTATGAGGATCCAGTGAAACTTGCGTGCCATAGCCTGTTGGTTTAAGAATTATTAGGCCTTGTCTTATCAAGTCCTCAGCTGTCTCCATAACTTCTCCGTAATCATGTCTTGGAAAACCTTTCGGTAGGTTCTCCAACGCCGTATGACGGCCGCCGACGTATCCGTGTCTGAGGAGCTTTTCAAGAACCGTTTTTGCGATTTTGTCCATCAACTTTCCTTCTCTTTCCTGTGGATTTAAGCGTTGTGAATGCATGACACATTGATGTGTCAAAAATAAACTTTAAATATGTCAAATGAGTAGTTAATAGTTAGTTAGTAGCGCGCGCTAGTAATCAAGTCTAAAGGTGAAATTAATGGAAAGAATCAAAGAGTCGGAAGAGGCGAACCCAGCCACGTTACGCAAGCTTTTCCCGGATTCAGCAACAGCAAAGCTTCTGGATTTCTTAACCCTGTACAAAGACTTTGACTATTCAAAGGTTGAGATAAGCAGAAACAGCGGCGTAGCCTGGAAGACGCTCTACAGGGCCTGGCCGATACTGGAAGAGTATGGTTTAGCCGTCAAAACCAGACGGATAGGAAGGGCTGTGATGGTCAAACTGAACACTGAAAGTCCCATCGCCAAGGCCCTCTGGGAACTCGCCTTTCAAATAGCCAAGCATGACTCTGGAAGAATTGCCCAAGAAGAATTGACAAAGAAGGTTGAGGCCGAAGGATTGAAACCTAAACCTGAACCCATGCCTCAATAGCCCCCAGAACAGGTCCCACCACCATGTGCCCTCGTATTGGATTGTAAGACTGTCTCTTCATTCTTTCTCGCCTCTTTTTTGAACCTTTTCTTGCGGTCCCACATTGAGGGGCGCGTGGATATTGCAGTCTGGGGGTATCTTCGCCAACGCTTGTTTGAACGTTCGTGTGTTGTAGATCAAGAGAACAGTCAGGAGCTGGAGCACTCCACTTGCAGGTATATAGCTAGAGATTTCATTAATCCACCATGACGCGATTTTGAGTACGTCATTCGCTGTTTTTTGAAGGGCTTCTCTTCCTTCACCCATCACCATCCTGCCTAGGAAAAGCCTAGGCGCTTCTTTGCCGACTCTTTCATACAGTCTTCCAAGAGATATTTCCGCGCAACAAGCAGCGATAGTGACGTTAAAAATGACGGGATTGAGGCTGGCAGCCGCGTCCTTCCAAGTCTCGCCATACACTGTCCCATTTCCAACTTTTAGAGGTTCAGGTCTTCCATAGCTCGCGTGCATACGTATAGTCAAGTTGGAGGGAACACCAAGGCTGGCAAGCCTCCTTATGTCTTGCCTCTCTCCAGTTTCTCCTTTAGTTCCTAGCACCATGATTAACGCACTGGCCAATGGTAACTGGCTTTCTAATTCCTTAAAGAGAAAATCTTCAAGGAAAATATGTACGCCGCCTAGGAACAGTAGATGCTTCTGTAGTAGGGTCCTGCCCTCAGCCAGAAGTTCAGGTGGAACATTATAGCTTTGTAATTGATCCATGAACCAGTCAAGTAAGTCATACGAGTCCCTGCCAAGGTGCTCTTTTAGGGCTTCGGATACGGTTTTCGATGAGTATTCACCTCTTCTAATCCATGTTATTTCTCCCTCGCTAACAAACTGTTTCAGGTGTGCGTGAACTGTTTGTCGACTTGGAACCCCCTCATCAATCCATCCTTCATCGGCTGCATGATTGCGATTGGTCCCCTCAACTTTCTCCTTCAGTGACTCCATGATGTCGGAAACTGAAAAAGCATGCCTAAGATATCTTTCGTCGATTATTTTCTTGATGATTTGGTGATTTTTGTCCCATCGAGCTGCTTGCCATTTATCTCTCTTGTTTTTCAATCTTCTGACCAAGACCAGCACCTAACGCCTTGACGAGAGTTTATAAGATGTAAACTCGTGATATAAGCTTATGGTTTCCATAGGAAAAACATAGGCGTCAACATGGTTGAGTTTGAAATAAAAATCAACGAGAAACAGCACGTGGCCTATATTCCACGTGAAGTCGTCGACGCCCTTGGGCTCAATTTGAAACTTGTAGGTAACCGAGTCTCAGCTGTCGTCTACCCAGAAAAAGCATCATTGGCCGACATCGTAAAATCTCTCAGAATTTTGTTGGCCGACTTCGAGCATGCCTTGGAAATGCAGCAGAAAACAGAAGCGCGCGCGCACGAAGTCGACGGCGAGCAGACGGAGCTTTCACGGGAGGCTGAGGCAAGGGCGCAGGAAACCCGGCCCATTGAGTGAGGGAACTTAGAGGCATCATCATGGCTGCCCTTGCAGACACAATCAAACCTGGACTTAGTCATGGTCTTGACTTCGTTCCTCGGCGAATGTTGCCTAGAACTAAAGAAGCTGACTATTTTAGCCTCGAAGGGTTACAACGTCTGACTGCAACAATCCCAGCGAACTTGGACAAATTAATACTCAAGGAACTCGTAGACAACGCCTTAGACATCTGTGACGAAACCGATAATCTACGGACTCCAACAGTTTCGGTCGATGTCAAAAAAAGCAATGACTCGACCATGATGCTTCAGGTTGACGACAACGGATCAGGCATGGACGAAGAAAAAATCAACAATATCCGAGACTTCAAACGTTTCTACAGCAGCCGTTTTCACTATAAATATGCGAGCCGAGGCGCGCTGGGAAACGCTTGGAAAGCCATTATTGGAGCAAACTTCGCCCTGTTCCATGCGAAGCAGACAGAGCAAATTCCCATTTTTATCCTGAGTGGGAATACAAGGTACGAAATTCATGGCGAATACGTCAACGGTGAAGTTGTGGTCCCTCCGCCTGTTCAGCAGGAAATTAAGAAGAGAATCGGCACAACCGTCATAGTTTTTCTGCCTATCTATGGAGAAAAATGGGGCGACCCAGAACGTTATCGGCATGACATTGAATCCTTCGCCTGTTTCAATCCACAAGCAAGAATCACTTTCCAAGGAGCCATAGTGGCAGACAGTCACGTGTCAAGAACCAAGACAAAAGAACTGAGGGAGAGCCCTCATCATTTCAGCGAAAACGAGTACGTAGAGAGATATGAAACGCAAGTCAGAGATCACGTAGAACGCGGAGAACATTTCAAACTAGACAGCTTTATTCGCCAGTTTTGGGGGGCAAGCCGTGATGAACAGGTCAAGGAAATTCTGAAAAGAGCTAGCATGGAGAACTGCCTTGAAGAGCAACTTCTAGGCAAGCCAGAACTCATCATTAGACTCCATAGGGCCATGAAGGAAGTGTGTAATGCTCCAAGCCCGAACATTCTAGGCAAAATCGGAAGAACAAACCTCGGGTATAGAATTGAAGAAATTGACGGATTATTAAACTCAGCCAAGAGCTTTGTCTACAAATGCTACAAGAATACTTCAATTCTCAGGCAAGGAGAAAGCGAAGTTCAAATTCCGTACGTGCTTGAAGTGGCCGTCGGAGTTACTGGCATACCTGGGCGACGTATCCACGTCGGCCTGAACCGGAGCATTAAAATGGAAGACCCCTTCGGCAGACTCGTTTTCTTCCAAGAGCGCAACCGAGATTGGCCCGGCGTCAAAGGTGTCTGCGAGAAGAACGGGATTGGACGTGATCAACCCGTCACAGTACTCGTTCACATAACCTGTCCGAACATTCCATACAAGGACCCGGGCAAGACAGAGATAAACACTGATGTATTCAACATAGGAGACACAATCGACAGAGCAACCAAATTCTACAAAAGAGCAAAAAAACGGTTTGAGCTACTCAGAAACTCTACTGGCGAAATTGAGGTTCCGGAAGGACAGATGGAAGCTGTTTATGAGATTATAGAGGAAGCAAAAAAGCATGAAACGAGCGACGGCCAATATCCATATTTCGAACAGAGAATGTTATTTTATACCGTCTGCAATCTTCTTGAAAAGAAAGGTCTGAGTGCTTTCGCTCCTGAGTACAAGTATTTCCCTCTCATTCTTGACGAGTGCAAAAAGAGAGGCGTGGATCTTAACGGTTTGCTGTTGCAAGCGAACTCTATTCTATGTGAACCTCGGAACGACAATATTGTTTATCTCAGCACTGAGGGTGAGGCAAGTTATGAGATACCTAAATGGCTGTACGGTCAGGTTTGGGTATTTGAAAAGAAGGGTCTTCAACGCGTAGTTCGAGCTGACCGGCTGCAGGACAAGTTAGACGCACTTACGGTAGGCGGACAAGGGCAAAGCACTTTTTCGGTGCGTAGGCTGTTACACCGTATCGAACAGACAGCTAAGGAATGGAATGAACAGATTCCCATATACGCCGTTCATGATGGTGATGTTTTCGGCACTAGCATATACTTAGGCTTGTCTAGGGAAAGTAAACGAATGAAGGACAACCGGATTCAGGTTGTTGATTTGGGCCTCTCAATTTTGGAAGGAATGGAGCTTGGGTTCAAGCCAGAGAAGGTTGTGCTGAAAAAGCCTAAGAGGATACCTAAGAACGTCTTGGAGTATCTGTCTCAAGAGGAACTTTTCGCGCTAACCCACTTGAAAGGCGACGACTTGTTGAAGCCTATCGAAGTTCACTATAGAATCGAACTTAACGCCTTCACTCCTGAAGAGTTTCTCAACTGGATAACTAAGAAGATTGAGGCACAAGGCACGAAACGGAAAGTCAGACCTCCCGATGATGTTCTCAATGTGGAAACACAGCAACGAATAGACGGAGCCCTTGACCAGTACATTAAAGACTTGATGTTCACGATGTTCGGAGGCCAAAAAGCTGTTGACCAGTGGAAAACCCTAATCGTTAAGCAAAAATCTCTTGACACGTTGGACTTAAGACAGCCTCTTGACGAAACCCTGAAGACCTTTCCTTTTGACGGGTGGAGAGAGATTATTCAACAGCAAGTCAGCTCATACGTCGAAACCACGTTCAAGGATCCAAAGGCAAGGGATGAGGCTGCAGAATACATTCTTAACAGGCTAGCGGGAACAAAACCCGAAAAACTGCACAGAGTAGCCATGCCTAAAAACTGCAAAAAACCCAACTTTGTCGGCGCGAGCAGCGTCGAGCAAGACGAAAAGCTCAGGAGTGACTGAAATGCTGAAAGTGAATGTGGGCTCACGAAACCGGGCGACGCTTTGCCGACGATGCGGCCGAAGATTAGGCGAGGTCGCTGCATACGGCTTCATCACACACTCAGGGCGTTCCTTTTGTGCTAATTGTGGCGAAATCCTGCAAGACTCAACGGTGCAGGTTGAAAGGCATGTGGACGAGAAAGGCCTCTGCCACAAAACAATTCCTCAAACACTTTCTAAGCCTGGGAATGGGCAGTCTCTGCCCCAACAGGGTCCAGGCAAGCCCTCGATTTCCGCTGCCTTCAGCGCGCGCGCAACGGTGAGGCAACGAGCGGGCGAGAAAGGTTTTGTCTGCCACAGCGAACAGTCCTTGAAACTCGGAAAACAGGCAGTGCCGCACACACCGGCTGGGAAAGGTCTTTCTCCTACAGCTTTTTCCGCCGCTGCGCCAAGAGAAGCGGCTCCGGGCAAACCCTCGTTTCCCGCGTTGCTACCTTCAACCATTCACACACTCAGCCAAAACGGGAGGCTTGCCAGGGATGAATGAAGCGCGCAAAGAGGCCAGTTGCTCAAAATGTGATAAGCTCACAGAAGGAAATCCTCGCTTCTGCAACTGGCTGTTGGCTGAGATTCCCAGAAACCTACCTGACGATCCGGGTTGCGAGGGGTTCCATGAAAAAGGTCTTGGGACAAGCAAAGCTGAGGTAGGGCCCTCTCACGTGGCCACATCACTGAAAGGGGACGATAAGCCAGTCACTAAACCCTCAAAAGCAGGTTGTCCCAAGACTCCAGGCAAAAAGTCGATTCAAAAAGCCCTAAAACTCAAAGGATTCAAGGGCAGCGTGGTTATGGAAAGAGTTTGTTGTGGAGGACGGGGCTGCCACTGCCAAAACGGCGGGGCTCTTCACGGACCCTACCCTTATCTTCACTACTACTCAAACAAAAAGGGAAAGAAAGGTGGGAAGACCAAGATCAAAAGACGATACCTGAGCAAAACCATGACTGCGCTTCTGTCTCATTCCAGGGAAGAGCTCGAGGAGATGCTCCGCGAAACAGTCTTGGGACAACAAAAGCGGTCAAGTGAAAAGTCTTCAGGAGTGGTCTAAATGCCTTGCCGTGGTTTTTATGAGATGTTGTATCGCCGCGAAACAGCGCGCGCGAAAGAAGCGGAGAGTGGGCTTCTTCTGTCTATCGACATTGGTTCACGCAAAGTGGCAAAACGGGAAGTTGGGCTTGCCGCCCAGGCCACCCCGCCCGCAAACAATCGCGCGTGCGGTTCAGCAGGAGGGAAAGGGATGCCTCCACCAAACATCTTCGATTCAGCCTCGAATCCGGAAACTGGGAGGTGCTTGTTTATGCTTTCGACAAGCCCGGAACATCTTCCCAAATCTCCCGCTGCGACACGCGCTTGGGAGTTCTCGAACAGACCCGTGCTTCTTTGGAGGGCACTGAATGGGTCCAGGTGAAAGTCGGTCAAAAAGTGGAAAGTCGGGTGATGAATCGCACGGGCCCACTCGCAGTCTTGAGGAATCGCGAGTGCAGGCAAAGATGCAGCAGTGTCTGGACCGGCTGGGTCTTCCCTTGAAAGTCTGTTGGACGCCTGACCCTGGCCGAGACAAACACGGCCTCATAGAACCATCTTCTAACACGCTCTTCCTGTTCGACCAGGCTGAGGAAGACGCCTGGCAGACCTTCCTTCACGAAGCCCTCGAGTGGAAGCTCAAGGATGTCACTAAAGTTTACCGGGTCACTATCAACGGCCTAATTGAAATCATTGAGAAGCTCTCCTACGGAGAGAAGGAAAAGTTTCTCGAGTCTATTCCCAACATTTTCAGGGTGATTGAAGAGGGAGAACAAACTTGCCTAAAACCATGAAGAAAGAGGAAACTCAGAGAAAAGCAACACAGACAAAGATACAGCACGACTTAGCCCGGCTAAGTCTTCCTCTAGAATGCGAATGGTTTGGCCACGCGGGTTGGTCGGCTAATCCCAATGACAAAGACCTGCCCTTTGAATACTGCAAAGATTGCTTGGGACAGGAAAAATGCAGAACCAAGGACATAGGAAACCAGGAAGAGGCTGCAATAGAGTCAGCCTATGATCAGATGTATGGACAAGAGACTGAACAAGAATGACTGAAACTCGACTTGAGAATGTTGAGCACGCCGAGCTTTGGCAGTGAATGCGCTTGTTGCGGGCTACGGAAGAAAATTCTTCCTTGGCAGGTCTCGGCGAGTGATAGCTGGGGGTTGGTTTGTCCTCTCGTTATGCGTAGGCTAATTCTTTCAGTTCAGGGTATAGCTTCAAGGCTCCCTCTGCCACTATCTTCCCTTCGTCAGACAAATAGAAGAGCGCGCGCTCTTCCAGAACTTGTCCTTGCTTCACAAGTTTTCGGACTGTCGCATCTTTCTCTAGGGAGATAGCCTTTTCCGGTGAAAATGCTTCTTTCAAGAGGATGTGGGTTAAGATTGTTTCTTCTTTTGAAGGGTTCGGATAATATACCGTCCTTATTATCAGGTTCTGTATGTTTTCTGGAAGGTCAAGCAGTCCCGATTTCTCGTTTATCTCTATCAATTTTGAGTGGTTCATTTCGACAAGTCTCAAGGATCTGTGGAGAAAATATGGTTGGACATCTAGAAGAAGCCTCAAAGTTTTCTCTACTGTTCTTCTGTTAAGGCCTGTTTCGTGTGATAAGGCATTCACCGAAAGCGTTCTCTTCTTTTCCATCGTGTCAAGTACTGTTTTGACAGCTTCTGGAAAGCTCGTTCTGTTCGATTGCATTACTTTTCCCCCTCCGCTTGTTTTTCGATATATCGATTTTATTTTATTATTATTAATATCCTAACAGGTAGTATTGTTATATAAACGTTGTTGCATAGTTGTACTAAATTATTATATAGTACCTCAAGTCTACTAAGTCAGGAGAAAATGCTGAAAGACTACGAAGAAGAGATTTTGTTCCGGATGTTTGACAATAAGATAATCGCGATGAGCTATTACGCTGTTGAGAAGGTTGCGTCCATCATCAAATGGCAGACAATCGCGAAGAAGTATGGCATCAGAAAGAGTTTTGCAACGGTTCTTGGAAACCTTCATTCAAAAGGTTATGTAGACTTCCATGGCAAAAGTCGAGATGTTGTGTCTCTTTCCAAGTTCGGCGTTGATTATGTCAAAGGAAAGGAAGCCCATTAAGGAATGTCCCCCAGGGACAGAAGAAACGGAAGACAAACGAAGCTTAGTTTTCACGACTAGATAGCATTCAGCTTTGGAGATAGTGAGTGTGCGCGCGCATGAACTGGCTTTCAAAATGTAGTTTATCACTTATCAGTAAGCGTTAGATAGTGGCTTATCAAACTGTTTCACATATGTGAATTCAATTGCTCTTGTCCAGCCGCCTTTCTCACATTCACACTTGTCCTGTTCACACAGCTCATCTTTCTCCCAAGCCTTCTCTATTAGCCCATAACCTACCAGAGCGTCGCCTACGCTGGTCTTGTGCACAAACAGTACGGTTTGTCCCCTCCTCCACGTTCTACGCAGGTTCGTATAATAAATCGCCATGCTGAAGACTTGATTGACCCACTCCCTAGTAGCAATTCTGAGAATGTAGCCTTCAACTTGAGACATGAGACTTTTCGCTAGATTATCATGAATGCATCGCTATAAAAGCTCTTGTCAGCGACAGTCGTTCACGGGCCGATCTCCGTGTATTTTATTGATTTTTTCCGGGGCGCTCTATCGGAACATTTGACACAGGAGGATGGGCAGTTTCGATTCTGACTTAAACAGTTCTGCCTTCAGATGCTCCACAGGTGAGGGAAATGCCCTGGGAATATGCATACAAACCAGCGAGCACAAAAGATTTTGTTGCTGGGATCATTGTGCTTTTCATTGCAATTGCGCTTGTAATAATCTTTGGTGTCGACGAATATGGTTTTCTGTTTCTTAGCACGCACGCGTGGCTTGGATTGGGCATGATTCTTCTTGGTCTTCTTGGCGGAGTTGAGATTGGAAGGTGTATTGAAGTATACTCAAGGCGCGCATACAACACTCCACCAACGGATTAATCCTAACCTTTCATGCCAGAAGCCTACCTCAGTACATAGCGTGCGGTATAGGGTTGTCTTTAGTTCAAGAATAGGGGATCATGCAGGATATGGAAGGAAGCGCCAGCACTACTTTCTTCTCACATAGCTCTTTACATGCACTATCTTGTGTTTTCCGCCTGGTTTACTTCGCTTGTACCCATGTACTTTCATTTTCTCACTTATGCCATATCAGAAGCCTCATGCTAGAAAAGAGTTATGAATCTACAATTCATAGCTTGAGTCTGGCTATTCAATTGTCACTCGAAAAAGCCAAACGCAGAACCGGGAAAGAAGAGAACAAAGCCCGCAGATACTGCGCCAACCCGCATCTGCTCCATGTTGTTTTTTCACAAAACAACATCACAAAAAACGTAAAAACAAACACTGGAAGCCCCCACCCCACTCCCCGCAGCCTCCGCAAACCCTGCCGCAACGCTCCTTCAAGAACTGTTACCAAACAATATTACATCCGACGTAGCCGACAAAACGACGCGTCAACGACAAAACAGTACAATACAGCATTACATCTGACATTACAAACAAAAAATGGGGGTCGCCAACGCAATAATACACTTTTACAATTCAACATTACAAAAAACGTAAACAAAAAAAGGCGGGGGGGGGGCCGACAACACAACATTACATCACGACATTGCAACTGACCTTGCAAATGAAGATAGGGGGGCCAACGTTGAAGCATCCGCCGGTCACGGAGTTCTCTCGCGGCACAACCTCACGCTCTTGGACACCAACGTTTCGGGAGCCAGAAGCGGAAACATAGCGCGCTGTGAATTTCGAAGAAAACAGAACATTATAAGAACTTCAGTTGCTAAATTGAAACCGGTGAAGCTGAAATGAGGGGAGCTCTAGTCTTCTTGGTTCTCGTGCTAGGCTTGCTTGTCACACTGCTCTCTGGATTTTACGGACGGGATCATGGCACAGCAGGCAAGATAGACATCCGCTACGGCATTCCGGTCAATTGGCACGGAGAACAGGGATATGCCTATCCAAACAGCCCACCTCTGACTGGTTGGTTCTCCTGGCAGAACTTCGTATACGATGCAGTAGCGTGGTGGATCCTGTTCGGCATCCTGGCACTTATCCTAAGAAAGAGAACGCAAGGCAAAAGCGCCGATTGACATTGGGAAAGAATTGACACGACTGAGCTCCAGAGGAACCCAAACAGTGACTACGACAGAACCAGATTCTTTCTGAAAGAATGTCTTTCGCCTACGTGCACGCCAAGTGCGCTAGGGCGTTGCTAAATCGAATTGTTTGTGTCAATTTCTGCTCAACTTCCAAGCATGCACGGTTCCCATCGCAAATCTATGTACTATATCATGTGTGTCTATCCAAGCCCAACGTTATCAAACAAGTTCAGGTCAATTCCCCGAATTTAGCAACACGCTAGCACGCGCAATCAAGAGAAGACGGACGGATGGCATTGCTTGAAGAAGGATTTGAACGCACATGCGAAAGGGATGTACTGATACTCTCCAGGAACAGGAAACAACGTGACACGGTGAAACCTAGGGGATTATTCCTATCTTTATTTCGTTCTTGGAAGTTGAGAGCACATCGAACGCCTTACGAATATCTTCCAACCCAATTTCGCGCGTTATGAGGGGCCTCACGTCTATGGTTCGCGAGGCTATGAAATCAAGCGCCCTTCCGAAATGCAACGGGGTCGTGTGAAAAGTACCCAGAACCGTCAACTCCCCATAATGAACCTGTTCAGCGTTGACTCTGATTTCAGTTCCTGGAGGACATCCGCCGAACTCGAGGACAACACCGCCCTTCCTCGCGAGCTTCAGAGCCTGTTCCCAAGTGGCAGCCAACCCTATCGCCTCTATCACCACATCCGCACCGTACCCGCCAGTTAAGCTCCGCACCCTTTCAACAACGTCCTCTTTTCCACCGTTAATCGTCTCGTCCGCGCCGAGTTTCGCCGCAGCTTCCAGTCTTTCGTCCACAAGGTCAATCAATATCGCCTTTTCAGCACCCATCCTCTTGACGGTTAGTAGATGCAGCAGCCCGATAGGCCCCGCCCCAATTATGGCAACCGTGTCGCCGAGCTTCACCCCTGCATCCTCAACTCCGTGCAAAACACACGCCAACGGCTCCGTTACAGCAGCTTCTAAGTAGGAAACATTTTGGGGAACCTCCTGCATGTTCACCAACACCATGCGGGCCGGCACCTTGACGTACTCAGCGTACGCTCCCCACAGCCAAATCATGTTCTCGCAGAGATTGTACTTGCCTCTCTGACACATCACACAGTGTAAACACGGCGCACTGTTACCCGCACGCACGCGCATTCCGCTCCGCGGCCACTCAAGGCCCTCACCGACTTCAACCACTTCCCCAGCCCACTCATGCCCGAAAATCGTCGGAAGACTTATGATCTTCTCAACGTAGCCCCTCTGAAAGATTTTCAGATCTGTCCCGCACGTCGTGGCTCCCTTGACCTTGACGAGAACTTCTCCAGCACCAACCCTGGGCACTTCAACATCTTCAACCCTCAAGTCCTTCACGCCATAAAGCAACGCGGCCTTCATCCAGGTTCACGCAGTTGAAACTGTAAGCTCACGTATATGGAGATTTCCCTCCCACAGCCGCCCCCGCGGTTAGGAATCAGGTTTGTTAAGACATTTTAGGACAAAGCTCCGCCTCGCAAATGCAACAGCAAAAGAACAAACACGCGGGAAGCTGCCAAACACCCTCGCTGCGCTAGGTGCCATGCAATCTTTTGAGTACTACTCAAAAGAAACGAATTGGGCACTAAAAAGCAAGGATTCGAAACCCAACTTGCACGCGGGGCACCGAAGTTAGGGTTCCAGAGGTCACGGTACGCGTGGGTCTGCTAGCCTAGATCCACGAGGCTATTGGGCTCCAACCCGCCTGGGATGTCTCTCTGAATCATCAACGCTGCGCCCACGCTTGTTCGTATCTCTATGTTCACTTTAGTGTAGGGCACGAGCCCGTACGTGTTTCCCAGGCTTATGATCATGTAAGCCTTGGCGTTCTGTTTAAGCGCAGTGTCCGTGCTGGAGTGGAAGTTGTAGATGAAACACGTCGCGTTGGGCGCGCCAGTCACGCTTGCCATGAGGTCAGTAACAGACGCCTCGGTTGAGGTGCGCACGCCACCATAGACGTTTGCGAGCGAAAAGTTCCCGTCCTGAACTGCAACGACCACGGTATTGTTTGATAAGTCGACCTCGTCCTGACCTATGGACAGCTTTAACGGTATCGCGAGAAATGTTATTGCCACGTTGGAAGAGTTTGTCTCACCCGTGACGAAGCCGTCAATCTCTAAGGAGCTCGTAGCCTCCTGAATTCCCTTACCTATCGTCGATTTAGTCTGCTGAGCCGCGAAGAAACCCATGTTAATCACAACATAAGCGAAAGACGCCGCAATCACCACAAAAGCGATGAGCACAATCGCAGCCTCAATGCCTACGATGCCGCGACTTCGCTTTCCAGGTTTCCTGAACAGAATGTCCATTTTAGCCTTCACCCTTATCTGCGCTCAATATTCAGAATATTGTCTTATAATCTTCTGTGCGTCACAAAAAGCTCAGACTCAACTCGTCCCGGCGGGAAAAGAACACGGAAGCCCACTATCACATGATGTTGCCAAATTTCTGAAGGCTTGATGCTGACGGTGGCTTACAGTGTGGCAGGAGACACGCGCCGACTTCTTATTTGCTTACTTCCTCATCGTATACTCTTGAAACGAGTTCAGCGATTACTGGAGATGCAGTCAAGCCCGGAGACTCTATGCCTACCAAATTTATGAACCCGAACAAGCCTCTGTCAGCTTCATGCCTTATCACGAAATCCCTGAACCCTTCTCCCGGACCCTGAAGCTTCGGTCTCACGCCGGCCGAGTCAGCTCTTATCTCTCGTTCGACGATGGAGGGCAGAAATCTTTTCACGTCTTCACGAAACTCCTTCTCGCTCGATTCAACTTCATAGCTTACGTCGTTGACGTAGTAGGCGTTCGGTCCCAGCCTCACCCCGCCAGCCATGTCCGGAGTCAGATGGACACCGAGTCCAGGCCCCTTCGGAACCGGGTACACCAACATCTTGACAAGGGGCTTTCCGCTCAGCCTAAAATAATCCCCCTTGCACAGGTGCAACCGATAGTCGAGCTGGTCGATGTCCAGTCCCGTCATCGAAGCCACCCTGTCTGAGTTGAGGCCTGCACAGTTTATGACCGCCTCCGCTCGGATCGTGAACTTTTCGTCGATGCTGACTCCGCCTATTTCATAATCGTCGCCCATTTTCTTTATGCCCGTGACCTCGGTTATCGGGACGAACAGGGCGTTGTGCTTCTGGACTTCCGCATAGAAATGAATCATTAACTCGTCGGGTTCAACGATGCCTGTTGAGGGCGAATAGAGCGCCTTTTCAACTTCAACGTTGGGTTCCAGCCGCTTGACTTCTTCCTTTTCAAGCATCTTCAATTCTTCCACGCCGTTTGCTTCCCCCTGCCGCATCAGCCTCTCAAGCTCGTCTATCTCTTCATCCTCAATGGCCACTGTGAGCTTACCCAGTTTCTTACAGGGAACCTCATATTTCTCGCAGATGTCGTAGAGCATCCTGTTGCCCCTCACGCACAGTTCGGCCTTGAGAGACTCAGGCGGGTAATGGATACCCGAGTGGATCACTCCGCTGTTGTGCCCGCTGGTCTCCTGTCCAAACCTCTTGTTTTTCTCCAGAACATAAACGTCCTGGTTCTTTTCCGAGAGTCTTGCGGCTACAGCCAGACCCACTATGCCGGCTCCAATCACAACGATTTTGGCTTTTTCCATTCGTGACAATCAAAAAGCGTTTGTTAATAAACCTTTAGCCAAACGTGCCGGTGCGAGTTTCAACGTTCTTGAAGCGTTGGGTTGAGGCCATTTCAGTTGGTGATGATGATTTTTAGGCTTTCTTTCGTTTCCAGGGCTGTCCTGAAGGCTTGTGCCGTTTGCGCGAGCCTGAAACGGTGGGTTATGAGCGGCTTCGCGTTAATTCTGTTTGTCTCCAGAAGCTGGAGGGCAGTTCTTGTTTCCAGGTGCGATGTTGAGTATGAGGGGATTATCTGCACTTCGGAGAAGAACAGTTCTTTGGGGCTTATCTGCAGGTGTTTTTCCGGGTCTGTGGGTGCGAAGACGCAGAGTTTTCCGCCTTTTCGACAGACGTTGATGCCCGCTCTGTAGGCATCCAGGTTTGGCGCGGTGACGACGGCTACGTCGACGCCTCTTCCGTCGGTTTCGGCCCTGACGGTTTCGGTTAGATCTCTGCTTTTCGGGTTGACGGTGACGTCTGCTCCATACCGTTCCGCCAGTCTGAGTCGAAAGTCGATGAGGTCGCTTACGATTGTCCTCGTCGCCCCGTAGATTTTTGAGAGTGCAGTATGGATGAGGCCTGTCGCTCCGGCGCCGATAACTGCTACAGTGTCGCCCGTTTGCACGTTGCACTTCTTTATGGCTCTTATGCAGCAGGCGATGGGTTCGATGAGGGTCGCCTCGTCATCGGAGATTGTTTCCGGGATTTTCAACGTGTCTATCTGGACGTTTGCGGCTGGGACTCTGAAGTATTCGGCGAAGCCGCCGGGTTTTATGTTCGTTTCGTGGAACTGTTTGCAGAGGGTGTAGTCTCCGTGCAGGCAGTAGTGACATGTTAAACAGGCAACGTGGTGGTGCACGAAAACCCGGTTGCCGACACTGAACTTTTCCACTTTTTTTCCTTTTTTCGCCACTGTTCCAGCCGGTTCGTGCCCAAGAACCAAGGGGACCCGTGGTTTCAGGTACCAGTCCATGAAGTCGGACCCGCATATTCCGCAGGCTTTCATTTGGACGAGGATCTCATCATCGTTTATTTCGGGGGTGGGGATTTCTTCTATTCGTATGTCCTGTTGACCGTAGTACACAGCAGCTTTCATCGTGGCTCAATGGTTTCTTTGCAACTTCGCACTTAAGACTTTCCGAGCGTTTGGACAGCAATGTTGAGATTTGAGCCCTTGTTTTTGAGTACTCCCATCTCGTTTTGAGGCTCGACTGTTTCGCGTGTCTCCGCGTCTGAGAAGGTCTCGTCGGGAGCGGTTATAACGCCTATGACTGCGTTGACTGAAACGTCGACGCCTGCTTGCACCAGAACTTTTCTCAGTATGCCCGAGGATGGCGCTTCCGAATAGTAAGTGGCCTTTTCTGATACAACTTCAACAATCGGTTCGCCCTTTTCAACGCTTTCGCCCTCTTTCGTGTACCATTTGCCACCGTACCCTCCTTCATCGTCAAGGTGAGTCTGGGCTCACGACTTTGGTCACCATTTCAGACAACTTCCTTGACTGCCTTGATTATGGCTTTTTCGTCCGGAATCACGTACTGCTCCAAGGGCGGACTGAACGGTATCGGCGTGTCTGCGCCAGTTACTCTCTTTATCGGAGCGTCCAAGTAATCAATGGCTTCTTCAGCTACCACGGAAGAGATTTCAGCGCTCACGCCCCCAGTCTTGCAGTCTTCACTCACGATAACTAGCCTTCCCGTTTTCTTCACGGAATCAACTATCGCTTTTTTGTCCAACGGTGTCAATGTTCGTGGGTCAATAACCTCAACACTCAATCCTTCCTCTTCAAGCTCAGCAGCAGCGTTACGCGCCTTGTGAACCATGTACATAGTAGCGACAACAGTGACGTCCGACCCCTTCCTCTTGACTTCGGCCACTCCGAAAGGAATGGTGTACTCGTCTTCTGGCACGTCACCTTCGACTGGATAGAGCAGTTTGTGTTCGCAGAAAAGGACCGGGTTGCTTCCGCGTATGGCCGTTTTCAAGAGCCCCTTAGCATCATACGGGGTTGAGGGCACAGCGACTTGCAGCCCGGGTACGTGCATGAACCATGCTTCTAGGCTCTGTGAATGATGAGAGGCGATATTGACACCCGCCCCAAACGGTGTTCTGATTACGAGTGGACATGATGCTTGACCGCCGAACATGTACCTGATTTTTGCGGCTTGGTTCGCGATCTGATCCATGGCCAGGGCGGTCAGGTCTCCGAACATTATTTCAGCGACGGGGCGCATCCCTGTTATCGCAGCACCAACGCCCGTGCCCACTATTGCGGATTCTGATATGGGGGTGTCTCTGACTCTTTCGTCTCCAAACTGTTGAGCCAAACCGTCTGTTACTTTGAAGGCTCCGCCCCAGTGCCTGCCAATGTCCTCGCCAAGCAAGAACACTGAAGAATCGTGGCCCATCTCCTCTCTCAAAGCTTCACGCAATGCTTCCCGATAGGTCATTCTCCGCACGACATGCTCCCCCTCTAGGCGTAGACGTCTTCCAAGGCTTCCTCTGGAGCTGGATAAGGACTTTGCACGGCGAACTTCACGGCATCTTCGATATCAGCAGCAATCTTCTCTTCAATCTCCTGAACCTCAGACTGTGAAAAATCGGAATTTTGCAGCAATACCTCCTTGAACCGTTTGAGTGGATCCCGAGCCAACCATTGCTCAACCTCTTCTTTCGGCCTGTATTTCGCCGGATCAACCCTGGAATGGCCCTTGTGACGGTAAGTTTTGCATTCGATAAGCGTTGGCCCGCCTCCGCCTCTGGCGCGGTCAACAGCCTTTTGCGAGGCTTCGAAAACCGCCAAAACATCATTTCCGTCCACCGTCACGCCTGGAATTCCATAGGCCACGGCGCGGTCAGCGATGTTTTCGACGTTCATTATCCTTGATTGACGCGTTCCCATGGCGTAAAGGTTGTTTTCGCAGACAAAAATCACAGGCAATGACCACGCTGATGCCATGTTTATGCTTTCGTGGAATGTTCCTTGGTTTGAAGCTCCTTCGCCGAAGAAACACGCCACGACCTGATCCGTTTTTCTCAGCTTTGCAGACAAGCCAGCGCCCACGGCTATCGGCAGGCCAGCTCCCACTACTGCCGTTGCGCCTAACATACCCACGTTGAAATCGGCAATGTGCATTGAACCGCCCTTGCCTTTGCAATAGCCGGTTTTTTTCCCCAGAATCTCTGCCATTGTCCGCTTTAGCTCGGCACCTTTCGCTATGCAGTGTCCATGTCCTCTGTGTGTGCTTGTTATGTAATCATCCTTTCGCAGGCTGCTGCATACACCGACCGCCACGGCTTCTTCTCCAGCGTAGAGGTGTATCGTGCCTGGTACAAGATTCTGACCGTAAAGCTCGAAAACCTTCTCTTCAAAACAGCGGATCTCAAGCATTTTCCGGTACATTTCAGCAAGCTTTTCTTTCGGCAGTGCAAGTGTCATGTTTTCCCGTCCTTTGAGCTTTTAGCCCACTTTCTATAAGCCCTGAGGCTTTTATATTAATGTGTGATAGCCCCGAGTTAAAATGAACATGCGCGAACTCAAGACAGCGGAGGCTTGCGTTGGCAAGTTGGTTCACCGCTAGCGGCCGAACAGGAAGCATCTCGCACAAAGCTCGAAGGGACATTCTGCAATAGACAAAAGAGCGTTATCCAGCTTCTGACTCGCGAAACGTTGCTGCCTAAGTGTGACAACACGCTTCGGTGAAAGCACGTACTTAAGTGACCCCCATCTTCGTTTGCAAGGCCAGATGTAATCTGTAATTGTAACGTTGCAATGTTGTGTTGTCGGCCCCCGCCTTTTTTTATTTTACATTTTCTGTAATGTAAAATTGTAAAATTGCAACGTTGCGTTGGCGACCCCCCCTTTTTTGTTTGTAATGTCAGAAGTAATGTGGATTGTAACAAACCATGAAGAAAACGGGCTGGACATCTCTTCAGAGTTGACTCCGTGCTCTTCATTTGTAACGTCAGATGTAATGTGTGTTGTAATGTTTTGTTGTTGGGCTGTGGTTTCGTCGGTGTGCGCGCTCTACCCTGTTTATCCATCCAATGTCCCAGCAACTGCACCGCCTCCCTACGTGTCCAACGTGCGGACAGCCTCTCACATACGTCCAGCAGTGTCAGAGATGGTCTCCCCCCAAGAACAGAAATACGTGTAGAAATGCGACCGAAGGCAAGAAAGCGTGCGGTTCGGGAGAAACGCGTTATCTTTCGGAGTCGACCCCCTATCTTTGTTGGTAACAACCGCGGTAATGTTGTACAGTAACAAATCATGAGGAGACAGACGGGCGTGTGGATAGATGCTCAGGTCTGTCAACCCTTTGAGCCTTTTATATGGTATTTTATTATCGTTGCGCGTGTGCCTTAATAGCGTAAGCCATATAGAGTGACGCGTCGTAGAGTGGTTGAAGTATAATGCAGTGCGATTAAGCTGGCAATTTGTATTTTGAGGAGCGAGTTGAGTGCAAAAATCCTATTCAAAACTGTTAGGCATAGTTGGAAAGCCTAACACGGGCAAGTCGACGTTCTTCAGCGCAGCGACTCTCGCGCCTGCAGAGATAGCAAACTACCCGTTTACAACTATAAAGCCGAACAGAGGAGTCGGATACGTCCGAACACCCTGCGTTCACAAAGAATTCAATGTTAATGATAACCCGGCCAATTCTATATGTATGGAGGGCGTTAGACTCATACCGGTGGAGTTTATTGACTGTGCCGGCCTTGTGCCCGGTGCATGGGAAGGAAGAGGTCTTGGCAACCAGTTCCTAGACGAAATAAGAAAGGCTGATGCATTGATCCACATAGTCGACGCGTCTGGAGGGACAGATTGCGAAGGCAGACTCTGCAAGCTGGGCGAGAACGACCCTTTGGAAGACGTGAAATTCCTCGAACGCGAAATAACTATGTGGATGGCGAACATACTCAAAAAGGACTGGCCCAAGATTGCAAGAACGGTTGAGGCTGAATCCAAAGACCTTCTTTCGATACTTGAAGAGCGACTGAGCGGCTTGTCTATAAAAAGAAACCATATCTTCGAGGCAATAAGAAAAGCGGGACTGAACGCTGACAAACCCACGTTCTGGAGCGAGGAAGACTTTTTCAGGTTTGTGGACACGCTTAGGCAAGTTGCAAAGCCTATGTTAATAGTTGCAAACAAAATGGACATGCCGCCTTCCGAGGAGAATCTTGAACGGCTGAAAGAATCAAATCGTCTCGTCGTTCCCTGTTGCGCAGAAGCGGAGCTCGCCCTCAGAAGAGCCGCCGAAAAGCAACTGATAGACTACAGGCCTGGAGACTGCAATTTCAAAGTGAGCAAATCGGAAAGCCTCAGCCAAAGTCAAACGAAAGCGTTGGAGGCCATAAGAAATAAGATACTGCTCCATTTTGGCTCAACTGGCGTTCAGGAAGCGATAAACACGGCCTATTTCAAGCTCTTGAGCATGATCACCGTTTACCCTGTTGAGGATCTGGAGCATTTGGCAGATCACATGGGCAGAGTGCTGCCAGACGCCTATCTTGTTCCCTACGGAACGACTGCACGCCAGCTTGCCTACATCATTCACACCGAACTCGGTGAAGGCTTCATCTACGCGATTGAAGCCAGGGAAAAGAAAAGGGTGAGTGAGGATTACATACTTAAAGACAGAGATGTTATCTCAATCGTTAGTGCCCGCAAGAGAGCCTGATTGTGCTACTCGCCGAAACGTCTTTTGCGTTTTTCAAAGGTTCTGACCGCACGCAGTAGGTCGATTGAGCGAAAATCAGGCCAGTAAACGTCCAGAAAGCAGAGTTCGCTGTAGGCCGATTGCCACAGCAAGAAACCGCTGAGCCTTGCTTCACCTGAGGTTCGAATGATCAGGTCGGGATCCTGGTTAGGCATGTGCGAGGTGTAGAGATGCTGTTCGAATGTCTTCTCATCAACATTTTCTGGATCCAGCTTTCCCTCATGCACTTCCTCGGCGATTCTTTTGGCAGCATCCACAATCTCGGCTCTTCCGCCGTAGGCAAAAGCAAAGTTCAAGAAATGCTTGTCATAATTCTGCGTCGATTTCTCGACCTCTGCTATGAGCTGCCGCATGCTTTCAGGCAAGAGATTCACCCTGCCAATGACTTTCACACGTATCTTGTCCCCATGTATCCGCTCATCAGTCAAGAGGCTCCGAAGCCGTTCCTCAAATATCTGCATTATTTCCTCGACCTCAGTTCCTGAACGCCGAAAATTCTCGGTGGAGAACGCATAGAGAGTCACAGACTTGACATTGAGTTTGAGGCACCAGTCAAGCATTTGCTCAACCCTATCGGCCCCTTTTTCGTGGCCAAACCACGTGCTTAGCACGTTCTCTGAAGCCCACCTTCTGTTGCCATCTAGAATTATCGCTATGTGCTCCGGCTTCTTGCCGTTTTCAACCTGACGCCATAGCCAACCCTCATAAATCCTGTAGACGCCAATAGCAGAAAGCAATGTCTTAATCACTGTTCAAACCTCATGGTCTGATTGCAATGTTGCACGAATGGATATCCTCATTAGTAAATTTTCGAGCGTCTCAATTAAGACTTTCTCCACCTTGGCCGCGTTCTCGTTGAAGATTGCAGTTCCTGCACATCACGAGTCTCCAAACTCTTTAGCCTGCTCTTCCGTCTCCGCAAAAAAACCTCTTTTGGCTCTGTGAACCGCAAATATGACTAGCACCGAGGCTATGCCCATCAGGATGCCCACAACAATGGAAAAAATGATCCTTCCATATCCGATTTCAGGCGTAATCAGCAGCTGAGAGGTTGCAATGAGTATCTGCTGTGACCAGCCCACGATGACTATCAGCGCTGCGTTTCGCAACAATCTGGCGTCACGCTCAATGTACCATCGGATGCCCCTACCCAAAAGTGGAACGCAGAGCCCGACAACTAGCAAGGTGGCTGAACCTCCGATAAAGAAACCTACGATTCGGGGCACGTTACTCAACCAATCCGCAATTTCAGCCGCAGGAATACTTGTCCCTCCTAGGTACACGCCAAGCACAACGCACAAGGCCCCGGCGACTAAGGAGAAATTTGAGATTTGTACCCTCAACGGAGGGGGAGAATACTCTTTCACCCATCTGTAGAGGTCCTTGGCAGCCCTGTCAATTCCAAACCCTTTGACAAGCAGGAACACGCTTAGAACAAGTGCAAAGGCTATCAAGTAATATTGAACCCAGCCAAAAATTGACAGGATTCCAAGTATCAGGATAAGCAGTCCAGGCAGGCCTAGGGCCACGCGTGAATAGCGAGGGTTATCCATCACCGTTCGAAGGTACCGTGACAAAAGAGCAGCGGTCTCTTCAATTGACTCGCTGTGCTTAACGACTATTCTTCTGACAGACGAAACGGGTACCCTAGACTGTACCAGCGGCAAAACTGCTTCATCCGAATACCCGTCTGTGACCAGGATGACCTCACTTGCAGAGAAAGACTCTAATAATTCGTTCAATCCTGCCACGATTTTTCTGTCTGCGCCAACACCTCCCAGCTCAGAACCTGACAGCGTGGCAATTTCCAAAGTTTCCTTAGGGTTGTTCTCCGTTTTCAGGCGATCGTACACGCGTATTGCTTCGAACATGGCGTTTGCGTCTGGCTCCTCGGGGTCTTTTAGAGCCAATGCAACCGCGGCGTCGAGATTTTCTCCTCTTCCGATAAGGGGGGTTTTTATCCCAGCTTTGGTTTCCAAATCCCCGTCTCTATCAACACACAGAATGAGGATTCTCTTTTGTTCTTTTTCTTCCTTTTCGTTCATACGTATCTCGTACTGTGACTATAATTGGTGAATATCCACTTTAATCTTGCTCTGTAATTCCCTTTTCTGCTAGAAGTTGAAACTCTTCCCATGTCAACTTTTCGCCGCGCTTCAACTTCTCCTTTGCCTGCCTTTCAAGTGTTTCACGCATGACATTTTCGCTTTTCTTTCGTTCTTTCTGTAGTTCTTCGCGTATTTCTCCCTTCAACTGTCTGATTTGATTTAACACGGCTTTTATTTCTTCTTGCAGGGGCCTCACTCTTTCTTTCGTCTGCAGGAACTGGTTATGCATATTGTCGGCTTCCGTTTTGAGTGCTCTTGACTCTTCAGTTTTTTCAAGCATTTTTCTGTGAGTCTCTTGGCTCTTCTGTGCATTTTCCGTCAATTGTCTGTGTAGAAGTTCGCTTTCAGACTTCATTGTCTTTGCCTCGGTTCGCAGCTGAGTGACTCTTTTCGCAAGTTGGTCAAGTTTCCTGTAGATTGACAGTTGCGTTTCCAATTGCGTCACTTTTTCGACCAATTCCTTATCCTCTTGCAACGTCAAGGAAGTTGTCTGAATAGTCCAGTCAATGCTTTCAACCTCTTTCTGCAAAACCTCATGATTCTTCGAAGGCTTTCTCTTTGCTAGGATTTTGTTCTCTTCCCCGAGCTTCTTTATCTCTTCGAGTTTCTCATGAATTCCAGCCGTCATCTCGTTTCGACGTTGCTTCAGTTTCTTCACTTTGCTGTTCAGCTCGTCTCTTTGACTTCGAAGCTCCAGAACCTCATCTCGCAGGCTTCTCATCCGCCCGTTAAGCTCATCGCGCTTCTCCGCAAATCTCCGTGCTTCACTCTCCAACGTGTTCTCCTGGTCTTTCAATGCCGAAAGCTTCTCGTTCAACTCTGCAACTATCTCATTCTTCTTGCGCTCTGACATTCGTTCACAACTCTTCAGTTTCGAAGTTCAAAGATCGTTTTATAATCTCGACGGCCGTTCCCTCGTCAAGAATCTCATCGGCAAGCTTGCGTTTGCCAGTTCATTCTAGTATTATTCGTGCATCTACAGTTTTTGCCCCTTTTTCGTAAACGATCACGGGGTTCAGGTCCAGCTCTTTGATTTCCATGTGATCAGTAACCAATCTTGAAGTGCTTAGCAGAATCTTGGTTATCGCATCTATGTCCGCTGGAGGCGTGTTTCGGTAGCCTTTCAACAGTGGATAAGCCTTCACTTCGCTTATCATCTCACAAGCATCGTCTTCAGTTATAGGTGCAACCCTGAATGTCACGTCTTTCAGAACCTCGACGAACACTCCGCCTAGCCCAAACATTATTGCAGGACCGAACTGCGGATCCTTGATGGCGCCCACTATTACCTCTGTTGAAGGTGGGGCCATCTCCTGCACCAGCACGCCTACAATTTTGGCTTTCGAATCGTGTTTCTTGACATTCTGCAATATACGGTTGTAACCTTCGCGCACGTCATCCGCGTTCTTCAAGCCGACAATGACGCCACCTATGTCCGATTTGTGGATGATGTCTGGCGACACAATCTTCAAGACCGTTGGAAAACCTATTGCATTTGCAAACTTGACAGCTTCCTCTTCGCTCTTTGCCAAATCGAACTTTGTGACCGGTATGCCATATTCGATGCAGACCGCTTTCGCTTCGGTTTCAAGAAGAGACTTTCGTCCCTCTTTAGAAACCTGAGATAATATGCGTGAAGTCTCGTTCAAAATGCGCATCTCCATTCTATGAAGTGAGTATCTATCTGCCGTATCTTGGCTTAAAACGATTTTGCCGTGGCAACTGCCCGAAAAACATCTGCAGGCATTCTACTGCCAGTTTTTATTGGGCAGGGTTGAGCCCCCTCTTTCTTATAGTTCACGTGAGAGTGTACTCGTTGTCACTTGGCACCGTCATGCGTTTTTCTACTGCAGCAGTGCCAAGCGCGCAAAGACCTTGGCGTCGCCGGTGAGGTTCTCTATTTTTGAGTATTCATTTGGCTGATGCGCCACTTCGTCTACGGTGCTCCACACGGCGGCTGGGATGTCAATCTCTCGGAAGAAGGCAGCGCAAGTTCCTCCGCCTATTCCGCCAACTTTTGGTCTTACTTTCAAGCTTTTTCTTATAGCGTCTTTCAGCATGACGACTATTCGGGCGTTGGAATCTGTTGGTTTGGGAGCGACAGCTTTTTGCAAGACTTCGATTTCGATTTTCGCCCCGGTTTTCTTTTCAAAGTCTGCGGCAACATTGTGCATGGTGTTTAATACTTCCTCAGGATTGTAGCGTGGGAGTATCCGACAGTCAAAATGGTTTGTGTCTTCACCTGGAACGATGTTGACGGCGTCGACATTTCTGTCCCTTTTCGTCGGTTCGAATGTGCTTGCCGGGGGGTCGAAGCTCTTGTCCTTTGCAGGATATTTTTTGTGGAGGATTTTATCGAGAGCCAAGGCATACTGCATTCCGATGCGGCTGGCATTGAGACCCATCTCGGGGCGGCTTGCATGAGTTTGCTTTCCAATCGTCCGCATTTTCAACCACAGGATGCTTTTCTCCGCAATCTCTATGAAACTTCCGTCACCTCTTCCTCCGTCAGGAACAACCACCAAGTCGTCAGCCTTGAAAAGACGCTTCTTTATCAAGTGTTGGATGCCATACACGCTCCCTTGTTCTTCATCTGCAACGAAACAAAGGGCTACCGTTCTTTTCGGCTTGATTTTCAGATTCTTCAGTGCCTTGACCGCGAAGATGGAGGCAACCATCGACTGCAAATTGTCTTCGCTGCCCCGCCCATACACTCTGGCATCTTTGATCAAGGGCTCAAAAGGTTTGGTTACAGTCCATAGTGAATCTTCTCCAGGCGGAACTATGTCCAAGTGCGTCACTATCCAGAGTTTTTCGGCGGTTTTTTCTCCGTGGTAGTAGGCGATTATGTTGGGTCTCTTCTTGGAAGGAACTCTTTCATCTGTTGCATCGTGTCGTTCTATCTTGTCAAACCCCACGTCATTAAGAACCTGAATTAGTTTTTCAGCCCTCTTTGATTCTCCTTCCCCACCGTTCTCTGGAGCCACTGCCGGTATGCGAATTAGCTCCATTGAAACCCTAGTCATGTCTGTTTTCAATTTCTCTATCTCGGAGAAGACTTTCGAAGACTCCATACTAGTCACCTTGTTTAGTGCAAGTAATGTTCGCCAGTGACCTTTAGCTTTTGCCGTGACGAAACTGGAAACAGAGGAAATATCGAGGTTGGCTGTTAGGCCAGTTCTTTTAAGGCTTTCAGCCGCTTGACTATGTTGGGGTGTGTCGAGAAAACTTCGGCAACTCTATCAGCCGTTGTCAGCTTCTTTGACAAGATTTCTTGAACCAGTTTCTGACTGTCTGCTACTGACATCGTGGGCATTTCGGCAGAGTCAACGTTTGCGCGGTCAGGGTCTGTGATGAACAACGCCTTGAATGCATTCAGGTTCTTTGTTTGCTGTCTCGTCCTACCCATTCTGCCCATGTTTTTGCTTACATTAACTATTTTTGCCAGTCCGGTCGAGAGTTTCTCTGATCCGCCGTCGACGATTGAAGCGCTGTGTCTGTCAGCATAGTATTCGCGTAGCCTGCTGAGATTGAGTATAAACAGGTTCATTATCCATGAAAAAGCCATGAAAACTGTGCCTATGACAGCGCCGTTGCCTTGATTCTTTTGATTTCCTCCAAACATGCCAGAAAGCATTAGGGAATAACCTACGAAGTAGGCTACGGCAGGCAACAATGAAACGAACATCATGATCTGCACGTCTCTGTGTCTGAGATGCCCAAGTTCATGTCCAACGACAGCTGCAACTTCACCATCGTCCAGTGTTTTCAAAAGTCCACTCGTAACTGCTATGCGAGTTCCCGCTACTGGTGAACCGTAAGCAAAAGCGTTTGGAAGGGGAATCTGTGCGAGCATCAGCCTCGGCTTGCTTATGTTGCTCTTTCTGCTGAGGTCGTCAACAGCCTCGTGCAGCTTCGGCTCCTCAGTTGCAGACATGGCACGCACATGGTACAATGCATCAATGATGTAAGGTGAGATAAGCCATTGAACAACGTTAAACGCTCCGACCAACACGCCGAGAATCAAGAACCCAGAATATCCGGAATCGAAGAGTCCGGTCAGGCTCAGAATGACTGTAAAGAACAGTGTTGACAAACCCACTATCAGAACAAGCGTTCCAGCCATGGACAAACGAAGCTTCCATATACTCATCATGATACACCGATCGGTTTTCATGGGCCAATCCACGCTTATATTTGTTACTCTGAATTCTTCACCATTAGGACGAAGCTTCATGTCATTTTCTATTCTTGAATTTCATGATGTCTTCTGGGAGCCGTACGTAAATGCTCAAATCCGCTGTCTATGAGCTGTTCTGCCGCTTCCTGCTAGTCGCTGTTGCTGGAGGACAGTCGCTGCTTTCGGAGTCTTCAAGTAGTGCGTAGGTCTATGCGATCTGAATGGTTTCTGTGTCCTATGATATTCATTAGGCGCGAGATTCGTTTCGCCTTTCGGTATTCAGTGGTTCCTGTCTAATTAATGTTCGAAAAGCAGCTAGTAATCTAGGATTCTAAGGCTTCAAAATTTGCTTCTGTGCCGCTCCCACGTACCACACGAAAACCTCGTGTTGCCGAAACTAAGAGAAAGTAAAAGGAACGATGTCTGCTTCGATTGGGGCCGCTGGTCTAGCCGCCAAGAGTTTGCCATCCTTGTGTCGTTTGTGATGGGATTACGAAATCGATTGAAAGCGGTATGCCTATATCTGTTTTGATTTCAATGTGTACGGGTTCGTTTTGGATAGGTTCATCTGGGGCTGCGAAGTGGAGAATCAGGTACCCTTTTTCGTTGGAATCAAGTGCGTTGTCGCGGTTACTGTTACCCACGAAAAGCATTGCACCCGTACTGTTTCCGACGCGTGATACGAGAGTGTCAAGCTGCGTATTCTGCGGATTCAAAGTGTTGTTTATTCCCATGTAGATGTCGGCGTACGCTGTGCGGTTTCCCACTTGCAAGCCTATCTCGGTGAGGTTTTGAGACATTGGAACGTATCTGACGCCTAAGGTTTCCAACGGTATCATCATCGCATCTATGTTGGACGCATCTGCATTGCATCCTCTAATAAGAATGTCTCCATCTACGAGCAGTGGCGTGCTTGACCCTGAAACGCCTTGTTGAATAGTCTGTTTGCCCTGTTGTGTTGCAAACAAGCCAACGTCAACTACTAACAAGGCGAGCGCTACGGCGACAATGACGAAGGATATCAAAACTAGGGCTGCTTCAACGCTTATCATACCTCGCTTGTCCCTGCGAAACTTGCTCTGATTCATACGGTCACATCCAGCCAGCGTCTGGGCCAAGGCTTGCAAACGGAAGAGTTTGACATGTGGCCTGTTGGCTGTAAAACATGCATCGTTTATATTACGAAGTAATAAACCTACTGAGGGAACAGAACAACACACATACACAACTGCAAAGCCGGCCTCATTGTCTTGAAAAACGCCAACACCACGAGCCTTGAATGTGCGCCTCAGAAAGAACAACAAAACCTGCGACCTAGCGACCCGCGCGTTAGGGACGGAAATGTTCGCTAGGTATTTAACATAGTCTTAAATCGTTTGCAGTTTTAACATGTCCCCATGGTAACGCTTGTCGATGATGTAGGAAGTTTTCCATTGCCGACGTATGCCGACAGTAGACTGTTTGAAGAGGCCTATCGCGCTGCGAGAAAAGCGATAATCGAAGGAAAGCGCCTTGAGAAGGACGAATTCCTGTTGAACAATTTCAGTAAAATAGTGATAGGCTCTTTCATGAAGAAGGTTGAGGCCGGGCTCGACATCGTTAACTACCCCCAGCATTACGACATGGACAGACAGGTGGCGGACACTCTTAGAGAATCGATGAATGAAGGCACATACCTGATCAGTCAAGAACACGCTGTGTTGCCAGAGGTATGTGTGATCAACGATGAGGCTAAGAGACTCTGCGAAGAGACTGGGGAGAAGGTGAGGCTCAGGGTGTGCATCATAGGACCGATTGAACTATACCTGAAAGAAATAGGGTCTACGGTCCACAATGACATCCTTCAGGCGTTCGCAGAAAACGTTAGGCGGTTTGCGAAAAACTCGATTCTCAACTCAAAGTACGTTCAGACCGTCGCCGTTTCATTGGATGAGCCGAGTTTTGGCTTTCAAGACATCCTCGCAGATAGAGAAACTATCCTGAACACTTTGGAGACAGCCTTCAGCTTTAGTGGAGCAACAAGACAGATTCATCTTCATTCGCCGTCCGGAATCACCGATTTGCTGAGTGTCAGGAGCATCGATGTCTTGTCGATTGAGTATGCTGCATCGCCGAAGAACATTGACAGCGTGTCCAAGGGCATGCTTGACCAGGCAGACAAGCAGGTACGCGTGGGCGTGTCAAGGACGGACATAAATTCAATCGTGGCAGAGCTTTACGACAGGGGAATTACGAAGCCTAATGCGGAGCAGATGGTTGAAGACGAGAAAATCATTGGAAAAAGGTTTGAAACCGCCTGGGCCAAGTATGGAGACAGGATGACATTCACGGGGCCTGACTGCGGTCTGGGAGGATGGCCCACACAGGAGGCAGCTCAGCTTCTCTTAACCAGAACTGTAAAGGCAGTGAAAGCGGCGAGAGAAAGGCTAAAAGCCTGAACACAGTCGAAGGGCGCTGGCTTGTCCCTAAATCGAGTGTTGAATCACGCTAGGCGCGCGCGTGAGAGAGTGTGGGGCTTGCTTTAGAAGAAGTGCGTGAAAGTCGCTCCCCTTTTTCACTTGTAATGTCAGATGTAATGTGTATTGTTACAAACCATGAAGAAAAACAGGCTGAACTACTGTTCAGAGTAGACTCGGCCCGTTTATTTGTAATGTCCGATGTAATTTTCAATGTATGAGTCAGGGATTGTAGGCAGGGTTGACTTTGCTGTTCAGTTGTAACGTCACATGTAATGCTGCACCATAATGTTTCTTCGTAGAATTGCTATGTTGTGTTGTTTGGCCGATTCTTTTTTCTTACGCGCAACCGATGTGATGTTGCGGTGTGCATGACGAGCATTGAAGAGGCGTACGGCCTTGCAGGCGGATGCTCAAGTCTCCGAAGCTTAGCGTGATCTTGCCCGGTAGCCTAGGCGGTGGGAAAACGAATGGCCTGCGCTATTTCAGGGATAGGACGAGTATCCTTGGTTCTTTGGGCAATTTGCCTTCTTCGACGCTCAGGAAAGGCTCCTTTATCCGCTCTATGTTGCTTTTCCCTTCCAAGAAATCATCAACTGTCTTCAACAGGTCAAACATGGAGTGGAGCTCACGCATCTTGTAATGCATAGGGATTATCATTTTTGGCTTCAACTGTTCGCAAACTCTGGTGGCAGTTTCTGGCCCTATGGTGAAGTATCCTCCGACAGGCACAAACAATACATCGACCTTTCCTATCTCCTCGACTGCCGCGGAGGAAAGCTCATGGCCTAGGTCTCCGAGGTGGCAGAACTGTACTCCGTCCAAGTTGAAGCAGTAGATGCTGTTAGTTCCTCGTTTGGAACCTGCCGCATCATCATGAAAGGAAGCCACACCCTTAACGGATACCCCTTTCACTCTTTTAGAGCCTACAAAGCTTTCCAGGGTCTCTCCTTGTTTTGCCAGGACGGGTTTGACGTTGTTGTGGTCTTGATGGTTGTGGGAACACAGCACTATGTCGGCCGCTGCTTTGGGCTCTGGAAGACCAATTCCTTTGAAGGGATCAATCACTATTGTGACGCTTTTTCCCTCTAGTTCGAAACATGAGTGCCCATGCCATATGACTCTAACCAAATTGAACTCATCTCTTTTCCAAGGGTTTTGTGACAGCGATGTTCGTATTAGAATCGAGATAATGACATTTATGACTTTCGCGTCGGTAGGATCTCTAGCAAAAGGAAAAAACCCGAAGAATCGGTCGACTCTTTCATAACTAACACAAGTGCCGCTAAAATCAAGTAGACGGGCAAGTGATGTAATTGATTGGCGATTTCAGTTTTTAGCGCTTGCACGCATGCCTGTTCAGAAATTGGTTAAAAATGGTTTTTATTCGCCTCTTGCGTTTTGGGGTCGGTTTTGGGCTTCGTATTTCTTGTTGATTTCTTTGCAGTAGCAGGACTTCTAGAACATGTGGAAGTAGTAAACCGAATCAAAACCATAGCGCGCACGCGCGCGCTGACTACCTCTTTGAAAAGATTCTTGCCAGAGGACGATGACGGTAACAAAGCGTCACAAAGAATTTTTTTGTCGAACCTTTTGTAACAATTATTAAATTTGGAAGACTTTTGAGCAATGTTGAAAGAATGGGAAAGTGTAACAAGTTGTTTAGCGCGCGCGGCTGTTCAATCATGTGGACGCGAAAATGAAGCTTGAAAAGAAGATATTCGAAAATTGCCGGGACAGAAAGATTCCAAGAGCTAAGAATGTGGCAGAGGAGCTATTTTTCGAACAACTTAAGAAAGCAGACCAGCAGATCGTGCGATTTTACCCGATGTTCGAGAGATACGATAAACTGCTGAACAACGCGACGAATCTGTTTCACGGCATCTCAGATAAGCCGTCCGAAGGAAAAATGAAGAATCTGAAGTCAGTCATGGACTCTCTTGCGTTCAACTTTGATGAACTGGCGAAATGGTGTGAAGAAAGAGCTGAATCATGGACGGATTTCATGGATAGTTCTGAACTATACAAGAAGTCAGAGGAGAGAAAGAAGAGTCTACTCCAGAGATATGGACCAAAAGCAATTTGGAATGTTCTGCTAAGCGCGTTTGCAGATATTTTGTCGGGCGGGAATCATGCCTTTTCTGTGATATTTTCAATAGTTTCATGGTTTGGGATCGAAGGCTGCAAAATGATCTTCAGTTTTAGATGGCAGACTAAAACGCTGAGGGACGCTGCATTTATATACAAGCGGTTTGCTGCCCGCGCAAGGAAGTTCTCGAAGATATATGACATACCGCTCAGAAAGGGCTATCTTAGATGAGCAGGAAAGACAAATCTGAAGCCGAAGAAAGGCAGAGCGTCGCTTGCCTGCGGGTATATTGAGCGAATGTCTCCAACAGTAATTGATTAAGGTTTTTGACCCAAAGCTCACTCATCGCCTATTTGAAAGGCAAAGAGACAGCTGCTACCTACGCGTTCATAATCGTCAACAAACGTCTTTCTGTAAGAAAAAAGGAAAAGAGAGAGTTTGCACTGGTACAAATTCGCACTGTGGTTGGCGGGCCCGACGGGAATTGAACCCGCGACCTTCCCGAGACAACAGTCAAACTGTGTCTTTACGGATGTCTCTGTAGGCAGAGAGCTGCTTAAGAGTCTCGACCCAGTTTTCTTGCTTCTGGTCCGCCGCTCTAGCCTGACTGAGCCACGGGCCCACGCATTATTGTCATCTGGATTCGCTTTTATAAGTTTAGCCTATCGATGAAAAGGAAACGGTTGTCTCTCAAGCTTCACTGAGGTGAGCGATTCAAGTGGAGTGTCTAATTCCTGGGCTGGAACGTGTATGACTAGCCACCGCGCGCTGAGGGCTTGTTCGCAGATTTGAGATGGTGAGGAGGTCTCGGTTCCTTCGATACTTGTCCTAAGATTGTGTTTCAACCCTCTTTCTAGTTTTCGCACGTGTTATTTGTTAGTCGTAGCGTTTCAGGTGAATCATTTTTCTGTAGCTTTTCAGGTCTGCGGCCACTCGCTTCAGAAGATACAGTTCTTCCATCGTCTTCTGGAAGTCGGCGAATTCTTCATGGAACTGCTTTAGGGTTGCGTTGTTTTCTTTCATCGCTTTCATCTTGGGGAAAATTCGTGGACGAGATGGAGGGTTTTCATCGTTTGTCGGTTACCAGCATGGCCATTTTCCGTTATTGAGGAGAAAGGAGAAGGCTTCGAAAAACGGAAAAAAGATGTTCTTGGCCAAATGTGGTTCACCTTCAACCTCTTGCCCCTTCATGTCGTCGTAAGACTTAAGATACTAATCGCTTATAAAAAGGTTACTGCATCACAATCAAGTACAAACGGTCTGGACAACGTTAGCTGAACGTTAGCCTATGGCCAGGACGCCTTCCAGTGCTTTTTTCTCCGGAACGCTCAACTGGTTGGAGAGCCATGATTTCAACAGCAGGTTGTATTTTGGCAGTTCTCCGCTATAGGTCATGATTTGATTGTCTTTCACCGCATCCACTTGGAAGGTTTTGTCATCTTCCCTGTACATGAAAGACAGTGTCTGAGCCTCCGCGGCCATTGCTTGGAAATCTTCCCATTGTTTGCATCGAAGGATAACAGGGGGCCCATGCGCTTCTCTGACCTGCACATCTTCACGTTTCTGAGGGGCAGGCATAGTCTGCGGTAATGATGTCGACGGCGTCTCATGCGGAGCTGAAAGGTAAGTTATGAGGTTTGTAATCTCACTCTGAAGCGTACTCAGTCGTTCCTCAACTCTTTCCACCTTGGCGTTCAATTCCCCAGAATCGCCCATCTTCTCAGTCACGCTCCCAAGCTCGTTTATTAGACGATCGAGGTCCTTTTCGTGTTCCTTCAGGACACTCACTATGAAATCAAGTGCTTCCAATGCCTCGTCTTTTGATGGAATCTTCTTGGACATCACTGTCTCTCCCATCTTCTTAGGCTATTAAATATCCTGCTTGATAAATAAACGTAGCGAATCCTCAAAACATATCCATGTGAAGAGCTATTCGTACTTATTGACAATATGGTATGACCTTTTACAATCAAATGCAATGCGCGATGTTCCATTCATATCATGTTGTTTCTACTTCCATTTTTCGAATAGTTTTTTGCCTTCCATATCAGTGACATACTTGAACCTTAATTTTAGCAGTTTACATACATCCTCAAGGTTTCCAAGTTTCTTAGACCAGGCAAAATACCGACCCATGCTTCCTTCATCATTTTCTATGGGTCTTCCTTGCAAGCCTCTATCATTTCGAGATGGTAATTCTTTGCGTGAAGCGCACGCTCTTTTGAGCGCCTGTTCTGTGGATTTTTAGATTGCGGAAGCGGTGTGAACGAAACTCTGAGAACAAAGAAACAGCCGAGCGAACGCGCAATAACCATGAGCAGAGGATGGGTTCCCGAGTAATGTTACGATTTGTTCGCCACAGCACAAAACTATGGTCTATTTGCATTATTCGACTAATGTATAACCAAAAGTTTATCTTTGCTATGGAGAATCACTTGGCAGGTGGACGAAATGGTTAGGGGCTTTTGCGGCAAGTGTGGAAAAGAAATAGGAGGCTTCATGAAACCTGCAGCATGGCAATGTCCATCTTGCAAGAAAGTTTACTGCGAAGCCTGCTGTCCAAAGGTGGGGTTGGTATTCAAGAAGCCTGCCTGCCCAAACTGCGGAGTCGAGTGTAAGCGTTAGCGAGGATTCTCATGTGCCCAACCTTGAACATGATGAACAAACTATATTTGTTGAAACTTGCAGACACAAAGATGTTTTTGGGAACCTGTTCTTGACGAGTAAACGTCTCATCTTTGAACATGAAAGCGGCATATTCACCAAGAGAGTTTACGTAACGCTTGATCTGCCGCTCGAAGGGGTTTCCAGTGTATCCGTAGAGGGAATGTTGGGAAAGAAACTCGTGGTCTATGCAAAGAAAGGTTTCGTAAGCGATTTCCCTGTGAGGCTTGATTTCTCCGTTAAGGAACCCGCCCTGTGGCAGGGCAGAATAACAGCTGCCGCATCGGCCAAGATACCGAGCATTGAGGCAGAGAAGAGAAGAGAACGAGTTCAGATAGTCTTGGATTTTAGTGCGTTGAAGGAGTACATGGCAAAAGGCGGTTTGGTGCTTCAAACAATGAAATGCCCTGAATGCGGTGCGCCCATAAAGATGCCCGATTCAGGAAACCAAACAAAATGTGAGCATTGTGGAAATACTGTTCTGGCACAGGACATCTTTGACAAAATAAAAAGTCTGATATGAGCAAATACCAAAGTGAACATTTTTTTCTCCTTCACGCTAGAATGTTGTGGAACGAGCGCGTGGCATAGCGAGCAAACCAGTTTCCATCAATTTTACTGGAACTGACACTGAGTTGGCTTGTGGGGAGAGTACACGCTATTCATTTAAATTCTCATCGAAAAGATAACCCACCAAATCGGGCGCGCCAATTCAAAACAGGGAAACAAGCTCGCTTTTTTTGCTCAAACTTCTTTCGGAAGAAGTGATCAGTGGACCGGGCGGGATTTGGACCCACGACCTCCGCATTGCGAATGCGGCGTTCATACCAGACTGAACTACCGGCCCGAGGATTTTCTCTCTGAAAAGAACATCCAGTAACAGATAAAGAGCTTACGGTTTCGGTTTGAGGTTGAACGTATTCGAGAATTTACTGGGGAGCGTGTTCGCAGATCCGAGATGTTGAGGTTGCGGTTTCTCACATGGCACGCGCACATACCAAGATTCTGAAGCTCCTGCAAGCCAAGTCTACCGCGCGTTCTATGCGACGGGTTTTTTGCTTTCCGCATCGATCGCAATGTAGACTTTCTTTTCGTCCAATTGTGACTCGTGCCATTCTGTTTCGGTTTGTTCGCGGTCTACGGGGAGACGAATGTTCTTTGTGCGGGTTAGCTCCTTCATCTCTTGCAGGTACGGTTGCAGAAGCTGGATGGTTTCTTGGTCGAGTTCGGCTATGCGAACGGCTTCCAGTACGTCGGTTGGCTTGTACCCGAGTTCTTTCCTCAGAGCTTGGACTCTTCGTGCCAAGTCGCGCATTACTCCTTCGCCCAACAGTTTCTGGTCACGGTGAACATCCACGAAGACTTGTGCATCGTTCTCGGATGCTGATGCCCATCCTTCTTCTGCGACGTGGTGCGGGGCTTTTTCAGAGTATTCGACGGCTTTGACGTTGGTGAGCTCGAGGAGCAGGTCTTCGACGTTTTTGAGGGCTTTGAGTTTTTTTTCGGGGGCCACTACGACCATTTTGCTGAGGGGCCATCTTCTCTTCAGTTTAGCACTCTGCCTCGCTGAGTAAGCTAGTGAGACAGTGTTGAACAGTGTTTGAAAGTCCTCTTCTACTGCTTTGTTGCGAAGTTCTTCATTGGGTTTAGGCCAGTTTTCAAGATTGACCGTTTCCGGAAGGGTGGAGTCGAGTTGTCTGTAAATGTTCTGATACAAAGCCTCGCTGAGGTAAGGCGTAACTGGGTTGAAGAGCAACGTTATGGCTTTGAGCGCATTCCACAGTGTCGAATAGACCGCGAGCCTTCTGCCCAACGTCTCTGGGTCGTCTGTCCACAGTTCCTTCCGAATCATGGGCACGTAGAGTCTGCTCAGGTCTTCTATGACCGCATCTTCCAATGCAGCGAGGGCTACGTTGAATTCGCATGTTTCCAGCTTTGCCGTGTAGGTCCCTATTGTCTGTTGAAGCCTTGAAAGTAGCCATAGGTCGGGGCTTTTCAGCTGTTTTTCGCGCTTTGCTGATTCGAGCGTGTGTTTCTGAGGGTTAAAACCGTCGAATTCCGAGTTTTGAGCGAAGAATCTGCTGAGATGGTACAAGGTGGACAGCACTTGATACGGACGGCGACTCAGTTCCTGAGGATCAAAATCGTTCGGGTCTGTAGGAGGACATTTTCTCAGCACGTAGAACCTGAACACGTCTGCGGAGTATTTTCCCAGTGCATCATTTGCCTCTATCACGTTCCCGAGGCTCTTGCTCATTTTTCTGCCCCTAGCGTCCTGGGTTAAGCCTTGAAGCAGGAATGACTTGTAGGGCGATTCTGCTTTTCCCGTCAGTATGACGTATTCCAGGAGCAGGGTGTTTGCCCATCCTCTTGTCTGATCCATGGCTTCGGTGAGATAGTCAACTGGCACGTACTTCTTGAATTCTTCATCTGTGAATCTGGCGTAGGGTGATGCTCCGCTGTTGTGCCAAGCGTCGAGCACGAAATCTTCTCTATGCATCACTCCTCCGCATTTTTCGCATTTCAGTGTGATGCGGTCTACCCATGGTTTGTGCAGTTCAAAGTCTGCCTGTGGCTTTTCCAGGGCTTTAGCGAGAAGCTCTTTTTTGCTTGCCACGAGTGTTTTTGTTCCGCACTCTTCGCATTTCCATATGGGTAATGGTGCTCCCCAGACTCGCTCTCTGGATATGCACCATGGTTTGCCTTCTTTTAAGAAGGATATGAAACGGTTCTTTGGGCTTTCGTAGAAGTAGTTCACTTTCTCGGCGGCTTCCAATACCCTTGAGTTTATTCTGTCGGTTCTCAGAAAGTACTCTTTTCTGGCCAACCACACGAGCTTGTGGTGGGATCGCCAGCACGTTGGATATTCATGTTTCAGGGTTTCAGCTGAGACGAGTAGGCCTCTCTTTCGCAGTTCCTCAACCACCATGGCGTCCGTGTCTCTTGCGAATTTGCCGTTGAAGACGCCCGCGTCTTTCGTGAACTTCACTTCGTCGTCGAAGGGTGCGAAGATTGGAACGCCCCGTTTCTGTGCAGCGAAGAAGTCTTCTTCGCCGTTCCCGGGCGATTGGTGCACGACTCCCGTTGCCGTGTTCACGTCCACGAAATCCTCAAGTATTACCCTGTGTACGAGTGGATGTTTTTTCTCAAGCTCTGCTTGTTCAGGAACTATGTCTTTGAACGGATAGTCGTATCTTGTTCCCTCAAGGCTTTTTCCCGTGACGGTTTCTGTTATTTCGTATTTTTTTATTCCCAGCTCCTGCATGACTGGCTGAACGCGTGGCTTGGCAAGTATCCATTTTTCATCGTTGACTTTGACTTTCGCGTATTCTGCTTCAGGGTGCACGGCCAGCATCGTGTCGGTGATTAGGGTGAAGGGCATGGTTGTCCAGACGAGAAAGTACTCGTCCTGTTTGCCGGCGAGTTTGAATTTGAAGTACAGGCTGGGGTCTTCGACGATCTTGTATGCTCCTTCATAGCCTACTTCTGCGCTGCTCAAGCTTGTTTGACAGCCCGGGCAGTAGGCGACCACGTAGTGGCCTTCTTCAAGCAGGCCTTGGTCCCATGCGCGCTTGAGGATTTGCCATTCTCTTTCAATGTACTCGTCTTTGTAGGTCCAGTACGCCTTGTCGTGGTCCATGAAGATGCCGAGTCTGCCGTCAACCGCTACCCATTCCTTGTAATATTTCATTATGGCTTTCTTGCATTCCTGTATGAAACGTTCCATTCCCACTTTTTCTAGCAGTTCCCGCTTGTTCTTTACCCCCAGCAGCTTTTCAACTTCCAGCTCCACTGGCAAGCCTTGACAGTCCCATCCAGCCCAGAAAGGTAGGTAATAGCCCTGCATCGTCTTCCATCGGTAGCGAAGATCCTTCATGACGCGGCCTCTTGCATGACCCACGTGAGGTATGCCGTTGAGCGTAGGCGGCCCTTCCACGTAGCCCAAAACGCCGCTGTTGTTCTTCTCTTTGAAAAGCGCCAGCTTCTGCTGCACGCGGTTTATTTCCCAGAATTCACGTATTTCTTTCTCAAGCTCAAGCGGGCTATAACTTGCAGTCAAGCCTTTTTCAGAAGTAGTTCCGAATTTGGCGGTCACCTTTCATCACATTGCACCCGCAAAACACAACAGAATAGCCCCAGCCACATATAACCTTTGCTTATCAGTTCTAAACATGAGTGAAAGAGCACTTTTGCGTATCACCCACGGAAAGCTCTGTATACTTGGTCCTTGCCCGTCTTTGTTGGAACAAGGCTGGAAATCGCTCGCTGATGATACGTTTTGCGGGTGTCCGTCTGCGTTCCGTTGTTCAGTCCAGAGGTATTCTTCGTCCAGTGAGATCACGTTTTGAGTTTCCGAATTCGGTTTTGACTTCTCGCAGTTGTTTTGAAGTGAACACTGGTCCGTCCGCGCAAACGCGGTACTTGCCAATCGTACAGCTTCCGCAGAGGCCTATGGCGCAGCGCATCAGCCGTTCAAGGCTTGCTTCCAAGTTTGTTCGATGTTCTTCTGCGAGTTCGAAGACCCTTCGAATCATCTTTTCAGGCCCGCACGCGTAGATGATGTTGAACCTCTCTTTTGCCAAAATCTGCTCGACAGGTTCCGTGCACAAGCCTGTCACGCCACAGCTGCCATCCTCCGTCGAGGTTACAAGCTGCACTTGGCTTCTGCTGAAAGAGTGCTGAAGCTGATTCATGAATAGCAGTTCACTCTGTGTTTTTGCGCCCATAACGAAGACTCCTCTTGTCATTCTGGGCAGCAGTCTGTTGGCCAGAAACAATAGGGGGGCGGTGCCTGTGCCCCCTGCAACCATGAGCACGTTTCCTTTGACCATTGAGAAGCTGTTCCCGAAGGGTCCGCGCACTCCGAGCACGTCGCCCGCCTTCGCCTCGTGTAACGCTCTTGTTGCCTGGCCCACTCTTTTGACCGCCACTGAAACTAGCCCGCCTTCGTTAACGCCAAGTATGCTCAATGGTATCTCGTCCACGCCGGGAATCCAAAGCATCAGGAACTGGCCGGGCTGGGCCTTGGCGCAGTGTGCGTCCCTGAAGCTGAAAGTCTTCACGGTCGGACTCTCGGTTTTTACGTTCAAGATTTGCGTTGTTCTCAGTCGATTAGCTGCGATGTGACAAACCAACAATCTCCTCCACCTTCTCGAAGTGTTTGCTCTTAAGGTATCTCTCTATTCCCAAAGCGACCCTTCGGAAAACGTTCGGTCCCTTGAAGGATATGGCAGTGCCTATTTGAACCGCCGAGGCCCCAGCGAGCAGAAACTCCACAGCGTCACGCCAGTCCACGATGCCTCCGCAGCCCATTATCGGAACCTTGACCCGTTCATACACGTCGTACACGCATCTGAGCGCCACAGGCTTGACGGCCGGCCCCGAAAGCCCACCAACCCTGTTGCCCAGAATCGGCATGGCGGTCTCAACATCTATCGCCATCGCCTTAACAGTGTTCATAATCGTCAAGCCATCTGCGCCAGCCTCAACTGCCGCTTCGGCAACGTCTGCTATACTCGTCACGTTAGGGGACAACTTGGCAAAAACCGGCCTGGTGACAGAGGCCTTGACTTTCTTGACAACCTCTGCGAGAGTTTCTGGGCATTGTCCGATTTCTGAGCCTGTGTCCTTGACGTGAGGGCACGACACGTTGAGTTCTATCGCATCGGCACCCGCTGCTGTGGCTTTCTCGGCAATGGTTGCATACTCTTCCGCTGAATAACCATAGATGCTGAATATCAACGGAACATTGGGGACAGCGACTTTGATCCGATGAAACTCTCCAAGATATTCCTTGATGCCAGGGTTGGGCAGTCCCATGGCGTTGATTAGGCCACAACTTGCCTGAACAACTGTTGGATTCGCGTAGCCTTCCCGTGGTTTCAGACCAACAGATTTCGTGACCGCAGCCCCGGCACCGCCCTTTACAAGGTTTTCCAACGTTTCTGCTGAATAGCCCAAGACACCAGAAGCCAGAATTGTCGGGTTAGCAAGCTGCAGGCCTGCCAGATTAACCATCAGACTGCTTTCAATCCTATTCACCATGGACACCTTTTCAGTACGGCACATCTTGATTATTAGAACGTTATTTTCTGCAGATGAAGCATATATCTCCTTGCACTTCCAGAAGCTCCAAACCCAATCTTCCAAGAAAAGTAGTTTCCCCCGGAGCAAGCTCCGGGGCTCTACGGTAGGGCTTCTTGTTGTTCTTCTCGTATGTATTTTCTGACGGCGTCGAGGTTTAGTCCGCCTACCGTGTTGGCGCAGTATCCTTCTGCC
>JBEKXL010000008.1:0-97835 GCA_049512075.1 Bathyarchaeia archaeon | reverse complement strand
TGACGGTGACTTCTGCTTATGATTCTCCGAGTCCTGTGAGCGGCTGGTTTGATTCTGGTTCAGGCATCACCGAGTCGGTCACGTCACCCGTGTCGGGCGGTTCAGGGGTTCAGCATGTGTGTACAGGATGGACGGGAACAGGAAGCATTCCTGCATCTGGCGGCAGTTCATCAGTGACTTTCACGATTAATGCGGCTTCAACCATCGTCTGGAACTGGAAGACTCAGTACCAAATCACTTTCGATCAGACTGGCGTTGGCTCGGACTACACTGGAACAGTAGTGACAGTGGATGGTGTCAATTATGGCGTGAACGGTCTCTCAGTTATGTTCTGGTTTGACAGTGGATCAGGCCACAGCTTCTCGTTTGCTTCACCACTAGTCGTCGGAAGCAAGCAATACAATTGGAGCTCGACCTCAGGGCTCTCAACTTTTCAGAGTGGAACGTTGAGTGTGACGGCTTCAGGAAGCGTTGTTGGAAACTACATCATACAGAATCAAATAACATTCGACCAAGTGGGAGTTAGCTCAGACTTCACAGGAACAGTCATCACAGTCGACTCCGTGAGCTATTCCAGATCCCAGTTGCCCGTTTCCTTCACGTGGACCGTAGGCTCCCTGCACAGCTTTGCCTTCCAATCCCCACTCATAGTGGGCGCAAACTCGAAACAGTATGTTTGGACCAGCACGACAGGTCTTTCCTCTTTGCAAAGCGGCAGCATAACCGTGTCAGCTTATGGAAGCATAATCGGCAACTACAAGACTCAATACTACTTCACAGCCACGTCGCCATATGACTCACCCTCTCCCTCAAGCGGCTGGTTTGATTCTGGTTCAGGCATCACCGAGTCGGTCACGTCACCCGTGTCGGGCGGTTCAGGGGTTCAGTTCGTTTGTACGGGGTGGACTGGTACGGGAAGTGTTCCAGCGTCTGGGAGCGGTTCGTCTGTGACGTTCACGATTGGCGCTGCTTCGGCTATTACTTGGGGTTGGAAGACTCAGTATTATTTGACGGTGACTTCTGCTTATGATTCTCCGAGTCCTGTGAGCGGCTGGTTTGATTCTGGTTCAGGCATCACCGAGTCGGTCACGTCACCCGTGTCGGGCGGTTCAGGGGTTCAGTTCGTTTGTACGGGGTGGACTGGTACGGGAAGTGTTCCAGCGTCTGGGAGCGGTCTGTCTTTGATGTTCACGATTGCTACACCATCAAATATCGTGTGGAACTGGAAGACTCAGTACACGGTCACATTTGGCCACACAGGTCTTGATTCATCGGCGTCCGGCACGATTGTAATCGTCAGTGGGGTCCCCGTGAACTTCGGGCAGCTACCGTACAATGCTTGGGTGGACAACGGCGCCTCAATCACGTATTCATACGGCAACGTGTCGAGTTCAAACAGCGGAGAACGATTCAATCTGCTAGGCGTCTCTGGCCTACCGTCGCCCGCAACCGTAACGGGAACGATGACAATTACGGGCAACTATCAGATTCAATATCAGATAACCTTTGGCCAGACAGGTGTAGGGACTGACGCTACGGGAACCGTCCTAACAGTTGATTCAAACACGTACGTTGTTAGCACATTGCCAGTCTCGTTCTGGTGGGACAGTGGCTCTTCGCACTCCTTCGCTTTCGTGTCACCGCTTTCTGTCAACGCTAGTCTACAGTACAGTTGGAGCTCCACTTCAGGGCTAGCAACAACACAGAGCGGCTCTCTCTTAGTGTCAGGATCTGGAAGCATGACAGGCAACTACGTTGCTCAAATCAGTTACCAAATCACTTTCGACCCAGGCGTAGGTCCAGACTGGACAGGCACAGTTCTAACGGTTGATGGCGTCAATTACACCGAAGCTGAGCTGCCGGTTTCGTTCTGGTGGACTCTTGATTCGGTGCACTCTTTCGCTTTCCAGTCACCGCTCGTAGTTAGTCCCAATGTCAAGCAGTACGTTTGGACTTCCACCACAGGGCTGTCCACATCTCAGAGTGGGTCAATAGTCGTGACAGTCTCAGGAAGTGTCATAGGATACTACAAGACGCAGTACTATCTCACGCTCGCGACAAGCCCGACGGGCACAGACACTCCAACCGGTGCAGGATGGTACGACGCTGGAACCAACGCAACGATATCTACAGACGCGTACGTTGACATCGTGCCGGGCCTTTCGAGATACAGGTTTAACGGATGGACGACTAGCAACATGACTGAAATCTCAGATCCGACAAGAATACCGACCAACGTTTCGATGGACGTAGCACAGACTGTAACCGCGAACTACGTAGCCCAGTACAGAGTAACCGTCGACCAGGCAGGAGTGGGCTCAGACTTCACAGACGCCATCGTCTCGATGGATTTGGTCAACTACACCGAGGCTCAACTGCCAAGAATGTACTGGCTGGACAACGGCACATCCCATGATTTCACGTTCCAGTCACCTCTGGTCGTGACTGTAAACGGCAAGCAGTACGTTTGGACGAGCACCACAGGGCTATCAAGCTCTCGAGTGGGAACGCTGGTGGTCTCCGGCTCGGGGAACCTCACGGGCACTTACAAGACGCAGTTCTACTTCAGCTCTTCCTCTCCCCACGGTTCACCAACTCCGGCTAACGGGTGGTTTGACGACGGTGCGAGCATAGCCGCTCAGGTGACATCTCCAACTCCAGGTGCAACGGGGGTTCAGTACCTCTGCATTGGCTGGACTGGATCTGGAAGCGCTCAAATTTCGGGAACAGGTTCGAGTACCTCCTTCACAATATCACAAGCTTCGAGCATAACTTGGGCTTGGAAGACTCAATACTACCTGACCTTGGTTACCAACCCAGCCTCGGTGCCGGGAGCGGGTTGGTATGATTCCTCCACCAACGTTAATCTGGTAGCGCCGCCAGTTTCGGGTTACACGTTCTTGACTTGGGACGTTGACGGAACATTCCGGGGAGCGGGTGTTACATCGATAAGTGTAACCATGGATGGGCCGCACGTGGCGACAGCCTACTACAACTCCAACACCCCCACCTCCACCACTTCGGTGGGAGGTTATTCCATGCTGATGGTAAGGAAGCCTTCCGCGTGGCAGATGGGCGCCTACTTGACGTTGGTGGCCATGTTCGCCTTTGCTTTAAGCTTCATGAGACGGAAAAGAAGATAGGCGACTCCGCGCACTTCTTCTCTTTGAAGTGTGAAAGACGTTGATTGTATCTCGGAGTCTATCTGTTGATGGTTAAGAAAGCTAAGGATTTTCCAAAGAAAGAGAAGAAGACCTTAGGGAGAAAAAGCCGGGTTGCCATATTCTCAGGAATTCTTGTGCTTATCATAGCTTTGGGACTTGTTTTTTCCGGTCTATTTCTGCGGCCTGAAGCCAAGTTCCCGCTTACCGCGGCGATAGTTGATCAGCTGGGAGCGGATTTTCCAGACCCGTCATTTGTGGCCAACGTTACCAGCATTCTGCAGAATCACGGCTTCAACGTGACCTACTACGGAGGGACGATAGACGTTGAATTCTACAAGAAACTAGCGACCTACAACTACGGAATCATAGTACTGAGGGCTCACTCGGCGCTGAGAAACGACAACTCGACGGTAGATCTGTTCACGTCTGAGAAGTACGCTTCCGGGATTCATGATCAAGAATTGGATGATGGCTACTTGGCATTGGGTGAGTTCTACAATAGGCCAGGCGAGGAATATTTTGTTGTCACGTCGAAATTTGTTGAAGATTACATGGAGGGGATTTTCTCCAACAGCATCGTGATAGCCATGGGCTGCCAGAGCTTGAAGCCAGGATGTGAACAGATGGCCACGGCTTTCATTCACAGGGGTGCCAAAGCCTACATGGGCTGGTCGGACATTATTTTTCCACAGGACACAGACAATCAGACAACGCGTCTGGTGAGCATGTTGCTGGATGAAAACCTGACGATAGGCTACGCAGTAATTGGAACGAGTCCTTACACGTATTCTGGAACGCTGTACCCCAACAGTACCGAAGTGGTAAAGGTCACGAGTGAAATGCGGTTTTATCCTCAGTCAGAACAAGATCTGACCGTGTCCGAGTTGGTCAAAGAAGCCAAGAGCACGTCTGCTGCCAGCGCGTTCGCTCCATTGGGCAGTTTCTTGGCTTGTCTAGTGGCCAAGGTTCCGAGTCGAAAAGAGATCTACTCAAAAAATATGTGACGAGACTCGGGTTTCTTGGGAAATACTTTGCGTTGAGTGCGTGCGTTCAACGACGTGTGCTTTTGAGTTTTCAACATGCCTTCCTGTTCTCCACGGAGCCATTCATAGGAAGCACGAACACTTAGTACGTAGATGTGTCAAGGAGTCTTTGAATTCAGTTCGATGGAATCTTTTTTCGCATTCTGTGTTAAGACTAGAAGATAGTTTCAAAAGGCTTAATGGCCTTGGCATTGCTTGTATTAATGATAACCTGAGGGGGGAGGGGCATGGGGGGAAGGGGACAGTGGTCTTAATGGTGGCCATCACTCTCCTCGGAGATTTGTCGGTTAGCGCGGGCGGAGGAGACGCGATAACGCGCGCGCTCAATGACACTCGTTATATGTGCGGGTGCACGATTATCACATATTGTGGCGCTCTGCGGGTTTTTCTTTTTCTCTTTCTGGAGTAGTGGGCTAGCAGTAGTATTAGGAAGGCAAGTCCTGCTAGGATGCCTAGGCCTGCTAGAATTAGAGTGAGAAGTATCCCAGATGGGGCGAAAGGTGGGGGTGCAGAAATTATGGTTATTCTGCCGTCTACGAAGTTGTTGTTGCTGGGGTTTACGTCGCCTTCCACAATCGTGGCGTTTGCGCTTATTGTGTAGACGCCTGGGCTGACGTTTGCAGTGTTCCATTCTACCGTGATCGTTTTTGAGGAGTGAGGCAACAGTGAAATCACGGGTATGACCTGAATAGGGTTGGTGTCGTAGTACACTGTTACGTTGAAGGTTTCTGAGAAGTCGCCGAGGTTTGCTGCCTCGACCGTTATCTCTACGCTTTGGCCCACGTAGGCTTGGGTTGTAGACGGATTGACGCCCGTTATCGCAACATCGTGTTCTTCAACTGTGGTCACGATGTTGAACGTGGTGTAAACAGATGGACTGTAGGGTGTTCCTCCGCTTGTGGGCGGAGATGTGAAAGGTGTGGCTGAAGCATTTTCTTCTCCGAGTGTTGCGTTTTCGGGTATCGTTGAAGAGGCTTGTGCGTTGCTTTCGCCGGGCGGAATGGTCAAGTTGTCCAGTTCTGTGTGCATTATGGGATGCCCTGCACCGTCTTGGGTGTCTATTGTTATTGCCGCAGGTTTGGGAGTGAACGCGATGTTTTCCAGCGTTAAGTTGAAAACTACAGTGCTTTGTCTGGTGAAGTCCGTTTGCGGGCTCAATTTGTCATTAAGGGTTGCGATGCTTTTTATAGTTATTATCCAGCCAGCTCTAAAGGTTAGAGTATCGTTCACGACTACTTGGTCTATTTCGACCGTCGCTATCGCGTGCCATTCGCCGAAGATTGTCTCCTCTGCATTGACGGGAGGTATTGGCATGCGAAACGAGAACTCGGCTATTCCACTAACGTTTGTCGTTGCGGCTCCAATCAATGTTATGTTTTGTATTGCGTTTATGGGGCCGTCAGCCTGAAAGCCCACGATATTGTTCGATATGGGAGCCTTATTGAATGTTACACGTGCATAGAGAATGACCAGTTCTTGGGGTGCGAATGCGTCACTTGGATTGTTCGGTCCTATTCCGCTAAAAGGCGTTTTCTGGGTGAACAGATCCACGTTTCCTGTGAAGTCCTCCTGTGAAAAAGTAAGGTGAGGAATTGTAAGGAGAGTTATCATTAATGAACCGATTATTGCGAGTTTGAAAAATGCAGTTCTTGTTTTCATGTGTTCACCTCTCACCTGAGGAGTATGGCGTGGGTGCGCTGTCATGGGGACAACGTTGCAGTTTTTAGCTTCTGCAATTCCATAGCTTTCTCTTGGCGTGCGCCCGACATGGTCCTATGACAACAGCGCGCACTTTGGCCTGTCTGAAGAAATCTTGTTCGTTCTTCCCTCCTTCTCCTTGCCTGAACTAAAAAAAGATTAGACCGTTATTTAACCAGGTATGTAACTAACCTCTATATTTCTGGAGTGAGAATATTGTGTTCTTGAAACAATATTCTCATTTTCGTTTGCAATTCAAGAACTCCTCAAGAGTGTCATTCAGGGCGAGGCAACGCTGAAATATCGTTCAATAACCGAATGGGCTTTCCTTGTAAGCTGCACTCAAGCGGTAATGCAAAAGGATTAAGAATTCGTTTGAACCTTTATGGTTATGGTGAAGGTATGTCCTTCATTATCCGCGAGAAATGGGTTTGGATAATCATAGGTGCTTGCATCGTGGCAGGCGTTGTGCCGTGGTTGGTTATTTGGCTGATTCTTGAGATGCCCGGAGTTTTGGGGGCCTTTTTTGTCTGGACGATTATCTTCTCATGGGGAATCGTGGCAGGCTACGAAGATTGGTTGATGGACAAGAAAAAGAGAGGAAAGCTTGCGAGCTCGCTCGACTAGTACCGCGCATTAGAATGTGCACATCGCTCTTTCGAGGTCGGCTGGAACAATGTTACACAAAGTATATATGGCCAGTTTCACGTCAGTTTTGGCAGAGAGTGAAAGGAGGAGAAAGTTACATGAAGAAACTTGGAAGGTTGGCTTTGATTGCGATTCTGAGCTTAATTATGGTGTCAATGACTGCTTCAACGTTCCTGATGAGCGGTGTGCGAGCAAGTCCTTTGCCGCCTGGGCTTGCGGGAGCGGACTTGAACCAAGATGGAAACGTAACGTTGTCAGATTTTGCGGGGTTCGTCTTGGTATATCACATGACTTCGGCCAGTCCCAGTTGGACCCAACCGATACACAATGATTGGCTCAACGCCAGCGCCGCCGACTTTAACAATAACAGCAGGATAGACCTTGGCGATCTAGTTTCATTTGCATACGCTTTCTACACCAACCGCACATAGCTTTGCTGTCCAACATCACCTCAACTTTTTTTTGGAAATATAAGCCAACACATAGTGTTACTGTCAGAATGCGCTTAGTCAGTTCCTGCTTCTCTGCTTCTTCCGCGATGTTGCACGGAAGATTCTTCTCTGTCCTAGTGTTATCTCATTGTAGGTCTTCTGACGGAAGCTTTTTTTGAGCTGCTTGTTTTTTTGCTGATTGCTGCCGGGCGTTTCGCATTGTTTTTCTTGGATGCTTCAGTGTCAGGATGATGGTAGTGGTCAGTATCAGGAGCGTGAATATGAATGGTAATGGTTGGAATTCAGGGATTGACTCGTAATCCTGAATGAATTGGGAGTCGTAGGATTCGGCTTCTAGGGCGTAGTGGTCCACTTTGTTTGCTACTGAGCTGTTTAGTAGTGTGTTGAATTGTGCAGTCTGGTTGATGTCGAGTGAGCCTGGATCTGAATAGTCGACAACTGTGGCGATGGCGTGTCCGGTTGCGTTGTAGAGTGTTGCGATTACTTCAACGTAGGTGGTGTTCTGCGTTCCCACATTTTTTATCGTGCCTTCTATGTGGAATCCGCTTGAGTCGAGAGATGAGCTGTTGGACGCTACCCTGAGGCCGACCTGTCCGTTTTGAGTAGTGCTATATTTTGCTACGTGAAGCGTGTAATTGGCCACCCTCGAAGACACCGTGACACTCAAGAGAGTGATGTCAAAAGGTGATATTCTTCCAGGCAGAATTGTATACAGTTTCGTGGGCTGGGAGATTTCGGCAAGCTTGACACCCGTCGAGTCGTAGAATGTTGCGTTGATGTAGACATCCGTTACCGCGGTGTCCCCCGTGTTTTGCACTTCACCCACGACATAATAGAAATAACTGTTATTCAGGTATCCTGAATCTGTTGGCAAAATAGTTAGGCTGGCGGACGCTTTAACGGAGTTGATGTATCCTTTTGAAGCCAGTAACGATATGCTGAGTATCAGCACCGCGAGCATAGGTTTACGAAGCAAGTTTCAAGCCCTCTTTCGCCTTGATATAGTCTTCATTGACTTTTATAAAACACGCTCTTTGACAAACACGATGATTGAACGCGGTGTGCAGGACCTTGAGCCGCGATAAGTGTGTAATTTCGAATTTCATTTTGTTGTGACGTTCGAAAATCTTTCGGAGGCTCTCTGGTTCCGCTGGTCGTGGCAGGATTGCGCTATTATCATACCAGGCCTTTCCCGTAGTTTTTCGCTAGTAAATTCAGATCCGACAGGCTGACTCTGCCGTCGCCGTTTATGTCTGCGTTGGCGTTCCAGTTTGGACTGGCCGGTGTGGAACCGTAAGCCTTTGCAAGCAGCGTTAGGTCGGAGAGACCCACTTTTCCGTCCCCGTTGATGTCCGCGCATAACTTTATCAATATTTGCTTGCTCTGAGTCGCGTTCTTTCCCATGAATGTTGTGGCCACGTTTATCGCGTAGGTGCCGGTATTGCTATATGCCCAATGCAATATGGGGTCGGCCTTGTAAGTTCCCTGAGTCGGCAGACTCGTGTATACGGGTGTGCCTTGGGCTGTGCCTGTTATCGTGAACTTTGCCATGCTCTCGGTGGAAATGGGTACTCCTCCATTTTCGAGCAAGTCTGTCCATACGCTTGCATAGACAGTTGCATTTGCTGAAGCTGCTGGAGTGTAATAGGGAGGCGTCTGCAACGGCATACCCTGGCTTAACACCTCATACGTGCTAGCAGCGGGGATAAGAACCTGCTGGGAGAGCACTCCTAAGGAGTCGTTGCTTGAATCGTACGGGTTTTCTGTAACGCGTGCGATCATGCTGCTTGAGCTAGGGTTTCTTATCATGAGGTCGAAATATAGTTCGCTGCTTCCTACTTGGAACGAGCTTTGCGGGGACCCGCCTGAGTCGCAGGGGGTCAATGCTGTTATTTGCAGTGGACAATTCACCGGGAGGCTAGAAGTCGGAAGGGTTCTGGCTACTACGAGGTAATTTCTGGGGTCTCTGATTTCTAAGGCTACAAGCCCATTCAGTATGGGGTAACCGTTTCCGGTGAGGCTGCCGTTTACGGTGATTCTGTTTTCGAAGTAATACTTGCCATTGTATGCGCTGCTCGTGCTCATTGTTAGACTAAGCTGTGGTGGGACAATCGGAGCTTGGTACGAACCGTTCGCCACGTTGTGTACGAGGATTTGAGGAGGGGTTCCTGTTCCGTAGAGTGTGTCATTACTGATTTGGAGTGGGCAGGCGGCTTGCTGTGGGTACGACGTCGAATAGGTGGCGATGAAAAACACGGAAAGCAACGGCCCAAAACCGCTCACGGGGTTTCCGCCAGTTTGAATGTTCGCTGAGATTGATATGATTCCGTTGACGTTGTCCTTGGTGACCGTGGATATTACGTTGGGTAGAGCCTGGAACAACCTACCCACGGATGCGTTCAGGCATTGTAGCAAGGTTGCATTGAAACTCAGCTGAAACTGGTATCCGGTCAGGTTGATGTTATACAAGTATACGTCAACTTCGATGGGCACAGTCTCTCCTAAGGATGCAGCCACGTAGCTGCTAGGATTTACATACAGGGAGGGCGTGGTTGAGGCAACTGCAGTACTGGTAAACGAGTTCCCAATGATGCCTACTACCAGTAGCAGCAAAGGAACACTCACGAAAATCTTATTATATTTATACATCTGCTGCTTCACTATAGCAATTGTCGTTAAAGGCGAATTAAAGGCTTCTGGAACATTATTCTATGAGTCAGTTTGAAATCTGCATTTGGCTTCTGTGTTTTTGGTTTCATCTCCTGCCACTTCCAAAGGTGCTTCCTTTGTTCCCAAGGAATGAGAGAGGTCCAAGACTGTTCACTTGAATACTCTGAGCAGGGACTCAGTGCTCATTTGGAATCCTGCACGACACTCGTTCTGTCGGCCATCTTGGCAGTTTTAAAAGAAGATAGGAGCGTCTGCTCCAGCAAATCCTGTTCAAACGGAGTTTTCCCGCGCGCGCCCAGCGCCAACTTGTAGGAATGAGAACACTTCTAATCATGATGGAAAACACGTATCCACAAAGGTCGGCTAAGTTTTTATTCGAGGTTTTCATATCAAAGAACATTGTGAGCATGGAAACGGTGCTCAGAGAAATAGAAGATAATTCCAGAAACCTTTAAATCAGAAGCAAGGCATACTATTAAACGCTGAAAATAAAGAAGGGAGAAGGAGAGATGAAACCGATTAAAGCAATAACTCTGATTCTAGCTCTTGCAATGCTAACAGCACCAATACTTGTCACAAGGGCATCATATACAGCACAAGCCCAACCCGTATACACCGTACAACCCGTAGCTATTCCATCGTTGACGGACGTTAACGCAAGCATATATGGTTTGGAAGCACCAGGAACACCATCGGCTGTCGGTGGCACGTTCAACGTTGAAATACACCTCGTGAACGCCACAGCGCTAGACTTTCCGAATGGTATCGGAGGTGTTGAAGTTCACTTCGATTTCAACATCTCGGGTTTCCTGAACTACGCCATTCCTACCGCATTCGTAGATGAACTGGGCATGCCAGGCGGAGTTCTTCCAGCACCGCAAGGTTCGCTCACATACGTCACTCACGGAGGACTATACACCACCAATGGCACAGCAGCAACACTCAGCGGGGGCGTTTACCCTGACGCTGCTTCATACGATGTTGTCGCTGCTTCTGGCAGTGGATGGAACGGTCAAGACGGCTTGGTAGCGATAATAACGTTCAAAATCCTGAACAACATACCGCTGCAACCAGCCCCCAACGTGCTTCTTCCATTGTACTTGAACACAACCAGTTGCGACTTGACAGACTATGTAACATCAGGCAGCATGAATTTCGACATAATCCAGGGAACACTACAGCTTGATGCACAGCCATTGACACCACCGCCAGAACCAGCAGAACCGAGCTTATTCGTAAGTCCAGCAACATCACCACCATCAGGCTCGAAGAATGGTGACAACTTTACTGTCAGCGTAATGATCAACACCGTTGCATACTGGGACGTAGCAGGCTTCGACATAAACTTCACCTACGACGCCACCCAGATTCAACTGGAAAACTGTGTTGTGGGAGGCTTCTTGGCGCAGAACGGCGGGTCTCCATTCGGTTGGTTCTACAACAATACGCCCGGATCAGTCGAAGGAATATGGACTAGGACCGTAGACGGACCTGGATTGGAAGGTTTCGGCATAGACTCACTGTTCACCATGACGTTCATGGTAATTATGAACGTCTCTTCTGCACCACTGCCCCCCAGTGCTCTTACAATAGGTCCATACGATCTGGCATCATGGGCTCACCCAGAGAGGTGGTACCCACCATGGAACAGCTTCATCACGGCCGTCGACATCACTTCATACTCGCCATCTGAATTGACAAACGGAACATACACTGTCCCATACATTCCGCTAGGTGCAGCCATCGACCTGTACGACCAATACCCAGATCCATATGGTGGACAAGGGGCAAACCAACACAGTGACTCATTCGCACCACAGGCGGAAGTCTGTCTCTACGCCAAAGTCACTTATGCTGGAGACCGCGTCACCAACAAGCTGGTGATATTCGAAGTTGACAACGCACTCGGCCAGAAGGTCACGATACTGCAGAACTACACAGACTCTAATGGAATAGCGTCAGTGTGCTTCAGAATTCCAATGACAGACATGACTCCAGGCCACTGGGATCCGGCCATCTTCGGATGGTGGAACATAACCGCTACCGTAGAAGTGGACCAGCTACAATTTAACGACACAATGGCGTACCAAGTCGGCTGGCAAGCACAAGTCACAAGCGTAGCAGCAATCAACGCACCCTACCACAAGTACACGGATCTTATGAACTTCACAGCAACCGTACAGACCATCCACGAACAGCCATTCTGGGTACTCGTGTCAGTTGACTCATACGACGTTCAGGGCTACCCGTTAAACGAAAACGCATTCTGGGTCTACATCAACGCAACTCGCAACACGTGCCCATTCACTGGCAACACCACAACGACGACAGGCGGCATATACGTGTATCCGAACTTGATCCAGGGCATTCCTACATGGGCAAGAGTCGGCACAGCAACTGTCATAGGATACGCAATGACAAACTGGCCAAGATTGGGTGGAACACCCTACGGGCCACAGTCCCCAACGACGTCCTTTGGCATAATCTATCCATAAGACGAGCTAGAAGAATCAACAACCTTAACCCCCTAATTTTTTTTGTCAACTCATCTGCAGCGGAACATTTCACGATTAACATGCTCTTAAACGCAGCGAGAACACGCACATTTTTGGAAAACACACAGAAACCACGTATTCTGCGAATATTCAAGGGCACAGCGTAAGCGAAGACTCCCCCAACAAGCGCGCTAGCGTGTTCCTAAATTCCCTTTTTTGGGCGTGACGACTTGGTCCATGTCCTACAGACGATACTTCTCGCGTCAATAGTCACACGGTCATCCTCGAACCAAGCGAGCCTGTAACAAAAACCAGCTCGCGAATGAATTTAGGAACAGGCATGCGCGCCGCTTTTGAACTAAACGGAGACCCAGATTTAACAAAATTGACTTCTGAGGAATTACGAAAAGTCTTAAAGGAAAAGATTCAATTCTCCTAAGTTCCTGCTTTCCGTTCATAATCGTCTTTCATTCTAGCTAGAGCCTTCTAGTATACAGGCCTCACATAAACTACGATGTATTGCGATTCTAATATGAAAGTGTCAGTTTATAAGTTCAGAACTCCTAAGCGCGCGCTAAGTGTGTTCAATGAATTGGCGGTCGTTTGGAACATGTCTTGCTAAATCGAGCTGTGCAGGATATAATCAACGATTATTAGGTTTGGATGTGAATCTGAAAAGAAGGTGGAGCATTCCGCCACAATTAGGGCGGCTGATTTTTGTTTTCCTGAAGCAGGAGCAAAGTCTCCAAAGATTTCCCGTCGGGCAAAGCCTCTCACTCGGTGCAAGCTTATCCGTTATTTGATGCGTGCTTAATGTTATGAAATAGGCTGAAGACACGTTTTTTGCTGTCGTAGTGCTTTTGGTAAGCGAAAAATCGTGGTTTCGTAAAAATAAAAAAAAAGGAGGTTTATGGCGATGGCGTAACTACTTTGTTGTAGTTTTTCGCCAGTACGGAAAGATCGGGCAGGTCTACTTTGCCGTTGTTGTTTATGTCCGCATTCGCGACCCATTTTGGACTGGCCGGTGTAGTGCCGTAGGCCTTTGCGAGTATGGACAGGTCTGGAAGCTTGACTTGGTAGTCGCCGTTGCAATCGCCTGAAATCGTTATTATCACGCTGCCGCACGTGCCGTTGTTGTTGTGGTTCGGTTCACCAAAGCTGGGTGCATACACGTTCAGAGTCCGATTGCCGTAGGGGACATTGGTACTGCTTACGGTGAAGGTGACGTTCGCGGACCCTCCTGCCGCCAGGGTGATTATTGGGGATCCGCCGCCGAAGAATGTTTTGAGGTATACTGCGGCACGGCAGAAGATTTCAGTGTAGTTGCCCAAGTTTGTCAATGTGACGGTTACGTTGAAACCATTGCCTTGGCCGACAACAGTTTTGGCTGGCGGGTCAGCGACGGTTACGTCATGTATCCCTGCCGCAACACCGATCTGCAATGTTCCTTGGACTATGCTGAAAGGTTGCTCTACACTCACCCATTGTCCCCAAGGCTCATACAGAGTGGTGTATAAGTCTGCATAAGTTATGTACAAAGGAGCCTTGAAGTCCAACTGGCCCAGGAGCGTTGATGGTTGACCCGTGATCTCGAAGGTTATAGTAGCCACCAGGCCGTCAGCGCCGGTCCAGTTTGCGTCAGTAATCGTTGCGGCTGAAACATCGTATTCGACGGGGCCACTATATCCTGGAGAGCTGGGTTCTTCGCCAGGGTACTGGGATGGGCCGCATAAGCCGCCGGTTGAATTATAGAGACCTCCCGTAATAGTCTCGATTACGGGCCCAACGAGGGCGTCTCCTGCACCTTGACCGAGCAGGTCTTGGAATGCTATGGGCATGGCGTAGTTCAGAATGTTGCCGAAGTAGAAGTGAACCTCAGCGCTTATAATGCCGTTTGGAGCGTTCACAGTCGTTGCGTTTCTTAGGTGTATTTGAACCGTGAAATTCTGGCCTATTGGAGGGGTGCCGGGCAGCGGTGTTGTGGGCGTTTGCAAGCCGTTTGCGCTAGCGTTGAGGTCCGTTAATGGTGGATTTGCGACTGGTTCAACACTGAAGTACACTGGTGCGCCAGGGGTTGGCTGCGCCTGCACTAGGCTCACTGGACGCAAGACTAGTATCGGTGCGATGAGCATTGCAAGAGCTAGAATCAGCGTTAGTATTTTAATCCGTTTCAACTTTATCTCCTCTTCTTCTCCCTTCTTGGTTTTTTAGCGTTTAATACTAAGCGGCGTTGTTGATTTAAAGGTTTCTGGAACTATCTTCCACTCTTTAAGCACAACGTTTCATGCGGGTGATGCCGACTCTTTTGCTGCGAAATGTTTAGAGTTGGAAACTTTGCGTGTTCGCGCAAAAGCTTATATTTACATTCTTCGTGTAAAATTTAGCTTCGAAACTTGAAGGATGCAGCGCGATGAGCAAGACTAAATCCGTCCTGTTCCTAATCATGCTAGTGTTGGGTTTGGTTTTTTTGCCGCAAAGCCTCCATGTTCAAGCCCAAAGCCAAACCGGCACACCTACCGTGAGTTTTGAACCGCAGCAATATGAAAGCCTCAACGTCGGCGACAATTTCACAGTCTATTTGAGGGTTGATAATGCAACCGGGATTTACGCAGCTCAAGTAGAGTTCACGTACGACGCCCTGGTGCTGAACGTCACCAAAGTCGTGGAGGGGCCTTTCATGCCCTCTGTTGGACCGACAATATCAAACATTGCACAGGGAATGATAAATGACGTCTTGGGGGGAGTTAACTACTCGTCCTCGGAAACATTTTTCGATGCTAGCAGGGGAGGTTATCTTGAAGCCAGCGGGAGCGGTATCTTGCTGAACGTGACTTTCACGGTTCTTTCGGAAGCCTCCTCAAACTTTCATCTTCTTTCCTACGCGGAGGGATCAGGTGGGTCAGGAACGTATTTTTTAACTCTGGATTCGAATCTTAACGCCATAGAGATCGTTCCGAGTCTCGCCGCGGACGGCTTTTATGGTTCACCGATTTCACTGGTGGCCTCTCAAACTCTGATTACTGTCGGTGACTCTGTCATGATCACCGGAAAGATTTCGGGTTCTTCATCCTTTAACATAACCAGCGTTGACCTCGTTTACTCCAAGGAGGGTGGCAACTGGTCTGATTTGGCATCGCTCACGGCGAACAGCACAGGCTATTTCTCGTACCAGTGGACGCCGACCGAGAGCGGCCCCTTCGAATTCCAAATCACCTACACCACTGCCGGAAAAACCCGCAACAGCCCTGCCATGCTCGTGATAGTTCAACCAAGCCTGCACGGATACGGTATCTACGTGTTTTACGCTTTGGCAGGTGTCATAGCGTTCATCGTCGCAGTCGTAATAGTGTTGAACGTGAGAGGCCGCCTAAAACGGGCTACTGAACCACCTCCGATTTAGCTTTTTGTTCGAACAGCGCGGAGCGGCAGCAGATCAGCACATGGAACAATGTTTCAGTAAGCCTTATATTTGCAGAAACACACGTTCCTACTGCAGAAAATATAATAAAGGGAGAAAAGAGAAATGAACATGAAAATATTAGCTATTGTAGCATGCATTGTCCTTTCAATAATGATTTTCGCACCGATTTCACGTGTCAATGCAGCAATTCCACCGATAACACACATGAACACGATACAGTACAGGTATTTTGACGGTCAAGACTCTCTGTTCACGTCCCTGCTGCTGGCAGACAGTGCCGGCGGCGTAGACATCATGGGTTGGCCACTTACAAAAGCTGAATACACTACGGCCATAAGCAACACGGCCATCACCGTGGAGCCGCTCGTTGAAGCGGGCGAGTTTGAGATAGCCTTCAACAACAACTGGACGAACCTGGGCCATGAGGGCGCCGGTTTCGTGGGCAACGGGCAGAGAAGCTACATGAACTACACCGACTTCAGGAACGCGCTCAACTGCCTCGTGAACAAGCCAGGCGTCATCGCCGGCCCAACCCTTCAGGGTTTCGCCACGAGAAGCGACACCCAGGTTCCTACCCCGCTCATGCTTCAGTACGTGAACACAGCCGTTTCTTACCCCAACTACCCATGGGAATACAACGAGACTAAAGCCATCCAGATCCTCTACACGGGCGGCTGGTACAACCACGCCATCTACCCAACACTTCAGAACGTCATCGGCAATGTCACCAACGGCAACATGGCAACCTACAAGGGCACAATTAACGGTGTCGTGTACTCCGGCAATGACCCCAACGGTCAATGGGGCGGAGGCGACCCTCAAGCCACTGCCAACGCTGCACGCGCCAACCAGCCTATACTCACCATGAACGCGTACGTCAGAAGCGCGGACGCGCGAAAAGACCTAGGTGACATGTTCCAGGCGGAACTCACAAAGATAGGCATTCCCTCCACCGAAAACCTCAAAGCCACCCTAACAGCCTTGAGGCCCTACGTGCTGGACGCACAGCTATACGACTGGGCCACCTTGGGCTACAGCTTTGGCTCGCCGCCAAACTGGTGGTACAGCGAGCTCACACCCGCAGGCATCTACTCCGGAGGTCCCAACCCCTACATGGTTGACGACGGAAACACGACCCACTATGCGTTCGCGGCCTTTTCAGACGCGACTCCGGCCCAATTCGACCTTGACCAGAAGGCTGTTCAGTACAACTTGGTCATGGAGTCTTACTTTGTGCCCGGTTACTGTCCGGCAACCTACTGCGCCTACAAGACAGGCATGGTGGGCATGATCAACGAGCTGGGCTACGGCACACAAGGCCAAAACCAACTCTTGAACTGGGTCACACAGAACGCTAGAAAGAACAACACGGTAACGTACACTGGTCCCGTATCGGGTACACCCGAAAGCAACGTAATCTACTTCGGCGTTTACAACCAGCCAGACATGATAAACCCAATCTTCAGCGACGAGGTCTTCGACTTCCAAGAAATGGATCAAATGTTCACATATCCAATGGCTGCTAACCCGTACAACGACATCGTGCCAGGCAGCGCAATCACCAGCTTCCCATCGGGCAGCGACCTGCCGTGGATGCTATACTCTTGGAAGATGGAAACCATCACCGACCCAACCACTGGACTGGTGGGCGACTCAAACGTCACCTACTACTTCAGGCACGACTTCAACTGGAGCGACGGCGTACCCTTCGATGTTACGGACCTCAACTACACCATATACATAAACGCGTTCTACGGCGACTCCTGGACCAACGCGGCAATGGTGTTCATGGTCAACCAAACAAACGGCTACAAACCCTACTTCCAGAGATGGGACCAATGGACCTGCTCTGTCTGGGTCAGCACAGCGAGCTGGCTGAACCTGTACATGCCTGTCTATGAACTTGTACCCGAACACGTATACAAGTGGATACAGCCGAGCAGCGTTGCAGATGCTAACGCAGGCACATCGAAAGACGGTCTACACGGCCTATGGCCAGGTCAGGCATCAGCCCCAGGCAACGTCTTGGGTGGAGCACCATTCACCCAGGCGGCGCTCGTCGACGCGAACCACGGAATGGAAATCACGTGGGTTGGCACAGGCCCATTCACGTACCGACCAGGCACCACAAGTTCCGGAGGGTTCGTCGCAGGTGCTGGATTGACCCTCGACCGCAACCCGGCCTTCCCGGTAAATCCAGTGCCAGGCGAAATATCCTTCAAGTACACTTGGACCAACACTACTCAGGCTCAACAACCGTCGGGCGGATACTACAAGATAGGCTTAGCGGACTTGACAATGCTTGCCAACGCGTACGGATATTCCGGAACACCACCTAGCGCAGTGCCAATCTCGCCAATAGGAACCCACTACTGGCAACCAGGAGCTGACCTAGCTGCACCCGCAGGCATCGTCGGCCTGTCAGACCTGGTCACGCTGGCCCTACACTACGGATGGTTCTGGGGCAACACTACCAACATACCAACCTACCTACCTGCCGTAGGGCCTATTCCAGCTTCGGAATTGGCCTACGCTGCAGCCAACGGCTGGCCATAAACCCGCAAAAACGTCAATCCCCCTATTTTTTTTTGTCTTGCTACAATCAGCAATTCATGAATTGTGCTCAGGCTAAAGCTTATATATATTGTAGGGGACGGTAGTTACGAGAGAAAATGGGCCTAAGAGGATATCTGATTAAGCGAATAATCTACACGGTAATCCTAATATTCGGCGTGATTACGATTAATTTTTTTCTTTTTGAGGCGATTCCTGGAAACCAACTTGAGGCCTACATACACAACCCCAGAATAACAAAGGAAGAAGTACAAAAGCTCATCAACGCCTTCGGAATCGGCCAGCCTTGGTATAAATCGTACCCTAAGTACGTAGTAAGTATGTCTACGTTTAACTTCGGTCAAGCTAGTTTGCAGATGGGTTCGCAGCAAGTGTCCAAACTGATACTGGACAGGCTGATGAACACTATACTGCTACTAGGCTCCGCAGACATTCTTGCGGTCATAGTGGGCATCCTTCTGGGCGCGTACGCAGCTCATGAAAGAGGAAAACTCTTCGACAGCGTAGCAATTTTAACGTCTCTTGCAACGTTCTCGCTTCCCACTTTCTGGATGGCGTTGGTGCTGCAAAGCATCTTCGGGTTCGGGCTAGGCTGGTTCCCCGTGCAGGGATGGATAACGCTTCCACCTATACAAGCCACTATCCCATATTGGCTTGACAGACTGAAATATCTTGTTCTTCCCGGTCTGGTTCTTTTCCTCTTCACTTACGGGGGCTTCCTACTGCTCACAAGGGCATGCGTTCTGGAAACAATGACTGAAGACTATGTACTCACCGCGAGAGCAAAAGGTGTGAAGGAGAGAAATGTGCTTTTCAGGCACATCTTGAAGAACGCGTCGCTTCCAATAATCACGAACGTAGCCTTACAATTCGGTTTTATGCTTTCAGGCGCCATAATAACAGAGACCGTCTTCGTATACAATGGCCTGGGGATGCTGATATATCAGGCCATCGGCCTCCGAGAAGTCCCAGTCATGCAAGCCATTTTTTACATAATAGCGTTGTGCGTCATCATAGCGAACCTTGTAGCAGACCTGGCCTATGGGCTGCTTGATCCACGCATTAGGTACGGGTGATAACATGTCTTTGCGATGGCAAAAAGTTATTCTGCAGCTCAAAGGTTTCCGAGACCTCATGAGGAAGATATTGAAAAACAAAAAAGCAACTGCGGGTGTAATACTGCTGCTATTCTTCGCGTTTCTAGCATTAGTCGGTCCCCTTTTCGCAACTGACGACCCTATACATCCTGGTTCTGTCTCAGTCGGAAGAATGCCCCTGGCAATAGTGTCGGCATACCCGGGATGGTACAGGGACTTCACGGGCAACCCAGGTTACACAAACAATGTCTACGCTACTGCCGACGCGAAGTTTTCTGATCCGAGCGGGTTGAGATTATGGACAAATGTAACCACGAGCAGTGGAATCAAGGTCAGCTACAACCCTGAAGCCGGGTTCGACGTCAAGGGCTGCGTACAAGTGAATTTTACGCAGGCGGGAAACGTTACATTTTCACAGCAGTTTTACTATCCGTATAACATGCCGCCACCAGAGTACGCGACCGAATTGTCTTATAGTGTCGAGACGCAAAATCAGACTGGTCAACAGGGCACATTAACAATGTACGCGTATTTCCTACACACTATCGCGGCAGGCACGAAGAGCTTCCCTGCGACGACGCCCGTGACCCTCCCCACGACACACACGCTCTTCACTCGGGTGCCCTACTATGAAATCTCCTCGCTTAATACCGAACTTTATCGGGATTACGGTTCGGATCCCGATGGGATAATATTCTCAGCCCCTGGACCGTACACCTTTGCGATTACTATTCAATTTTCGGGAAACGCAACTGCCGCTGGAAACCCAACAGTCCTCCTAGGTAACGTGAATCTTCTCGTCTACGGCAACTCATTCGGTCTGCTTGGTTCGGACAACCTGGCAAGAGACCTGTTCACGCAGCTTATCGCTGGGACGCAGATATCATTCGTCCTCGGGATAGTCACGGCTGTGGTCTCAGTGGGACTGGGGCTCATCATCGGGCTAATAGCTGGATATATCGGCGGCGCCACAGATGAAGTTCTAATGAGGATAACTGATATGCTCCTGGTTATTCCAACCTTGCCCCTGATAATAGTCCTCATATTCGTCTTAGGCCAAAGTCTGCTCAACTTAATAATCGTCATCGGCTTCCTAGGCTGGATGGGTTTTGCCAGAACCGTCCGCTCAGCAATTCTAAGCCTCAAGGAACGCTCATTCATCGAAGCCGTGAAATCGGCTGGCGGAGGCCGATTCTACATAATCCGCAAACATCTAATTCCGAACGTGTTTCCATTAATCTACATCACGCTGGCAATGTCGGTTCCGGGTGCAATCGTTACGGAAGCTGCCCTGAGCTTTCTCGGACTAGGACCTCAGGATGTCATGTCTTGGGGAAGAATACTGTACCAGTATGAGGATTCAGGCCAAGTAGCGACGGGAGCCTTCGCCACCTGGTATTGGACAATTCCGCCCGGGGTCTGCATCGCGTTGTTGTCGCTCTCGTTCATACTGATAGGATTTGCGCTGGACGAGATACTCAACCCGAGGCTTCGAGAAAGATAAACTACATTTGTACGTGTGGCGCAAACGCTGCGCGCTGCAACGTTTGTGCTCGTGTTCAACGGTTGGGATGAAAGCCGGGAGAAGGCTGAAAACGGATTCAACGTTGACTCAAGCCTTTGGCGCGCGCTAGTCTTTTGGACATTGACCTCTCAGACCACACTGATATGGATGAACACCGCAAGATTGCTTGGGAGCGTGTGCTACGAGCATTTGAAGTAACGGCTTGAAACAACACTATAGTTTGCTTTTCATTGACGCGTCTTGTTCAATCGGTCGCGTGCTCGTCTTCTTTTGGGCCTAGTTGCCCAAACGCTGGAGATTACTCCAGGGACCAGTATCACCGCACCCACCGTTGCAAATGATACGAGGTACGGCTTTGTTTCGACAGCATCGATGCTCCACAAATTCATTGTCAGCGGCGGATCAGCCTGCACGGCTCCTTTTCCAGTTATGTTATTTGCAACAACGTCATAAGTGTTTTGAGCGTCTTTGCGAACATGTGGCTGGATCGTAGTTGCGACTATGGTGTAGTTGCCAGTGCGATCTATCGTGCCCTCCATCCCCACGCTACCGAATGTCAGGTTCCCGCCTAGAAGCGGGACAAAATCAGCGCTTTGGTTAAAATAAACCACGGCGAACGGTGCCGTTCCTGCAACGAGGTAAACCTCGGTCGAAACCACGTCACCCGAAGGAGTGTAGAGGTTGAAATCTATCGTCTTATACGGTTCAATAGCTGTGCCAGGAGCAAACTCTGTGTTTGCTGGCTCAAGCCCCCCGTTTTGAATGTCATACTGAACGCCCCAAAAATTGCCATGCGTGAAGTTGAAGAAGAGACGTTGACCGGCATCAAAATGGCCTGAAACACTCACCCTAGGCGTGAGGCCCGCCTGTTCATAGACTGTGTTGTCAAGACTGCCCTGTACCAAGTAATTGTCCCTGTAAACAACAGCGTTGGAGAAGGACAGGAGCGCAAAACCTGCAACTATTAAGATTAACCCCAGACCAAACCACTCTTTCTTCACATTAACAACCAACACACAAAATGGATTTGCTAACAAATAAACATTGAGGCAAACAGCAGCGTTCCTGACGCAGCCAACTCCTGACAATGCCGTTCCTCGCATTCGTGTGTTTGATTCATAGGCATAATGGCAGCGCGTTTAAACTTCGCCTTGTTTTATGGGTACGGCCTGCCTGTTGACGCGGACACTTCATAGGGGGCCAGAAACAGGTATGAATCCGAAAACCTTTCCCGAACGCCATAGAAGGAATAGACACTATCTTCACGATCTACCGTGTGAACTGACTGAGCTTTCCTTATAAACCTAAATCACCCTTCCAGGGCTGCTTTCCTTGCCTGCAAGAAGGCGTGCCACTTACCAATACGAGCTCATCCCATCATCGATGCTCTCTTGCACTACGTCAAGAAGGCACTCCGCATTTAGGAAACACGAGGCATCAACCCTCACAAATAACGTACGGCTTCACGCCTCAACCCTGATAGGACCTCTTCTTTCCCATGCCATCGTCTGGTCCGCCAGATCCTTCTTGTTCACATCCGGTTAGGAACACACACGCGCTTACGGCGCATGCTGAGAACTGTTTTCATCAGAAAACCACGTGCGTCCGGTTCGGAACAGGGGTATTCTGAATTGTTCTTTCGATGCGACAACCAACGTGATGACAAGTAAAGAAAAGAAAACGGCAATGGTGCCCTCTGTCACGCCTATTTGGATTTCCCCCCTGTCAGTGAGCCAGGTTAGCGTATACCATGTCTGCAAGAGACCCCAAAGAGCAATTAACGATCCTCCAAAGACTGACAGGAGTAGACTCCACCGTTCAATCGCGCTTGCAGCTCCGGCGAGGCCGAATATGAATGCTACAACGGCCAAAATCCCCATGTACAGCTGTATCGCATAAGTTGCTCCCTGTTCGGTGGGCATATATGCCAGGATCAGATAGCCCGCCAGCCCAAAGTTCGCCATCAGGAACATCATGCCAGAGAGGAGGAACTCGACTACTCCCGCGATGAACAGTATGACACGGCCTGCTCCCATCGGGCTCAGAATTTCAGCCTCAAATAGATTGAGAAACAATGTTTATTTAAGTCTTGGTGCGCTGGGGACCGATGACGTTCCTGCTTGTCAGAAACTGCATTAAGCTGGATGGGCCCCCGGCCGACGGATGCGTGTGGTCGTGAAGCTTGCTGCATGATTATGGAACCGCGGGCAACGTGGCAAAACGTGTCTCCGCCCAACGATTCTAACCAGCTCCTCCCGCAGTATGCATCGGTATGTTCACGTATGTTCGCTCTGATAGGATACGCACTGACGAGATGTCAATCCAAGGCTGAGACGTGTAGGCTAAGAAGAAACCATAAACCGATCCACCGTTTCCCAGAACTCCTTCTCTAACCGTTCCAAAATCTCGGCCAGCCTTTGACTCTTCAAGGTCAAAAAGCCCCCGCCGAGCATAGACGGGAGAGCAGAGTTTCTGATAATAGGTGACCGCTCGGAACCTGCAAAAGTCACCACGAAAGAACCACTTGCGTCGCCTGCCAAACAGACATCCAGAATCTTGGTTCCGGCTGATTCGCCAGTCTTGACAGAGATAACACTTTCAGAATCGCTCTTGTTCACAGAGACCAAGAAGCCCTTAGAAATGAAGAAACGAGTCACCTCCTCCAGCAAATCGTTCAGTCTGTCACTTTTCCCTGGATATCTGCTGCGCATTCCTCTTCAAACAGATGGGCACCTTCAAGCAATATAAGGTTTGACAAAGCTCTTCAGAAGGTACGCACTTTCGGAACAATCAGAGAACTAAAGCTTAAATATGAAGGACCGAGAGTTAATCCGAGATCTTCCATGACACTGATGGACGTAGAAGACCTGAGGATGTACTACCGCACTTCAGGAGGATGGGTAAGAGCGGTCGACGGCTTGACTTTTAAAGTTGACAGCGGTCGAGGCCTCGGAGTTGTTGGCGAATCAGGGTGCGGAAAAACCAGTATCGCGATAACGCTTATGAAGATACTGCCAAGAAATGCGAAAATCTTCGGAGGCAAAATACTCTTCAATGGAAAAGATATCGTGCCGATGAGCGAAGGCGAGATTAGAAGAGACATCCGCTGGAGTGGCATATCACTCATTTTTCAGGGAGCCATGAATGCTCTCAACCCAGTTTTCAGGATTGAGGATCAGATAGTTGAAGCTATAAAGGTTCACGAATCTGGCGTGAGTAAAGGGGAAGCCAAAGAAAGAATCGCGAAATTGTTTGAGCTTGTTGGAGTAGATCCCTCACGGGCGAGCAACTATCCTCATGAATTCAGTGGGGGAATGAAACAAAGGGCATGCATAGCGATGGCCCTAGCGTGCAACCCGAAGATGTTGATAAGCGACGAACCCAGCACTGCCCTTGATGTCATAATTGCCGCACAGATACTCAAACTATTGAGGGAGTTAAAGGAGAGACTGAACCTCGCAATGATTGTCATTTCTCACGACTTGTCAATAGTGACTGAGACTTGTGAAGAGGCGGCAATAGTGTACGCTGGAAAAGTGGCTGAATTCGGTGACATAGTACAGATATTCAAGGATCCACTGCACCCCTACACACAAGGCCTTCTGTCAGCGTTTCCGTCTATAAAGGCTCAGAGGACACGACTGATATCGATTCCAGGTTCACCACCCGACTTGACTAACCCTCCCCCGGGCTGCAGGTTCAACCCGAGATGTAAATATGCGATGGAGATATGTCGGAAGAAAGTCCCAGAATTAATTGAGACCGAGAAAGATCATTACGCCGCGTGTCACCTTGTAAACCCAGTCAGTTGAGGCGAATGCTGAATGGATGAGCTGTTGAAAGTTGAAAAGCTGAAAAAATATTTTCCAGTAAACCTTGGCTTCTTCAGATCCTTAACGGGGAAAAACGATATCTTTGTGAAGGCTGTCGATAACGTCAGTTTCGACATCAAGAGAAAAGAGATATTCGGCTTGGCTGGCGAATCTGGAAGTGGCAAGACAACGACGGGAAGGCTTGTCTTAAGACTGATAGAACCAACGGGCGGAACGGCAGTCTTCAAGGGCAAGAACATCTTCGGACTGCAAACCGACCCTAAGATTCTGAGAAGACAGATGCAAATGATTTTTCAAGACCCGTACGAGTCGTTGAACCCGAGGTTCACGGTTTACGACATCATCTCCGAGCCATTGAAGATACACAAGGTCTGCAGTAGCGAAAAAGAATTAGAAGACAAAGTGTTTAATAAGCTTGAAGAAGTGAAGATGACACCGCCGCAACAGTTTCTGTTCAGGTATCCGCATGAGCTCAGCGGGGGACAAAGACAACGAGTCGCTCTTGCCCGCTCACTCGTGCTGGACCCAGAGTTCGTGGTCGCTGACGAGCCAGTTTCAATGCTGGACGTGTCAATCAGGGCTGAAGTTCTCAACCTGATGTTCGAACTAATCCAAAAACACAACGTAGCATTCCTCTACATAACCCACGACCTTGCATTGGCCAGACACATATGTGACCGCGTGGGCATAATGTACCTTGGAAAGATCGTCGAGATGGGCGAGGCCGAAAAAATAGTCTACGAACCGCTTCACCCATACACGAAAGCGTTGATACTTGCAGTTCCGGTTCCAGACCCTACCGCCAAGAGAAGCGAAGCTGTCATCAAAGGCGAAATCCCAAGCCCAATAAACCCGCCTGCAGGATGCAGATTCCACACAAGATGCCCATCCTACATCGGGGACATATGCAGAACAAAGGAACCTGAACTGGTAGACATAGGTGGAGAACACTACGTAGCCTGCCACCTCTACAACAAATAGAAACGGCAGCAACCAGGAACGAGGGCAACCTCGTGCAATAACGTTCGGGCATGCCTGATTTGACCAAGGGCAAGATTTATATTAAGATGTTCCAAAATACATTAGAGTCTATAAATTGGAAAAGGTGGAAAAATGAAGAGAATCTATAGTATCATGCTGTTAATCACATTTCTCACAGTAGCCGCAATAGCTTCAGTCTCGACAGTGAAACTAGCTTCGGCACAGGCGGGGCCATACTACGCGGTTGAACCGTCGCAAGTTCTCATGGGTCCCTCTCTAGCCATAGGTCAGGAATTTAACGTGACATTGAAACTCTACAACGTCACGACACAGAACGTTCCAACAGGCGTCCAAGGCATTGAGGTTCACTTTACTTGGAACTCCACGTTGATTCAACCGGTATCCTTCGTCAGCGACGTGGGCGTCAGTGGTGTTGGCCCACTAACAACAGGCATTCTGTACGGCATAAGCCCCGGATTCCTCGACAGCCAAGGAAACCCCATTGCTTCGGCACCGTACACCAACGCTACACACTATGAAGTTGCAGGCGCAGCAACTGGCCTAGCATGGTGGGGGGACAACGCGACGATTGCAGTAATCACGTTCCAAGTAGTTTCTCAACCCTCGCCTTACGCAACTTGTCCCCTGGCGTGTGACTTCACGGACATGACAGATGCAAACTCTGCCACTCCCGTCTTCAGCGTGCAAAACGCCGTGTACACAATCACCACCGAGCAGACAGTGCCATACACCATCACATTCGAAGGCGTAGGCTATTCTGGAACCATAGACACTGACTCAAACGTAACTGCGCCAGTCTTTGACAACAACACGAGCACATTCAATTTCACCGTTACGAGCCCTGTCAACGGTACCGTACCAGGCTTCTGCAACGTTACGTTTCCGAACAACTTCATGTGGAGCCAGCCAGTCCAGACTAATTGGACTGTCACCATAGACAACAATCCAGACGCAGTGGTTACAACTGACTCGGCAAACGCGTACGTGTGGTTCAACTTCACAGCGGGCACTCATGAAATAGTGATATACAGTACAAACAGCGTGCCAGAATTTCCAGTGACGGGCCTACTGCTATTGCTAATGGGAACAACACTGATCGGCGCAGCTGCCACAACACGCCTCAGGAAGAAGCCATCTTATAGCTAACCTTTCCTCTTTTTTTGTACACCCACTGGCATTGACGAGCAAACGAGTAGGACTTGACTGACTCGGCTTGACGCAAACATAACATCCTATCATAGACGGGCACTTTTCGGGATCAGTCATTCTAGCTGAAGAAGTTCGAGATTGAGCCCCCTTCAATTGTAGTGGGTAGCGCGGGCGCTGGGTACGGTCGCAACGTTTAGACTTGAAGACAGAGCCGCCGCGCTGTTACACCAAGGGGCGAATGTTAGAACTGACACGCGCGAGAAGAGTAGGGGGTCAACTCTTAAGTGCGTGGGTCTTTCAAGCGCAACTCTGCACTCTCAGAGACTGAAGCATTTCAGAATCGGCTTGCGCCAGGTTGACTTGTCAGGCGTTTGAAACGTCTCGAAACGGTGAAGTTCAGTTGGTCGCGGAGACTGTTGCCTGTCAAGTTCAACTTCTGCAGCCTTCTAATTTCGCCCGCTAGCTCCGTGTCCTGCAAAACCTCAGCCATCCATTTTTCAAAGTCTCCGCGGGAAAGATGAAACTCTAAGGATTTAACGTTGACTTCGTTTGTTTTTTCCATGAATTCCTTGAGGGAAGATGCGCTTGTTCCAGTGTAGTTTCCAATCGAAGTGAAGAAATAGAACGCTTTCTCCCTGGGAACTGTCCTGAGAATCTTTGAACCTGTGTCTAAAGTCATGATTGTTCCTTCATTGATATCGCGTATCTCTTTTATAAATGTAACCTTTCCGACGCATTCGTGATTGAAAATTGAGTTTCCTTAAACTTCTTCGTGATAATTGAGGTGCGAATTCTCGAAACTCCAGGCAATGGGGCAACTGAATTAGCTATGAACTCGTGCAGGTTTTCCTGGCTTGCTGCAGAGACCTTTGCAATGACTAGAAGCTCTTCTGAAAGGGACGTGTAGACTTCAAGAACTTCTGGCAAAGCTGCCAATTTCTCCGCAACTCTCTCAATCTCCTTGGGGTCTGCGTAAACCGTCATTATCGAAGTTATGTTTCTCATCCCAATCTTCTCAACGTCTATGGTGGCCGTATAGTTCTGTATCACCTTTTGCTGCTCCATTTTTCTTATTCTATCATAAACTGTCGAATGAGCAATTCCCAGCCGCTTGCCTATGGCTCCGTACGTCTCTCTACAATCTTTCTGCAGTGCTCGCAGAATCTCCAGATCTGTAGCATCCAAAAACACTGTATTGTTCTTAAGTTTCACTGCCGTTGTCCCCGCCCATTCTTAATAGACACATCGGAATTTATTCCTTATTGTCGCAGAAATGTAGCTGGCCTCCCTGCTTTTCCATCAAAAACCCTTCGCTCTGTCTTACCCGCAAATTTGCGTAAAATGCATTGTAATGCCTACAAAACTGCAAATATTCGAACAGCCAGGCTTCATTTTTGCGGAAAACGTTGACAAAAACACTTAAGTCTGCGGCCAGCGCAATAGAACTTTGTTCTAGAATATTGTTCGAGGTTGGAACAAGAACATGAATATGTCCAAGATATGGGAAGTCCTTACCAGTTTCAAGCGTTTTTGCAAACTGCGGGGCTGGAGAACATCCGAAAACGAAGATTGGGTTGAGTTGAAAGACGACTATCACAATTTTCTTTCAACTAGAAACGTCACTCCCGCCTCCTTCAAAGCGATAATCTCAAACAGAAAATGCGTGGTTCAGAAAGGATTGTTCTACACCGTTGTCGAGCCATCTCACTTAGCTTGGCTTTTCTCAGAAGTACCCTCAAAAGATATATTCCGGACAGTCCTTGATAACCCAGACTTTTCTAGACGCATAGCCATCTTTGATTTTAGTCCATTGCTAGAGGGAAAAAATACATGCATCAAACTGAACAATACGGACAGCCCTATTTTTCACGGATTCGAGACTTTCCTTCGGAGCGAACTGAAAATCACAGTTGAATCGCTTCAGCCCTTTTCTGATTCGAAAATCAAGGTAAACAGCAACGTATTGCCTGAACTCGCCTAACTACGGCGAATTTCAAAGGATTGATAAGGGAAGTGCTCGCAAGATATTATCCGTGAATAGAAATTGTCAGTAGATGCAGAGAGAATAAAGCGGCTCGTCGAATTCAAGAAGAAACTCGAAGACAAAATCGAAGCGCTGAGTTCTGACCTCAAAGATTCGCAGGCTATGCTTGAAACCATCGACTCCATTCTCCTTGAAAAGGGGTTCAGGCACCTACAAGTCACGGAGGGGTCGACGAAAACCGGAGTTTTGCTGGCAACAGAAAGAGGGGGCGAAGGAGAGTCTGAGCCTTCGTCCCCCCAGTCGCACGTGGAACTTCAGAATGTCACGCCATTGCAGACAATGGCAGGTGAGCTTCTCGCTAACCTCCACGTTACCGAAGACCAATTGCGCGTGGTGCTGGCTGAAGACAAAGACTTCGACGTCAACACGCCGCCTTTCACACACTTCCTTCTAGAAAGAGTCTTGCTCAAAATGCAAGAAAGGGACAACGAGCTGGCCAGAGCCGGACAGCTGTCTTCTGACAAAATCTTCCGCTACAGCATCGTTCGAGAAGGCGATATTATCCGTGAAATAGTCATCAAGAACACTGATCCAGAAAGGCTGAAGGAGCTTAAGTCAAGCATCCGTTGGACACTGGAGAAAATGTATGAAAAAATGAAGAGTCAGAATTAGAAGAGGCTCATTTCGAGCGGTCAAAGCAAATGCTTCTGATTGCAGCGCACGCGGTTCGCGCCTGCCTTCACACGAGCTCTATTGTGCTTGACATACCCAATACGCAGACCGCTTTGCATGGCATACATTCTTTGCTAATGTCCCCCTTCTTTAGTGAGTCTTAAATATTGTTGCTGTCGAGTCACATACGCTTAAACTAGGACTTAGCTAAATTCCAGCGCGCATGCTGACTTGCAACTGATAGAAAATAGAGGAAAGTGCCTTCTTGGAAAAGTGCTTATACCTTCGCAGGCCTGTCAAAGTAGATGTTCTTGCCTCTCACTGAAACCGGTATTCCCATGATAATTGTTGCTTGAGGTAACAGCTTCAGTTTCGAAGCAGCCGTTCCAATTCGGTACATTATGCGGTTATCGATGTCAAGCATGCTTGCCGTCTTTGCAGCTGACCCTAAGGCAATCCCCAAGTCCAGAGCTTTGAAGACGCATGTGGGACCGCTGAAGTCTTTCCCTTTTTTCTTACTCGCCTTGTCAAACTCCTGGCACCCTTCGTAACCGCAGCCTCCACAGTCTAAACCAATGCTTCTATCCCCCCTGACAGCTATGAGAACCACTGCATGGGAGTCCCTGACGTTCTTTGCGTCTCGTCTGAACCCTTCAATCTTCCTTTCATCCGCTATCTCTTCCATCTTGTCCGCGATGACATCTTTCTCTTTTCCGTAGACAATCAATGTCATGATGTCATCTACACCAGCGGTCTTAGGGGCTGTTCGTGCAGCTGCCAGCATGAGCTTGGCTGCTTCCAAAACGGCTTCTCTCTCTCCATCTTCACATCCAATGACTGGTGGACTCATTTTCGCGCTAACCTGTTTGTTAAATGAACAGTGTCAGAACACGTTGGCAACGCTTAAGGATTTTTACTTCGCAATTATTAGAGGAAGATTTTTCCAAGCAGGTTCACTATTGCGTTGAGCTGACCAGTGTAGACGCCCACAGTCAAGGAAGAAACACCCAGGAGAAGCAACAACGCACCTATCGTCCGACGTTCTGGTATGTCCATGCTCCAACCTACTCCAAGTGTTTCCTTAAGGCAGCTTCGATATGTTTCTTCTGGACACATCCCACTATCCTGTCGATTTCTTCGCCGTTCTTCATTATCAGCATGGTTGGAATGCTAAAAACTTGAAAACGCTCTGCAGTTTTGGGGTTTTCATCGACGTTAAGCTTCCCGACAAGAATTTTGCCGGCATACTCCTTGGCCAGTTCTTCAATTGTCGGAGCTAATGATTGGCACGGGCCACACCACGCCGCCCAAAAATCAACGAGCGCCAGCGTATGTTTGCTGGTTATCTCTTTGAAGCTCGAATCGGTTATGTGAACGGGCTTATTGTCCACTTCCTGCTTTTTCTCCCCGAGCTCAGCCAACTTCTTGTGCCTCATACGTTCTAATTCTTTTTCGTCAGACGCAGACCGCTCGTGCCCAATGCTCATCTTGTCACCTGCGTTGCTTTAGAGAATCTTGCAGAGCTTTAAGTTTTTTGTAAGCCTCTTCAGGATCCGTGATTCCTGCCGTCAACCTTTCGAACGGGCAGGTTGCCGACTTGCACTTGTCGAGTATGTTTCCAATCAGCTCATCCCATTCAGCGTGAACCTTGTTTTCTTCAAACAATTTCTTCGCTTCCCTGCTCATGACCGTTCCATACACTCCTTCAATCCTCGCGTAAAGGCACAAGAGTGCAATTGCTTTGCCAACGATTTTGTCCGCAACGGAAGCCCCGTTAAGCCGTTCGCCAAGCTCTTGAATTGCCCTCAATACGCCTGAAATTCCATGAGAAGCAGTCTCAAAGAGCACCTGCTCGTCCTTGACGATTGAAAGTGTCAACCCTTCTTCTCCGAGACGTTTCTTTGCTATTCTCAGGTCTTCCATGTCAATCCAGCATCGCTGAGGCGGCCTTCTCTAAAACACCTATTACTCTTCCAACACAAAAAGCTGCTCTTCCTTCAAATGTGCGATCTTTGCAGCAAGCTGCTCAGAATCAGCTCCCTTGGACATCTCTTCAGTCAAGTTCCTGGCTACTTTGGGGTTAACTGAAATCTTCATTGTTTTGTCTGAACTCTGAAGTTTGAAGCGTGCGGTTATCTCCTTCATTGATTTTTCAATTTTCAGTTTTTGATTTCCAACTGTGCAACTAGTTGTAGCTTGTATTCCGTCAATGACACATGAGAAGGGAGGATAGAGCGGTGTCCTAATGCTCGCATGCAGTTCAAGTCTGTTCTCCTCGTTTATGCCCAACTGCTTCTTGGCGATTTCTCCCATTCTCACGCCTATGACGAGGAAAGGACCGAGGTGTCCATGGAATTTGGCAGCATTCTTCATCTGAGAGGTGATTTCTCTATTGTGCTTCACCTAGAATCTTCCTCACGTTGGCCTTTTCCAGCGCTGCTATGAGAGGCAGGGTTATGGTAAGTGTGAAAATTCCACCGACAAAATGCCATCCGCCCCAAATCGTAAGTGCCCACTGAAGCCCATCGTTCGGAGTGAAAAGGACACCGATGAGTACGCCGGCAACGTAGGCCGATAGCACTGTTGCGACGCTTGCTACTATCATGCTGTATGCAGAACTGCGGATCCTGTGGTGACTCGCAGACATCAGCAAGTCAAAAATGACCGCTGAAACGGCAAAGCAAAACATAATGATTGGCGGTGGGCCTCCCAAGGATACGACGATTACTGAACCCACAATGCCGGCCAGCGAGCTTGTTCCAAACCGTCCAGTCACCCATGCGACAAGTAACAGTGTGAAGAAGACCGCAAAATCATGGAATATTGGAATCCCTCCAAGCAAAGTCACACTTAGCGGTGCCAGAATCCAGTTCAGGAATATCCAAAGTGCACAGAAGACACCCGTCAGCGCCGCGTCCACAGTCGTGAAGTAGGTTTTGCTGCCCGTTCTGACCGTTTGGTAACACCTTTTTGTTCAGTAGTAGCACTGCAGTGCATAAAAACTTTATTCAAGGACACCTTAGAAATTGTCTGTGAGAACATGCCCAAAATAAAACGCGTAGGCGTAACGTTCCCACCCGACTTACTGAAAGATTTTGACCAGATCCTTGGAACAATGAAGTATGAGAATCGGTCAAAAGCTGTCCAAGACGCGGTTAGAATGTTCGTGGCAGAAAAAAACCTGCTTCAAAACGAGACCCGAGATCAAGCCGGGCTTATGATGATGCTGTATGATCATGAAGTCGGAGGGCTTGAAAACGCACTCACGCACGTGCAACACCATTTTGCACGCATTATCTGTTCAACGATGCATATTCACCTGAGCGAAACAGACTGTCTTGAGGCGATAGCTGTCAAGGGCAAAGCTGGTGATATTCGAGAATTAAGAGATCACTTGGCCGCCAAGAAGGGCGTGAAGCTGCTCAGGGTAACGGTTTTTTCCCTCTAATCTTATCGGCTATTCAGATCAAACATTCTCTCCAAGGCTTTCCTGGCTTGCTTTGCAATAGGTTCTGGAACAGTAACCACGTATTTTTCTTCTTTCAAGGCCATGTAAAGCCTGTCAAGAGTGTTCAACTTCATGGTCGGACACACAGCTTCTTCGTAGGCCAAAAGAAACTTTTTCCGAGGATTCTCTTTCTTCAGGCGGTGAAGTATTCCCTCCTCCGTTCCCACGATAAACGTTTCAGCGTTACATTCTTTTGCATATCTGCACATTTGTGAGGTGCTTCCGACGAAGTCGGCGGCTTTCTGCATTTCAAAGGTGCATTCGGGATGCACCATCACTTTGGCTTCCGGGCATTGAGTCTTGAGGATGTGGACATCCTCGGGTTGAAAGAGCAAGTGCGTTGGGCAAAATCCCCACTCAGGGATAGGGATAACAGTCTTTCCAGTCTTCCTCTGTACGTATTCGGCTAGGTTACGGTCTGGGCCGAAAAGCACCGTGTCCGCGTCTAACGATGCAATCACATCCACAGCGTTAGCCGATGTGCAACAAATGTCACAGTAGGCCTTAGCAGCTGCTAGAGTGTTAACGTACAGAACAACAGGCACGAGTGGATGGTGCAACTTCGCCCGCTTGATCTCTTCGACGGTAAGCATCTGTGCCATAGGACATCGTGCGCTAAGCGTCGGCAGCAACACCTTCTTGTCAGGATTCAAGATTGCCGCTGACTCTGCCATGAAGTCAACAGCCGAGAAAACTATCATCTTCGCTTCTTTCTCTTCCATGGCTTTCCTGCTAAGCTCTATGCTGTCGCCGATGTAGTCTGCGATGTCCTGAACGTCTTCCCTCTGATAATTGTGCGCCAGGATTATTGCGTTCTTCTCTTTTTTCAGCTTCAATATTTCGTCTGTTAGGGTCATTTTTCCGCCTTAGACCATGACCAGCGCAACGGTCTAACAATTTGGAGAGATATATGCATTTACCCGCAAATCTACCTTTTTCCATTTCCCACTCGGAACGAGTGTTCAACAATTGGATCGAAGATGCAAACGCTCTGACCAGTTCACTGGAAACCCCGACATGTGGGTCGTTAAGTTAATACGAAGGTTCATTGAAAACGAGGTTTGTCCAGAGTCCATTGTCTGGATGAATGATTTTGGGGAGGTGGTCAATCATCTATGCGCTATATCTGCCTTCTGTTTATCAGAATTTCGCACAAGACAATATCTTCGCCGGGTGGTTCAAACTTGGAGTTTTGCTTTCCGCAGTCAGCTTCCACTTCTGCTTTCTTTCTCATTTTTCCCATCGCCTGTCCTATAGAAGCACTATGTCGTGAATCGTAATATAAGGCTTCTCTACTAAGCGTTCGACTAGAATACACCAGAGCATCTGATACATCTGGAAACTCAGACGTCCAGGACGTGGCCAATCACGCAGAATTTGTTTTTCGGTTTGTTGACCGAAACTGGCCATTCCTTGTTGTAAGAATTTTATTTTATCATCTGAAAATGGTTTGGTGCAGCGGGCTAGCTTGATGCCGTCGTTTAAACCGTCCATTCACAATTGACATGTTTTTGTTGAAAAAGAATGACAGCTTTCACTTATCTCTCTCCCCTACTAAGCTTTTCCTTCTGTTTATAAGACTTATCTGAGAGTAGTCTGAAATGTCGGTATTTGTGTTGACTTTGCATCAGATCATAGCTTCTTCTTGCAGACAAAAGATAATTCTGACTCTTTCGAAAGTCAACGAGACTCACGTCACCAACTTGGTCAGAATGATGAACAGTACCTACAATCAGGTTCAGCGTAATCTCCAGATATTGGAACGTGAAGGTATTGTCACTATTACACCTTACGGATACTTAAAGATGGTTAGGTTGCGAACGGAAAGTTCGAAAACGCGGTCATTATTGAAAGCCTTACATCAGCTCGAAAATGATACTTACACTGCGGCCTCTAACCATGAGCCGAAACAAACCGAATTATGACCTCTTCTAGTGCAGATATATCTAAATTAGTTAGAGCTCTGTTTCAGGAGAGCAACGTGAAGGAATTCTTGAATAATTGGAAAAGGCAAATCTCACATTCTTTCTTCAGAAAGCTTATCTTGAGAAAAGAAGCCCAAACGGAATTCGTCAGAGGACCTATAATTGCACAAATATTAATTGAATCAAACATTGCAAATGGCCCGAATCGTGTTTAAAAACGCTTCATCTTCAGTTTTACCTGGTCTGAGATAAGAAAAATCGGAGTCTTCTTTTGACAAAGAAAAAGGGGGGAGTTTGCATTTCTGCTGTTCTCACATGCGCGAGGTGTCTTTGAATTGTCGCAGGATTGCTACAGTCTAGCTCCATGTTATGACTGCGTAGACTTGTGTGCAGTATCCTGGACAGTAGTAGTATATGCCGTAGAGGCTGTAGCGGCCAGACGTGATTTGGACGCCTATTTGCAATCCTGAGCCGTCACTTTGCGTGATTGAAAAGCTGGATGAGTAGTCCTGGTACGTTGTGCCAGGGTTGCATGAGCTTCCGAGTTGGCTTCCGCGCGAAGTTGCATTTACGTATGGACGACAAATGGCTTTGTGCGATGTCGAAGTAGATCTGACCAAGATGTGGACCGTCACGGTGGTGTTGGTTGCGGCTGCTGGTATCCAAGAACAGTTGGCAACGTACAGGTCATTGTAAGGGTTGTTATCTTCCTCACTGGACATGACGTAGCTTGTGTCAGAGTCACTTGATTGGCAGCACTGCCAGTTACTCCAACTCCCAGGATAGGGGTCGAGTTGTATCGTGCTTCCGTTCCCAGTTATGGATACAGAAGTCGATTTCACGCCAGTGTGCATTACGACGGAGCCGTCCGTGGACGAGAAGGCGATGTCGTTAAAGTTGCCGTCCACTAATTCGGTGTCGACAATGTCAATGTTCAGCGGAGTTGTAGCTGAGACGTTTGTCAGTTGATGGAAGGTTAGAGTTGCAATGGTTAAGGTGCCATTGAAGTCGGGGCAGGGCTGTGCTGCAGCGTTGGCGTAGCCAAAGTACCCGTTTGTCGAGTTGTACGAGTTGTCGATACCGTTGCTGACGTCGACGTTGATGGTTTCGTTCCATGTGGTGGGGTTTTGGATGGTGACGCTGTCGCAGTTCAGGTAATTGTTGTTCCAGTACAGTCCAAACTGCCATCCGGCCATGTCTGTAACGTTCGATATTACTACGTCAACGCTAATCTCATAGACGGTGCCGTTTCCGCTGCCGCTCCCCCAGTACATCCAAGAATCCTGCTGAGAAGGACTAACACTTAGTGTCGTGCAGACATCTGCGGCTGCCTTCTTCGAAGCGTAAAGCGCCATCGTTGAGGCCAGTAGAGCTATTATCAAAAACGTTTTCAGCTTGTTCATGGTTTCACACTCGTTCGTCCTTCATCCCCAGAACGTCAGGAAAGCTCCGACCGCGGTGTTCGTGTCGTTTTTAAAGACGAGCCAGCCCGTGCAGTTCGCTGGGATCGCGGCGAATCCGTTGCTGTCCAGAGTTCCAGTGACCGGTTGAGAATTGCCAGTGATGGTGAAGTTTATCGATATATGTTCCGGGTCCATGGTATACCAATTGTATTTCGAACTTGAAGTATAGTCTTTGGCAAGGATTGACAAGTCACTTAGACTCACTTTTCCATCGTTGTTTATGTCTATTTGATAGTTCCAATGGTGAGTGGGGTCTTTGTATCCGCCTTCAGAAAAACCGTACGCCTTTGCTAGCATGGTGAGATCCGTAAGGCCGACCTTGCCGTCTGGAAATCCGAATGGATATCCCGAGGTTGTGTTTCCACCCTGGTCTCCGGCGGAGCTGTTGTCTGTAAACCATTCCTCTACCTTAAAGTATGGAACTGTCTGGTTTGGATTGTAAAATTTCCCGTCTGTCAATGTTTTCATAGCGAAGATTGGTACATTGTAGGTCGTCGTGAGTGGACTGCCCAGACCAGTTACCTTGTCGTAAGCTGTAGTTGCGTTGTAAAGTCCGTTGCCTCCGCTGGTGATATCTCGAAACTTGGTTTGGTATATTGATAATATTTCTGCGTTTTGATAGAGACGTCCATTTGAAGCTGTCAGACTTCTCGAGTATATCGCTGCCCAACACGCAGTGCCAAGGCTTGTCCCAATTACACTTTGCCAATTGTTGTCTTCGGAATAGCTGCTGTCGTATACACTTACACTGGAACCGGCATCAAAGGAAACATCAGGTACGCAACGTTTTCCATTTGCATTTGGCACGCCATATGACGATTGGAAAGAGGGTTCATTGAAGAATTTGCTTATCCCGCCGCCTGTTCCGTAGATCGTCGTGGTGTTCCAAACAGTTTCCGAGGAGAATTGTCCGTTTTCAAAGGTCAGTGTAGTTCCGCCAACGCCGACCACACTTGGCGAACTTGCGGGGTACGACACGTTTTCACGTTCGTCCCCAGCAGCAGCAAAGAAGCAGCAGGATGGGTTGCCAAAAGGCCCTGGTTGAAACACAAAATCAACGGAAGGTGCCCAGTCTGCCTCAAGGAAACCCCAGCTCATTGATACGGCTATGACATCCGGTTGATCTCGTGCATAGTCCACTGCATACAATACTTCACTCTCGTTAAGTGCCTCAACCAGCAGTATCTTGGCATTTGGGGCCATTGCATGAGCCCATTCGACATCAAGCGATGTTTCCAGTGTCCAGTTTGCGTCAGTCGTTATCCCTCCCGTTTGCTTCACTACATTGAAGTTGCTGCTTGTTAGATTGGGAAGGTTATATTGACTGCAGAACACATTTGCGTCATTCATTATGGTTGGGTCATCGTACGGATCGACAATCGCAATTGTGCCTTGGCCACCTGAAGACGAAAGGTTATATGCCTGCTGAATTTGCGCAGGGCTCAGCGCACCTGTGACCGGAGCGTTTGGAGAAAGGGCAAGACATTCAAGTGGCATGGCATCCATTGGCCCGGTGTAATTAAACCAATTGGAAAGCGGTGACCAGTAATTATCACTAGCTAGGACTCTTTTTGTTGCTAGAATCTGTGAATTGGTCGCAATCAACGAAAGAATGAACAATAGGCACATTATGATGCTAAAGTGTTTTTTCATCTCACTTCTTCCTTATGATTTTCTTGTTCTCTTCTTGTCCTTCCCTTAGGACTCGGTGGTGACGCACCTCCGAGGGAATACCCCCGGCTAGCTGATGATGCAGTCAGTTTATCTGCTTCATCAGCAACTGCAGTTTGCTTGTTTGCGCATATAAGAAACGGGAAGTGTTTGTGAAACAGAGAGGTGAGTGAAAGTGATGAGATATTGCCAGTTTTCTTGCTTTCAGTTATCTCTTCCCACACTCTTCTTGAATCACTTTCTTGGGAAGGAAATAGATTTTCGGAGGGTCGTGGAGACATTTCTTGGGTGAGGTATGAAACCATGATCGCTTCTTCTTTCAGACAGAGGACTACTGGTAATTGCGAAAATCAAGAAGTTCAATCTGACTTGACTGTCCGACGATTAATAGCATCGATAATTAGATAAATGGAAATCTTCCGGCTCCGAAAGAAGGTAGAATATGCAAACTAAAAGACTCGACTTGTAAATCGAAAGCATTCCACGATAGCGGTTTTGAAGTCATCCGAACTGCTTGGTAGATTTTGGTCGACCAATAATAATTGATTGGAAAGAATTTCTGTGTAAATGAAATTAGACCTTCTCTTCAATTTCAACATCTCTGGAAGACGAAAACACTGGGGCTTACTATTCAAGAGGATATCGCGAGTATGTGGCTTTTCATGAAGATTTGGGAGGGGGAATCTATTCAAACAATTCGAAGCTAGGAATCAGATTAATAAGAGATAAATACTCTTCGTTCATCATGTAGCAAGTCCCATGGTGATGTGTTTGTCGTGTTCACCCTTGAAGGCTGTTCTTATTGTGATGGTCGCGTTTGCCTTGCTTAGCGCAATTTTGCCCCTATCGAGGTCAGACCAACCTGCGATCTTGGATTGGAGCAGTCCGACGCTTAACGATTTATATTCTGTGTTTATGATTAATGCGAGTGACGGATGGGCAGTAGGCGCAGGTGGGACGGTTATTCATTGGAATGGAGTGCAGTGGTCAAACGTGGCTAGTTCAACATTGCTAGATCTGAATTCAGTGTTTTTCTTCAATGATAGCGAAGGATGGGCTGTGGGACAAAGTGGCCTGATACTTGAATGGAACGGAACAAGCTGGAACCCAATGCCGGGTCCAACGAACGCTGACTTGAATTCTGTCTTCATGATAAATGCGGATGATGGATGGGCCGTTGGAAATTCTTTTGCGAACATCGTCCAAGGTAGACAGCAATGGAACGAGACGATTATCCATTGGACTGGTTCAAACTGGATCAACGTAACTGCGACTCCAACGGTTGGCGATGATCTTCTTTCCGTGGCAATGGTGAATTCCACGGATGGATGGGCAGTTGGTGCCGGGGGAACAATGATTCATTGGAATGGCATCGAATGGAGAGTGTGGAGTGAATTTCCCAACTCGTCAACTCCCGCGGCGTTTAGATCCGTTTGTATGCTTAGTACTGATTATGGGTGGGCGGTAGGCGATTTGGGAACTGCCTTTCAGTGGGATGGTACTCAATGGACAGGCAAAGCTGGGGTTGCATGTACATGTGATTATTCGTCAGTATTCTTTTTGAATCCCAGCGACGGCTGGATTGTGGGCATAACAGGTACTATTTGGGTCGTTAATTCTTCAGGTCCAGTCGCTCATTGGAATGGCACCAAATGGACCTGGCCTAACAATCCTGCAACCAGCCCAGTTGCTCTTAATTCAGTGTTCATGGTTGATGCCAACGAAGGTTGGATAGTTGGTGGGCACGGAATAATAATGCGATGGACTGGAGTTGAATGGACGATTCCAGAATATCCACTGACCCTTTACTTCGTCCTTCTGCCTAGTATGACGCTCGCTTCAATTGCGTTGACAAAAAGACTGCTGAAGGATAAGCGTCAACGAGTGCTTTGCTAAAAATGTTAGAGCCTCCTCAAAAGTGAGGGTTGACTTTCCCAAGAACAAAAATAGGTGGACTAGAGGGGCTATTTGGTCAAAATAACCTTGATTCTGGCTTAAAAGGTGCAGCGGGCCGGATTTGAACCGGCGAACCCCTACGGGAAAGGATGGCTCATAGGGGCTATTTCAGGCCAAGAAAACCGATCTTGAGTCCTTCACCTTTGACCTGGCTTGGTTACCGCTGCGCACAGTAGAGACTTTCTACTCTTTCTTATTAATCATTTCCCGTTTCTTGAATTGCCATGGACCTGTACGCCTCTATGTACTCCTTTGCAAAGGTATTTGCGTACTTCTCAGTTCCCCGGTGTTTTGCATCGCCGGTCGTCCTGAGGTGATGGTAAAACTCGTGCAGAATTACGAATGGATCTTTCAACGTGTCACTGTTCAGAACTGAAATCGTCCTCTTCTTGCCGTTGTAGCATCCCAGTGCCTTCCTCTTATTCCTCTTAGGCAGACCGACTTCTATGATTGGAACTCTGACACCGTGTTTTTTGGCGAGAATTTCCAATGCCTTTTCAACTTTCCCGTTCAGAATTAACAACACGATTGTCGCCTTGAATCTCTGTTCCAACTTGAACTCCCATAATGACTTGTGTTGCGGGCGACTAATGCTTTTCGTATTGGTCTCCATGATTTTCCAGTCCGACAGAACAAACTGAAACGCGTCACAAAGTACAAAAAGTTTATTAGACAGCATATAAGTTACGTTTCTAGCTCCTTAAATATTGGTGACCATTTTTCAAGTCGGAATGACCCAACAGTTGGAGGAAATCAAGAATTTGAGGAAACCCGCATCGAAACGATCTCGTTCATTCATACCCGACGTGAAGTTGCGGGAGATGGTTAAAAATGGTTGAAGTATCGAAAGAAGACACACACTTACTCTTGAACGCCTTCTTCAAGGACAAAGGCCTGGTTCGCCAACATCTGGACTCTTATAATGAGTTTATCGACCGTGGCCTTCAAGAAGTCATCGACGAAATAGGCGAAATCCCGATAGAAGTTCCCGAGAGCCCCTACAAGGTCAAGCTGGGCCAGATTTGGATCATAGACCCTCAGACCAGAATAACTGGACCGTACGCGACAGAAGTAGACGGCACAAAACATGAAATCTACCCAATGGAGGCAAGACTGCGAAATCTGACCTACGCCGCGCCCGTAGCCCTCGAAATGACCCCTGTCATAGACGGCAGGGAACAAGACACTGAACTCGTCTATATCGGAAACATTCCTGTAATGCTCAAGTCGAAACTGTGCTTCTTGTCTCAACTTTCAAGAGAAGAACTGATAGCATGCGGAGAAGATCCCGATGACCCAGGCGGCTACTTCGTGGTTAACGGTTCCGAACGCGTGATAGTAGCCATGGAAGATCTGGCGCCGAACCGCATAATCGTGGACATTGACGAAAAAGGTACAACGCCGGTATATCAATCAAAGATATTCTCAACAACGGTGGGTTTCAGGGCAAGGATTGAATTGAAGATAAAGTCCGACGGGGCGATATACGTTTCAATTCCAGGAGTACCCTCGGAAATCCCGTTCGTCGTGTTGATGCGTGCCCTGGGACTGGAATCAGACAAAGAGATCGCAGAATCAATTTCTCTGGACAAGGATGTACAGACCCCTTTGGAGCCTTCCTACGAAAAAGCCTTAGGAGTGGACACCGCAAAAGACGCGATCCTGTTCATAGGGAATCGTGTGGCACACGGGCAAGTGGAAGAATACCGTGTCCAGAAAGCTGCAACCGCAATAGACAAAAACTTTCTGCCGCATATAGGCAGGACAGACCAGAGCAGAAGAGACAAGGCCTTGTTCTTGAGCGAGATGGCGTGCAGAGCAATTGAACTGCAGCTTGAAAGGCGAAAAACTGATGACAAGGACCACTTCAAGAACAAGCGACTGAGGCTTGCAGGGCCTTTGCTCGCAGACCTTTTCAGGGTGGCCTTCAGAAACCTCACGCGCGACATCAAATATCAGCTCGAACGCATCGGCGTGAAGGGGCCGATAATAACTGTTTCAGCGGCTGTGCGCCCAGGAATAATTTCTGAAAGATTTCAACACTCGCTTGCAACGGGAAACTGGGGAAGAGGAAGAGTTGGCATAACTCAACTCTTGGATAGGACGAACCACATTTCCACTCTGAGCCACCTGCGCAGGCTGCAGTCACCGTTGAGCAGAAGTCAACCGAACTTCGAGGCAAGAGACCTGCACGCAACCCACTGGGGTCGCTTGTGCCCCAACGAGACGCCTGAAGGCTCAAACTGTGGCCTAGTCAAGAATCTAGCATTGTGCGCGACTATCTCGGTGGGCATAAACCCCGATAAGATAAAGCAACTGCTGTTCAGTTCTGGCACTCAGGCGGTACCAGAGGCAGATGAAACCTTAAGACTCTCCGGTTCAAAAGTCTTCGTTGACGGAGACATAATTGGATATTTCAGCTCACCCGCCGAATTAGCTCGGGAACTCGTTGAACGGAGGAGAAGGGGAGAAATATCGACCGAAGTCAACGTGGCTTATTTCACAAAAGCCCAGGGCGAAAGAGAGGAACTGTATGTAAACTGTGACGAAGGAAGGGTCAGACGGCCTCTCATAATAGTTGAAAACGGCGTTCCCAAACTCCGACCCGAGCACGTCGAAAAGATAGCTTCCGGCGAATGGGCATGGGAAGATCTAATCAAAAACGGCATAATAGAGTACATAGACGCTGAGGAAGAGGAAAACGCCTACATCGCCTTAGGCCCTGAAGAGCTAACCCCTGCACACACACACATGGAAATTGCAATGTACACGATTCTCGGCATTTGTGCCTCAACCATCCCCTACGCAGAACACAACCAATCACCACGCAATTCCTACCAAGCCGCAATGGCAAAGCAAGCCCTAGGAGTTTACGCGACAAACTTTCAGCAACGCGTGGACTCGCGTTCACACATTCTACACTATCCGCAACTGCCCCTAGCCGAGACGGCTCTGATGGAGACGATGGGCTACAAGCTCCGGCCGTCCGGCCAGAACTGTGTTGTGGCTGTTCTGTCGTATGAAGGGTACAACATGGAAGACGCATTGGTGTTCAACAAAGCCTCGATAGAGAGAGGTTTGGGACGCTCAACCTTCTTCCGCATTTATGAGGCCGAGTGCCGCCAGTACCTGGGCGGGTTGAAGGACAAGTTCACGTTGCCAGAAGCTGGAACACGTGGATACAGGGGTGAACAGTACTACCGACTCCTCGAACCGGACGGAATAATAGGTCTCGAGTCAGCAGTGGCAGGCGGCGACGTCCTCATCGGCAGAATTAGCCCGCCTAGGTTTCTTGAAGAATACAAGGAATTCGAGGTTAAAGGTCCTTCTATGCGCGACACTTCGGTGGACATGCGTCCTTCAGAAACGGGTATCGTTGACGCTATATTCATAACGGCATCAGGAGAAGGGAGCAAGCTGGTCAAGGTGAGAGTCCGTGACCAACGTGTTCCAGAGCTGGGCGACAAGTTTGCTTCTCGACACGGACAGAAAGGTGTCATCGGCTTGATAGTTCCTCAGGAAGACATGCCATTCACGGAGGATGGCATAGTTCCGGACATAATAGTCAACCCGCACGCTATCCCCTCAAGGATGACCGTTGGCCAGTTCATTGAATCGCTCGCTGGAAAGGTGGCATCCATGAGAGGCAGCCCCGTCGACGGAACTCCCTTCTCGAATGAAACGCCCGACGCACTCAGAAAAGAACTCGTCAAGCTGGGCTACAGCAACACTGGCGCCGAAGTCTTCTACAGCGGCGTAACAGGCGAAAAGTTCGTTGCGGACATTTACGTCGGAGTAATACATTACCAGAAGCTGCATCACATGGTTGCCGACAAGATTCATGCAAGGGCCAGAGGGCAGGTTCAGATGCTGACAAGGCAGCCCACGGAGGGAAGAGCTAGAGGCGGAGGTCTAAGGTTCGGTGAAATGGAACGCGACTGTCTTATCGGTCACGGAGCCGCTATGCTTCTGAGGGACAGACTGCTGGAGGAATCGGACAAGTACACTCTTTACATATGCGAAAGCTGCGGGCACATAGCCTATTACGACATGAAACAGAGAAAGTACGTGTGCAAACTCTGCGAAGATAAATCGAAAATTTCTCCAGTGGTGGTCTCGTACGCGTTCAAGCTTCTGCTGCAAGAGTTGATGAGCCTTTGCATATCGCCCAAACTGAAGCTCAAGGAGAAAGCGTAAAATGGCTGTTGAAGAAATAATCCAAAAGGTCGTAGACGAGATCAACTTCGGCATGTTTTCGCCTCAAGACGTGCGCAAGCTTTCAGTCGTGGAGATTCAAACACCTGACACTTACGACGAAGACGGTGCGCCAATCACGGCTGGACTGATGGACGGAAGACTTGGAACCCTCGAGCCAAGACAGAGATGTAAGACGTGCGGCAACACGGCGATTCGCTGTCCCGGCCATTTCGGCCACATAGAACTCGCGGTTCCGATAATACACATAGAATTCACCAAGATAATATTCGATCTCCTCAAGTCCACTTGTCGAAACTGCGGGCGCATCCTGCTTCCTGATGAAACCATCAAGAAAGTTCAAGTAAGGATTGAAAAAACTCGGGAACTTCTGGGTCTGGTTCCGGATGAGGTTTACAAAACGATTATGCAAGAGACAAAGAGGAAGCAATGTCCTCACTGCGCGGGTGTGCAGCTCAAGATAACTTTCGAGAAGCCCACGAAGTTCAGCGAGCAAATCCCAGAAAGCGGTTCAGAATCATTGACTCCAAGCATGGTGCGGGAGAGAATGGAGCGTATACCCAACGAGGATCTTCAGCTCTTGGGCTTCAATCCCGAAACTGCTAGGCCGGAATGGATGGTTCTGCAAGTTCTGCCAGTTCCTCCCGTCTACGTTCGCCCATCAATAACGCTGGAATCAGGCATCCGTTCAGAGGACGACCTGACGCACAAACTTGTAGACATAATTCGAATCAATCAGAGACTGAAGGAAAACATGGATGCAGGTGCTCCAACGCTCATAATCCAAGATCTATCAGAGCTCTTGCAGTACCATGTGACAACCTACTTCAACAACGAAGCCTCGGGAATACCGCCGGCGAGACACCGTTCTGGACGAGCACTAAAGACTCTCTCACAGAGACTGAAGGGAAAGGAAGGAAGGTTCAGGAGCAACCTTTCGGGAAAAAGAGTGGATTTCTCAGCTCGGACAGTGGTTTCTCCTGATCCGAACCTCGACATAAATGAAGTTGGTGTCCCGCTGGAAGTTGCCATGCGTTTGTCCGTTCCACAGAAGGTTACTGAATGGAACATTGAAGAGATGCGGAAACTCGTCGCCAACGGGCCTGAAAAGTACCCCGGCGCCCTTTACATAATCAGGCCAGACGGCAAACGGATAAGGCTTGAGTTCGTGGTCGACAGGGAAAAGATCGCTGAGGCCATTGAACTTGGCTTCGTTGTAGAAAGACATCTTAGAAATGGTGACACCGCCATTTTCAACCGTCAACCTTCACTCCACCGCATGTCAATAATGGCCCATTACGTGCGCGTACTACCCTACAAGACGTTCCGTCTGCATCTGTGCGTCTGCCCACCGTACAACGCGGACTTCGACGGAGACGAAATGAACCTGCACGTACCGCAAAGCGAGGAAGCAAGAACAGAGGCACTTCTGCTAATGCAAGTTCAGGACCAGATTCTGTCACCCAGGTTCGGAGGTCCAATAATAGGTGCGATAAGAGATTTCATAACTTCCGCGTACCTGTTCACGAGAAAATCAAACTACGTGACACGAAACGAAGTCAACAAGCTGTTGCTGTCAGCGAAATACGAAGGTCCAATGCCAGAACCAAAAGTCAAGACGCCTCAACCACTTTGGAGCGGAAAACAGATTTTCAGCCTGTTCCTACCCAAGGACATGAACTACATTCTGAAAGCAAACATCTGCCAAGGATGCGCAAAATGCTTGGAAGAAGAATGTGAGTACGATGCCTACGTGGTCGTGAGGAACGGTGAACTAGTGAGTGGGGTCATAGACAGGCGTTCAATAGGGGCTGAGCAATCTGAAAGTCTATTCCATAGGATAATAAAGGATTATGGAACCGAAGCTGGAAGAGAGTTTCTTAACAAGATAACCCGAATGTTGAAGGTATTCATATCAATGCGAGGTTTCACCTATTCATACGACGAGCTGGTGCTTTCCCAGAAGGCTGAGGACAGAATAGCGAAAACTATGGAAAGGATCGAGAAGAGAATAGAGGAATTGATTGAGAGCTATCGCAGAGGCACGCTACCGAGGCTTCCAGGCCAAACAATCGAAGACTCTTTCGAGATATACGTGATGAACGAGCTGGCAAAAGCAAGAGACGAATCCGGCAAAATAGCAGATGAGGACTTCACTTTGGACAACTCGGGCATAGTAATGACGCGGACAGGTGCAAGGGGTTCCAGCCTGAACATCGGTCAGATAAGCGCGTGCGTCGGACAGCAGGCGGTACGTGGAAAACGAATTCTGCGAGGATACGTCGATCGTGCTTTGCCGCATTTTCAGGCAGGAGATCAACGTCCAAAGGCGAGGGGCTTCGTTTACTCGTCATATCAGCACGGTCTCGATGTCATCGAGTTTTTCTTCCACGCTATGGGCGGAAGAGAAGGTTTGGTGGACACAGCCGTCAGAACTCAGCAGAGCGGTTACATGCAAAGAAGACTCATCAACGCGCTTGAGCACATACGTTTGGAATACGATGCGACAGTGAGAAACTCAACAGGCGACATAATTCAATTCCAATACGGGGAAGATGGCGTTGACCCGGCCAAGAGCGACCATGGCAAAGCGGTGAACGTAACCCGTCTGGTTGACCAAATCAGAATCGCCAAGGAGAAAGGAAAACCGGCATCCGCTGAATTCATCAGAAAAGAGTTGGAGAAAGTTGAAGAGCAACTCACGCCTATTCTCAAGGATGAGCTCAAGCAGAACCTGACCAAGTACAAACTGAGCACGGCAAGCGTTGAGAAAGCAATCAGGTTGACTGTCGACCGCTACAAGCGCGCTCTGATGGAGCCAGGTGAGGCTGTGGGCATCGTCGCTGCACAGTCAATCGGCGAACCAGGAACTCAGATGACGCTGAGGACATTCCACTACGCCGGAGTCAAGGAGCAGAACGTGACTCTGGGTTTGCCAAGACTGATTGAAATAGTTGACGCTAGAAGAATTCCGTCAACGCCTGTAATGACGATTTACCTAAGTCCAGAATACAGAAAGAGCCGAGACGCTGCAGTTAGGATTGCCCGCGACATAATCTATACTACGCTGGAAAACGTGGCTGAAGCAGTATACATAGATCCAGTGCATGACGAGATAGTGATTGAACCTAACAAGATCATGATGGATGATCGTGCGATAACGATGCAGGAGCTGAAGGACAGACTGCAAATACCCAACGCCACGACGAAGGCAAAGGGAAACAGCATACTCATACAGCCCAAGAAGGTCGAAACAATCAGGAAACTGCTCGGCAAAGTCTCTGTGTTCCACGTTAAAGGAGTGCCCGGCATAAAACGCGTACTCGTCAGCGAGGAACATGGAGAATGGGTCATCAACACCGACGGCTCAAACCTGCCCAAGGTTCTGGAAGTTCCCGGCGTAGACACTTCAAGGACGACGACGAACAACGTGCATGAAATCGCCAAGACCATCGGGATTGAAGCTTCCAGGAACGCTTTGGTTCACGAAGCTAAAGGCGTCCTGGAAGAACAAGGATTAGACGTGGACAACCGGCACGTGATGCTCGTTGCAGACATGATGACGTCCACTGGCGAGGTGCAACAGATAGGCAGACACGGGATAAGCGGAAAGAAATCAAGTGTCTTGGCCAGAGCCGCATTTGAAATCACGGTTCCAAACATCGTTGAAGCAGCCGTTAAGGGTGAAAGCGACCCTCTGGCGGGAGTGACCGAAAACGTAATAGTCGGCCAGTCAATACCGATTGGCACAGGGTTGGTTGAGCTGTTCATGTCGACATTCGAGAAAAAGGAGAAGAAGAAATGATAGACGTAGACAAGGCAATTTCCACGGCGGTAAAAACTGGCAAGGTGTCTCTCGGAGCAAGCTCCGCAGTGCAAAACGCTCAAACAGGTAAAGCTAAACTGATAATCCTAGCCGCAAACTGTCCAAAAAATGTTCGAGGAGACATAGAGTACTATTCAAAACTCTCGAAGGTTCCTTTGATAATCTACAAGGGTACATCCTTGGACCTGGCCGCTGTGTGCGGTAAGCCCTTCAGCGTCTCAGCGTTAAGTATAAGAGAGCCAGGCGACTCAGAAATCCTCAAGCTAACGGAGACCACTGAAGCCGAGGAACCCAACGGAGGAAACGAATGACTAGCGGAATAAAGTTCACGAGCACCGAAATGCGTTACATCGCGCTTTTTGAAAGCATAACCAGCGCGAGTGTCAAAGACTGCATAATCGATGAAGAGCAGGGACGCGTGCTCTACGTTGTTGGGCAAGGCCAAGTCGGAGTTGCAATTGGAAGAGGCGGAAGAAACATTCACACTCTAGAGAGGATGACGGGGAAGAAACACGAAATAATCGAGTATGCGGAAGAACCCGCACAGTTCATCAAGAACGCTTTGAAACCAGCTTTGGTCCAAGAAGTTCGCCTCACCGAAAGACCTGATGGCAAAACCATCGCGGTTGTGGCCGTAAACCCCAAGGACAAAGGCGTAGCCATAGGAAAGAACGGCCGAAACGCCGAGCGCTTGCGATTCCTGATGAAGAGATACTTCCAAATACAAAACGTCAGCATAACATAGATTCCCAGAAGGTTATACCATGAAACATGCTGCAGTACCAGCCTTGTGTTCGCTCTTTATGATGCTTGCTTTGGCCGAAGTTGTTCACGCTGCGAATGAGACCTTTGCCGCACAGTTCCTGGGCAGTCCACTGCTCATACTCGCCGCCGTAGTCGTCATAGCCGCTTTAGCTTCCTTGTACCACCGGATAAGAAAATAGAGAGCAGCAAGCTACGATTCGGCTCTGAGAAGCAGATCCACAAGCGCTTTTTGATCTACCTCTGCACGTGTTCTCCAGTCCAGGTACAGTTGTTCGTTTTCGTCTTGGGCTAGATACCCGTATCTGACATATCTGTCAATGTTGATGCCGACTTTCCATCCAGGAAGTTTTTCCCGCAGTAGTTCGTCAACTTCCTTTCTCGGGGATTTTCCTTTCTTGGATATTATGTAGGAGATAGCAATCGCCAGTCCTGCAAGGTCGTCTATTCGCCAGCCTATCATCTTAGCTTCTTTAGGTGCCAATTCCCCTCGCAATTCTATGAGGAATCTGGCTTTGTCCAACTGTTCCTGAGTGGGTTTTTCAACCTGCTTTTCTTCTTCGAAGACAGTTTTGACTTGCAGGTCGAGCGGTTTCAAGAAGTCGTCCATTATTTTCAGAACTTTCGGGTAATCTGAGCCTATCGTCTTCCGAAGCTCCCAACCCTTGACTCCAGGTTTCTTGTGCCTCTTGTAAAACAGCATGTGGGTGGCTCGTTTGAGCTTACTCGCATAGTAAGCTTTCCTCTTGCTCACTCTATTCACCCCTCTTCCATTTCTCCCAATCTTCCGCAGTCAGGGCTATAGGAATCGACACCAATTGTTTGCCGCCGGTCTTGACTGCCGGTTTTTCATAAGGCACTATGAACATTTCTTCTTCCAACGGATGAATTTCCAAGGTTGCGTAACCGTAGGTAACCAGAAAGCTCGTCATGAAGGCTCTGTTCACGGTTTCTTTGTACGTCTCCGCATAGACGAAACTCTGGTATCGAATCTTCCCGTTTTCACCATTCTTCGCAACTTGACTCTTCAGTTCTCGCCAAAAATCTTCCAATTCTTGGGAAAAGGTCTCGTCACGCAAGATTCTCTGATTGACAAGCTCTTCCCTGGTTGCAGTGCCTGACCCGACTTCTGTCGGCGCCATTTCATTCCATCTTTCATTTAGCGGAACCAAGCTTTCCCAATATCTCAATGCTTCTGCCAGACTCTGAATCGAGACCTGCTCCAACTCGACTATTGGATGCCAGACCTTAACGAAGGTCCTGACAATGTCCACCTTTTCTATTCGTCTGATTTTTTCATCCAATAGAAACGGGTCTGTGTAGAGTGTCGTTGAGCGGTGTTTGACCCATTCGCTTTGAAGCTTTATGACGGACGCCAGTTGATGTATTGTTTCAGCGTCTAAACACAGGTCTTCTGGAATCTTCCATTCTGGAAAGTATTTTTTCACTGTGTCTATGTTATCCTTAACGTCTATCAGGAACGGGTCAAGCGAGCGTCCTTCAATGGACTTGCATGTTTCAATTATACGCTGAAGCTTCTCCCTGCCGAGTTTTTTTTGTTCTCTCTCGGGAAGCATCAAACCACCCCTCGGATTACTGATTTACCATCGATGTTCTGCACGGTGACTATGTTCACATATTCCTTTGCGAATGTTATTTGACTGGGTGTTATAATGAGGTATTGAGCGCTTGAGTCGTTCACCGCGGAGATAAGGATCTGGGCAATCAGCTCCCGGTTCTTTGGATCCATGTGAATGTCGTATTCATCAACGGCACGGAAAGGTGAGCGGACATGCTGCTGCAAGGCCAGAAGGAAACTCATCGTGGCAGTTGTTCTCTCCCCGCCGCTTTGGGTGTAGGAGTCAAGCGGAACTGGTTTGCCTCCTTTGAAACCTACCAGTATTTCCAGGCCGGCTCCTTCTATGTCGTTCTCGTTGGCAAGCCTGACCTCGCCCACGGCTTGTGTTTGAACTAGGATCTTTTGGTATTCGAGATTGACGCGGTCCAGAAGGTTATGTATGACGGTTCGCCAAGACTGCATCCTTGTCTTCACTTCTTCCAAAGTCTTTTCGCGGTTTTCGGCAACAAGCTGGGCTTTCTCCTTCAATTCCAAGTAGAGTTTTGAGTAAGATTCGTACATGCGCTCTACGTCTTCCGAAACGTCAGATAGTGCAGCCAGGTGTCCTTCGGTTACCCTTATCTCGTCCAGAATTTCTCCGACATCTTTTATTGCGGCAATTCTGGCGCCGGCTTGCTCCGCTTTCTTCGTTGATTCTTCAGCTCGTACCCGCGCATCCGAAAGTGATCTCTCCAGTTCTTTCAAATTAGTCTTTGCCGTTTCCATGCGATATTGCAATAAAGCCAGTTTGATCCGAATTTCCAAGACTTGGCTGTTGACTTTTTCGACCATCTCTTCTAGTTCCCGAGTTCTTGTTTCGTTCCCGTTTATCTGGACGTCTAGCTTTGACAGTTGCTCATTGGAGTTCTGTATTAGATCTTTCACGTATCCGGTTCTTAGGAGTTTAAACTGTGAGTTTTCTCTGGTCAACGGGTCTGCTTTGACGGACTGGTTCTCGACGAGGGAATATATCATAGCAGTTTCCTTCTGCAGTTGTTCGCATAGCGAGATTGTTGACGCGTTTGTGGCTCTTTCACGTTCCAAGCTCAACCGTTCATCAATGAGTACCTTCCAACCATTTCTCAGTTTTCCACTTTCGTCCTGTTGGTCCTGCAGATTACCCTTGACCGATTTTTCCTCTTCTTCTATTTGGATTAGAGTTTCATGTTCCTTCTTTCTGTTGGCTTCCAACTGTCTGAGCGTTTCCTCTCTTCTTGCCACTTCTGCCCAGGCAAGCTCCCTTTCGAGAAACCTTCTCTTCGTCTGCAATTGCTTCTTTTCTTGGTACCTATCGTATTGTTCTCTCCAGTAGTTGAGCGTCTGCTCAGCTGACTCCAGAAGCTTGCCCATGGAGTCCTCTTGACTCAGTATGCGGGTTAGCTTTCTCTGGGCTTGCAGCACGTTTTCACGGTAAGGCTCAAGCCCAACGGCTGCTTCGACTATGCGCAGTTTTTCCTGTATGGAAAGCACCGTGAACTGTTCAACCATGTTCTGATGCATGATGATGAGTATGTTGTCCGGGTCAACGCCTAATTTGCCGAGAAGCCTCTCAACATCGTTTTTTGTGACCGCTCGGTTTTCAAGTTCAAACCAGTAGTTGCCGTCACGACGCAGGACCCTTGTGAGAAAAATCTGGTCCTTATTGAATTTCGGCACAGGCCTGTTCTTGCCTGCCCTGCTATTGTCCAAAATCAGAGTAACACGAGCTTGTTCCTTGTTCCAGCGTATCAGGTCACTGAGTTTTCTGGAACGCTCTGTGTAAGACTGTCCAAGGGCTACGGAAATTGCGAGTAACAGCGACGATTTTCCCGAACCGTTCGGTCCGCAAATAACATTCACGCCAGACCTAAACGGTACCCTCGCATACTCGTACGACATGAAGTTTTCAAGGATGACCTCTTGGATCAGCATTGATGTTTTTGCCTCTAGGTAGCACTAATAGAGGCCAAAATCTCTTATTAAAGCAATTTGGGAGAAAACTGCTATAGTCTACGCAATTAGATAGTAAATATGTCATTCAGTTTTGACAGCTTTTTGGATTAAATCAAGATCTGCCTTGAGTTGTTTCTGAGCTCGACGCAGATGATGAGTTAAGACGGCGTAGCCGTCAAGTTTGTCTCCTGTTTCTAGGGCTCTTTCAAGAATTTGTCTTTCATGTTTTGTGAGTATGTAACTTCTAACCATCATTATAGCGCGCACGCTTTCGGTCAGCGTGTACCTGATAGGCTGACCTACGTCATCTTTTTTCTTCTTTATCAACAAAACAGAAGTCAAACTTCCAAAGACATGAAAGCTGTGCTGATTAAAGATTTTTGTGAATTAGGAAAAGGGTTAGGGGTAGTGTTGATTGTAGCTTTTTGCTAGTATGGATAGGTCTGAGAGGCTGACTTTGCCGTCATCGTTTAGGTCCGCGTTGGGGTTCCAGTTGGGCCTGTCCGGCGTTGAATTGTAGGCCTTTGCCAGCATGGATAGGTCGGAAAGGCCAACTTTGAAGTCTCCGTTGATGTCGCCTTTACCCGTCACAATGATCCATGGGTCTTGCCAAGTGATGTTTGCCATGTTTGTTCCGCCTAGGACTGGGTATGCGGATGCGTTTACGTAGTAGTTGCCGTACACATTGCCATAAGTATTCCAGCTGAAGGTTATGACCGTGGAGGCTCCGCTCACAAGTGTGACGTTTTCTGATGCAATTGAGGTTGCGTTAGCATAGGCTGTGACGTTGAAGGTCGCATCGAAGCTTCCATAGTTTGCAACTAGAACGGTTACGTTGGCGGTTTGACCGATGACGACAACAGTCTTGTCAAGAGCATCAATCGTCAAGCTGCCCTGAACAGCACCGTGAATCACTGACAGAGCGACCCAGTCCATCGTCCTTATTGGACCGATTCCCCCGCCGTACGTCTGTATTAACGTGACCAAATCCGATACACACTCCAAACTGAGGTGTACTGTGGGTTCGCCGCGACTGCCTTGAGGCTGTTTTATTATATGAAAAGTTATCGTCGCCACTAGACCGTCAGCAGCGTTCCACCCTCCAACATCGGTTATCCCCAGTCCTTCATATCCCACAACGCCTCCGCCAGACGAATTGTAGAAGTCACCATACGTAGTGCCGGTAAATAGCGGCGGGTTCAGCACTCCGCCGGGCTGTCCTAGGTAATTTGTGAAATCTGTTGGAATCGCGTACGACAAAATGTTGCTAAAGTTGAAATTGACCTCAACTGCAAAAAGCCCATTCGGGATGTTGGAGACGGTTGCCCCTCTCAGGTGTATTTCAACCGTGAAATTTTGACCTATGGGTGTCGGCGTGGACGGCGTTTCCAACACGTTGGCGCTTGCGTCAAGATCCTGCAAAGGCGGAGTCGCCACCAGTTCCATGCTTAAGTACACTGGATTTGTCTGTGCGTGTGTTGTCTTAATGATAATTGATGCTGCTAGAAGAGAAACAAGAGTCATGAATATCATGAACAGAAGCCTAATCTTCACTGTTTTCATTCCATTTCCTTTCTCCCGTTCGAATGTATAACTCAGCGCTTTCTGGCTTTCAGAGACTGTTAAGTTGTTTTCACATATTAAATTTGTGTAACAATCTTTCATAGAAAATAAAGTTACAGTAGCGCGCGCTTCACAGCCTGCTCGTTATGAGCGAGCATTATGTGTTCGTGAGTTCATAGCGCGTGTGGGTTCTTCTTTTTATAACGCGTGCGCCGACAAGGTTTTAAGTAGCAACTGCAAAGAATATTGCAGAAGGTTGAGGGGAAGGGCACATTTTTCTATCCTTTCTCCTTTCCCAGTTGCCCTTTCCCTCTATCCCTTCTCCCTCTCCTTCAATATTGATACTCAGTACAGCGCAAATATAGCTTGTGGAAGATAGTTCTAGATGAGCGCGCGCTGTTAAAGTTGCACTGAAAAACTTGTTTTTGGCATGTCTCATGGATGAGCCCAAGCGGCGTCTTTCTGGTCCGCAAAATGCCTTAAACCACGTCCGACATGTCGGCGCTTCGAATAACACTCTCGACAAAACACCGGTCTAGTACCATCCGGCTTAAAGGGGAGTTCGCATGATTTTCCACACTCAGCGCAAGTGGCCTTGAACATTTCTCGATTTTCCAACTGATATATACACCTCTGTTTAGCGCGCGCGCAGACCTGATAAACACTCCACTCTTCGAGGACTACGGTAAACACGGAGACCTGTGGTGCGTAGTTGCAAGATCGAAAGAATACGGCTACGTGGTGGGCATAACACGAGATGCTTCGGTCACAATCTTCAATCTAACAGAGAAAGAGCGGTACCTTGAATACGTAGCAAAGGAGATTTACCCGCTTGCCTGCGAAAAAAAGAGATAATGCCGTGAAGAACTATCTAAGTCAAAGCGTCTTGTCGTAGCAAAACCTAGTATTCAATTCCTTTTCGAGCTTGGAAACCCTTACTGAACGGATGCTTAATCTCCTTCAACTCTGTCACAAGGTCTGCAAGGTCGATTATCTCTCTAGGCGCGTTGCGCCCGGTCAGAACAATCTCAACGTTCTCGGGTTTCTTCTTTATCATTTCCACGACTTCTTGAATTTTTATGAGTTTCAAGTCTAGGGCAACATTGATTTCGTCTAGGACAACAATGTCGTATTCCCTGCTTTCAATGATTTCTTCTGCCAGTCTGAGTGCTTCTTCAGCAAGTTTGACGTCTTCTTTTTCAGGTGGCTTCGCCGTTATGAACTTACCTCTTCCGAAAGCTTTCAAAGTGATGTTTGGAAGTCCGCCCACTACATGGAGTTCGCCGTAGTCGAACCCGCCCTTGATGAACTGAATCACGTAGACCTTAAGCCCTCTGCCTATTGCTCTGAGCGCAAGACCCAAGGCCGCCGACGTTTTGCCTTTCCCGTTTCCAGTGTAAACTTGGACGAGTCCTTTCTCAAGCTTAGGCATCATTAATCGCTTTCTTGACGAGTTTTTCAGCTGCGGAAGCTGGATCTATCTTCTTCTCAACGATTTCGCGTAGAAGTTCGTCGAGTTTTCCTTCTCTCTTAAGTTGGTCTATTAGTGCTCTGGATATTCTTTCCTTTATGGCCTCTTGTAGTTCAGCTTCAGCTTTGGTTTTCAACAGGTTTTCCTTGCATTCTGTGTCGCCTTCAAGGAAGCATCTGTGTTCTTCCAGTTTTTCGATGAGTTCTGGGACGCCTTCGCCGGTGAGCGCCACTGTTTTCAGCACGGGGGGCTTCCATCCGCCTTTCTTGTTGCTCATCTGGAGCATCGCTTGGATGTCTACCGTGGTCATGTTTGCGTTTTCTCGGTCAGCCTTGTTCACCACGAATATGTCGGCTATCTCCATTATTCCCGCTTTTATCGCTTGTATCTCGTCTCCCAGTCCTGGGGCGTGCATGACAACTATTGTTTGGGCCACCTTGACAATCTCAACTTCAGATTGACCGGCGCCGGCAGTTTCGACTATCACTACGTCCTTTCCAGCTGCGTCCAGTATCTTGGCAGCGTCTTTTGTTGCTTTCGATATTCCGCCCGCGTAGTTGCGGGTTGCCATGCTTCTTATGTAAACGCCCTCGTCAGTGCTTAATTCCTGCATGCGAATCCTGTCGCCTAAGAATGCCCCCCCAGTGAACGGACTCGTGGGATCTACGGCGATGACGCCCACCGTTTTGCCCTTTCGTCTGTACTCGCGGACGATTTTCTCGATGAGCGTGCTTTTTCCAGCCCCGCCCGCCCCGGTCAACCCTATGACATGAGCTTTTCCCGTGTGAGGAAAAATCTGGGCAATCAGTTCTTGCGCTCCAGGCATGCTGTTTTCAATGATTGTTATCGCTTTTGCTATGCTTCTGCGATCTCCTTTTAGAACACCTTCTGCGATTTCTTCAGTTTTGGTCAACACTTCTGCACATCGTAGGAGATTAGTCTCTTTTCGGGAGGTTGTCCACCACGTACCGTATTATCTCTTCGGTCGTGGTTCCTGGCCCAAAGATTTCCTTTATTCCCAGCTTTTTCATCTCAGACACGTCTTCTTCGGGGATTATTCCTCCAGCGAACACCATCACGTCTGTTAACCCTTGTTTTTTCAAGAGCTCCATTATTCTCGGGAAGAGAGTCTTGTGGGCACCTGAAAGAATGCTCAGGCCTATAACATCCACGTCTTCCTGTAGGGCAGTTTCAGCGATCTGTTCCGGGGTCTGTCTGAGACCCGTGTAAATCACCTCCATGCCAGCGTCTCTGAGGGCTCTCGCAACAACTTTGGCGCCTCTGTCGTGACTGTCAAGGCCCGGTTTCGCGATTAGAACCCTAATCTTTCTTGCATCTTCCATTTTTCCGCCTCTTCAAATTACAATTAGCTCCTTGTATTCTCCATAAACTTTCCGCAGCACGCTGCAGATTTCGCCAAGGGTCGCATAGGCTTTGACTGCTTCAATTATTGCAGGCATAAGGTTTTCATCTTTTTCTGCTGAAAGCTCAAGCTTGTCAAGCATTTCTTCAGCCTTCCTGTTATCTCTCGTTTTTCTTACGTTCTGAAGGTTGGCGACTTGTTCTTTTTCGACCTTGGGGTCTACCCTCAAAAGCTTTATCGGATATTCTTCTTTCTCGATTTGGTAGTTGTTTACGCCGACTATTGTCCGTTTCCTCTCGTCTATTTCTTTCTGGTACTTGTAGGAGCTGTCGGCTATTTCCTTTTGGAAGAACCCTTTTTCTATGGCGACCATTGCTCCGCCCATATCATCTAATTTTTGAATGTACTCCGTGGCTTTTTCTTCCATTTCGTTTGTTAAAGCTTCAACGTAGTATGAACCTGCTAACGGGTCTATCGTGTTTGTTGCTCCGCTCTCATGGGCTATTATCTGCTGTGTTCTCAGTGCAACTCTGACGGCTTCTTCGCCGGGCAGCGCTAAGGCTTCGTCGAATGAATTCGTGTGCAATGATTGTGTTCCTCCTAGAACTGCTGCCAAGGCCTGAATCGTCGTGCGAGTAATATTGTTTAAGGGTTGCTGTGCCGTGAGCGTGCATCCGGAAGTTTGAACGTGCATGCGCATCCACATTGATCTTGGGTTCTTGGCGTGAAAACGTTCTTTCATGAGCTTTGCCCAAAGTCTTCGGGCAGCTCTGAACTTGGCCAGTTCTTCGAAAAAGTCGTTGTGCGAGGCGAAGAAGAATGACAATCGGTGGGCAAATTCATCAACTTTCAGTCCCCTCTGCAGAGTGGATTCCACGTATGTTATTCCATCGTAAATGGTGAATGCGAGTTCTTGCACGGCGTTTGCGCCTGCTTCTCTGATGTGATATCCACTTATGCTTATGGGATTCCACCTTTGCAAGTTTCGCGCGCAGTACTCTATGATGTCCGTTGTGAGTTTCACGGAGGATTTTGGCGGGTATATGCACAGCTTCTGAGCGAAGTACTCTTTCAGATTGTCGTTTTGTGTTGTTCCACCGAGTTTTTCTCTTGATATGCCTTGCTTGTCGCCTACCGCAACGTACATGGCCAGCAGCATGGCTGCGGGTCCGTTTATTGTCATGGACGTGGTGACTTTGTCAAGTGGAATTCCATTCAGCAGAACTTGCATGTCTTTCAATGACGAAATTGCAACTCCACATATGCCGACTTCGCCTTTTCCCATGGGATGGTCCGAATCGTAGCCCATTATCGTCGGATAGTCAAAGGCAATGCTCAAGCCCGTCTCGCCTTCTTTGAGGAGGTATTTGAAACGCTTGTTCGTCTGTTCTGCTGTTCCAAACCCTGAGAACTGCCGCATCGTCCAAAAACGGCCACGGTACATCGTAGCGTGCACACCACGAAGGAAAGGATACTCCCCGGGGAAGCCTAGGTCCTGTAAATAGTCCAGGTCTTTGACGTCTTCGGGCGTGTACAACCGTTTAATGGGCATGTTGGAGCTGCTACGGAATTCGTTTTTCCTTTCGCTGGATTGTCTGATCCAGTTTGGCAACGTTGTCTGTTCCCAACGTTCGCGTTCCTTCTTCAATTCATCGATTTTTTTCTTGTCAAACATCGCAGTGTTCTGCCCCCAATAATGACTATGTGCTGCTTTGAGTTACTATCATCATTGACCTAGAAAGATATTTTACTATCGGTTCAAAACGCATGAGAACAATCGGTCGGGGGTCGAATGAGCCGGGCTTCTGGGAAAATCTTCAACTCCAAAATTCCAATAGGCCTGCCGACGCCGAGAATCCCCACCCGTATCCAAGCATAAGTATGGTGTCGCCCCTTGACAACTTGTTCGTCGAGGCTATCTTGTCAAGAATGAAGGGTAGGCTTGCTCCCGCCAGGTTGCCATTTCCTCTGAGAACTTCGTGCGACTCTCTGAGTTTTTCTTTCTCAGCGCCGTGGTGTTCAGCCAGAGCGTCAAGTATCTTTTCGCTACCCGTGTGAACTGCCCACTTCTTCGCAGCTTTCATTCTGTTCTTTGTTTCTTTTGCAAACAATCTGTCAAGCGCCAGACCTGTGTACTTGACTCCCAAGTCTGGAATTTCCTTGCCAAGATGTGAGTGAAAGCCGAACTTGAACGGTTCATTTAAGAAAGAGAGTCTAGAATAGCCAGCCAGATAGTCCTTTGAATCGATATTCGTCACTTCGACAATCTTGTCAACCTTCAAGCCCTGACTCTTGTTCGACACGACCGCAGCGGCCACGCCGTCTCCGAACAGGAAAAACTGCATCGTGGCCACCCACTTCCTCAGTTCCATTTGTTTTCTCCTGCTGTCGTGAATCAGACCAATCTTTCCGATTTCCATCACGTCTTTTAGACCTCGCACCTGGTTTTGGAACCAGTATGAGCTCACTCCTGAGATGCAAATGAGTACATTGTCTTTCGGGCGTGCAGCAAGGTAGTCTTCCGCGAGCTGTAATGTTTTCGTAAAAGCTGTGCTGGCTATTCCCTGCGCGTTAACATGTCTAACAAAAGAATCTAGGCCTAACTGCGGCACCAGTAGCTGACTGAGGCCGGGGCTCAGGAAAGGGTTCGCGTCATAGGCAGTGATGAGATAGTCTATGTCTCTGAAACAGAGATCGGCTCCTTGAATGGCTTTTCGACAGGCCTCGGAGCACAGGTTAATGAGGCTGGTTTCGTCCATTACCGTTTCTGGTTCTGTCGTTAGTGCTGATTGGCTGATCAGATAACGTTTTGAGACTCCAAGGTTAAGCACGTTTTGCACAACGGGTTCAGGAAGTTTGCACGGAAACTCTTCCATCAGCTTTTTGGTTGAGTATTCATTGCGGGGAAGGGCCGTTGACAATTGTATGATTTGCACATAAGATACGAAGCCAGAACAAATTATAAAAGGATGACTGTCATGCATGCGCCAAGTCCATCATACGCCGTTTTCTTACGAACGCAACGTGTAACATATCGCAAGAATCACAGTTTCTAGTCAAGAACACTACAGCTCGCGTAGAACGAACAGCAAGGTGCGTGCTCAATGTTGAGTTATATTTGGATCATGTAGTAGACTCCGGGTAGGGTCCCTGCGCGCACACATACCGGAAAGTGCAGAACCTTGAATAGTGCACCGTTGTGTCTTAAGGTATCAGGATCATAGACGGTTTGATAGTGACGCAGGAGAAAATCCCTGTGTCATTGCTCGAGTTTTGACTTTGGTAACCTATGTAGAAACGCCCGCTTTGAGGTTTGAAATATTAGTTCGATTTGCTATTCTTGGCGAGTACGTGTGGTGCACCTTCAAAACACCGATGGCACCGTTATTGGGGACACATACGAAAAATACGCTTGCCCATCGCAAATGTCTTATAGTTCTTGAAATTCACTAACTACATCTTCGAAATTTGAGGTGGAAAATTGAAAAAAGTCGGAATAGTCGCAGGCAGCATTTCACGATTTGACCTTCCTAGGCATACCTTGCAAGAAGAAATGTGCGCAGAAGCAGTCAAAATGATACTTGACGACGTTCCAGAGCTGGAACTCGGCGATTTCTTGAAGAAAGGTTACGCGTGTTGCTACTCATATTTCAGCGACATTCTCGAACAACAGCAGTGCATGCACTGGATAATCAACGACTACCTGGGTTTGAGCGGCGTTCCTTCGTACAGGGTCGAGTCGGGAGGAGCAACTCCGATAGACGCCATAATAAACGCGGCTTTGTGGGTGCGTTCAGGCATGTTCCCGGTGGTTCTCGTGGTCGGCTGGGAAAAAATGAATGAGCTGCCAATCCAAAAGGTCAACGAGGCAATAGCAATAGCTGGAGACACAGACTGGGATTTCGTTTCGGGCTTCACGTACAACGCTTTCTACGCAACCATGGAAGCAAGGCGGATGCACGTGTACGGAGATAGGGAAGAAGACCTCGCTGAAGTGTCCGCCATGTGCCACAACAACTCCCTCGCCAACCCTTATGCGCAATGGCCCGCTCAGCATGGTTTCACAAAGATCACGGTGGACGACGTGTACAAGTCACGTTTGATATCTTGGCCATACCGCAACTATGAATGTGCAATGACGAGTGAAGGGGCCTCTGCACTGTTGTTGGCGAACGAGGAAATGACGAAGAAACTTACTGACGACCCCATTTGGATAACTGGCGTAGGCTTCGGGAGCGATACTATGAGGGTCGGGGACCGCCCGGACAACCCCGCGTGGAAAGGCATGTACCCGGAAGATGAAAAGATTTGGCCGAAGACCGTTCCAAAACCGATGTCACCCTATCCAGATCTGCTCAATTTTGGCTCTCTAAGAGTGTCTGCAAGAATGGCTTACAAAGACGCTGGAATCGAGAACCCGCGGAAGGAAATCAGCTTCGTCGAAATCTTCGACCCCTACGCAGGAGTAGTACTGGCCGGGTTGGAGGATTTTGATTTCTGCAAGAGAGGCGAGGGCAAGAATATGGTTCGCGAGGGTATAATCAAGCCCAGTGGAGAGCTTCCTTGTCAACTCAGCGGAGCGCTAACGGCGCAGGGGCACGCTGTAGGCTCAACGTCAATCGCCCAAGTCGTCGACAGCTACTGGCAACTCGGCAACCAAATAGGAAAGAAGTGGGGCGCACCAGGTAGACAGCTGAGCAACCCGAAGAAGGCCTTCATCCACGGGCACGGCGGCACAGGATGCCAGGCAGGCGCCGTAGTCTTGGAGGTGTAGAAGAGATGAAGCAGCCAGGACCAGAGAGATTGCTGAAGGAAAAGAAAATCGATGAGAAACACTGGGAAGAATGGGAACGGAAAGGCGGGTGGACACCTGAAGGCTGGAAAATAATAGAGATGAATGACGGACCGACGCTGAACAGTTTGGCACCTGAGAAGTTCTTAATCGTCCACAGACCGCATGGAAGCCTGTTTAACCACAGCTACGGTAAAGTGTCACAGTTCTTCATAGGAATCTTGGAAGGGAAGCTGTACGGAACAAAGTGTCCAAAATGCGGATTAGTATATTGCCCGCCAAGAGCACACTGCTTCAACCCGAAATGCAGACTGGAAGAAACGAAGTGGATCGAGCTTCCGAAGAAGGGAGAGGTCCACTCGTACACGGTTATGGCAATCGCTTGGCCCTCGATGGCACATCTTCAACCCCTAGTAGGGGCAATGGTAAGAATCGACGGCACAAACACCTGTCTGCCCATGACCATGCGAGAAGTAGACCCTGAAAAAGTGAACATAGGCCTCAAAGTCAACATAAACATGTCCAAACAGCCCAAAGGAGACCTGCTAGACGTATTCGCAACACCAGCAGAAGAATCGGTAGCCCCGAAGAGAACACCAGACGAACTGAAACGCTTCAGAGAAGACATGGAAAAAACACGAGCGTGGGTTAAAAAGACCTATGGCGAGAAGAAATAATCCCCACATCCTTTTTTCACTTGAAAACCCCAGTTTCTTAGGTTCTGTAGAGCTTTCTTCCAAGAGAAAGACTGAAAGTGGCTGAAGAAACTTAAATACGCGTTTTGGCTTTAATCAGTTTTCCACGTGGACAGTGTCAATGTTGGGAGATGCTTCTTGAACGGCAAACCGTTGGTCTCGATAGTTTCTGTTGGTCTTTCAAAGTTCGGAAAGCTTGAAGGACTCTACGCAAGGGAGATTTTTGCGGAAGCAGCCAAAGAAGCCTTTGACCGTTGTCCGAAACTAGATCCTAAGAAGGATATTCAAGCCCTCTACGTGGGCCACATGGGCGAATCGTATGAGCATCAGGGACACACGGGCGCTACTGTGGCAGACTGGATAGGGTTGGGGCATGTGCCCGCTACGAGGACGGAAGCAGCGTGTGCCTCCTCTGGTGCAGCCTTGAGAGCCGCGATTTGCGCTGTTCGTTCGGGCCTCAGCGACGTTGTAATGGTCGGAGGTGTTGAGAAGATGACGCACCGGCCTACGGCGGAAGTGACAGAGTATCTTGCTATGGCTTCGGACTATCCGTTCGAACAGTGGAACGGCATGACTTTTCCAGGCTTGTATGCATTGATGGCTACTGCACACATGCACGAGTACGGGACGACGGAACGGCATCTTGCCATGATTGCCGTGAAGAACCATTATCACGGAAGCCTAAACCCAAAGGCTCACATGCAGAAAGAAATAACACTGGAAGCTGCTCTATCCTCGCGCGTAGTTGCGTGGCCTCTCAAACTGTACGACTGCTCTCTCATCACCGACGGAGCCAGCTGCTTAATATTGACCACGCCGGAACTGGCCAGAAAATTCACTGATACGCCGATCGACATTGTTGGTAGCGGTCAGGCCGGTGACACTATAGGACTGTACGAAAGGAAGAGTCTAACGTCCGTTACGGCTGCGAAAGTGGCTGCTGAGAAAGCCTATGAAATGGCTCAAGTTGGCTCAAGCGATATTGACGTGGCGGAAGTCCACGACTGTTTCACGATAGCCGAATTGATAGCCTATGAGGACCTTGCCTTTTGCGGGCCAGGTCAAGGCGGGAGTTTGATTGAGAGGGGAGAGACGAAGCTGGGCGGAAGAATACCTGTGAACACGAGTGGCGGGTTGAAGGCCAAGGGTCATCCTGTTGGCGCCACGGGCACAGCCCAAGCCTACGAGATATATTTGCAGTTAACCGGGCAAGCGGATAGGCGGCAGGTCAAAGATGCAGAAATCGGTTTAACTCACAACGTGGGCGGTTCTGGTGCAACTGCCACCGTTCACATTTACAGGAGAGCCTGAGAATGTCCGAACAGGCTCCTTTTACGATAGAGCAGTTCTATAAGCACATCAACCAGGGAAAACTGTTGGGAGGCCGGTGCACGAAGTGCGGAAAGGTGCATCTTCCGCCGAGACCCCTGTGCGACAATTGCTATTCGAAAGACTTTGAATGGACTGAAATTCCGTCGAGAGGAAAACTGGTAACCTACACGGTCATACACATTGCTCCAGCCCAATTCCAGTCGATGGCACCGTACGCAATGGGCATCGTCCAGCTTGCAAACGGTCTAAGGATCCCAGGGATGATAAAATGGGTGGCTCTGGAACAAATCAAGATAGGAATGGAACTGAAGATGGACTTCGGAACATGCCAGGTGGCTCAACCGTGGCCACAATGGCCGAGATACTGTTTTAAGCCAGCCTAACTTCATTTTAGGCCTGCACGCCTTTTCCGGTTTTGTTTCGCGTCCAGCTTGGCGGTTTCTACCAAGCTGGGCAGATCCGCGATTGACGTGACAAGATAGTTTGCTCCAGCGTTCATCAGCTCTTTTTGGGTGGAAACCCCCGTTGACAAGCCCACGGCCATGACCTTCAACTCTTTGGCACATTCCATGTCGCGTGTTGCGTCTCCGACAAGCAACGCTTCTTTCGGACTGACTTTCAAAGCTTTCAAGACCGCCTCCAGATGCTCACCGCTCGGCTTAACACGTTTGACCTTGTTGCGTGGAATTACCGCATCAAAGAAACCGGCGACTCCAAACCTTTTCAGGATGTAGCTCGCGGATTTTTCACTGTTGACAGTGCACAGGCCGATTTTCAAACCCATTTCCTTCAAGATCTTCAGCGTTTCGAGCACGTTTGGAAGCAGACACGTGGTCTTTGCGGCTTCCAACTCGTGTCTTTCAGCTATGGCCAAAGCTTCATTGCGCACCTTCTCAAGGGTTCTCGTTGATTTGCCGCTGTTCTTCATGAAAATCTCAGTCTTGTTAAGCATGTCGAATATGCTCTCATTCACGAATAGAACCGATGCCGGCACGCCAGTTCTTATGAGGAAGCCTCTGACTTCCGACCTTAGCGTCATGTAATCGAGGTTGAAGGCTGTAATGGTCCCATCCAAATCGAAGATTACGGCCTTTATGGTCATCGATTCTCACTTAAACCTCATGAATTTGAAGGCTCTAATCACTTTCCTGCCGAGATATACTTTGTGGTAACAATGCGCTGAAGGGCCTCGCCAAGCGTGAGTGAGGCAAGGAAAGAAGGCATGACTTTTTTCTGTACGCAATTCATAACTGCTTCACCATGCATGTTTGAAGGGCAAACCGAATATTTCTCTTCCGACGTAAATCGTTGTTGATGTGCTATGAACATTGAAGATTGTGTGAAGGAGACGCTGTGGCCTATATTGGTTGTGACGGTTCACTCACTGGTTATGTACCCGAATCACAAGGCCTACACAAGACTAATTATTCTTTCCGAAAAACCTGAGACAACGCCTACGGACTTGGCGTCTAGGCTAAAGATTTCATTGGGTGAGGCTCTTGTAATATTGTATGAGTTAGCTGAGGAGAGAAAGGCAGTCTAGTAGAAGTCGGCTGGATTTTGACTTGTTCACAAACGTGATCTAGCGGGTTTTGCGCGCCAGCTTGTTGCTAAGTTCAGGCAAAAACATTTTATTTTGGTTTTATGGTTAGCTGGCAGTTTTGGGCTGCGTACGCGTTCTTTGCGAGTTTGCAATAGGCCACCTTCTCGTGTCTGCTGGCCTTTCTGAGCTTCGAGACTTCGGGCAACGATACTGGGTGATGAGGCTCCTTTAGGCGTGGGAGTGCCTGTAAGGCGGTACAGGGATCTGGGCCTTAGACGCCCTCTGCTTTTTTAGTTCAACAGGAGTCCTTCCGTTCCAAGCCGCTCCTGATGGATGACCACCGTTGAACGGGCGAACCCCATGTCCTTAACCAACTCAGCGAGCGTAATGGACCAGCTTCTTGCTCTCGAAAACGTTGACTATTCTCCCGTCAAAAGCATCCGAATTCACGCCAAAAAAAACAAACACTAATTAAAACCCATTTTTGTCTGAATTTGGCAACGCCCCACCGCGTGCTATTGTATGAGCTGTCAGAAGAAAGAAAAGGCGCTATCTAAATTTCCTGTACGCTTGACGCTTTAAAGATGATGAAAACTTCTGCCCCTAGATTGAGGGACATCTCGCCAAAAGACCGTTTGGTTATTTGAACTGTAAACGGCTTTCCCACGTCAACAGTCAGCTTAACAAGCGAACCTATGTCCGAAATCTGATTTATTCTGCCCATGAGCACGTTTCTGGCGCTGGATTCGAAGGGCTTTTTTGAGAGAATTATGTCCTGAGGACTTATGAAGACGGAAGTTTCGCCTTGCTTCGCAAAAGCCGCCTCAATCTGCACATCATTACCAACATCCACAATCGTTGTGCCAGCTTCTGTTATTCGCGCAGTCCCGAGAAAAGTATTTTCAACCGCCGCAAAACTCGCCAAATTTCTCGAAAGCTTGGTGAAAATATCTGATGTTGCTCCAACTTCGGTTATTCTTCCATTATTTATCAACGCAACCCGGTGAGGTATAGTCTTGGCCTCGAACATGTTGTGTGTAGCCATGACAATCGTGGTTTTCAGTTCGCGACTAACTGTGAGGATGATCTCCTCAATGATCGAAGCGTTCTTTGGATCTAGGTTTGCAGTGGGTTCATCTAGAAGAAGGAGCCTGTTTTTCAAGACCAACGCCCTGGCTAACGCCACTCTTTGCTGTTCTCCACCTGAAAGTTTCTTAGCCGAACGCTTCTCGAAGCCTTCCAACTTCACGAGTTTCAGTGCTTTCCTAACTTCTTCGTTAATCACGGATTTCGGTGTTTTTCGCATTTTCAAACCGTAAGCAACATTGTTAAACACAGAAGTGCTGAAGAGCACTGTTCTCTGAAACACCAATCCACTCTGCAGCCGCATTCTCTCTGAATTCTTATCCGTGACTATTTCGCCTTGAAATCTGATTTCTCCGCTTTTAGGTTTTAAAAGAAAAGCGAGAACTTTCAAGAGAGTGGTTTTTCCAGACCCGTTAGGCCCGAGCAATGCTAGTATTTCGCCTTGCTGAATTTGCAGGGTGACATTGTCCAACACAACCCTATTGCCGAAGCATTGCGTCAGGCTTTTTAACTCTGCAAGCACCGTCATTTCTCGGCCTCTGACCCATATAATTCATTGAGGCTTTATTGGGGCATCCTGCCGAGGGTGAGGAGCACCCGCGGGTTTCTGGCGATAACTATTATTAAATTTATGCCAAAAACTATTGCGAGCAGAATTATGGCGAGGGCAATGGCCGTGGGGAAGTCGCCGCGTGCCGTGTCAGACGAAATGTCCGTCGTCAAGACATCAGTTAAACCTGCAAGATTGCCGCCCACCATCAGGGCAACTCCCAACTCTGCAATCGCGCGGTTGAAACCGGCAATGTTCGAAAAAACGATCCCGTTGATCGCTTCCTTCAAAACGGCGATCGAAGCCTGGGACTCCGAAGCACCTAAAGTCTTAGCTAGATTGATCATTTCGGGATCGACAGCTTCGATGGCATTTGTGGCAATGCTGACAATCAGAGGTGTCACAAGTAATGCTTCGCCCAAAATGATCGCTCCGGGAGAATAAAGCAATCCCAAAAATCCCAACGGTCCAGTTTCCTTTGAAAGAATCAACCAAAGAAATAGGCCTAAAGCCACGGTGGGGATGCCGATTAAAGCCGTGAAAAAACCTTTAATTATAGACTTGCCAGGAAAATTCTTCAAGCCCAATAGCATCGCAATTGGCGTTGCCCAGAGCACGGCGAGAATTGCTGCAACTCCAGAAAAAAGAAGGGAGCGGAAAACGATGCCATAGAGGGTTGGATCGCCAGAAAAGATCAGTTGGAAAGCTTTCATTATGCCCTCTAATATCTGGTTCATTCATTCTTGCCTCTAAGGATAGAGCTCTGGATGGTCATCCTGGTATTGCGTTGGACATTCTGTGCCGTTGAAGAAGGCGTATTGCTTTATCCAAGACGCGTCGCGCTGCGGACTGTTGTTCTTGAGGGGTTGAACTGCGCCATAGAATAGGGGTTGCGAATAATTGCCTGTGCCATAGTTGTTGATCACTTGTTGGCCTGCGTCTGAAACAAGCCATTTTATGAAGGTTATGGCTTGGCTGAAGCTGACGTTGCTGACTTTCTGTGGGTTCACTGCGTAAACGCTGTAGACGTTAAGCAGGGAATAATCAGGGCCTTTTATTAGCGCTGCTGAAGAGATCGTGCCGCCACGTGAATACTCAAGGTAAGTTCCTAAATCTGACAGCGTGTATGCACTTTTTTCGTCAGCCACTTGCAACGTTGCGCCCATGCCTTGCCCTGTGCTCGTAAACCACGATTCTCTTGATATTGTCGTCCAATTGTAGCCTGCTGATTTCCAGAGGCTTACCTCTTTCGTGTACGTGCCGGAGGCATCATTTCTCGAAACCCAAACTATAATGCCTGCTCGGCTTCTTCCATATGCTAGTATGCTTTTCAATGCTTCAGTAGCGTTTTTGCCAGTGATTTTGGCCGGGTCGGAGCTGGGTCCAACTATGGTGAAGTAGTTCCAAGCGATGATTTTTCTGCAGACTAAGGTGCCATTTGCAAGGTAAGGATATTCCGATGACGGTGCGTGAACTAGAACTAAGTCCGCCTCTCCGGCTGCAGCATCCGCGAGAGCGACACCTGTTCCCTGTGGATTGAAGTAGATGCTAACCTTGTGAGTTGCTTCATATTGCGTTTTTATTTGGTCGAGTAATCCAGTGTCGTAGAGGCTCGTGGTCGTGGATATGTACAGGCGTGGTGTCGGGGAGAAATCCAAGTAAGCTATGGTTCCCACGATCACTACGACTGTCGCTATTACGGCAGCAATTAAGATTTTTTGCCATGCTTTCATTCTTTTTCACCGTTATGTTTTTGAATTCATATCGACTAAGCTAATAAGCATTATGGAGAGCGCGCGCGCTAAAGTGCGATCGTTGCTTTCGACGCAGTTGCGGTTAAGATAACGGGATGTGCCTGATGCGAACTCTTGATCAGGGTCATCGTCGCCAGTTTAGGTGGGGGTTTTTCCAAAGTAGGACTTATAAACGTGGTGCAATAATAGAAAACCAGAATGCTTGCCCAAAAGGAACACAGGTTCTCGTTCAAAATCTGGATAGAAGAAAATGGAAGACCCTTACTAGGCAAGGGCGGAGCCGAGATTCTCGAGCAAATAGGAAAGGAAAAATCTATCTCAATGGCTGCCGAAAAATTAGGCATGTCCTATCGCTACGTTTGGAACTACTTGCAGAAGATCGAAAAGACAGTCGGTGAAACTGTTGTAATAACTTTCAGAGGCGGAAAGTCAGGAGGCGGTGGGGCCGAACTCAGCGACCTGGGGAAGAGCCTGCTGAGTGAGTACGAGCGTTTGGCAGCATACTTGGGCGAGGTTCTGGGTGAGGAAAGTACGACGGAGGTGAAAAGATTGAAGATCAGCGCCAGAAACCGATTGAAGGGAAAGGTCACTCATGTCGAGAAGGATGGCTTGATGGCAAAAGTCAAAGTCGAGATAACGGTGCCAGCCACCGTGACAGCCATGATTTCAAAGGAAGCGGCGGAAGACTTGGGCATAAAGGTTGGCGACCAAGCAGAAGTAATTGTAAAGGCAACTGAAGTCATGATAGCAAAATAGAACGCAAGTCGGAAGGATCAGCATGCCACTGCGATGAGAATTCCATGCTGGACAAAACCTAAACCATAGGTGATTCTCTCCCTTTAATGAAGTTGGAATATTCCGTCAATTGTTTTTCAAGAAAAAGAAGTAGAGGAATTGGATTTTGAGCGGCTGGTTTGGCTGACGCGATTAGTTGTTGTAGGTTCATCTTCATGACAGTGCAATCTGTTTTTCTCGGCAAACGGCTTCGGTCTGAATCTTGCTTGCCGTGTACCCGAACACTCCGAGTAGAGTTTCACCGGCAGAAAACAGCATCTTCACGTATTCCTTTGCATCATAACGCGTATTAGACTTTAGCAGCTGGGCAGCGGTAACTCTCTCGTTAATCCATCTGGATTTAGCGTTGGTTACCACGTACTGAACCGTCTGCCCCGCGTGCACTTCGAAACCGGCCCTTTTCAACTGTTTGGCGGCGATGGCTTGGAAAACGTCGTGGCTATAGCGAGCGAGAGACTTTGAAAGCCTTTTGGCAATCAGCAGTTCTGGCACATCAACTTTGCCTTCAACCAGCTTGCCAGCATAGTTTCCTAAAACTTCCAAGGCCTCTGGAATTCTCTCCTTGAAACTTTCCAAGCTGTTGGCTCCTGCGAGTGTCTTGATCATTTCCATCTGGGCCTTGGCGATGAAGAAGGGCGTGTCTCCGCGTCTAGCTTCCACTCCTCTCAGTTTGATTTCGCCGTTTTCAAACACTCCATAGTACCGGTTTAGAACTGGGACACCTTTCAAAACCTTCGATGGGAGAAAAACAATCCATCGATATTTTCCTTCGACACCTAAGGGAACGCGGATGGCCTCTGAAGCTTTGCCGCAGAACTCTGCAACCTCTCGCGGAGAAACGTTTGGTTTTTTAAGCCAAAGGGAATCCACGATTCCATGGATGACTTCGAAGCCATGTTGCTCGGCTAGCCTGGCAGTTTTCAACAGTGAATCACGTGCAAAAGCGCACACTGCGATGTGGGCGTCAACCTTTCCGAACCGTGCATTTCTGTAGCCTAAATAGCCGAAACAGGTGACTAAGACCCATTTGAGGGCTGTCTGCCTCTTGTTATAGATTTTTCTTAAGCCTTCGTCTTTCACTTCCTTTATCAGACTCTTGTATTTCAAACGTTTCTTCAAGAGCAGCTCCAATGTTTTGGGCACGATGCCCGTTCTTTTCTCGCAGATGTTGTACCCGAGTTCTGGAACTCTGTTCTTGGAGTTTGGGCAGCATTTGCACAGAACGGTTTCGGCCGAAATGTTCCGCGTCAGCATCAGCATTGGAAACATGGAGGTGAAGTCAACTTCCACGACGTCTGTGTGAAAGCCGAGTTTAGGTTCGAAAATGAAGCCGCCGCGGTCTGCGACGAGCAGTTCCCATGCGGTTTTGAAGGACTCTGGCTCGTTTTTCTTCCAAGGAATGAGAATGCCGTCTCTCCACGCGGTGTAAAGCTGCAGGGAGGACATTATGGTTCCGATAGACGCTCTTGCAGCTCGATGAAGGGGGACTCTGCACGTTCTTGAAGCCTCAATCAGCCCCTCTAAACCGCAGGCGGTGTAGATGAACGTGTTGTTTACGTCGATGTGAACTCGGCCGACGAGTTTTTGCATGGGTGCTTTGTGATAGACTCGTCCATAAGAAAAGAACGTTGTTCCCTGCCCTTTGCTGGCTTTCAGGGGAACGTCGTCTCTGCTCAAGATAAAACTGTTTAGGACACTGTTTACAAAGGCCCTGTGGGCTAGGTAAGGAAAGAGAAATGAGTCTCCGCCTTCGGTAAAAATTATGTCTGGGTCGTCCTCCTTGACAGTTTTGACCAGCTCCAGAATCTTCTCCGCTTCGCTTCCTCTTTCAATTACAAGCGTTCTATCGCCAGATTCCAACGATATGCTGTCTATCTTGTCAGTCAGCTTGGGCGAAACGCCTTCTTTCTTCACGCTCGCTCTGAGCCACAAAAAACGTAAGGGTGGAACATGATAGTCAACGCTTTCAACCGAGTCAAGCATTTCATAGTACAGCCTTTTTCCGGAGTCAATAACCAACACGTGCGCCAATGGAAAGACATCCTTGTCATACAGGTACGCCTGCGAGACCGGGACATCAACGTTGTAGAAGCGGAACTCCTTACCCGCGCCGAAGTTGTGCAGCTCTCGTGCAAAACTTGCTGCTCTTGTGTAGTCGCTGATGCTGATCTCCAAGACTCTCTGCTTGGAAGTTTCCATGAAATCCGCGGTTTTTTCAACAAAACGCCAATCAGCAACCGAACTTGCTGATGTGACTTTTTCTGTTAGACGTTTAAGAGCTAGGGGATTTCCAGAAACGTAGATTTTTGATGCGAACTTGTCAACGAGTCTAACTCTTTCTCCGTTTTCTGCAATAAGCCACACTACCACCTCATCTGGGCCTGAAGGATAAACGTCAAACAGCCAACCTCGAACGGGGTTAAGTTTGATGAAGCTTTTTTTCCAGTCGCTCAAGGTTTTCCGCTATCTCCATGAGCCTCTTCTGCTGGCTTAACAAAACAGTCATGAACATTGCCTCGATGAGTATAGGCCTGGTCGCCATGCTGCCAGCCGACGCGTGCATCCTGCACGCGTTCATCATTTCATCGAAAGCTTCCAGATCTCTGTCTCGCAAGGCCCTTCGAAACCCTTCCCAACTGGCAATCTCGGCTTCCAACGCTTGTCTATAGGATGGAACGGTCCTTCCCAAAACCTGCACCTCCATGAACGCAGTTTAAGGGGGCTTGCTCTATCGTAAAATTCCAGATGAAGGGCTTGATGCGGGGATGATCTTCTAAGGAAAAAGTGAAAATCTGACCCTTCCTTCTTAACCTGATTAAGACAGTGGACTTTCCGAACAGAACGGCTTCAAAAAACAATTCCATTCTAGATCGCTTTCTTGGAAGATAGGTGACAACGGCAATCGCCTGTTTTTCAGATGCAATCTCAGACAGTTTGGAGCAGGTTTTAATGAAAAGTTCTTCGGCCTCAGCTTTGGGCACGTCGCGATCCAAAAATAAGGATGAAATGTCTGAGACGATTAGCAGACGCGCCCGGGTTTTTCGCAGAACAAGACACAGTTTTTCTAAGACAAGCGACGAAAGCTGGTGTGCGGTGAAAGCCCTTGACACGTAAACCTTTTCCAAGGCAGTCTTAGAGTCTACACCGCGTTCGCGTGCAATTTCCGCAACCGAATATGGACTAAACATGTTGCCGCCATCCACGAAAACAGTCCGAGACGACAGGCCGCCACGTTCAATCGGAAGCTGAGTTTGCACCGATAAGACGAAGGACATGAATGAAGCCGCGTTGCCGCGCATGACAACAAAGTCTCCACGCTCAAACCCTTGGAAAAAATCGTCTAACGTGGGAAAACCGAGGGAAAGGCGTCTGAGCCTGTTAATCGACAAAATAGACATGCGCAGCTTCCTCAATCAAGATGGAAAGCCGCAGGGAAGGCAGATAAGCGTTTGCTGGAAAGGTGCTTCGCAAAACTTGGAGAGAGATAGGTTAAAGTAGACAATCAAATCTTCGAAAAAAGAGAACGTAAACATTCTTAAAACCAACGGGTAATAGTGTTCTGTGGCTGGACAGATGAAAAAACCGCAGTTTGACTTTGTCGACGAAGCAAACATGAGCCTTTTAACTGATTTTTACGAGCTGACAATGTGTGCCAGCTATTTTGAAAACGGAAGAAACGAAACTGCAACCTTCGACCTGTTCATAAGAAAGTTGCCGCCGAACAGATCCTACTTCATCTTCGCTGGGCTAGAACAAGTGTTGCTTTTCCTCGAAAACGTGAAATTCAGTGAGGAACACATCAGCTACCTGAGAGAGAAGAGACTAAGCGAGGGGTTCCTGGAGTATCTGAAGGACTTCAAGTTCACTGGGGAAGTGTGGTCGGTTCCTGAAGGAACAATAGTTTTTCCTGAAGAGCCCTTAATCAGGGTGACTGCGCCGATAATAGAGGCTCAGCTTGTTGAAACCTTCATTCTAAACACGGTGAACCTTCAAACTATGATTGCCACCAAAGCTTCAAGGGTTGTCCGTGCGGCGAAGGGCAGATCCGTGATAGAGTTCGGCTTGAGAAGAACACAGGGAACAGATGCCGGGATGAAAGCTGCGAGATGCAGTTACCTGGCAGGGGCCGAAGGAACTTCCAACGTGCTAGCCGGTATGAAATACGGTATCCCCTTGTTCGGGACCATGGCGCATTCCTACGTAATGTTCTTCGACAAGGAGGTAGACTCGTTCAGAGCCTTTGCTAAAACCTTTCCTCAGACTTCCACTTTCTTGATAGACACCTACGACGATTTGAAAGGTGCAGAAAATGCGGCCATCATTGCGAAGGAATTAGAGAAGAAAGGTTACAGGCTAAACGCCGTCAGGCTGGACAGTGGAGACCTGCTGAGCATAAGTCAGAAGGTGAGACGGGTTCTGGACGACCGCGGCTTGGATTATGTTAAGATATTTGCAAGCGGCGACCTGGATGAGTACGTCATTGAGGAACTGGTGAAAGAGGGAGCGAAAATTGATGCTTTCGGCGTCGGAACGAGGATGAGTACGTCCTTGGATAGGCCCTACGTAGACGTTGTGTACAAATTGTCGGGGAAAGTTGAAGAAGGGAATTTCGTTCCTACGATGAAATTGAGTAAGGGCAAAGTGACGTTGCCAGGAAAGAAACAAATCTTTAGGCAGAGAGACGAGAACAGAAAATGTGTCAAGGACATAATCGGTTTGGAGGATGAAGAGATTGAGGGAGAGCGTCTTTTGAGGAAGGTCATGAAAGATGGCCAGATAACCTGTGAAATGCCAAGGCTTCAAGAGATAAGAGAGGCAACTTTGGAGAATCTTTCAGAGCTTCCAGAGAAGTACAAAAGACTGAGAGATCCATCTTCTTACCCTGTTGAACTGAGCAACAGGTTGACCAAGATCAGAAGTCAAGTGGTAGATCGACTAAGAAGTTAGGGGATGTATTGTCATCTTGGCGAAGCCGACGTTATTGCTTCGGTTTGGGCTGAAGATGACTTATGGGTAAGGTTGGATTGTTCGCGAATTGCGTCGTCTCCGCTTTTAACGACTCCAAGCTTGTTGGGCCTTTCATTCTGTGGGGTGATCAAAAGAGTGGGGGGTGGGACTCTACATTATTGGTTTCGGTTCTTCGAGTTTTCTCAGGAAGGGGCGAAGTGCTGAGTGTTGAATGGTCGCTTCTGGCATGTCGTTCTTGGATACTCCGGGTGTGCCTATTTTTCTGCAAATGAAGTTGAGCGAGTCTTCTGTGAAGTTCAGCAGGTTCTGGCCTTCAGTGGTCAGTTTGTAAACTTTTCTCGGTCTTTCAGTGCTCATGTCCCATTCGCTTTTCACGAACCTCTTTTTCTCCAGTGTTCCCAGAAGAGGATAGATGGTGCTTGGGCCGAAGTAGACTCCGAAGGTTTTTCGGATTTTTGTGATTATCTGGTAGCCGTGCACGGGCTGTTCGTTTAGGAATTGGAGTATTATCAGGTCCAGCAGGCCTTTCATCAGTTTGGCCTGAACTTCTTTTGTGTTGTTCATCATCGTGTTGTTCCTTCTTTTGTGTTTATTTGTCCAACAGTTTGTTTGTTGGACGTGGATACGATATGTCCTCGGTATGACATATCTTGAGTCTCTATAAACCCTAAACTACCCTATAAAGGTTCATGCTTACATCAGACATAAGAAAGCATAAGAAAGCATAAGAAAACATAAGAAAACATATTGAAACCTCCACTTCCAACGTAACTCTAATAAGCCGAAACATGAACCAGTACAGAATAGGACATAACAAGAACGTGAAAGAATTGGCAGAAGCCTACAAACAGGAACTTGTACAACGCATCACCAGAAACCTGCTCGACATCCAAATGCTAAGACTCATCCGGACCCAGCCAATGTGGGGCTACTTGATAAAGAAACAGGCAGAAACAAAATTCGGCGTAAAACTCAGACATGGAGCACTCTACCCGTTACTTAATGCCTTGGAGCGTGAAAGCTTCCTTACAAGCCAAAAACAACAACACGGCGGAAGAACGAGAAAAGTGTACACAATAACAAGAAAAGGCGAACAATACCTCAGGACTTACAATACAATACTGGAAGAGCAGATACAAGGACGAGACTTGGAATAAGCCAAGTATGTGTACACATGCGGCAGCCACTTTTTAAATAGAACGAGCAAGCAATGTAATAAATCATGAGCCGTAGCAAAGCCAGAAAGCAATCCGAAATAGTTTTGACAGAACTCGCGAAAAAAAGCAAAAACGGATTGGAATTCGCCAAGAGAACAATTCTCTCGGAAAATATCCAATACAGGAAACTGCGTGATGCACTGGAATATTATGTTTCACGCTGGAACGATGTTACACATCCAGGGCTCTTTGCCGTGGCATTTGAAGCGGTTCGCGGAGACCCGCAGGTAGCAATTCCATTTCAGGCCGCACTGGCCATGATAGCTGCAGCTTTTGATATACATGATGACATAATCGACAAATCAGAACTGAAGCATGGCGAACCTACAGTTCTTGGCAAGTTCGGAGAAGAAATAGCACTTCTTCTAGGAAACGCCTTCTTAATAGAAGGATTCACGCTCTTTGGAAAATCACTAGGAGAGTCACATCAGGAGAGGGCAAAAGTTTTCGAAACCATCAAACAATCACTGTATGAATTCGGCAACGCACACGCGTTGGAGCTGAGCTTGAAGAACAAAGCTGATGCCCCATTGGAGGAGTATCTGGAAATTGTGAAAATGAAGGCAGCGAGCATCGAAGGAGACATGCGAATCGGAGCCATAATCGGTGGGGGGACACATGAAGAAGTTGAAACATTGGCCAGGTATGGGAGAATTCTGGGAACATTAGCTATTCTGCGAGAAGAGTTCGTAGATGTTTTCGATGTCGAGGAACTGAATCATCGGGTCACGAGCGAATACTTGCCCATTCCAATTCTGTACGCCATGCAAGATGCGGAATCAAAGAAAAAGATTGAAAAGCTGCTGGCAAAAGAGAATGCAGACAGGGACGTGGATGCTCTTGTTGACGCGGTGTTCGAGGCCAAGAACGCGGGAAAACTAAAGAAACATATGGAAGAACTCGCCGCTGAAGCCGTGGGTGTAACGTCTACGGTAAGAAACAAGACCTTGAGAGATCAACTGCTAAGCTTCGCGTCTTCGACTCTTGAGGATCTCTGACACCTATAAAACCATGATCCAAACGGGAGCATTCCGTTTCTTTGCGCGCGCGTTGAATTAACGTGCAAAACTGCCTTGTTCCTTTTTTTTCTGAATGTATTCGACTGCACTTTTCAGGAGTGTTGTTGCTATACGCTTTAGCGCGCGCGCTAAGTGCGTGAAACAAGGTGCAAGTATTGGTAGATACGAATAGCGAAATATGCGATGAGCTAAGAACTTTTAAACATGTAGTACTTATATGACAGAATCATGCAGTGCGAGACGAAACGCACAATGAAAGCCCTGCTTACAGCTCAACAAGTGCACCGTTTGCTTTGCAGATATGGCAAGCCAGCATTCAAAGTGGCACAGAAAATCATACTTGAAGAAGACATTGAGAATCGCAACGTTCGCGAAGCACTAGATTACTTTGTACAAGAAGTGTGGCTTGACGTGGAATATCCGGGCTTGATGGCATTGGCTTGCAAAGCAGTCAAAGGAAAACCAGACAAGACATTACGGCTTGGCGCATCACTGGTATTGCTAAGAGGAGCAATGGACGTACACGATGATGTCATTGACAAACAAGGAACGAAAGCAGGCAAGCCTACTCTCTATGGCAAATATGGACAAGATATGGCAATACTTGCTGGAGACGTTCTTTTCTACGAGGGTTTGATGCATTTGAATGAGGCCATCCTGCATTTTCGTGTCGAAGAAAGACAAGAGATAGCTGACATGGTGAAAGAAGCCTTGTTTGAAGTTGGAACAGGCGTTGCAAGTGAAGTTAACCTAAGAGGTAACTTCAATTTAGTGCCAGAAGACTTGATGAAAATAGTCACGCAAAAATCGGGATGTTCGGAAATGCATGCTAGAATAGGAGCAATTGTTGGCGGGGGCAGCAAAGCAGAAGAGGACGCGCTAGGAATTTTCGGAAGACTTTTATGCGTGCTCACAATGATACGCGATGAATTCATAGACATTTATGAACCTGAAGAACTACAGAACAGGAAGGAAAAGGAATGCCTCCCACTACCTTTGCTCTTTGCTTTCAGAGACATGAACGTTAAGAATGAAGTTTTATCAATACTTAAGAAAAGGAAATTATCGGACAGCGATTCGCGAAAAATAGTGAACATTATTTCACGCAGTGAAGGGATCAAAGAACTGAAGAAGTATATGGATGAACTGAAGAAGACGGCTCTATCAAGTTTGAAGATTCTTAAAGAGAGGAAAGCAGCGCAATTATTGAGCCACTTGCTAGATCCAATCTACGAGGACATAAAAATAGGACAGGAATGAGTCTATCTGCCCCAACCAAAAATTCTAATAGGTTTGCGTCTCACATTTTTCACCTTTCTCACCTGTATATGTGTTCTACACTATTACTTTAAAAACATTTCTGTTCTGCAGAGCAACAGCAGAGAATGACTTTGCCAAAGGTTTTATCTGTAATAGTAATATATAGGCTCTAACGATGCCATTGACCACGTTGAGTCGAGTCTTTCGATCAAATCTAGGGTTAAGTGGGAAAAACCTTTCTTCACTAATAGTTCTTGTCTCTGGTGGGCTAATCTGGTTTTTTATATCATCCACTGTGTTAAGTAAGATCGCATCAGGTATAGGTTATTACGAAAATCTCTTGATTCTGGTCATTAACGCTGCTGCTACTGCAACAGCTGCCCTAATAGGAGCCTTCTTTCCCAGAGGAACGGCAAACCTTCGTTTCTTAGAGATTTGGATGGCCTCTGGCGCGGTGGCTTCCATGATACCTTTGGCAATCGACATGGGGAACTTTTTTTGGGTTGGTTTTGTGGCTTTTCTCTGGGGCGCCACTTTGGGTTTTGGTATGCCAGCTAGCATGGAATATTTGACTGAAGGCACGGCTGTAGAGAATAGAGGTCGTGTGAGCGCTATTGTATTCTTTGCTATTTTTGTTGGCATTTTCATTTCGGCGATGATTATTGAGCCCTTGGACTACCGAACGCAATTTGGCACTTTGGGAGCGTTGAGGTTTGTTGGATTGATTGTATTCATTCTGCTTAACCCAGTTGAAAGGTCTGCCGTTAAAAAAACGTCCTCCTACATGACCATAATTCGAAAGCGTTCTTTTTTCCTGTATTTTTCTGCATGGATTATGTTTGCTCTTGTAAATTACTTGAGCGTTCCGATTCTCAACAGCCATTTTGGAGAGAGTTTTGTTAATGCATCTGCCACAATCGAAACCATCTTTACTGCTGTTTTTGCCCTTGTAGGTGGTGTCCTGTGTGATACTGTCGGTCGAAAAGTGGTGGTTATTTCTGGTTTCATAATGCTGGGCCTGGGGTATGCCGTGTTGGGCATTTTTTCGCTGTCATTTATTGGCTGGTCCTTCTACACCGTAGTGGATGGAATTGCTTGGGGTATGCTAGGAGTGGTGTTCTTCATGACATTATGGGGAGATCTGGCCTATGAAAACTCGAGCAAAAAATACTATGCTCTCGGTGGTATTCCTCTCCTTTTTTCCAATCTCCTACAAAAACTTGTAGGTCCTGACATTGTCGCTTCAGTTTCTGTCACCGCCGTTTTTTCTGTGGCGAGTCTCTTCTTGTTCTTGGCAATTTTGCCTCTGCTGTACGCGCCTGAAACCTTGCCTGAAAAGAACCTTAAGGAAAGAGAGCTTAAGGGATATATTGAGAAGGCTAAGAAGACCAAGGAAAAATACGCTTAAGAGCGGGAATTCTTACTTCCAATTGGGAAACATGTTCTTTCATGTGATACTTACCACCGAATGCAATTCACAGTGCCGATACTGCTTTGGCGAAGCATTGGACGATATGGATGAGGATTTCTCAGGTTATGATGTTGATTACGCGTTGCCCAAGAAGATGGGCTACGACATTGATTTGCTCAGGAATTTCTGTGAACAGGACAATGACTGCGTCTTGACTTTCTATGGTGGAGAGCCCTTGCTGTGTACTGAAGAAATAAGGAGAATTATGGACAAGGTCAGGGTCAAGCATTTCATGATTCAGACAAATGGTTTGCTACTTGATAATCTGAAACCAACGTACGTTAATCGTTTCCACACGATACTTGTTTCTGTAGATGGAGATGAAGCACTAACAGACCACTATCGAGGAACAGGGACTTTCCAAAAAGTCTTCCGCAACTTGAAATTGATACGGCAAAACGGTTTCAAGGGCGAGTTGATTGCCAGAATGACGGTTATGGAGCAAACTGACATATATGCGCAAGTCACATGGCTTTTGAACAACGGAGATTTTTCATTTTCTTCCATTCATTGGCAGTTGAATGCGGGTTTTTGGAAGAATGATTTTGCGCGAAGGGACTTCGAACGATGGAGCCGTGAGTGTTACAACCCTGGAGTTGCTAGACTTGTCAAGTTCTGGGTTGACACGATGGAAAACGAGGGCATCGTCCTTCGGCTTTACCCAATCCTCGGCGTGGCCCATTCCTTTCTTCACAAAGAAGACAAGAATCTTCTCCGTTGCGGTGGAGGATGGATCAACTATGCCATCCAGACAGACGGATATATAATTCCCTGTCCAACGATGTGGGGAATGAAAGACTACTATCTCGGTCACATCAGTAATGCAGATCCTTTGAAACTGAAGAAAATTGACGTTGGCGAACCATGCACACAATGCGGCGCACTCAATCTGTGTGGGGGCAGATGCTTGTACGCGACCCTTACCAAACGTTGGAGCCAAGAGGCGTATTCTCACGTCTGTGATACTGTGAGGAACTTGATACAAGCTGTCCGTGAGCAAATGCCTAGGATAGAAGAACTAATCAAAAGAGAGAAAGTTCGAATAGAGGATTTTGAATATATGAAATATAATGGCTGCGAGATAATCCCCTGAGAATTCATGTCTGGAAAACCATTATTAGACCAGTCCCACAAATCTCCGCGGGTGATTCGTATGTCTGTGACTTTGCGCGATGCTCAGCATCTCTGTTGGAAGAATTTTAGGAAAATCAACGACAAGCTCGACCCTGAGCGGAGTAGGACATGGACACCGTTCGTAATGGTTACTGACCTGTTGGAAGAAGCTGGAGAGGTCGCCGCCGTGGTTAAAGGGCTTGAAGGGTTCAAGCCGCCTGAAAAACCCAAAACAAAGGAGATGCTGGCCACTGAACTCTCAGATCTGCTTTACATAATCTTCGTTCTAGCAGAACATTACGGCATAGAACTAGAAGAGTCGTTTCTTCAAACTGTGAACGATTACATTATCTCCCGAGTCCATTGAAATACGATGTCATTTCTCCCGCGCAACCCCCTTTTTCTTTTTTCGCAAAGAAGGAGTTGCTGAGGAACGAGCCTGGCTGAAACGTCAAAGCTGTTCATCGAAGGCAAAAGCAACAACACTCAGCGCACATATTAGCTAGAATATTAACATGATTATACTCATAGGCTCATTAGAAGAGTTTTGAAAAAGAAGAGTGTATAGGCTTCACTTTAACCTTGGTCTCTCTCCATTTCTCAAGAATGCTGTATTGACAAACTGTTTTTATCCTTCAAAACTCGCCTTTTTCCATCGTGGCGAACCTTGCTTTCACCTTGCGAAATAGAAAGGTTCTATTTGCGCGCGCTTCACGCTTCGCACCCTCGCTCGCAACTCACCTATCTCGCCGAGAGCCTTTCTGACGTTTCGTCCCGAAGAAATGAACAACTCTTTTTCATGGTCGGCGACACTGCCCAGACGACAGTACAAGTCAAAGATAGCATCATCAAGTGCTTTCAACTCAACCATTCGATACACCACGCATTCTTTCTTTTATATGTGCTAAAGCATTTTAGGCTTCGACGGCGCGCCCTTTTTTACACCTTTATTGCGTCCACTGCTGAATAGAGGAATATTCCAGAATGTTTATTGCTCCGGTTTTCCTGCTTAATATCAGGTGGACGAACCCAGGATATGTTTGAGAATAGTCACTCGCAACATCTGTTCCACGGTTCTCGTGCAGAGAGCGTGAAAGACCTGAGGATCAGATAGATCATGTTGACACGTAGGACTGTCCGAGCGATACGACCTTCATGGCTTTTGAGAGGCTTGCTACGCAAGTTTTTCCCCCTGCTTTTTGCGGTCTTGCTCCCGTCTTTTTTCGGATTGATTGGCAGCTCAAATTTGGCTACTGCGGGGCAGACAACCGTAAATATTAGTATTGCGCCCCCGATTTACGTTGCTCAAGGAATCGGTGAGGACTACAACTTTTCCGTAGACATCACCAACGCGCAAAACTTGAAAGCTGTCAGATTTACAATCATCTACAATTCTTCCTTCCTGAGCTTTTCCCAAATCCTTCAACAATCATTCTTTCCCCCACCTCCTAAGTCGAGTTTCCAATACCAAGCAGTCGGATCCCTTGGATTTCTGAAAGTCAACGTGTCGCTTGCAAGTTCGCAAGCTCCACTGAGCGGCAACGGAACTCTGGTCCGCGTTAGTTTCAAGGTGGTTAAGGCATCAACCTCGTGCATTCTAAGCACAATAGCTTTTAGCCAAGTCACCTTGCTGGGTTCTTCGGGAATGTCCATCCTATGCGACAGTGTCGGCGCGATATGTTTCTGGAACTCAGTTGGACCCGACCCCGGACCTGGCCTCCTGAGCCTGTATGCTAACAAGAATACGTTCGCGCTAGGTGACACAGTTATCTTATATTCTCGTGTAACTTTCAACGGAGATCCCGTCCCAAACAAGCTGGTCGCCTTTCAGGTTGTAGACCCGCTCAATAACACCGTTACTCTCGGTGAGTCCTCCACAGATCAAAATGGGATAGCCTCTATAAGCTTCAAAGTGCCCCAACTTAACTTCAGCCTGGGAGTCTGGACTGCTTACTCGACCGTGGAACTGGACCAACAAGTCTATTCGGGTGTGGTCAACTTCCGGGTGGGAAACGTTATCCAACCTGTCGGAGGCTACTCATTCGTTCTGCAGACTGCAGATAAGCCAGCAAGTCCCTTCCCGCTTTACATGGCCTTGCTAGCCCTCTCGGCGCTTGCCCTAGTTGCTCGCAAACCGAGGATGCGCACGTTACGAAGACCACAGTAGACCCTCAATCACGCCCTGGGTCAGATGTCGAGTTTTTCCACTGCATTGCGAACGCGTGCGGAGTAGAATAAGGAAATTTCGGAGACATCGCTCTCGACCGCGCGAACAGAATATTTTTGGACATCAAACTTGAAGTTGAAAATTAGATGACTCTTGCTCTGCCCGAAATTAGCGATTATTAGTCAGACTGAGAGAAAGATGAGGATGCGAAGCGTTCAGACAAGGGTTCAGCGTTAAGAACCTTTTTAGAACTTTCTTCTAAGCAGCATGACAGATAGCGCGGCAAGAACCTTTTTTTGGGGATGAGAGTTTCTTGGCTACGACTGCCGTGAGAGAAAGAGCGGCGGAAACTGAAATCAGGAGGCCATCTGGAAACTCAGAGACACCCGGGCCTGGGCCGAAAAGCGCGCGCTTCAAAAAGATATGGAATTCCAAAAAAGGAGAGGAGGCTACGTTTTCTTGAACACAACATCTGTCTCTCTGACGCGTTGCAACACTTTCAGGCCTATGCTCTGTCCCGGTTCAGCTCTCTGAACATTCTTGTGCTCAATCTGCATGGAATCAACTCGCTGCTCAAAATCCGTTGTTGGACCCTTAATGGCTATGGTGTCACCTACGCTCAGTGCAGCTTTAAGCTCAATCACCGCGACGTCAATTTTCGAAAAAAAATGCGTTATCCGTCCAACTTCAACAAGCTCTTCTTCGCCCAAACATTTCAACCTCCAGAAGTATTAGGGACATTTTATCATAAATAACTTATTGAATGATGGTACTTAGGAGATATGTTGGAAAGGCTTTTATGATTTCAACAGGCACGAACTTGCCGATTAGCTTGGAAGTGGTCTTAACCGCAACTGGTTTGTAGGCAAAATTTCGACCAACCCAAGAACCAGGAACCTTCCCAACTTCGTCTATAAGTATTTCACCAGTCCAGCCTACCCAACGTCGATTATTCTCAAGCGAAAGCTTCTTGGCCAATGCGCTTGCCATGATGCTTCTGCGTTTGATTTCTGACCAGGGGACAGCATCCTTTTGCATTTTAGCCGCAGCAGTCTTCGGTCTCGCGAAGAACTTTGAGACATTCACCACGTCAGGTCTAACCTCTTCCATCAACCGCAAAGTCCTTTGGAAAGCCTCTTCGGTTTCACTTGGAAAACCGCAAATCACGTCCGTGGCCAAGGTCACCTCTGGGAAGCTTGCTCTGAAGGCTTCAACCACTCTTTTGAAGTCGTTAACACAGTAGAATCGTCGCATGCGCTTCAAAACGTCATCGTCACCGCTTTGCACCGGCAGATGAATGAACTTGAAAATTCTTTCATCCTGAAACGCTTGGACCGACTCCTCCATAATGTCCAAGACATTGTTAGGAGTCATCATGCCTACTCGAACCCTGAAATTCCCATCAATGCCGCATAAGGCCTGAAGCAAAGCGGCCAAGTTAGTTCTTTTGTCCCTGCCATAGCACGCAGTGTCTTGCGAAGTAATCCAGAACTCCCGCAGCCCAGAGTCCAAGTCTTCCCTAACCCTTTCCACGATGTCCAGGACATCATAGCTTCTCAAACGCCCTCTGGCAAAAACTACACAGCAATAAGCGCATGAGCCCAAGCAGCCATAGTTTATGGGAACAATGCTTGTCACAGAACTTGACTGCACTCGGGGAAGACTAAGGTTGGGCAAACCGTCGGCAGCATTTTCAAGGGCAATGACTGTCTCACCGGTTGAAACACGCTTCACGATTTCAACAATTCTTTCGCCCGCCGCTGGACCTACAACCCCACTGAACGGCACCTCTTTTTGCAATCTTTCAAAATTGACTAAGGGCAAGCAACCGGTGACAATCAACTTTTTTTTCCGGGGAACCCGCTTGGAAATCTCAATCATGCGATTCTCAGTGGGTCCCTTAACCGCGCAAGTGTTCAGAACAATCACGTCCGCAGACGCAATTGAACCAGCTAGTTCGTACCCAGCTTGTGCTAAACAGCCTTCCAGAACGGCTCCGTCAGCCAAGTTTGTTGAGCACCCGAAACTCTTTACGAGAACGCGCATCTTCTCCCATCACGATACGTTAAATGCTTTAACAAGAAATAAAAACATAAAGGTTAGGGCCTGAAGGAATTTACAGAAATCTGAAATGGAAAGTGGGCAAGCTTTAAAAAGGTTTGGCTTGACATATTTGCCACATATTTGCCACATGTTACACAGAAGTATAAGCTCAAAAATAGCTTTTCATCGTGCCTTGGAGGGAGATGAGTTGAAGCTAATCACTCTATATGTGCCTGAGACGTACCTTAAGGCATTAGATCAGCTTGTAGATGAAAGGTTTTACCCGAATAGGGCGGAGGCAATTCGGGTAGCTATCCGTGACCTGATCAACGATGAGCTTTGGAGGAGGAACCGAGTTGGCTAGAATGCACCCGGCTGAAAACGCTCTGAAATACAGCTGGCATTTTACTGGAAATGGAGGAATTAGACAGCCTGGTTGCTGTCGAATAGTGGTTATCGGTGTCGGCGGGGCGGGAAACAACACCGTGACACGGTTGATGGAGGCGGGCATAGCGTGTGCGGAGTGCATTGCAATAAACACCGACGCTCTTCATCTGAACGTCTCGAAGGCGAATCAAAAGGTGCTGATAGGCGAGAAACTCACTAAGGGACTGGGCGCCGGTGGCGATCCGAAGCTTGGCAAGGAGGCAATCGAGGAGTCTAAGAATCGTGTCGAAGATATGCTTTCAAGCGTCGACATAGCGTTCATAACAGCCGGTTTGGGCGGTGGAACGGGGACGGGTGCGGCGCCGGTCATCGCTGACATGGCCAGGCGGAAGGGAGCGATCACCGTCGGCGTTGTAACCACGCCGTTTCGAATTGAGAAAGGCAGGAAGGAGTGCGCGGCAGTTGCTCTGAGCGAGATGCGAAGAAGGTGCGATACGGTTGTGGTTATTGATAACAACAAGTTGATGCAACTCGTGCCGCAGCTACCGATAAGCGAAGCGTTCAGAGTCGCGGATCAAGTCCTGGCAAACATGATCAAGGGCATCGTTGAGACAATTTCAACTCCGAGCTTGATTAATCTAGACTTTGCGGACTTCAAGACCATAGTCAGCCGTGGAGGGGTGGCCGTCGTTGGAGTCGGCGAATCTGATGCACCGAACAGGGCAGAGGAGGCGGTGCGCAATGCTCTGAGGACACCGTTGTTAGATGTCGACTATGCAGGAGCCACGGGAGCCCTGGTGCACGTCACTGGTGACGATCAGATGACAATCGAAGAGGCAAACCGTGTTGGTGAAATAGTGACCGAGATGATGGACTGTAGTGCCATGGTGATTTGGGGGGCAAGGGTGAATCCAAAGCAGAACGGCAAGCTAAGAGTAACTCTGGTTATGACTGGGGTGAACTCTCCTCATATACTGAGTGGCTTCGGCACAATAGCGCCTCAGCTCTTCAACTTGGAACCTTACGCAGAACCCGAAAAACCATCGAATCTAGACCTGGGCCTTTACCAAATGGAAAAAAGTTAGCAGTTCCTTCAAGCAGAAGATCTAGAGCCTTCTTCTGTTAACCTCAATTATTCTTTTCAACCTAATTGTCAAAGGTATTGAATTGCCGAAAGGTTGACAGAGACCTTTGCATATCGCCTTGACTACGTCATTCACATCGGGTTCGGCGTTTACGACGGTGTAAGCGCATCCGATTTCAGGACCATAGTGGGCGTCACTGCCAGCCAATCGCGGCTTTCTCAGACGAGAGGCAATCTTCGTGCTTTGCTTCACGGCATAACTGAACGGGATTGCTGAAGAATTTATCACCTCGACAGCGTCAAAGCTCGAGCTGGTGCGCTTCCCCAAGCCTCCTTTGAAAAGGCCTATCGGGTGGCAAGCCACTGCAATGCCGTCGGCATCATGAATTCTGTTGACAGTCTCGCTTGCGCTCAGCTTTGCGGAGACCGGTTCCTTGACATTGAGTCCAAGGACATGGCCTTCTGAACTGCGAACCTCAATTCCGGGGATAACTAGGAAATCTGTTTCGGCAGCTATTTTTAGTGCGCCGTCAAGCCTGTCATGATCTGTCACTGCGACTCCGTCTAAACCGCGTTTTTTGGCGTAGAAAATAAGCTCTTCAGGCGTGATCAACGAGTCTACCGAATAGTACGAGTGCACGTGCATATCAATCTTTAACTGCAAGATTTCACGTCCAATGTTGCCTCAAGCAGCTTTTGCCAAGTTCGCTCTGATCTTTTCTAGTCTCTTTCCCAGCTCTTCCTCGTCAACATCTATCTTCTTGAACAGAGGCTTCGGCTTGACTATTTTGTGCCCAGGTGGCACCGGCCTTAAAGCTTCATCCCATTCCTGCTCGTGGACGGTTCCTGGTAGGTTAAGGGTTTTCCAGATTTCTTCAGCGGCAAACGGGATGAAGGGAGCCGAAACTATTGCCAAGGCTTTGACAATCTGTGCCGCTACGTTGAAGATGTTTGCGGCCTTGCTTCGGTTCTCTTCTATGAGCTTCCATGGTTCCTTCTCGTTCAGGTACTGGTTTCCGATGCGGCTGATGCCTATAACGATGTTTGCGGCAGATTGCAGCCTGCAATTCTCAATCTCGTTGGCCACTGTCTCCACTTTATCTTTCAGAGCATTGAGAGTCTGTTCAGCATCTTCATCGGGCTTTTCAAGTCTGGGAATTTCCCCGTTGAACTGCGTGCTGATGAACGTCAGTGTTCGGTGAATAAAGTTGCCGAAAGTGTCGTTCAGATCTCCGTTGACCTTTTCTATGAATAGCTCCCATGAAAAGTTTGAGTCTTTGGTCTCGGGCCTCGTGGCGATGAGGTAGAAACGCCAGTAGTCAGCGGGGAAAAGCTCCAGCGCCTCGTCGCTAAATATGCCGATTCTGTGGCTTTTGGAGAGTTTTTTGCCCTTGAACTGGAGGAACTCCGTTGTGGAGACGTTCCATGGCAAGTTGTAATCTTCACCTGATGCTAGGAGTAATGCTGGAAGGATTATAGTGTGGAAGGGAATGTTGTCTTTCCCGATGAAGTATAAGGTCTTGGATTTCTTGTCAAACCAGTACTCTTTCCATCTTTCTGTTTCATGGCTGTTCTTGAAGTATTCAATCGTTGCCGAAACGTACCCTAAGACGGCTTCAACCCAGACGTATATGCTCTTGTTTTCGGCTCCTGGAAACGGTGCTGCAATGCCCCAGCTGATGTCTCTTGTAACCGCTCTGGGTTTCAATCCTTCTTTCACCAGGCTCAGGCTGAAGTTTCTAGCGTTGTCTGGCAAACGTTTGTTGCCATTAAGGTATTTGCTGATTTCGTTTGAGAATTTTGGCAGATCAAAGTACCAGTGAGTGGTTTTTCTTCTGACGGGTTTGCTTCCGCAGATTGCACAGTAAGGTTCGATCAAGAGGGTTGTCTCGAGTAACCGTCCGCACGCTTCACACTGGTCTCCGCGTGCGCCTTCATAACCGCAGTATGGGCATTTTCCTTCAACGTATCTGTCCGGCAGGAAGCGGTCACACTTTTCACAATACAGCATTTCTGTTTCCTGAGTGAAAATGTAACCCCTGTTGTAGATTTTCATCAGGTGCTGTTGCACGAACTCTTTGTGCACGGGGTTTTCGGTGCGCGTGTACTTGTCAAAAGAGAGACCCCATTTCCCGAACAATTCAACTATCTTCGCATGGTTCTTGTCGGTCAACTGCTTTGGTGAGATGCCTAGCCTTACAGCTTCAACTTCAGTTGGAGTTCCGTGCTCATCCGACCCACTCACCATTAGCACATCTTCGCCTTTCAACCTGTAGTATCTTGCAACAACATCGGCAGACAAACATTGCATGACCGTGCCCACGTGGGGAAGGTAGTTCGCGTACGGCCAAGCAGAGGTCACCAAGATTTTTTCAGTCTTCAAAGCAGCTTCCCAGCATGGTTTTTAGTAAAAGATTGCGGGATCTGTTACTTATGTACTGCGTTTTCGGCAACAACTACTGTTTTTCAGGGTTTCTATGTTCGCTTTTGCTTCTTGGACGACTTCACGTTTCATGTGCTGCCGACGGTTCGCGCGTAGGTTTCATCCCGCACCTAATTTTCCTGTTTGACGAAATTTGGGTCTTCTGAAGATGCGAATCAACAGGCAAGTTCGCAACCTTGAACGGAATGTTTTGTGAATAAAAGCTATAAAATGAGAGCGGCATTAACAGAGTGAAATGATGTCGCTTTCGGCAAGTATATTTCCAAATGGAATCACTCTGCTCAGTCTGCTCGCGATCATAATAGGCCTTGTTATACTGTGGATAATCGTGTCAATTCCGGTTTACCTTGCTGGAAAGATCGTGACTGGCGGAAGATCCACGTTAGGAGATGCCATGGCTGCAACAGTGCTGGGGCCGATAGTCTATTTCATAGTGTTGACTGGGGTGGGCTTCTTTCTTGAAGGAATCCTTGGCGGAGCAGCGAGCACCTTGGGCTATATCCTAGCGTTCCTAGCTTGGATATGGGTATACAAACATACGTTCAAGACAGGGTGGCTAGGAGGGCTTGCAATTGCCATTTTGGCTGTAGTAGTGTTTGTGATATTCGGCCTGGTGGTCGGCGCTTTTCTGGGCATGATTGCCCCTTCAGTGTCCTCTGGCACTACTCTAATGAGCTTGAGTAGATACGTGTCGCTCTCTCTGAACATCTAGCATGTTCATGGACGTTGGTCCTTTGTAGATACGCTGCTGTGTTGCATTGTTCAAGGCAATCGTTCTAGAAGAGGGCGTCCAAGACTATGCGATTTAGATATTGATCATCCATTTTCTTGCTTCACATGTGTTAAATATCGCGGTTTGGTTAGTTTCAGCGTACTCTGGCGGTGGACTGGGCAAATGTTAGATGTGCTGATGTGGATTTTCTGGTTCGTTTTTGGCGGGTACAGCTTCTGGCTTATAACCCGCGCCAAGAGATCTCAGCCTTTGACTCTGGACGAACTTGTCTTACTATGGAAAATACATAAACAGCAAGCAAGATGCAGCGTGCCGCTCTCAAGAGTCGAGCCTATCATAGACTCACGTTCGAACGAGTTCTCAGGATTCAAGTGCGAATGCGGCTATCAATATTTGTCGAAACGCCTAATCCTTCAGAGACACGCACTTGACCGCAACATGTTTATTGAAATGGCGTCCAGCAAAGGAGAACGATCTTCTCTTCTAAAGACTTAGCTTTGTCTCGGATGACCGTGAACCATTTCAAGAGTTTCGTTTGAACATTGTATCGTTAGGCCACGTCTAGCTTGGTCGTCCTTCACGTGGGTTAGGACATCCAGTCTGCTGAAAAGAGCTGTAACCAAGTCGTCTACGAGAATTTCCTGCATCTCCTTTGAGAGGATTCTGATGTCTTCGTTAAGGGCTTTGCCAATCTTGCTTGCAAGTGCTTTTCTGTGTTTAGGCGAAATATTCTGCCTCAACAACCTTCCTCCATTTTGAGTCAATAACACGCAGACTATTTAATTGGCTTATGAAGATGGAATATGAATTACCAATTAGGACGGTAGTTTCTCTCACATGATCTTCTTTCGTTCACTTGGCCGTTTTTCAGACGAAAAGGTCAAGATATGGTTGCAGTCCATCATTGCTCTAGATCAACGTGAGAAGGAAGAAATCATGGATTTAGGAATGCTCGCAGTTGACGTTATGCATAATCTAGCGCGCGAACAAAGTATTAGAGGTTCAAGAGACATAAGAGGATGCGACTGCTTGAAGATGTGTAGGATTAATGCGGGATATAGAACTGGCAAACTGGAAAGATCTTTCGAGAAGAGTCAACGGCATAGTCAAGAGCCTAGAAATCATCTATCAAGTCAAGCTATGCGTCGATCTCGAGGAGATTCCTCTTGAACGAGTATATCCGACAGAGGATTTTCTAGAGAACGACAAGCTTGCTTTGGTCTTCAAGAAGACTGTCGAAGAGAATTACGACGTACCAATAACAGTTGTGAACAATGGCAGGGACTATTTTGTCTTGGATGGCCATCATCGTGCATTCATACTGAAAAAACTCATGCATAGAACCATGAAAGCGTACGTGTTGAGGTTTCCTGAAGGTACGAGTTACAGGGAAATTTCAAGGCACCCACTTGAAGACCTTCGAATCAAAGACATAAGCCCTATAGAAGACCCTATTCTGAAGGCTTGGCAGCGTATCCTGTCAATTGTAGAGCATTATGAAGCTATCTATAACGTGCCATTCTACCTCAGCAAAGAGAAGATTGACCTTAAGGATCTGGTGCCAACACAATCCCATGTTGGAAAGAAGCAGATTGAGGCGATAAAGATGGTATTAGTACCAATAGTCTGCATTCGCTACCAAGAAAAATGCTACATCCTAGACGGGCATGCAAGGTCACTCCGGACTAGAGAATTAGGACTAGACTCGATAGAAGCGATGATTTTGCTGCCATCGAGGAAGATAGATTTCGGCATCGTGAAGACGGCTCAGGCTATGAATCTTGGACAGCTTGAAGACATCGAGATTATGGAATAAACGCACGCACTATCGACTTCCACGCGCGCTAGAGAAGGATAGAGGGAAAAGGCAATGGAGAAAGGAAAAACTTGCCTTTCCCTAAATCCTCTAGAACCGTACATGAGCATTTTTCTATTTAACCTTTGGCAATGAATCAGATAGCGGCAAAGTGCAAGCTTTCTGCTGCGTCAGCGCGCGCGACGTAGACGGCAACGGCGAAGTAAGCCTGCCCGAACCCACCATTCTGGCTTTGTGCCACGGGCAAAACCACCTACAGTCCCTGACTATTACATTGAAAATTACATCTGACATTACAAATAAAAGGGCTGAGTCCACTCTGAACGGTAGTCCAGCCTGTTTTCCTTCATGGTTTGTAACAATACAGATTACATCTGACATTACAAGTGAAAAAGGGGAGCGACTTTGAAAGGCTATGATGCAAAAGGTGCTTCAACATACTTGAATTAGCAGCGCGCGCTGAAAATAGATGTGTCAAGTCAAGATCAAACTCGATTCTGCTTGATGCTCTGTTTTACCAGGCTGGGCAGGATTTCTCTTAATTTGAAAGCAGGCGCATTTGACCTTATCCCGCGTGAACTGAAGTGCGTTGGAGAGGCTTGAAAGCCCTCTCTTGTCAAGGCTTCAATCACCTTTTTGACTGGTGGGACAGGAAGGTTCAAGGAGTCGCACAACTTGTCCACTACGTAATAAGTAATTGGTGCCTCGACTTCAGTTTTGATTATGGCAAGCATTCTCTGTATTTTCCTCCCAAGCCCAAGTTTTCGCTGGTTGGCTTCGTTTTCCATGAGTTCAACGAATCGCGAATCAAACAGTCTGCCAAGCCACAGTGGCCCGGCGATGTTGAGTTTTGAGCCGCATTCGCTGCATCTGTCTGAACGTTGAACTGCAAACATGCTCTCTTTTTCTCTGTGGAAACACTTGAAGCAGTGTAACACGTATCCCATGTTTTTGAGGCTTTCATCAGCGTTTTTGGCGCCGTATTTTGTCGTCGCACAGGTTCTGACATAGTGTTCTGCTCGGTGGCTGAAGACCACGTTTACGCCGATGTCTTGCTTTGCTGCCGTTGTGGCCAAGCAACCGGCCAAGAGTCTCACGGCCAGTTCGTGGCAGTATTCTGTTCTCAAGGGTTTTCCACCGTACTTCCTCATGCATGCCCTTGGATGCACTCCGCACAATGGTGCCATGTCTGTTGCTGTCATGGCTATGAAGCCTCCGTCCCGCAAGGCTCGGAGGGCAGAGTCAAGGAAGCGCACTGGGGAGCCGAAGGGATCAATGTCCATTGCGTCGAATCGCCTGTACGGTGCGCTGTAGCGGCTCAGAAGAAGGTTTGCTTCCTCATGCTTCACAGTTGCCTTTCTGGTCACTCCGTTTGATTGCACGTTGAAGCTGGCGAGACGAAAGGCTTTTTCGCTTATGTCGTTCATTACCACCTTCTTGACGCCTTCCACTTCGACTGCGAAACGAATGCCTCTAAGCCCGCAGGCGGTCAGGGGTTCACACACGGCGATTTCATGGCTGACTGTTCTTTGATAGGCCTGCAGAGCCAGAACCGCTAAGTCACGGTTCAATTCCATGACTGGGTTGTAGAAAACGGGGGCTTTTGAAGGCGCGTAGTCGGAGGGTAGCCTTACAAAGGCTTCAAGCTTCGGGACAAGGGCCTTCACGTTGCCTTCTTTGATTGTTTCTGTTGGAAAATCCGACGTCAAATCCTCGTTGTGCATGATTCAATTGTTTCCTGGTCAAGGGTATGAAAAACCCTTTTAGGCCAATATTAGACTTCTGGTTGGAGAGCGGGCGGTTGAGGAAGAGGGTATTGCTGTTAACTGGCAGTCCAGGGGTGGGGAAGACATCGCTTATGCTGAGAATCGTTGAATCTTTGAAGGCTAAGGGCTACAATGTGGGCGGCATGGTGAGTCGAGAGGTTCGGGTGGGACGTGATAGGGTGGGGTTCGAAATCCTGAACCTGAAAACGGGGAGAAAGGGTTGGCTTGCGCACGTGGCTCAGAAGGAGGGTCCACAAGTTGGGAGGTACCGGGTGAACGTTGGAGATCTTGAAGCCATCGGCGTGGAAGCGATAATGAGTGCGGTCACGAGGTCTGATGTGATCGTAATAGATGAAATCGGGCCGATGGAGCTTCATTCTAGGAAGTTCAGGGAGGCTGTCTTGAAGGCTGCTGAAAGTCTGAAGCTGCTAGTAGGCGTCGTCCATTGGAAGGCAGCGGATACACTGATAGACAGAGTAAAAGGAAGGGACGACGCTGAAGTACATCTGGTCACCGTGGAAAACAGGGAGAACTTGCCCGTACTAGTGCTTAAAGAAGCTGTTGCCTTCCTCTCTGGGACTGCTGGAGAATAAAGCATTATAACTTTGAAGTTCAGATAGGCCATTGAAAGAAGAGAAGGGTTCGGATGTTAGTTGCCGGTGTGGACGACGCGGGGCGCGGCGCCGTTATAGGGCCGTTGGTTATCGCCGGAGTTCTGGTCAAAGAAGAGGATTTGCCGAAGCTCAAGGAATTGGGAGTCAAGGATTCGAAGCTGCTGTCGCCGCATAGACGTGAGATTCTTGCTGTTGAAATTAGAAGGATTGCTGTGAAATTCAATGTGGTGAAGCTTTCGCCACGAGAAATCGATGTCGTGGTTAACAGTGGCAGGAAACTTCACAAGCTGAATTATCTGGAGGCGCAGACGATGGCCAGGGTTATAGAGGCGCTCAGGCCGGACCTGGCTTATGTTGACGCGTCTGATGTTTTGGAAGAGCGGTTTAAGCAACACATTTTGGAGTGCATGTCTTACAAGGTTGACATCGTTTCGGAGCACAAGGCTGACAGAAACTACGTTGCCGTATCGGCGGCTTCGATAATTGCGAAGGTGGAAAGAGACAAGGAGATTGCAGAACTGGGGAAGACTTTGGGAGATTTTGGATCTGGGTACCCCTCGGATCCAAGAACTATGAGCTTTCTGAAAGAGTGCTGCGAAGAACTGGAGGAGTATCCGGACTTTGTGAGAAAATCGTGGAAACCGGCCAAGAGAGTTCGAGACCAGAAGGGTTCTGAGCAGAAAAGGCTTATCTGACGCTTGCAATCAGATCTTCGGGGTTTTTGATTCTGGAAACGTCTTCGCTGCTGATGCACGGGATGTCTTTTTCCAGTTGCTGCTGCCCCTCCGTTATGAGTATTGGACGTGCCCGCGTGACTCTGCTGACACTCAGTATTTCGTCCACCCTTGTGTCAAGTTCCGGTTCTTTTCTACTTGCGATGCCTCCGATTATCCTTATTCTCTTTTTGGGATCGCTTATTACGAAATCGAATGGTGCTCTCTTGACGGCTGTGACATGATAGTGGACATACCTTCCGAAAAGCTTGTTGAGGATCCTGTTCCTTGCGAGCATGAGCCTCGCTGTTGTCAGCACGCATGATTTTCGTTGATTCTCTGGTTTCTCAAGAATGTTCACCGATTTTGCGACGGGGATTCCCAGCGCCCAAATCAAGTTATAAGCTGCCGCCACTGAGGCTTTCGCCATACCCCTCTCGTATCCGTAGATAGTTCTTCGAGACGTGCTCACCATTTCACCCACTTCGCCGGCTGACAATCCAAGCTCTTGTCTTCTCTGCTTCAGTGCCTCGCCGTCGATCTCGACGTAGTAGCCGCCTGGATTGGCTTGAATCAGTGGACGTATGTTGTGAACCACGACGTTCTCGAAGGTTCTCGGAGTGACGGCCAGAATGTCATGTCTCGTGTAGACCGTGTCGTCTTGCAGCGGTTTTTCACGCGCTTCCTCGCCTATCAAAAGGCAAGGCGCTGAGAAGCTTTCAGATATTGCTTTCAACTCTGTTGAATCACTTGTTGACAAGCTTCCGATGTCGGGTTGAACTCTCATGAAAACGACGGATTCACCTTTTCGGGCTACAAGGTCGAAGCAGCTCGGCCGCGAACGACAAGGTTCGGAAACAACAAACCCAGCTTCTCTGAGTGTGGATTCTGCGGCTGTCAAGCTCTCTTTCCCCCAGTAAGCCATAGAATCGCCACGAAAGACCCAGCGCAGTGAAGGATATAAACTATATGATGAGTATCACGTTGGAAGATTTCCTGCGGTTAAACACAGGGTGTATATATTACGCTGCCGAGCCGTTTCAGAATCAAATGCAACAAGCCAAGACCGTGAATGTGGGCAAAATGGAAAACAAGGATTGCCAGAATGTGTTGAAGATAATCTCTTTCATAACAGCAGTGGATATGGGCTTGCTAGCTTCTCAGGTTGTCTTCAGTCTTGAGCCACTATCATCGCGTGCGCCTTGTCGTAGGGTTCTAGGTGCACGATCTGTTCTGCGCGGAAACCGCGTTTTTCCAGCACCTTGACCTCGCGCTTGTAGATCTCTGATGGCTCCTTCGTCACATCTATGCTTTGGGATTTCACAGCCAGCATTATCCATCCTGAATTCTTGAGGAACCGGTCGGCGTTGTCTGCCAAGACCTTTGCCTGCTCAGACTGGGCTATGTCGCAGTAGATGTCATCAACCTTTCTGGTGAGGAACATCGCGTATTTCTCTGGAAAACGTGCATCTTCGAGAATGGGCGACATGTTAAGCCTGTAATTGCACACGTTATCCACTAGATCCCTCATCGATCTTGAGGCGAACTCCACACAGTACACATGGCCTTTTTCGCCTATTATGTCTGAAACGTGGCTGGCCGTTGTGCCTGAAGCTGCCCCCAGATAGAGGACTGTGTGCCCCGGTTTTATTGGGACCGTTTCTAAACCCTTCAGAATCGCGGCGGCGAGTTTGCTTCTGAACGCGTCCCAAACTCGATACTCCACGCGTTCATACTTGACAAGCCTCTCTCCGTAAACACTTCTTCCAGGGGACAGGTTCTTCGTCGCGAGTCTTTGTGCACCGTCTTCAAGAATGACTTGGTATACGGCTTGAAAAAGAGGATGTGGCTTAACCTTAACGTTCACGCCTATGCTTTCCCCACTTGTCCTTTCTAGGCTTTCCACTCCTAGGTTTCACAACTGGCATGGGCGGAGGCTGATCGTATTTCTGGTGGATTTCGTCGATTCGCTTGTCGAGGCCGGCTTTCAGTTCTGCCCCTATTTCCCTTCTTCCGAAGGCGTCCACTCTCGTGGCTATAGCCAGCTTGCCCGCTAATGCCCTGGCAATTTTCCCTCTCTGCCATCTTTTCGCGTCGTGTATCATCGTGTGCTGGAAGATCATCCCATGCTTTGGCGGCCTTGTTCCGGTTTTCAGTGAACGGAACAGGGCTTTCTCGGCACCTAGTATCTGGATTGTGCTTGCAGGTCTTTTGGCAAGGTTTGTCAAACCTCCAGCCACTGCTATCAAACGGGCTCCAAGAAGGGAACCCACCATGTACTTCGTGTTGGGGGCGACCTCCTCCATGGTTGAGTCAAGGTAACCCTCCAAGCTTTGCCTCAACTGATACAGGTGAGTCACGTCCTTGCAGAGGGCTTGAATCTGGGCCAGATCCGCGTCCCTCAGATCTGCACCCATAGATTTTTCAGCCACTTTGGCAATTCCCTCAGCTTTCGCCTTCGGAACTTGTTCTTTTTCAAGCCTTTCAACCGTGAAATTCTCTTTGCTGCCTAGTTCCACGACCAAGCGAGCGTAAGTCTCATGCTTCTCCAATAGCCTGTCGAGTTCAGGAAAGTGTATCCCATACCATTCTCTCACGCGGGCCATGAGCATGTTTATCGTCTTGTCCAACTCGTCGAGAGTCTGGATGGCCTGAGCCACGACCAAATCTCTTTTCTCCACGGCGCCCTTAACCCGCAGCTTGGTGGTTTCCACCATGAAATCGTGCATCCACAAACCGAAGTCCTTGGCGTTCTTGACGAAGTCTGTTTCTATCGCGATTTCTTCAGTTTTTGAATGAACCAGTTCTCCGGCCAGCGAACGCTTGTCAACCTGAACGCTAATGTTGAATCTTTTTTCAACGGTTTTGGCCAGGTTTGGGTTCTCGAAGACAAAGGTGTCGTAGCCTTTGTCCCTGAGGGTGTCCATGATGCTTTGAACAGCGTCAACCATCTTGCCCGCTTCAATGTCCAAAAGGGCTTTGGCCGCCACCTGAGGTTCCTTCTGGAACAGCACTTTTTCGATAAGCTCGTTTTCTTCGTTGAAAGCAAGTATGCCGAAGGAACAGTCAATCAGCGTCGCTTTCACAAATTGTCCCTCAGCATCAACTAACCTCAGCTTTGTCTTTAATAAGGTATCGCAACCTCGGCTTTTCCAAAAAACAGTGTCCTCCCTGTTCCAAGAATAAACTGGGGTCGAAGAAGCACTCTCGAACCGTAGGAGAGTGCAGGGCTCATTAAACCCGCGTTTCAATCGTCAGTGGATTTTTCGCAGGCATTTGATGGAAAAGCTAAAATAGGTTAAGCATCGAGCCACATTCCTATCTGTAAAGTGTTAGAAAGGAGGCGGCAAGAGAATTTGGATAAGAGGATTCTTGCTTTGGGTATAGTGCTGATCATCATAGCTCTAATACTCGGTGCAGTGCAAAAATTCGTCATGAACATCTATGGTAGCACAGACAACAAATGGTACTTCTGGGGTCTGGTTGGAATCATCGGATTGATCGGCATTATCGTTGCAGCATGGTCCTACATGAAGAAACCGAAGAAACAGTAACGTAACGTCCTTGCTGTCGTTTGACAGCGAGGAACGTCGCGCCTTTTTTTTGTCATAATTCCCGGAGGGTTGGGCAGAATTCCGTTGTGTGTGTCTATTTCAAGGGTGTGGGGGAAGAGAACCCCGGGGCTTGCCCCGGGCGGTGAATTCCCCCACTTAAGCCTTTATACTGAGCGTGTGTTACGAAAATGTGGAGATAACCTTGGAGATGGAGGCCGGG